>DGQE01000028.1 GCA_002389645.1 Flavobacteriales bacterium UBA4422
TTACCTTCGAAAACTTTCAAAATCTCCTATATATGTGGGCTAAAATCGCCCGGTTAATCATTCGTTACAGGATAGCAATTATCATTGCTTTACTGGGTTTTACTTCAGTTATGCTTTATCAAGCAACTGGGGTTAGGCTTATGTATGGATTGCCACAAATGCTTCCAGAAGATTCTCAAACAATTATTGATTGGAGGAGTTTTCAGGATCAATTCAAAGAAGAGTCTACTGTTTTTGCAATCGGAATTGAGAAAGACCTTTTCCATGATGTTGATGTGTTTAATGAATGGTACAAGCTTGGAAGGAGCATTACCAAAGTAGAAGGTATAGATACTGTTCTTTCAATTGGTAGCGCATTCAATATTGTTAAGGATACTACAATCAAAAAATTCGTGATTGATCCGTTGGTGAAGGGGCCAGTAAAGAATCAGGTTGAACTCGACCTTTTACGCTCGCGCTATGAATCGCTTCCTTTTTATGAGGGATTGCTATATAATCCAGATAACAATTTCAGTCTCATGGCTATTTCCATGAGTAATGATCGATTTAATTCCACTGATAGAACAGAGTTCTTTGGTGAAGTGCTCGGAATGGTCGAATCTTTCGAACAAGAGAATAATGTGAAAATTCGATACTCAGGTATGCCTTATATCAGGGAGAATTTGAGCTCACTTGTAAAGAAAGAATTGGGCACCTTGCTTTTGTTGACAGTGATCATCACCATCATCATTTTATTGGTTTTTTTCAGATCAATTAAGCCTGTTTTGATTTCAATGACAGTGGTTTGCTTGGGAGTGATATGGTCACTTGGATTGCTAAACACGCTCGGGTTTGAAATCACAATTTTAACATCATTGATTTCTCCGTTGGTAATTGTAATTGGGATTCCCAATTGTATATACCTCATTAATAAATTTCATTCAGAACTTAACTTGCATGGAAATCGTGCCAAAGCACTAACACGAGTAGTATCGAGAATTGGCAGCGCTACATTCATGACAAATGCTACAACGGCAACTGGCTTTTTGACATTTGTATTTACAGAAAGTATATTGTTGGTTGAGTTTGGAATTGTCGCGTTCTTTTCCATTATGTCGCTTTTTGTTCTTTCTATTTTGGTTATCACGATAACGTATAGTTTTTTGCCTGTTCCCGAGGAGGATAGTAAAGCACATGTAGAAAAACGCTGGGTGGTTAACTTGGTCTCTTTTTTCACCCGCCTGGTAAAAACAAGAAGACCACTGGTTTATACAGTGACCATTATGGTTGTTGTAACTTCTTTGTTTGGCATGATACAAATTCAGACAACAGGAAATATTGTCGATGATCTTCCAAAGAATCACAAGACCGTTGAGGATTTGCATTGGTTCGAACAGAATTTTGGTGGGGTTGTGCCATTTGAAATTAAGGTTGATGCTAAAAAACCAAAGCAGATTACGAAGTCAAGTATCTTAAAGAATATTGAAGAGACTCAAGACTTGTTTAAAGATGACCCCTCCTTTTCAAAGAGTATCTCAATAGTGGATGCTTTGAAATTTATTAAGCAAGCTTTTTACAATGGTAACCCTGATCGCTATGAGCTCATTACCAGCAGAGAAAAAGCCTTTTTTGCTGATTACGTGGATAATTCTTCAACCGATCAGAATTTGCTCACGGCTTATCTTGATTCTACTGAACAATATGCTAGAATTAGTTTACAAGTAGCCGATATTGGAACGCTTGAAATGGACAGTTTACTTGCCTTTTATTCTCCCAAGATTGATGCAATATTCAATCCGAAACGAACTAAGCAAGACTCTCTTCTATCTATAGTAGAAGATGGCGTTAATTCGGCTGTTTCGGATTCAATTGTACGATTTATTTTGAAACGGAACTCCCCTGCAAAGCGCATCTTTAGTAATCTCTATATGGAAGGCGACTCAATAGAGCAGGTTGATTTTGATTCTATATTATTTGCGAACAATGAGAGATCTATTGGCCTGCTGCGGGAGGCTTTGGATGAAGCTTATATCGGAGTTTCAATTACTGGACCGAGTATTACGTTTTTAGAAGGAACTAACTATTTAGTGAAAAATCTTTTCGTTAGTCTTAGTCTAGCGATACTGATTGTTGCTCTTCTTATGGCTTTTGTATTCAGCTCATTGAGAATGATTGTAATTTCAGTTGTGACCAATCTTATTCCACTGTTATTTACGGCCGCTGTCATGGGGTATTTTGGTATAAATATCAAGCCATCCACGATTCTTGTATTTAGCATAGCATTTGGTATTTCAGTGGATGATACGATTCATTATTTGGCGAAGTATAGGCAGGAGTTGAGATTTACAAATAATGATATTGGTCTTTCGGTGCAGTTGGCGCTAAAAGAAACAGGTGTAAGTATGGTTTACACCTCCATTATTCTCTTTTTCGGATTTGGAGTATTTGCTTATTCTGATTTTGGAGGAACACAGGCCTTAGGAATTTTGGTTTCATTGACACTGATGGTAGCAATGTTCGCCAACTTAATTTTATTGCCCTCATTCTTAATGTCTTTTGAGAAAGCGATGCTAACTCGATGGTTTAAAGAACCGTTTCTTACCCTTCTTGATGAGGAGGAGGATTTAGAATTGGATGACCTAGATTTTGATCAAGAAGAAAATCCCACATTATGAAAGGAATAATTCTGGCAGGAGGAGCTGGAACAAGACTTCACCCTCTCACGCTTGCTATGAGCAAACAAATGCTCCCGATATATGACAAGCCAATGATTTATTATCCATTATCAGTCCTTATGATGGCGGGTATTAAGGAGATATTGATCATTTCAACGCCACATGATTTGCCTAACTTTCAGCGTCTTTTGGGAGACGGCTCAGATCTAGGCTGTTCTTTTAGCTATCAAGTTCAAGAAGTTCCAAATGGCCTTGCTCAAGCCTTTGTATTAGGAAAGTCATTTATTGGTGATGATGATGTAGCACTGATCCTAGGGGATAATATTTTCTTTGGAAATGCTTTTCACAAACTAGTTCAATCTGCTGTGGACCCTCGGGGCGGTATTGTCTTTGCCTATCACGTTAATGACCCAGAGCGATATGGTGTCGTGGAGTTTGATGAAAATCATAAGGCCCTATCTCTTGAAGAAAAACCTGAGAATCCAAAATCAAATTATGCCGTCCCTGGATTGTATTTCTATGATAATCGAGTAGTCAAGATTGCCGAAGAATTGGAGCCAAGTGCACGCGGAGAATATGAGATCACAGACGTTAACAAGAAATATCTCGAGATGGGTGAACTTGAGGTTCGTTCTATGGGCAGGGGTTATGCGTGGCTTGATACAGGTACTTTTCCTTCATTAATGCAGGCGAGTCAATTTGTTCAAGTGATTGAAGAGAGGCAGGGTTTGAAAGTTGGTTGTATTGAAGAAGTCGCATTTCGAATGAATTTTATTACAGCGGATCAGCTCAAAAAACTTGCAACTCCATTATTGAAAAGCGGTTATGGCCAGTACCTAATGAATCTGATTAAAAAGTAGATGGATAGT
>DGQE01000027.1 GCA_002389645.1 Flavobacteriales bacterium UBA4422
ACCACATTCTCAACCTTTAAGATCATTGCTCCTCAAGAGCGATTCAATTTAAAAGACAGCACAAAGGATCCAATTTTGATGGCTGAGTTACCAAACGGTCAGTTCTACTACATTTTCCAGTGGGGAGATGACATGAAATGGTACCAAGAAATATTGAAATATCCTTTCAGACACATTGGGGCATTAGCCGCTACGTCATCTGCAATAGGATTATTGGTAGCTATTCTTGTACCTTCACAATTCGAAGTAGTTCATAGTGAATTCTTCTTCCGGTTCTTCATGTTCAGCATGACAACATGTTTGATTATGACATTATCGGTGATTACAGCAATTATGTATTCAAAGGATTTTAGCGAGAATGTTTGGAACAGTAAATTCATTAATTAGCGTCAGAGCTATTCTTTCAATCTTAGTTTTTTCTTTCGTGGCTTCGTCTTGTGCAAATAAGACTAAATCTAACGATTGTGATTATGATAGAGTTGAAACCTATGCAGAGATCATAGATATCAGACCACATATTGACGGCAATGGAAGAATAGCCGTTATCCTAGATTTCAAAGCCAGTGTTTTAGCTCTTGAAGACCAAGAGCTCGGTGCATTGAAAGACTTTGAAATTGATCATGATTTTATTGTGCGAAACAACCTCGAAATTGGGCTCAAGTATTCGGTGGATATAAGTCAAATCACAAAAGGCGATTGCACTCCAAGATTCGTGAGTTTTAATCATGCCTTCAGATAATTATTGCACTCCTTTTACTTTGTCAGTCTTACAATTGCTTTCTTTGAAAATCAATGGAAACGTCCATCAACATAGACAAACTACTTGAAGGAGACCTTCTCACTCTATCAAAGGCAATAACCTTAATAGAAAGTACACTTCCAAAGCATAGAAAAAAATCCATTGAGCTTATTGACTCCATTTATGATAGGCGCAAACCTGCCATTAGAATTGGCATAACAGGTATTCCAGGAGTCGGGAAAAGCACCTTCATTGAACAATTCGGCAAGCTCATTCTATCGCATGGCTTAAAACTAGCTGTGCTGGCTGTAGATCCAAGTAGTCAGAAAACAGGCGGCAGTATTCTGGGTGATAAAACAAGAATGGAAGAGTTAAGCCGAGAACCAAATGCCTTCATCCGCCCTAGTCCGTCAAGTGGAACTTTGGGAGGATTAGCAGCGAGAACAAGGGAGTCAATGCTCCTTTGCGAGGCAGCGGGATTTGATGTTATTATTATAGAAACAGTGGGCGTTGGTCAAAGTGAAACAGAAGTCATTAATATCACCGACTGTTTTTTATTGCTCGCCATGCCAGGCACTGGTGATGACCTTCAGGGCATCAAACGTGGAATCATGGAAGCAGCTGACATCATTGTGATAAACAAAGCTGACGGAAATAATATAGATGCCGCTAGAAAAGCTAAAAAGCAACTGGAAATGGCTCTGCATCTTTTCCCTTCTTCAAACTCTGGCTGGAACACTAAGGTCTTAACTGCTTCTGGACTTCATAATGAAGGTGTTACTAATGTCTGGACAACAGTCAACGATATGCTAAAAACGCTTCAGAATAATGGACAGTTTGATGCAAAACGAAAAGAGCAGCAAGCTCGTGCTTTTGAAAAACTCACTGAATTAAGTATTTACGAATACGTAATTCAATCATTAGGAAAATCCCATGATGTGGGACATTTAAAAGATGAAGTATCTAAGGGATTGAAAAACGAATACAACGCTTCGATGGAAGTAATCACTTCCCTTCAAACGTTAACTAAAGACTAGATCTTCATCTTTTTTCTAAACTCTCTCTTTAAAATATCGATGGCAACTTCAGTAGGTAGTTTCTCCATACTCCCTGAAACTTCCAAAATGGATTTAGAAAGAGCCAAAGAATCAGAATCTCTGTGCACACGTTCTGCTGCAACGTTGAATATCTTAAATGTTTCTTCACGAGCAGCATTTACAGCCAACCAAGCTTCAGAACTGATGTATAATTGTTGGGTAAGGTTGTGATCAAACTCTTCTCGCACAGTTTTCAAAATATCAGACTGCAGTAATCGAGCGCTCATGCCTGGCTTGTTTACTCTAAAAACTAAACGCTCTGGATTGATACGTTCTAAAAAAAGGATCAAACGCTCATAAGCCTGCATTTGTATCGTCACAAAATCTTTCCTTTTTCTTTCTTCCAATTGCATAGCGTTATTTTCTTGCTGCTGCTTGAAATATTGATTCAATATCGTATATACCACTGCTACTATTGCTCCAGCAGTTACAATCACTGTTATTATCAAGGCTATTACGCTTGTATTATCCATACCGCAAATATTGAAAAAGATCGCGTCACTAGCGACTAATTAACACAGAATAAGCATGTCAGAAAAGTGTATCAATTCTTTAGCTTTGCTCTTCATAATTTATTCATGAACGTATTATCAGATCGTATTCAGAGGCTTGCCGAATCAGAGACCATCGCGATGTCTCAAAAAAGCAGAGACCTCAAAGCACTTGGACATGATGTCATTAACCTAAGCTTAGGTGAACCTGACTTCAATACACCTGAGATCATTAAAAAAGCTGGAATACAAGCTATTAAGGATAATGTTTCGCATTACACTCCCGTACCCGGATTGGTTGAGGTGAGAAAGTCAATTTGTACAAAGCTCAAACGTGACAATGATCTTGACTATTCTATTGATCAAATTGTTGTTTCTACTGGTGCAAAACAAAGTTTAATGAATACAGTGCTTTGCCTCGTAAATCCAGGAGAAAAAGTTGTAGTAGCGACTCCATACTGGGTGAGCTATAAGGAAATGATTGGCTTTGCTCAAGGTGAAATGATTGAAGTAAAAGCGGGTGTTGAACAAAACTTTAAAATCACTCCTCAGCAACTTGACGAGCATCTAGATCACGATACTAAGTTGTTTATGTTCTCTTCGCCATCGAATCCAACGGGCGGTGCATATTCCAAAGATGAAATGCTTGCTTTGGGAGAAGTCTTCAAGAAATATCCAAATGTTTTTATCATTTCTGATGAAATCTATGAGCATATCCGTTTTGAAGGTGAGCATTTTAGCCTTGCTGCAATTCCCGAACTTTACGATAGAGTAATCACCGTAAATGGCGTATCAAAATCCTTTGCAATGACCGGTTGGAGAATCGGATACATTGCCTCATCGAAAGAAATTGCTGGTGCCTGTAATAAAATGCAAGGCCAGTTTACAAGTGCTCCATCAGGAATTAGTCAAATGGCTACCATTGCTGCCATGGAAATGGATCCTACAGAGCTTAGACCAATGGTCAATGAGTTTAAAAAGCGAAGAGAATTAATGATTAGTGGCCTTTCAGCCATTGAAGGCCTTGTTTGTAATCGTCCTGAAGGAGCGTTTTATCTTTTCCCAAAAGTTTCAAGTTTATTTGGGAAAAGCCACAATGGACGACAAATAAATAACGCAGGTGATTTATGCATGTATCTGCTGGAAATAGCTCATGTAGCAACGGTTTCAGGAGGCGCATTTGGAGCAGATGAATACATTCGATTGAGCTATGCTGCTTCCGAGGAAGATTTACAAAAAGCACTTAACCGCATTAAGTCAGCGATTGAAAAATTAAGCTAATGAACAAGCAAGATCTATTAAGTTCTGTTTCAAAGTTCAATCAACTTAAAATTCTCGTTATTGGAGATGTTATTCTTGACGCCTATTTCAAAGGCGAGGTTTCTAGAATTTCACCAGAAGCACCAGTTCCTGTTCTAGATATTCATACGAAAGATTACAGATTAGGCGGGGCTGCTAACGTGGCTCTAAACGTTAAAAACTTGGGTGCATCCTGTATTCTTTGTTCAGTAATTGGTGATGATGATGCTGG
>DGQE01000001.1 GCA_002389645.1 Flavobacteriales bacterium UBA4422
GGAATGATGCTTCAATTGAGAAGACTTGAGCCAGGAGCCGTAATCGAAGAATCTCATATGCGTAACCGCCAAATGGTTGCATCATGGTGTTATGAAAAAGGAATGGACGAAAACGTCATTGAGAAGAAAGTCGTTGAAGGAAAGACCTATTTTGAAGTAAATGATTATGAAAAACTTCATCAATTATTCGGTGAGTTGCTTAAAGAAATTCAGCGTATTAAAAGCGAAGGAGATTATGAAGCGGGAAGAGCTTTAGTAGAAAACTATGGTGTGCAAGTTGATGCTGATATTCATGCAGAAGTTTTGAAAAGAGCTGAAAAATTGAACAGTGCGCCTTACGGTGGCTTCATCAATCCCAAGTTGGTTCCAGTAATGGATGGAGAAAAAGTAATAGATGTGAAAGTGGAGTATCCTGAGGATTTCTTAGGTCAAATGCTTGACTACGGAGCAAATCATTCTTTCCTTTCAGCCAGCAACTAATACAGAAGAGTAATCAAAAAAAGAGCGGCCTGAGTGCCGCTCTTTTTTTTGTGCAATGCTTTTTTCGCTAATAGTGAATAGTGATTGTCCCAAGAGTTTCTAATGGACCTTTAGCATACTCTTTAAACTGAGCACCTTTGCAAGCGAATTCGGCTTTTGTAAGTAAGTATTCGTCACTCGTAGTGCTGCCAGTGACTCCAGATTTTGCTTTTAAAACGGTACCGGCTCTATTAACAAGCACTTCAACCACAACTGTACCTTTCTTCTCTGTTGCATTGGATAGGCGAGGAGCTAATGTCATTTCTCGATCCTTGATGGCATATTCCACAATATAGTTGCCATCAGAACTTTTCATTTTCTTGGTTGGAGTATCGTCTAATAGCTTCCCGTCATAAGGCACATATTCATCAAAGAATATAGAGCTTACATCTCTCAGCATGATATTCTTGGGTTGACGATTAATGTACATGACAAGAACGTCATCATTTAGAGACATGACTATTCCCTTAAGCTTATCTCCTGTTTTAAGAACAACGCTGTGCTGTGAATAGCTGAAAGCAAAGCATGAAGCCGCAGCCAAAGTGAGTATGAGTTTTTTCATTGAGAGCTTATTAATATCGCAATATCATAAAGCTTGTCTCTAGAAAATAGACGAATCGTAAAATCTTAAAACGAATGATTGTGGAAAACCTGCTTAGTCGTGTGTATTGATGTCTTGAAGCAGACGCTGAGGTTTTCTTCTAAAAGCTTCGAAGCGTTCTTTGGTGAATATGACAAAGTCATATTGACTCATACTCATAAGCTGCCGGTCAGAAACATTAATGAAGTCTATAAATTCATCGAATTCATCCCTAGACAAATCGATAATGTCGTAGTTGACATATTTAATGAATAACTCCTTTAATAGCTCTCGTTTTCTGTCTTCGTTAATTATCTCATATGCCCTGCGTTTTAACTGTTCTTTTCTACTCAACTGCTGATATAGAAAGGTGAGGGGAGACATATAGGCATCTATCCCAGTTAATACGTAATCTCTTTCGTCATAACCCAAACTGCGAATGTCCTTTTGGATTGATTCCAGTTCTCTTCCAGGAAAAACTTCTACTTCCTTTAAGTCAAAGCTGATAGGTTGAAGATAGATTCGAACGGAGTAATCGCTCTTAAGAGTGCTATCCTTCAATGATAGCTTGTAGGTTTTGTATCCGATTGCGCCAACTAAGAGCGTATCATTCTTATCTGCCATCACTTTAAAGGAGCCGTCTTTTTCACCAAACGTCCCTTTCGATGTATTGCGGTTAACTATGAGAAGGTTGAATGTTGGATCTTCCTTGTGGACGACTTGCCCCTTGATAGTCACTTTTTGAGCAAATGATTGCCCAATAGCGATAAGAATGAAAAGAAGAATTAAAGAGAGCCTTGAAAGCATATTGAAGAAACGTCTATAGTCGTCCTTTCTTATTTGGCATGTATCTGCTGTTGCTTCCTTTTCTGAAACCAGCTTTATATCCTACAAATACTTCCCAAGCTCCTTGATATCCATTTAGCTTATTGATGTTTCCTACTGAAACATCATATGAAGTACCAAAAGAGAACCCCGCCAAATTCAACATAAGGGTCGCTATCATGTCCTTTTGAACTCTATGAAATAATCCAAGAGACATGCTGTATTCTTTTCTCTTGCCAGTGGTGCGAGTTGGCTCGTTAAAATAAAACACAAAGTCATTACCGAGTATGACGTTATTCGTTTTCCCTTGCCTTGTAATCATGAATGAAGGTCTCAATGCAAAAAGATTGTCTTTTCTAAGACGATGTTCCATGTTGAAATGAATCGTGTGTCGCCTGTCAAGCTGAGTATTAGCTGAATCAATATAGAGAGAGTTGTCTGGAGTATTTGCATGAAACATTCCATATCCCACGGATATATCTGCCAAGTCTCCGTCATAAGAATATTGGATACCTGTACTCATGTCAAAATAGCTTTTAACATCAGTTGGAAGATTTTCTCCAGGCGGCAGGTACAGTGCAAAACCTTCACCTACCCATTGATTATTCCAATAAACACTCGAATAGTCGATCGCGCGCTGTCCAAGACCACCTTGGAAACCAACACTTAAGCTGTGTTGCTGTCTCGGATCTAAGTATTGACCAACAGATAGAGTAAGGTTATAGCGTCTGTTGATCATTCGAACATCACCTTGATCATCACTCACTACATTCAATCCAAAACCCCAAATATTACCAGCCCAAGCATTGATTGGAAGGTTGATATCAAAGCTTGCTATACCACTTCTGTATGGTTGAGAAATAACATAATTCTGTTCT
>DGQE01000035.1 GCA_002389645.1 Flavobacteriales bacterium UBA4422
CGAGCCCAAGAGGAGGAGCAACACTAAGCCTCTGTCAAATGACAGGGGCTTTTTTATCGAATATCTTTCATTTTGGGCAACACGCCACCCTGAAAGAGGTCCATCTCATTTCTTGGGCTTTGAGATTTATTTTGGTCTCTCTTTTTCTTTCCAAATGGGTCCTTTTTCTTTTTCCCATTTTTAGGCCTTGCCTTCTTATTTGGATCACGCATGAATATGCTAAATCGCTCTCCTATAAAGCGCTTGCTAAATCTCTTTTTAGTGACTTTACCCGAGGTAACGTCATCTTCGCTGTGCTCTTTATCAGACGCGGCAGTTGAAAAATGATCAGACTGCATTCCTCGCTTTTTAGCGCGAACGGGTTTCGAAAAAAAATCTTTTGGTTCTGTTCTTTTGGTTTTGAAAATTCCTTTGGTAAAAAATTCTGGCTGCTGAGTTCTTTCTTTCTCCTTTTCTAACGCTCGATTAAAGAATGAAGGCAGTTGACTTCTTTCGGCCACGCTTTCGACAGCTCTTGCATAAAAATCTGGGAGAAAAGGATTCTTCTCTTTTCGCTTACTCCGTTCCTTTTTTGAGAAAGGCCTACTGAGAAATCTGCGCTCCTTATTCTTGCTTTTTTTGGAAAATGAGCTTTTTAGTAAGGATCGCTCTTCAGCTTTAGACTTTTTTCCAAAAAAATCTGAGAGATTCTTATCATCCGTTTGAGCCAACAAACTATGTGTTGCAAAAAGTAAAATTAATATTAGGCAGGAGTGTTTCACGGGAATCAATCCTCGCTAAGGTAATTGCTTTTATGCATCCAATAAATACAATGACTCCAGCTGAGAAATATTAAAGTGCTGCTGAAATCGATCTAATTCAACATTAAAAATGTCTTTTGAGTCTAGAGAGTCAACTTTACTTCTGGTCTCAATGGAAGCATCAATCCCTAAACGGAGTAATTGAGAGACAACATAGTCATCTGCAAGCTTCATAACCATTTGCGAATCACATACTCCTAAGTCGTGAGAAACTAAAACTAAAGGTATTATAGGATTCAGACTAAATTCACCTTGAGTTAGGTAGGCATAGTATGCCGCAAGGCGATGAAATAACTGTGGAATAGGCATCTGCTCTTTTACAGACTTCTGCATTAACTCCAATGTAAACATCCAAAGGGCAGATTCTTGTCCGTTTGGAGTATCCGTAGGCACCGAGGGGTCCCAAGACACCTCCGTCAATGAATACAAAGATGTATTTGGCTTTTGCTTGGCGCTAAGCGCAATAAAAGCACCTGTCTGCAGCCTCATGGCTCCTTTTGATTTAGAAACCCTCCCAAAGAGCGAAATTAAGCCATTGTTTAACGTGAAACATTGATAGATACGGGCAGAGTCTGAGTAAGGAATAGATCGAAGAATTAAGCCCTTGTCTTTGATCATTATTATTAATTCAAGAACATAATCTTGGCTATGGCACCACCAATACCATCGCGCGATGCCGCAAAAACAAGGTAAATTCCAGAGCTTACTTTCTCACCATTTCGATTTCGACCATCCCATACTGCAGTGCCCCCCTGACTAGTAGTCTCATAGATTAAGTTGCCTGCCGCATCCGTGACTCTAACAGGAGCGTCTGCTGTTAGGTTTGTAAAGGTTATTAACCCAGAGTAGCCTGGTTTTACAGGATTTGGCACTACCTTAATTTCACTCAAAGACTCTTGCGGCTCTGAGGCATCCGGTTGATAAGAGAGCAAACCATTCTCTGTGGCGATAAACAACTCCCCGGAGTTTGGTAATACTTCAATATCGGCTATGTTATCGCTTAATAAAGGGCTATTTTCTTCTGTAAACGATAATAACTCTTCTGTTCCGTCATCTGAAATAAGAAACAGGCCAGCGCCTCTTGGGGCCACCCATTTTCTATTTGCCCCATCTACGGCAATAGACATAACCGCATCCGTTTCAAACAAGTATCCATTGAAACCTCCTTGGTTAACAATCACACGCTGCACACCTTCGAAACCTCCCTCGAACACACTAGATGGATTATAAATAATTCCTATGCCTTCATCCGTGCCTATCCATAACTCTCCATCTCTATCCTCTGCCATGCAGTTTACTGCATTGTTTGGTAAACTTCCTTCTTCCGGGTTTGAAGTGATCACCTCATATCGATCATCACTAACATCACTTGGTGTGTCCGCTGGGTCATAAATCACAATTCCCGACTCCTTTAACGAAAACACCAAATAGCCATTTGACAATCTCAAAAGGTCAAACGCAATTGGTTTTAAAAAATCAGGAAGAGAAATGCCATACCAAGCGCCATCCGGGTCCAAGTAGCTTAAGGTGCTTACATTCTCACTATTCAACATCCATATGCCACCATCTTCATCTCTTTCAACCCCTCGTACACCATAATATCCAATATTATCATCGCCTATTTCGTTTGTTTCAGCGCTAAATGATTCTAAAAGTTGGTTGTCTTGATTCAAGATCATTAGACCACTATTATCAAACCCTATGTATTTTTTATCGTCTACCAGCGCTATATCAACAGCATTGGTAGCATCATTTTTTTCAGGATACAAGAGTAAGTTTGAACCCCACTCATTGTTACTATATTGGAATAAAAATGGCGTATTAAAGGTTGAGCTGTTTCCTCCTGTTAACCCATAAATAGTATTGTCTTGATCTTTCAGCTCACTAATATTGCCACGGCTTGGAGAATTGATACTAAAGATTAAAGCCTCGTCTTTATTATCGAAGCTGCTGATAATTCCACCATAACTGAAGTCGGCCATTAATACAGAATCACTACCAGAAAAGAATTGTGCCATTCTAGCATCCACTCCTGAGTTTGAGAAGTACTGATCAATTTCATCTAACTGAGTCCAGTCATGATCGAGTAATGAATATCGATCACGTCTCGTAATAAGAACATATTCAGGACTCACATCGATATGACGCATCTCAGTATTCGCTAGAGAAGCCTGAGCGATAAACTGATCATTCACCAACCGGAACAAGGTGTCGTTATTATCAATTGGATTAGCGTAAAGTAGATAAAGGCTATTATCCAATTCAAAAAACTGCGAAACATTATCCATGTTTCTATCAAAGTCAATTTGAGTTAGCTGCGGAGATAAAAACAGCTCATCTCTAGGGGTGCTAAAAACCCCTAACTCATTCGTAAAATACAATCCTTCATTATACAGAACACCATTGGTCATGCCCGTATTCTCGCCATCAATGTTTGTTAAACTATACTCTAGAACATTTAAGGAACTTAGCTCCATCCTAACCGCCCCTAATCCTGTTAAAACAAGTGCTGTCCTATCTTCAAAAATCACATCATTGATTACCTTATCCCCTACAATTGAAGAATTCGCTATCGCAGGCTGATTTGTAACATTATTAGAGTTGTCGATGATGTCAATATTGCCATCCTCATATCCTACAATGCAAAGACTATTTTCTTCAGAACATCTAAATGCTGAAATTCCAGTTTGACTGAGGTGATTGATCTTTGATAATGCCTCAACAGATTCATCTTCTTGATCATAAATTACTACTCCGTATCTATTAACTCCGTAAATTTTGGAATCCAGATGATCTATAATTGAAAAACTACTCATTGGCAAATGAGACCTCCATGTTCCAACTTTGGTTTGTGAGAATGCTTGTTGCCAAAAAAGAAAAACAAGGAGTAAAAGTGCGTTTCTCATCCCTAGTAAACGATGAGCTCCATTATTATTGCACAAAACAGCTAACAATTTCATAATCAACGCATTAAATAATTTGCTTTTGCGTTGATATCTCTCCATATTTCAATATAGGTGTCCATAACAACGTATCAGCGAGTTTAGGCCTTAATTCGTTGTTTCATGTGAAACATTCTTGTTTAGGGCCACCATGAGTACAGAAATGTCGGATGGTTTAACTCCAGGAACCCTGCTTGCTTGACCAAGGTTTAATGGCTTAACCCTATTCAGCTTTTGACGTGATTCTATTGACATTGACTCCTGCAATAAATAATCAAATGTATCTGGCACCTTCATCTTATCCAGAGACAACATTTTTTGCGCCATCTCATCTTCTCTCTCAATATAGCCCTTGTACTTCAATAAAATTTCCGCTGACTCTAGGACTTCATGACCAATGACCTCAGAACCCATCAATTTCTGATATGCACTACTCAACCGAGTTAACTGATGAGCATGAATATTTGGTCTCGTCAGAACAGAAGACACCTTAACGGTCTGATCAAGAGAAGCAGAGTTCTTAGACACTAGAAACTCATTAGCCTCATCAGGAGTAATACTTGCTTTATTGAATGCTTTCATCACATTCTTACGTTGAGATAGAAATTTATCAACCTGTCGCACTCGCTTCTCCGAAGCCAAGCCTACATTATATGACCGAAGTGTTAGTCTTTCAGCAGCGCTATCTTGTCTCAATGAGATACGATACTCGGCCCTAGAAGTAAACATTCTGTACGGCTCATCTGTGCCCTTCGTTATTAAGTCATCGATTAATACCCCGATATAAGCATCCTTCCGTCCAAGAATAAACGGATCCTCTTCATTGACAGAAAGATGGGCGTTCATTCCAGCTATCAAACCTTGTGCAGCAGCTTCTTCATAACCAGTAGTGCCGTTTATTTGTCCTGCAAAGAACAAACCTTTAACCAGTTTTGTCTCTAAACTTAGCTTAAGCTGAGTTGGTGGAAAATAATCATACTCAATGGCATAACCAGGTCTAAACATGACAGCTTTATCAAAACCAGGTATCAACTTGATCGCCTTATATTGAACTTCAAGAGGAAGTGAGGTAGAGAAACCATTTACATACACTTCCTGTGTATTCCACCCTTCTGGTTCAACGAAAATTTGGTGTCGATCTTTATCAGCAAACCGATGAATCTTATCTTCAATTGATGGACAATATCTTGGCCCAACAGAGTCTATCTGACCATTATACATTGGAGATAGATTTATGCTCTCTCCAACTATATCATGAACATTGCTATTTGTATAAGTAATATGACAAGGCAGCTGAGTCTTTAAATGTTTATTGCCCAAAAACGAAAACTTAAAAGGGTCCTCATCTCCTAGTTGAACCTCCATTTTAGAATAATCTAATGACCGCCCATCAATTCTTGGAGGAGTGCCGGTCTTCATTCTGCCACTTTCGAAACCAAGATCTCGAAGCTGTTCTGTAATACCAGTCGAAGCCTTTTCTCCCATTCTTCCTCCACCCAACATTTTTGTACCAACATGAATTAAACCATTCATAAATGTACCTGAGGTAAGAACTACACTAGGAGCACTAAAGCTAAGCCCTAAGGCTGTTCTAACTCCATTCAATATGCCACCCTCAATAGAAAGAGCCGTTACAGAATCTTGCCAAAAAAACAAATTAGGCGTGTCTTCCAACATTTCTCGCCACTTTGTAGTAAACAAAGCCCTATCATTTTGAGTACGAGGGCTCCACATTGCAGGTCCCTTTGAGCGGTTAAGCATCCTAAACTGAACAGCACTATAATCACTCACCAATGCAGAATACCCTCCTAAAGCATCAATCTCTCGAACCATTTGGCCTTTAGCCACACCTCCCATGGCTGGGTTGCACGACATCTGGGCAAACTTGGTCATATCCATTGTAATCAACAGGGTTCGTGAGCCCATATTTGCCGCTGCAGCTGCTGCTTCACAACCTGCATGACCAGCTCCAACTACTATTACATCATATCTATTCTCCATGTTTCACATGAAACCTTTTGATTCTACTAATTCCAAATATTTATTCTCGTTTAAAGTCATCACGTCCCTCTCCTCTTCTGACTGGTCATTAAGTCCCGCTAAATGCAAAACTCCATGAATAATCAACCTGTTCAACTCGTTCTCAAAAGATACTTCATATTCCTTTGCATTATCAAATAAAACCGTTGAGTTAATATAAATCTCTCCATTGATAACATTCCGCTCCACATACTCAAAAGTCAGTATGTCCGTAGAATATTCATGCCCTAAATAACTGGTATTCAGCCCTGTATGATCATCATTAGGCAGAATAACAACATTCAACCATCCAAATACAACATTAAAACCCTCTCCAATTTCAGCACGAACCAACGTAGCAACAGAAAGATGATATTCAAGTTGTATCTCTAGATCAGATTCATTAAAAATTTCAACGGGATATGATTCCATAAGAGTGCGAAATTACGCCTCTACCGATACGGGCTCAGATAAAAGAAACTTCATTGTCACTTTAGCTCCATTATTCTCAAATTCGAGGCTATCAGACAAATTTTTAATGATAAATATACCTCTACCACTTCCCTTTTCAATATTAGCCGGGTCGGTAGGGTCTGGCAGATTCATATAATCAAATCCAGCACCTTTGTCTGTGACCACAATTGTTATCTCCTTTTCATCAATCTCCAGATCAAACAACACTCGTTGGTTTGAATCATTCTTGGCACCATGATTTATGGCGTTTAAGCATGCTTCGGTTGAAGCTACAATAACATTACCATAGTTCACTTCTGTAAGCTTACCGGATTCAAAAAGCGACTCAATCGCACTTTCAATCTTTGACAACTCTTCTATTGAAGCCCCAATTTCTATGGATGTTTTTGTACTCAACTATTGATTTTGAAAGCTACTAAAGTAGCGGTTTACTTCAATTCGATAATAAGGTTTCAATGATGGAGGCATTGTTTTATATAACTCAAGCTCTTTCTTCTTATCCAATTCAAATTTATTCCAAATTTCCTCAGAGATCGCGTATTCAGTATTTGATGATTTCGACTCCCTTCGTTTTTCAAACTCACGTTCCCGTTCGGCCTTATCAAACTCTAAAAGTTTACTTAATATTTGCTGTTGCCGACTCATTGTTTCAGCACTAATCTTCTGGAACAATATATCCTCCTCTGTTTGCTCCATAATCCTTTCAATCTCTTTCAAATTACTTCCTGATCTACTACGGTCATTCTTAAGGGACTCACTCATTTCCCTAATCTGCTTTCGAAGAGCCGCCTGTTGTGCAGCCATTTGAGCAATCTCCTTGCTCAAGCCGCCTCCCGCACCACCTTGTCCACTAGAACCTTTCTCTTGCCCAGGTTTTTCTCCTGGCGTTTTTCCATTAGGCTTCTCCCCCTTTTCCAACGCTTTCTTAAGAGCCTCCAATTGCTTATTCAAACTCTCCTGCATCTTCTTCATTTCCGCAGCAGATGGTTTCCCTCCCTTGCCACTCCCTGGCTTATCACACTTACCGCTCCCTTTCATCAAAGGCGCCATCTGCTTTTGCATGTTCTGTATTATCTCATCAAACAACAGAGCCAAGTTATTCAAGGAAGTCATGGCGTATTGTTGCCTCTCCACGGACATTGCTTTATATTGATCTTCTCTATTTGGTGGCTGGTCACTCATATAACTCAACGACTTTTGCATGTTGAAATTAACAGCAGACATCTCGTCATTTATCACCTTACTGATTTGCGGAACACGCTTACTGAGAGCTAACAAAGAATCTTCCACTATTTGCGTGTCGTCCACCAAATTCTTTTGTCGCTTGGTCAACTCGACAAATTTTGGATCATTACCTTTTACAGGCGTCAATGCCTCCATAACCTGCTCTTGCCCAATAGACAAGTCAATAATATTCTCCAACAACTGCCTCATATCTTCTAAGTTCTCAGCTTGCTGGTCATTTGCCTGCTCCTCTTGAAAAGAAGACAACTGCTCTTTCATTTCCTGCATCTTTTCTTTGGCATCATCTTGACTATCTGAGGCCTTTACTTTGCGCCCTTTTTCCAATTCCTCTTTAGCTTCTGCCATATCACCTCTAGCCTCCTCTGATAACTCTTCTAAATCAGGAATAGACTGCGGTTCCTCAAGGGCGTTATTCAAATCCTCCATCTGCTTTAATTCCTTGTCAAGAGCCTCTGCCTTTTTATTGATCTCAGTCTGTTTGCCCGCCAACTCATCGCTGTCACTCCTTTTCTCTTGAGTCTCTTCCTTTAATGAGTCCTGATGGTTTATTAACTCCTCTAAACGTTCAATATTCTCCTCAACCTTCTTTTCTAGCTCCAATTGCTTAAACAGCTCAAGCGTGCGGTCCAATTCTTTTTCAAGCTGATCGTTGTCTAAATTCATCTCTTCAAGCTTCTCAAGCATGTCAGATTTATTCATCTCATCCATCAGTTTGTTCATCTCCTCGTATTTTTCCTTAAACTCCTCGTCAAAAAGTTTCTCGAACATATCCTGCATCATTTCTTGCTTCTGCATTATTTCCTCAGAGAAGGAATTAAACTTTTCATCAAGCATTCTTTGCTTGCTTTGTTCAATGGCCTTTTTTTCAAGGTTCTCCATCATTTCCTTCTGCTTAACAAGCATGTCTTTTAACGCTTTCCGATCCTGCCAATTAGGCTTCTTCTTCTCTAGAAGGTCCTTCTTAAGGTCGTTCAATTCCTTCTTCATTTTTTCAAGCTCAGCAGAAGACTTCGATAAAGAGGCCTTAGTTCTAGACGCTCTCTCGCTGCTTTCTTCACTGAGCTCCTCCAAAGAAGGAACCTTAATACTCCATACTTTTGACCTTGTGGATTTCGCCCCGTTAACACCATCATTATCCCATACTTCGAAATAATATTCAAGTTCTTCCCCAGGATCTTTTATTAAGGAGTCTGGGTTCCAAGCATATGCAAAACCTTGCTCAAGTATATCTGATTTTACTGAGAGCTTTTCTTCATATCGCTTTTCACCATTCACCTGAGCAAAAAAAGCAAGCCTCGATAGACCATAGTCATCACTAAGCTTACCTTGAAAATAATAGGTTCCTATTGCAGAATCTTGTCGGTTCTCAACCTGAATTCCAGGGTTGGCGTCCCGTACGACATTGACCTTTATATGAGCGCTGTCTTTCAAACCTTTCTCACCTAATAAAGCGATATTTAAAACGGAAGACTTACGAAACTCCCGTTCTATTAAAAGCTCATCATTACGGCCAGCGCTCTCCAAAATAACCGTATCAATGGTCAATGAAAAGCTCAAGGAATTCTTGACATTAAACTGCCACTTCACCTTCGTACCCTCCGGAATCGATAGCTGAGGGCGGTTAACAGTAGTTTCATTCTGCTTCTTTGTATATGCCGGAAAGTCTAAATAAGCTTCGTTCCTTAACATCTTAGGTCTAGGAATAGCTTCCAAAACATAGTCTTGCGAATAAACTGACGCGCCCCTGAGTTGAAACTGCTTATCACTACGAACATTATTAAAGCTGAAGGCGAATAGGCCTGCGCCCAATCGCTTCATTCTATACTCAGCGCCATCAACTACCACAAAAACATTCTCAGGCACGCTTTTGCCTACCGTCTCAACCTCTAATTGAAAAGAAGACCCTTCAGGCACTTCAAGACTCTTATCTTTTAGCTCAAAAGAGAATGGAGCTGGTGCCACAAAGCTCTGATTGTAGCTAACCAATCGGGCTGAACTATCTGACAGCACGCTTGCATCCCACATGAAAATTGTAAGAGTAAGGAACAGCGGAATTAAAGTTAAACCAACCCACCTAAAACTAGACTTTAAATCAACTGCATCAGAAAAATTCAGTCCATTCAATTGATCAGCCTTCTGCTGCAAACCAGCCTCTAACAATGAGTTCCGCGACCCTTTGAATGCCGACTCAAGACTCAAAACATTTAAAAGCCTGTCTTCTATTGAGTCGATCTTCTGCCCCAACTCTTTTGCTACAACAGAGGAGTCTTTTTGATTCATTATGCCAAAAAAGCGAAGAAGAGGAAAAATTATCTGAATCATCAAGAGGCCCACAGCAATAACGGTGAAGCCAAAAAATAAAACCATTCTTGCCTGAGAGCTGAATCGAAATACATATTCAAGCACAGAAAAAAGAAGCCACAGTAATCCCAAAAGACCCACTGTAATCAGCGCACCACTTATAAACTGACTCAAGTAAACACGCCTTAAATAGGAGTGAATATTATGCTTTAATTTAACTAAACCGTCCATAGATCTTTTCAAAGGTATTAACCAAACACATCATGCGCTGTTAACGTGGGTTAAAGAAAATCAATCTTAGAGCAAACGGGCAAAATGACTATCTATCTTTGCCGCTCAAAAAAGAAAACACCGTGAGAGACGTAAAAGTAAGATTTGCCCCAAGCCCAACAGGTGCTTTACACATGGGTGGTGTGCGCACAGCATTATTTAATTATCTATTTGCGAAGGCAAACAATGGTCAATTTATACTAAGAATTGAAGACACAGACCAAACAAGGTTTGTGCCTGGTGCCGAAGATTATATCAAAGAAGCACTTGAGTGGACAGGCATGCATACTGATGAAGATCCGTGGAAAGGTGGTGAGTTTGGCCCATATCGTCAGTCTGAAAGAAAGCCTATGTACCGTCAATATGCTGATCAATTGATAGAATCTGGTCATGCTTATTATGCTTTTGATACTTCTGAAGAGTTAGAGGAAATGCGAGAGCGGTTGAAGCGGGCTAAAGTCCCAAACCCTCAATACAATGCCGCCATTCGAATGACAATGAAAAACTCATTGACCATGTCTTCTGACGAAGTAAAAACAAGGTTGGAGGCGGGAGAGCCATATACAATTCGGGTAAAAATGCCTAGGAATGAGGAAGTGAGATTTCAAGATATTATTCGCGGCTGGGTACAAGTGAACACCTCTAGTTTAGATGATAAGGTGTTGTTTAAATCTGACGGAATGCCAACGTATCACTTAGCCAACATCGTAGACGACTATACCATGAAAATTTCTCATGTTATCAGGGGAGAGGAATGGCTTCCATCAGCGCCATTACATGTGCTATTATATCGTTTTTTAGGGTGGGAGGAAGAGCGTCCTGAGTTTGCACACTTGCCACTAATTCTTCGCCCAGATGGAAATGGAAAATTAAGCAAACGAGACGGAGACCGTCTTGGCTTTCCTGTTTTCCCACTAGAGTGGAAAGATCAAACCACTGGCGAGGTCTCTTCAGGGTACAGAGAAAAAGGTTTTTTTCCTGAGGCCTTCGTCAATATGCTCGCATTTTTAGGTTGGAACCCTGGAACAGAGCAAGAGCTGTTCTCAATGGAAGGGCTCATAGACACCTTCAAATTAGAGCGCGTTGGAAAATCGGGCTCAAAGTTTGACGCTGATAAAACACGTTGGTACAATCAGCAATATTTGCGTAGCAAGCCAAATACAGAGCTCGCTGAACTACTCATACCACATTTGGATGCTGCCTCTATCGTCTATGAGAAAGATAAGCTTTCATCATATGTAGACTTGATGAAGGAGCGTGCAGTATTTGTTGAAGATATGCTTGAAGGTCGCTATTTATTTGAAAAGCCTTCTTCTTATGATGAAAAAACTATTTCGAAAAAATGGAAAGAAGGTTCAGGTGCGATCATTTCCGAAATTACCACTCGATTTGAAGAGTCTTCATTTGAGCCTCAAGCCTTGAACGATGTTTTCTCTTCGTTCCTGCAAGAAAAAGAGCTTGGTATGGGAGCCGTTTTGCCTCTACTGCGCGTGCTTCTTTCAGGAAAAGGTGCCGGCCCTAGTCTATTTGACATCATGGCCTTCTTAGGAAAAGAAGAAAGTGTTTCTAGGCTGCGTGGCGGTATTCAATCATTGACCAATGGATAGCGTTGTCATAAAAGGACTGCGCTTTCACGCTAAGCATGGTTGCCATAAAGAAGAGCGACTAACAGGAGGCTATTTCGAGGCCGATCTTGAAGTTTTTGTGGACAATTCAAAAGCCGCACAAACTGATCAAATATGTGACGCTGTGGATTACGTTCAAGTCATGGAAATTGCTGAAAGCATCTTTGAGGCCCCGCAAAACCTAATTGAGGGTATTGCTCAGTCTTTAGGCCAAAAAATCTTAACTCACTTTAAATCAGCACATCGAGTAAGTGTCGAAATAAAAAAACTAGCTCCTCCAGTTCGTTTTCAACTAGAATATGTTTCCGTGAAAACTTCGGTTGAGAGGACAGAAAATAATTAGCTAAATTCGCGCCCTTAATGGGTCTCGTGGCCGAGTGGCTAGGCACTGGTCTGCAAAACCAGCTACAGCGGTTCGAATCCGCTCGAGACCTCACATTTTAACTAAAACCTCGAACTAATTCGGGGTTTTTTTGTTTCGACTCCTTATGAATAGATTGCTTCTTTTTGCGATACTCTCTGGTGCTGTGTTGCTTTTTGATGTGTACGCTTATCAAGGCCTTAAAGTCGCCATCAACAGCTTTCCTGGGGCGGTTCAAAGAATACTTAAAGTCATTTTCTGGGGATTAACAGTCATGACACTCTTGTCTTTTGTGCTATACGAACCTTTGTCTTCTAGTGAAAAAGGGCGAAAAGTATTAATGATCATCGCTACAATTGGTGTAACCAACATTCTCGGAAAGTTCTTTTTTGTGCTCTTCTTGCTGCTCGATGATGGCATTCGGCTTATCAAGGTTATATGGAGAAAGTTTAATCCCACACTTTCGGAGTCTGATCAAGGTGTTTCTAGAAACGAATTCTTAGCTAGTATTGGGGCTGTATCTGCTGCACTGCCAATTCTGACAATGGGCTGGGGCGTGCTTAGTGGTGCGCATGATTATACCGTGCGAAACAAAAAGCTTAAGCTTAAAAATCTGCCCGAGTCTTTCGAGGGGTATAGAATTCTGCAAATCTCGGATATTCATATGGGGTCTTTTTGGAATAGAGCTGCCGTAATGAAAGGTATCGAAATGATCAATCAGCAAAATGCGGATGCGGTATTTTTCACGGGCGACTTAGTAAACAATAAGGCCACCGAATTGGATGGGTGGACCGAAGTGTTTTCAAAAATTCAGAGTAAAGACGGGGTTTTTAGTGTTTTAGGAAATCATGATTATGGTGACTACGTGCCTTGGGAGAATGAGCAACAAAAAGTAGATAATCTAAATTCACTGGTTCATCGTCAAAGGACAGAGTTGGGTTGGGACCTACTTATCAACGAGAACAGGCGAATAAAACGAGGGAACGACAGTCTTTGCGTTGTTGGTATTGAAAACTGGGGAGCAAAAGGGCGATTCCCGAAATATGGCGATATGGACAAGGCACTGAAAGGCACTGAAAACGAAGTGATTAAACTACTGCTTTCTCACGACCCAAGCCATTGGAAAGAAGAGGTTCTGCCAAAATACAAGGATATAAATGTTATGTTTTCTGGCCATACGCATGGCATGCAGTTCGGCATAGAAGTAGGTAGTGTCAAGTGGAGCCCCGTTAAATATTTCTACCCTGAATGGGCAGACCTTTATCAAGATCAGGGTCAGCAACTTTATGTAAACCGAGGGTTTGGATATATTGGCTATCCAGGTAGGTTTGGTATTCTACCAGAAATTTCTGTTTTTACTTTGACGAGAGGCTAACCTAGGTCGTCTCATAGGAACTTAAATGTCCCTTACCTTTGTAACGAATTGTAATTCAGCATTGAACCATAAACTCACATACTGTTTATCATCAATTTTGGTGTGGCTATTGCTTTCATCATCACTAGGCTATTCGCAAAGGCTGAAAGACCCTAAACTGAAAAAAGGATCAACCAACCGGACCTATTCTGATCCAAAACTCAAGGACAGCCCCATTGACTGGAAATCAACCCGACTAGAATTCATGGTTGGCGCTGGGCCGTCTAACTTTTTAGGAGACCTCGGTGGTCAAGATGGGGTCTCTCAACCTTTTGTTTTTGACTTAGAGCCAACCTTAACTAGATACAACCTTTCCGCTGGTATTCGTTATTTTTTGAGGGAGTATCATGCTGTACGAGGTTACCTTACTTACGCAGAAGTTCGAGGAGATGACGCATTAACGTCATACCCCAATAGGCGTTATAGAAACCTTAATTTCAAATCGCCTATAATAGAAATTTCAGGAATCTATGAGTTTCACTTAATCAAGCCCTCATATATCCACCTTTCAGGAGCTAACACCACCAAAATATTTGATGGTAATCGCTTTGGGGCATACCTAAGCGGTGGAGTGGGTCTCTTCTATTTTAACCCAAAAGGAAAGCTCGGGAATGACTATCACGCCCTAAAACCTTTAAACACGGCTGGACAAGGTTTTCCCGATGGTCCGGATCCATATAGAAGAATTGCTCTGGGGTTTCCATTAGGAGGCGGTGTTTATATGTTGCTCAACAAAAACTTTACACTTGGACTTGACTTTGCATATCGCTGGACGACCACAGACTACATAGATGACGCTAGTGGATACTATTACGACAACGCAAAAATCCTTGAACGAGACGGGAAGCTTGCTGCATATTTCGCCAACCCAAGCACTGCACTATCTGATGTTCCAAATGCGGATTGGTATACTCAAAATCAACCAAGGGGTAATGAAGATAGCCATGATACTTATATGTTTTTGCAGGTAACCCTTAGTAAGTCGTTTGCCCCTTCTGTTACCAACAGAAAATTTAAGCAAAGCAGAAGGATGAGGGGTAGCTCCTACAAAAAGAATAAGAAAAAAATCAAACTTAATCGTCAGAAAAGAAGAACCTACAAATCAAAGGGAGTCAAAAACTCGAAGCGAAAATTCAAGGCTCCTAAATTGAACTTTGGAAAAAAGCGAAAGAAGAATAAGGTAATTTCCTTTTAGATCTTATAGATCAAAGAAAACTGAAAGTCAACCATTTGATTAGGCTCTTTCGGAGAGTATAATGAACTTTTTCGATCATAAATACTGGTGATTGGCAGCATTGCCCTAATATCACCAGAAAGCCTCTCTGTAACTGAATGTTCATATCCTGCAACGAGGCCTAAGCGCATAGCCTTCAAACCCTCCTTGGTGTCCTGAGTTCCAAGATCTAAGTCTGCACCTATATAATCTTGTCCATTATACACCATATATGACTCGTTCTTGACGCTTAATAAATAGTCTGCATAGCAACCAACTGAAGCGTTAGAATGATTTCCCACTTGGACGTGCACTAAAGCAGGTACATGAATAAAGCTCATTCGCGTAGCAACTAAACTTTCTCTAATATCAATTGAAGATGCAGATGGTAAGGCTATTGTTGAGTGGGAAAACCCATTAGAGGATGAAATCATTGAAAACAAGGGGTCTAGGTCGATCCTTCTAGATCGCTCAACACCATTGCCCGAGCGAACTAAATAACCCGCTTCAATACTAACTGATGTCTTGGCAGAAAGAGTGTAATTATATCCTATGGATAGCAATCCGTTTAATCTCCATTTAGAAGGTGCAACCTGAGTGTTTGACTCACCATTACCTACGCGTGCACCGGCACGAAAGAATAGGCTTTTTGTGCTCTGATATACAACTTCCTCTCTTTCCGCAATTGATGGAATATCGCGTAATTCGACACCTGCAATATCAACTGAAAGGTCTAAAACCTTCATACTATGCAGTTCACTACGACCCTCCATTTCTCCGCCATCTTGAAAGCTTTCAACAGACACTATTGAGCCTGACTCTTCAAAAGTCTTTTCTGAGTCGATTGCTGATGTGCTTGACGCATTTTGAGCCAAGTTGAATTCCGAAACTTCCGCTTCTTTTGCAGGCTTTTCATAAGTAGATTCAGTAGACTCCTCATCACGCTCTTCATGAAGCCATAGGGCAGATGTGCGATCATGCTTTGAAGCCTCTTCTGATATGGCTATTTCCTGCTCCGCACGCTCAATTTCAGGAATAGACAGTGCGGTCTTATCCTGAGAAGTAAACACTGCCAAACCGATCAACCCAACGATCGAAGCAGCCATACCCATTGAAGAGGAAAATGCCCCGGTTGATGATAAGCCTGACTGCACTGGCGCGTTCATTCCAGCCTCAAACTTCACCCACTGAGAAGCAGGGTCAACTGAATAATCTTTTAAGCCTTCAAATCTATCGTGGAAAGCCTTATCAATATCGTCTTGGTGATGGTTAGCCATACATCAATGCTAGGTCCGGACAAACCTCTTTTAAACGTGACTGAATTTGCTTTCTGGCAGATGATAAATGCCATTTCGAAGTACCAACAGAGATGCTCAACTGCTCCGCAATTTCTTTATGACTACACCCATCAACAGCGAATAAGTTAAATACCGTTTTACTAATAGGTGATATTCCGTCAATAATATCCATTAGCTCTCCAACAGATAAATTATTCAAGCCATCATTATAGACCTTATTGGCTGGCATGATAGCATCAAACGAGAATACGTCTTTATATCTTTTACTAGACCGAAGGTGGTCAAGGGCTGTATTAATAATGATTCTCTTACACCAACCCTCAAAAGAGTTTTCAAAATGGTACTGATCGATCTTTTTGAAAACCTTCATATAACCTTGATTCAGCACATCCAACGCTTCTTCTTCGTCTCGTATGTACCTTCTTAGAATGGCAAGCATCAGAGGATAATACGTCTCATAAACTGTTCTCTGAGCAATTTTATCCTGCTTCACGCAAGCCCGTATGACATCTTGGTTAATCATGAATATGTTTGAAAGACGAGAACGCCTTCCGAATGGTTGTTATTTGAACTTAATAACACTCGCCTTTCTCAGTTCACTTCCCTCCATAATTACGATAGCATCCATATCAGGATAGGTGTCCTTGGAAATCTTACTAATCTCGTCTACTAACTCTTCAATATCCTTTGAACGGAATGTTACTGGAGTTTCAACCCTTCCAAGTAAAGTGTACTCATTAGATGGATTGTTTTGTAAAAAAACCAACATACCGTTTCTTTCTACGGCCTTTGACAGTTTGAAGGCTTCATCTACTTGAGGCTCATCATTTCCTCGTCCTCTTCGTCTTTTTGCTTTTGGATCTCTGTAAAACTGAACTGCATCGGCCTTACACAAACCTTTTCCAGGACGGAAAATTAATGCATCAAACTCTTCATAGTTTTTTCTAGCTTGTTTCACAACGTGATCAAGAAGTGGATCAATATCGTCTGGGCTAAACGCAGAACACTCAACTGTTCCTAAATGTCTGTAAGGTGAGGCTGGCATGGACTCAATAAAGAACACCACACCGTCCCTGTCATTAGCAACCCCTTCAACCTGCGCAAGCAGCTGAGAGGTGAATACCACGCTGAACACTATCACTAAAGCACTTCTAAATAATCTCATAAAATTAATTTTAAGTTAATTCAAATTAACGGAATCCTCAGATTCAAAAGTGGATTTCGCTGTGAATAAACCTTATTCTATTGATTATCTCGCTATTATAAGCGAATGTTTGTCTTGTGTCTTTCCTTTCATGGAAATAAAATACAAACCATCTGCAAGCTGGCTTACATCTAATGAAATGTTCTTTGCTCCATTAGCATTAAAGGTTAAAACCAAGCGCCCATCTGCCGAATGAATTTCATATTCTTCAGCAGGTGAGCCCACCTTAATATTAACGATATTCCGCGCAGGGTTTGGATAAATTGACAGTGTAGAGGCCTCATTCTCAGCTAAGCCCAAATTCATAATATCCTTTGTCATAGTATCGCTTCCTATTTGATTCCAAACAATTTGAGTGACTGAATAAGTCACTTGTTGGTTATATACATGCGCTGCAGGAACTGAGTCTTGAATTATTAAATTATCTCCCAAATTGAACGTCATCGAGTCTGCATACACACTTAAATCATTAAAAAGCACTGTCTGACCATCAGTTTGAGTGAAATAATCGAAATCAGCTATCGGAAGGTGGATTATAGAAATGTCATCTAAGGCCATATCGCTTCTGAAAGATGGGCCTGTAATACCTCTGAATCGCACATTAACTACTTCTCCGCTAAAAGCAGACAAATCAACCTCTGTGTAATTCCATAGATTACCTCGGTTTCCGGATTGAACAGGTGCAATATCCAAATGCCACACTTCACCGTCATACAAATCAACATGGAGCTCCCCCATATCTGGACCATACATGTGATAATAGTACGTGAGTTTTGCTGCGGAAGACGCTGATAAATCAAAGCATGGAGAGATTAAATTGGCTTGACTAAAAGTGCATTCTCCGCTGGCCTCTATATAAATATACTTTCCGTTTCCAGAGGTATTATCACCTGAAGGCCCTGTTAAATTCGAAAATGTAGACCCTGAAAAAACGCGCCAATCTGAATCGTCAAAAATTCCGTTTTGCTCATTTGTCCAGCCATTTGCCAAGGGGCAAGATGTAAAGCCACAGTCAGGGTTATCTGAACAATCAGAATTCTGATCAAATGATTCTCTCCAAATAGGCTGAACAGACTCTCCTTCTGTTCTAAAATAGCTCGCCTCAAGAGTATCATTGAAATCATTTAAATCTCCCATAAAATCTGCAATAACCTGAACACTATTCAACCCAACTTGGAAAGTTGGGCTTTCATTAAAAAATAGAGTGTCACTTCCATTTGGAGCAATATTTACAGTAAATGACTGGCTTGGTTGTTGAGAGCCATTAAGAGAATACGAGGCATCAAAAGTCAAGATAGGTGATGCGCCATAGTTCTTTACGACAAAACCAATTCCTTGACCTTCATAACAAGAATATAATGTAGACACAAAAGGCGATACTTCTTCTATTCCAAGATCAACAGGAAGAAAGCAATTAAACACTCCTGGAGCCTTTTGAATAGCAGTTTGACGCTTACTCTTAGCGTTATCCGGTCCATGGGCAGATGCGCTGTACCAAAGTCTATCGCTCATAGGGTTAGAGACGTAGTCCACAAAACTTGTGGTATTCGATGTTCCTATTGAGTCCATGTATTTTTCGCCAAGGGTATAAATATCAAACGATGAAGCGCTAGCCGCCCCATCCCATGTTAAACCAATAGAGTCAGGGCAAGCCCATTCAACTATCAAATTCTCTGTAGTAGGCATAATTGAAAACTCGTCAGATTCAATAATTGTTGGCCCTTGGGTGACTCTGATTTTACAAATCCCTGAAGCACTAGATGGGACTGTCCATGCAAAATAACCATTCGAAGGATTGACCGAAGCATTAATACTATTCCATCCGCTTCCACCATCAGTTGAATATTCTAAAGAGATATTTGTGCTATCGTTATTTGCGTCCCAACGAATTACTTCTGTAGTGAAAGGCTCAAAAGATTCTCCACCAACCGGATAAGTCAGCACAAAACCTTCCTCTTCAAACCAATAAACCAGATAGTAAGATTGGGGGCCCATCGGGATTGAACCACCATCCACAATAACTGTGTAGTTACCTGATTCTGGAGAGTCAATTTCTACCTGTTCTACATTATTCAAATGATCCTCGCCATGAGTAGCTGGGTTTCCTAGGGTTGCAGGGTTAGGTGCTGGGTCTAATACCCATGGCCTAACTGTATCCCCAGATGGAGAAACGGCTATAATATCAATATCATTAATTAGTGCAGTACCTGCATTCACAGACGCCTCCGGGTCTGTCCAATAGACCATCATTCTTACTTTTGAAGCTTCTGCCGGAACAGTAATCATATGTGAGTTTTGTCCGCCCTGATTTATAGAACCATTTACAATGTTATTTGACTCCATCAACTCATATGCTTTTCTTGCATTTATTCTTCCCCATCCGTGAATAAAGTCCGGTCCGGTATTCCCCAGGTCATCGGCAGTATTAAGCACAATCGCTTTCATTAAACCACCATCAGGAAGAGACCCATTCAACGACTCATACGCATCATATAATTGCGCTAATGTGCCTGAAACACCAGGGCAAGACATACTCGTTCCTGTCTTTGGGCCATATTCGTTGTTCTCAAGCGTTGAAATAACACTCGTTCCTTTTGCACTAATATCGGGCTTAATGCGGCCATCATGCGCAGGGCCTCTGCTGCTACTTCCAGCAATATTATCGTAAAGATTAAGGTTTGCAACTGCAATCACATTCTTTCCAACCTTATGTCCACCGGTAATATTTCCCCAAACATTCCCAGCTCCATATCCGCAGTTTGATGTTCCGCTATTTCCAGCTGAAAAAACATGCATAAGGGCGGGGAGACTGTATACCTGCTGATCCATAGCTCTTGCTAAAGCCGTATAACCGGCATTACACCCATTACTATAAGACGTACTTGTAATAACAACCCCCAAGCTATTGTAGTGATTTGCAATACTATCATAACCTTGATATTCTGGAGCTGCTTTATAAACATAGAGGTCTGCGGCCTTAGCTTGCCCAGCATGTCTTGGGTTAATGTTTCCGGCTCCAGAAATTGTACCCCCCACATGATCCCCATGATCGCCATTATTTCCTGCCCAAAATTGAGCGCCAATTCTTCCTTCATGATCAATGTGTGGGCCGATGGCTCCGTCATCTTGCAGCATAACTCCAATACCACTTCCATCGAAGCTTAACCCATTTGAATTATCACTACTAATTACACTTGATCTGTGCGCAGTTCTTCCTGTATAATTTTCAGGTTCTCCGTATTCATATGCCCAATCAATAGTTTGAATTGCGGGATGATTCATCAATTCTTGGAACCCTAAAGAAGAAACCTCCAGGGTCACAAAGTGATAAGTCTCTCTTATATCAATCACCTTGATTTCCTCTGAAAGATTAGCCGTAAACTCTGATAACAATACTGTTGAAAATGGATGGGCGTTCACTTGCACACTCCCATCACTCATAACGCGCGATGGAGCAGAAGAAAAGTCAATATTCGTCTTAAACTCATTTTCATAAGCAGCCGCTGAAGTAACTCCAATAGAGTTTAGTTGCGCCAAACTCGCATTCTGGCTAACGGCTACTAGATAAAATCTACTTGGAAGAAAGGCTAAAAAAGTAACTCCGCTCTCAGACATTTGCAATTGCTGGTCTTTGGAGGGGAAGGTGGTTGGCTCGATAACACCATATTTAACACCATTAAATTCGGGCCAGTTAGCAATCGTTTCTGATTCAATATTATCAACCCCAAGTCTTTCTATTTCAAAACTTCCTGACGTCAAGTTGAGCGTATTTTGTGCGTTTGCCACTGAGAAAGCAAGTGCACAAAAGGCAATTAAAGGGTATATTCTATTCATATAAGTTAGGTTCTTTTCACATTTAAGAATTCTAAAAGTAATGGTGACGATGTTACATTTGATAACTATTGCACTTGAAGTTTGTTCATCAAGTGAATCCTAAGGCAAAAAACATGAAACTTAAAGGTCTTCAACTCTTAGTCTCTACAGCAGCAGCAATCCTTCTGTGTTCTTATATTCTTTACGAAACAGGAGAAAAACCGACCGACTCAACTTCAGAGATTGACCACACGAAAGACAAAGTACTACTTGATGTGCTCGTAAAAAGCATCGAGAATAGTCATTTTCAGCCAAAATCACTAAACGATCAATTTTCTGAAGACGTTTATACCAATTATTTAAAGCGGCTTGACTTCAACAAACGCTTTCTGCTTAAATCAGACTCAGAGCGACTTGCTACATACAAAACGAAACTTGACGATCAAATTAAGGCCGGTAATTATGAATTCTTCGATGTAACCTATGCTATTTTAAAAGAACGAGTAGGCGAAATCAAAGCGTTTTACCAAGAAATTCTTGATGAACCTTTTAACTTTTCCACAAATGAAACTATTGACCTTGATGAGGAAAACCGTGATTATCAAAAGACTAAAAAAGGTCTAAAGGAATTCTGGCATAAAAGTTTAAAATACGAAGCTCTTACGAGAATTCATGATCAAGAACGAAAGCAAGAAAAAGCATCAGAAAAAAATGACACTCTTACCATTCTCTCTTTTGAAGAAATGGAGGCAAAAGCGAGAAAAAACATGCGTAAAAGCAACGATCGTTTTTTTGATCGAATGGAGAAGTGGACACGGGACGACCTTAAGGAAATCTATCTAAACTCTATTGTGGGTGTTTATGGTCCACATACCGGCTACTTTCCACCAAAAGACAAAGCCAACTTTGATATTTCAATGAGCGGACAATTAGAGGGAATAGGGGCTCAGCTGCAAGAAAGAGATGGTTTCATTCGTGTAACTTCCATTGTTCCCGGAAGTCCATCGTACTTGCAAGGAGAGTTAGAAGAGGGAGACCTCATTTTAAAAGTAGCCCAGGAAAACGGAACTCCTGTTGATATAACAGATACCCGCATTGATGAAGCGGTAAAGCTTATTAGAGGCAAAAAAGGCACGAAGGTCATTCTGAACATTAAAAAACTCAATGGCTTAATTAAAGACATAACAATTGTAAGGGATGTGGTTGTGTTGGAGGAAACATATGCTAAATCTGCGGTCATTGAAAACGAAGGGGCACGAGTTGGATACATCAAACTTCCAAAGTTCTATGCTGACTTTAACAAGTCTGGAGGGCGCTCAGCTGCAGATGATGTCGAAAAAGAAATTGCTAAGCTGAAGGCTGAAAAAGTGGATGGCATCATCTTAGACCTAAGAGGTAACGGTGGGGGATCATTACGAGATGCGATAGAAATGACTGGGCACTTCATAGAGCAGGGCCCGGTAGTTCAGGTTAAAGGAAGATACACCCCGGCCGAAGTGATGAAAGACAATGATAAAACGGTGTCTTATGATGGTCCATTAGTAGTTATGATTAATCAATTCAGCGCGTCTGCATCAGAAATTTTAGCTGCGGCAATTCAAGATTACGACAGGGGCATCATTCTTGGCTCAGCCTCTAGCTTTGGAAAAGGTACCGTTCAACGGTTTTTTGAACTAGACCGATATCTAACTGCAAGCGCCAGTCAATACAAACCATTAGGCGCTGTAAAAATTACAACACAAAAATTCTATCGCATTAATGGTGATGCTACTCAGCTAAAAGGTGTGGAGTCAGATATAGTGGTTCCAACGCAATATGCTTACTTCGATATGGGCGAAAAGGAACAAGAATTCGTAATGCCTTGGGATGAAATCAAGCCCGTAGATCACATTTTATGGAATCCAAATTACACTGAAACGCAAGTGATTAAAAAAAGTCAAGAACGAATAAGAGAAAATGAACTTTTTAAACTTATTGATGAGAACGCCAAACTATTGAAATCTCAAACGGATGAGAAAATTGTCTCCTTGAATTACGAAAGCTTTAGCGCCAAACAAGCAATGCTTGATGCACAAGATGACGCTTATGATAAAAGCATGAAGGAGAAGGCTATTCAGTTAGACGTGAGCAATCTTCAGGTTGATAAAAGCTCGTTCGAGACTGACTCTGTGAAAACAGCGATCAATGAAAAATGGCTTAAAAAGCTTCGTAAAGACGTAACGCTCGAAGAGGCTGTCTTTGTAATCAAAGACATGAATGGTTAATCGATCTACTCTTGGTCTGAAGGAAGCTCATATAGGTAATGGTTGTATGGAAAACGCTTCGCATGAATTTCTTTAACCTTATCATAAAGCACCTTCTTAAGCTTCACGATGTTAATTTTTTGTGTTGCTGAAATAAATATCGTTTGGTGATCTTGATGTGCCATCCACGACTTCTCTAAATCTCCCAACTTGATAGCCGGCTTAATCTCGCCCTCCCACTTCCATTCTTCCTCGGGGGGCTCTGGGTATTGGTCTACCTTATTAAAAACAAGAATTGTTGGCTTATCAATGGACTCTATCTCGGAAAGAGTTTTCTCAACAGTTTTTATATGGTCTTCAAATTGAGGGTGAGAAATATCAACCACATGTACTAATACATCAGCCTCTCTCACCTCATCCAGTGTTGACTTAAACGACTCTATCAATTGATGAGGTAACTTTCTAATAAAGCCAACTGTATCAGCAAGTAAAAAAGGAAGGTTTTCCACCACCACCTTTCTAACAGTAGTGTCAAGCGTTGCAAAAAGCTTGTTTTCAGCAAATACCTCACTCTTGCTGAGGATGTTCATTATGGTCGATTTACCAACGTTAGTATATCCCACTAATGCAACGCGAACCATTGCTCCACGGTTTCCGCGCTGAGTGCGCATTTGCTTATCAATTTTCTCGAGCTTCTTCTTCAACAACGCAATTTGATCCCGAATTATTCTCCTGTCCGTTTCAATCTCTTTTTCTCCAGCACCACCTCTCGTGGCCGTGCCTCCCCGCTGCCTTTCTAAGTGGGTCCACATTCTTGTCAGCCTTGGAAGTAAATACTCATAGCGAGCCAACTCGACTTGTGTTTTAGCTTGAGATGTTTGGGCTCGAGATTGAAAAATATCTAGAATCAGCAGACTGCGATCGTAAATCTTTAGCTTAATTTCTTTTTCTAGGTTCCTTATTTGTGAAGGGGTGAGGTCGTCATCAAATACGACCACATCAATTTCATTTTCCTTACAAAATGCAACTACTTCATTCAGCTTTCCAGCGCCAATAAATGTTTTGGGGTTTGGAGCATCGAGGTTTTGCGTAAAAGACTTAACGGTAACCAGCCCAAGCGTATCAGCCAAAAACTCTAACTCAGCCATATACTCGGCAAGCTTCTCAGAAGATTGATCGCGATGCGACAGACCCACTAACACTGCGCGCTCTGGACGAAGACTTGTAGAATTAAAGCCCATAATTACTAGAGCTTTTAAGTAAATTTCTTTCTGGGAAATAGATCAAAACCAAGTGCCGAATTCTTTCATGAAAGGCCAGGGTATCATGGCGAAAATTATTAGCAATGCTATGCTATAAAAAACAGCAACTGTTTTGTACTTTCTTTTTGATTCTTCTTGTTTTTTGGCGCGGCTATATCCAACAGTTATCAGGGCAATCGCAATAATCATCATGCTGATGTGTTCAACCGCATAAAAACGAGCTACAGAATCTTTCATAAAGCCTTCAACATGCATGATGGTATTAAACCCTTTTGGGCCTAAAAAGTATAGAAGCAACCCCACCAACAATTGGATATGGGAAAAAATCAGCGCGCTTAAAGCAAAAATTTTACTGGTCTTGTTGTATGCCTTGCCGCTGCTCATTGCAACAACAGCATCTGCAATAGCTAATACAATAAACAATAGAACTAAGTAACGAAACGAACTATGCAGGTTTAAAAGGCCAGTAATCATTGCTGTGTAATTTATCCTTCAAAAGTAAGGGGCAATTTAATATGCGCCAAGCTATGTGAACAGTCTTATCTTAAAACCATTAATTACATCATAAAATCCTATTCGCCTCTTACATAACTTTGGGCGCTGGATGAAAATTAAAAACCTACTCTTTAGCGCCTTTCTTTTTGCCTCAGGAATTACCCAAGCACAAGAAACATTTCCCGTAAATGGTGTGCATGATCAGCGCCATACTACACATGTATTTATCAATGCTGATCTAATTGTTTCTCCTCAAAAAAGGCTCGATTCGGCCACTTTGATTATTAAAGATAAAAGAATACTAGAAGTAGGAAAAAATATTGACCTACCCAATAATGCTGTTATCCATGATTGCGCTGGGTTAACTATTTATCCTTCATTCATTGATGCATACGCAGGTTTCAACGCCTCAGAAAAGATGAAGGAGCAGCCAAGTGCTGCATCCAATTGGAACGCTGCCATACATCCAGAATTACAATACCAACAGAGTTTTCCATTGAATAAAAAAACAAAGCAAGATTGGCTGGCCTCAGGGTTTGGTTTAGTAAATGTTCATTTGCGCGATGGCATCATGCGTGGTTCTTCTTCCATTTATCACCTAGGCATTGAACATCCCAACAAGGCGATTATAGAAAATCACAGCACAAACCATTTTTCATTTTCTAAAGGCTCGAGTAAAAACGACTATCCATCATCTCATGTTGGTGCAATGGCGCTTATCAGACAAACTCTTTATGATGCCCAGTGGTATGCTCAAGCAAAAACAAAAGAGACGAACGAATCACTTGCCGCATTAGGTCGTCAAGCAAAAGGCGTTAATATTTTTGAGCTTAATAATCCTCTATCTATTAGAAATGTGAGTGATCTCTCGAAAGAGTTCAATGTTCCTTTCGTAATAAAAGCTACTGGAGAAGAATATCTTAACCTTGATGAAATCCCCCAAGCATCGCGGCTTATTGTTCCTTTAAATTTTCCAAAAGCATTCAACATTAAAGACCCTTTTGAGGCCAGAATGATCTCACTTTCTGAGTTGAAACACTGGGAAGCGGCTCCATTTTGCGCTATGATTCTCAAAAACGCGGGTCATATCATCTCCCTTTCTAGAGATACAATCAAATCATCAAAAGACTTTTTAGGTGCGCTAATTAGACTGGGTAAAACCGGCTTAAGTCACAACGACATTCTGCAAATGCTCACCATAAATCCCGCCCAGGTACTAGGTTTAGAGAAAAGTTTAGGTTCATTAGAACATGAAAAGTTCGCTAATTTTTTCATTGCAGAAGGGTACATTGATGACCCTTCATTTCGAATTGTCGAACACTGGAACCTGGGAGAACAGGTGTTCAGTGTACCTGTCAAAAACAAAGGTTTAATCGGAAAATACAACCTTGTTATCAACGAAACCGACTATGAAATAACTGTAAAAGAGGTAAGCGAAAAGGCAATCAAGTCCTCAGGAATAATAAAATCAAACAAGAATAAGCTCGCGGTCGAAATTCTCAATCAAGAAGACCTTCTCACTCTTGTTATTAAAGACGACTCCACCAAAGACTTACTATTCCAGCTTTCCGGTAAAATCAGCTTGAGTGGCACGCTTTGGGACGGGAAAGGAACAGACTCTAACGGGGCTTGGGTAACATGGGCTGCGATAAAAGATCGCGATAAATTATCAAGAGACACCCTCCAACATGACTCTCAAAAAGACACATTGACTCTTCCATATTTCCTTCACCCAAACAAAGCCTACGGGAGAACGAACGACACACTGAGTTCTAGATCATTTGTTATCACTAACGCTGTAGTTTGGACTTGCACTGATACCGGTAAGCTCGAACGAAGTGACATTTGGATTGAAAATGGAAAAATACAAGCCGTAGGCTCTGGAATGCTTTATCCTGAACATCTCGCCAGAATTGATGCAAAAGGGCGTCATGTAACCCCTGGTTTTATTGATGAGCATTCTCATATAGGATTGAGAGGCGGAGTAAATGAAGGGGCACAAGCATCTTCAGCAGAAGTTCGCATGTCCGATGCCGTTGATCCTTGGAACATAAATATATATCGTCAACTAGCTGGCGGGGTTACATCTGCCCAGCTGCTTCACGGATCAGCCAACCCGATAGGCGGCCAAAGCGCATTGATTAAATTAAAGTGGGGTAACTCGGCTTCCGAAATGCTCATCAAAGATGCTGATGGATTCATCAAGTTTGCTCTGGGAGAAAACGTAAAACGAAGTAACTCTAGGAATAATAAAGGACGCTTTCCTTTGACTAGAATGGGCGTTGAGCAGAGTTATGTTGACGCCTTTACTAGAGCTCAAGAATACCAAGCAGCAAAAGCATTAACTCTTGCGGGTAAAGGAAAAAGCACCCAAAATAATATCCTGGTAAGAAGAGGTCTTGAGATGGATGCTTTAACTGAAATCTTAGATAAAAGACGATTCATTAGCTGTCACTCTTATGTTCAATCGGAGATCTTAATGCTTATGGCAGTTGCCGACAGCTTCGATTTTAAGGTAAACACATTTACACACATTCTTGAAGGATATAAAGTAGCCGATGAAATGCTAAAGCATGGGGTAAACGCCTCAACTTTTTCTGATTGGTGGGCTTATAAATTCGAAGTGAACGATGCAATCCCTTATAACGCTGCGTTACTAACGAAAGTTGGTGTAAACACCGCTATCAACTCTGATGACGCTGAAATGGGCAGGCGCCTAAATCAAGAAGCGGCTAAAACTATGAAATATGGCGGCATGACCGAGGAAGAGGCGCTTAATATGATTACCATTAACCCGGCAAAAATGCTCCACCTTGATGATCGAACTGGAAGCATTGAGGTTGGAAAAGACGCGGACCTGGTGATTTGGAGCGAGAACCCGTTGTCCGTTTATTCTAAGGTTGAGAAAACATTTATCGAAGGTGTCTTATACTATGATGATGGTTATCAAGCAATTGCTCAGAAAGCAATCCAAAAAGAACGATCTCGGATTATCGCAAAAATGCTTGAGGATAAAGCTTCTAACAAACGCGAAATAAAACCAAAGAAGAAGCGTGAATACCACTGCGACACCATTTTAGAAGATTACACAAAAGAATGAAACAAGTAATATTTATACTGTTCGCTTTTATCACCGGGCTAGCGCAAGGGCAAGTAAAACCTGCTCATAAAACCCTTATTCGCTTCGCAACAGCTCATCTAGGAAACGGAGAAATAATAGACAACTCCTATATCGAGCTGCAAGGTGAAAGCATAACTCGTGTAGCTGACGCGAATAAATCGCGTGTCAATGAAGCAGATTTTGATACCATAATTGACGCTGACGGCAAGCACGCATACCCTGGCTTTATTATCATGGATAGTCGCTTAGGGCTAACGGAAATAGACGCGGTTAGAGCGAGTCATGATTACCGTGAGGTTGGAGACTTCTTACCTAATGTTAGAACCTTACCGGCATTCAACACTGAGTCTAAAATCATTTCCACAGTACGAACAAATGGTGTTCTAATGGCTCAAATCGCCCCCAAAGGCCCTGGTATTTCTGGTCAATCAGCCGCTGTTCATTTTAATGGGTGGAATTGGCAAGATGCTACTATTAAAGCTGATGAAGGTGTTTTTCTCACTTGGCCTGATCGATACAGAAGCACTGGTTGGTGGGCTGAGCCTGGCAAGTCTAAAGTGAACAAATCCTATGGAGAGCAAGTCACAACCATCAAAGATTATTTTACAGAAGCTTGGGCATATAGTAAAGACAGCACACAACAAGAAAAAAACCTTCGGTTTGAGGCTATGCGCGGTGTTTATAACAACTCTAAGCGCTTATACGTTCGTGTAGGATGGGCAAAAGACATACTTGATGTCGTTCAATTTATTCGCGCACTTGGCATTAAAAAAGCAACCATCATTGGTGGGGCTGAAGCGCATTTAGTGACGACAGAGCTTCGAGAAAACAATATTTCTGTAATTGTTGATCGCGTTCATAAACTCCCTGCTCACGAAGACTCTCCTATAGATGAGCCTTATCGCATAGCGTCAACATTAGTAAAGGATGGTGTTGCCGTTGCTTTCGCTACAAGCGGTGGTATGGAGGCTATGATCAGCAGAAACCTGCCGTTTCAAGTAGGAACTGCCGTGCAATATGGGCTTGAATATGAAATCGCTATTCAGTCAATAACTCAAACGCCCGCGATGCTGATGGGAATTGATGATACTTTTGGAACTTTAGAGTCAGGGAAATCAGCCACACTTTTTATCTCTGAAGGCGATGCCTTGGATATAACAAGCAACAACATCAAAGTGGCATTCGTAAACGGCAATTTGATTGATTTAACCAATCACCAAACGGAACTTTTTGAAAAATTTGCTAAAAAGCTAGGTGTGGCCCCTTAATAACCCAAAGCTGATCGCACTCTTTCAAGTGTGGCAGAAGCCACCACTCGGGCCTTATCTGCACCTTTTCCCAATTCGTTATCCAATTCGGTTTTGTCATTCATAAAGCGCATATAGTCTTCTCTTTGAGCTGAAAACCTATCCATAATCAAATCAAAAAGGGCGGTCTTTGCGTGTCCATAACCATAGTTGCCTCCTAAATAATTCTTTCTCATTTTGGCAACCATATCATCCGAAGCCAACAATTTGTACAACCCAAAAACATTGCACGTGTCTGGATTCTTTGGTTCTTCCATCGGAGTGCTGTCTGTTACAACACTCATTACTTGCTTCTTCAATTTCTTTTCTGGTAGAAAAATATTGATGAAGTTGTTGTAGCTCTTGCTCATTTTTCGGCCATCGGTTCCTGGCACGATCATTACACGCTCATCAAATGTTGCCTCTGGCAAGACAAATGTTTCTTGAAACTTAGAATGAAATGCTCCGGCCATATCTCTCGTCATTTCTAGGTGCTGTTTTTGATCTTTCCCCACCGGAACGTAGTTCGCATCATACAACAAAATGTCCGCTGCCATTAAAACAGGATATGTAAAAAGCCCCGCATTAACATCGCTCAGGTTTTCACTCTTATCTTTAAAGCTATGCGCGTTTGCAAGCATAGGAAACGGAGTAACACAGTTTAAATACCACATCAACTCTGTTACCTCAGGAATATCACTCTGTCTGTAAAAAGTATTCTTTTCTGTGTCTAGACCAAATGCCAGCCACGATGCAGCAACTCCATAGGTGTTTTCTCGAACCAATTCAGCATCCTTTATTGCCGTGAGTGAATGCATGTTTGCAATGAACAAAAACGCCTCGTGCTTTGGGTCTTTAGATGAATTTATCGCAGGTTCAATCGCACCCAAAACATTTCCAAGGTGCGGAACCCCTGTTGCTTGTATCCCTGTAAGAATTCTAGACATCAAATTAAATTTCGCCAAAAGTAAAAGAGTATGATGGATTGCATGATTTATCTTCAACACTCTCTTCAACTATTCTTAACGTACACAGGTCTAATTCAACTTACATTTGCCAAGATGTATTACCTACTGCAACCATTTCGAGTTTTATGGAAAATTTGGTTCTTCCTGTTTTTCGTTTCTACACTGATCTTGCTGTATCCGTTGCTGAACTGGGCATTAAGCAAGTCTGAGCGCTGGCCAAAGGCGTTTAACATTATGCAAACCTGGGCGTGGTGGCTTATTTCAATGCCAGGTATTTGGATGAAGATTGAACAAAAGGAAGCACTGCCAAAGGCGCCTTTTATTATTTGCCCAAATCACTCTTCCTATCTCGATATAATTACGATGTATCGAACATTCAAAGACTATTTCATTTTCATGGGAAAAATGGAGTTAAATAATTGGCCGCTTTTTCACATTTTCTTCTCAAAAGGAATGAACATATCTGTTGACCGAGGAAGTATTTCTGGTGCTCACAACGCATATGAAAGATCTAAAGATGAACTTGACAAGGGGCACAACATTGTGATTTTTCCAGAAGGAACAATTCCGCCCAACGCGCCAGCTCTGAAAATCTTTAAAAACGGAGCGTTCAAGTTAGCGATGGAAAAAAACATTCCCATTGTGCCTGTTACTTTTCTTACCAATATTCAACGCCTTCAAGCTGGACCAGCTTTAAAAAGAATGGGAGGGCCTGGTCCTTCACATGTTGTTATTCACCCTGCGCTATACCCAGCTGACTATGCTGAATCGGGGGTGAATCAAATGCGAAATGATACCTTTGCCATTATCGAAAAACCACTGAAAGAGCTCTATGGAAATAACCGATAAAATGATTGAAAAGTTAACCGACCTGTCGCGCTTAAACTTTGATGGAGATCAACGAGATAAAATTAAAGGTGATCTTGAAAAAATGATCGCTTTTGTTGATACGTTAAACACCATAAATACTGATGGTGTTGAGCCATTGATTTACATGACGAAAGAGCCCCTTGAATTAAGAAAGGATACTATCGGTACTGAGCTTTCGCAAGCTGAAGCACTAAGTAACGCAACTTCTAAAGACAGTGATTATTTTAAAGTTCCTAAAGTTTTAGATAAGTAAGCATATCGCGCGTACTCCCGTTCTCCTTTTTTTACCTTCGCAAACTAATATTTTATCATGGGAAGCATTGGACCTTGGCAAATTGTACTCATCATCGCTGTTTTATTATTGCTTTTTGGCGGAAAGAAAATCCCTGAACTTATGAAAGGCCTTGGAAAAGGTATGAAGGAGTTTAAAGACGCCACCAAAGAAGAAGAGAACAACGACAGCACTAAGAACTAAAACTTCACTGATTTGGCTCTAAGTGATTATTCTTTCATAAACCTCGTTTCGGTTAGAGAAGACATCGTTTCTAAAAAGATCTCAGCCCTTGACTTAGTTGAGCTGTATTTAATTAGGGCGACTAAAGAGGATAAATACAATGCTTTTTTAGAGGTTTTTTCTGATTCAGCCCGCACAGCAGCTGCTGCTCTCGATCAAAAAATTGCTTCAGGAGAAGCCATAGGGGAACTCGCTGGAGCTATTATCGGAATAAAAGATAACCTATGTTACAAAGACCATTGTGTAGGTGCTTCGTCCAAAATTTTAGATGGGTTTAAATCCCTTTATACTGCTTCCGCAGTTCAAAATTTAATTGACCAAGACGCTATAATCATCGGTCGTCTAAATTGTGACGAATTTGCGATGGGAAGTTCGAATGAAAACTCGGCTTACGGTGTAGTAAAAAACCCAATTGATACATCATTGGTTCCTGGAGGATCATCGGGCGGGTCAGCGGCAAGTGTTGCAGCTAACTTATGCATGGCTAGCCTAGGCTCAGATACCGGGGGGTCCATCCGTCAGCCCGCTTCTTTTACTGGTTTAGTAGGGTTAAAACCAACCTACGGCAGGGTTTCTCGTTATGGTCTAATTGCATTTGCGTCAAGCTTTGATCAAATTGGTCCATTCACAAAATCTGTGGATGACTCTGAATTGATTTACAGAGTAATGGCCGGAAAGGACCCCTTGGACTCGACTTGTTCAAAACAGCCAGTACACAAAAAGCGGTCTACTCAATCAAAATTTACTTTTGCTTATTACGAAGAGGTAATCAATAGCCCCGGCCTTCACCCAAAAACTAAGGAGTTGTTTTTCAACAAAATCGAAGTTCTTAAAGCAGCGGGTCATGAAGTCATTAGCACCTCATTTCCATACTTAGAGCAGCTGGTTCCCTGCTACTATGTGCTTACAACAGCCGAAGCCTCTTCAAACTTAGGCAGATATGATGGTGTACACTATGGTGCTCGAAGCAAAGCATCAGAAGATATACCAAGTACATACTTCAATAGCAGAACGGAAGGGTTTGGGCCAGAAGTGAAAAGAAGAATAATGCTGGGAACATTCGTATTAAGCACTGGGTATTATGACGCCTATTACAGCAAGGGTCAAAAAGTAAGGCGCTTAATAAAAGATGCCACTGACGATATTCTATCAAAAGCTGACTTTCTGATTAGCCCCACCACACCACACCCAGCCTTTAAAGTTGGAGAAAAAGCCAATAACCCCATCGCGTTGTACCTTGAAGATATCTTTACAGTTCAAGCTAATTTGGCCGGCAACCCGGCAATCACCGTTCCCATGGGAACAACCGAAGGTGGGCTTCCTCTAGGGTTTCAATTCCTTGGAAAATCATTTGACGAAGAAACTTTATTCGCTGCAGCTTCGTTAATATAGATCAACTTGGCAGGTTAACAATTTTTCGTTAATAAGGCTTTGCCGGCTCCATACATAATCTTTTGATTCGACTCATCTTTGAAGCTCAACTACTCTGTAATTAGTCTTTTCCATATGCGGTTAAAAACACCCCTGTTCATCGCTTGTCTAGCTTTATTCAGTCAAGCCTATTCTGTAACTCCAGATAGCCTTGTTATTGATACTAAAGATTCCTCATTGTTGTTAACCGATGTTCCCTTAGCCGCAAGAATAGACAGCGCCATATACTGTTATCATGAGTCGCTATTGCCGTTGCTAGACGATATTAAATCACTTGATGATTTAAAGCTACCTGACAGCCTTCCCGTTTTCAGTGGTGAAGACTATCAATCAAGATTAGCTGTTCTTAATGAAAAGACCCCTTTTGACTTGAATTATAATACCACTATAGAGGCGTTTATTCACCTCTATGTTTCAAAGCGAAGGGAGCTCAGCTCGAAATGCATTGGCAGATCTGATCAGTATTTTCCCTTGTTTGAAGAGGTTTTTGATAAGCACAACCTTCCTTTAGAGTTAAAGTATTTGGCCGTTGTTGAGTCTGCGCTTGACCCAAAAGCCCGAAGTAGGGCAGGGGCCACGGGGCTTTGGCAATTTATGTACGGAACAGGTAAAAACTTTGGGTTGGATATCAACTCCTATGTCGATGAGCGCAGTGACCCAATTAAGTCTACCGAAGCCGCTGCACAATATTTATCCTACTTGTATAACCTGTTTGGAGATTGGAACTTAGCGCTTGCTGCATACAACTGCGGGGAGGGACGCGTGGCTAGAGCTATTCGTAGATCTGGTGGTAAGAATAATTATTGGGATATCTATCCGTTTTTACCCAGAGAAACGCGTGGTTATGTTCCTGCTTTTATCGCTGTGAATTATCTTTTCGCTCACCATCAAGAACATCTTATCACAGCAACACCCACTGATTTCTACCCCCATGAAATAGATAGCGTGCATGTTCATCACAAAGTTTCATTCAAAGACATTTCTGAACTTCTTGAGTTAGATGAAAAAACTATTCAAGATTTAAACCCCGTTTATCGTTTAAATATGGTGCCTGGATATGATGATTACGTGACACTCTTTTTGCCAAAAAATAAGGTTGGGCCATGGGTAGCAAACGAAGACACTATTAATGCATTACTTGCTAAAAAGCAAGAAGCGAAAACTGAAGATGTTGATGCCCCAAAAGATGTAATTCATTATACCGTAAGGTCGGGCGACTTCCTAGGTAAGATTGCTTCACGTTATGGTTGCTCCGTGCGACAAATTCAATACTGGAACGGAATGTCAGGAACAAATCTAAAACCCGGTCAAAAGCTTGTTTTATATGCTGATCAAGTGAGTAGTCCTAAACCCGTTGCAACTCAACCAATGAAAACAGTTCAAAACGGCAATAATGTTTATTACAGTATTCGTCAAGGAGATACACTTTGGGATATAGCAAAAGCAAGAGGGGTTTCTGTTGAAGATTTAAAGTCTTGGAATAGTCAATTGAATTTTAATAATATGAAGCCTGGTCAAAAAATCGTTGTTGGTAAAGTATGAGGTTACTATACATTCTAATAATTACCGCAATCACTTTAAGCAGCTGTGGAGACGCCAGTAGAAAGGACTTACTACCTCGTAACACTGGCTCTAAAGGAGAAATAGCTGTTGTTGCGCCTGATGCTGTTTGGAAAACCAGCACTGGCGACACCTTAAGCGCTTCTATGGATCAAATAATGTATGGTCTTCCTCAAGATGAATTGATATTGAAACGCGTTGAAATCAAAGAAAGTGGCTTTAACGATTTCTTTAAAACTCATCGAAACATTCTTAAGGTTGAAGTGCATCCCGAAAAGAAGAATGCTGTTCAAGTCAGAAGAGATGTATACTCGAGGCAACAGCTTTATATAGTCATCAGCGTTCAGTCACTAGAAGAATTACCATCCGTTCTAAAATCACGTATCATAGACATCATAACGCTCTTTCATCAGGCGGAAATTGACAGACTCATTGAACGGAACAAAGATTTTGGAAGTAAGTCCTTGAACAAGGAAATTCTCGATAAAACAGGGCTTAAACTCATTATGCAAGATAAGTTTCAGGTTGCCGTGGATGTGCCTGGGTTTCTTTGGCTTCGTCTTGATCAATCTAAACCATTAGGTGGATATCAACATACGATTAGTCAAGGGATTATGATTTATAAGCGCCCCTACAAAGACACCGCAGACTTTTCAGACTCTAGTTTGCTGGCTTGGAAAAGCGAAGTAAACAAACGATATGTCGAAGGTCCACAAAACAGCTATATGAGTGTCAGTAATCGCTTTATTCTACCAAAATCTAAGCTTATTACTTTTCACGAGCAAACCGCAAAAGAGTTACGTGGTTTATGGAGAATGGAGGGGTATTTTATGGGCGGTCCTTTTTATGCTTTAGCATTTTACAACCCTAATAATGGCATGCAATACATGCTAGAAGGTTACGCGTATGCCCCTCAATTTGATAAAGCACCCTTGATTAGAGAAATTGAGGCTATTGCCAAAAGTGCGGCTCCCGCTGATTAAGGCTTGTTTTGTAAATCAACATTACCTCCTGTAATAATCACCGCTATTTTTTTTCCTTTTAATTTTTCTTTCTGTACGTCCATAGCTGCAAAGGGAACGGCACATGAAGGTTCAATTATAATCTTAGTTTCACTCCAAATCCTATACATCCATGGAATAATATGTTCCTCTTCAGCCAACCAAATATCATCTGAGTGAGCTTTAATTATTTCAAACGGAACTTTTCCAACAGTAGTCCTTAATCCATCGGCAATTGTATTGGCGTTTACATTAGTTACGCGGGTTCCTGATTTAAATCCATCATATCCGTCTGATGCTTCTTTAGGCTCTGCCCCCACAACCTTGGTTTGTGGTGAAAAATAATGTGCTGCTAAAGTGCTTCCAGCTAGCAACCCACCACCGCCAAGTGGTGTAATTATGTAATCTAGATCACCATATTCTGCTATTATTTCCATTGCAGATGTTGCTTGTCCAGCAACAATCCATTCATGATCAAATGGAGGAATAATTGTGCTTCCACGATCTTCTGCGATAGCATTTGCTGTTTCAATTCGCGCGTCTATTGTTGGCTCACATAAAAACATCTCTGCACCCCATTTTTCAGCGTTCTTAATCTTCTGTTTGTTGGAATTATTAGGCATCACAACAAATGCTTTTACATTTAATTGATGCGCCATGAACGCCACCGCTTGTGCGTGGTTACCTGAACTATGAGTCACTAACCCTTTATGGCGTTCCTCTTTTGATAACTGTAGTGCGAAGTTGGCAGCACCTCTAATTTTAAAAGCTCCAATGGATTGTTTTTGCTCACATTTTAAATAAACCTCACAATCCCATAAATCATTTAAAAAGGTATCACCTATTAAAGGTGTGTTGGTAGTAAATCCTCTTACTCGAGAAAAAGCCCTTTGGAGATCTAGTTCAGCAATCACTTACGCACAAGCTATTTTATTAATTCTATTCTGATGGCGCCCTCCCTCAAATGAAGCGTCCATATATGCTTGAGTAATCATCCATCCTTCTTCTTTATTCACAAAACGAGCTGGAATAGCGATAACATTCGCATTATTATGTTGTTTAGTTAGCGTGGCTATCTCGGGTGACCAACATAATCCACAACGAATATTTTCATGCTTATTAGCTGTCATAGCCATTCCGTTTGCGGTGCCACAGATAAGAATTCCAAAATCAACTTTTGCAGCTTCTACATCGTTACACACTTTATGTCCAAAATCAGGGTAATCAACACTTTCTGGCCCGTTTGTTCCATAATCAATAACTTCAATATTTTGTTGTTGTAAGTTATTTTTTAGATAATCTTTTAGTTCATATCCTGCGTGGTCACAAGCAATTGCTATTTTCATCGTATATTCTATTTGGAACAAAGTTAAAGTAGCGTTTGATTATTAATAACCTGTTTATTTCTGTTCATTAATTAGAAGAAAAAAAATCGAGATAACAGTTTAATTTTTTAAGACAAATTAGCGTTGTTAAATGCAAGCAGTATTTATTGAATATATCAACCCACTTTATGAACTTCAACATTCAAATTTTGAAATAATAGTTGTTATCAGTAGTACTGTTACAAGAGGATTTAACACTTAGTTGATAACCATCTAAAATAACTGATAGTTAATCTATTGAATGTTTAAACTCTGTTAACTTCAATTCATAAATAACTCAACCTAGTAACTTCGAATAAATCTTTCCACAAGACTAACAGCCTTTATAGTAATAATAGATTTATTTAAACTTTATTGTTTTTTACTAAGTGCATAAAGAAATAAGATACAAGCTTCTGATTGGGTTTTTATGCCATCTATTTTTGGTGTCAACAATAAGCGCTCAAAAAACAAATCCAAATGGTTATAACAAGTTTTATTTCGACAATGGTCAACTTTCAAGTGAGGGGAATTTGCGAAATGGATTCCCAGAAGGATATTGGAAAAATTATTACGAAAATGGAATATTAAAATCTGAAGGAAACCGTGATGGACATCAGCTAGATAGTATCTGGAAATTTTACAATTCGGATGGAATTTTAACGGAAGAGATTAGCTTCAAAGAAGGAAAAAAGAATGGTGTTTCGAGGAAATATAACAATGAAGGATTTTTATTATCCACCATACCCTTCGAAAAAGATAGAAAAAGTGGTATTGCCTTTTCTTATTTCACCAATGGTCGTATTCATATAGAAACACCTTTTGTTAACGGAGCGGAAAATGGTAAGGAATTTGAATTTTCTTTCAAAGGAGAAATTATAACCATTACCGAGTATCAGAACGGAATATTTGTTAAGCAAGAGAAGATAAATAGAAAGGATAAGGGTGGAAATAAACAAGGTTTATGGAAAGAGTTTTATGAGGATAGAACTGTAAAAAATGAAGGTAGATATCAGGACAACTTGAAGCATGGATATTGGAAAGAATATTCATCAAAAGGAGCATTGATAGAAACGAAAAAATATGATAGAGGCCAGCCAGTAGCAGATGCAGAAGAACTAGCTGATTTGGAAGTTGACGAAAAATTTTACCCCGATAGCGATGGACAAATTCGTTTTAGGGGAACATATAGAAAAGATAAACCGCATGGAACACATATTTGGTTTGCAGAAGACGGAGGTATAGATAGCGCAAAGATTTTTAAGAATTCTCATTTAGTTGCCTCAGGAAAACTTAATAATAAGGGTTTAAGAACAGGGAATTGGAGAGAATACTATTATCCTGGAGGCGAATTGAAAGGAGAAGGATCTTATGAAGAAGGTTATAGAAGCGGAGAATGGGTTTATTATTTCCAAGATGGATCCTTAGAGCAAAAAGGAAAATATTCAAGAAAAGGAAAGCCGAACGAGAAATGGAAATGGTTTTATTCCACTGGACAAATAATGCGAGAGGAGACGTTTAAAAACGGAAAAGAAAATGGTTGGCTAATCGAATATTCAGATACTGGAAAAGTTATAACTCGCGGTGAGTATGTAGATGGTTTAGAAGAAGGTGATTGGTTTTATGAAATGGGAGATCATTATCAATCGGGAAGATATGAGAATGGTTTGAAACAAGGAATTTGGAAACACATTTATCTTACTACGGAAAAAACACGTTTTGTAGGCGAATTTTTTGATGATTTAGCCCAAGGAAAACACACGTGGTATTATGATACTGGTGAAAAAAAATTAGAAGGAAAATTTGTTTCAGATGTTAAGGAAGGGGAGTGGAAAAGGTATAATTCTGATGGAACTGTCTTTGTTACTATTGAGTATAGTTCAGGAAAAGAAGTTAAGGTTGATGGATTGAAACTCAAGGTAGAAAAGAGAGAGAAAGATTAGATTTAAGAATAACTACGGGAGGGCGTATGAAATATTTTTATCTTTTGCCTCCAAATTACGTTAGAATAATATGAATATCCTGGTTGTTGAAGATGAGAGTATTGTAGCTAAAGACATTCAAGTATGTCTTAGAAAATTAGGTTATGATGTGGTTGGTAATGTTTCTTCAGGTGAAGAAGCAGTGTTAAAAGCAGAAGAATTTGATTTAGATTTAGTGATGATGGATATCATGCTGAAGGGAGAAATGAGTGGGATTGAGGCAGCAGATATAATCCGTAAAAAGAAGAGTATACCAGTTATTTTCTTAACAGCTTATACAGATAGAAACACTGTGGATAAGGCGAAAGAAACAGAGCCTTACGGATATATAATTAAACCTTTTAAGGCGATTGATATTCAAACTGCTATAGAGATAGCCTTGTATAAGCATGGTAGAGAAATGGAGGTGAAGAAAGAGCGTGACATGTATTACAGCATGGTCGAAAAGCAAGACTCTGCAGACATGATGTTTGTGAAAGCTAACCAACGTCTGGTTAAAATCAAATACAGTGATATTTATTTTATAGAGGCATTAAAAGACTACGTAGTAATCAACACTCTGGAAAGAAGGTATACCATTCATAGCACAATGAAAGATATCGAAAGTAAAATGCCAGAGAAGGATTTTATTCGAGTTCACAGATCTTTTATCATTCGATTAGATAAAATCAAAGAAATTGATCACAACAATGTTGTCTTAGAAAATGATAAGAAGATTGTTCCAGTTGGTGGATCTTACAAGGAGCTTCTTCAACAGAGAATAAAAATGATCTAACTAAACTAGTTTGAGGTCTATTCTTCTGCTCTCCAGGTCGGCAGCAACAACTATTATTTGAATTTTATCTCCAAGTGCGTAGGCTTTTCTTGTTCGTTGACCTACTATACTCATATTCTTCTGATCATATATGAAGTAGTCTCCATCAATATCACGCAAACGAACCAATCCTTCGCATTTATTTGATGTAATTTCAACGAACATACCCCATTCGGTAACTCCGCTAACAACACCGTCAAAGATTTCTCCTACGGAATCTTGCATGTAAATGACTTGATAAAGTTTAGTGGATTCACGTTCGGCTTCTGACGCTTTTCGTTCCATTAAACTACTGTGCTTACAAAGCTTATCTATTACATCTATATTTTCTGATTTACCGTCATTAAGATAACTAAAGAGCATGCGATGAGCCATCATATCAGGATACCTTCTAATAGGTGAAGTAAAGTGACTATAAAAAGGAAATGCTAAACCAAAATGACCAATATTGTTGGTGGAGTATTCAGCTTTTGCCATTGAACGAATAGCCAGCATTTCTATAATATTCTGTTCAGGCTTACCTTTTATTTTACTTAGTAAATCATTAATAGAATTGGCAATATTTTGTGGTGTGTTGAAATCAACGCTATAACCAAAACGCTTAATGAAGTCTGAAAAATCCTTAAGTTTTGTAGGGTCTGGCATATCGTGAATACGGTAGACAAAAGTTTTAGCATGATCACCGGACCTTTCTTTTTTACCCACCTTTAAAGCAACAGCCTTATTCGCTAAAAGCATAAACTCTTCAATCAGCTTATGGGCATCTTTTTGAACTTTGAAGAACACGTCTACGGGTTTTTTATCATCACTTAACCTAAATCTTACTTCAGCTTTTTCAAATGCTATAGACCCAGACTTTAACCGATCAGTCCTTAGTATTTTAGCTATGTTATTGATGGCTTTGAGCTCATTTTGATAAAGACCAGAATTTTTTTCAAGAATTTCTTGGACGTCTTCATAAGCAAAACGATGATCACTGTAGATTACAGTTTTACCAATCCAGGTATTGTGGATTTTAGCTTTATCGTCAATTTCAAAAACACAACTAAAAGTTAATTTTTCTTCTTTGGGTCTAAGAGAACATAGTTGATTCGACAGAATTTCAGGAAGCATTGGAATAACTCTATCTACAAGATAAATAGAGGTTGCACGATTTTGAGCTTCTTTTTCGAGTGCTGACCCCTCTCTTACATAATGGGTAACATCAGCAATATGAACCCCAATTTCATAATTTCCATTTTCTAATTTTTGAAAAGAAATTGCGTCATCAAAATCTTTTGCATCTGCTGGATCAATAGTAAATGTGAGTGTTTTTCTAAAGTCGCGTCTTTTAGCAACTTCTCCTTCGGTTATATTATGGGAGATAGCATCACACTCTTTTTCAACATCACTTGGAAACTTTAAAGGAAAACCAAATTGAGCTAAAATAGCATCACCTTCAGCTTTCATATCTCCAGGCATTCCAAGAACATCAGTTACATGAGCGACTGGACTAAGCCTCATGTTTTCCCATTCGACTAATTTAACTACAACTTTTTCACCTTCTTTGGCGCCATTCATTTTATCGCTGGGAATGAAGAAGTCTATGGATATTTTATGATTATCCGGAAGGGCATAAAAACGACCTTCATTTTTGAATATTACTGCAGGAAAAGTTTCTCTAGCACGCTCAATAACTTCGATTACTTTACCTTTTACTCTCCCTGATCCTTTTCTATTTCCTAGCAAGCGCAACGATACTAAATCACCATCTAGAGCTTTCCAAGTGAATTGCTCAGGTATCATTATATCTTTTGAAAAGCCTGCTGTCTCAACGAATGCATTACCGCTTCTGTTGAATGAGATGATCCCCTGTATCTCTTCAAGTGGGCCTTTCCATAAAAATTTACCATGATGGGGCTCATCAACAAGCCCTTGTTTAATTAACGACTCTAAAACAGCTGCAAGAATTTGTCGTTCCACAGCATCATCAATTTCTAAACGAGCAGCCAGCTGTTTATAATTAATAAGAGATTTTGGATTCTCCTTGAAATAACTAGCAACACGGCCTTCGAGTTTTTTTACTTGTTTGGCGAGTTTTTTTGGTGTTTGTTTTGACATAGCTTTTACAAAGGAAACAGAATCTAACCTATTTAAAATGAGTATGTTTTAAGTTATGATGAATAGATGGTCAGTAATATTAATTTTTAACACTATAACTTTGTGCGAAAATTAAGAAGACATTATGTTATCAAATAGAGTACAAGACGCTTTAAATGAACAAATAAAGATGGAAGGATCTTCCAGCAACTTTTATTTATCAATGGCGGTATGGGCTGAAGAGAATGGATATGCGGGAGTTTCTCAATTTTTGTATAAGCATTCTGATGAAGAACGTTTTCACATGTTGAAGCTGGTGAAATATATCAATGAAAGAGATGGAAAAGTTATTATTCCCGCTTTCGATCAGCCAAAGTCTGATTTTGATAGTGTGAAACAATTATTTGAAGAGTTATATAACCACGAAGTAGCTGTTACGCAGAGTATAGGAGAGCTTGTAGGAATTTGTTTGGATGAGAAAGACTTTACTACCCAAAACTTTTTACAGTGGTATGTATCAGAGCAGCTGGAAGAAGAAGCACTGGCTAAAACGGTACTAGATAAGATCAAACTTATGGCGGACGATAAAAGTGCGTGGTATCATTTTGATCGCGATATAGCTGGATTAACGGCAACTAGCATAGCAGATACAGGAGCTTAAAAAATATTCTAATTTTCTATCAATTCTGAAATGAGATTTCGGTACTTTCTGGTAAAGGCATCATAATTGTCTTTGCCAGTTGCGGGTCCGTTAAACCCTGTGTGAATTTTAATTACCTCGTGTTTTTTATTTAAAACTAATAATGTGGGATAAGAAAATATTCCATTAAGAGCAGGTAAAGTTTTGGACGCAACATCTTTTGAAGAGAGAGTTGCCGCCAGCAGAATAGGAAAATCAATATTCATATTCCGCTTATATTTCTTGATGTTTTGTATTACTTTGGATGAGTCTCCAATTAATTCATAATCCAACGCAACTATTGAGATTTTATCACTTGGAAATTCGTCATTAATTTCCTTGAGGAAACGACTTTCATCAAGGCAGTTTGAACACCAAGTGCCCATTATACTCACTAATAATACCTTATCGGTAAAGCGCTCATCGCTCATTGATACGATGTTGCCATTTTCATCGGGAAATGAAAAATCAAACTGAGACCCAGGTACCATTTTGGTTATGCTTTCTGGGCTAGATAATTCTACAGGAACATTCAATTCTGCTGTCCAGTTTTGTGAATATGACGAACCTGCTAAAAATTGACCAGTGATTTTTTCGTTTTCAATTAACCCTTCGAAATACATCAAATGTGTTCCATCCATTGTACTTAGAAACATAGAGTCGTTTCTCACAATACCTTCAAGAAAACGATAATCACCGGTTTCTGTCAGCAATGACCCAGTGAGCATAAACTTATTCTGTTCAAGCTTTAAAACATTAGTTTCTTCGGCCTCCCCATCCTCATCAAGAAACATAAACTTATGACTTCCTGATATATTAATAAAAGGGTTCTCAGCAGGCTTAAAACGATAGGAGCTGTTGCTCGTTGCTTTTACATAAATGGATTGTGGAACATCCCTTTTTTTATTTATCCATTGACCTTCAAGGGTTGAGTCATTGACCGATGATAGTATAAAGCACGAACTAAAATATGCAGATTCGTAAACAGTTGAATCTCCTTTGGTTTCAATAGCACTAAAATTTAAGAATTCTTCATCGTTCTTTACAATCAGTTCGTTGTTTGGGTTTATTACAAATTGAATAGGAATACCCGCCTTTTCATGTTTAAAAACGCCTCGCCACAATTTACCCTGAGGAAGAATATTTCCATGAACAAACTGGTCATTATTGAAAAACCACTTAATAGACTGTTTAACACTTAATTCATAGGATGATCCGTCAAACGAGAAGAATTGACGCGAACTAGATAAAAGATTAAAGCGCTCTTTACGAACCGAATAATGAGTGACTCGACCTTTATCTAAAACAATTTTAACTGATTTAATTTCTTGTGTTTCAGAAGTGGCTTTAAAATCAACAGTTCGAATGCCTGATTGAGTAGAATCAGAAACAACGTAAGCGTCAACAAAGCGCTGTTTATTTACATTATCTTTTAGAAAGGATTGAAATTCTTTTACCCAGTCAATTGAATATGGGTCGGAGTATACGATGGAGTCTTCAATAACAGCCCACTTACTCGCTAGGGCAGAAATATTATTCAAACTATCGGCCACCTCGGCCATAGTAGGAATGTTTGCAAGAATTGGTGGGTCTTGGGCAACAGGAAGGTTGTCGCAACCAATTAAGCCAATTAGAAGAATAGAAGAAAAGAGGTGTTTTAAACTCAAAGCGCCGATTGAAATTGTTTCAAGAAACGAACGTCATTCTCGAATATCATTCGAATATCTGGGATTTGAAAACGCTGCATGGCGCTACGCTCTAAACCCATTCCAAAAGCAAATCCTGAATATTTTTCTGGGTCAATGTTTGAACTTTCTAGAACCGCAGGGTCAACCATTCCGCAACCCATCACTTCTAGCCAGCCAGTTCCTTTTGTGATTCGATAATCCAACTCGTTTTCTAAACCCCAATACACATCCACTTCAGCGCTTGGTTCTGTAAATGGGAAATAAGAAGGTCGCAAACGAATTTTACTTTTCCCGAAAAACTCCTTAGCAAAGTATTCGAGGGTTTGTTTCATGTCAGCGAAAGTCACGCCTTCATCTATGTATAGCCCCTCGATTTGGTGGAAAATACAATGAGATCGAGCCGAAACAGCCTCATTTCTAAAAACTCTACCGGGAGCTATTACACGAATAGGAGGTTTTTGCTCAGACATTACTCGAACTTGAACAGACGAAGTGTGTGTCCTTAGAACATAGTCATCAGACCCGTTTGGGTTTTTAACAAAAAACGTGTCTTGCATATCTCGAGCGGGATGCTCAGGTGGAAAGTTGAGGGCAGAAAAGTTATGCCAATCATCTTCAATTTCAGGGCCCTCTGCCACAGAAAACCCAATTCCATGAAAAATATCAATTATTTCTCGCTTGATGATTGAAATAGGATGTTCAGCCCCAAGATCAAAAAGAGTTCCTGGCCTTGTTAGATCTAATTGTGAGGCGTTTGAAGAGGCGGAAGAGTTTAGGGAAGACTTCCATTCTTCTACTTTTGACTCAGTCTTAGATTTTAATTGGTTTAGCTGCTTACCGAAGGCGCGCTTCTCTTCTGAAGAAACGGCCTTGAATTCTTCAAACAGCTCTTTAAACACACCCTTAGACCCTAAATATTTGATTCTAAACTGTTCAGCCTCATCAGCTGTAGATGCTGTTAAACCCTCAACCTCAGCCGTTAAGTTTTGTAGTTTCTCGGAAAAATTCATACCGCGAAAATAAACTTATTCAACCACCTTAATAGTCATTCTATGAGGTATAACAGGGCTTTCACCATTCTTTTTAATGGAGGCAAGTTTGTCAATCACATCTATACCCTCAACCACCTGACCGAAAACCGTGTACTGCTTATCTAAAAAAGGCGTTCCACCGAAAGAACTATAAGTTTCAATTTGCTCAGGAGAGTACGAAAACTCTTGTTTTTCGAAACGAGCGTCAATTAATGGGCTCACTTCTTCCATCACGGCTTTTATATCGTCTTGATTACCCTCTTCCTGAGCTGTTTTGATTCGTGTAACATATTCAGCGTTTTCAGGCTCAGAGAAGAATTCACGAGAAATTGCGTTTTTGTGATCGAAGTTTAGACGGTCTTCAAACTTTTTAAGCTCAGTAGGAGATGTTTTTTTCCCTTGAACGATATAAAACTGACTTCCAGAGCTTTCTCTCTCTGGGTTTACATTATCACCTTTTCTAGCTGCGGATAGAGCGCCCTTTTGATGGAATAGCTCTGGGTGAATTTCCGCGGGGATAGTATATCCCGGACCGCCCCCACCAGGAGCGCCTTCAGCACCTTCCTTTGAGTTTGGGTCACCACCCTGAATCATAAAGTTCTCGATTACACGATGAAAAGAGGTTCCATCATAAAAACCCTTCTTTGCTAACGTTATAAAATTATCTCTGTGGGCAGGTGTTTCATTGAATAATTCCACAACCATATTTCCTGAATCTGTTTCAATGATAAGCCGAGAGCGCTTTTCCTGTGCAAAAGAGCTTAAAGAAACTAAGATAAAAAGAGATGAAATTAGCGTTAGTTTCATAGTAGGTTTTTCTTTTAATCGATGAATCACAAAGTTTAGCGAAAATTCCGACTTATAATTATGTTATTTTTGACAGCCTTTATATTTAATCACATGAAAAGAGTTTTTCAAGTATCACTAATTCTTGTTTCCGTTTGTGCAGTCCTTTTCGCTTCATGCGATAACACCCCAGACCCAGGAGTGGCAGAGGTGAAGGTTTATGATGAAAACAACGTTGCTCAAAGTGGAATTAAAGTAACCATGTTTTGCACAGAGCCAGGGTGTGTTGTAACTAGACAAGGAAGAACGAATAGCGTTGGCGTTTATACACAAGAATTTGAGCTTCCAGTAGTTTTAAGGGTAAGAGCGGTTCGATATGATACAACAACTACAACAACAGGCCTTCCACCAAATGTAATTACAAGAATTACGGTTGACTCATTGTGCGGAGAAGGGTTTGTTCAAGTAGAGAATGATGAGATCACTTCTGAGACCATTACCATTCTTGAATGTAATTAATAATAGACTCTTTCATCAGTCTTTCTTGTTCTTGTGCGCTTAGCTTTGGCAAGGTTTCGCTTCGCGTAAAATGAGGCCACCCGTCTTTATCTTTTCCTTCAAAAACATAATAACCAAAGGGTTCTAACAGAGAGCAAACAGCAATGTGAATAACATCAATCTTTTGATCTTTATTCAACCTTCGAGGTCCTTGCCCTAGCTCATTTAGCCCTATTAAAAATAAGGCGGCTTGCAGGTCTATCGGTTGTTCAAACCGTTTTTCCATTTTCTCCATCGCCTCTTTCCAACCCTGTTCAAAATCCTGTTCAATCATCACACCAAAAGTATATCAGGCCGTTGATCTCTCGGCCTACATTTGACACATGGATTTTAACCACTGGGACATTATTCTGTTTATACCTCTGCTTTTTGCTGCTTGGAAAGGGTTTCAAAAAGGCCTCATCATTGAGTTAGCTTCAATTGCTGCGCTGATAGCGGGAATTTATATAGCAGTTAACTTTTCTGAAATTACCGCTGAAAAACTTAAAGATTGGTGCGAAATTGAAGGTTCTTGGTTAGGATACCTTTCTTTCATCGTCACTTTTGTGGCCGTTGTTTTTGGGGTTTATGCTTTAGCAAAGGTGGTGGAGAAGGCGGTGAACATGGCGGCCCTTAAGTTCGTAAATAAAATTGCTGGGATGGCTTTTGGTACATTAAAAGTGGCGCTCATCATCTCTATCGTCCTCAATCTTTTTGGTTGGTTAGATCGCTACATTCCGGTATTATCAAAGTCAGAGCCGAGTAAAAGCTTGCTTTTTAACCCCGTTAAGTCTATTGCTCCAACAGCTTTGCCAGTGTTAATGGACACAGAATGGCTATCCAGCGCAGTGGAAATGCTCGCGCCTAAAAGTGAAGAAGAGTAGTGGGCTATTTAATAGCAGCTACGCCTGGAAGGGTCTTCCCCTCCAATAGCTCTAACAATGCTCCTCCACCAGTCGAAACGTAACTAACATCATCAGTAAGGTTGAATTTTTTAACCGCTGCCACTGAGTCTCCTCCCCCTACTAAACTGTATGCTTTAGATGCCGCTATCATTTCGCCTAATGCCTTAGTGCCATTCTTAAACTTTTCCATTTCAAATACGCCAAGCGGCCCGTTCCAAAGTATGGTTTTACTCGAGGCAATTACTTCACGATAAGCCTCAATAGCTTTTGGCCCAACGTCTAACCCCATCCATCCATCTTGAATTTTCATAGAAGAAACAACCTTAGTATTCGCATCATTACTAAAAGCGTCTGCAACTATGCTGTCTTCTGGTAACAAAACAGTCACTCCTTTTTCTTTCGCGGCCTTTAGAATGTTTCTTGCCGTTTCTAGATATTCGTCTTCCACCAATGAGCTTCCAATACTACCTCCTTGTGCTTTGAAAAACGTGTATGCCATTCCCCCCCCAATAATCAGGTTATTAATTTTATCTAATAGATGAGTGATGACATCAATTTTGCTGCTCACTTTGGCCCCACCAATAATGGCTGTGTAAGGGTGTTCAGCGCTTTGAAGCACACGCAGGCCGTTTGCTACTTCGGCATCCATTAGGTATCCAAATAGCTTTTCTTTCATGAATTTGGCAACAACTGTTGTTGAAGCATGTGCTCTGTGAGCGGTTCCAAAGGCGTCATTAACATAAACATCACCGTGCTTGCTTAGTTCCTTAGCAAAAGCTTCATCACCCGCGGTTTCTTCTTTATAAAACCTCAGGTTTTCCAGCAACAAGACTTCTCCTGACTTTAAGCTTGACGAAGCCAATAAAGCTGACTCGCCAATACAATCATCGGTAAATTGAACGGGAGAATTAATTTGACTCTCCAGTGTTTTTACGATGTGCTTGAGAGAAAACTTGTCTTCTGGGCCATTTTTTGGCCTGCCCAAGTGAGACATTAATACTACTGAGCCGCCATCTGCAAGTATTTTTTTTATTGTTGGAGAGGCTGCAGCAACTCGAGTTGCATCTGTTACATTAAGCCGTTCGTTAAGTGGAACATTAAAATCTACGCGGATTAAAGCCCTTTTACCGTTAAAATTGAAAGAATCTATTGATGACATAGCGCTAATTTGATCGGCAAAATTAACTTTAAGCCCGAAAGAAGTAAGCAAAGCACATGAGGAGAAGTGAAATTCCAGGTCAGGAAGAGTTAAAGGCGGTGATATCGAGACTTATAGATGATGAGAGGGTTCCGCACGCGCTTCTTTTTCAAGGTGTAGAGGGTGGCGCGAGTTTGCCTTTGGCGCTTTATCTCACACAATATTTGATGTGCGATAATAGACAACATGGGGATGTTTGTGGTGAATGTTCTTCGTGTTTGAAAAACCAAACCTTAACGCATCCGGACGTGCATGTGGTTTTGCCTATTAATACCAATAAAGAGGTAAAGGTTAAGACGAAAGACCTGCATTCTGATCTTTATTCAGAAGATTGGAGGGACACGATTACAAAGAACCCGTATTTGTCATTGCAGCAATGGTACACGGCAATAGCCATAGAGAAGAAACAAGGGTTTATTGGCGCTGGAGAAAGTAAAGAGCTTAGAAGTAAGTTAGCACTTAGGTCGTATGAGGGAAAGAGCAGGGTTTTCATTATCTGGCATGCTGATCGTATGAATCAAGAGTTTGGAAATAAGATGCTTAAGAACTTTGAGGAGCCAAATCCAAACACGGTTTTTATTCTTGTTTCAGAATCACCGTCCAAATTACTGCCTACAATTATATCACGGGTTCAACGCTTTCAAGAAGAGTATTATTCTGATGCAGAGATTGCCGGTTTTTTGATGGAAAGGTTTGAGCTGGATAAAAATGAGGCAATGAATCTAGCGTTTCGCGCAGAAGGAAACCTTCAAGCAGCGGTAAAGGAAGCTTCTGATGCGGGCGATCCGTGGCTGGAGGTGTTCAGAGACTGGATGAGAATGTCTTATCGAAGAGACCTTCATGAGTTGTATGGTTGGAGTGAAAAAATGTCCGCTAACACAAGAGAAACGCAGCGTGTTTTCATTGATTCTGCTTTAAAAGTTCTTGATCGTTGTTTCAGAATGGGGTGGCTTGACATTCACATTCCAATGGAGGGTGAGGAAGCTGATTTTTACAAGAACTTCTCGCCGTTTATTAATGCTTCCAATGTAAAAGGTTTTATGGACATCTTAGAGGAAGCTGCGTTTCATATTGACCGATATGTAAGCCCTCGAATTGTGTGGTACGATACAAGCATTAAATCAGTAAGGCTTGTGCATCAAGGGAAAAAGGCGACCGCTTCTTCTTAGATTAATTCAAAGTAGTTTTGCAACACTGAATAAAGAAATATATGGGATGCGGAAATTGTGGCAGTGGAGGATGTGGAACATCACCAGCAGGGTGTAAAAACAACGGTAATTGCGGAACAAGCGGGTGTAATAAATTAGATGTTTTTGATTGGTTGACAGGAATGGAGCGAACCGCTTCTGGTGAGTCTGAGTTTGTTGAGGTTAGATTCAAGAACACGAGAAAAGAGATCTTTAAAAATTCAGAACACCTTTCTTTAATAGTTGGAGAAGCTGTGGCTGTTGAGGCGCCTACTGGTCACGATATTGGAATGGTTTCATTGACAGGGGAGTTGGTTAAATTTCAAATGAAAAAGACAGGTGTTTCACCGAATAGCCGCGACCTAAAAAAGATTTATAGAAAAGCTCACGAGGGAGATCTTGAGGTATACCGAGAGGCGAGGGCGATGGAAGAAGACGCAATGTTCAAGGCTAGAAAAGTGGTCAGAGACATGGGTTTAAACATGAAAATATCAGACGCAGAATACCAGGGCGACAGAAACAGAGTGACATTTTTCTACATAGCCGAAGAGCGGGTGGACTTTAGAGAGTTGATCAAGGTTTTAGCAGATATGTTTAGGGTTCGAATTGAGATGCGTCAAATTGGCTCAAGACAAGAAGCGGGGCGATTAGGGGGTATTGGGTCATGTGGCCGAGAGTTATGCTGCAGTACATGGCTTACGGATTTTAGAACTGTTTCTACTTCCGCAGCGCGATATCAGCAACTGAGCATTAATCCAATGAAAATGGCTGGCCAATGTGGCAAACTGAAGTGCTGCTTGAACTATGAGTTAGACTCGTATATGGATGCGATAAAAGACTTCCCAGACCATAAAATAAAACTGAAAACTAAGAAAGGAACAGCTTTTCACCAGAAAAGTGACATTTTCAAGGGCATGATGTGGTATGCTTATGAAGACAATTTCAGTGAGTTTATTCCGTTAGAGATTGACCGCGTAAAAGAGGTTATAGCGCTGAATGCAAGCGGAAAAATTGTTGATGATCTGTCTAAATATTCATTTGTTGAAGACACAGGTCCTGTTGAGTTAAAGTTTGACAACGTGGTTGGCCAAGAAGACCTAACCAGGTTTGATAGACCAAAAGGCAACAAGAAAAATAAAAAACGAAGAAAGCCTAACCATAGCGGTAATAAGCCTCAAAACGGGCATAAAAAAGCTCACTCTAACGCAGGGCCAACAGCTCAATCTAAAGACGAAAAACCGAATAGAAATAAAAAGCGTAGGCCGAATAGAAATAAGGGAAACGACAAAGGCCCGTCTCAAAAAGACAATTCATGAGATTGACGGTGGTCCTTTTAGTGGGTTTATTTTTTCTCAACGCCTGTGACCAAAGTGTTGTGCTCAGTTCATCAACACCTGTTGAATCAGGAAAGTGGGGGTTTAATAACACACTTGAGGTTAATGCTGAAATGACTGATACGATAAGCCCTTTAAACTTTTACATTCAGGTGAGGCACGGATCAAACTACCAATATCAAAACATTATTGTTTTTTTTAAAACCTATTTCCCTAATAATACCTATCAGGTTGATACGATTGATTGTCCTTTAGCAGAAAGGTCGGGTCGTTGGTATGGTTCAGGGCTTGGCGACCTGCTAGATAACCGTATAATGTTTAAAAGAAATGTGCAACTGCCGCAAGCAGGAAACTACAAGTTCGAACTTCAACACGCAATGCGATCTGATACTATTGAGGAGGTTTACGATATTGGATTGCGTATAGAAAAAGCCATTAACTAAATTGCGAATCAGCGATTTATGAAGAAATACATCATCATTTTTTGGGTTATTGTTTTTGCAGGACTGCTTTCCTTCTTTTCCATATTTTATCTCGCTGAAAAGGGGTTTTTAGGAAAAATGCCAACAGTAGAGGATTTACAAAACCCATGGAGCGATTTAGCAAGTGAAGTTTATAGTTCGGATGGCAAAATTTTAGGAAAGTATTTCTATCAAAACAGAACAAACATTCACTATCGCGACCTTTCGCCTTACCTAGTAAACGCGCTTATATCTACCGAGGACGAAAGGTTTCTAGAACATCCAGGAATTGATCTTAAAGGCACATTTAGAGCTATTGCTTACTTAGGAAGTAAAGGTGGCGCGAGTACTATTACTCAGCAGTTGGCTAAAATGCTTTTTACCGAGCAGCGATCAACCAATAAGTTGAAGCGTATTGTCCAGAAGGTGCAAGAGTGGATTATATCAGCAAAGCTTGAACGGTTTTATACCAAAGAAGAAATCATTACCATGTATTTCAATCGGTTTGATTTTGTCAATAACGCTGTGGGAATTAAGTCAGCGTCACAAGTATACTTTAACACATCACCAGACTCATTAAAAGTTCATCAAGCGGCTATGCTGGTGGGAATGGCAAAAAACCCATCACTATTTAATCCGGTCAAGGACTATCGAAAGGATACGGTAATGTTGAGGCGAAATGTGGTTTTAGGTCAAATGGTCAGAAACAAGTTCATTACTCAAGCAGAGTACGATTCACTTTCTCAGCTTCCACTTGATTTGCGTTATACCACGGTTGATCATAGCGAAGGAACAGCTACCTATTTCAGAGAAGAGCTTCGAGGAAAACTAAAAGAAATACTTCGCCAGAAAAACCCAGAAACAGGAGAATACATCGTTGCTAAGGAAAGTGGTGAGCCTTATAACATTTACAGCGATGGTCTGCGCATTTTCACCACCATTAACAGCAAGATGCAGCATTATGCTGAGTGGTCAGTTGAGCAATATTTAAAAGAATACCTTCAACCAACATTTTCTCGCGAGTTAAAAAAGCGGTCAAACTTTCCATTTGCAAGCCTTTCAGAAAAAGAAGTGGCACAGGTGATGAATACGGCAAGAAAACGCACATCAAGGTACCGAGTGCTTAAGGGTCAAGAGTGCCATAACTGCCATAGAAGAGGTGATTTTGTGCAGCGAGAAACAATCGAAGGCACGGATTATTGGGTTTGTTCGGCAGAAGATTGTGGTGAATCAAAGCGAATTGTTTCACAAGATTCTATTCCTGTGATATTCGATATTCCAGCTAAAATGAGTGTATTTTCATGGAAAGGAGAAATAGACACCGTGATGTCGCCAAACGACTCTATTCGCTACTACAAAAGCTTTCTTCAGTCAGGGTTGATGAGTTTAGACCCACATACAGGCCACATTAAAGCTTGGGTTGGTGGTATTGATCATAAATATTTCGAGTATGACCATGTAAGCTTAGCAAAAAGGCAAGTTGGCTCAACGTTCAAGCCCTTCGTTTATGCCTTAGCATTAGAGGCGGGCTTATCAGCTTGTCATTTAGTACCAAATATCCCATATACATTCAAAAAGGGCGAGTTTGGTCTATTAAAAGATTGGACACCAGAAAATGAAGGGGATGATTATGGCTATGAAGTAACCTTAAAATATGGGTTAGCCAATTCAATGAATACAATCACCGCTTGGGTTATGAGGCGCTTTACCCCACAGGCAGCTGTTGCGTTTGCTTGGAAGTGTGGAATTCAGTCTCATATTGACCCCGTGCCCTCTTTAGCATTGGGGGTTGCTGATTTAACGCTTCATGAAATGGTAACAGCATACAGCACCTTTGCTAATAGAGGAATGCGCTTGGAGCCCATTTATTTGCTGCGTATTGAAGATAATAGCGGCACGGTGATTTATGAGCCAGCTCAAGATATTGTTGAGGTAATGAGTGAAGAACAAGCCTACAAAATGTTGGATATTATGATGGGCGTGACGGAAGGAGAGCGTGGCGGGGCAGAGAATAAGAAAACGGGAACGGCAATGCGGATGCATTATGATAGTCCAGATCGAGGCTACGATGGTATTCCGTGGGATTATAAAATAGCAGGTAAAACAGGAACAACACAAGGAAACTCAGATGGCTGGTTTATGGGCACTGTCCCAGATTTAGTGACGGGAGTTTGGGTTGGCGCTGATGACCGCAGTGTTCGTTTTACGAGAACATCATTGGGCCAAGGGGCAAATACAGCACTTCCAATTTGGTGTTATTATATGAAAAAAGTTTGGGCAGACTCTGCGTTAGGAGTGAAAGTGAGGCCTTTTGAGGTTCCAGAATCTTTAAAAAACTATAAATTCGACTGCAATGATCAATCTTCTGACGGCCAAGGCTTCAATGAAGGAGCGATTGACGCAGAAGGGATATTCGACTAAAAACATTCATCATGGCAATCAATAAGGTAGTTAGCAGCGCAGAAGCGGCAATTGAAGGATTAAAAGACGAAATGACCGTCATGTTTGGTGGCTTCGGTTTGTGTGGTATTCCTGAAAACGCAATAGCCGCAGTTCGTACTAAGGGCGCCAAAGGCCTAACATGTATTTCAAACAATGCCGGTGTTGATGGCTTTGGGTTAGGAGTATTGTTGGAGTCTCGGCAAGTAAAAAAGATGATCTCATCTTATGTAGGTGAAAACGATGAGTTCGAGCGCCAAATGCTAAGCGGTGAGCTCGAAGTTGAGCTTATTCCTCAAGGAACCCTTGCTGAACGCTGCAGAGCTGCAGGAGCTGGAATTCCGGCCTTTTTCACACCCGCTGGATATGGAACTGAAGTTGCCCTTGGAAAAGAAGTAAGGTGGTTTAATAACAAGCCGCACCTTTTAGAATTAGCATTTGACGCATCGTTTGCTTTCGTCAAGGCTGATAAAGGAGATACAGCTGGTAATTTAATTTTTAACGCTACTGCACGAAACTTTAATCACGCCATGGCAATGGCGGGTAAAATTACCGTGGCTGAAGTTGAAGAGCTGGTTCCAGTAGGTGAGTTAGATCCTAATGAAATTCATACACCAGGAATTTTTATTCAGAGGGTTTTCAAAGGAGAATCATTTGAAAAGCGCATAGAGCAAAGAACGGTTAGACAAATGAGCTAAACGTTTATGCCAAACGTCAAGAAGTTCAGTAGAAGTGACGTTGTAGTTTTAGCGCTTGGGTGCTTGGCTTGTAGTAATCGTTAAAGCGCTGCTAACACCAATAACGATTGACGAAGCTTCCACCTTTATTGACTTTATCAGGACTAAAGCATTTATTCCAGGTTTTTCGATTTGGGAAGCCAACAATCATCTTTTAAACTCCGCATTATCAATTGTTACGGTTGAGCTATTTGGTAATGGTGTTTTTGCAATGCGATTGCCAAATGTCTTAGCTTTTGGTTTGCTTGTGACCCAAGTGTGTGGGTTTGCTACAAACCACATTCAGCGACTTCAATCAGCTGTGGCGCTCGGCTTTGTGATGTTTTGCTCACCGCTAATCATTGACCTTTTTAGTCTATGCAGAGGTTATGGGCTGTCTTTTGCGTTGTTGCTTTGGTTTATTAATGCTTTCGTTAAGGCGATCAATAATCCGCAAAAGCGTCACTGGATGACCCTTGTGGTTGGGTGTTTAATGGTTTTAGCCAACCTTAACCTTGTTTCAATCTATATAGCAGGGTTTGTTGTTCTTAGCATAAACTCTTGGCGGTATAAGTCCCGGCAGTTAGCAGTGAAGATGATCGGAGCGCTGATAATTTTAAGCGCAACATTGTATGGAATGGTTTTAAAAGAAAGTGGGTTTTTATACTTTGGAACGGATGATTTCATTGATATTAGCCTTGGCGTTACAAGCGAGCTATATACCGGGCTAATAGGAGTGTGGTGGCTTTATATTCCAATGATGCTGCTAGCTTCGGTATTTGTGTTTTTCAAAAATCAATATGGGTTTGAACTTAACACATCTAAGTCATTGTTTATTTTAACTCTTGTCTCATTTTCCGCTCCAATAGCCCAGCATGTGCTTTTGGATTCACCTTTTCAAGTTGAGCGAACATTTGCACATTCATTTATTATTCTCTCAATGACCTTTGTTTATGAAGCGGATAGAGTGTCAAAACTCTCCTCTTGGTTTGCCTTATTTTGTTCTTCTTTGATTGTATGGGGCTCTTTTGTAAGTCTTAAACCAAATAGGTCAAATCTATGGCAGAATGAGATTATCCCAGAGGGAGTGATGGCTGAGCTCGAGTCGTTTAAGTCATCAAATGGAGCGCCTATTATAGTTTCAAACTTTAAAGCGTTGAGCAGTTGGGAGTATTTGAATATAGAAAGTAATAATTCATTTATATACATCCCTTTTACCCAGTCGAGCGCTGCAATTACTTCAGCAGATTACTTGTTTTTGAAAAAAGAGAGTGAAGTTATAACCACGGACTATGATACGCTTATAGCTCAGGATGAGGCAGATTATGTTCTCCTGAAAAGAGCACAACAACCCAACATTATTATTGATTCAAGTTCAATTATTACTGAATTTCCTGATGATGGTCAGGAGTACTTTAATGTTTTGAGTGACTCAATCTTGAACGAATTCTCAAAGCCGAAGGTGTTAAACCTGGTGTTTGAACTCACGCTTGAAGACAATTTAAAGGAAGTGCAATTGGTAATATCAGAAAGCACAAACAGCAAGTCAGTAAGGTCTGTATTTGACCTTCATCACTATATGGAAACTGAACAACCCAATAATAGCACTCCATTTCATATTCGATTTCCATTGAGCCTAAAGGGCCAGCCTTTGGTGAGTGTTTATTTTTGGAATGTTGATCGATCTTCAATCCAGTTTAAAAATTGCGAGTTAAGGCTAGAAACGCACCAACTTCGTGATAATAATCTATAAATTCGACCCATGGCACTAGATAAAAATGGAATAGCTCAGAGAATTGCGCAAGAGCTAAGAGATGGATACTATGTAAACCTTGGTATTGGTATTCCAACACTTGTTGCAAATTATATTCCTTCAGGAATTGATGTTGAGTTTCAATCGGAGAATGGAATGTTGGGTATGGGTCCTTTTCCTTTTGAAGGTGAAGAAGATGCTGACCTGATCAACGCAGGAAAGCAAACCATTACAGCTGTGCCAGGTGCCGTTTATTTTGACTCTTCTACGAGTTTTGCAATGATTCGGGGACAGCATGTAGGTCTTACAGTTCTTGGCGCCATGGAAGTAAGTGACCAAGGTGATATTGCCAACTGGAAAATTCCGGGAATGATGGTCAAAGGAATGGGGGGCGCTATGGATTTAGTGGCTTCTGCAAAGAATATTATTGTTGCCATGATGCACACCAATAAGAGGGGTGAGTCTAAGCTTTTAAGACAATGTACCCTTCCACTAACAGGGGTTAAATGCGTAACTCGCGTAGTAACCAACTTGGCTGTGTTAGATATTACAGAAAAAGGCTTCAAATTGGTTGAAAGAGCGCCTGGTGTGTCTGTTGACGAAATCAAAGCGGCAACGGAAGGGCGTTTAATTATTGAAGGAGATATTCCTGAAATGAAGCTCTAAACAAATGGTGAACAAAACACCCTCAATTCTTCTTTAAAACGTTATGGTATTAGTTATTGGCGCAACAGGAATAGTTGGCTCTCATATTGCAATTGAGCTGTTGAGAGCCGGGGAGGAGGTGCGCGTACTTCACAGGAAGTCATCAGACTTTGTGGCTTTGAATCAACTCCTGAAGTTTCACGAACTGCCTAATACGGTGAGTTTCTTCGAGGGAGACATTACCGACCCTGTTGTTCTTGCGGAGGCGGTCAAGGAGTGTGATCAGGTTTATCATTGTGCGGCAGTTGTCTCCTTTGACCCATATGATGCAAGGTTGCTGCACGAAACAAATGTTTTAGGCACCGATAACGTGGTGAACGCCTGTTTGCACTCCAACATTTCACTAATTTACATCAGTTCTACCGCAACTATTGGTGATGTTGTAATAAATGATGAACGGACGGAAGAAAGTAATTGGGTCTCTGATAAAGGAAAGTCAGATTACACGTTAAGTAAGCGCTATGCAGAATTGGAAGTGTTTAGAGGAGTGCAAGAAGGCCTTGACGCGACAGTAGTAAATCCGGGTGTCATATTGGGACCAGGAAAGTGGGGAACCAGCAGCACTACAATTTTTCTTTCAGGTTTAAAGGGGCTCACGTTCTATCCATCTGGAAGCAATGGTTTTGTTGACGCAAGGGATGTTGCGGAATTTACCATTTCGCTGTCAAAAAAGAGGGGTGTTAAAGGAAGGCACTTGCTCATTGGTGAAAACATGTCGTTTAAAGACCTATTCACCACATTTCATCATTTATTCGGAAGTAAAAAGCCTTCAATCGCTATTCCTAAGTCGCTTGTTATGTCAACAGTAAAGGCATTATCCGTTTTGGAAAAGTTGAAGTTAAGTCCATTGAAATTGACATCTGAAAACCTAAAGTCAGCATATAGAAAAAGGGTTTATTCCAACCAAAAGATGGCCGAACTAGGCTATGACTTCAGGTCAGTACAGGATGCTCTGACCTACACGAATGAAGTTTATAAAATGCACACTGGCGCCTAATTAACGCTTTTTAGAATTAACGGCCTTCAGAGAGTCCTGTGATTCTACCCTTTTTAAAACTGCCAACTTTGTGCTCAATATTTCCATAGAGAGGTCGTAGATTTCCTCCATTTCTACGTAATTATCTTTCCAGTAATTGAGGCTTTCAATAAACCGCTCTTTTGAAATATCGGCCGTATCAAAATAATGGTTAAAACCTTGTCTAGCTTCAAGCTGTAAACTTTTCTTTCTTACATCTCGGTGACGCATTGCGGCATCAATAATATGCACTTGACTTAAATAAAAAGACATGCTGTCTTTTGAAAGCACATGTGCTGGCTTCTGACGTACCTCTTCTTCATTTGAACCACAGCTTTGGACAGAAATCAGCAAGAAAAGAAGAGCGCAGTAACGAATCATCGTTCGAACGTTATCGCTTGGCCCTTCACTGTTTCATCAAACTTTCCTTGATGATACACGCGCCTTCCGTTCACAAATGTTGAATCAATAATGGAGCTGAAGGTGTGTCCTTCAAATGGAGACCAGCCGCACTTATAAAGCAAGTTAGATTTTTCAACCGTTTGTTGAGCATTGAGGTCAATCAATGCTATGTCAGCGTAATAGCCTTTGCGAATAAAGCCTCTTTTATGGATATGAAAGCAAGTGGCAGGTGCGTGTGATAGTTTTTCAACGGCTCGTTCAATACTAATTCTTCCCTCTTTTACAAAGTCCATCATGGCCTGTAAAGAATGCTGGATAAGCGGCCCACCTGACGGTGCTGACCAATAGTTTTGAGATTTCTCTTCAATGGTATGCGGTGCGTGATCGGTGGCTACTATGTCAATTCTATCATCGAGCAAAGCTTTCCAAACCCCTTCGCGGTCGTCAGCCGTTTTAACGGCAGGGTTCCATTTGATGTATGTCCCTTTGTTATCATAATCAGCATCAGTAAACCATAGGTGGTGAATGCAAGCCTCAGCAGTTAAACGCTTGTCTTTTAGAGGAATATCGTTTCTGAACAACTCCGTTTCTTTGGCTGTACTGATGTGCAATATGTGCAGTCGTGTATCGTGTTTTGCTGCAAGTGCCGCGGCCTTACTTGAAGATAAGTAGCAAGCCTCGGCTGAGCGAATCAAAGGGTGGGCGCTCATTGGTACATTATCACCATATCGTTCTTTGTATATAGCGCTGTTTGCCCTAATGGTCGCCTCATCTTCACAATGAGTGGCTATAAGAAGCTTCGTTTTAGAGAATATCTTATCAAGAGCTTCAGTATTGTCAACAAGCATATTGCCGGTAGAAGAGCCCATAAAAATTTTAATACCGCAAACGTTTTTAGGGTCTGTGGCTAATACTTGATCAAGGTTGTCATTTGTAGCCCCGAAAAAGAAAGAATGATTGGCTAAAGAAACGTCAGCAGCACGGTCAAATTTTTTCTGAAGTTCTTCTTGAGTAGTGGTTTGAGGATTCGTGTTGGGCATTTCCATAAACGTGGTTGTCCCTCCGGCTATACCAGCTTTGGCACCGGTATAAAATTCTTCTTTATGCATGAGCCCGGGTTCACGAAAATGAACTTGGTCATCAATTACACCAGGAACAAGAGTTAATCCTTTTGCTTCAATTACTTCTACATCATCAGAAAGCTCTTCAGGTAAGTTTCCCTCAAAAACCTCTTTAATAAACTCTCCTTCAATTAGAACATGCCCGGTGAACGATGTCCCTTCATTTACAATGGCTGCGTTGGAAATAAGTGTCTGTTTCATATCATAAAGCGCATTTGTAAAACACCCCAAAAAGCCTCTTTAAAGATGCCTGAGCTCATTTTTGAAGTCCCAGCTACACGATCAGTAAATACAATCGGCACTTCTACCAGTTTGAATTTCTTTTTCCAAGCGCGGTATTTCATTTCAATTTGAAATGCGTAGCCGATGAACTTAACATCATCCAGCGCAATAGCTTCTAGCACCTTTCTTCTGTAGCACTTGAACCCTGCCGTGGTGTCTTTAATGTTCATCCATAGCACCAGACGAACGTACACCGAGGCATAGTATGACATCAATACTCGACCAATGGGCCAGTTGGCAACCTTTCCGCCTTTCACATAGCGTGAACCGATGGCCACATCAGCACCTTGATTTTTGGTGGCGTCATAAAGTCGAAGAAGATCATCTGGATCGTGCGAAAAATCGCAGTCCATTTCGAAGAAATATTCGTAATCGCGCTCCAACCCCCATTTAAAACCATGGATATAGGCTGTTCCTAACCCAAGCTTTCCTTTACGTTCGGTGATGTGCAGCTTTCCTTCAAAGTCTTTTTGGAGGGACTTTACTATTGCCGCAGTGCCGTCTGGGGAACCATCATCAACTATAAGTAAATGAAAATCTGCGGGCAACGAAAATACTTTTCGAACCATCTTTTCGATGTTCTCTTTTTCGTTGTATGTGGGTATGATTACTAGGGCCTCTGACATTTCAAAAAAAGCAATACGGGCGAAGATACTTTGAAAAGTTTGATCGGCATTTCATCAACTTGAAACTCTCTGATGTTTTGCAATTATTAGCAAACGGCAGAGGGCAATAAATATTTTTTTTTCGATGGTTTAAGGTCAATTTTCGATTAATCGTCTATTTTCATCGAACAACTTTATAAATTCATATTATGAAACACGTATTACTCTCTTTAATATTTTTATCGGTTTTTATGTTTGAGGCTTCTGCTCAAGTCACTCTTTTTGACCCGATTCAGGCACCCTCAGCAGGAATGGCAGCTCAGGACTTTGAGACAGCCAACAATGACATTGATTGCTTTGGGGCAGATGATTTTACAGTTCCTGCGGGGGAAACATGGTATGTAGATTCAATTATTTTCTATGGTTCTTACTCTCCAACGGCTACTTTGCTTGAGGCAGGAATGGTCATTAAGATTTATGAGAATATTGCAGGTGCTTTTGGTCCACTTGTTTTTTCGGATAGCATTACTACCGATGTTGATTACAACCAAGATGCATGGTTAACGCCTGATTGGGTGGGAAACCCCATAATGCTTAATTCGGGCAGCTATTGGATAGTCGCTCAGGCCCGAAAGGATTTTATTTTACCTGCTGGAGGTACGGGCGGACAATGGTACTGGGTTAGAGATTCTAATCTAACGGGAGAACCCGCCATGTGGGTAAATCCAAATGATGGTTTTGCCACAGGCTGCAATACTTGGGCGCCTATTTATTCATGCATTGGCCCTATCATTAATGCATTAGACTCTGGCTACGCCTTTAGAATGTTTGGTTGCTATGGTCCCAACAAGCCAGCTGGAGTAGAGCTTGGAAGTGACACAATTTATTGTGAGGGCGGTGGAGCGCTTACTTTAGACGGATCTTCAACCTCATTGGGTGTGGATTATAATTGGAGCACGGGCGCGACTACATCGACTATTTCAGTTGATACTTCTGGCGTTTACTCTGTTACTGTTACTGATCCTGTAACACAATGTGCGACAGTTGAAAATAAAAGTGTCACTGTGTTGCCAGCGCCATTCTATGATGTTGCTGATGTTACTACTTGTGATGACTTTATGCCTTATACATTTATAGCATCCCCGACTAGCGCCTCCGTTACCTGGCCAAGTGGAAATACGGGCCCAGTTGAAACGATTAGCGTACCTGGAACGTATGTTGTTACTTATAATGGAAACAACGGGTGTGTCGGAACGGATACGTTTGAGCTTACAGTAGAGGATTTAGAGCCAATAACTAGCCCATTAGGCCCGGTAGACTTATGCGTTGGAGAGTCATTTATGGCGGGCGTGATAGGAGAGTTTACCCAATTTACATGGCAATTGGATAGCAACACTATTTCTACATCCGACTCTCTGGAAATTAGTGCTGGTGGGATATACTCGGTAATCGTAACTGGTACTAACGGGTGCACGGGAGCGGCTGAATTGGCCGTAGTAGAACGACCAGTTCCTAACCCTACTATTCAGAGTCAAGTAACAACAGGCTTAGACGTTCAGTTGTTTGTTAATGGAAACTTTACCAGCTACGAGTGGTCTGATGGAAGCACTAGCCCTTCGCTTGTAGTTTCTCAGAATGGAACGTATTCAGTCACTGTAATTGACGAATTTGGTTGTGAAGGCTCTGCATCTACAACGGTAAGTACCGTTGGAATTGAAGACCCAATTGCAAACCAAGTGACAGTTTATCCTAATCCAGCAAGAGATAACGTGTCGTTCACCTTTCCTCATACTTGGATTGATAACGCATCAGTAACTATTTATGATACACAAGGTCGAGTGGTGAAAGGGTTTGAAATAACCTCAACCAATTACGCTCTCAGCCTTGATCAAATGAGCAATGGTGTGTATTTGATTCAGTTTGATTCACCTGAAGGAACGGGAAATACTTCGCTTATTGTGACAGAATAGAAAGAAACCTATACCTACCTATCTATGAAGGGCGGCTCATTTTGAGCCGCCCTTTGTTTTTAAATCCGATTAACTTTGAATGTTAGGTGTAAAACTTGATTAAAGCAAACCACAATATGAAAAAAAGCCTATTCATCTTCCTTTCGATTCTTTGGTCAATCCAAATCATAGCGCAGCCTAACCCAGAGGAGTTTAAAACCTATTTACGGTCGTGTTATGAGACGTTTGACCTCCCGGCAATGTCAGTATCCGTGGTCAAAGACGGACTGGTTGTGCTTAATGCCAATTTTGGAGAGCGCAGTGAAAAACTGAAAATAGGTGCCCCTGATGAAAACACGCTGTATGGGATCGCCTCGCTTTCTAAAGCCTTTACATCTGCATCCATTGGGATGTTGGTGGATGAAGGTAAATTAAAGTGGGACGATAAAGTGGTGGATCACCTACCATGGTTTGCATTGAATGACCCATATGTAACAGCCAATATGACCATAGAAGATTTGTTATGTCACAGAAGCGGACTCATCACCTTTGATGGAGACCTACTTTGGTATGGAAGCAACTACTCTAGAGAAGAAGCGATCAAACGCTTGAGTGCTCGTCCATTGACGTATGGATTTAGGGAGGAATTTGGCTATCAGAACTTGATGTTTATGACCGCGGGTGAAGTGATAGAAAGTGTCTCGGGAATGACCTGGGATGCTTTTGTAGAGACTCGAATTTTAAAACCATTGAGCATGGTGCGCACTACCTCATCATTCCAAAAATTTTCTACCGACTTGAACAGCGCCAAACCACACCTCAAAGGAGAAGAGATTTTTATGCTGAGCTATGATAATAGCGGGGCTACGGCAGCCCTTAACTCAAGTACTGCTGATATGAGCAAGTGGATTGACTTTTGGTTGGATGGTGGAGTTGTGAAAGGAGACACACTATTATCGCAGCAAACAATCAAAAAACTTTGGTCTATGCATACACCGCTTGGTGTGAGAAGTTTTGATGAACGCAACGGCACCCATTTTAAAGGCTATGGTTTGGGTTGGTTCTTGATGGATTATGATGGAAAAAAGGTCATTCACCATGGCGGTGGATTACCCGGCTATATTTCTAAACTGGCGTTGGTGCCAGAAAACAATTTGGGTATTATCACCTTGACCAACGACATGAGTTCCGTGCCGAATTTTTTGATGTATGCAGTAATCGATTGGGCCAATGGTAAGGATTACACGAAGTGGCGCGACATGTTTTATGAATACAAAGTGGAGGGTGATCAAAGAGAAGGGGAAAAGGAAGAGAAAAGGTTAGAGTCTAGAAAAGAAGATCCTATGATGTTGCCGCTAACCGATTATTTAGGAACGTATGAAGATGCCATGTATGGCAAAGCAGAAGTAAGTATGGGAGTGAGTGGATTAGTAATGTCTTTATTGCCCGCAAAGGAGCTGTTTACGGGAAAAATGGAGCCATGGAATGATCATGCATTCAAGTTTGATGTCAACGATCCGTTTTTACCATATGGCGTTGCCAGCTTCGATGTAAAGGAGGATATTATAAAGGGCTTTACCATTGAGCTACCCAATTACGATTTTCATTTCGACAAGCTCAACTTTGTGAAGCAATAGATCAATACAAACGCTCTAATTGACTCAAAACTCTTTGTATACCCATCGCGCTGATGCGCTTATTCAGCTCACTTCGATGCTGATAATAAAACGCAAACTCGCTGCTTGACATCAAACCAATAATTGGCCAGACAGTGAACGCTTTAAATTCTGGGTCTTGTTTTGATGCTTGAACTAGAATAGACTCTTGGTTTGTTTTCTTAAGTGCGTTAAAACTCTTGTGGTACTTTCCGATGTAGTGCTTTGTTGCAATGAGTAAAAAGTCGTTTTGAAACTTAAGGATGGGCCTCAGCACTTCGTTTTGAAATTCCTCAATGTTTCCGCTTGCAGCAACTAAATCAAGCTTAGGGCGAATTGAAACGACAACATCATCACGCGAGACATTTTCCATAAGTAATAAACAGTATTACTTAGTAAAAGTTGACACAAAAAAGCCCCGCGAATTTCGCGGGGCTTCGGTATTATTTAGATCAGTCGTTTACTTGATCACAACTCTAAAGGCTTCTCCAGATGTTGTTTCAATAATGTAAAGACCTTGATTTAATCCAGAAAGATCGGTGCTAGAAACATTCGTTTCAGACATAATCAATTGACCGGTTAAGCTGTAAAGGTTGAATGATACTTTTTGGTTAAAGTAAAGCGCCTCACCATTGTTAGGGTTAGGCCAAGCTTTAACACTTGTAGCTCCAATCTCTTCAATAGATAAGTATTGGTTCATTGCATTTGGTGTAGCAATGTCAAACACAACCCATGGCTCCCCGCCATCAGTCTCGCGACCAAATGATTGGTTTGAGTCAAGAGCGGTGTAATCAACCTCATCAATGAACTCTATTTGACATCCATTTCTGTATGTGAGACCGACATAACCAGCTGAGTCTAACGTAAAGTTTGCGTGAAGTGGGCCTTCAGTAGTTTCATTATCTGCCCAAATGATAGCATAACCACCAGCAGGAACAACTTCAGTTACACCCATAGCTACTTCAAACTTAGTAATGTCCAAATTGTCATTAGTGAAGAATAACCCCTCTAAAGGCACATCAACATCGCCAGTATTGTAAACCTCGATCCAATCATCGTAATCACCATTCTCATCTTGATATGCTGATACATTATCAGCCATCAACTCGTTGATCACCAAGCTTGGTGCTGGCATTGAACTAGTGTCAATGTCAGTAAAGTACATTGGGAAAATCTGATACCCTTCAAGATAAGGAGCGTTCTGATCAAATTGGCCACCGATACCAGTAACATTGAAAATGCCAGCAGGAGCAACCGCCCAATTATCATCTACATCTGTATCAGAATCAATGCGCATTGTTATTGTATCACCAAGGCAAGTCAATAGTCTTACATTGCTAGATCCTCCGTTTGGCCATTCTCCAGCGTCAATCACTTGAACATTGTTGATTCTCATAGGCTCAGACTCTGTCATTTGACTTGGCTCTTGAACAATCATTGGCATTGGAACGGGGTTTCCTGCACTTAAAACTTGGATAGAGTCTACAAATAACTCCGTTAATCCATTGTAGAAATCAATTTCTCCTCTAACCAATAGTGAGTCACCTTCGGTAACTACATAGTTACTTACATCGTTGAAGTTGAAAATGTTAATTCCCTCGGCATCCCAAAGCGTAAAAGAAAGGCCATTGTTTCCATCCAAATCAACCCCTAAAACAACTCCTGTTGTCCAATAGGTATTGCCTAAAGAATCTGGCTCACCATTGTTATCATCGTTGTTGATGTCAGCAATAGGGTAAATGTTGTCATCATCATTTATTGATAGCTCAACAACACTATCGTTTCCTAAAATAGCATTTGTGATGTTTTGAAAAATGAATAACGCATCCTCAGGGTTTTCACGATTCATATCATTAACTACTGTGATCAAAATCGTATCAGTAATACTTTGAAACGGAGGCGCAGTAATCGTATGCGGTAATGCAGGTGATGCGGTGAAGTCTGCTCCAAGCGTTGCAGATGATGATGCGTCTAAAGCTATTTCAGCAGTTGCAGTGTCTTCTCCAAGGTTATTGCAGGTATAAATGAGCTCATACGTGGAAGCGTCAGCTTCTTCAGTTTCCCAGGCTGAACTAACAAAACTGAACTCAGGGGTTGGATATGCACCCCCAAAATATACACTGTCGCAAAAGAATGTGTCGTTTGCACCAGGTACACCAAAGTCAAAGAAGATAGACAGTAAGTTGTAATCTAATGCATAGTTTATAGCTGGTGTGCTTGGAGAGTTGTTTGTGAAGTCGAAAATGATAGTCTCCCAAGCGTTTGCCACTGTGGATGTCATGTCTGTTTCAACGCTCAGTGCTGGAGATCCAACTACCTCAGCCTTAAGTTTGATGGTCATGCCAACCGCTGGGGAATAAACCTTTGCTGAAATTTTATTGTCAATTACCGTAAAAGGAATATCAGAAGCCAGTCCTGCTGGTGTGCTCAACGTTACACCAGCCCAAGTTGGCGCGCCTCCAGGCTTAACAACTTCCAAAACATTGTTTGTAATATTTGTAGGGTCTAAAGCAAGAATAGATGTGTTACCTCCAAACGGAGTGGTTGTATAGTCTACGTTTGCTGTATCATCCCAGGTAATTGGAAGGTCGATTTGTGCAGGGCCCGTTGCACAATTCATGGTATGAGCACCAGCGCTATCCCAAGTGTCTTGAGGAAAAACAATCCATTGCGAATTGGCAACAGTTGTACCTGCAGAAGTAACCCAGTTAGTATCAGGAGAACATACATCTGGTTTTCTAACAAGAGTGTGCTCACCGGTTGCATTTGCAACGCCAGCAACATCCCATCCTGTTCCCGGGTCAACGCCTGACTGACCAACGGCATCAATTAAGACGAAGCTCATGGAGCCTGTGTCTTTTGCCAAGCCAACAGCATCATCACCATTGAAAAAGGTTGCACTGCTGTAAGCGGTGGTTGCGTTGTTTGCAGCAAGTATTATTGGATCTGCACTAGAGTTTGCAGCAACGAGCACTTCCCCATCTAATATCCAACCAGTAAGCTGAACAGTGCTTTCAGGCCAAGATCCTCCATTGGAAATTCGCCATAATTGATAGCCATCAAGGTTCACAGAATCACCAGTGCCGTTGTAAATTTCAATGTATTTATTGTTCGAGCTTCCCTCAGCATACTCAGAAATTATAAGGTCCGTGGCTTGACCTAAAACATTCCCCGTGAAGAATATAGCCAAAAAAGAAAAGAGTAAAAGTTTTTTCATGTCAAGATTTTTGATTTGTGCAAAGGTTAGAAGTCTTGCTGAACAAACATTAAGTAAAGATTAATTAATTTGTTTTTTTCTAACTAGTTGAGTCTTGAGGCCACTACTATTGGCAGGCGAAACTTTTCCTTCTCATTTTTTAGGTTGAAGGCTTCAGCAAGGATGATATGAATACCTGTGGCTGCCTTTTCTCCATTGTCTTTAGTTCCATCCCAAGTGAAACTGCCCGCTGCCCCAATCAATTGATTGCTGGCTACGGTTTTTATTTCAACACCACGATCATTGAACACGCGCACTGTCATTGAGTAACCAGCCGAGGGAAGTCTGAAGTTAATATTCACTAAGTCTTGATAACCATCGTTGTCAGGAGAGATGAATTCGCTGCTCAACACCACTCCGGCTTCTTCATTTGAACTAGCATAGTCCTGAGAGTTTTGATAACCAGGCGTAGCATAGTTTTCAGTAGATGATGCAGAATGCCAATTTCCATCGTCATCACTAGCTCGAGAAGCGCTTAATCGCTCTAGTGATACACCGTCTAAATTGTCTAGGAGTGAAAAATGAAGGTCTTCATTGTAGTCGAATCGGTCCATTTGCCGGCCTAATTGATCAAATAGAATAACCGACCCTTCGCTGTTCGGGTAGCTCGGCAAATCCATCAGATAAAGGTTTTCAGTTGCTGTAAAAGGATAATTTACGACCACATCATCTACATCTTCACAAAATGCTATAAAGTTTTGGGCGCTGAATGATTTGGGTTGAGAGGAAACGAGGTTAAAGCGCAAGCTATCGTTAGAGTCATAATACCCCAGCGACCACCCTTCCAAGTTGATATTCGATTGCGAGACATTAAAAAGCTCTACGAAGTCGCTTCCAGAGCCACGCGGATTAAAGAGCACTTCATTGATCACGATATCGCCTGAATCATGCAAATACAATTCGTAAGTTAAGTCATAGCTTGACATCCCAGCGCAGTTTTTGAGCGAATCAACCTCAATGAAGTAGACCTGACCGCCATTAAATTCTTCAGTGGATGATAGCAAGCCTTTATCAAGTGATTCACCAAAAACCAAGGAATACGAGCTGCCATTTACGTTGGCTGAATAGTTCAATGAATCAAGTCGGCCGTTAAAACTCAGCTCAATACTCATGTTGGAAATAAATTGTGCTGACGCGATAGAAATGAGAGGTGCGGGTAGGGCTTCAAAAACAGAGTTTTCGTCACCTGGAGTTCCTCCTAATACTGCTTCACTTTCTCTCCAATTATTAGCAGAACCGCAGATGTCATTGGGGTTGATGCGCTCTAAGCTCCAACCACCATCTGCTTTATTGGCGTCTTCATACCATTCGTCTGAGTAGTTTACTTGATCAATTAATGTATTTCCGACAGAAAGCTGAAGCTTGTCGCCAGTATTGTTCAAGCTGGGTAAAGAGCTGCACGGAATTACTTTGCCTAAAGAGCTGAATAACGCTTCATGGGCATCATCACACACGATCACGTATTCTCCGGGAAGAATTGACTCAGCAAAAAGATTAGAAGACGATGACGCATCTGAAATCATCAAACCTTCGGTTGAAATCAATTTATCGCTGCGGTTATAAATTTCTAGGAACTCTGCGCTTGGAAGTCCTGACAACTCTGATAATGTAGGATAGATTTCATTGATGATAAGATCGAACGCTGCTGGCGATGAGCCAATGCCAATTTCAAAACTTGCCGCGGTAATGCCATTGCTTTCGCAATCGCTTTGGCCTGAAATGGAAAGGGTGTAAACTATGCTCGGGTCAAGGTTTGATGACAAGCTCAATGAAACCGATTCAAAAAAGGCATCTGGCTGAACCATCTGAACGGTGATGCCATTATCCAAGAAGTACGTTCCATTGAGGAGTGATGTGCTATCCATCACTTCGTTGAATGTGATTTCAATTTCTGAAAGACTGATAATTGAAACATCATCAACTATTGGGGCAGTGATGTCAGGTTCAACACTATACGCACTGTTTTGTAGCCCAGGAGTTCCACCGTTCGAATTTAAAGATGCTGTCCAATTGGTTTTTCCGCTGCATGGAGTCAACGGGTTAATCAACTCTAGTGCATATCCGCCATCGTCTTTGATGGGGTCATTGTACCAACTTAAAGCGTATGAAAGTTGATCAATAATGACGCTGTCAATTTCTATTGAAATATCGTCACCTGAGTTATTCAAAGCGGGTAAAGAAGAAAGTGGAACAACTCGCCCAAAAGCGCTGAATGAAGCTGTATCTTCTTCATCACAGAGAATAATATATTCCCCGGGAGTAAATACTTCAAACGAGTTGACATTGCTAGAGCTAGAAGCATCTGAAAAAACCAAATTGCTTATGTCTAGAAGCTTATTGCTTGTGTTGTAAAGTTCAATGTATTCCAGCTCTGGAAGACCGAACGAAGGTGTGGGGTCGGCCATAATTTCATTGATCACAATGTCTTTATATGATGCGACACCGAACTCATAAAAAGTAAATTGATCAATTGCATTAACTATAGGGTTCCCGCTGATGTCTGCAACCTGATTGGTGGTAAGTGTAAGTGGGGTTCCAATGGGAAATGACGAGGCAAAGGTCAACTCGACAGTTGTTGATGAAGTGAAAGAAGCTACAGAAGGGTTTCCTATACCGTTGCTTATAGAGTAGTTGCTCAGCGCTTCAGCACTTGTTTGGTCTATCGGCTCATTGAATATGATCTGTAAATCATTTGCATTTGTTGGAATAACACTGATTATTTGAGGCGCCACCACATCTAAATAGGCGTTTCCAGTGACAATAAAATCATCAAAGTAAAATTTGTCTGATCGCGTGCTCGTATAATCGCACAACACACCAAAATATTGAGATGATTGATGTGTTGTGTCTTGCACAGTGCCTTGTGATGCGAAAACAGCGGTCAAACTAGTATCAGCCAAAAGCTCCCAGTTTCCATCCGTATCTCTTGTTGCTCTTACCAAAACTTCAACCGTGGACTCATTCAATAAGTCGTCTACTCCATCTATGATTTCCGTGACGGTTGTTCCTGTTTGTCGGCATAGACTCATCTCGTCTTCGGTATTTCCTAGCTGGATGAAATAGCCATTTAATGCCCCTTCAAAATCACTTTGATCACTCACTAAATATATACGGGCTTTATTGCTTGCAGAAGGGTTGAACTCCAGCCGAACGTAGCACTCCCAGACGCCTGTATCAATGGCAACAGAAGGTGTAAATAGATATGATTTATCAGTAACGGCAGGAGCATCTAAGTGCAATTCATTGCTGGCGTTTACTTCAAAATTGATTTGCTCACCTTGCCATGTTGGGTTATTGGTAAAGTCGCCATCGGTAAACGCATCACTGAATTGACCTAAAACGGACAAAGGAATGAAGAGAAGTAAGGTTAATAAATGCTTCAACTACCGCAGGTTAGACTGATTTGAGCAAATGTAATTATCCTACTTTTGGCCGCGAATTAAGTTAGCGTTAAAATCATGAGAATAGCGGTAGTAGGGGCCACAGGAATGGTTGGCCAAGTGATGTTGAAAGTGCTGGCAGAAAGGAGTTTTCCGATTACAGCATTGTATTTGGTGGCTAGTGAAAAGTCGGTGGGAAAGGAAGTTTCATTTGGCGGAAGTACGCATAAGGTTGTCGGCTTGGCTCAAGCAGTTTCTCTGAAACCGGACATAGCAATTTTCTCAGCAGGTGGCACAACAAGCCTTGAATGGGCGCCAAAGTTTGCGCAGGTAGGCACAACAGTAGTTGATAATTCATCGGCATGGCGCATGAAGGAAGACAAAAAACTGATCGTTCCAGAAATCAATGGTCAACTTTTAACCAAGGACGATAAAATTATCGCGAACCCGAATTGCAGCACCATTCAAATGGTGTTGGCGCTGAAAGAAATTCAAGCCAAATATGGTATTGAGCGATTGGTGATCTCCACTTATCAAAGTGTTTCGGGCACGGGCGTTAAGGCCATCGAGCAACTGCAAAATGAGCGCAATGGAGTTAAAGGGGAAATGGCCTATCCTTATCCTATTGATATGAATTGTATTCCACACGGGGGTGATTTTGACGATGATGGAAATACCAGTGAAGAGATGAAGTTGGTGCATGAAACCCGAAAAATATTAGGAGACGACAGTATTCAAATTACGGCAACAGTAGTCCGAGTTCCGGTAAAAGGAGGGCATAGTGAGGCGATGAACGTTGAAACCAAGAAGCCATTTGAGTTGTCTGATGTGCGTAAAATGATAGGAGGCACACCAGGTGTTGTTGTTCAAGATTTCCCAGAAGCGAACACCTATCCAATGCCGTTGTATGCGGAAGGAAAAGACGCTGTATTTGTTGGTAGAATCAGAAGAGACACATCCAGACCAAATGCTTTAAATATGTGGGTTGTTTCGGACAACCTGAGAAAAGGTGCGGCTACGAATGCCGTGCAGATTGCAGAAATAGTGAAAGGATTATGATGTCGAGAGTTGAACTTAGCGCGCTTCTAATTGTGGTTGTTTCATTTTCTTCCTGCGAACCAATGGGTAATGGCTTGCCTCAAAAGCATGAGCAAATTATTCGCAACCTTCCCACGGAAGATCGACAGTTTTTGCTGAAACCTTTGGAAGCATCTATGGATGACATTCGTGAGATTATTGAAAATGATCAAACCTTATTTGAGTCAGATTATGACGTTGATACTAATGGTATAATGGGCAATGTGCGCTTTAAGCTTTCCGGAAGAGACACTTCAATGATCTATGGAGTTTTGAGGTTGGCACATCGCACAGAGGATCATCAGCTGTTTTGGGACGATAAAGGCGAATTGTTCCTAGCCGAGACAGAGGTTGTATGGAAAAATCCGAGCAATGGGGTAGAAGATAAAAGAGCGTACAAACTTTATTTTGAAGAAGGAAAGGAACTCATTTCTTCTTATGGAAAGGTTTCATTCGATGGAAAGCCCTATGCTGCCTCATGGGTTTCTATTCAACCAACGAAAGAGGAAATCGAATTTGTACTTAGTCATGATTGGCTTTAGAATGCACGGATTGTGATTCTTGAAACAACCACAAATCGCACATTTGTGGGTTGGTGATCTAACCGTTATGCGAAATTCACGGGTTTCGATTATTCTCTAAATTTATTTGAATACATTTGATCACAAGCGTTATGAAAAACTTCACGCTTTTTCAGTTGTTTCTAAAAGCTTCAATTTGAACTAAATCAACTCTGAACATGATCATGTGTCGCAAATCGATACTGTTTTTTCTTACTCTGATTTATAGTTTATCGCTTTTTGCGCAGCGAGCTCCTATTGTTATCCCGCCAGATTTTGATGTTACTGACCCTGCCAACCGCGGAAAATATGAGCAATATCTAGAAAACCATCCTTTTGCTAATAGAAAACACTATTCAAAGGCAGAGCTAAAGGCTATACCGAAAGAAGACCGCCCAGATTTGGCTTGGGAACAAGATTTTTTAAGAACCATGGACCCCGCGTTAGGCAGGCCAGCCAACGAACGCTTGATTACGGCTTATAATGCTGTTGACGCATACCAATCTAGCCCTATAGGCATACCAGGTTCGGTGACGATACCGTGGCTAGAGCGCGGCCCAAACAATGTTGGAGGTAGGACTAGAGCCATTGTTTTCGACCCCAATGACCCGACCAACAAGAAGGTTTGGGCAGGCGGGGTAACAGGCGGCTTGTGGTACAATACAGACATCACCAATGCTGCTTCACAATGGCTGGCAGTAAATGATTTTTGGGATAACCTTGCCGTCACGGCCATCGCGTTTGACCCTAACGATAGTCAGACCATCTACGTTGGAACTGGTGAAGGATTTGGTACTGGAAGTAGCCGAGGAGCTGGGGTGTGGAAAAGCACCAATGGAGGAACATCTTTCAGCCAACTTACAGCCACCGATGACTATTATTACGTGAACGACCTAGTAGTGAGAGATGAAGGGGGAAACAGCGTTTTGTATGTTGCTGTAAGTGAATTGTTTTACCAAGGAGCGTGGCAAGGTGTCGCGACATTTTTTCAAGGCATGTTCAGGTCGACCAATGGCGGAACCTCATTTACTCAAGTGATGCCGACTTCTGGATCGCCTGGTGTTTTTTACACGCCAGCAGATATTGAGATCGCTGCGAACAACCGGATTTGGGTAGGAACAAGAGCGAATTCTTATGGCCAAGGAGGTGGAGCCATATTGTATTCTGACAATGGAACGACATGGACCGTGGCTACAACTCGTGGAAGTAACAGGCGTGTAGAGGTCGCTTGTGCACCCACTGATAGCAATGTAGTATATGCAATTGTAGAAGCCTCAAGCCAAGTAGATGAAATCATCAAAACGACCAATGGAGGAACCACATGGACAAGTTCATCTACATCGGTCGCTATTACAGAGCCCGCAGATGCTGACAATGGAATACCCAATACTGATTTTACTCGAGGGCAAGCTTGGTATGATCTTATTTGCGCTGTTGACCCAACGGATGCCAACACGCTTTATGTTGGCGGGATTGATCTGTTCAGATCGTCAAACGCTGGATTGACTTGGTCTCAAATATCAAAGTGGAGTAATAACAACAATTTGGCGGCATTGACATGCCCTCTGGTTCATGCAGATCAACATGCGTTTGTATTTAGGCCAGGTGCGGCAAATGAGGCCATTATTGGAAATGATGGCGGGGTTTATTATGCGTCTTCACTTTCTACAGCGGCCACATCGCCAACTGCAATATCGAAGCGTGTGTCGTTTTACAATGTAACACAATACTACGCTTGTGCTATGAGTCCAAATCTCGGGTCAAACGTGTTTTTAGCTGGATCGCAGGACAATGGTACTCAGAGATATACTTCGATTGGCGTTAATGCGACTACACAAGTTTTTGGTGGGGATGGGGCTTATTGTTTCATAGATCAAACCGATGCGAATAAAGCAATCGCCTCCTATGTTTACAATAGCTACTATTATTCTACCAACGGAGGAGCTTCTTTTACATCTACCTTAATTGCAGATCAAGCGACAGGGTCTTTCATTAATCCAGCTGACTACGATGACAATCAGGATATTCTGTATTCCTGCAAGGATGTTAACTCGATTTATCGCATAAGTGGAATTGGCACATCGCCTGTAACGTCAACCGTAACCATAAGCGGTATGACCTCAAAAGCCACGAACATAAAAGTGTCACCCTATACAACGGCTTCTTCAAAACTGTTTATCGGAACTGGTGGAGGCAATTTATATAGGGTTACGAGTGCGAATACATCAATTACTCCTACTACGCTAAATATAGCAGGTCCATCTTTTCCGAACGCGTCCATTTCATCCATTGAGTTTGGAGCAACAGAAAGCGAAATCATAGTAACTTTCTTCAATTACGGTGTAAACAGCGTGTGGTATACATCCAATGGTGGCACCACCTGGGTCTCAAAAGAAGGAGATTTGCCAGACATGCCCATACGCTGGTCAATGATGAACCCAGCGGATAATAATGAAGTAATTCTTGCGACTGAAGTTGGTGTTTGGTCTACCAGTAATTTTCAGGGTATCAGCCCAACCTGGAATCCATCAAACTCTGGTTTGGCAAATGTCCGGGTAGATATGTTGCAAATGCGTTCAAGCGACTCAGAAGTAATTGCAGCTACGCACGGTCGAGGTTTGTTTTCTTCTTCTTATCTCGCTTCGGGATGCTCCTATCCAACCAGCTTAGCTGCAGGTAATATTGGAGCGAGTTCTGCAGATCTTTCGTGGACTGCCGGATCAACAGAAACGGCTTGGAACATAGAGTATGGCTTGTCTGGGTTTACTCAAGGCACGGGCACCACAGTATCAACAACGTCTAACCCATACAGCCTTTCGGGCCTAGCGACTGGATTTACTTATGATTTTTATGTTCAGGCAGATTGCGGAGCAGGGTCTACCAGTGCTTGGGTGGGTCCGTTTTCGTTTACTACGGTTTGTGGTCCTATTACCACCTTCCCTTACACGATGGATTTTGAATCTGGATCGCCATGTTGGACGGTGATCAATGGTGGCGATGCCAACACCTGGGTGTTGAGCTCAGGACAAGGAGTGGGCGGAGGTTTCAGCGCGAATATTACGTACAGCATAACAGCCCATGACGATCATCTAGTTACGCCTCAATTTACGGTGACCAATGGCGTATCAAACCGATTTAACTTTTCAGCAAAAAATCAGAGCTTAGCCTACCCTGAGGATTTTGATGTTTACGTTTCAACATCTGGAAATGCCGCTGTTAATTTTACGAATATTATTGCTCAGGATGTATTTCCATCAACCGGAAGCTATTCCGATTACTCTTATGATTTATCCGCTTTCGATGGCCAAGCGATTTATGTTTCTATCTATTCTAATACCACAGACGAATGGCTGCTTTACATTGATGATGTGGTCATAGATGCTCCCTGTTCTATTGTAAACACAAGTATTCCAGTAACCGCTTGTGATAGTTACTTATGGAGCAATACCGGGTTGACGTACACTTCGAGCGGGAATTACTCAGACACTAACACCTCAGCCGCTGGTTGTGATTCCATAGTCACCTTAAACTTGACCATCAATAACAGCAACTCGGGAGCAGATACGGTGTCCGCATGCAGCACTTATACATGGTCAGCCAACAGCATTGTCTATACATCCTCTGGGATTTACACAGCTACTGTAACGAATGCGTCAGGCTGCGACTCGGTGGCAACCCTCAACCTAACAATCAATAGCGCACTTTCGAGTGCAGATACAGTTGAAGCTTGTGACTCCTTCACTTGGCCATTAACTAGTAGTACTTATTTAGCTTCAGGGTTATACACCACTACCGTAACAAGTTCGAGCGGTTGTGATTCCGTTGTTACATTAGACCTCACCATCAGCAGCAGCACTTCGGGTTCTGAAACCGTTACAGCTTGTGGTTCTTATACTTGGCCTGCAAATAGCACGGCTTATACCTCTTCAGGAATTTATACAACCACGGTAACAAATTCGTCAGGTTGTGATTCAGTAGTTACCTTGAATCTAACAATAATTACCAATACGTTATCCTTGAGTACGGTTCCTACAGCCGCGACTTGTAATGGAGGTGCCGATGGTGCAATAGACTTGACCGTATCAGGTGGTAGTGCTCCCTTTAGTTTCAGCTGGAGCAGTGGCCAAAGCACTGAAGATATCACTAATGTGGGCGCAGGTGCATACGGGGTTACGGTTACAGATAATGCCGGGTGTACTGATTCGGCAAACGAAACAATTTCGCAACCAGCCCTTTTAGATGGGGGAATAATTTCTACGAACTAATGATCAAAAAACGACTTATTTTAAATCTGATTAAGACGGTCCTTCTGCTGGTGTTTCTTGCTCCAATGACAATGAATGCTCAAACAATCGATAGCGTCTGTTTCAACGGAATTCCAGATACACTTACAAGTACAGCACCTGCAACGGGAGGTGACGGGGCGTTTACTTATGAATGGCAAGATTCTGTATCTGGAGGTGTCTGGACAGCAATTGCTGCTTCAAATACGTTGGACTTTCAGCCGAGCGCCTTAACTCAATCTACTTTTTTCAGAAGAAAAGTAACTTCTACCAGTTGCGGAACCGCGTATTCAAACTCAGTTCAAATTCATGTTTTTGACGTGTTTGATTCCACTTCGACATCTGTTACAAATATTGCTTGTAATGGCGCTAGTACCGGATCGATTTCCTTGATAATGACTGGAGGTAATACACCTTACTCTTATGCCTGGTCTAACGGAGGAAGCACTGCTTCGATAACAGGATTGGCAGCGGGCGCGTATTCAGTAACTGTGACGGATGCGGCTGGATGCGGGACATTAAACTACTCATTTACCATTAGCGAACCAACGGCATTGGTTGCATCAATTGGATCAACGGCTAATGTTTCTTGCAACGGAGATAATACAGGTTCAGCTTCTGCTAGTGCAACAGGAGGAATAGGACCATATACCTATGCTTGGAGCAATGGCGCAACAACGGCATCAAATACAGGTTTGATGGCTGGAACTTATACAGTGACTGTTACGGATGCTTCGGGTTGCACGGATACTGAAATCGTAACAATCACCGAACCTACTGCCCTAGTCGCTTCCGTTGGTTCATCCACTAATGTTCTTTGCAATAGTGGTTCTAATGGATCGGCAACAGCAACCGCTTCAGGAGGAACAGCGGCTTATACTTTTCTGTGGAGTAATGGTTCGTCCACCGCAACAGTAACAGGGTTGTCGGCCGGAACATATACGGTAACAGTAACGGATGCAAATGGGTGCACAGATACTGATATCGTGACTATTTCAGAGCCTGCGGCTTTGGTAGCTAATGTTACTTCATCAAACAACGCCTCATGTAATGGTTCAAATGATGGGGCAGCCACAGCATCAGCTGCTGGAGGAACCGCACCTTACTCCTTTTCATGGAGTAATGGAGCAAGTACGGCAGGGGCAACAGGTCTTATAGCTGGTAGTTATACCGTTACTGTTACAGACGCTAATGGATGCACAGATACTGATGTAGTTAATATTACAGAGCCCGCTATTTTAGTGGCTTCAATATCTGGGAACGTCAATGTTTCGTGTAATGGAGGCGCTAACGGATCGCTCACTGCTTCAGCAACAGGTGGCACAACAGCATATACGTACTTATGGAGTGATGGATCAACCGCGGCAACGGCCTCAGGATTATCTGCCGGAACTTATACAGTGACCATTACAGACGCAAATGGATGTTCGGATACTGAGAGCGCTATCGTAACTGAACCAACTCTTCTTCTTTTAAGCACATCAGCTGTAAATGTTACATGCAATGGTGGCTTAGATGGTGCGATTGATCTTACTGTTTCTGGTGGAACGACATCGTATACCTTCAGTTGGAGTAGTGGCGCGGTAACTGAGGATATCAATTCAATTGCGGCAGGCACATACACGGTGACTGTAACCGATGCGAATGGGTGCAGTGACAATACATCAGAAACATTAAGCGAGCCAGCAGTTCTTACCGGGGGATCAATTATTATTGGAAACTAGAATGTTAAAAAGAAGCAACATAAGAGGATTAATTTTGGCTGTTTTTGGAGTTCTATGGTTTGCTGTGGACGTTCAAGCTCAGGTTGTTGATACAATATGTTTTAATGCTACGCCCCCAGCATTTTTGAATAACTCTTTGCCAGATGGCTCTAATGGGATATATACTTATGAGTGGCAAGATTCAACCGCCTCAGGTTCTTGGCAGATGGCTCAAGGTTTAAATACAGATACCTCATATCAATCAGGTGCATTAACAGAAGACACCTATTTTAGAAGGAAGTCTGTTTCGTTGGTGTGCGGAGAAGAAGCGTATTCTAATGAGATAGCGATCATGGTTTATGACAAGCTAGACACTTCTCAAGTTGACATTGAAAACACCACGTGCCCCGAAAGAAAAGATGGTTCACTGAGCCTTTCTGTAATTGGAGGTGCGGGGAATTACTCTTATGCTTGGAGCAATGGTGATAGTTTATCTAGCATCAGCGAACTTGCTGCAGGAGATTACGAACTCACAGTGACTGATCAAGCAGGCTGTTCTTTTACATCTTCATTTGAGGTGCAGTCAAATAATGAAAGTCCTATAATGTCATTTGAAGAGGACACAGTGTTTGTTTGGAGCTCTCCTGTAATTGGCTCTCCAGGGTCGTATAATCAATACTTATGGTCAACAGGTTCAACAGACTCAACCACTGCGGTTGATGCCTCTGGAAGCTATACCTTGACTGTATTTAATGAGGCAGGGTGTTCATTTAGTGATACAGTATTTGCAGTGTTGATTTTAGGCCGAGAGAACCCGGAGTCTGTGAGCCTAAAAATATTCCCAAACCCCACGCGTGATTTCTTGAACATCCAGCTAAGTAATAACGAGGTGCCAGAAAGGTTGTTACTCTGCGATTTGGCGGGTAATATGGTTATAGAAAAAGAAAATGTAGATAAGCTAAATGTGATGACAATAGCTGCTGGCACGTATACACTGTCCATCGAAGTTCAAGGTTCCACCTTCCTGAAAAGAGTAGTGGTCCAATAGACTTGAGTTAGCGCTTCAAGCTGCGCTCAAAAATGAATGGCCCAAACGGAAGCAGCGCAGCTATAAACCCATAGATGACTCTGAGGAAGTCCCATTTCAGCAGGTAGGCCACATAAAGCATTTGGGCTATATAGGCCATAAATAACAGCCCATGTGCCCAACCCACATACTTCACCATTAAAGGCATGTCTGCCATGTATTTTAAAGGCATCGCGATAAAAACTAAGAGAAGAAAAGAGACTCCCTCGGCACGGCTTATGGAAATGAAACGGTTGAGTTGGATGGTGTTTTTCTTTTCTGCGCTCATGCCGCGAATGTAGTTGCAGATCTCAAACGAACAATTCAAAGGATTAAATCTTTACATTTCTACACTAAACATTGAATCTATGTTAAAGTCGATACTTACTCTTTGTTTCTCTTTTACTGCTATTGCGGCTACTTGTCAAACAAACATTAAGCTAACCAATTCAGTAGTTTCAGATATTCTTAAAGGAAACTATGTTTACGAGGTTTATGAACCTTCTGCAGCATTTAATGACCCTCATGCCATAGCTGCTGAGCTTTCTGATAGAATTAGGCCTGACTCTTTGCACAGCTATTTGAAAAAGATGAGTGCTTTTGAAACCAGAAACACAGGCTCTGATACTGTTTCTGACACACGCGGAATGGGAGCAGCAAGAAGATGGGCGCATCAAATGTTTGAGAAGTTCAGTGCAGAGAATGAGAATAGATTGGAAGTTTCATTTCTTCAATTCGACCTCAACATATGCGGTGTTTCCCAACACAAAAATGTTGTAGCTGTATTACCTGGAAAGCAAACTCAGGATTTTGATGGCAGTCAAACGGGGGTAGTCCTCATTGAAGGACATTTAGACAGCCGATGCAATACGTCATGCGATACAAATTGCCTTGCTGAGGGTATGGAAGACAACGGCAGCGGCAGCGCCTTGGTTGTGGAGTTGGCGCGTGTACTGGCGAAGTATGAGTATAATCGAACAATAGTTTTCATGCTTACTACGGGTGAAGAACAAGGATTGCATGGTGCCGAGGCCATGGCCAAGTATTGTGGGGACAACAATATTCCTATTGCTGCGGTTTTGAATAATGATGTTATCGGAGGAGTTATATGCGGAGAAACGAGCTCTCCACCTTCTTGCCCTAGCGAGAATGATGTGGACAGCACTCAGGTAAGACTTTTTTCACGAGGTAGTTTTGACTCACCAAGTAAGCAATTGTCGCGTTATATCAAGTTGCAATATGAGGAGGAGTTGAAAGAGCATGTTGATGTTCCTCATTTATTAACCATAATGTCTGCTGAAGATAGAACGGGTAGAGGAGGAGATCACATTCCGTTTCGCGCTGCGGGTTACCCTGCAATGCGCTTTACTTCAGCTAACGAGCATGGAGATGCTTCTAATGGTCCTAACTATGAGGACAGACAACACACGAGTGATGATGTTTTAGGATTGGATATTGACAATGATGGTCAATTAGACAGCTTCTTTGTTGACTTTAATTATCTCGCAAGAAATGCGGCAATCAATGCGAATGCGGCTACGATGATAGCCCAGAATGTTTGTTCAGATATTGGGTTTGAAGTTGAACAAAGAACATGGAGCAAGGCGCGGGTCAATATTGGAGGAGATTTCTGTGCATCTCCACCATTCAGACTTGCTTACCGAACGGAAACGAACGATTGGGACACGGTGATTACCGTTACCGAGAATATGTCTGAGGTGGAAATTATCCCAGGATTCAATCATTTCTTTTCGGTTGCCAGGGTCAATGAGGATGGAATTGAAAGCTTATTCTCAGGAGAACAATTCATTCAGATCTTGGGTGCGGATGAGCCGGAGGAAAAAAAGGGCATTGAATTATTACAAAATAAGCCGAACCCATTTGATGAAAGCACCATGATCAGTTTTATCGTTCATGATCGACCTCAAAGTGATATGGCCTTGATTACAATAACTGATGTTCAAGGTCAAATAGTTCATCAAGTGTCTTCACCGATCAAAATTGGGATTAATGAAATTCTATATGACCACGGGTATGGAAAAGTAGGAACGTATTTCTACAACCTAATCATTGATGGAATAAAGATAGATACGAAGAAGATGGTTTTTGTCGCTTACTAAGCCTCAGCAGAAGTTTGTTCGTCTGCTTTTTTCTCTTCAGGGAAATAGCGCTTTTGGAAAACTACAATCATGCTGATTCCTGTTGTAATTGCTGTGTCTGCAATATTAAATACAGGTCTGAAGAACATAAATCGCTCTCCGCCCCATAATGGAAACCAATCAGGAAAATTACCTGAAATAAGCGGAAAATATAACATGTCCACAACTCGTCCGAAAAGGAAAGGAGCATAACCGCCTTCTTCAGGCATAAACTCAGCGATTTGATGATAGCTGTCGTTAAAAATTATTCCGTAAAACATAGAGTCCAGGATGTTTCCTAGAGCTCCAGCAAAAATCAAAGAGCCCGCAACAATAAGCCCTGTTTTCGCACCATGATTGGCTGTTCTAAAAAGATAGTATCCAATGAAAGAAACAGCAATAATCCTAAATACGGAAAGTGCAATTTTACCCATGTCACCGCCAAATTCCATACCGAAGGCCATGCCATTGTTTTCGGTAAAGTGGATGATGAACCAATTACCAAATACAGCAAACTCTTGGCCCAAATACATATTTGATTTGATCCAAAGCTTAACTGCTTGGTCGGCAATCAATACTGCTAAAGAGATGAAAAGGGCTTTTTTCAAAAGCTCCTGCTTTTTAAGGGTTAATTAAGGCTGCATATTTTTTGCTTCGATGCTCAACGTAGCGTGAGGCACAATGCGTAAACGCTCTTTTGAGATCAACTTACCCGTTTGGCGACAAATGCCATAGGTCTTATTCTCAATGCGTACTAAAGCGTCATTCAAATGCTTGATGAACTTTTCTTGACGGGCTGCTAATTGTGAAGTTTCCTCTCTTGAAAGCACATCAGAACCATCTTCAATCAACTTAAACGTTGGAGAGGTGTCATCCGTTCCATTATTGTCTCTCAGCGACATGGTAGAATTCAATAGATCAAGATCCTTTTTCGCCTCTACCAATTTCGCATTTATTATCTCTCGGAATTCTTGCAACTCCGAATCTGAATATCTTGTTTTTTCTGAATCTGCCATAGCTTCTTCTTATTATACTTTCTGTAAATAAATCTTAGTAGAGACACCGTCTTCTACCTCAACGTTTATTGCTTTGTCATTTGTGATGGCCTCTTCTAGCGAAAGCTTGGAGGCAAGCGTTTCATCGCAAATATAATTTTTATTGGATTCGACAGCACGTGTTACATCCGCTTGCTTTTCAACCATTAAAATGATTTTGTCAGTAACGTCTAAACCGCTCTCTTTTCGCATGTTCTGGATTCGATTTACCAATTCACGGGCAATTCCTTCTGACCGAAGTTCCTCGCTAATGGTAATGTCTAATGCAACAGTGACGGATCCTTCGCTAGCCACACTCCATCCTGGAATATCTTTAGTGCTTATTTCAACATCATTTTTGATTAAGACGAATGACTCACCATTAAGGTCAAGATTAATGCTTCCTTGAGTTTCCAGAATCTCAATTTCTTCTTGTCCAAACTGCGCAACCTTGCCGGCTAGCACTTTCATGTTTTTACCCACTTTAGGGCCTAACGCTTTAAAATTTGGCTTGATGCTTTTAACAAAGACACCATCGTCTTTGATGTACTGAAGCTCTTTCACGTTGATTTCACTCAATATCAAATCTTCAACTTGCTTGAGGTGCTTTTCAAATTCAGCATTGATAACTGGAACCATGATTTTTTGAAGCGGTTGACGCACTCTGATGTTTTCTTTCTTGCGCAATGAAAGCGCTAGTGAAGAGGCGGTTTGAGCTAAAGCCATGCGTTGCTCTAAATCGTTATCAATTTCAGCCACATTGATCACTGGCCATTCTGAAATGTGCACGGAGCTAGCATCATCGTTTCCTGTGATATCATTCAAATCACAGAATAATGAATCAGAATAAAACGGTGCGATTGGCGCACTCAATTTTGCTACAGAAACCAAACAACGGTAAAGTGTTTGGTAGGCCGAGATTTTGTCTTCAGAGTAGTCGCCTTTCCAGAAACGCCTTCTGCACAAACGCACATACCAGTTACTCAATTCATCTACCACAAAATCTTGAATTGCTCGCCCTGCGCGAGTTGGCTCATAGCTGTCGAATGCATTTTCAACTTCCTTCACTAAGCTGTTTAGCCTTGAGATTACCCAACGGTCAATTTCAGGACGGTTCGCTAATGGGATTTCTTCCTCAGCATGAGTGAAATTGTCAACGTTAGCATAGAGCGCAAAGAACGAATAACTGTTGTGCAATGCTCTGAAATACTTACGCTGAACCTCGGTGATGCCGTCCAAGTCAAACTTTAGATTATCCCAAGGCATGGCATTGGTTATCATATACCATCGGGTGGCATCTGGGCCGAATTTCCCAAGCGTTTCAAACGGATCAACACCATTGCCCAATCGTTTAGACATCTTCTGTCCGTTCTTGTCTAATACAAGACCATTGCTCACTACGTTTTTAAACGCAACTGAACCTTTGATCATAGATGAAATGGCGTGTAGCGTATAGAACCAACCGCGAGTTTGGTCTACTCCTTCAGCGATGAAATCTGCCGGAAATGCCAGGCCATTGTCAACCATCTCTTTGTTCTCAAAAGGATAGTGCCACTGTGCATATGGCATTGCGCCACTGTCAAACCAAACATCGATCAGGTCTAACTCGCGCGCTAGCACAAGACCATTTCTAAAGAATATGACGAAATCGACCATCGGACGATGCAAGTCGATTATTTCCTCTGGAAGCGAGGCGAATGTTTTGATTTTACGAGATCGAATAAGGTCGTTCCAAATGTTGTTGACGTTTTCGCCTGCTAATCGTTTTTCGCCTAAGTACTTGAGTAATGATTGGCCATCGAAACGATTTCCAGCTTCGTCTAAGCACTCTTCAGAAATATAATAAGCGTTCTTTTCGGTGAAGTCATTGATTGCGCCAACGCATTCTTCCACTAATGGACCATAAGGCCCTGTTCGCCAAATAGGAAGTGGCGTTCCCCAATATCTGGAGCGGCTCAAGTTCCAATCGTTTACGTTTTCTAGCCAATTTCCAAATCGTCCTGTTCCTGTGCTCTCTGGTTTCCAGTTGATGGTGTTGTTCAATGCAATCATCTTCTCACGTGCCGATGATGCTTTGATGAACCAAGAGTCCAATGGGTAGTATAAAATCGGCTTGTCTGTTCTCCAGCAATGTGGATAATTGTGCTGATACTTCTCCACTTTGAAGGCCTTTCCTTCCAGCTTTAATTTCAAAGCGATGCGCTCATCCACACTTAAGTAATTACTCAAGTTAGGGATGTGTTCTTTCAAGCTCACCTTTTGCTTTTCGAAAGCAGCTTCACGATCAGTATCGCTCAAGTACTCTGCTTTCACAGGTTCTCCCGCTAATCCCCAAACATCGTCTTTCACTGCCATTACAAAACGCCCTTGCATATCAACCAACGGCACTGGATCTCCAGTTTCGTTTTCGACTAGCATGGGAGGAACGCCAGCCGCCTTTGCGACCTGCATGTCATCTGCACCAAAGGTTGGAGCAGTATGCACGATTCCAGTTCCGTCTTCAGTCGTTACAAAATCTCCAGCTATTACTTGAAACGCATTGTCAGCACCTCTCATTGGTTGTGCATATGGCAATAGCTGCTCGTATCGTGAACCAACCAACTCAGCACCCTTGAATGAAGCTAACACTCGGTAAGGTAATAATTTATCGGATGGAGAATAAGCCATTTCAGCCTCTAAGCCTTCTGTTTTGAAGTATTTAGAAACCAAGTTATCCGCGAGAATTACTTTTTGAGCTTCTGCGGTGTATGGGTTGAAAGTGTCAACTAAAACATAGTCAATCTTTGCACCAACAGTAAGTGCTGTATTTGATGGTAACGTCCAAGGTGTGGTCGTCCATGCCATGAAGAACGCGCTTCCATTATCAGCGGCATCGCTCACAAACTGCAACGGGCTGCTTGTCACTTTAAACAATGCGGTTGCGCTCGTATCCTTAACGTCTTTATACGTTCCGGGCAAGTTCAACTCATGTGAGCTCAGTCCTGTTCCCGCAGCAGGAGAATAAGGCTGAATGGTGTAGCCTTTGTAGAGCATGTTTTTCTCATATAACTGACCCAGCAGCCACCAAACGCTCTCGATATAGTTGTTTTCATAAGTTACATAAGGGTCGCTCATGTCAACCCAATAACCCATTTTTTCTGTGAGGTCATTCCACACATCGGTATAACGCATCACTGCTTCGCGGCATGCTTTGTTGTATTCTTCGATGCTGATTTTCTTGCCAATATCTTCTTTAGTAATCCCGAGTTCTTTTTCCACGCCCAATTCAACTGGTAATCCGTGTGTGTCCCAACCAGCTTTTCGGTTTACTTGAAAACCTCGCTGGGTCTTGTATCGGCAAAACAAATCTTTAATGGTTCGGCCCATCACATGATGGATTCCGGGCATACCATTGGCTGAGGGTGGGCCTTCGTAAAACACGAAGCTAGGGCCACCCTCGCGGGTAGAAATACTCGCCTCAAACGTTTTCTCGTTTTTCCACTTCTCTAGCACCTGCTCGGCAATGTTCGGCAGGTTAAGCCCATCATGTTCTTTAAATCCTTTCATGTCAACGTTCTAGCCTGTTCTTACAAAAGGCGGCAAAGGTAAAATCTAGATTCGACTTAAGCGTTGAAAAGAATGGCGAAAAGAGGAGCATTCATAGTGACGTATTTTGATGAAGTAATGCGTCAAAAAAAGACGTGTTGAAGCCAATTAATTCTCAAGTTTGTTTTAGCTATGAAACATTATCTGCTGTTTATCATCACACTGCTGTTTCCATTCTGCAGTGTGTTTTCCCAAATTGAATCTGAAAATGACAGTATGGTTGTGCAGTCTGACATGATTAGAAGCTATTCTTTTACCTCAACTGGAGCTGATAGCCGGTCGTTTTTTTATTGGCACAGCTACAAAAACGCTTCAGAGAGCGACTATAAGTGGGTAGGAATTTATGGAGGCAACTTAAGACGCGATTTCAACTTTGACCCTGAGAGTAAGAAATACATGAATCGCTTCAGAAATTGGGCCATTGCAAAGCAAGTTTCTTTGGGGGTTGCGCTCCCTCTGTTTGGTGTTTTTGCCTACAATGCTTGGACGAATGATGATATTTCTTCACCTTCACAAATCGCTTTGGTAGTGGCAGGAGCTGTGCCGACTACCATGTACATCATCATTCCTTATTTCAAGAAGAACGCATTGAAAAAGGCAGCCATTAATTATAACCGGAATAGGTTGCGTTAGGCTGTGTTAAATCCAGAATTGTCACAATTAATTGTGCCTCCAAAGAATGAGCGCCCTCTTGACCCTTTTTGTTCGATAAAATATGCGGTCAATTAAGCAGAAGCCAGCTTTGACCTAGTGTTTTCAGAAGGTTTCAATTTACTCGATCGTAGCAATACACTTCAATTCAATAGCAATAGGAGTAGGTAATGAGTTGATTTCAACCGTAGTTCTGCACGGCTGAGCGTCTTTGAAATACTCTGCATAAACCCGGTTATATGTGGCGAAATCGCGGTTCATGTTTACCAGAAAGACAGTAACATCTACTAAATTATTCCAAGAACTTCCAGAAGCCTCTAAAACCGAACGAACATTGTCGAAAACAGACCGGCATTGCGCCTCAAAATCAAATTCTAGAAAGTTGCCATTGTGATCGAGCTTCAACCCAGGAACACCGCTGTCGTTGGCATCAGAGCCTGCAGTGCGCGGACCAACACCCGATAAGAAGAGCAAGTTTCCAACGCGTCTGGCGTGGGGATATGAACCAACTGGTTTTGGGGCTTTGTCTGCATTGATCTTGTCGCTCATGGTTTCTATTTTAGACTACAAAAAAAGCAAAGAATTGCGGTTAAAGGAAAATTGTCTTGTTTCTTAGGTTCAGAATGCCCTATATCAACTTCACAACCTCCGTCTCTAAAACGCCAAAAACGGAATCCTTCTTTTTAGGCTTAATCTTCATCAGCCCTGTTAAAGCACCAAAAGCAGGCATGATTAAATGTTGATTTTGAAGGTGAAAGCATGGAACCATTAATGATTGACGCCCTTTTCCTCTGAGCAGAGCGCCAGGATGGATGTGACCGTGTATGTTGATTTGGTCATTTTCTAATTCTGCCGCTGGTTCGTGCGTGAGAAAGAACGGCCCAATCGATAGTGTTTCAAAAATCTGTAGGTCCAATGAGCGATAGTTAGAACCAGAAAGAATATCGTGGTTACCAATAACCAATAGAAATTCAATCTTAGGAAATTGACTCGTAATCATTCCAAACTCTTCCATTTCAGAATTGAGCGCACTGTGAAAAAGATCGCCCAAAATGATCAGTCGATTTGGTTGTTCAGCATTGATCAAGTTGAGCAATGCAGATTGATCTGTAAAACGAGCAGAAGGAGGAATAGGAAGTCCTGCCTTTCTGAAATGCATAGTTTTACCCAAGTGTAGGTCAGCGATGATGAGGTCATCATTCATCCTCATCCAACGATTTCCGAAGGTAACCGAAGTTTCAGCAATTACAGCAGTTAGAGGATTAAAAGACATTGAGTTTAAGGAATGTAGACGATGAATTCACTTCCCTTGTTTAGGATGCTTTTTACGGAGATTTTTCCACCTAATTTTTCCACCAAAAGCTTCACTAATGATAGTCCTAAACCATTTGATTTAGCGCTTACCAATCCGGCTGGGGCGCGGAAAAAGCGTTCGAAAATGCGATCCAAACTCTCCGGCTTTATGCCTGTTCCTTGGTCTTCGATGGAGATCCGGGTACTGCCTGATTGTGAAATGGTGATAAAAATGCTGCCTTTGTCTGGAGAAAACTTGACTGCGTTAGAAATGAGGTTCAAAAGAATGTGACGGACAAACGAAGGCACACTGTTCGCACTAATATCTTGTTTATCGTTGAAGTGAACTTGTATTTTTCGTTTACTGAGTTCGTTTTCAAAGTGAGCCAGCACTTCTTTGATTGCAACTGTAAGATCGAACACTTCTTTTTTAGGAAGTTCATTTTTTTCTTCCAACTCTCTCAAGGCATTAAATTCTGAGATAAAACCTAGTGCGCCATTCACTGAACGTTGGATCATTGATTTCATTTTGGCTTTTTCAGCTGAGGTTTCAGCCTCTGATTCAAGCGCAAGCAATTGTGCGCTATTCATTAACGGACTTTTTAAATCATGAGTAACAATATTGAACAACGAGTTCTGTTCGTTGAGCAGCTGATTTAGGTTTTCGTTAGTGTGCAATAGAGCTAAATTTTTTGTTTCCAGTTTGGCGGAGAAAGCGTGTTTAATTCTGTTGCTTCTAAAGAGTGTGAATCCAATACTGAAAGCTGCTAATAAGAGCAGGGTTATAAAAGCAAATAACCATCGTCCTCGTTTCAGCTCAGCAAGGTTCGCTTCATTTTGTGCCTTCAAAACACTGTTTTCAAGCTCTTTCTCTCTAAGCGCATGCATTTGCTCAATACGAGCCACTTCCGCTATATTGTCTTCATTCAGTAGGTTTTCTTGCAGCTCTCTAGAATCTTCTAAGTAAATATAGGCGCTGTCAAATAGATTGTTTGCCTCATATAATCGCGCAATTGTGAGTTTAAAATCTCTTATGTAATAAGGAGAGTCAGACTCATCAATGAGTTTTAATGCGCGCAAGCAATAGTCAAGACCAATCTTATATTCTTTTAAGAAATAATAGGTCTCACCGACATCATTTAAGGTATATGCTAAGCTTCTTTTATTCCCAAGTTCTTCCTTGATGGTAAGGGATTGAATATAGAAGTCAAGCGCTCGATCATAGTCTTTTTCTTCTTTAGCGGAGAAACCAGCGTTGGTCAACAAGATAGCTTGACCAAATTTTTGTCCTGTTTTTACCGCAACATCATACCCGAATTTTAAGGCCTCTTGAGCCTCCTCGAATCGTTTGAGTTTGGTAAGGGCGATTCCTTTATTACTGGAAATCATGCCAAGTAAGAAAGAATCTTTTTGGGCTTTTGCGGAAGATAATCCTCGATCATAATATGAGATCGCTGACTCAAAATCGTTCATGGTCCGATATGTTTCACCTACCGTGTTTAGCGCCTGAGGTAGAAAAGAGGTGTCTTGTGCAAACTTCAGGCAGTCAATAGCTAAAAGGGAATATTCAAGCGCTCGTTCAATTGACCCCATCTCATGATAGTTAGAGCTGAGAGAAATGAGCACATGGGCTTTAATTTCGGGGTATTGTTCGGCATTGATTTCATCAGAAAGTTGTGATAGCACAAGAACTCCTTTAGCTACTTGGTCATGCGCAACATACCACCGGGCCATGTTATACTTGCCTTTATAAATAAGCTGGGTCTTTTCCTTCCAGTCTAGTTTTACTTGCAACGCTCTAAGGTGAAAAGAGGCAAAATCTGCAGAATCGGCATATCGAAGTGATTTATAAGCGCTGTCGAGTGCTTCGAGCTGAAGTTCAGATGAGCGGTAATTCAATGATTGAAAAAGGCTGTCAAGGTTGGCGCCTTTTGCGCCAAATTGAGTAAACAAGATTAGAAGGAGAGCAATTTTCTTCATCTGCCCAAATATCTACCTTCTTACTTCGCCATCAAAGCTGAATTTTCATCTTTTTGATTCTGTCCTGCAAGCTTTCAGAAGTAAGCTTTTCGCGCAAACGATCAACGATGATTGGGAAGGCAAATGGCGTGAATTTTCCAGGGTTCGTGATAACGATTTCTTGGTTGTTAATCCTATTTAGCGCCTCGCGCATTCTCACTTCCTCCAATTGAAAATCCATCACTTCATCAAAAGACTGTCTCAAAAGAAGATTGTCTTTTTCATAGTCTTGAAATACGCTAAAAAACAGTTGAGAGCTGGCCTGTAAATGACGTTCTTTCTTTTGTTTGTGAGGATATCCCTGGAATACCAGTCCGCTTATACTGGCAATATCTCTGAACCTTCGCTTGGCCATTTCCACTGAGTTAATGCTTGCAAGTATGTCTTCCATCAAGTGGTCGGTTGAAAAAATATTGGTGTCAATGGCGTCTTGCATTGGTATGGGTTGGTCCGAAAGTAATTCGAAGCCATAATCATTCATGGCAATGCTGAATGAAATGGGTTGAAGTAATGAAATCCGGTATGCTATTAATGCTCCTATTCCTTCGTGTACAAATCGTCCTTCGAAGGGGTACATCAATACGTGATATCCATCCTTGCTTTCGTATTGTTCGATCAAAAATTGACCTTCTTTCGGCACGATTGACGTTTCTTGTTGCTGCGCGATCAATGGTTCTAGAAAGAGTATTTCTTCATCTTTAGAGGTTTTCAAAACAGCCTCATTCAGTTTTTTGCGAAGCATTTTAGACATCTGCGAACTCAATGGCATTCTACCGCCCATCCAACTCGGTATTGGTCCGGTTTGCTTATTGGACTTGCGCACCTGTACCGTCATGTCTTTGATGCGAATTAGCTCTAGGCTTCTGCCAGAAAACCAAAAGTTATCACCAGGGTTGAGTTTGGCGACAAAGTATTCTTCGATGTTGCCCAAATATCCACCGCGCTGCATTTTCACTTTTAGCATGGCGTCACTCACTATTGTTCCCATGCTGAGCCTATGTCGCATGGCTACCTTTCGGCTGGTTACTTTATACACCCCTTCTTCAATGACCACCTTATGAAATTCATCGTAGCCTTGAAGTGAATTGCCTCCTTGAACAATAAAACTCAGGCACCATAACCACTCCTCTTCTGAGATGGAATTGTAGCAAAATGTGTTTCTTACTTCTTCGAAGATTTCTTGAGGCAAGAACCCGTCCGAAACTGCCAAGGTCACCAAGTACTGAATGAGCACGTCAAATGAACGGATGAAGGGCAGTCTGCTTTCGGTCAATTCTTTATCCACTGCTTCGCGCAATGCCGCAGCTTCAATCAATTCTAGTGAGTGTGTCGGAAGAAAGTAAATATTGCTCGTTGCACCTGGTTGATGACCACTTCTTCCCGCGCGTTGCATAAAACGTGATACACCTTTTGGCCCGCCTACTTGAATAATAGTCTCAACAGGTCTGAAATCAACACCAAGGTCGAGACTTGAAGTGCAGATGACGACTTTCAACCTTCCATCGTACAATGCATCTTCAACCCAATGCCGTGTTTCTCGGCTCATAGAACCATGGTGCAATGCCACCACACCTGCAAAGTCAGGGGAATGTTCCAATAGTTTTTGATACCAAATTTCAGCCTGACCACGTGTGTTTAAAAAGATCAAAGTGCTTTCGCTGCGCAGTAAAATGGGAATGATCTTTTCAATGAGCCGAATACCTAAATGCCCTGCCCAAGGAAGCGTTTCCAATTCATTAGGAAAAACAGATTTTACGATGTATTTCTTTTTGATTTTACTCTTGACAATGACTTTGGGCCGCGTTTCGTGCCAATTTCCAAGAAGCACTTGTAGTGACTCCTCCATGTTTCCGATGGTGGCAGAAATTCCCCATATCCGTAGTTGAGGAGAAATGCTTTTCAAGCGAGAAAGCGCTAATTCTATCTGCACTCCGCGCTTTGAACCCATCATTTCGTGCCACTCATCCATTACGATTGCCTTCACGTTTTTAAAATAGCTGTCATAGCCTTTTTGGGCGAGTAATAAATGAATAGTCTCAGGGGTGGTTATGAGAATATCTGGAGGCGATTTCTTGAGCTTTGTTTTGTCTTTTGTTGAAGTGTCACCAGTTCGAACAGCCACCTTCACCTCTAAATCCAATCCCTTCGCTGCTTTTTCTGTGGACTGCAAAATCTCTTTTGATAGTGCTCGAATAGGTGTGATCCAAATCGCTTGAAGGCCTTTACCTTTTTCAATGGATTGCAAAATAGGAACCATGAGCGAATAGGTTTTTCCGCTGCCCGTAGGAGCGTTAACTATTCCATTAAAGCCTTCGTTATAATGTTTCCAAGCAGAAGTTTGAAACGGAAAAACCTTCCATCCGTTTGAGGCAAACCAGTTTTCTGCTCTGATTTGGGTCATAGCTCCAGCTCCATAATCATAGCCGTAAGCATCCAAATAAACCCAATGCTAATGCCTAACTGAGACACCTTCTTAATGTCTTTTTTGGTTTGAATCGCGGCAACGACAGATATGATTACAAAAGCACCCACACTTCTGGCAATTAGAATATCGTATAAAGGCAGTTCTTGGAAATATTGCCAAGCGCCAAGCGCCATGATGATGCCCGGAATGACACTCACATATCCTATGACAATATTGATTAAGCGATACATGCCTCAAATGTAAGCCTGACTTTAGGATCAAATGCCGCTAAACTCAAATAATCTGTGTTAACAAAGCGTTGCCAAAAAATGATTTTCAATAATCTTCGTTGGGTCTTATACCTTAATAGCTTTGCATTAAATTAATACGATTGTGTTATGGCTGAAAATCAAAATAAGAAAAGCAGGAATTTAACCGTACTTGTGGTGATGCTTTTGATTACCAACATCGCGACACTCTTTCTTTTTTATAATGAGCGCCAAGAGAACGTTCAACTAGTTACGGATAACACAGACTTGACAACAGAAAAAAGCAATCTAACTATGGAGTTAGAAGATATGCTTGCGCAATATGATTCTGTATCTACGGACAATGAAGACATGCTAGCGCAAATCGCTGAGCAAAAAGAGCAAATTGAAAAGATGCTCAAGGAGGCAGAAAAGCACAAGGATGATGCGTGGATTATTTATAAGTTGAGAAAAGAGGCCTCGACTTTACGAGATGTTATGAAAGATTACCTAGTGACAATTGATTCATTGAATACAGCAAACCAAGAGTTGATCGTTCAAAAAGCTGAGGTAGAAACAAAGCTAAATAAGCAGAAAGAGCAAAACACAGAATTGAGCGACAAAAATGAAAAACTGGCTGAAAAAGTAAAGCTAGGATCTAAGTTGAAGGCGGTTGATTTAGTTTCTTTCGGGCAACGTGTTAAAAACAGCACAGTGCATAGAGAAACTAACCGCGCAAAGAGAACAGATAAGATCAAGACGTGCTTTACAATCGATAAGAACGAGGTAACAAAGCCTGGTAAGAAGATTATTTACTTGCGGATTGTGGGGCCTGATGGAGAGGTGCTCTCCTACGACCAATCAAAAGAATACATGTTTACTTATGATGGCAAAGAAGGCCTTTATTCTCGGAAAGAAGAGATAATGTATGAGGGCGAGGAAACGGACATGTGCCTATATTGGGATATGCTCGGGGATGCTTTGGAAGGAAAATACATCATTGAGATGTATGCTGAAGATTACTTAATGGGAACGACCAGCTTCGAGTTGAAATAGTTTAGAAAAAAGCTCGAGCTTCAACACCACCGGTATGTATTACTCTAAGACCCGGAGACTGACGACCGTTATAGGTGAGGTTGATTTGAAGGTTGTTAGCGAGGGTTCGCTGATATGAAACCCCCCAGGTTCCATTGAGTCCGGGCTGCAACCCATCCAACATTTCAAAGCCTACGGCACTTCCGGCAGCGCCTGAATAGTTGATTTGAACTAAGCTTCCGGTCATCAATAAACTACCCTTCTCAGGTGAGTTAAGGTTAAATTCAAGGGCACTTTGTCTAGCTATTGATTTTTCGCCTCCGGTTAATGCTTCGGGCTCGTTCAATTTATTTTCTTGTTCCTTATAGTTGAAGGTGAAGCTCAGGCGCCATTTAGTTCCTGGCTGAAGCACCAGCTTAGGCTCAATTTGTTGGTAGTGAATATTGAAGTTTCTAGAGCTTAAGATGCCTGCGTCTGACTTAGAGTTTTTTCGACCTCTTTCTCCACGTGATTCAAGTCCTAAAATGGACGTGAAGTTCCATCGGAAGCCTGCGCTTGTTTTTTCATTTTCTCTCGATTCGAAACCACTTGTTAAAAGGTTTCTGGAATCTAAACGCTGATAAGTTAAATCGGCTCCAAAAACGGGGTGAGATTGGTTAAAATAAAAGATGTTTCGCAAATTTGAGTTGGTTGATTGAAGCACAGAATCAGCCAAGTCAAAGAGGAAGGGATTAAATTGATCAATCAAATCCAACGCTAAGTTTTTGCGGTCTGCTGAAAATGAAAACTGATCTGAAAAGTAACTAATGACTTTTCGAGCTCCTTTTTCGTTACGCCATATCGCAGATGGTCGGAAGTAGAGCGATTGCGAAAATTGATTTCTGAAAACCTTGATGTATTCGCTGGTTGGAACAAATACCTTTAAATAATTAGCCGATGCCACTTGGTCTGCCTGAATTGCCAGCTCAAATTCATCCAGCTCTTTTTCGTCATTATTATTATAGTCAATGTGGATGTGTGTTCCTTGTCCAGGAGTCGTTTCTATGTAAACAAACTCCCTCCTATTTTCCAGCCCAGAACCAACTTCATAAAAGGTAGATGAGCTGATAGCACCTTTGAATACGCGAAACTGATACTCAGCACGAGAAAGAAGTGTGTTTTCTTGTTGCTGAGTCGTAAGTTCCTTATTAAGAATGTCCAGCGTTCTGTAATTAACGCGAAAGTTCAGGCTTGAGTTGCGCATTTTGGTCAGGTTCATTTCGTACCCATAAATACGCGCAAATGTTGCCTTACCTAGGTCAGCACTTTCTTTCAGCCAGTCGGTGCGCTCTGAATAAGAAAGCTTGTGTTTGTTTTTGGCGCTGTCTGCTGTTGAAATAGAAGCCTCCCATTCCCACCATTTAAATGATAGGTTGCTAAGTGTATCTGCTCTTGGGTCGTATCGCCTGTTCTCTTCCAAGTCATCTTTAAACCCTAATTGAAGTTTCCAAAATGGGATGGAAACCAACGAATTATGTTGGAAATAATCACTTTTAATGAGATCGCCTTCTTGGTTCGTGAGGCTTGCAGCGTAGTTTCCTTTTAAGTTTTTAAAGTCAGAAGAAACAGACGCTGAATTTTGAATTCCTCGAAAAGACTCGCCTGCCGTAAATGATTTGATGCCATATAAAGCTTTGAAATTTTCCTCGTGTTGAGCTCCAATCTCAGCACCTAAAACATTTTGGTCATCGGGAATCAACAGGTCTCTAATATTCCAATCACGATCAAATTCTACATCTCTGAAGCGTTCAATTTGAGCAAAGTTTTGTTGCAAGAACTCATAATCAACTTTACCCAAGGCGTTCCAATGTTCCGTCACTTTTTGAGAGCCATCAATGGTTATTTTGGTTCCCATTCCCAAATCATCACTTTCATCTAACGTGCTAAATGTGTTGATGTCATTGCTGCTTCCTGCCCATTCAACAGTGGCATTTACACTTTCTGAAATAGCATATTCAGCGCGAGCTGTTATCATTTGCCTTTGCTTTGGTGTGATCAGTTGAATGACAGGTTCAAATGATCCTTGAGGTGCGCCATTAATAGGAGGCACCCAAGAATAAACCCTTCCAAAAGCCAGTTGCTCTGAGAAAACATAATTTCCGTTACCTGCACCTACGTTGGAAAACGTAGCTTGATAAACGGCTTTTTCTGGGTTGGTGGAGTAGATGAGTATGCCAGGTGCCTGAATTTCTAGATTCAATACAGGGTCGATGTATGAAGTATCTGCAAGGTTATAAAGCAGTTGGTTTTCGCTGTAACCAACAGAGTCGATACTTGAAGCTAAGGTTAGGGCTGCACTGTCGCCAGCAGCTCTTAGAACGTTCTTTTGTTGATCAGTTAGGGTTTGTTGAAGAGGCTGATTTTTTGCGTCTTGTTCCGTGTAAAAAGCTAGGTCTAATTTCATGCGCTGCCCTTCGTAGTTTGCTGAACTGTAGATCAATGAGCGCGCATAGTTTCGATCGGAGTATTGATACTCAGCAACAATTCTGCGGTCTTTTGTAACCAAAGTTTTAGCCGTAAAGGTTATTTCAGAAGTGTTGTAGTTGATGACATAGTCATTCTCTTGGCCTCGTAACAATAACTGACCATCAATGTAAATACGTTCAGTTCCGGAAAGCACTACGATAAATGGTTCGCCTTCTGCGCCTGTTAAGCGATAAGGACCTTGATTTCCTTCAACACCTTGGATAGTTTTTCGCGCAAATTTCCCTCTAGAAACAGCGCCACTAGCCTCCAGTGTCAAGACACGTGAAGTGTCTCCATTGAATGGAACTATTTTGGTTTCAACTCTGCCTCCTTGCAACCTTTTGTTGAAGCGCATGAAATAGCCTTCATTTCGCACGGTTTGAAAGTCTCCGGCCGTAATTCGAGTGTTGTCATCAAATATTTGAATGTATACCTGGTCAAAATCTTGAAGTTGCTGAGTGTTGCCGTCCGGCTGAATGGGAATGTTCTGATCTGCAATGGCGGCAACAAGACTGAAGCGTTCATTTAAGCGCCCAGATAACTGAAGGTTTAAACTTGAGTTGACGGAAAGGTTTTGATTGTTTCCAGCGCTTATTCCGCGAGAAATACTACCTCTTTTTTCAATGTCGCCAAAGTCGAATATGCTTTCATTTTCCTTGACTCCCGTTGATCTAAAAGGGTTGTAAATGCGTTGCCTTGCAGTAATCATTGACTCGTCTTTATGCTTATAAGGCTTTGAGAAATTAAAGGGAAATGTTTGAAACCGAGTTGTGATTTCGAAGGGATAGGTTATTGTGCTATCTGTGATTTTCAGTTCCGCTTTGGCAAAGTCGACTACATATTGCGATTGTTCTAGGCCTGTAATTTCAAAGCTTTCAGGAACAATACTGTTGGTGTCAAGAATAGTAGTCTGTCCGATTATTGAAAGTGACACAGATGTGTGTTGCGCCCTCACCATCTGCGATACAGAAAGAATTAACGCCAAAATCAAGAGACATGGCCGCAAGCTGAGATAAGATATTCGGATAAGGGGCTTCATTGAAAATCCTTCAAATTAACGCTTACCAGCGAAGATATCTTGTTCAAAAGCTCATTTATCTTTCCTGCAGTATTGCAATGGCTTAATAGCGATTCTTAAAACTCTTAGACATATATTCGCGTAGAACTAGGCCACTAGGTCAAGACTATTTTTTTCCGTTTTAATCTCTCTTCTGCTCTATGGGTGCGGAGGTGAGCAAACATCCTCCTTTCGAGAAGGCAAGGGAGGAATTCAAATTGGAGGGGTATTTCGTGTGAACGAAGTAATGGATATTAGAAGCCTACATCCCGTTGAAATAACTGAAGTTACGGGTTATAGAGTTGCCAGTCAGGTGTATGAAGGGATGGTTCGTTTCGATCAGTCAACCCTAGAGCCAATTCCTGGGTTAGCGGAGAGTTGGGAAGCAAATGAAAATGCTACTGAGTGGACTTTCCGATTAAGAAAGGGTGTGAAGTTTCATGACGACACCTGTTTTGAAAACGGAAAAGGGCGAGAGGTGAAAGCTTCTGATGTTAAATACTGCTTTGAACAGCTGTGCACACCAAGTGCGAATAATCAGATGTTTTGGTTGGTAAAAGAGCGCCTGCGAGGCGCTGAAGATTACTACAAGGCGAAAGCTAACGGTGAAAAGCCCGCTGGCTTAGAGTGCATTGAAGTATTGGATGATTATACAGTAAAGATCAAGCTCAATTTCCCTTTTGCCTCCTTCTTAAGACTTATGGGGCATAAGGCCTTTTACATCTATCCAAAGGAAGCCGTAGATGCATATGGTGATGATATGACGAATAAGGCGATTGGAACTGGGCCGTTTCATTTAAAAGTCTTCCAACGAGATGAGTTAGTCGTTTTAGAGAGAAATCAGGGTTATTGGGGTGTGGATGATTTTGGAAATCAAATGCTGATCAATGATGCGGTTATCATGCCATTGTACTATGATGAGTTGACTAGATTACTTCCTAAGTATGTCAGAGGACTTACTCAAAACAGCATCGAATATCGCGACTTTAGAAGAGTTTGGATTGACGAAAGCCAAAAATTAGATAAGGCAGAATAACGAAAACCGCACTGTTCATAATTCCTATTACTTCTGATTTTCTTCACTCTCGTTGCCAGTAGCTTTGCATCATATTCAAAGTTAGAAGGTATGAGAAGTATTATGTTTTTGGCCATCATTGCTATGGTTGTTTCATCGTGTGTTCCATCACGCCAATATGAAGAACTTAAGGCCAAACAAGAAAAGTGTGAAAGCGAAAGAGAGTCGTTGACCAATAATAATCGAACACTTAGCGCAGAGAACGAAGAATTGAGCGCAGACCTTGCCCAGTTAACGAAACTGATGGGGCAAGTAAAGAAAGACACAGCTTCTGACGGTAAATACTACAGAAAAGTCGAGGCGAAGTACAAAGCTCTTGATAAGCTAAACCAAGAATTGACAGATCGGCTAAGTCGGTCTAGAAATGAAGGCGATAGAGAGAATAGAGAGTTGCTAGAAGCGTTAAGAGAAACTCAACTTGACCTTCAACGAAGAGAAGATGACCTTAGAGAGCTTGAAAGAGAGCTTGATGCAAAAGAGGCTAGATTGAACGACCTTCAAGTTGAGCTAGAAAAGCGTGAGGCTAGAGTTAAAGAGCTAGAAAGCATTATAGCCGAAAAAGATGCGGCAGTTCGAGCGTTGAAAGATAGAATAGCTGCAGCACTAACTGGTTTCGCGGATAAAGGCCTTACTGTGGAACAACGCAATGGTAAGATTTATGTGAGCTTGGAGGCGAAACTGTTATTCCCAAGTGGTAGCACAGTAGTTAATGCTGACGGTAAAAAAACGCTTGTTGATTTAGCTGCAGTGATCAAAAACGAGAAAGACATTACCATTTTGGTTGAGGGACATACTGATTCTGATCCTTTTAATGGAAAAGGAGCAATCAAAGACAATTGGGATCTTTCTGTAATGCGCGCTACATCGGTCGTCAAAATCATGACCAATGATGGCGGAATGGACAACACCATGCTAACTGCGGCAGGACGAGGCGAGTTTATTCCTGTTGCCGATAATGGCACGGCAGAAGGAAAGGCTAAGAACAGAAGAATCGAGATAATCTTAACGCCAAACTTGGATAAGCTTTTCGAGATCATCAATGAGTAGGCAAGCCGTCCTATTCTGTCGATGATATAAGCTTATTTTTGCCGCCCAAACGAGCTAAGAAATGAACAATTTTGTGGATGAATTGCGCTGGAGAGGCATGTTACAAGACATGATTCCAGGCACTGAGGAGTTGGTGGCCAATGGCAATGCAACTGGTTATATAGGGTTTGACCCAACCGCTGATTCTTTAGGAATTGGAAATATGGCACAAGTGATGACTCTTACCCATTTTCAACGCACAGGTAATAACCCAATAGCCTTGGTTGGAGGGGCCACCGGAATGGTTGGTGATCCAAGTGGAAAGTCTGCTGAACGAAATTTATTGAACGTTGACCTTCTTCAGCATAACCTTGAATCTCAAAAGAAACAGCTCGAAAAATTTTTAGATTTTGACGGAGCCCATGCGGCTAAATTGGTCAATAACTATGATTGGTTCAAGGAGTTTGATTTTCTTGGATTTATTCGTGATGTAGGGAAGCACATCTCCATCAACTACATGCTGGCCAAAGATTCAGTTAAGAATAGGCAAGAGACGGGCATGTCTTTTACCGAGTTTAGTTACCAATTGATTCAAGGTTATGATTTTTACCACTTGTGGAAAAACTACGGTTGCAATATCCAAATGGGAGGCAGTGATCAATGGGGGAATATTACAACAGGAACTGAGCTGATTCGGAGAATGGAAGGCGGAGAGGCATATGCTCTAACTACACCATTAATCAAGAAAGCAGATGGAACCAAGTTTGGCAAGACAGAAGGCGGAAATGTTTGGCTAGATCCGAACAGAACATCACCCTACAAGTTTTATCAGTTCTTATTGAATACTGCTGATGGCGATGTGGGCAACTACATGCGTGTGTTTTCAACGAAGAATCAAGAAGAGATTGAAGGACTTGAAGTAGAACATGCCCAGGCTCCGCATATGCGAGCCATGCAACGGGCATTGGCCGAAGAACTTACGGCAAGGGTTCACTCTTCAACGGACCTAGAAAATGCCATCAATGCATCTGAAGTGCTCTTCGGAAAAGCGACAAGTGAGGCGTTGATGAGTTTAGATGAGGCTACTGTGCTTGATGTATTTGAAGGAGTGCCGCAAGGTCGAGTTTCAAAGGCTGAAATCGAAAATGGAATGGGCATTGTGGAATTACTGGCAGAGAAAACGGGCTTTTTAGCTTCCAATGGAGAAGCCAGAAGAGCGTTAAAGGAAAACTCAATTTCAATCAACAAGAATAAAGTTGATGATGCATTCAGGTCCTCCTCATCTAATTTGATTACTGGAAAGTACTTACTGCTTCAAAGAGGCAAGAAGAACTACTTCTTGGTGATTGCTGAATAGAAGGATCTAAGGGTTAACGATAGTTCCATTTATTGGCGACTTTCACCAAGCTCAGCATGATCGGCACTTCAATGAGTACCCCAACTACCGTTACGAGCGCAGCGCCAGAATTTAACCCAAACAAGGCTATGGCAACAGCCACGGCAAGCTCAAAAAAGTTGCTGGCTCCAATCATGGCGGCTGGGGCACAGATTTGATAGGGTAGTTTCAAGAACTTTCCTGCAAACCAGCTCAAGAAAAAAATAAAGTAGGTCTGAAGGGTCAGAGGAATGGCAATCAATAAGATGAAGAAAGGCGAATCTATGATTTGATCACCTTGAAAAGCGAATAGCAGAATCAAAGTAGAGAGCAACGCAATGATGGAAAGGGGTTTGAGTTTTGGCAAAAATTGAATGTTAAACCATTCCAATCCTCTCGCTTTTGTGAGCCATTTATTTACAAAAAACCCGGCTACTAATGGAATTACAACAAATACAATAACCGAAGTAATCAGAACATCGTATGGAATTTGAAAATCTGTGATTCCGAGAAGCAATTGCACTATTGGAACGAAGGCAACTAAAAGGATGAGGTCATTGACAGAAACTTGCACTAAAGTGTAGTTCGCGTCTCCTTTGCTCAGGTAAGACCATACAAAAACCATGGCTGTGCAAGGTGCTGCACCTAAAAGTATAGCCCCTGCAATGTATTCATCAGCCAGCTCTGGACTGATCCATGCCGCATAGATGTTGTCAAAGAAAACCCAGGCAAATAAGGCCATAGTAAAAGGCTTTATTAACCAATTGACAACAACCGTTAAACCTAATCCTCTGGCGTTCTTGTGGATGTTTTTTAATGATCCAAAATCAATTTGAACCATCATCGGAAAAATCATCATCCAAATTAAAATGGCAACAGGGATATTGACATGGGCATATTCCCAATTTGCTATAATTGAAACCTCTTCTCCTGCTATCGCACCAATTCCTATGCCGGCAACTATGCTCAGAATAACCCAAAGCGTCAGGTATTTCTCAAAAAAACTGATGCCTTTCATGCCGTTAGCTTTTCGGAAGCAGTTTTCATCACAAAGAGCATTTCTGTGCCAATTTGAAAACTGCGCTCATCGTACCTTTCTTCAGCGAGGTCGCTTCTGTCAAATTCTTTTGGGTCATCATAGGATATTGGAAGTCGCAGCGATGCTCCCTCTACATTTGGGCATGCCTCAGCTACTTCTGAACAGACCAGAACGGCCGCAAAATTTTTCTGGGGATTGGTGTCGTCATCGTATTTTTTTGAGAATACTTCAAACATCACACTATCGCCTAATTGTACTAGAAAGCTTGGGTTTTCAATATCATCTTCACCTGAAAACTCGAACCCGCTTCGCTCTAGTGAAGCCAGTGCATTTGGGTGTATACGTGTTACTTCAACGCCTCCTGAGTATGTTTCAATATTTTCTAGATCACAATACAAAGCAGCGGCTGCAGCCCATAGTTGGGCCATATGACTTCTGCGTGCATTGTGCGTGCATACAAAGATGAGTTCAGAGGGGTCATTGTCACGCTGATTGTCGAGTATGAAGTAAACCAATGGCATGAGTTTGGCTTTGCGCTCTTCACTTATGGACGCCACATTAGTATCCATATTTTTCAAAGACTGAATAAGTTGTTCTTTCATAATAGTAGCTTTAGCAACAACCCGATCCCGGTGTGCAGGCATTTTCTGAAGAGTTTAGATCTGAAATATTGATTTTTGCCTTGGGCGTTTTTCGACTAGGTTTTTCAGCGAAGACGGTGATGCTAAAGATCCCAGTACTTCCATTTTGGAAAGAGTCCATCTGTTCTGTGGTCAAGTATTTTTCCAAAATATCGCTAGGAATGGTGATGGTTTTCTCTTTTTGGATGGTGATATTCTCAAAGCCTTGCTGCTCAATAAAGCCTAAATAATCATCTTTTTGAATGGCTCCCGCTACACATCCAGCATACATTTCAGCATCTTTTCTCAAAGCATCTGGCAATTCACCAATCAATACAATGTCTGAAATACTAAAGTGACCGCCCGATTTTAGAACCCGGAAAATATCTTTGATTACAGCCTGTTTGTTTGGAACTAAGTTGAGCACACAATTGCTTACAACAACATCTGCTGTTGAATCAATAACAGGCATAGCCTCAATATCTCCTGAGCGAAACTCCACGTTGTTGTAGCCCAGTTTGTCTGCATTTTCTCTGGCTTTGGCGATCATTGCATCGGTAAAGTCTATACCGATTACCTTACCCTCAGCACCTGTTTCATGACGCGCTACAAAACAATCGTTTCCCGCACCTGAACCTAAATCAATTACTGTATCTCCTTTGCCAATATGGGCAAACGCTGTAGGAAGCCCACAACCCAAACCCAGGTCCGCATCAGAAGCATAACCTTCTACTTCTTTGTAATCATCCATCATGATGCTGTAGATCTTGTTGGAAGATGTTGTCGCTCCGCAGCATGAAGAAGCGTTTACATCCTTCTCTTGCAGAGCGATCTTGCTGTACTTCTCTCGTACAATTTCTTTGAGTTCTTGTTCTGTTTTCATGACTTGTATTTTAGCAGCAATCGCCCGTGGTGGTGTGCTGAAATTGATTGAATAGATTATTGAATAACCCCTGAATGTGGACCCATTCTTGAGCGTTTATGCAGTAACACATCGAGGTTCCCTCGATGGTTCCTTGGATGATATTCGCTGACTTTAATTCTTTAAGATGTTGACTAATGGTGGCCTGCGCCAAACCCAATTCATTGACGAGGTCGCTATTGATGCATTGATTCGCATTGAGCAAGTATTCAATAATAGCAAGCCGAGCAGGGTGACCTAACACTTTCGCAATCGCGCTCAAGTGATTTTGCTCCTCAGTAAAAAGGTTGGATTTTGTAATTCCCATGACTAATTGTTTCATTGCAATATTACGATAATATGCTGGTGTTCGATTAGGTCAGAAATAAAAAAAGGCAACCAAAGGCTGCCTTAATCTTTTGTTTGGCTTTTCTTCTATTCTGATTTCTTCCTTAGAGTACTTAACCCAAATGGTAAGTACAGAGGGTAAAAACTGATAAAACTGGTAAGTATGAAGATTGCGGCTAATGCTAAGCCTATGATGGCAATTGTTCCATTGATTATTCCAGCGAAATAAAGCCCTGCGATTACGAGCGCAATAATTATTCGGACGATTTTATCCGTGGCACCCATATTTTTTTTCATTGGTGTGTGTTTTGGTTATTAGACACCAAAGTTAGGTTATGGCATATGAGTATATAGTGACACTAGTCACATCAACAAATACCATGTTTCAATAGGTTATTTTACTTTATTCCCTTTAGCGATACGAACGTTTTTGTTTTGTCGATACTCTTTTTTCAATTTGTAAAAGACCGAGCACTTTGAAACGTCAGGGTTGGTATAATAAGTTTTATCTCCGTAATGGACTTTTCCTCTACTATTTTCCCAACTTAAGGCTTGAAGAAAGTATATATCACCGCCTTCATTTGGTCCGAAGACTAAAAACTTAGATTCATCTGCTTCAAAGGAAACTGCAATTCGATTTCCATCCAAAAACTGAACGATTTTACCCTTTGTAAGGTCTTTTATGATTACCTGATCCTTTTCTTGCCCATAGCTAAGATTTACGGTGCCTTTTGTCGCCATCTGTTCTTCTTTGCCTTTTTCATAGCGAGTTAAAACCAAATAATGAGAGTTGTAAAGCTGAACTTTAGAAAGTATGCTTTCAGTAAGGTTAAATTTTTCTATTTCAGATTGCTTCATTAGAAGCTTTGATGAGCAACTAGAAATGCTAAGCAATAGTATTAAAGAGAATAATGTGATTTTCATTCGTGCCGGTTTAATATATAATGCGATTGTATAGTTTAAATTATGTGTAGAGCAAGTTACAGCCTCTCAGGTCACTTTTGTCAAGACGCCCCTCCACAGTAAAAAGCCCCTTATGGTTTACAGTTCCGATATCTCTTGTTTGAATGAACGAACAACTATGATAGTTTGCAAGATCAACAAAAGCAAGTAATCCGCGTTGGTCTGGATTAAGAATTTTGAAAGGATCGCTTATTTCTGTAGTGACAGCTTTCATCCATCGAGGCGGTGAGAACCATTTTCCGTCTGCACTATAAGCTTGAGAAAGTAATTCGGTCATTCCATATTCAGAGTGAATCTGTGAATTAGGAAAGCTGCTTTGGAGAGCTGCGTGGAGCTCCGGCCTTGTGAGCTCTTTTCTTCGCCCTTTCATGCCGCCCGTTTCCATAATTGTCAAGCCTTCAAAATTTATGGAGCTTTTTTCAGCGAAGTCTACAAGTGCAAAGCTCACTCCAATAAGCAGCGTTTTTTGACCTGAGGACTTTAATTTCTCAAGTTGCTCTTTTAAAAGCTTAGTGCGATGAAGCATAAACCCGGATTCTTTTTTAGCTCTTTGAATGAAGTGTTCAGCCATGAAAACAAGTGACGAGTCGCCATTTTCAAGGTAAGAAGGCAGCAATGCTAATATTACCCACTCAGTCAATGGCCCATACTTTTCTTCAAAATGGGCAACCGCTAAATTTTCATAAAGTGCTTTATCATGCACGTAGTGTGTTGACCGCTCAATAAGATCGGTAGTTCCGCTGCTTTTGAAGATAAGATCATGTTCTTTTGTGCAGGAGATTTCATGGGATTTGAAAAGCTCGATTGGAAGAAAAAAAGGCGATTTCAGTGAAAACTCTTGCTGCTGATTGATGAGTGTGATATACTTCTTAAATGGAGCATTTCGTTGAAACTGGTGTTTAAAAACCTCGCTTGCCAACGACTCAAATTGTTCGTCTGATTCAATAGACTGAATTAAGTGGGCGATTTGTAACTTCGAATATTCCAATGATGATAAATCTCAACGTGTTTTCAAAGTTAGCAGCATTTGTGCTGTTTACGGCATTGATCATGTCATGCGAACAAACAAACTGCGATCAAGAAGAGCCAACTTTATCATTTGACACATTGATGCTGAATGATTCTAGAGATACGTTAATTTACACAGTAAAATTTTCAGATTGCCAGGGTGATATTGGTCATATAGGTGCAATTGACTCTAATACAACCCGCACAGTGCGCACATTCTTATTTGAAAGAATTAATGGTGAATGGGTTCGGTGGTTTCCACTTCCTGAGAATTTGAGTGATACAGTGGCTTTCTTTTCAGTCATCCCGGGCTCTTCTAAAAACAGACCAGGTTGGCTGCTTGAGGGAACGATAGTTCAAGACTTTGGATTGGCAAACCTGCGACAGAATAGTGATACGATTCGTTTTGAAACTTTTGTGTTAGATAATGCTGAGAACAAAAGTAATAGGGTTGTGAGCAATCCTTTTGTATTTCCTAGCCAAATAGGCGCAGCCTTAAAAATACTCTAGCTTACTTTTTTACCTGAAATAGCTTCATTTATTTCTAGTAGATGATTTCCGACTTTTTCAAGGGAAGAGTAAAGGTCATTATAAATCATTCCGCTATCAATATTGTAATCGGGTTTACCCATATTATCTAAATGCTCTTTTCTGATCCTATCCCTCAAGTTATTTACTTCTTTTTCAAGTAATTCGGCTTTTTCAAGATCAACGTCTTCGTATTTGTTTTCGAGATTGATCATCATGTTTTCAAACGAAAGGTCAATCATATCAAACATTTCTAAAAGGCCCCTGCGCTGCTCTAACGTAAACCATGCCTTTGCCTCCATCTTTCGATCATAGGTGAGAGACATTTGAAAAAACACATCGGCAATTTGTTCGATTACACTGGCAATATCTAACATGCTTCGTACACGTTTACTGGACTCATTACTGAGCTCACCTTGCAATACGGTCATTAAGTAATCTGAGATTTCCACCTCAATGTTGTCAGTTATTTCTTCATACTTTTCGATGCGATCGATTTTAATCCGCTGTTCTTTCTTGTCCTTTTCAAAAAGTAGCTCCTTTAAAAACCCTAGCATCCGATAAGATACTTGGCTGAATTTGACCATTTCTTTTTGCGCTTCGACTAAAGACAATTCGGGGGTGCTCATTATACCAGACCCAATATACTCAAGGGAAAACTGCTCATCCTCATCCGATTTACTCGAAACCATTTTTGTAACCACATTAGCAATGGTGGCGACAAACCAAATTAGGATAGAAGCATTGACAATATTAAATGACATATGGAATAATGTGAGCGCCCATTTGGTTGCTTGACTATTTTCTGCAGAAGGCATTCCTATAGATGTTGTTTCCATGTATGAGTTGATGCCAGAAAGGAATAAAGGAAAGACCAAGAGCATCCAAGTTACGCCAAAGACATTGAAGATTAGGTGGGCTCTAGCGGCTCTTTTAGCGTGCACATTACCAATAATGGCGGCAAGATTAGCCGTTACAGTAGTGCCTATATTTTCCCCTAAAACAATAGCAGCGGCCATATCTAGCGGCATGCCTCTTTCGCACATGATAATAGTAAGTGCCATTGCTGCGCTAGAAGACTGAACAACAATCGTTAATAAGCTTCCTATGATAACAAACAGAATCGTTGACCCAATACCATATTCAGTTAGCCCAATAAGGTACTCCAATTGTTGATGAGATATTTGGGGCACACTTTCTTTCAAGAAGTCTAATCCCATGAATAGGATGCTGAATCCAATAAGGGTTTCTCCAGCAGACTTGATTTGTGTGGTTTTCAAAAACAAAAGAGGAAACCCAATAGCAATAAGCGGCAGGGCATAATCAGAAATACTGAACTTAGAAAAACCAAATATTAAGATTAGGACAGCGGTAATCGTAGTTCCGATATTCGCTCCCATGATGACTCCAATGGCTTGACGCAAAGTAAGCAAGCCGGCATTTACAAAGCTTACGATCATGACTGTGGTGGCAGAGCTAGACTGGATCAAAGCAGTGGTAAGAAAGCCGGTAAAAAGACCAGTAAAACGATTGGAAGTCATCGCACCCAATACTTCACGCATTCTATTACCAGCAACCTTCTGGATGCCATCGCTCATGATCTTCATTCCATAAATGAAAAGACCAAGAGAACCGATCAGTCTTAATGTTTCAAATACACCAAAGGTTTCTTCCATCACACCTATTAATTGCGAAGGAGCAAATGTACTTTCAAGTGCAGGGCGGTGGGGAGTCACAAGGTTATGTTATCATTAAATGGCTAAATGTGATTTTACGCCATGGAATGATCAACTTTTTGGGCGCTGATTGATGATTTGTGTTAACATTAAGGTCATAAAAGGAGTTGTTTCGAAATAAATCCACGCATAAAGACTACAGCGTTTCGAACTCGTTAATAGGCTGTAAGTGTTTGTTTAGCAAATCATTATGATGACCTTTTGGTGTTGCTCTGCCCGAGGTTTGCTTAACATTGAACTAAAATAATTAACATTGGCGTAACATTGAACGAATAAAAGGTTAACTTTACGTTGAATTAAAGAGGAAGTCGTTATGAAATATGTAATAGCAATAATGTTAATGATAGGCGTAAACGCTGCAATAGCTCAGTCTACAAATGATGTTGAATTGACACGACTTGAGAATGGAGAGATCAAAGTTCAAGGAACAGATGCTTTAGGAGCAGATGTATTTGTTGTTTACAGCAGCGAATTGGTTAAGGTATATCAAGAAAGAACAGTAAACGATGTAACATCTTACGCAAGATTTGATAATGGTCAAGTAGTAGATTACGGAACATTTACAAATCCTATGGTTGAAAGCAATAGGAATCAAGTTGTTGTCGCCGAGAAAGATTAGAGAATAATAAACTATAAATAGAAAAAGCCCCGTTGTTTAGACGGGGCTTTTTTTATGTTTTATTGGTGTTCTTTAGAACGTGTAGTTATATTTCAAGCTAATGCCAACTCCTGGTTTAAAGCTTGTATAAATACCATCTTCAGAGCCATAAGACTTATAGGCAAGGGTTCTGTCATCGTTCAAGATGTTATTTAAACCGAATGTTACACGATGCTGAAAGTCCTCACCAAAGCTCTTATAGGCATTAAAGTTCAGGCTGTTGAATGGAATAGTGTAGATATCTGGAACACGGCCAGAAGCAATAATTGTTAGTTGCTCTCCTTGCACGTTATAAGCAAGACTGATGTTTGCTTGGCGCTCAACATCTTCGTAAGACAGCGCAAAGTTTACAGCATATGGTGACTGTCCAGACATCGGTCTATATTGAGAAATCGTTTCACCGTCTCGTTTATTGTTCTCGCGAAGCTCTCGTTCTGTTTGACCAGAATTATCAACCAGCACAGTATTCATGTCAACTCTAGACTCAACTAAAGAAACATTTGTGCTCAAGAATAAGCGGCTTAAAACTCCTGATTCAACACCTGGAAAGCCTTTTCTAAGCTCTATTTCAACACCATAAACTTCTGCTAAACCCGAATTTCTAGGCTTTAAGTTATCAGGCGCAGTTGCAAAGGATACCAGTTCAATGTGACCATCAAATTGCTTGTAAAATGCACTTACAGAGAATAGCTCTTTCGCGCTGATGAAGTATTCGTAGCGAAGGTCGAAGTTATTGATGATCGTTTGCTGAAGGTCAATATTACCAGAGAAGGTTCTCTTTGTAATTGGATCATAGATCTGAGCGATAGACTTTTCTTTAAACGAGGGTCTTGCCAAGGTTCTATTTGCACCAGCGCGAAGGTTCATTTTCTCGCCAAGGCTGATCACAACATTAGCTGAAGGCAAGAAGTTAAGCTCATCCAAAACAAGTGAGTCATTGTAGGTGACAGAGCCAGAGTTGTTGGTTCCAGTATAGTACATATTAGTGTTTTCAACCCTTACTCCATAGATCAACTTCATGAATTTAAAGAGCGAATGGTTCATCAATACGTATCCAGTAAGCAAGTCTTGACGGGCATCAAATGAATTCGCGGGCTGATACGTACCTATTGTGAATGTTCCTTCTTCGTTATTTGGATCTTCAGTATCTGCCGTCCAAATATTTTCGGGCTGCAAGTACCAGTCAGGGTCAAAACTGATATCACTTAAATTTTGACGAGTGTGTTTATAAGAGAAGGTTTCAAATGAACGCGTTTTGTAGGTGCCTAGTCCACCCACTTTTATAAAGGCCTTTTCAGCGACCGGTATTTTGAGGTCAAGCTTGAATGATTCGTTGTATTCAACTAAATCTCTCCAAAAACGAAACAGACCTGAGCCATTACCTGTACTTAGCGTTGTATCGCCATCGGTTACAGAAATCCTTGTTTCTCTAAAATCAGGGTCATATACATTTGAGTATGAAAATGCATTCGACCAATTCAACTCTACAAGACCAATTCTATGCTGACCTGAAACAATAGCTGAGCTCAGCGTTCTTTGGCTGTAGGTTAGGATATTTTCAATTAGTGTAGCTTGATTTTGATTAAAATCCTGGTTGCGTCTCACTGAAGCGGAAGTTTCTGCACTCTGGCTATTCAGAATGGTTATGGAATAAGAATTGTTGTTATTCTTATAGGCTCCAGAAAGCAAGCCACTCCATAAAACATTATTTTTTCCAACATCACCTTGACGCTTGATTTGCTGAAAAAGAGGCTCAACAGATTTGTCGTTGTCTTTTAAATAGTCATTTGACTGAAAGTCTTTGTAGAATAACGTTTCATTGGAGTAATTAAAGACAGCGTTGTAACCAAATGTTCCTCCAGACTCTTTATTAATTTGGTTGCCTTGACTAAATGAAAAAGATCCGTTTGGGAGAGCCGTTTTACTTTTAGCCGCCATTTGTGGGTCAAAACTTCGTGATAAGTCTTCCTGCGTAACATCATTTAGAACCGGGTCAGGTATTATTTCATTAACGTAAGGGTTAAAAGGAATTTTGCGATTACCGAAGTCATATCCTGTAAAAGAAGTACTGTTTCTATTGTAAAGAATGTAATCAGAATTGAAGTGCATGCCAGGAATGTAGGTCAACCCAAAACCTATTTGAGTAGACTTTTCGTCAGGGAAGTTTTTGGTGACCACATTGACGAGTCCACCGGTGAAGTCACCATCTAAATCTGGTGAAAAAGTCTTAGAAACAGAAACATTTTCTAAAATATTGGTTGGGAAAATGTCAATTTGAACAGCATTCACGTCTGGATCAAGACCTGGAAGAGACATACCATTAAGTGTTGTTTTGGTATAACGATCACCAAGACCCCGCACATAAACGTATTTACCACCTTGAACAGTAACACCTGTTACACGCTTGATGGCGCCTGAAAGGTCCGAATCTCCAATTTTTCTAAATGATTGTGATGAAAGACCATCTGTTACAGTTGACGCGTTCTTCATATCCATGAGCATGGCTACTTCAGAATTTCTTCTCACCTCACCCACAATTTCAACACCTGTGAGTTCTTCAATGGCGGAGCTTAGAACAGCATCAATTAACACTACTTCGCCTGGCTTTACAACCGTGTTTGGAAAAGATTGTGTTCCATAAGAGATAAAAGAGAATTGAATGGTATACGTTCCAGGAGCTAATGGAAGAGAAAAGTTCCCATCAAAATCAGTTGATGTTCCAACTCCAGGCATTCCTTCAACGGTGACTGTAGCACCGATCATAGGACCGCCAAAATCACCATCTGCAATGTTTCCACGAACGAAGCCTTTTTCTTGTGCTATTAAAGCAGTGGTGAATAAGCTTAAAACAAGGAAGGTTAAAATTCTTGACATTGTGTTGACTGATTAATTCTCTTGTAGATATAGGTAAAGCCCTGTGACATTATCACAGGGCTTTTAGTAAAATGCTATTCTTTAATCCTTACAGTTCATCGTTATTTCCGGCAGCACCCCATGACCAAGTTGAAAGGTCAACTGAACCACCTGCACCACTCACTGTGATTTTGCCTTCTGCAGCTGTTTGTGCAGCAGCAGTTTCAGTTACACATGTTGGGTCTTCAGCATTCTCATACACCTCAATCGCACTCATGCTGCAATTATCGAATACTAAAACATCGTCAACAACATATGAAGCCGCATCATCTTTAGTTCCGCAATTTTCGTCAAAAGAAGCTCTCAATTTCACTTCTTTAGAACCGTATTCAAATGTTACGTTGCGAACAGTTCCTTGTGCTTTTGATTTGAAATCAGCAGCAGAACCTTCAGAACCTTCATTTCTGCAAAGGCCATTTGTCAATGTGAAACGACCATCAGTATAAGTAGACCCTTCTGGACCATCAATCTCAAGACCTTCATCTGTTCCGATACCATCACCGTGAATTACTGCGAAGCCGTTAACTGTACCTGAGTAGTTTTGATCGATATCGATTCCATCATCACCCTGGTAATAAACAAGGATGTTAGATGCATTAACAGTTCCACCAAAGAACTCAACACCATCGTCTAATGTAGCGTAGATTTCGATGTTATCGATAGTTGTTCCACTACCAACACCTGCAAGTGTTAAACCATTCAGCTCGTTTCCTTCTCCGATAGAGATTCCTCCGTGACGGATAGAAACATACTTCAATACACCTGAATTGTCAGCAGCATTTGAACCACCATAAACACCGTACCCCTCTTCTGCAGGAACACCCTCAAGATTTCCTTCTGTATCTCCATTTTCAGTAGAAGAAGGAGCATCACCTAAGATTGCAACACCACCCCACTTCTCATTGTCGGTTTTAGTAAGGTTTGTTCCTCGTTTTTCACCGTAAGTGATATTGTCTAATTCTGACGTAAAGATGATCGGCTCATCAGCCGTGCCTTCTGCCATAATCATCCCTCCTTTAGCTACAATAAGAGCAGAAGCAGCAGCTTCTTGTCCTTGCATGCCTTTGATGATTGTGCCTTTCTCTATTGTTAGAGTAACACCGTCAGTTACCACTACTTTTCCGTCAAGAAAGTAAATGTTATTTGATGTCCAAGTTTCATCTGCAGTAAGAGAACCAGTTTTTGTAACTTCTCCTTCTTGAGCTACAGGATACTCGCAAGAGCCGTCATCTTCTTTGGCTTTGTCGTCAAAGTTGGTAGCCGTTTCGTCAGTACATCCTTCTTTTTTACAAGAAGAGATAGAAAGCGCAAAGCCTAATGACATCATCACTGCCATTACTTTTGCTGTGGATAGGTAAATTCTTTTCATTGTTTCAAATTTTATTTGGCGCAAAGGAATTGGCATTAGATTATCCGCGGATTAGTGTGCGGTTAAGCCTATGTTATCAAACTGTTCCTTAAATGTTTCATGATTTTTAGATTGAAAATTCCGATTGAAAATTCTAGTGTCGTCAAGGCCTGCAGCCCCATTAGATTAAAAGTGTTTACATTCGAACAAATTAGATTTAACACACAATCAATAAGTCTAACCTTTTGATAACACTAACATAAAATCCCATCAATGTCTACCTATCTAAATTCGAAGCACAATTCAGATAACAACGGGCCTATGCTCTCAAAGACAAAAATTTTAGTGGTTGATGACGAGGAAGATATCCTCGAATTTTTAAGCTATAACCTTGAAAAAGAGGGGGCTAAAGTTTATACCGCCAATAATGGTTTAGAGGCCATTGAAATCGCTAAGAAGAAGAAGCCTGACTTGATCTTGTTGGATGTGATGATGCCTGAGATGGATGGCGTAGAAACATGCATCCAATTAAGGGATAAGGTGGAGACTAAGAATATCGTGATTGCATTTCTTACAGCACGAGGAGAGGACTATTCCCAAATAGCTGGCTTTGATGCAGGGGCCGATGATTATATAGCAAAGCCCATTAAGCCGAGGGTTCTTATCAGCAGAATTAAGGCTTTATTGAGACGAAAAGAAGGCTCTGTGCAACCAATGGCATCATCAGAATTGAAGTCGCTGAGAATTGACCGAGAGCGTTACGTTGTTGTAAAAGATGATGTTGAGTTGAATTTACCCAAAAAGGAGTTTGAATTGCTTGCATTGTTGATTTCTGTTCCGGGCAAAGTCTTTACACGAGAGGGAATTCTCTCTTCTGTTTGGGGAGAAGATGTGGTAGTTGGAGACAGAACCATTGATGTTCATATTCGAAAACTGCGCGAAAAAATTGGTAGTCCGCACATTAAGACTATTAAAGGAGTTGGATATAAGTTTGAGGATTAATCGTCCTAAATTTGCCTGACTCGAATACCATGAAAATCGAAAACCCCAAACAAGTCGCAGTTTTTATTGCGGTTACCCTCACTGCATTGGGGATTATCACCTTATTAATTGTTCAATTCCTTACAGAACACTCATTTACTGTTTGGATGTGGGCGCTCTATACTTCAATCACTGGTGCAAGCACCTATTTTGTGGCATGGTGGTCGGTGGAGAATTTTTTACACGACAAGATCAGATTGTTATTTCGATCCATTCATTCTACCGATACCATGGACGATAGGCTGAAAGAGGCAGCTCGATCTAAAGACATTCTTGGAGATGTGCAAAAAGACGTGGAAGAATGGGCAAGCGTCAAACAAAGTGAAATCCAAACCTTGAAAGAACAAGCCCGTTTCAGAAGAGATTTTATCGGCAATCTGGCCCATGAATTGAAAACTCCCATTTTCAATATTCAGGGATATTTGTTGACGCTGCTCGAGGGAGGGTTGGAAGACCCAAAGATCAACTATGACTATTTGGGCAGAGCCGACAAGAACTTAGAACGACTTACAGCTTTGGTTGAAGATCTAGATAGTATTTCTCAATTGGAGGCCGGTCGAGAGGTGCTGAAAATAGAGAAGTTCAACATGATTGAGCTGGTAGAAGAGTTGTTTAAATTATTTGAACTGAGGGCAAGTGAAAAGAGTATCGACTTGCGTTTCAATAAAAAATACGACAAACCAATTTGGGTGAAGGCCGACAAAAGCAAGATCTTGCAGGTATTGACTAATCTACTTACCAATGCAATTAACTATGGCAAAGAAGAAGGTTTTTGCGAAGTCAGATTTTTCGACATGTCACAAAATATTTTGATTGAGGTTGCGGATGATGGAATAGGAGTGAGCCCTGATCATGTTCCGCGCTTATTCGAACGCTTTTATCGTGTAGACAAAAGTCGATCTCGCCACGAAGGCGGTACAGGCCTTGGATTAGCCATATGCAAGCACATCATAGAGTCTCACGGGCAAACCATAAGCGCAAGAAGTGTTGTTGAAAAAGGGACAACATTCTCCTTTACGCTAGAAAAGTCGAAATAACCAGAAGTATGGAGCAATTTCGCACAGAGGTGGAAGCGCCTGAATTTTCTTTTGATATTAATCATCGATCGGTGGTCACTATGTTGGGATCATGCTTTGCAGAAAATATGGGTGATTTGATGTCGGGTGTAAAGGTCAATACATTGGCTAATCCCTTTGGCATTCTCTTTAATCCGTTTTCTATCATGAATTCTTTGGAGCGGATGTTGAACAACAGACCTTATGAGGAAGGCGATTTATTACAAGTTGGTGACCATTGGGTAAGTCTTGATCATCATGGTAAGTTTAACAATCAAGACAAGAGCACAGCGCTCGCATCAATCAATGCAAGTTTGTTGAGGGGCAGAAATCAGCTTTTAAGCTCTGATGTGGTTTTTATTACACTTGGCTCATCCTGGGTTTATGAGCACTTACAGCAAGAGCGGGTGGTGGCTAATTGCCATAAAATCCCCAATAAAGAATTTAATAAGAGAATTCTTACCCAGCAGGAAGTGCATCTGATTCTGCGTCATGTTCCAGAGCTTTTCCGTGCTAAAAAGCTCAAAGCAAAGATTGTATTTACAGTTAGCCCTGTGCGTCATTGGAAAGATGGTGCAACGGAGAATCAAAGGAGTAAATCACAGCTGTTAAGCGCTGTGCATTCAGTGGTAGATGAGTTTGATAATTGCCATTACTTCCCATCGTACGAGTATATGATGGATGACCTTCGCGATTATCGGTTTTATGCCACCGACATGCTTCACCCAAGTCCACAGGCAATCGATTATGTATGGCAGAAATTTCAAACGAGCTTTTTCTCTGATGAAACACGCCTAATTTGCAAAGAAATCTCTGCTGTCATTCAAGCAGCATCGCACAGACCTTTGGATCCTGAAAGTAATTCGTTCCAGCGGTTTTTAAAGAAGCAATTGGAGATTATTGACCAATTGGAAAAGAGCTATCCTCAGCTCAGCTTATCAGAGGAAAGAAAATCCTTTCAAGGTTATCAGCTTTAAGCACTGTGTAAACGCATCAAATACTCTTGCTCTGTTTGTCCCGGAGTGGCTATGAACTCAGCCTGAACTCCTAACATATGAAAATCCATTATAGTAGAGTAGCCGCTTCTTGCAATCACTTGAGAAGCTGATGCTAAAGCTTTGATCAGTTCATTATCATTCATGTGATTAACAATAGTGATGTTGTTGATTTTTTGCTTGTTGACTTGGTCAGGCTTTCCTGATAGAATAAGTACTTCTTGGGATGAGCTTTTGAAGCGTTCTATTATTTGGTTTTCAAAAAGTGTGCGCTGCGGCTCAGGCCCACTCACTAGAGCTACAACCTTGTTTGATACTTCACGAATGATTGGTTTTTCGAACCGACTCAAAGGTCCGATGTATTTGTACTTCACAGGCATTTTTTTGGCATGCGACAGTTCGCCAGCCAAACTTGGGTTTTCACGATAGTCTGGGATCCACACTTCATCAAAATGATTCATCACCCATCGATTGAGTGAGTTGATGAACCCTTGAAAAAGCGGACTTTTAATTTCAATTTGATGCGTAATACAAATGCTTTGCGCTCTTTTATTCCAAAGGCCAAACCTTGAATCGGAAATGATTACATCGATATTTTCCTTTTGAATGAGGGATTTTAAATGCTGATGCTCTCGCCAGATGCTCCAGATTAATGATGGTCCTTTCAAGAAGAAGTGGCGGACCATGTTACCATCTTTTGGATAGGTGATCTGCATAAAAGGAATGTCAACGAATCTGCAGGAATCGAAACGATCAGCCAATAGAGCCTTTGGTCCACCGTTGGCAGCTATGATGACGTGGTTCCCTAGTTCTATTTGTTGCTTAATAATTGGGATGCAGCGCGCAGCATGACCCAACCCCCAATGCAAGGGAGCGACTAAAACAGTTTTGTTTGCCATTCGACCTCAAAGAAAGCGAAAGGCTTTAATCTAGCGCCTGAAATGGCACGGTCACTGATCCTTTATCTGTCTGAACACTCATAAAGTACAAACCAGAAGGCAATTCGCTAATGTCTAATCCATCAGAATTTCTTTCTATAGAGAAAGACTTCACGAGCTGACTATAACTATTATAAATTTTGGCTTGAGAAGCAGCGGTGCTATTATCCATTTGCAAGAATAATGTGCCCGATGCAGGATTGGGATATACTTTGATGTTCAGACCATTTACTTCGTCAACTCCAACACCAGAATACGTCACTTCGTTGCTATATGCAGAGTTGCCTGCTCCATTTGAAGCGTATACGCGATAAAAATATGGCGTTCCGTTCATTGAAACGGTTGAATCAGAAAAGCTAGTTGTGTTGCCAGGAAGTGTTGCGATTGATACAAAGTTGCCACTGCTGTTATCAGAACGCTCTACATGCCAATTCGCTTCATTTGGTATGTCATCATTCCAGTCTAAATCGAGTTTACTATTGGCGAAGTCAGGTGTTAAGTTCAGTACAATTTCAGCTCCTTCGATCAGTGTTGGGGCGATCAGTGAAAAAGCCCCTGGGTTTAAATTGAAAAACACATTATCTGCTGCTTCAACTCTGATTCTTCTTCCCGCACCGTTTTGATTGGGTATTTGAACCGTATAACTACCATTATTTGGAACCCCCTCAGCTAATGTGTCTGATATGAACAATCCGCTGCTAACGCATAAATAAATATTGACGGATTGGCAATTGATGGGCATTTGATCTGTTTGCGCCACATCCCATGTTACAGTATAATATATGCCCGCTTCAATTTGTTCGTTAGTTTCAGGGGAAGTAACAACAAAAGGACCTTTACTACCATCTACCTCCATAGCAACCTCGTCAAAATTTACGCCACCGCCAGCACTATTATTATCTCTTGCGGTTAGTCGGAAATTAAGGTCTCTAGAATAGGTCGCGTATGTTTCGCCAATTGTGGTTGTATTAGCAATAACGCTGATGAGTCGAGGGCATGTCCTTTCTCCGTTTCCAACTACAGGGTCCCAAGATCTAAAAATTGGTGCGTTTCCTGATGGATTGCTTGGATCTCCAGAAGGACCCAAGTCCATTTCTTCCCAGCAATAGGTAATATTATCGCCATCGACATCCGTGGCGCTTCCTCTCAATACGAATGGCGTTTCTTTTGGAAGAGTATAAAACTCTTCAGTCACAGTAACCTCCGGGGGCGTATTGCCAGTATTGGTAGTAGTTGCACAACTGTTTCCATTGCCAAATTGACTAAAAGCTACTACTTCATTGTATGAACCCGCGTGAAAATAATCGTCTGAATTATTCTGAAGGTTGGGTGCGCAAATACCAGCATAACCCATTATAGTTGATGCACTTCCTGGCTCATAGGCAGCGCTCTGCACTCTATTGCAGTTGTTGTTTTGAGTATGGTTCGCCCCAAACTGGTGGCCCATTTCGTGCGCTACATAGTCAATATCAAAAGGGTCTCCAGTTGGCGAACCACCGCCAGTCACTCCTCTTGCCTTGCCTCCTCCGCATACAGAGCCAAGCTGTGCAATGCCTCCTCCACCAGTGCTAAATACATGGCCGATATCGTAATTCGCTGCCCCGATGATGTTATTTACGGTGGTCTGATTTTGATTCAACATAGCGCCTCCACTATTATTGGTGTATGGGTCAGTATTTCCATTAAGAAATATTAATTGATCATTGTTTCCAATGATTTCCATGGTAATGGAGAAGTCTTTTTCATAAACACCGTTTACTCTGTTCATGCTCACGACCATAGCACTTAAAACTCCTGGAATTGTTCCACCATGAAACTGAGAATATTCTCCAGTACAAGCCAAGGCAAGGCGGTAAGTTCTCAATTGCTCTCCTGTTCGTTCACTCATCTCCTTTAGATGAGGAATGATTTCTTTCATCTCGGTATACTCATCTTCTACTAAGCACTCATGTCCTTTAGAATGGGAATAAAACGCCATATAATCTTTGCGATTGTATGAGTGGTATGTACCTTGTTGAGAGCTGATGGGATCAATGTAGATAGTGCCTTCAGAAGTAAATAGTATTCCATGAAAGCCTTTCTCTGTAAAACTCAATCGACCAAAGAAGTTCTTCCCTTGAGCCTTGTAGGTTTTGATTTCTGGATACCTTTCAGAAAGCTCGGGAGCCATTATCGGACTTTCAACAACGCTCACGGTCTTTAATGATCCGTCAGGAAATGGGATTGAAATGTCGATTGCTTTTGCTTTGGAAGTAACGCTTTCCAAAGGGGCGCTTGCTAGAACGGTGCGATAAGACGCTTCATCCAAGTTAAAAACGAACGATTCGTATCCTGTTTTAATCTCTTGGTTGGCTACCATCATAGGTGTTTGAGCAAATGAGCCTAATGTTGCAATCAGCGCAAGCGCTAGCGTATAAAATTGTTTCATAAATGTTTAGTCAAATGATTCGTCTCTTGTAGGCTTTGGCAATGCGTCTTCATTATAGAGCGCATAAAATGTTTTGTTTCCCTTCAATAAAGGAGAAAGAAGCTGTTTTGTTTGTTCACCTTTAATTTCAGCAAATAACCCCTCTGCATTAGCATCTAAGCGGATGGTTAATTTCCCATCTACCGACTTGCCTTTATAGGATTTGATCTCAGGATATTTTTCGGCCAACTCTTCATTCATGGTATTAGAGTTTTCGAGAAGGAACGTTTTAAAACCTTGTTGAGTGGGTAGCTCTAATTCTGCAGAACTGGAGCGAAGAGAGGAAAGAAGAGAAGTGTACTCGCAATAATAAAGCTCAAAAGAACTAGGTGAAATCCGTTTTTCAAGGTCAGGAAGGTCGGCTTCGTCATATTTCTGCCAAAGTTCGCTTTCTGTTATTTCTATTGCGTGCTCCTGAGGGACATCATTGTTTTCTTGAACCTTAGGTATAGGTTCGGCCGTCAGTTGCACGGCAGGCTTTTTTTTGGAAGATGAACAACCCGCTATGGCGATCATCAGAAGGCTAAATAAAAATACTCTCATGTTCAGTTAGGTGATGGTAAATATATGGTTCGCTACCTAAATGATTTTGGATCGAATGAAAATTTGTTCGATTAGATGGGAATCCTGAACTTAAACGTAGAGAAATTAGCCCTTCGGAATGGGCAAAGATTCTGACCATATTTGCTGAATGAAAAATGCAATTATTACAGGCTCAACCAAAGGAATGGGCAGAAGTATAGCTGAAAAGCTTTCTGTGGATGGTTACAGGATTTGGATTTCAGCTAGAAATCAGAAAGATCTGGAGGTTGCCAAGAATGAAATTGAAGCAAAAACAGACAATGAAGTGATGATTCACGCGATTGATTTTTCAAATCAAGAGCAAATCGAGCGCTATGCGGATGAGATTTTAAATACAGGCCAAACGATCGATGTGTTGGTCAATAACGTTGGTGTTTATATTCCCGATAACCTGAAAGATGATGAGTTGAAGTTAGACATGCAGATGGATGTTAATTTTTATGCGCCTTACTATTTGACACAGAAGTTGCTGAAGCAGTTTGAAGAGCAGAAGACGGGAAGTATTTTCAATATTTGCTCAGTGGTCAATCGCAAGCCCCGTGTTGATGGAGCGAGCTACACCATTTCGAAATTTGCTTTTTGGGGCTATCACAAATTGTTACACCAAACATTGTTACCGCTTGGAGTAAAGGTGACCGGTTTCTTCCCTTCGTCCATCAACACATCGAGTTGGGATGGAATGGACGTTCCGAAAGATGAGTTCGTTCAACCAGAAGATGTCGCTGACATGATATCTACAATTTTAAATATGAAGCGAGGCACTGTGCCTTCAGAGATTGACTTAGTGGCCATTAATCCTGATTTTTAATATGGGAAAGAACAAGTTGATGAAGTTCGCCAAAGTGAAAGAAATGGCGCATGTTCTCGAGCCAGCATTTAAAGAGATATTGCGTCAAGACTATCGCTTGAAGGGCAAGTGGCGAGAAGAGTTTGGGAATGATAATCCGATTGTATTAGAGTTGGCGTGTGGCAAAGGAGAGTATTCTGTGGGCATGGGAGAAATTTACCCTGACCGGAACTTCATAGGAATCGACATAAAAGGCGCGCGCATTTTTGCAGGAGCTACTAAAGCAGAAGAAAAAGGCATGACCAACGTTCGGTTCCTTCGCACTAAAATTGACATGATTGCCTCCTTTTTTGCGGAGAATGAGGTAGATGAAATATGGATTTTGTTTGCTGACCCTCAGATGGAGAAGCCGCGAAAACGCCTTACCAGTATGTTGTTTTTAGATAGGTATAAGCACATCTTAAAACCTCGTGGGACATTGAATTTGAAGTCGGACAGCACGGAATTGTATGAATACACCAAAAACGAGTCTATTCCTGAATTTAATGCAGAGAGAGCGGGCTATAACTTCGAAAAAGTGTTTGACACTGATTGTCTGTATGAAGAAGGCATCAATAAACTCGAGGAAACCATGCAAAAGGTTATGAATATTCGCACTTATTATGAGCAAATGTGGCTAGAGCAAGGAAAATCGATAAAATATTTGTGTTACAACTTTAAAAAGGCCTAGCTCTTTTTGAGGCGATTCCTTGTAGTGTTATAATCCAAGAAATAGGAAAGACGTATAGATATGTTATTCTGCATGGGCGATTGCAGAGTGCCGTCTAAGTTTTGGAAATAACTTGCCCCAACCGTTTTCCCTGCATTAGCAATTACATTTCGATAGAGCAGCACCAGCTCACTAGCAGGTGCAAACCACCAAGAAAACTTCACGTCAACATTAAAGGTGTTGAAATTGAGGTCGTTTACTCCACCAAGGTTGGTCGGAGTAAGATCACCACTTTTTTCTAAGAAATAGAATGATTGGTAATCGACATCAGTGTAGGAATGACGCAATGCTAAAGTTAGTGACGCGGTGGGCGTAAACACGTATTGAGCATTGATGATGTTTTCCACCGAAAAAGTGTTTCTACGACCGAAGAATATGGAGTTGGCTAGCGTATCAGGAACAAACCCATAATCGTTGCGCGTGTCGGTTACGATGCTTTCAAGTACTGCAAAAAAGTGGTCGCCAAAGCGAAAACGGGGAGCAACACGAATGGAATAGAAGTAACGGTCAAAGTCGAGCTGATAACCACCTCTCAGGCGCGCATCTAGAGCTACTTTTTTTCGGTAATCAGTAGAGATAAAGGATGAACCTTCTGCCATTGGAGGTAGTTTAAACCAGCGTCCAAATTGCCGTGGCTCGAAGTAATCGTAGCTGTCAATAGGACGGACTTCAATATCGGCTCCTGTAGCGAAAAAACTACGTGTTAATCCAAATAGTCTATAGAAGAAGCTTAAATACTCATAACGATATGGCTTTTGAAGAAAACGGTACGTTCCCCAAACTTCGTGTTCAACTCTATTAAACTTACCATTTGGCTGTATGCTTTGGTATCTTAAAGCGGCATACTGAGCTTGTTGGTTGTTTCTTTGTTGAAATCCTAGATCGTTGATATCAAAGTTGTCGGTATTTATCCATTGTCCTATTTCCCATTGCCAAAGGCCTTCAATATCTTGAAGCTCCCACCACCCACTATACCCATCATCAATAGCGTTGTTCTCAAAAATAGCACTTTGCTTTCCTTCGACATTTAGCATGTACTTTCCAGATTTGGACACAAATGAGGTAAGCATTGCAGCTACGTTTGCGTCTCGATCTGGTCCTTTCCGCAACGTATTGGTGTTTACAAAACTGATGGACGAATTGCGATTAAAACGTTGATCAAGAACTAAAACATTATAGTTTGTCATGGGTTCTGTGAGCAGCTGTGTTTCGACACCATTTTCAGTTTTTGTGCTGAAATTATCATCTGTGATAGCATTCATCACACCTATTCCCAGGTTGTTTTTAGTGCGCCCAGAAACCTTCACCGCATTCAACAGGCGTGTGAACTCTTGTTTGATGGAAACACTGTCATTTGAGTTTAAGTCTTGTCCACGAATGTTTTTTGGCTCACCTCCAATCCGCCTTGTATAGAGGAGGTCTCCCAAATTAAACAGTTCTGTTCCCTCGGTGAAGAACTGCCGATTTTCGTCAAACCTATTTTCAAAAGGTGAAAGGTTTAAAAATTGCTGATCAAATGCTACTTGGCCAAAATCTGGGATCAAAGTCATATCTAAAGTGAAGCTTTCATTGATGCCATACTTTAGGTCTAATCCAGCATTCACATCAAAGGCGCTTTTACCATCAAAATCATCAGCGTAAGCAGAAAGGTATGGCATCATGGACAACCGCACGGGTGGATCTATATTGGTCATTCCGGTTAATAACCCGCATTGATATTCGAAACGATAACCTGAGCCTTTATCTAGAAAATTCCAAGTTGAAATCTTTCGACTTCTACGCACATTACGCATAAAGTTTAACCCCCAATCTTTCACTGGAGTTTCTGGGAAACGCAACGCTATGTATGGGATTTCAGCTTCCATTGCCCAGCCCCATTCAGTGATTTTAACGGCACTTTTCCAAACAGAATTTAGGCTAAAATCATCTCCGTTCAATGTGGTTCTAGCATCGGATTGTGTTCCAGCTGCGGTTACCCAAAAATTAAAATCGCTTAATCCATCATTATACGGATTGATGAAAAACCCAAACCAATCGGTGTTTTCATTATAGGAGTCGCGCTGGGTGAGTTGGGTTAATATGCTATCTGGCGAATGATCTAAAAGTTTTGCTGAGATGTAGATAGCATTGTCATCATACAGCACCTTCACTTCGCTTTGCATATTTTGTGGAACAGCACCTCCATTCTCAGGCTCAAACATTACGAAGTCTTTGGCAATAGGGGCGGTGTCCCAAATAGCATCGCTGATATCGCCATCTATTTTTGGACGCTCTGAAGCTCTAGTAGCCGGAATGGTTTTGCGTTCAACTTCTTGCCCAAGAACCAAGTTGGTAATAAGAACATACGTAATTAAGGATGGAGCTTTGCTCGGCTTCATTGCGCGAAAGTATGTGGAACATTAGTTTCTTTTTAAGAGATATTTTAAAAGATGAAATAGATGACAGACAGAGCCTTTTAACTTTGCTATGAATGGAAAAAGATTTTTTTGATCAGGTATATGAGGTTGTGCGCTTAATTCCTCGTGGACGTGTTACGAGCTATGGTTCCATTGGTAAGTATTTGGGAGCTCCACGATCAGCGCGTATGGTAGGTTGGGCAATGAATAATGCGCACCATCAAGACCCGCCAGTCCCAGCTCATAGAGTGGTAAACAGTCAGGGCCTTTTGACTGGGAAGATGCATTTTGAAACGCCTGTTATGATGGAACAGCTGTTAGAGTCGGAGGGTGTTATTGTCGAAAAGGATAAAGTCAAGGAGTACAGAAAGCTGTTCTGGGATCCTAGTATTGAGCTTAGCTTGGACTAGGTGCCTGCCAATTGGGCAATCCGTTGGATATCAATGTTGAACACACAGCCATCCTGATAACCGCGGTTTCCAAGTTTGCTCGTGGGGCGTTTTTTGCAATTAGCTTCTACTATTTTGGAGCCTTCACCGGGTTGCCAAGGTGAAAACCCAATCTGTGGCGTTGTTGCTAGCCAAATTGAAATAACGGGCTTTTTTAAGGCCGAAGCAATGTGCATCAAGCCGGTGTCGTGTGTGATCACCTCTTCTGATTGCTGTAAAATACTCGCTGACTGCTGCAAACTGAATGCTCCACAAGCGTTGAAAACTTGTTTGCCACACGCTTTTACCACTTGATCACCTGCAGCCCTGTCTTCGGGTCCGCCAAGCAGTACGATTGGTTTTTGAACAGCCTGGCAAAGGGCGATTATTTTCTCGGTTGGAAGGATTTTACCCTTCATTTTACCGCCTATTGCATAGCTGATATAACCGCTGCGCACGTTTTCAGGAAGAGTATTCAAATCCACTTTGGATTTTTCTGGGATGAAATAGTCCAAGCCTTTCCCATCGTCTTCGATTCCCAATCCTTTCACAGTATGAAAGCTGCGCTCAACCACATGGCTAATAGGCAGCAATTCAATTTTCGTGTTCACATAAATCCACTTGGCAACGTTGCGCTTATCAATGGTAAACGATAAAGATTTACAGGCGCGTTTTACCTGTCGTGAACGCAGGTTGCTATGCAGGTCAACCACATAATCATACCTGTTATTCTTAAGCTCTTTGACTACTTCACTTACGTGTTTATCGATAGTGATTACCTGATTCAAATAAGGGTTGCCATCTAGTATGGAAGCGTTGATCGTTTTTGTGATGAAATCAATTTCCACCTCACCATCAAGCTGAGTTTTTAGCGCGCGAATGATGGGCGTGGTGAGCACTATATCTCCAATAGAGCTGAATCGTACAATAAGTATTTTGGTGACATTCATCGAAAAGCGAAGGTCTCGAATTTGCACGAATGTAAATGAGGAATTTCAATAACGAACATTTGGTGGCATTGGCTTTCACATTACATTTGAAAACATGCTGATTGACAGCCATACTCATATTTACCTGCCAGAGTTTGAAGACGATTTCTCTGAGATGGTACAGCGCGCACACTCTGTGGGTGTTCAGTATTTTCTTATGCCCAATGTGGACGTGGAGACTATTGCTCAAATGCACCGCGCACAAGATCGTTTGCCAGATAATGCTTTCCCAATGATGGGCTTGCACCCTTGCTCGGTAAAGGATGATTTTGAAGACCAATTGGAAGAAATCAAACGGCATTTGTTTATGCCGGTGCGTAAATATTGGGCGGTGGGTGAGATTGGCATTGACTTGTATTGGGATAAATCGACCCTTGATATTCAAATCAAAGCATTTGAAATTCAAATTGAGTGGGCAAAAGCACTTAAACTTCCTATTGTTATTCATGTTCGCGATGCCTTTGATGAGGTGTTTGAAGTACTCGACCGCGTCAATGACGATCGATTACGAGGAGTTTTTCATTGCTTCACAGGCACTAAAGACCAAGCTCAGCAGATCATTGATTATGGTTCGTTTAAATTGGGAATAGGAGGTGTAGTTACCTTCAAAAACGGAAAAATTGATCAATTTATTGATGAAATAGATTTGACACATTTGATCCTTGAAACCGATGCACCTTATCTAGCGCCTGTTCCACATCGAGGAAAAAGAAACGAGCCTGCTTACACTGCTCTGGTGGCTCAAAAACTAGCCGAATGCTATCAGAAAGATTCAGATGAAATAATTCGTGTGACCACCCAGAATTGCATTGACTTATTCAAATTAAACCTACCAAACCATGAAGAAGACCCTACTGCTCATCCTGACTTTATGGACGATTAGTGCGGAAGCGCAAGAAGCTAACAAAAGCGACACTTCCAAACTGACATTGGGCGCTTATGCTGACGGGTACTATTCATGGTATTCAAATGCTGACGAAGTTGCTTTGCAGCAGCACGACTGCATTGGAGCTTTTCACAATAATTTTGGGTTAAACATAGTTCAGTTCACTGCTGCGTATGAGTCAGATCGAGTAAGAGGAGTAGCAACTTTTCATTTTGGAGATATTCCTGCAATTACTTGGGCGGGAACATATCGAAACATTCAGGAAGCCAATGCGGGCGTTCGTTTAGCGAACAGACTTTGGTTGGATGTGGGGTTTTTCAAAACACATGTGGGTACAGAAAGCTTTCTGCCTAAGGATAATTTGATGAGCATTATCAGCCTTGGCACGTTTTACGGACCATTCTATCAAAGCGGTGCAAGACTTTCTTATGACACCAAGAACAATTGGCATTTTGAATTACACGCAATTAATGGTTACAACCTGCACATTGACGATAACGAATTTAAAACCTTCGGATTGTTGGTTTCGAAGAAATGGAGTGATAAGGTTTATACAAGTTACTCCGGCATGACCGGACAAGAGAATGTAGGGTTGTTGGATGACGGCTATTTGGTTTATCAAAATGTGTACACCAACCTAACATTCAATAAGCTAGATGTTCAATTGGGTCTTGATGTTGCTTTTGCCAATGAGTGGAAGAGTAACCTCGGCTGGTTGCCCGATCCTTTAGTGGCTGGATTAGCTTCGTTTAAGTATCATGTTGATGATGATTTCGCTGTTGCTTTTAGGGGTGAAGTTTTCAGTGATGAGCAATCAATCAACAGCAGAAGAATCAATCCAAATGTTTTGGCAAACGGTGGTTCAAGATTATCAAATGCTTCTAGAGCGAATGGCGGTATGACGATATACGGAGGAACAATCGGGGTGGAATATAGCCCCAATGATCAAGGCTTTATAAGGATTGAAAGTAGAACCTTATATGATCCGAACGCCCCTTTTGCCTCTTATCCTGATGGCTTTTTAGCGCGAGAAGCTGGAATGAACCCAATGCTTGCAGGGAGAACACAAGTAATGGCTACCGTAGGCTTTTATTTCGATAAAACTTTCAACTTCGCACGGTGACGTCAATATTGATAATATATACCGGAGGAACCATTGGAATGATAGAGTCTGAAGACCGCCAAACATTGGTTCCATTCAATCTGAAACACGTATTAGAGCAGGTTCCAGAATTGAAGAAGTTGGATGCTAAATTGAGCTCTGTGTCGTTTGACCAGCCATTGGATAGCTCTGACATAGAGCCAGAGCACTGGATGGCAATTGCTGAAATTGTAAAACAAAATTACGATGAGCATGATGGCTTTGTAATCTTACATGGGTCTGATACTCTTGCTTATACTGCTTCGGCCTTGAGTTTCATGTTTGAGGGATTGAAGAAACCAGTGATATTGACTGGGTCTCAATTGCCCATAGGAATGATCAGAACTGATGCGCGAGAAAACTTGATCACTGCGGTTGAGTTTGCCACTTTGCAAATGCATGATGAGCCTGTGCTGCAAGAAGTAGCGATCTATTTTGAGGATATGCTTTACCGTGGAAACCGCACCAAGAAGTTCAGCACAGAAGCGTTTGATGCTTTTATATCTCCAAATTATCCTGTATTGGCTACGGCTGGAGTCAATTTGAACTTTGATTTCAATGAGTTGTATCGGGCTGATGAGGAGGCGTTTGGGTTGAGTAAAGGATTTGATAATCGCATCGCTGTTCTGACGCTTTTTCCTGGAATTACGCAGCAGTTGGTAGAATCAGTATTAGAGAATGAAATGTTGAGAGGCATCATTCTGCTCACATTTGGTTCAGGAAATGCACCACAGCATCCTTGGTTAATGCATTCAATGGAAAAAGCAATAGAACGCGGAGTTGTGATGGTGAATGTTACCCAATGCGCGAAAGGCAATGTAGAGCAAGGAAAATATCAAACCAGTGTTGGGTTGGTAAGTGCGGGAGTTGTTAGCTGTGGTGATATGACGCTAGAAGCAACCTTGACAAAACTGATGTTTTTATTAGGTCAAAGTGGAGACACAGCGTGGGTTAGGGATAAAATGGCAACGAACCTTAGAGGAGAACTTTCTGTAAACTAGTCTATGGCAAAAAGAAAAGGATATACACCCAAGAAGACCGTTGAAACTGAGCAAATAGTTGATGTCAAGCAAGAGGTTAAGATTGATCCTATTAAAAAGAAAAACTACCTGCCTTACATCCTTGTGTTTGCATTTGGCTTTTTGCTTTATGCAAATACCATTTCATTTGAGTATGCACTGGATGATAAGCTTTACATCACGGCTAATGAATTCACGACTAAGGGCTTTGACGGCATCAAAGAAATTTGGACGAATGATTTGATGGTTGGCTTTTTTGGTTCGAAGAAAAATTTGGTGGAAGGAGGCCGTTATCGTCCCTTGGCTTTGACAACCCACGCCATCGAGTGGCAGTTTTTTAAGAAAACCCCCGGGTTGTCTCACTTTATTAATGTGGTGTTGTATGGGTTGATTGGCGTGTTTCTGCTTTCAGTATTGAGGCGCATATTTGGATGGAAAGACAAGAAATGGTGGTGGGGTTTGTCGTTCTTGACTGTGCTGATTTACCTAGCTCATCCGCTTCATACAGAAGTTACGGCAAATATTAAAAGCCGCGATGAAATCATGAGCTTGCTGTTTGCATTGCTCGCATTTCGATCTGTTCTGATTTACTTAGAAAGTAAATCAAATAAAGAGCTGCTTCTATCTGGAGCATGGTTTATCCTTAGTTTGTTTTCTAAGGAGTCTTCAGTTACATTCTTAGGTGTAATTCCGCTCACATTGATCTTTTTCCCGAAAGGAAACTTAAAAGAGTCGCTGACAGCAATGGCACCTTTGGCTGTTTTTACGCTTGTTTACCTCGGAATCCGCCTGATGGTTTTTGCTGATCAAGGAGCAAGCCTTGATGTAGCTGCGGAGCTCATGAATAAGCCTTATTTGCAAGCCTCGGATAGTGAACGCATGGCGAGTATTTTTCTTACAATGGGAATTTATTTGAAGCTATTGGTGTTTCCTCATCCATTGACACATGACTATTATCCGTTTCACCCATTCAGAACGTTTGCTGAATTAGAGGCCGGAGCGCGGCCTTATGTTGATTGGTCAGACCCTTGGGCGGCCATTTCTCTTTTGCTCTATGCGGCCATATTGGGTTATGGATTATTTGCGCTTTACCAAAGAATTAAGGGCAAAAAGGCCAACATCATCGGGTATGGCTTGCTGATTTATTTCGGTACGTTTATCTTGTTTAGCAACCTCTTTTTTGATATTGGCGCATTTATGAATGAGCGTTTCTTGTTCATTCCATCTTTGGGTTATGCGCTCATTTTGTCCTATTTATTTACTGGAATCATCGAAAAGAAATTGGGCAGTAAAGTCAGTCTATTTCTCTTAGTTGCATTGCTCTTTGGTTTTTCAGGAAAAACTATTGCGCGGAATTTTGCTTGGGAGAATGACCGTACGTTGGCCGAATCTGATGTGCTCACCTCTGATGGTTCAGCTAAGGTGAAGATGACCATGGGAAGTGAGTTGCTAGAAAAAGCCAAGGAGACTGCCAATCCAAACGAGAAAACTAAAATCTTGAAACAGGGAGAGCAATATTGCTTGCAGAGTTTGAAGATTTACCCTGCTTATTTTCCACCATTAGACATTATCGGAAACATCTATTTTGAGATGGGAAATTACCCAAATAGCATATACTACTTTACTCAAGCTGCCCTGAAGAAAAGCAATGATTCAAGAATTGTAACCAACCTTGAAGTAGTGGCAAATACGGCTGCACAAAAAGGAGATCCACAATCAGCCATTAAAGGATACGAAACATTGGTCAGCATTAAAAGAGGCAAGGAGCGATCTCGAATTTATTCAAGTTTAGGCGAAGTGTATGGCAAGAATCTTAACGACCTGCCTAGCTCTAAAAAATATTTGGCAAAGGCGATAGCAGTTGATCCTGAGAATGCTGCGGCATATCAAAAGATCGGCATTGTTTACGCTATGCTAAGTCAGGCTGATTCAGCGCTTTATAGTTTTAATAGATCATTGGAAATTGAGCCAGAAAATGCTCGAGTTATGTTGAATCTTGGCATCCTTTATAACCAAATGGGCAACACTCAAATGGGCAATCAATATTTAGCCAAAGCCCAACAACTTGATCCGAGTATTAATTCAAGTACGCAATAAGGTAAACAATAAATCTATAACTTAGTCTGGCAAATGCTTTTCAACTCCTTAGAATACATCATATACCTGCCAATTGTCTTTGGCATCTACTGGTTGTTGACTGGGCAAAGAAAAACGCAAAACCTTTTGCTGTTAATTGCGAGCTATACCTTTTATGCATATTGGGATTATAGGTTTCTCTCATTAATTATATTGAGTTCAGCAATTGATTTTTATTTGGGAAAGGCTATTCACGCTGACCAAAATGACTCCAAAAGGAAACTGTTGCTCATGCTCAGTATTTCAGCGAACATTGGAATTCTGGGAGTATTTAAATACTTTGATTTCTTTATTGATTCAGCCAATCACTTGCTTGGTGCCTTAGGGTTTGTTTCACAATTTGGACTTCTTGAGTTGGTTTTCCCTGTTGGGATTAGCTTTTATACATTCCAAACGCTGAGTTATACAATTGACATTTATCGAAGGAAAATTGAGCCAACAGATGATATTGTTTCATTTTTTGGATTTGTCAGCTTTTTTCCGCAATTGGTTGCTGGGCCTATTGAACGAGCGGCTGATTTATTGCCTCAGTTTAAAAATGATCGAACATTTGATTACTCCAACGCAATGGATGGAATGCGGCAAATATTGTGGGGGATGTTTAAAAAAGTGGTGGTTGCCGACAACGCAGCTGTAATTGTGGATTCCATTTTTACCAATTATGAGAATGCTTCTCCTATCATATTGTTCGCTGGCGCGGCCTTCTTTTTTATTCAGGTTTACGGAGATTTTTCAGGCTATTCGGATATAGCGATCGGTACAGCTAAATTGTTGGGCTTTCAATTGTCCGTCAATTTTGCATCACCATTTTTTTCACGGAGTTTTAGTGAGTTTTGGAAACGATGGCATATAACGCTTAATACATGGTTTAGAGACTATGTGTACTTTCCGTTGGGAGGCAGTAGACAAGGAAAAAGGAAGCACTTGATTAATATTTCAATTGTCTTTGTGGTATGTGGGTTTTGGCATGGGGCGGCATGGACATTTATAATTTGGGGATTAGTAAATGCTATATATTTTGTGGTTGAACAGCGGTTCAATTTGGTGCCTGAAAACCAAACACCCTTGGAAGAACTTCGTTTCCCTAGACCCGCAGACGTTTTTCAAATGCTCGTTGTTTTTTCGGCAATTGCAATATCTCTAGTCTTTTTTAGATCTCCTGATTTAGGTTCTGCACTTAATTATTTTGTTGAAATGAAGGATTTCTTCGGCACCAATAGTTATGAGATGAAGGATAGCATGAAAAATGCGGCTGACTTTTATGGACTATTTGCATTTATCACGGTGATGCTGTTTTTTGAATGGAAGAATAAAAGCAATTTACATGGACTTCAGAAAATTTCGAAATACAGAGTAGTTAGGTTGTGTACTTATTTTGGTCTTACACTGTTGTGCTTGCACTATTTCTATGGCGATAATGCATTTGTATATTTTCAATTTTAGGGTGTGAAGAAATTTCTATTCAATATTGTCGGGTTTGCAATAGCAGTGTTGTTGATTCTCCATTTGTTTAAATCTACACTTCCGTTTTATTGGGGAAATGAGGAATTATGCGATAAAATGGAACTGTTTGAATCAGATGAGGCAGGTTTTGATCTTGTTTACTTCGGTCCTAGCGCGGTGAAAAGGGAGTTCATTCCAAGTGTATTTGAGAATAGTTTAAAAGATACAAGTTTGCGCGCTTTCAATTTTGGAACCGCAGGTGTCTATTATGCAGAACAGGATTTTCTCGTAAGGCACGCCATGTCAGATGAATCATTTTCTGACGTTAGTTATGTCTTATCGTTCGGGCAAGACCCTAAGAAAATAATGGATGCGCACTTCCATAAGCTTCGAATTAAATATGCACTTGATTGGAGCTCATATGTGTCGTGTGTTGAATACTTCTATTGGAAAAGAGACTTTCAGCAAGTGTACAGGTACACAATTATGTTTCTTGAGAATCAGCTCTTTATTGGAGAAATTTTCGAAATGTTTCAATGGCACTTTAACGACTATGGAGTCCCTGATGATTTACATGATAAGGCCGGATATGTCCCTTACGAATGGTCGGTAGCAAACAATCAAAAATCAAGAAATCAACAGGATAAATTTCTTGACATGTTAGATGGTGATGAATATATGCCAGGCCATCGGAAGAAAACACGTACCAAGAATGGAATAAAGAAGCCTTCTCGTTATGATGAAGTCCTTGTTCGAGATTTGATAGAACTTGATCGACTCGCCAAGAAGAAAGGAATGAGGTATTTGGCAGTGTATGAACCTAACATGAACGACTTCATTTCATTGGATAGTTTGAGGGTGTTGTATTTTGGTGATGGAAAGGATTATCAAGAGTATTTCGAGGTTGAGAATAGGTGGGACCATAAACACTTGAATGAAAAAGGTGCCATTTTTCATACACAACGATTAGCAAGTCTTTTTGAGGGTGAAGTTTTTGGATCAGAGAAAAATCGCGCAAATCAGCACAAAGGAGGACAGAAGAAAAAGAAGAAAAAGAAGAAAAAGAAGGGAAAAAACAAGAAAAAAAAGGCTAAAGATCAAAAGTCAAAAAAGGATGGGGTGAAATCGAAGAAGAAAGATAATGGACGAAAGAAAGGTTCTAAATCCAATAAACGTTCTAAGAAGAAGTCTAAGAAGAAGTCCAGAAAAAAGGAATAGAATTTAAGATCAACTATCCAGGCGGATTATCACTCAATGCGAATGATAATTGAAATCAATAAGTTCAGCATCTGATTGAATAAAAAGAGATCAAGAATGGGACTAGTGTAAAAAGGCCTAAAAGGGTCTCCTAAACGAGTTCTCCAGAAGGAAGTTTAAAGCGGTCGAGTTTGTGATTGACTATGGTTTAAAACTGACATACTTCTATGTGGTTTTGTCAGATAGGTAAAGAACTCAGGCAGTCGTTATTCGCAGTAAAAACTAGATTTATTAGGAAACAAAAAAGGCATCAATTTGATGCCTTTTCTTAATTCTATGTGGTTCTCAATGCTAAAGCGTAGCTATGAAAATCTTTTTTGCAACTGTTTCTTTGTTCGTCTTAATAGATACAAAGTAAATACCTGATGAATAACTCGAAACATTAATCAATGCTGTTGAAGAGGCTACTCTTTTATCAGCAACCAAACTACCGTTCATATCATACAATAGAACTTGCTCAATTTTGATGTTGTGATCCAATGATTTTAAAGAAAGTTGACCATTAAGAACAACGGTTGATATACTGCCTATTACATCTACTTTTTCGATACCAGTAGTGTGATCATCTCTCGTAGAACCGCCATTGGGATCTATCTGACAAAAAGCACTAAGTGAGAATAGGGCAAGTACTAGAGTAAAGATTGTTTTCATATTCGAATTTTTTACAGGTGACAAAGATATGATTATCTCTAAACGAGTGATCAATTTTAATTTCCTTACTCTATACGTGTGTTGTGCAGAATGGTTACAATTCTTTTATTGACAATAACATATCTAGATTTTGTTTGGCTAGAATATACGTTGAGTCTATTTCAAGAGCAGAATTGTATTCCGTTTTTGCGCTTTCAAAATTCCCTGCCATTTGGAAAGCGTAACCCAAGTTATTGTGTAGCCTTGCGGTTTTGAGCCCTAAATAAATAGCAGCTTCGAACTGGGGGATTGCTTTTTCAGGTTTCTCTAGTTTAAGATATAATGTGCCTAAATCAACGAACGGCAGTGGATCACCTTTGTTCACTTTAACAGCCATTTTATAGTACTTTAAAGCTTGCCTTGGCTGGTTCCTTTCCTCTAAAAGATATCCCATGTTTTGGGCTGCAATGACATCATTTGGTTCCAGTTTTAGTGCCCGTGAGAGTAGCTGTTCTGCTGAATTAATTTTCCCTTCTTTTATTTTCACGAGAGCCATAGCTGTCAAGGATGGTACATGTCTAGGATTGTTGTCAATGGCATCTGAGAACAACAGCATTGCGCGTGCTGTATCCTCTACCAATAAATATTCGTGGCCAATAGAATACAATGCCCTAGAGCTTTGGGGGTTTGATAAAAGAGCACTTTGCCACAATGTGCTTTTATCTTGCCATTCAACGTTTCTTCTCATTGTTTGAACCAACAACAAGGAACAAACGACAAGAACAGTACTACCGATCCATCTTCTTTTCAGTTGAGCCATTATAATTACCGAAAAAAGAATAGAAGCACCAACCATTGGTGCGTACATTCTGTGTTCTACCATCAAATCTTTTAATGGGATCATTGCGCTTTCTGGCAAGAATGTGATATAAATAAGTGCAATAGACAGGCTAATAAGCGGGTTCTTTTTTCGAATGAGCCAAGCGAAAAACAGAAGCGCGAGGTGTAGAAAAGATGCTGAAATGACAGTAAAAAGGGAAGACTCAAACCAAAGTGTTTGAACATGATCAATTGATAATTGGCCAGGCCAAAAGATCAAGCCAAAGTACTTGGCAATCACTATTGTTTGAGTCAGAAAATAGTCGAAATTCGATATGCGAGGCGTGTCAATTGGTCCATTAATCGAAAGGCCAATGAGAACTACTCCCAAGGTGAAAAGCCCAAAAACACTCAACCACTGAATTTTAGCCCTTTGGTTTTTTACAATTGCTAACTCTAGAATTATTAGAAGTGGGAACAAGGTAATGGCAATGGGTTTTGACAAAACCGCAAGCGCGATGCTGAACATTAACCCTAACCTCAATAACCAACCCTGAGCCAACCTATGTTCATTTATGCGTAATTCCAAATACAATAGCATAGCCGCTAGACTGAAACCTGTAGACAACAGCACCATTCGCTGAGTAATATAGTTTATGGCTTGTGACTGAATCGGGTGAAATAGAAAAAAAGACATGGCAAGCAGTCCCGCCAAATGATCATTCTTGTTGCCGACTCGAAGGCGCCATATCAGTGAGGTAAGTAAATACAGTAAAACTCCATTTAAGAGATGAATGACAATGTTTACTATACGGTAACTGCCAGCATTGGCTTTTGGCCAAATGTGCTCATTGAGTAGAAAAGTTAGACGTGTAAAAGATCGTTCTCTTATATGATCAAGTAAGGAATAACCTAAAACTTTTTCTGAAGAAGACTTAAATTCTGAATAGACTACGGTTGATTGATCGTCTAATATGAACGGCCCATTTCGCGATGGCATATAAGCTAAGAATCCTATTGCCAGAACAATAAGGAGAATCCACTTACTTTCGATTATTTTGTATTTTAACCCCAAAGCTGTCGCCAAATATGAGAGATTTAATTTCATTTATCCTCTTGAAGATTCAATCAGAAGTGAATCTTCTGAATTGATGCACTAATGAATTAGTTTCGTATTAACATGGATACTGCCCTAAATGAACCTTCCTCAATGCTTTTAGACCTCAGATTCTATGGAATATGGTATCAAGATCTTCACAAACTTGATCGTGGTCAGCTTGAGTCGCATTGGCGAACCAATGGTAAAACTGAGGGAAGAGCTAGCAATGCTTTAGCCATTACCAAAACAATGCACTGGCCAATTGATGAAAGTGAGTGGGAGAGTGCATTCTCGGAGTTGGAGGGCAAAGACCTTTCTAAAGACAATTCTCGGATTTTTTTATTGCGATTCATACAAGAAAAGCTGATAAGCGCATCAAGGATGGAACGAAATACACGTCTTAAATCTACGGAGTTTGACGTTGAATTCTATCGGTCTTGGCACAAAGATTTGAGCAATCTATCGGTAGATCAGTTAGAAAGTCATTGGAAGGAGAATGGAATCAATGAATCAAGGCACGGTTGTTTTAGGTCTCTAGTAGAAGCAGAAGGAATTGATGTAGATGAATTGCCTAACGGCTTTGATGAGGTAGGATATGTTGCTTTGAATAGACCAGTAAAAAAAATAAAAGCATATGACCTCTACAAAGCGGCATACCATTTTTTAACCAAGGGACAAAAACTAGGTTATTCCTACTATTTCGATCCGTATTTCTATGCTGCGTTTTATGAAGATTTGAATATCAATGACAATGCAATCTCATTGTTGACTCATTTCACAAAATTTGGATCAAATGAGGGCAGGTACCCAAATGTTGAAAGTTATTTAGGGGCTTTGGATGGACGGCATATAATGTCCCACTTCAAGTCACAGATATCAGTTGAGAGTATTTTGCGATGGAACCCACATTTAATGGCAACGACCATCACTCAAATTATCGTTCAATTTCTCAAGCCTGAGACCTTGCAGCGAACGAAATTTTATAACCAGGATATTCGAAATGCTGAGATCTATGCAGATTTAGGGGTCTTCTTTATGCGGAATGGTAATAATGATATGGCCATTAAGGCATTTCACACAAGTCTATCGTTTCATTCATTGGTACTTTCGTATGAAAGCTTAGGAACGCTTTATAATGAACAAGGTGAAATAGAATTGGCACATGAATTTTTAAGAGAGGCAGTCAGGAACAATACAAGAAGATTAGATTTAATTGAGCTTTACCTAGGAACGAAAACAGAGGAAATAGGGTTTTCAGCAATAAACGAAGTACTTGAGTTTTATGAAAATTATAATGCTGGAGATTTAATCTTGTCCATAGCAGAGCAAATGTTGACCAAGATGAGAGCAGTCAACAAATTGCTTGCTACTAAGAACGATCGCAACGGAATAGAAAATGCAACCACAGCTTACGTCAAATCAGTGCGAGATGAGTTTTTCAATTACTATCGCAGGATTTCAAAAGAGAAGAATGTAAAAACATCCTTAAATAGAAGTAGAGTTTTAATTATTGGGGATCAGTTTATTCCACAATGTGTGCGATATCGCATTGAACAAAAAGTGGATCAAATAGTCAGTGCTGGAATTGAGGTGAAGGTGTTAGGTTGGGACTCGAAAATGGATCAATTGATCGAAGGGATGCTATTGAACGATATTATTATTTTCTATCGATGTCCCGCTGTTCCTACTATGATAAATTTGGTTGAAAAGGCAAAATCGCTTGGAAAACTGTGCATATATGAAGTTGATGACTTTATATTTTCTAGTGAGTTTCCTTCGCCAATTGAAACGTATGGTGGCATGATAGATTCAAGTCATTATATCGAATTGTGCTGCAGTTTCCAACAATATGCTGAAATGGCCAAAGCTTGTCATTTTGCGATTGGATCTACTCAAACAATTGCCGATGGGTTAGGTGAATTGGTGGAATATGGTCGTTGTTTAGTTCATAGAAATGCTCTTGATAAGCATTCAATTATTCGATCTAAAACGCACAAGAATTCTAAGAAAACCATAGACCTTTTCTATGGGAGTGCGACCCTGGCTCATAACTCTGATTTTACTTCAGGGCTGCTTCCAGTATTGATTGAGCTGCTAACTGAGTATCCTAAATTGAGATTGATTGTAGTTGGCCATCTTTCACTTGGGCATTTGCTTCAAGAACATGTTAAAGGTCAAGTGAAACTAATGCCTTATGTTTCAAATACAGGTGCGTATTTGGAGTTGTTGGGACAATCAGACATCAATTTGGCAGTACTAGATCGCTGTAAAATCACAGATGCTAAGAGCGAAATCAAATGGTTGGAAGCAGGTGCGATGGGAATTCCGTCTATTGTAAGCGCAACGTCAAATTATTATGACGTAATTGAAGAAGGTAAGACTGGCTTTATTGCAGATTCGAATGAACAATGGAAGGCAAAACTAACTGCACTAATTAATGATGCAGAACTCAGAAACACCGTTGGTTCGAACGCTCAAGAACACATTAAGTCAACCTATTCAATGGAGGCAATGTCCCAAGGAATTAGAGAGGTTTTGATGAATTTGGTTGATGAATTTGAAAGTAGGATAGATGAGTAGAAAGAAGAAAATTGCCATTGTCAACGTATTCTTTCCGCCTTTTTCAATTGGCGGTGCTACTAGAGTGGTTGCTGACAACGTTGATTCATTATTGGAGAATTATTCAAAAGACTTTGAGGTTGTGGTTTTTACTTCTCACCCTGATCATCGTGAAGAGTACATATTGGATTCATATGCTTATAAAGGTTGCCGGGTTTATTCGTTAACAACAGTGCTTCTAGAGAATTTTGAGTGGAATCTTGAAAATGAAATTGTTGAAGAAAAGTTCAAGCAGTTTTTATCTTTTGAATCTCCCGACCTGATTCACTTTCATTGCATACAAAGGCTCACAGCAAGCATGCTAGTAGCTGCTAATACGTTTAACATTCCGTATATCGTTACCGTTCATGATGCTTGGTGGATTTCTGATTATCAGTTTTTAGTTGATAGTTATGGAAAGGTTTATCTAAATGGTCATGAAGACAGCCTAAGTATACCAAGGCCGCCAGCAGGTATTACGGAGTCTCAATCATTGGAGAGAAGAATGAAACTTAAGACTTTGCTTCTTGGAGCTCAGAAGATTTTGGCGGTTTCAGAATCATTCACAGAATTGTACAAGAAAAACGGATTCGAGAATTGCCAAACATCAAAGAATGGAGTTTCAAGTGGGGTGAATTGGTTACCTAAGAGCACAGCAGACAAAGAGAAGGTTGTGATTGGTCATTTAGGCGGAATGTCTAATCACAAGGGATATGAAGTATTGAGATCGAGCATTCAGGGCGTTGATGCTCAAAACCTAGAATTGTTAATTATTGATCACTCTAAAGGAGTTGAATACATTCAAAAATCACAATGGGGAAATTGTGGCGTTACTTTTATTGGTCGCCAACCTCAGAGCTTGATGGTTAAAGTTTATCAATCAATTGACGTACTCATGGCAGTTTCGATATGGCCCGAAAGTTTCGGTTTGGTTTCTAGGGAAGCCGTTGCATGTGGATGTTGGGTAGTAGCATCGGATATTGGAGGTATTGGAGAAGATATAGAAGAAGGTGAAAATGGGCATCGAATTAAATCCGGTTCTGTTGAAGAATTAAAAAAAGTAATCACTAAGATTGCTACAAACCCTAAAAAGTACAAGGGGAAAGCAAAATCTAAAAACCTTAGAACTTCTGATGAACAGGTTCAAGAGTTGGTAAAACACCATTACAGCTGATGATTGAGAATCTTTTTTTAAGTGTTGGTGCTATGAAAGCAGGCACTACTTGGCTATACGAACAACTAAAAAATCATCCCAGATTTCACTCTACGCCTGAAAAAGAAATTCATTATTTTGAACAGGTTAGCGGATCAACAAATCCTCTCTCTTTCCCTAAAAGGAAAGAGAAAATGGTTCAATTAATTGCTGAAAAGAATCAAGCTTTTGTAGCAAACCACACTGATAGAATTCAATGGTATTTGGATTATGGAAGGGATGAAATCGTTAATGATGCTTGGTATGAGAAACTTTTTGGGTCGCACGCAGCCAACCCTTTGGTTTATTGTGCGGATTATTCAAACTTATATGCATTGCTCAATCATGTTGGATGGAAAAGAGTGAGGCAAAACTGTAAGAATCTGAAAGTGGTGTATACTCTACGCGACCCACTATCGCGTATTTGGTCCCACTATAAGTTTCATTTACAGTTTATTGGAAAAGAAAAGTCAATTGGAGATAGCAATACAGATCAGTTCATTGAAATGTTGGATAAAGATTGGTTTTGGCAACACGCATGTTATGATGAATGCCTGACCAGATTCAATAAACATTTGCGAAAAGAAGAACTTCAAGTGTTGTATTTTGAGGACTTTAGGCAGAAGCCGCAAGAAACAATGAATTTGCTGTGTGATTTTCTGCAAATCGAATCGTTCCAATTGGGCCCATCTTCCTCAGAACCTGTGAATGCTTCAATTAATATGAAGATGCCTGAGGAATGGAAAGCTATTGCCATAACAAAATTGATTCCTACACTGAAAGAGCTAAAGGCAAAAGGGATGATTCATGAAAGTTGGAACTATGAAATCTGATTTGAAAGCAGCTCCTGATTTTTTGGGTATTGGGATGCAAAAAGCTGGAACGAGTTGGATGTATGAACAACTAAAAAAACATCCTTCGATTTGGCTGCCAGAGAGAAAGGAACTTCATTTTTTCGATTCAATAACCAAAGACGATTGGAATACAAGACGCCAACGAAGGGCATTGAAGAATATTCCAGAATTGACATCAAAACTTAACGACTTAGGCGATAGGGAAAGGAATCATATTTTAAATGAACTTGAAGAAAATGTTCACCTTGCAAGAGAGCACAACGACCTTGATTGGTATCGAAATTTTTGGCTTAAAGTTGCTGATCAGACTAAAACGCGAGGCGAAATTACACCCGCTTACTCCATCTTAAACCCGAAAATTATTCAGCAGATTTACGATGAGCTGAATGTCCCCAAGATTATTCTAATATTGAGAAACCCAGTTGAAAGAAGTTGGAGTCAGTATAAAATGATGACCGAACGTAAGTCCAACGACCCAGAGACCGTATACATGAAAAGTAAGCTCTTAGATAGAGGGCGTGCGCAATCAATTATTGAGAATTGGGAGAAAAGCTTTGAGGCGGAAAATATTTTTATCGGGTTCTATGACGACATCAAAGAACGACCGTATTGGTTTTTAGAGAATTTATGTGCGTTTCTGAATATTGAGTTTGATAGGAACTTTTTTCCCGATGCTGAAATTCCGGTTAGAGTTTCGCGCAGTGAATTATGCCCAAAGCATATTCAAGACCATTTTATTTCAGAGTATGCGAGTGACCTTAAGTATTTGGCAGATCGATTTCAAGGACACACGCTTAAGTGGTTGGATCAGTATTCATTGCCTGAGTGATGATATCCACTTGTTTAAAATGCCCAAGAGCCTCATCAAGATGAATGGGATTCATTTTTATAATCGACAAGCTTTCGACTTCATTGTCAGGTAAGTCATCAGCATTCAAATGTGTCAAATCGCCATCAAAGAATGCATTTGCGATTGAGGAATTACTTTCGAACTGATCCTTCAATATCATAGTTGCAATATCATTCGGAAGCAGCGAATAGGAAGATTTATCTTCCCAATGACTTGTCTCTTCCATGAACCATTTAGTCCACCTTTTAATTGCTTTTCGCCTTTGTCTTGCAGAATTAAATGAAGATTCAGTCAATTTTCCAAATAATTCACCAGCATATTGAATGGCTCTCAATTGATCTAGGCTGGGCTTGGTATTCGTTTGATATTTTGATTCATCAACTCTTGCATCTTTCACCCCAATACAATTCAGAAAGCTCTTTATTAATCCTTCCTTGGCATCAATTTCAAACTTCCGAACGATAAGAGATTCAGATCCGAATTTTTCAATTATGGATTGACACAGAAGCCAGTTATCTATGAATCTTACATAAGGAAATTCACGAATATCGGTTAGTCCATTTCCACCTTTGATTGCCTCAATAAAAAGTGATTCGAAGCGCTTATCTGATCGCCTTAAATAAAGAATAAACTTCACTTGATAGCCGTGATCAATAAGCGAATGAAAATTGTCGTCCCAATCCTCCAATTCAGATATATCGCGCGAAAAAAACTCTGAGCTTAATACCGTTGTATCCAGCTCAGATTTATTGATCTTTCTAATTAGACGCGCCCATTGGTTTTGGCGTTTTTGAGTGTTTTTCTGGCCATTTACCCACAGCGTTAAGTTATGGTTTCTATGCGCAAAAGGCACAAATACTCCATGTGCTTCTAAGGGTTCAATGTTGTCAATTAAATAATCCTGAATGGTAGTGGTTCCTGTTTTATGCAGACCAATATGTACAAAAACGGTTTTCATGGATCTAATAATTCTGATGCATTTTCTGAATCAAGACTAGAGCCTTGAATCTCTGTGCGATAGTATTGAATTGCATCTTCGGGGTTGTCAAAACTTGAAACTTTTCCATCGTTGACAACAAAAACCCGAGAGCAGTATTTTTTAATTGTTTCCATGTTGTGACTTATTAGCACAACAGTTTTGTCCTTAAGTAAAGATTCATTGAAAACTTTGTGGGCCTTTTTCTTAAATCCTTCATCTCCAACACCACCAAAGAACTCGTCCATCAGTAGAAGGTCAGTAGACACCATTACGGCTACGGCAAAAGCTAGTCTGGCGCGCATTCCGGTAGAGTAAAACTTTAATTGAGTATCTGCAAAAGGAACCAATTCTGCAAAATTGATTATTTCGTCAAACTGCTTTCTTATCTCGGACAAAGACACTCCTAAAATGGAAGCATTCAAAAGGACATTTTGACGCGCAGAAAGCTCAGGGTTAAATCCCATTCCTAAGCTCAATCGAATGAAACTGCCTTCGCGTTTCACTCTGCCACCCTTATTGGGCCTTATGGCTCCAGATATCATGTGCATCAACGTTGATTTTCCGCTACCGTTTTTGCCTATTATCCCAACAAATTCTCCCCGTTTGATCTTCAGGTTAACATCAGCTAAAGCGAGAATTTTTCTTGGCGTTCCCCATCCCATGGCATTAAATATCCTACCTCCCAAACTTCCAACATGGTGATCAAAAACTGTAAATGTTTTAGAAGCATTTTCAATGGATACGATATTGTTTGAAGCATCGAATGTCATGCGCGCTCTACAACTTTATAACTGAATCGATTCAACAAAAAATACCCAATACTGAGAAATACGAGCCCATAAGCAAAGTCTAATGCAAAAACTGTCCAATCCATTTGAGTATTGTAGAGCATTACATTGCGTAAATTAATGAGTATTCCAGTTATTGGATTACCATAAAGCATGAAAGGATAGGTAGTATATACATAGGTTGAATCCCAAATTATTGGAACGGTCCAAAACCCTAACAGCAATGATATGTCCCAAACGTGTTTAAAGTCGCTGAAGTAAAGATGGATGGTCGACAAGATCATACTTACGCCAATTACGATCAAAAACAGGTTTGCAAATAATGCCAGAACCAAAATTGACGATATAGAGTATTCCACATCAAACCCAAAACTGATTAGCCAGTAGATGAATACATTCAAAATGAAAGAAACGGATGTGCTCAAGGCCGAGGCAAGAAAAATATCTGATTTTGCCATTCCGACATTTTGAATGAGGTACTTTTTCCCCTTTAATAATGTTACACCACGATTTGTGTTCTCAGAGAAATACTGCCAAATGGCAATTCCTAAAAACAGGTATAAAATGAATTGTGGGTCTCTATTTCGAAAGATCAAATAGGAAAAAGCCAAATAGTAAATCAGAATTCGAAAAAGAGGATTTAGAAAAGCCCACACAACACCTAAACTAGAACCATAATAGCGCTGATAATACTCAGTGGAAGCGAGCATTCCTATTCGCTCGAGTCGAAGTTTCAATTTACTATGGTTTTGAGGGTTGGTCAATCAGTTTAGTTTTTAAGATGATTGCTTCGTCTGTAAAATTCAGATTTTATTATTTCATAAGCAGCTTCCTCCAATCTACAATCATGTTCAATTTTAGATTTTAGATCTTCAGTAAAAGCATTGTCAATATTGGACTGATTGGTAAGAATCATTTTTTTAAATGACAACCCAAGTTCTTCTGAGATCCATTGAGTTGAACGTTCAAAATCTTCAACAATCCCAAAAGCAGCAAAACGATCAAGGGTTGAAATCAATTTTGACTCGTTAAATTTAGTGCTTTGAAAATCAACTGTATGAGCGTTTTTATAGGCTTTGTTCTTCAATATTCTCAATTGAAGGTTGACCAATGAGCTTTTGTGTTTGACATAAATTTCTTCTATAGTCAAATGACGACAATTTGTATCGTTCTTTTTAAGGTGCTTTATATGAGACATTACTCGATCTGCAGGGCGCCTAAAAAAGGTGATGAGCTTCATGTTCAACAACCATTTATCGGTCATAGCTAAAGGATAATGACCATTAATTAGACGCAAACCTTTCAACCGATTGATCGGAAGTTCGTAGATATCGTCTATGTCAGGATAAAGCCCAGCATTTGATTTGATATCAAGCATGTTTGGAAATATTTGCTCTTGATCAAAACATGAATCAAGCATAAATCTGAGTGAAGTCCCCGCTGTTTTGGGTATATGAATAAAATAGATCAGGGGTTTGGAAAGCTCCTCTCCAAGGAGCGTTGGACTATTAGCCACAGATTGTTTGGAACTTAACTCACGAACATCAATTTTATGAATTGTGTTAGGAGTTACATTTAGGTCAATTGAAAACCCGTGATTAATACTATTGAACTCTTTTTTGGCTAGGTTTATTCTAGGTTGATCTGCTGAATAATCTCCTAAGATTTGATTGTCTAGTAGGCACTCGACCTTCACAGAATCAATGATTCCCTGTATTCTACACCACCCTCGAATTTTATTATCAGAGAATTGCCCGATCCTTCCTTCAATTTGTTTTTTACTCATCGCAGGCTTAAATCTTCTCGATCAAGGGTTAAGTTTTGGTTGTAAAAGGAATCAGCTTCAAACAAATCTCGCCATTTATTTATGAGGTAACGCCCTTCTTGCTGAAAACGCTCTAATTTTTCTTTAGTGTCTTCATAACCGCGAGATTTTGACTCGTAGTGATAGAGCTTAGCATATGGAGTATAGATCACGCGGTATCCTTCAGATTTAATTTTAAGGCAATAATCCACATCATTAAAAGCTATCTGTAAATTTTCAGCATCGAACCCACTTACAGAGTGAAATAAATTAGTCTTAGTCAGCAAACAAGCTCCCGTGACAGCTGAATATTGACGAACGAGTCCTTGACTGAAATGCCTGTTTTCATCGGCAGGAAAGTGCCTAAAAATATGCCCAGCATACCCACCAATTCCTAATATTACTCCTTGGTGCTGTACTGTGTCATCTTCATAACGCAAATTGGCACCCACAACTCCGACATTCGATCGTTCAATATGCATTAACATTTCTGTAAGCCAGTCTTCATTTATTACTTCTGTGTCGTTGTTTAGAAACAGAAGATAGTCGCCAGAAGCATGTTTGGCAGCGTAGTTATTGATCGCTGAAAAATTGAAGGGCAAATTATATTCAAGAATCTGAATCTTATCATTTACCGCCAATTTCTTTAATAGCTGTTTCGTTTTGTTTTCTGCACTGTTATTGTCGACCAATAGAATTTCGAAATTTTCATAGCTTGTTTTTGTAAGCACACTTTCAATGCATCTTTCAAGATAATCGCTTTGGTCTTTGAAAGGAACGATGATTGTAACTAGTGGAGACGTTTTAATTACTCTGTTCAATCTGTAAGCACCACCCCAAGGGCCATTAGAGACAGATGCATCAATGTTTTGACGACTGATGTACTCTTTGACTGCTTTGCGACCAGCCTCAAGGGCATAGGGCTTTTCGGAATGTGAGAGAGCAGTGCTTCCGGGATACTGTCGCCAACTGTACAAAACCTTTGGAATGTGCGCGATTTTAGTAGTATGCTCAATAAGTCTCAAAAGTAAATCATGATCTTGAGCGCCCTCCATGCCTTCTTTCAGCCAACCAACCCGTTCTCCGATTGACCTTCTTACGACACACAAGTGGCTGATAAAATTGTTGGATAGAAGCAAGTCTTCATCAAAGTCACTTTTAAAGTATGGGCCAAAACGCTTGCCTTTTTGATCGATTTTATCCTCATCAGTATAGATGATATCTATGTCTGGGGTTTTATTAATTGATCGCACAACCTCCATAAAAGCATTTGGCTCAATCTTGTCATCGTGATCTATGAAAGCAATAAACTCACCCGAAGCATAGGAAAGTGCCTTATTCGTTGCCAAACTAATTTGAAGCCTCTCTTCACCGTGAATAAGTTTGATTCGAGAATCTAGTAGTTTGATTTTCTCCAGTGCTTTCAGCGTTTCTTTATTTGAACTTCCATCATCATAGATGATTAGCTCAAATCGGTCATACCATTGACCCAATATTGAGTTTATACATGGGTGGAGCCACTTCGGAGGGGTGTTGAACACAGGAACAATGACAGTAATCAAAGGATTGATTGCCAATGAATCTAATACTTTATTGACCTTAAGATCATGCAGGGCTATAGCGTCTTGCCGTTCTAAAAAATGGGCATAAGTATTTGACTCTGCTGGTAGCAGATGATTGAATCGAATGGGCTCAAAAAAATAGGATTTTATGCGCAAAAGTGTTCTTGAAAGAGGCTCATTTTTGAGACTATCAATAGACATTCGAATAAGTTCTTTGCCAATATATAATATTTGATGAGGCCGTTTCAAAAAGGAAAGATATAAACGTAAAAAGGTCTGCAGAGCAGACCTTTTACAATTCATTAAATTTTGGGTTGGTTATTTCTGACCTTTTTTGCCTCCTTTGGTTTGGGCGCGAGCTTCTCTTTCTTCTTGACTAGGTTTCATTCCTTTCAAGAGAGTCATTTGATCTTCAGATAAAAAAGTTACAAGTGATTCATGATAGGTTTTATTGATTTCCTTCATTACTTTCTCAGCATCACGAATTTTCCTTTTTTCCTTTTTCAACTCTTCCATTTGTATTTTCATCGCTTCACGGAGTTTTGATTCTTGCTCCGTAGACAATGAAAGCTCATCCTTTATCTTATCAATTCGCTCTTCAATTTTCGTTGAAGAGTTGTCAGCTTCAGTTGATTCAATAGTTTGAGCATTTAGTGTAAGCCCAAAAAGAGCAAAAAAGACGATGGCAATATATTGTTTCATTTGTATAATTTATTTCATCACAAATCTAACTAAATAATCATTAAAGTTGAGGTTTAATAATGGATTAATAATGATAAGAGAGGTGCGATTATGATCGAGTTTGATTTGACCAAAACTCCAGTTGTAGTCTTGAACTGGAAAGGCATTGAGGATACAATTAAGGCGTTAGAATCATTGCTTGTTCAAGAAATGGTTTCACATGTGGTCTTGATTGACAATGACTCAGATCAAAATGAGAAGCAGCGGCTTAGGGCTTTAAGTGAAGCAAATCCAAGAATTGATTTGATTGAAAACCCGAGAAACTTAGGCTTTGGGAAAGCACATAACCATGTGTTTCGATTGCTTAAGCAGAAAGGGTTTGAGTTTGTAGCTTGTTTAAACAATGATGCTGTTGCAGATGAGTTTTGGATAAAAGAATTGGTTAATTGTGCCTTTGAACGAAAGGCATCAATTGTTGCAAGCTTAATGGTGATGGAGTCAAACAAAGAGCTTGTTGATACTGCAGGACATCAAATGCTCAGCACAGGTGAAATAATACCAAGGGGTCAAGGTGAGGTTACTTCGAACTATTCTGATTATCATGAAGTGATTGGCGCTTGTGCAGGAGCGTGTTTATACGACCTGAAGATGTTGGATAAGCTAGGCTATTTCGATGAACGTTTTTTTGTTGGATATGAAGATGCAGAATTGGGCCTTCGTGCATGGTTGTGCGGCTATACTTGTGTTTATTCTCCAAAAGCGATAGTACACCATAAGATGAGTACATCCATCGGTCGCATAAGAAGCACGGAATACTTATCGGTAATTCAAAGTCATATTTTCTATACTTGGTTCAAATTAATGCCATTGAAAATTATTCTTGTACAATTTCCTGCAATGGTCTTTAAGTATTCAATGGTTGTGGTTGTGGATATTGTATTTCTAAGGTTTAAGTTTTTAAAAGTGATGGTCGTTGCGATTCTGAAGACATTCAGGCAATTTCCTCAATTTAGTAGAGCTAGAAATGACTTCTATTCAAACCATAATGTTGAGAGATCTTTCAGGGAAATCAACCAAAGCTTAATACCATTCTTAGCATTCGATATAAAACGTTTTTGGAGCTTCGTCATTTTAAAAAGGAAATCAGCACTTGAAAAATGAGGATAGGTGTTTTTATAGAGCCATGGATAAGTCAGCGCGCAGGAATAAGTGTATTCACTGAGCACCTAGTTCGGTCTTCCTCTAACTCAGATCATACTTACATAACCATAGGTTCAAGGCGAATGGATGTACCAAATGAGCACATCCATATCTCCAAGTGGAAAGCATCTCATTTCAACTTTTTCAAGTTTATCGGAATAGCAAAGATTGATATGGCCATCCATCAATTGGATTATGTTATCGATCCTGGACACTTTGCATGTCTGGATCTATTTCAAAACACTTCTAGAATTGTAATAATCCATGACTTAACCCCAATTCTCTTTCCTCAGTTTCATAGAATAAAGAGTGCCATTGCCCACAGATTACTATTGGATCGATCATTGAGAAAGTGTGATAAAATTATCACGGTATCGGAAAATTCGAAGAAGGATGTAATTGCGCACTACGGTCATGAAAGTAAAATTCACCGCCTTTATCCTGGGGTTAGAGATTTGGATTTGGAACAGTCACAAACAACTGAAGAAGAGTTTCAAAGGCCATTTATCTTATCTATTGGAACCATTGAACCTAGAAAGAACCATAAAGCATTAATCGAGGCATTTGACCAGTTCTGTCAAACCAATACCAATGTGAATTTATTCATAGTTGGAGATAGAGGATGGAAGGTGGACATCAAGACGCTAGTAGAAAGCTCGCCTAACCGTGATCGTATTTTGTATTTGGGTTATGTCCCAAAAGCTAGCTTAAAAAAGCTCTATGCGAATGCTTTGTTCAGCATGTACATCTCTCTATATGAAGGGTTTGGGTTTCCAGTAATAGAAGCTATGAACATGGGTTGTCCTGTAATTACCAGCGACTTAGGCTCAATGAAAGAAATAGCAGAGGGTGCGGCAATTCTTGTTGATCCGATGTCTATAAATGAAATATCAAATGCAATGTTGAGGCTTGTCAAGGACTCTGAGTTAAGAACTCAGCTGATTAATGATGGTTTTAAGCAAGGAAAAAAGTTTGTTTGGTCAAACTATATTTTGGAGTTGGATGGAATTCTAGCTAGGACTCTGTAAGAAAGGTGTAATGCATTAAATATTGCTCAGCAGCATCTTCAATCGAAAAGTCAATAGGGTTTTTAAATTGGAATTTGTTTTGTTCCGCTTCTAATATTGCCTTTAATAGCCCTTCGGATGAATACTCCTTGAAACAAAGAATACGACCTCCAGCAACTTCATTTAATGCGCCCTTTCCACTGTGTATAATAGGTGTTCCTAGAGATGTAGCCTCAGCAGCTACAAATCCAAACCCTTCAGCGTATGAAGGAATGATTATGGCTTTGGCATTCTGCATTAGGTCAAATAGATCGTTATCAGGAATATAATGAAAGAGTTCAATTTTATTATTGAATTTGCTGCTTTCAATTGTCTGAGTCAGATACCGATAAATACGATCTGGTGAAGTCGCGGTTACTAGTTTGAATTTTAGGTTTTTATTAGATCTGGATGAAAGAACAATTGCTTCAGCTAAGATGTCTATTCCTTTTGAAACGCCTAGGCGGCCAACGTATAAATAGTAATCTCCTTGGACATGTTTAGGTGATCTTTTTATCGGTCTTTGTCCATTATAAATAGTACTAACCGAACGCTTTGGCAATCTCTTTTTAAGCCTCTCAGCGGTATAACTAGATACACCAACAATTTTATTATATGGTAGCATTATAATAAACTGCTCTAAGCTCCAAAATACAACCCGTTGCAGTGTGTTCAAGAAGGGTAGTCGCCACCATATTTCATCCCAATATTCATGAACAGTCAATACTATTGGCTTTGAGGCGATCTTTGAAGCAACCCAGGCCGGCAATGAGGCATTGTAAGTTGAACTGTGGATTATATCATGATTCTTGGCCAGTTTTATTGCAAACCGTATCGCCTTGAAGCTAAAGTGATAGCGATTTTTGGATTTAATTCTTATAATTCTAACACGATTCTGAACCTCTTCTAATGGAGCACCATCATACGCAGCAGTGAGCACTGTAACTTCAATAGATTTTGAAGCAAGTGTTTTAGTTAAATGATAAAACAATTTTTCAACGCCACCGTGATAAGGAGGGAAGAATTCTAATATGAATAGAACCTTCACTTTTTTACCTCTGATTCTTGTTCACTGGATGAGTTCTTTAACTTTAAGAGAGAGATCTCTTGTGCAAGCATTGAAATCTGATTAGCTTGTTTGGATATAATGATCGAAAATTGGATCATTATCATAAATAAAGACATTATTAGAATTATAAATATTGCTGCCGGAGCATATGCAACTCCAATAGCTTTAGAAATATACTCAAGACTTTCTCGCCAAATGGAAAGCAATAAAAAAATTCCACCAAAGAAAAGCCAGAGCAATGAGTAGTCTTCTCTCAGCTTTTTTTTACGCACTAAATAGACAATTAAGGCTAAAAAGATAAGACTTCCAATTACCGCTAATATTTGAAATCTGTCTATGTCAACAGAAGGATCAAACTTCATTTTCTGATCTGTATTGAACTTGAGGGCGCATAGCAGAGATGATCATTCCAAGAAGAACACTGATCATGTAGAAACCAGCTTTTTTTTCTATGGATGATCGTCCACCATTTCTTGGATTCATTAGCGTAGAAACTTCATGAACTTTAAAATTATTCTTGTGCAATAAAATAATTGACTCTGGCTCAGGGAAATGAACAGGATAGTTTTCTGCAAAAAGTTTTATAGCCGCATTATTAAACGCCCTAAAGCCAGAAGTTGGATCTTTTATCCTTTTACCTGTCAGTAGCTTTGTGGCAATGCTAATTAAATTGATTCCTATCCTGCGATTGAAAGAAGATTTGAATTGTCCCGAAAAACTTCTAATGAATCTAGATCCAATAACCACGTCTGCTTTTGTTTCATTCATTCCCCAAAGCAATGTTTTTATTTCATTTGCCACATGTTGGCCATCACTATCGAATTGAATGGCAAAAGAGTAGTTGTGTCGATAGGCATATAATAAACCCGATTGCACGCACCCTCCTATTCCTAAATTAATAGGTAAATCAATTACCACATTAGGGTGTTTCATGGCAACTTGTAATGTGTTGTCTTGAGACTTGTCATTTACCACAATGACATCCCAGTTTCCTGGATTTTGAGAGTTAAGTTCATCAAGCACATTGCCAATTGACATTTCTTCATTATATGCAGGAACAATAACTGCTACCCTGCCAAAGCCAATTGTCGCCATTGTAGAATTTGGTGCGTGGGATTGTTTTATTGAGACTTTCACTTTCTAGACAACAATATGATTTAAACTACTTGTCATGTATAGAAATTTTTGAGACGAACTTATCAGATCCGTTTATCACCTCTAAAACGTATAGGCCCGAATTTAATTTAGGCAAAGACACTGAGATATTGGATTTACCTATGGTTGTAGAATCTGAATATTTGAAGTATAGTTCACGTCCTTGAAGGTCCAATATACGAACCAAAGTAGGCATAGTGGATGTGCTAAAAAAAGTAATGTTGAAATTGCCGGAATTTGGATTGGGAACTACTTTAAATGATTGATTTTTATTCCAAATTGGTTCGATACTGGTGCTGTTGTCTCCTGCTGTGTCCTCGATTATAAGAATTTGTTGGTTAACATTTAGATTGTGCTCTACTTGCTTCCTTCCACCAGGCCAAATCACAATAATTGAATCAACTTTTTCTGCTAAGCCAAGACCAATATGAGCAGTTGTTTCATGCTGCGATCTGTAGCTCGAACCCCCATCAACTTCTTGTACCCATTGATCTCCATCTACAAATATTTGAAGGTGGGCACCAAAACCATCTCTATTACTTTTTATGCCTTGAAGATCAACACGAATCCAGTTGTTGTTATTGGAAAGCTCATTCCTGAATAAAAGACTATTCGCCTCATAGGTAGTGTCTCTCCTTGCCATAGCCACAAATATGTCAAGGTCACCATCATTGTCATAATCTCCGTATACCATAGCACGCCCCATTCCCTCGTCATCAATGCCTGCAGCAGCTGATATATCATCAAAGCCTCCGGTTTTATTGTTGAGATATAATTTGTTTGGATGACTGTTTGTTTTCGGAAGGAAAATTCCAATGTTTCCGTCTGCAACGAATAAATCTTGATACCGATCATTGTCAATATCTAAAAATGCTGTTCCCCAGCTTATCTTAACTGCATCAACGTTAGGTAAAGAGTCATCCTCAACATTCAATTCTTCAGCAATGTTTATGAATTGACCATTGCCTTGATTTTGCATGAGTATATTGCTATCAATTGATGTGAAGTAATAATCCAAATCCATATCATGATCATAATCTCCGATCGCGACACCCATTCCGTAGATTTCTTGATTCATGTTGCTGAACTCACCTTGATCTGAAAATGTATCCAACGGGAATTCATTTCTATAAAAACCATTAGGTTCAACCCAAAGCCCAAAATCGTTAATAGCCAGAGCGTCCATATCTGCGTCATTGTCATAGTCAGTGAAAGCTGGAACTAATCCACAACCGTCATCATCCACACCATAGTCGGATGCCATTTCTGTAAAGGTCAAGTCACCATTGTTTATATACAACAGGTTGTCAAAGCAAGTATGAGCGTAGCCAATGGTTTCATTAGCTGAGTTTTTAATAAATTTAAACTCGTCTATCCAGCTAGTAACATATATGTCTAGATATCCATCTAAATTGACATCGCCAAATACTGCTCCATGTTTATGTCGATCTTCGTCATTGAATCCTGCAGTTTCTGAAATATCTGTGAATGTTCCGTTTCCATTATTGATGAATATCCCACTTTTTGAGCCATATCCTGTACATAAAAAAATATCTCGATCACCATCATTGTCTATATCGCCAGTTGTTACGCCATAAGTTATTAAGCTTGCTGTAAAAGCAAGTTGCGAGAGATTCGTGACATCAGTAAAGTTGCCAGCCCCATCTCCAGCGAATAAGACATCATTTCGTGTGTCACCTCCCGTAACATACAAATCAAGGTTGCCATCATTGTTGTAGTCAAAAAAAGCTGCTCCCCCGCCAAAAAGTCTTATAGAATTCATAACGTGATTTATGCCCCCACTTTGACTAACTTCACTAAATGTAGTTTGCGCATTTGTGCTCAAATTAATATGAACAATACAAAGTAGAAGAAAATAACCTAAACGATTTGTTGAGCAAAACGCCAAGTTTTCAGGGAGTTTCATGAGTCAAGCTTTGTGACGAAGATCACAATTATTTTTATTTTTTGCTTTGCTAACTTTGATTTTTTGTTCAAGGCCTATCTGCTAAATGCGCAAATCATGAAATTATTTATTCGAGGTTCTTTTCTTTTCTTTTTTTCAATCTCTCTAACCACCTATAGCCAGCCTGTTCATCATTCAGTCGCAAGAGAATGGAATGAGGCTTTGTTGCATTCTATTCGAAAAGATTTTGCCAGACCTACCGTTCATGCAAGAAATCTTTGGCACACATCTGTAGCTATGTATGATGCATGGGCAGCTTATACACCTGCTGCTGAGAATTATTTGTTAGGGAAAACTGTAGCTAATTACACCTGTCCATTTGATGGGATATCAGTAACCAAGAATCTGAAAAAATCTCAAGAAGAGGCTATTAGCTATGCTGCATATCGACTTTTAAAAAGCAGGTTCAAGCATTCACCAAACCTTGAAGAAACGTATGGTTATTTGGATTCGTTATTCGTGTTTTTGGGCTATGATTCAAATGTGGTTTCTACGGATTATAGTAATGGCGATCCAGCTGCTTTAGGAAACTATATTGCTCAAGAATTGATAAATTTTGGCCTACAAGACAGTGCTAACGAACAAGGCTCCTATGAAAATCAATATTATCAGCCAGTAAACCCACCTTTAGTTATGGCACTTTCAGGAAACCCTGAGATAGAAGACCCAAACAGATGGCAGCCTCTTACATTGGACGTATACATTGATCAATCGGGTAACATTATCCCTGGAGGTACGTCCTCTTGTCTAAGCCCCGAATGGGGAGAAGTAGTGCCTTTCTCACTTAGTCAGAATGATCTAACAACACAATTTCGGGATGGAAATGCCTACAAAGTATATCACGATCCTGGTCTCCCACCCTTGATTGACACACTGAATGGTGGGGCTGAGTCAGATCTATATAAAAAATCATTCACAATGGTCGCTAAATGGCAGTCCCATTTAGATACTGCAGATGGAGTTATGTGGGATATCTCGCCTGCTTCAATCGGTAATATTCCTTGGTATCCAAGTACTTATGATAGCTTGTTTTATTTCTACGATTATGAAAACGGTGGAGATAACAGTATGGGACATTCTTTGAATCCATTTACTGGACAACCTTATACACCTCAAATGGTCCACCGAGCAGATTATGCAAGAGTATTGGCTGAATTTTGGGCCGATGGACCAGATTCGGAAACGCCTCCAGGTCATTGGTTTACTTTATTGAATTATGTGACAGATCACCCACAACACAACTCTAAATGGATGGGAGAAGGTCCCCTTAGGGATAACTTAGAATGGGATGTAAAAACATATTTCACCATGGGAGGCGCCATGCACGATGCTGCAGTTTCGTGCTGGAGTATAAAGGGATGGTATGACTATATAAGGCCGGTATCAGCAATTCGGTACATGGCTGACCAAGGTCAATCTTCAGATACTACCCTGCCTAATTATTCAATAAATGGGCTTGCACTTGAGCCAGGCTTTATTGAAATTGTGGATTCTGCAGACGCAACCGCAGGTTCTCAATTCCAGAATGTTGGAAAAATTCAAATTCGAACTTGGATGGGTCCTGATTTTGTTTTGGACCCAGTAATTGATCAGGCTGGAGTTGATTGGATTCTGGCAGAAAACTGGTGGTCTTTTCAACGTCCATCCTTTGTTGCTCCACCGTTTCCGGGATTTGTTTCTGGTCACTCTACTTACTCCAGAGCTGCTGCTGAGATAATGGAAAAAATGACCGGAAGCGAATATTTTCCTGGTGGAATGGGAGAGTTTGTTGCCAAGAAAAATGAGTTTTTATTTTTTGAAGAAGGCCCTAGTGAAGATATTATTTTACAATGGGCAACATACAGAGATGCGTCAGATCAATGCAGTTTGTCGAGAATTTGGGGGGGCATTCACCCTCCTGTTGATGATATGCCAGGTCGTTTTATCGGAGAGTCCATTTCTGAAGAGGCATTTGCTCTGGCCAATTCTTATTGGGAAGACGATACTACCGACCTTACAAGTGTTGACGCTAATATGGATTATATTTCTTCAATCGACACAGGTGTTGGAGCGTTTTCTATTATTTGCATATATGATAGACCAATGGACACGCTTTTGTCTCCAACGGTCTCATTTCCTAACGAGAATCCGCTTTTAATTTCTCTTTCAGTAAATAACGACCTCACAGGGTGGAATGATGAATTTACTTATGTTGCCTATTACGATGTAATAGACGAAGGAGAAGTACTTTATAATATTGACGTAGAGGTATCAGGAGGTATTGACTTGAATGGGTTCATTCCAGATGGAATCGTAATGCTTGATGAGTTTAGTATTGACATGGTTGAACCTAATGTGGTTTCTATAACTCCATCAGTTGATACAGTCAAGCGAGAGCAGTCAGGTCCTTCAGGATTTTCATTAACGGTGAATTTTGATGAGGCCATGCATAGATGGATGCAGCCAAATATTGAATTATCGCAGGAATCGAATACAAGTCTTACACTGAACAGTAACGCTAGTGGTTGGATAAATGAACAGACTTTTGTGGCAAATTATGATGTAAGCCCTGACACTTGGAAATGGGATAATATAGAAGTTTCAGTTACTTCCACTAAGGACATGGCCGGCAATATTCATCCTATATATTCGGAGCAGGGTGTTTTCAGTATTAATGTTTTCCCACCACTAGGAGTAAACGAAGTTTTTAAGGAAGGGTCGTTTGTGGCATATCCAAACCCCGTCAAAATTGGCTCTACGCTCTCTGTCATTATATCGGAGAGTGAAGCAGAACAGCTTAAAGTCTATGATATTGGTGGGCAATTGATAATGACAAAAGATATTCAAAATCATATGCGTGTTGAAATACCTACATTTAATTTTGACGCAGGCGAGTATATTTTAACACTAAAATCTTCGAGTAAAGACCTACAATCACAAATAATAGTTGTTTGGTAGTTTATCCCTTTCGCAGACTATTTTCGCAGCCCGTTTTTAATTTATTCAGGAGAGGTGGCAGAGTGGTTGAACGCGCACGCCTGGAAAGCGTGTTTACGGAAACGTAACGAGGGTTCGAATCCCTCTCTCTCCGCCATTTAAACAAAGGGTTTCAGGATAATTAATTCTTGAGACCCTTTTTTAGTTAAAGGCATTTGCATACTATTTGCATACAAAGTATGCTCAAAACATTGGCTTTACAATTGTTG
>DGQE01000002.1 GCA_002389645.1 Flavobacteriales bacterium UBA4422
TAGTTCAATTAGCACTCTTCCTGCCCAAATACAGTTGGTACCTTCTGGACAACGTGATTCCTCAATCAACTTGGTGAATTTAAAAATAGGCTTATCGCCATCATTGAGTTTGGCAGTTTTGCCAAATGGAATGGATACAGTTTCATTCAATTCAAATGTTTGATCTGATTTAGAGCAGCTTATAACAAGAATGAAGGCAAAGGCAGCACTTAATAATCTCATGGTGGGTTTCATTTAGTTTGACTGAACGATGATTTATTCTAAAGTATTGCACTAATGGGCCATTAATTATTAGAGCGTTGTCAGAACTATTAATCCCAATTATTGATTTACTCCAGCGTAATTAATTCCGGTCAAATGGTGCATATCTCTATCAAGGGTGGAAAGGTCGTTATGATTGAATTTAGAGACATCATCATACCCACATGATCTAGCAACAACCTTGATCAGGTCATTTGAGGCTTCAAAGAAATTGGCAAGTTGTTTGGCAGAAGACTGAATGATCAACCTGCTCCTAAGATTTTCTTTTTGAGTTGCTATTCCAACGGGGCAGTTGTTAGTGCCGCATGCCCTCATTCCTAAGCAGCCAATCGCTTGAAGAGCGGAATTGGAAACAGCAATGGCATCTGCACCGAGCATTAAAGCTTTCGAGAAATCTTCAGGCAGCCTTAAACCTCCGGTTATGATGAGTGTAATATCCGTGGCTCCAACTTTGTCTAAGTATTTTCTAGCGCGCGCTAGGGCAGGTATGGTTGGCACATTGATGTTGTCTCTAAGAATACTCGGTGCGGATCCTGTGCCACCACCACGACCATCCAATATGATGTAATCAACTCCAACGTCAAGTGCAAACTGAATGTCTGCTTCAATATGGCTGGCGGCAATTTTAAACCCGATTGGAATGCCTCCTGTTTTTTCTCGCACTTCATTGGCGAACTTCTTGAAATCATCTGCAGTGAACATGTCTGGGAAGGCAGCCGGAGAAATGGCTGTTTCACCTTCTTTTAACCCTCTAACTTCTGCAATTTCCTTCGTTACCTTATTGCCGGGTAAGTGACCACCAGTGCCTGTTTTGGCGAGGTCGATTTTGGTAAATTAAAAGAAGGTAATTATCAAATCTACATCGAAGCGAACGAGTCAGGAATCGATTATCCAGTCATAGAATATACTCGAAGGTTCTCTATTCCTAAAAACAACGGAGGATTGCTATTGGCATTACCTGAGCCGCTTCAATGGGAGGAAATAATCTATGATAATGAAGTTCCGAAATCCTTTGCATACGTCTCTTGGCGATCAGGTGAATGCGCAACATTTTATGATGGCAATATCTACACTAGTCCCGTCAGATCAATTAACCCCAATGAGGCGAATCTATACTTTTCGGGAGCTTTTAATGATAACTCCTACCCAACAATCGATATTGAAGATTCAACACTTTATGCCATTTATGAGAGTCGAGAAGAAAGACCTGATAGAACCATCATATCACGTTCTGAAGTGATAGAGTTATTCAAATTTGGATCTGAGAATGCACTACTTACATTGGGAGAAATGACTGAATTCACTAGTCCTGAGGACGAGACAAAGAAGTTATTTATTGAAGTAGAAAAAGATGAATACTATATGCTCGATTTATATGATAATGCCAATTCTGAACTGAGCGGAGAGGTATTAGTATTGTCTTCAGAGCCTTATTCTATGAAATACGAACTAAATCAACCAAAGGAGCTGGCGCGCCTTTCAGGGGTATGAGTAATGGGTATATTACAATCAAGGCGGATGTTGCAATTGGAGGTTTTAGAGGTGATTTCGGTATTAAGGTTACCAAAATTGATATGAGTGAAACACAAACTTGGAGTCCCACTTATTCCTTCCTCGAGACGGGTAGCTATCAGCTTGCAAAACGGACATTAGCCGCTGGAACCTATATTCTTAAAGGTGAGTTGATTAACCAGCAACCAGCTATGAGTATATACTACAGCTTATATTCAAATCTTGGCTATGAATTCTCAAAAGGAATAATTAATGGTCAATACAGAATAGGCCCAGGTGTAACGGGACCAAATCCATTTGAAGTTTCGTTTACGCTCAATGAAGAACAAGAAGTTGTCTTAATCATGAATTCAGCGTATTGCGGTAGCCCAAACAACTTAAAGATTGATCTCATTGAGTGATTAATAAATTAAATAATCAGACTTAAAAAGCGTCAGTCAAAACCTTAGTTTTGAGCTGGATTCAAAATTTCACAAAACATGATCGATTTGAAAAACATCTTCCTTATTGTCACTTCAGTAGTGATGTTGAATCAGCTAAGCGCTCAATCCAATAGCGATTATTCAAAAGTTTTGCCTGGTGTGGTTAAAATCACTGAGGGCGTCTATTACGATCAATTTGAAATAACAAATGTCAATTGGCTGGAATACATGTTCTGGCAGTTTAAAAACTTCGGAGGACGCAATTCCAGTGCCTATGAAGAGGCCTTACCTGATACGGCTTTGTGGAATGAAGATGGACTGAAAGCTGAGCCTTACATGAAATTTTACCACAGGCATCCCAGTTATAGTGCTTATCCAGTGGTGAATGTTACTTGGCAACAAGCATCAGACTTTTGTGCATGGCGCACTGAACGTGTGAAAGAGTGGCAGCTAGAGAATGCAAAGAAAGATGAAGTGCCTTACTACTTCGCATATCGTTTGCCCACTTATGAAG
>DGQE01000019.1 GCA_002389645.1 Flavobacteriales bacterium UBA4422
ACTCTGTTCGAGGTTACTTCCCAATACAAAATGTAACTCCCATTGATTATCAGAATTTTATAATATGAAGGTACAAATGGGGTACAACATTGTCGCTGAATCTGTACTTAACAGCAAGACTTTCCATCTTGTTTTGAGGGACATTTTTCAGTTCCGTACGAGCAGTAAACACAGCAATCACCAGCGAGTGGACGAAGTACTTCATGGCAATTCTCGCACTCATAGAAGAACTGACAGGCATCTTCAGGCATCTTTTCTTCTTTCGCATGACCGCACTTAGGACAGGTGATGGTGGAAATCAAAACTTTTGTAGCTGACATTTACTCTGATAGAATTGGATCTGATTGACCAAGCACTTCATATCCTGTAAGCGAGATGGCTTGTTCTATCTCTTCGACGGTTGTCTTGCTCTTATCATAAATAACCTTTGCCTTTCCACCTTCATAGGACGCATCACTGAGCACGACTCCATCAATCTTGGAAACCTCAGATTCAATATGGACCTCACAACCAGTACAGGTCATGCCGCCTACCGAAAAAGTGGCCTCTTCAGTTTGACCATTGAGATACACAGTGTTATTCTCGGAAGGGCCATAAAAGATGCCAGTATAATATGGGAAACACAGTATGCAGATTGTAAACACTGTAATAAAACCTAAGAAGAGGTTTGATCTGTGAAAAGGAACTTTTTCGGGCTCACAATCGCAATCGGCTTCGACTTTTTTAGGTCGGAGTTGTAAGTACCACGCAAATAGCAAAATACCAATGCTTACAACGATCAGATAAGGTCTGAATGGCTCAATCCATGAAAATGTCGACGCAAGCCCACCAATACCCGCGAGAGCGGCAAAGGCTGGCACTATGCAGCACAATGAAGCGGCGAAAGCAGAGACAATCGCCAAGTTAGAAATACCTTTTTTCTCCTTCTTCATCTATACGAAGTTACTCAATGCGTGAAATTGATTTGTCATCTCAGTATCACTTATCTATTCAATTGACGTGTTTATTCGATTGAGCAGAATATCTTCCAAATGAGGAGAGGGTTCATATTCCGATAAAACTGAAGCTGAGTTTACATTCTGCCAATCTCTAAGTCCAGGATCGTACATCCATTCGTCGAATTGGGTAATGTTCTGTTTAAATGAGGTGCGTTGAGCAGCAGGCAGATTGAACCCAAATCGTTCAAAAATCCTGTGACCTGACATCGCGGTTAGAATGTTGTCCAATGCCGAAACGTACACATAGGGGGTAGTTTTTGAATTGGCTTTCTTATGGAGGTCTACTTCAGTAAATATCTTGCTTCCATATTTAATAATCTCAATTAGATTCTTTTCAATCGAATCGACTTTAATAATCTTCTGACACCAACTGGCAGCATGCCTCTCATTAAACCGACTCAGCCATTCATCTACAATAATTTCGGCCATCTCTCTTTCTGCAACGGTGATATGGAAATGAGGGTTATAAGTCCTTTTAGCAGGGTTGAAGTTGCTTTCGATAGAGCGAACTCCTTTCAATGCGATAGACTTTCCTCGTTGGTGCCTTTTTCTGTGTTTGTCAATGATTTTCTGAAATAACATGATGAATCCGTCGATATACCTCCTCAGCTCTTTTGCAGGAATTGATTTAACTGTTAGGGTTACAAAGTGAGGATCATTCCATTGATTCATGATGGGATAGTACTTATTGATGATTTCTGCCTTTCGTATGGAGCAGCAGAGCGTACATATTCGGTTCTTGCAGTACTTACCGTGTAAACGCCCATTTGAAGCATAGAAGCGCTCTAAACAGTGGTATGTATTCCAATAAGACTGCACTCGTTCAGGCTTACCCTTTTTGTTCGCAACATCAACCAATTTGAGAATCATGCTTTGGGTGACCAGCTTTCTCTTAGCCCACTTTGCTAACATAGCCTTGTCTTCGACTCTCACACCGTTGCCTACTATCTCTATCCCTGTATTAAAGGGATTCACAATTAGGTTGTCCGACTTTGTACTAATGTATCGAGTTGCCCTATCCAAAAAGCCCTGAGTAAGTTCCATGTTGGGCTATTTATTTGAGTTGATATGCTCTTCAGCTAATTGGTCCAATTGGCTTATCGAAGCTCTGTGACCTTCTTTGAGATATGTCATCAAATCGGTCTTTGAGAAATACAGGCGATTGCCTCGCTTCATAAATGGAATTTCATTCTTGCTTACTTTTCCATAAATGGTCTGCTTCGTCAGATTCAGAAAGTCTGCGGTCTGCTGAATTGAGAATAATTCATCCTCTGGTTTCTCAGCATTAGTTATTGACTGATTGAATAGAAGCTCTTCAATCCTATCCAGTTTTGCGGACAGGTTTTGTACTGCTTCTGGAAGTTGATCGAATGATATTGTATGTTCCATTGCGAAAGACTTTTATGTTGGTCTTGCAACAGTACATGCGTGATTTTAGGCGTATGCCCCCTATAATAGTCCTACTCGGAAAAGAGTACGTTTTAGGTATTGTAGATTCTTCCTATTGGTTTGAACTTGTAACTTAGGTGTAAGGCACAAATGTTCGGTCTAAGGCTGTGTCGATATGGTAGTAATTTCCAGCCATTGAGCAGGTCTGGGAGCTTATTCGTTTTCAGAATGCAGTTTTATAATAACCCCTGCATTTGCCACAAAGCCATCTGTTGGTGCCCATATTTCTGTAAACGTAGGCGATGAATGTGGTGGTGTTATCATGTTTTGATAGCGACTTTGGCGGGCATCAGTGAAGTTCTCGAAGTTGACAAATACACTGAGATGTTTTAACTGTCGCATGACCATGAATCCCATCATCCAGTAATCGCGTGTTTTGGTATAGTCCGAACGGAACTGGTTGCTGATGTAGTACACTTCATAACCTATGCGCCATTTATCTTCTTGCTCGAACATCAGTACTGCTCCTGCGCTGTGTTTTGGGGTGAGAGGTTTTTGGCGGTTGATGTTGTTGTATTTCAGTAACACATCAGTATAAGCGTATTGCAGGAAGAGCTTAAAATCGCCCATTGAGAGCTTCACATTGGTTTCAAACCCTTTGCTTTCCACAGGGCCATTTGCATTTGAGAAGGAGAAAATCGCTCCCGTAGAATCAGGTTCGAGAACAAGTGAGTTGGTGAGTTGGGTATAGAAGAAAAGTTGATTGAAAGAGAAGGATATTTTATTGGCAATTATGGTTTTATAGTTGACATCAAAGTTTGCTCCGATGGAGTTTTCGGGTTTTATGGAATTTATATCCATTGGCTGGACCCCTTGAAATGAGAGCACTTCACTTTCTTCATTAAAAACTGTGGGTAGTTTGTACCCCAAGCCACCACTTAGGCGGGTAGTTAGTTTCTTTGAAGGTTTGGCAAGCAACGAAATTCTGGGCAAAGGAAAGATTCCGAAATCAGTATTGTAATCTGTTCGGAATCCGCCTTCCAAAATGAACTTCTCGCTGATGTCCCAATTGGTCTGTGCAAAAAGACCAGTGGTCAGGTAGCTGTAACTTCTGTTTGGCAGGGATGTAAGTTGGTTGAGGTCTTCCGTGAAATCATCGGTAAATAGGTTGGCTCCAACAATCCAGTCTGTGGTTTTGTATTCCTTTGACCAAGCAATTTCTGAAAAGCTCGCAATTTGCTTTCCTTGAAAAGCATAGTTCGGAATGGCAATGTTTCTATCAAAGTAACCAACACTATTTCGTAAAGTGAGCAGGCCACCCTTATTAAAACGGTGCTCGAAGTGCAGTTGAGTAGAAGCTCTTTGTGATTTGTTTTGCTCGGTAAAGGTATGCGTAGAATCAGCCTTGCCTTCTATTACTTGTAGGTCTCCACCCGTCCTGTCTTCAAATGCTGAGTTGATGCCAATCCACAGTTTGGTACTGTCAGAGGGATACCAAAAGAATTTTGGATTTACGCTGATGCTTTGAACTTTAGGGATGTCTGAAAAATCGTCATTGTTGGGGTCGTAGGCTTCTTGATTGTTGGCAGATGCATAAAATGTGAAGCCTGTTTTTTTGAATCGCTTCGACCAAAAGGCATTTCCTGTTGATCCCAAAGCTGATGTTTGGTTGAGCATTAGGCTCAATTCTGGTGCGTCTTCAATGGGTTGTTTGGTCACAAGATTCACAAGCCCAGCGATTGCACCGCCACCATAAAGGGTTGAGGCACTTCCTTTAATTACTTCTACCTGGCGTAAGTCAAGGGGTGGGGTTTGCATTATACTCAACCCGCTTGCAAATCCTCCAAAGAGGGGAAAGCCGTCTTTGAGAAGTTGGGTGTAACGGCCATCCAACCCCTGTATGCGTAAACTCTGGTTGCCAGAATTGGCAGAAGTTTGTTGAACCTGAATGCCTGTACTTTCACGCAGAATCATGGCAATATTAGTTGAGTTCATGACTGCCTTTTCGCCCAATTCCTCGGCCGTGATTGCCTCCATGCGGGTTGGAATGTCCTCAATGGTACGACTGCTGCGGGTGGCAGAAATGTAGACTGTTTCAAGCTCCTCTCCACTTTCAAGGTAAATGATGATTGGTTGTTTTTGTGAAACTGGAAACTCGAAGGTGTCTTTCTCGGTTTCGTAACCAACATATGAAAAGACAATAACGTGTTCACCATTTGGTACACCCTGAATGATCAGCTTACCATCAATATCCGCATTTGCACCAATGGTTGTGCCTTCGAGCGTGGCTGTTGCACCAATTAATGGTTCATTGGTGACCTTGTCTTTCAATAAGGCGGTAAAGGTGTTCTGTCCGAGGGACACGTTAATATATAAGATGCCGAAGCACAGCAAAAGATTTCTCATTGCAGTTGATTGTAAGAATTAGGAATTAGTGATGGTGCAACTCAAAGAGTTGTCAGAGAGAGAAACTATGCCTGTTTAGGCGGGTGGAAGATGTCGAAGTGATTTTGCAGAAGTGGTGATTTCATGTTTGCTGACAAAGGATTTTCGCAATTCAGCAGGAGTTGAGAATCGTGAGTCAAAACAGAATGAACAAAACCCAATGAACAATCGCAATTCTCAAAAGGATTGCATGGCTCATCGCAAGGTTGGCTCGTATCAGAATTTTCATCATCACAATACTCTGTTGCACAATCGGGTGAAAAGTTATGCCATAGAGGGGCAACGGTTGTAAGGAAACCGATGAACATAGTGAATATTAAAGCAAAAACCTTCATTCTGTTGATGGCAACGAAGATAGGATTTAGTCGCGATCTTCCCATACATTTCAACGGGTGCAGGGCACTGCTAATTCGTATTCAAAAATATGAGGTACAGTGGTCTTAGGATCAATTATTCAATCCCCAAAGCTTTCTTAATTTGATTAACATATTTGATGCTCGTGTACTGGGATGCATCTTCTTGTAAAATTGGGTTGAGAACATTGATGTTGCCCTGCATCTGTCTTGGAGTTCGGCCGAATATTTTCCCAAGCTGAATTTGAGCTTTTGATTTGGTTGTTTGGTGATCAATAAAATAGTGCAAGTAGCCAATGCAATGCAACAAAGCAATTGTATAAGGCATGAACTCTTTTCCGTTATGCGTCTGCATTAATTGTCGAACTGTAGAGAGCCTAAATTTAGACTTGCTAATGAATGACTTGAGTTCAAATTCGTTTAGCTGCTCAATAACATTTTCGACATTTTCATCAGCTTTTGAGGTAATGTTCAACCGATCCTCCCTCATAATTGGGCCGACAGTATCAAAGTACTTTTGGTGTAGACTTAGCCACTGATTCAGTACATCCAAATACTCAATCTCTCCTTCAGAATATTCTTTCACCAAAGCTTCGACACCTGTTTTCAGTGAAGCAGAGGCAAATTCCATTTTTGACTTGTTGTCGATCTCAAACACGCCAGTTTCAATGAGATTTGGAATATCAATTTGACTCAACAGGTGTCTCGTTCTCTTAAGTAGAGCTTTGACTAAATTGTTCTTTGAGATTATTTTAGCCTTAGATTGTTTGGAATACCTGTTGATTCTTGGTTTTTCCGCTAAGAATGGTAGGTTCTTTTCATGGATGGGTTTTAACTTCTTGAAAAATTCAATTTCAAATGGGAATGCATCTAACCATTTTCGATAGACATCATAAAGAATGTCCAAGTCTACAGGGTCGGACTCACTTTTTATAGAATAAGAATCTATGAATGAAAGGAGTTGGTCTTTCTTTTCATCGGGCATTGCCCATCCATTATGGTCGATGGCATGTCTAATATTGTTTAGATAGTAGTTGAGCCCTATTGCAGGATGTCCAAAGCTCGCAAGTGTATAATCAATATAATCTTGAATTTCATTTAACCAATCTTCATCTTCCAATACAGTCGTGATATGATGCTCTGTGAAATGAACTTGCATCACAATTTTCATAGGTAGATTTGTGTAGTATTTCATGTCGAAGAATGGTCCTTTAGCAAATGCCTTGTGCTCGTCGCAGCAATTTGGGAACTCCTTCAAATACTCAACTACAGAATTATAGACCCCCTCGTGAAAATCACAGCAAAAAGGAAATTCCTTGCCCGTCTCTTCATTCTTTGGGACTGAATAACCTTTGATAGGGCGAGTGTCAGTAGGGGGCATGAAGAACTCACCCTGTACTTGATAAAATGGTTTTTTAGATGCCATTACATGTCTAATACTATTTGCTCCGATGCCTGCCTTTTTTGCTCATCAACGATGTTGGCATATAACTGAGTAGTTTTTAAATCCTTATGTCCGAGCATTTTTGATACAGTGTAAATTGAAGTGCCCTTTTGAAGTTGTAGCACGGCGTATGTATGTCTGAAACAATGGAATGTGATGTCCTTCGATATTCCAGCTGCGCCTATCCACTGAAAGAGATGTTTGTTGTTATAGGCCGAATAAGTGAGTCCTTCAAATACTAATTCTGAATCGTTTCTTTCATCTCCCATGAGGCGTAAGGCCTGATCCGAAATGGGCAGGACTTCCATTCCTTTTGTTTTTTTCTGATGAAACGTTATTAACACACCTTGCCCTTCAATCCTCTCGACCTCACTCCATTTCAGCTTCTGTATATCAGAAAACCGCAAGCCAGTTAGGGCGGAAAACAATGCAGCCTTCTTCATCAATGGATAATTGCATGGAGTTTGAACCAACCTGTTCAGTTCTTCTAATGTCAGGTGCTGGCGCACAGTTTCTTGCGCTTTTATTGGTTTGACTTTACTGTTTACATCAGTTTGCAGGATGCCATCTTTGAACGCTTGTTTCATCGCTGCCTTTATTTTATTGAAATAGGAGACAGCTGAGTTGGTTGCAAGATTTTTTTTCTCGCTCTTCCTACTTTTTGAATTGAGAAGAAACTCCTTAAAGGAATTACACCATTGTTCATTTAGGTCTCGAAATTTTAATTCTCCTTTTGTGAAGTCGATTAAGTAGTTCCGTGCAGAAACCCAATTGTCATGATTCGATGCTTTCCGTAAATCACAAAGAGCAGTGAAGTACTCTACAAAATTTCGATCTTCCTTCTCTGCAATTAGCAATCTTTCCTTCTCCTCCTTTGTATAGATTTCTGGCTTGTTAAGCTCATTTTCTCTCTTGTGACGAATCATTTCAGCAAGTTGAAGAGTCTGTTTATTCGACTCCTTCTCAATGGGATTGGTGGGTTTCTCATGAATATAGCTACCAAGAAACTCACGCCTTGTCAGTTTTCCTGTCTTGGTATTCAGGATGGGAGGGTAGAAGTCTAAATAAAGACTGAGGCGTTTCTTTGAGATTGTTTTTTTGCGCAGTGCTACTTTAATGGCCATGTACTTATATTTTGTACCTCGAAGATTGAGGTACAAGCAAGGTACAAATAGGTACAAAAGAAACGCATAATGAATAAGTACTAATTATAAACAGGAATTGAACATATTATCCACAAAACGTGTAGTTTATGGGCGTTCCCCTCTTGTTCTTTCATGTTTATTTATGGGTACTTACTTTCC
>DGQE01000014.1 GCA_002389645.1 Flavobacteriales bacterium UBA4422
CCAACTGAGCTAAGGAGGAATGATATTTTCCTTTGTTTCAAAAGGGCTGCAATATTAGTGCAGAACAATGAATCTCGCAAGTGCAATTTTAAAAGTTCAAATACCCACTTTTGCGCCAAATTAAAAACAAGAGTATATGAGCACGGTAGTAGTTGGAACAATGGCATTCGATTCACTCGAAACCCCCTTTGGAAAAGCAGAACGAATAGTTGGTGGAGCAGCTACATATATTGGATTGTCAGCCAGTTATCTTGCTAAGGACATTCAAATGGTCAGTGTGGTTGGCGAAGATTTTCCACAAGATTTTATAAGTGAATTAGAATCTAGAGGATTAAGGCTTGACGGTGTTGAGCAGAAAAAAGGCGAAAAATCCTTTTTTTGGTCTGGAAAGTATCACAATGACATGAATACGCGTGATACACTAGATACTCAATTAAATGTGCTAGCTGACTTTCAACCAAACGTTCCTTTAGTAGACAGAAATGCTGATTTTTTAATGCTAGGAAATCTGACTCCTTCCGTTCAAATGTCAGTGATTGAGCAAATGACAACACGTCCAAAGCTTGTAGTGTTGGATACTATGAATTTTTGGATGGAAATTGCTTTAGAAGACTTAAAGAAAGTATTGAAAAAGGTTGATGTCGTTACCATAAACGATGAAGAAGCAAGAATTTTATCAGGAGAATATTCTTTAGTCAAGGCTGCAAGAAAGATTTTAGAAATGGGCCCTCAAGTTTTAATCATTAAAAAGGGAGAGCATGGAGCTTTACTTTTCAATCATGAAGAGGTGTTTTTCGCTCCAGCTTTGCCGCTAGAAGAGGTCTTTGATCCAACTGGTGCCGGAGATACGTTTGCCGGTGGGTTTATTGGATTTCTTGCGGCAACAGAGGATATTAGTTTCGCTAACATGAAAAGAGCGATAATTTATGGTTCGGCAATGGCGTCTTTTTGTGTTGAGAAATTTGGTACCGAGCGCCTTCAGAATTTGACAAAAAAAAAGATCGACAACCGCATTCAGCAGTTTATCGATCTCACTCAAGTCGAAATAAAATTCTAAGCCTTATTTGCAGTCAGCTTCAATAACAGTGTTTACATACACTGTAACATCTGGCCACAAGATGCTTTTTCCGTCTGCGCCTTTGTGAAGGTCTTCACAAACTTCATTCAAGGCGTTTAAAGCGTCTGAAGCAGACCAAGTATCTACGCTAAGCTCAAATTTGAGCTCGAAAGCACTATTTTTTAGGGAATATTCTCCGAGAACAGGGTGGGTTTGGCCGTTCATAGAAATAATCGCTTCAAGGTGCCCGAAACTGTTGTCGCCAGTCACAGAGGTAATCTCACCAGCAATGGTTTGCCCATCAATTAAAGCTCCGAAAAAGGTGTCTTTGATTTTTGGATCACGCGTTGGGTCTCCAGAATTAGAGGATGCAGTATTGATTTGAATTGTAGCATACATTAATACATCAGAGATGGATGCTCCTGTACCTGTGTTTGTGACAGACACATCTTCGAACACGCCCTTTACGCCTGTTTTTTCAGTGTATTTGTAAGCGATCCACATTACCTCTGCAGAGTCTTGGAATGAATACATGCACACTTCTGCAGCCTCTTCTTTAGGCAATTCAACCTCTGTTGTGGTTTCTTGTTTTACTTCACCTCCGCATGAGGCCAATAAAGCTGCTAATGCGAGGGCTCCAAATATGTTTTTTGCTTCCATAACTATTCAAATGTTATTAATAATGTGTTTTTATCTATTGCATCGCCTTTAGAAACAGCAATGGTTTTTACAATAACGTTAGAAGGTGATTTAAGAACGTTTTCCATTTTCATAGCTTCTAATACCATTAATGGCTCTCCTTCTTTAACGTTTTGCCCTATTTCAACCCGGATATCTAAAACTAATCCAGGCATCGGAGCTTTCAATTCTTTAACCTCTTTTTTAGCCTTAATGTTTAGATCGAGTTTTTCTAGTAAAATGTCTGTTTCATTTTTTACAGTAGGACTATAAAGTTTTCCATTTATTTTTATCTGTGGGTTTTTATCCTCGTTAGAAATAACCTCAACGCTTATAGACTTACCATCAATGATTAAGTTGTAGCGATTGCTTCCTAATTTGGCGCTATCCAATGACACCGATTTACCATTTACTATAACTGCGTTCTCTTGTTTAGAAGCCTCTACCTTGTAGGTGCGGTCGTCAATTACTATTTCTTGCATGTAGCAAAGGTATCAATAGAGTGATTATGGCCATCTTTGGGCCATGCGAATTCAGACTTATTTTAAGCTTGCAAGTGGGCTTATTCTCGTTTCTATTTTGTCTTCATGTCAACTCTTTAGGAAGAGTCAGAAAGGGTTTTCTGCCGAAAACCCTATTTTGTTAGATACGATAGATCTGCAGTATGCGCTTGAAACACCACTTCCGTTTCATTCGGGAGCCGCAAGGCTTGTAGATATTCATCACCTAGAGTTAGACTTGAGCTTTGGACTGGAAAAAGAGGAAGTTTATGGCAAAGCTGGGTTGACGATTTCTGCTTTTGCTGAGCCGCAAGACTCTATTCTTCTTGATGCTAGAGGCTTTGAAATACATGAGATCAATGTGGTCCAGGACGATTCTATGTATTTACCGCTTTATTCATATGACAAGCAACAAATATTCATTGCGCTTGCTCAAAATCTAGGTATTGAAGACACCATCATTGTAAATGTTAAATATACAGCGAGGCCTTCATTACTAGAAAAAGGCAATGGGCAGGCAATTAGTTCCATTCAAGGGCTTTACTTTATTAATTCTAGTGGGTCTGAGCAAGGCGTGCCACGACAAATATGGTCTCAAGGAGAAACAGAGTATAACTCCGGTTGGTTTCCGAGTATTGATAAACCGAACGAGAAATTCACTCAAGAAGTATTCTTGACAGTTGACACGAATTTTAGAAGCGTTTCCAATGGAAAGCTCATGTATTCAACAGTCAATGGTGACGGCACACGAACTGATTATTGGAGGCAAAAGTTGAAGCATAGCAATTATTTGGTTATGATAGCCATAGGTGATTTTACGGTGGTAAAAGACAATTGGCGTGATCTGGATGTGTGGTATTATCTTGACCAAGAGTATGAGCAATACGCTGACGAAATTTTTGGCAATACACCTGAAATGCTGGAGTTCTACTCAAACATTTTGGGGTATGATTATCCATGGGATAAGTTTCATCAGATTGTTGTGAAAGATTTTGTTTCTGGTGCGATGGAAAACACAAGTGCAGTAATCCACGGAGATTTTTTGCAACAAACACCACGCGAAATGTTAGATGGAACACATGAAGATGTAATTGCACATGAGCTATTCCATCATTGGTTTGGTGACTTGGTTACATCTGAAAGCTGGGCTCAAATAACCATGAACGAGGGGTTTGCCACATACGGGGAATACCTTTGGCAAGAGTATAAATATGGAGTTGATGAAGCCAGCTATCACTTAAGTTTAGACCTCGGTGCTTATCTAGACGAGCCGCTTAGCTCACCTAAACCCCTTATTCGCTATCATTATGAAAAAGCCGATGATTTATTCGACAGACATAGTTACCAAAAGGGTGGCCGGGTGGTGCATATGCTGAGAAATGAAGTAGGAGATGACATGTTTTTTAGAGGTCTGAACCGCTACTTAAGAGTTAACGAATTTGGATCGGTAGAAGATGATCACCTGCGTTTGGCAGTGGAAGAGGTCACTGGAAAAGATTTAAAGTGGTTTTTCGACCAATGGTATCATCGTGAGAGTCACCCCATTGTGGATGTTACTTATGCATTGGACTCCGTTTCAAAAACACTTGAAGTGCGGGTCATTCAAAAACAGGAAGAAGATGCGTTTAAATTTCATGTGAAATTATCCTATGGCAATGAAGGGCTAACTATAAATAAGCGGATTTGGGTGGATGAAAAAGAAGACACAATCAGACTAAATCTCAGCGCCTTGCCCGAATGGTACGGAATAGATGTTGATGGAGACATGCTTTGGCAGGTCAATGAAACCAAGTCGCTCAGGGTTTGGGAAGAACAACTTCGTCAATACAAAGGGTCTGCTGGAAAGGTGCAAGCCATGAAGGCAATTAACCAAGACTCAAACCGCCATGAAGTCCGATACCAAACCGCAATAACTGAATTGCTTGCAAGTGATCAGTTTTGGCTTACAAAAGCTATGGCTGCGGCAAGCTTACTTAGTGTTGAAAAGCTGGACACGAGCAATGCAACATCAGCATTGAAAAAATTAATTCTCACAGAAAAAAAATCTGACGTTCGATCTGTTGCACTGCAAGTATTAGACAGTCTTACTTCTTCAGACAATTCGATCAATGCCCCGTTTATTTTAGCACTAGCTGACTCTTCCTATTTGGTGATTAAATCTGCTTTATCCATATTGATGAATCGGGATGCTTGTGCTGCAATCGAACATATTCAGCATTTTTCTCAGGAAGAGAATAGAGATTTATTGTTGTGGGCGTCTAGAATTCACACAAAATGTGGAAACCCAGTGTCGCTGAGTTTCTTTGAAGAAAACATCGAAGAGTTCAGTGGTGTTGATGCATACATGTTTAACAACGATTTTGCTCAGTTTGCATCCCATTGCAATGATGAAGAGGTTTACGATGCTTTATCTGAGCATTTGAGCGAAGCTGCGTTAGACGAGAAGTCATGGTGGGCTCGGGTTTCAGCGGTTCAAGGGCTGGAGTCGGCAAAATCCTTTTACGACTCAGAAATTCAAGAAATCGAGTCCAAAGCTGAGGTTTCTTCAGATGACACAGAGCGCCTGGCAGTTCTGCGAAACAAGAAAGCTAGTCTTTCTGCTTTGATTGAAGAGTCGAATGAGATTACTAGTGATGAAGATTGATTACGGTTTACAGCCGTTTTCGACTTCAAAAGCAGCATCTTGCTTCAGTTTTGAGCCGGTTGCCGCTTCTACAGCAAGTTCATCACAGCGTTCGTTCATGGGGTGTCCGGCATGCCCTTTTACCCACTGAAACTTCACGTCATTTTTAGGGTAAATACGTAAAAAACGAACCCATAAATCCATATTTTTCTTTCCCTTAAAGCCTTTTTTCTGCCATCCAAACACCCATTTTTTCTCTACGGAGTCTACTACATACTTGCTGTCAGAAACGACTAAAACTTGATGTCCATCACCTTTTAATTGCTCCAGCCCGACAATAACACTAAGAAGTTCCATGCGGTTGTTCGTAGTGTACCTAAATCCTTCAGATATCTCCCTTTTATGATCGCCAGAAACCATTACAACGCCAAACCCTCCTGGTCCTGGGTTTCCTCTTGATGAACCATCTGTATAGATTGAAATTCTAGCCATTTATTCGAACGAGAAGAATGTTTCAGGGTTCAATGGAATTCCGTTTCGCCACATTTCAAAGTGCAGGTGCGGCCCAGATGAATACTCTCCTGTTTCACCAATGATGGCAATAGGTTCTCCTGCGCGGACTTTGTCCCCTTCCTTTTTCAATAGGCTTGAATTGTGCTTATAAACTGAGATTAAGTCGTTGTCATGTTGCACTTGCAGAATATATCCTGTTTCGGCTGTGTAAGAAGCAATAATAACGGTTCCATCATCAACCGCTTTTATGCTCGCGTCTTTTGGCGCTGCTACGTCTACACCAAAATGGTTGCGCTGAACGTTAAAACGATCCATAACTGTGCCTTTTATTGGAGGAAAAAGCAAATATGCTGTCTTTGAATCCCTGTTAAAACTTGGGTTTAAATTGAGTAGATCTTCACGTTCAATTTCCTTTCTTAATAAAGAGTCTTCAGGACTCCTTGTATATTCAATTTCGAGAGGATCAACCTCGATAAGCGCTGAAGCATCATAAGCAGAAGTGTCAACCCTGCCTTCGACCAAGAGTCGTATATTATTGATATATTCATCACGTTGGCTCAACTCTAACTCCATGGAGTCCGCTTTGAGCGCTGTTTCAATCGCTAGCTTTCTAACGCGCACCTCTTCAGCATAGTCTGGAAGATAATACCGCAGTGGTGTCCAACCTAAAAGCGCAAATGCTGATATCGAAATCAAAAGAAATGTAACCCCAGAAAGTACAATGACGTTGAGGGGAGTCAGTAGAAATGAAAAGCGCTCTTCAAACGTATCTATATTGAGAATCACTAGTTTATAATGATTTCTTAGCCGTTTGTATAGCTTATCTCGTCCGTTTTTATCGTCTTTATTCTTGGCCATTTATGAATTGTTCAAATATCTCAATAATACTAAAGGCAAAACCTTCGTTTACATCTCTTTAGAATTCAGATAAATTTGCCATCCTTTGAAGCGCCTTTTGGTAAGGAATTATATTGAAAATAACTAGATACATATACGCTGTTTTTGTTGCGCTCATTTTAGTGGGTTGCTCCCAAGAGAAAAACACAATTGTTAATCGGTCTTACCACAATTTGACCGCAAGATACAATGGGTTTTTTAACGGACGTCTTGCGCTTCAGGACGCTCATAATGCTATGAAAGAGGCATATGCAGAGGATTATACTCAGCAAATTCCAATTTTTATTTATTCGAAAGATGAAGTGGTTCAGCCTGTATATCCTCAGTTGGAAAGAGCTATAGAGAAAACTTCGATGGTAGTAGATCGTCACAGTATGGATATCAGTGGAAAAGAGTATTGCAACTGGATTGATGACACTTGGCTCGTTATGGCTGAGGCTCAATTTCTGAAGGGAGAATACATTCAAGCAAAGCAAATATTCGACTTCACGAAAAGAAAGTACCCAGAACCATCAACTAAGCAGATTTCATACTTGTATTTAGGTCGCATATACATGGAGCAGGAAGAATATCAGCGAGCAGGAGATCAATTCCGTAAGCTCAGTTTGGCAGATGGATTTCCTGAAAAAATGTTGGACGAGCTTTATGCAGTAAAAACCGACTTTTACTTAAGGCAAAACCGATTGGATGACGCCATACAACAACTTGAGCAATCCATCGCCTACACAAAGAAACGACAGGTAAAAACGAGAAGAATGTTCTTGTTGGCTCAACTTTATAAGGAAATGGGTGAAGGCGCAACTTCCAGCGATTTATATGCCCAAGTAATCAAGCGTAACCCAGATTATGAAATGGCATTTTATGCTAAGATTAATCGCGCATTAGCATATGATGTAACAGGTGGAAACAGTCAAGAAATAAAAGACATCCTGTTCAAAATGATTAAGGATGCAAAGAATGCCGAGTTTCTCGATCAGATATATTATGCTCTGGCAGAGTTGGAATTGAAAGAAGGCAATGAGGAGCAAGGAATTGAGTATTTGCATTTAGCCACCGAAAAGTCGGTTAAAAATGGCAACGCTAAAGGCCTGGCTTATTACCGATTGGCTGAAATATTTTTTGCTAAACCGGCCTATGCAGTCGCTCAAACATATTACGACAGCACGGTTGCGTTTTTAAGTACTGAACACCCAGAGTATAGTACGATTTTAGCTCGCGCCAATAGTTTAACACAAATGATGCGCGATATGAATATTGTGCAGACAGAAGACAGCTTGCAGGCTTTTGCGCTTTTGTCAGAAGAAGAGCAAGAGAAACAAATTGAGATGCGCATTGAAGGTTATATTCAAGCTGAGAAGGACGCTGAAAGGCAAAAGGAATTAGCTGAGCTGCAAAATCAAAACGCAAAATTCAATCAGAACAATCAGTTCAACCAAAACATGAAGAGTGGCGATTGGTATTTCTACAACCCAGGTGCGATAGGTTTTGGCGCGTCAGAATTCAAAAAGATTTGGGGAGGTAATCGAAAAAACGAGGATGATTGGAGGCGATCAGATAAAACCTCGAACGCGCCACTGCTCATTTCCGGTGATGACGGGGTCTTAGAAGAAGACACTATTGACGGAGCTGATGACCCGAAGAATCCAAATTTTTACAAGAAGTCAATACCCAATACACAAGAAAAGCTTGCTAGATCGCACTCATTGATTATTGAGGCTCTGTATGATTTAGGCTTAGTCTACAAAGAGCAGATGAATGACTATCCACTTGCAGCTGAAACATTTGAAGACTTAATATCGAGGTATGACACTTCAAAATATCATGTCACAAGCCATTACCAACTGTATTTGATGTATGCAGAAATGGGCGATCAAGCTAAGTCAGCATACCATAAAAATCAGATTCTCTCAAAGTACCCCGACTCGGATTACGCTAAGGTAATTCTGAACCCAAGTTATGCAGCGTCAGATAAAGTGAAAGATGAAAAAGTAGAGAAGCTCTATCAAGAGGCATACGCATATTTCGAGCAGGGATTCTATAGTAAGGCTTATGAATTAGAGCTGTTAGGGTTAGAAAAATATCCTAACAGTTCTTTTGAGCCACAATTCAAATTTTTAGAGGCATTATGTTTGGGGTATATTGACAGCGAAGAAAGAATGATTTCTGAACTTGAATCAGTAAAGAGCAATTACTCCGGTTCTGAAGTTGGCAAAGAGGCAGAGGAGATATTAAAGTACTTTAATAATGGTAAGTCAATTGGCAACGAGTTGGCCGAGATGAATGAAAAAATTGAGGAAGAAGAAGCTTTAGCGGCTCAAGCGAAGTTTAACTATGATATCGGAGCATCCCACAATTTTGTGATTGTTGTTCCTGACACTATGGATACTGAAATGCTAAAGCGAAAAGTGTCGGACTTTAATCGCAGATATTTCAGCACAAAAGGGTTTAAGACATCAATGATACTTTTGAAAGACTCGAAAGCGATGATTATAGTGTCTAATGTGGGTTATGCAACCAAAGCAATTGACTATTATGGCACGTTTAAAGGGGCTGCTAATTTCAAGAAATTGATTGAAGATCAAAATCCATTATTCGTTATTTCATATGACAACTACGCTCAATTCTACAAAGATCAAAATGTGGAGGCCTATATGTTGTTTTTCAAGGAAAACTACCTTAAAGGCAAGTAAAATCATTGTTTTCGAGGTATATGGATGAATCGCCTACTTTTGCAAAAAGCTTTAGACGATGATGAGTAGAAATGCGAAAGCCAACGGGAAAAATGGAGAAGGAGAGTTTGGTGCTCATAACCAAATAGCCAAAGGCACTCGAATTCAGGGCGATATTAAGACCGAGGGTGTTCTTAGAATTGACGGAACCTTGGTAGGCTCAATAGATTCAACCGGGAAAGTTGTGGTAGGGCCATCTGGTAAAATTGAGGGTTCTATTCGTTGCAATTCTGCCAATATCAGTGGAGAGGTTAAAGCCAAGGTTTTTGTGAAAGAACTGTTGACCCTTCAAGCGTCTGCTAAACTGCAAGGAGAAATAACTACTGGTAAACTAGCCATTGAGCCTGGTGCTGTTTTCAGCGGAAGCTGCAGTATGGGTGGTGTCGTGAAAGAAATATCTCAAAAGGAACAAGAGCAGCTTGCCGAAAAAACAGCTTAAAAAAATAGCTGAAGTATCCAGCATCGGTCTTCAACTTTCTATTACAGTTTTTCTTGGCGCCTACCTGGGCAATTATCTTGACGAGACTTATCCCATAAGTCAAAAACGCATTTACACACTGTTGCTAACACTGCTTGCTACGGCAATTGCCATTTACAACGTGATTAGACAACTCAACAGAAACAACGACTAAGTGATTCCTGCAATTCGATACAGTGCTTTGCTGTTTCTACTGATGGTGCTTTCCATTTTGGTTTATTGGAAGGTTTTAGGACTGGCGGGAAGACCTGTTGGTTTATTGCAGCTTCTGCCTTTTTACATAATGAATTTTTCCATGGGTGTGGGTATTGTTAGCACCTTGATTTTTTTATCCAAATCCAAAGGCGAAATATTGGGGTTCGTTTTTATGGGAGGCAGCCTCATAAAATTTGCTGTTTTTTTCGTCCTTTTTTATCCGGAATTGCATGAGAATGATGCAAGTAAAAAAGCAACGTTTATTCTGTTTTTTATTCCCTATGTAATCACGGTTATTACTGAGGTTTGGTATCTAATTCGATACCTTAACAAGGAATCTGAGAACGAAGCATAGATAACAACCTCAAATTCAATTGCTTTTTCTCTTTTAGATTCTAACTTTAATGTGTACTCTTGCAGCCAATTTTAAAACCCCTTATTCATCAAGGAGTATGCGATTAAAAATTGTCTTTTCATTTGTCCTTTTTGCTCTGATTTTCAATCCGTTCACAGCAAAGTCTGAGCACGGGCAAGAAGCGGGCGACAGCACTGACATTAGGGCTGAGATAAAAGCAGATATTCTTCATCACTTGCAGGATGCTCATGATTTTCATTTGTTCACAGATGAAACGACAGGGACACATTACAGCTTCCCGCTTCCAATTATCCTTTGGGATGGCGGCTTGAAGGTGTTTATGTCTTCAAAGTTTCACCATGGTGAGGAGGTTGCTGAAGTAGATGGTAGTTTTTACGCCCTCCATCACAACCATATTTACAAGACGGATGCGGAAGGAACGATAAACTATGATGACAATGACCATGTGACAAACGCGCATCCACTTGATTTTTCTATCACTAAAAGTGTTTTCAGTGTGATGATCGTTTCGATTATCATTTTTCTATTGTTTAAGGCATTGGGTGATGGTTACAAAAAGAGCGCTGTTCCTAGAGGGGTCGGTAAATTTCTTGAGCCTTTAGTGTTGTTTGTGCGTGATGAAATCGCCATACCAAATATTGGAGAAAAGCACTACCAAAGATACATGAGCTATTTGCTCACGGTTTTCGTTTTCATTTGGTTTATTAATCTTACTGGACTCACTCCGCTAGGAATTAATGTTACAGGAAATATTGCTGTTACGTTTGCTCTTGCGTTGATGACGTTTATCATTACACAGGTTTCAGGGAAAGGATACTATTGGAAGCATATTTTTTGGATGCCAGGTGTACCAGTTCCTATGAAAATCATTTTAGCACCAATTGAATTGCTTGGCGTGATCATTAAGCCTTTTGCCTTAATGATACGTTTGTATGCTAATATTTCAGCGGGTCATATTGTATTGATGAGTTTGATTGGGTTGTTGTTCATATTCAACAATTGGTTTGCTCGAGGGGCGTTTTTAGGTTTGACCTTGTTTTTGTCGATAATTGAATTGCTTGTTGCGTTTCTTCAAGCGTACATTTTTACAATGTTAACTGCGCTCTATTTTGGATTTGCAGTAGAAGAACACGATGAACATCATTAATAAAAGTCTTATTAACTCTTAATTTATATTTAATATGGAAATTCCAGCAATTGTAGGAGCAGGTTTAGTAGTAATCGGTGCCGGTATTGGTATTGGTAACATTGGTGGTTCAGCGATGGAAGCTATCGCTCGTCAACCAGAGGCTACAAATAAAATTCAAACAGCAATGTTGATTGCTGCAGCTCTTATTGAAGGTATTGGATTTGCTGCGCTTTTCGCAGTATAATTAAGACCCTCAACAGTGGCAGCGGTTGGCTGTCACTGTTGTTTTATTTATCTAAGAAAATTAAAGAGTCGTGGAAAAATTAATAAGTGAATTTTCAGTTGGTTTGTTCTTCTGGCAAACATTGTTGTTTCTAGCGTTACTTTTCTTATTAAGAAAGTATGCATGGAAGCCAACTCTTATGGCAGTTAACCGCAGAGAGAAGGGAATCGAAGAAGCTTTAGAGTCTGCAGAATTAGCTAGAAAAGAATTGAAAAAGTTGCAAAGCAGCAACAGTGAGCTTATTCAAGAAGCTAGAGACGAAAGAGAGCAGCTTCTTAAAGAGGCGAAAGCAATGAAGAATGAAATTATTGCTGAAGCAAAAACAAAGGCGCAAGAAGAGGCAAACAAGGTGCTTACTTCCGCTCGCGAAGAGATTAAAATTGAAAAATCAAAAGCAATTGAAGAGTTAAAAACTCAGGTTGCTGATTTTTCATTCCAAATAGCTGAGAAGTTGTTGGCTGAAAAGCTTTCTGATAAGGATAAGCAGAGCGACACGGTTAAGTCAGCATTGAACGAAATTAATTTCAACTAATGAAAGGAACGAAGGCAGCAGCCAGATATGCTCAATCATTGATTGGACTAGCCATCGAAAGAGGTGAGTTGGATCAAGTTAAGGCAGATATGGAGTTGATCGCAAAGGTTTGTGCCGAAAGTCATGAATTGGATTTGCTCCTTCAATCGCCTATCATTAAACCAGATCAAAAGCTCAAAGCGCTCAGGTCAATTTTTGAAAAAGCGGTTTCTAAGCTGACGCTTCAATTTATTGAACTGCTCACTGTCAAGGGAAGAGAAGCTGTTATCACTAGCGTAGCCTCTTCGTTTGGAGAATTATACAATCAGCACATGGGTGTTGTGACCGCTGAGGTCACTTCAGCAGTTGTGTTGTCGGCAAGCCAAGTCAAAGACATTGTAAAGTCCCTTGCAGATTTGGGTAAAAGCATTGAATTGATCCAAAACGTTGATCCTCATGTTTTGGGCGGCTTGAAAATTAAGGTAGGTGACCAAAGGGTTGATTCTACTCTAAGAAGGAAATTGAACGAATTAAAACACGAAACACACAAATAAAAGCTTTCAGCAATCTAATCAGATTAAGTTATGCCTGAAATTAAACCAGCAGAAGTATCAGCCATCCTAAGAGAACAACTCTCAGGAGCAAAAACCGAAGCAGAACTAGAAGAAGTAGGCTCGGTTCTCCAAGTAGGGGACGGTATCGCACGTATTTACGGCTTGTCTAATGTGCAAGCAGGGGAATTAATTGAGTTCGAAAACGGACTTCAAGCAATTGCTCTAAACCTTGAAGAAGATAACGTTGGAGCCGTATTGCTAGGGCACTCAAACGATATCAAAGAGGGAGACATTGCTAAACGAACAAAGAAAATTGCCTCTATCAATGTTGGTGAGGGCATCGTAGGGCGTGTTGTAAACACATTGGGCCATCCAATAGATGGAAAAGGACCGGTTGAAGGTGCATTGTTTGAAATGCCAATAGAGCGTAAAGCCCCTGGTGTTATTTTCCGTCAGCCTGTAACCGAGCCTTTGCAAACAGGTATCAAAGCAATTGATGCGATGATCCCAGTTGGTCGAGGACAAAGAGAGTTGATCATTGGTGACCGTCAAACGGGTAAGACAACCGTTGCAATTGACACGATCATCAATCAAAAAGAATTCTACGATAGAGGAGAGCCTGTTTATTGTATTTATGTTGCCTCAGCTCAAAAAGCATCTACTGTTGCTGGAATCGTTAAGCGTTTTGAGGATGCGGGTGCTATGGCTTATACAACTGTTGTTGCGGCAAATGCTTCTGACCCTTCTCCAATGCAGTTTTACGCTCCTATGGCGGGTGCTGCAATTGGCGAGTACTTTAGAGATACAGGAAGGCCAGCATTGATCGTTTATGATGATTTATCAAAGCAGGCGGTTGCTTACCGTGAGGTATCACTTTTATTAAGAAGACCTCCAGGACGTGAGGCATATCCAGGTGACGTTTTCTACCTTCACTCGCGTTTATTAGAGCGTGCTGCAAAGGTCATCAATGACGACACTATTGCTGCTCAAATGAATGACCTGCCTGAGTCTTTGAAAGGGAAAGTAAAAGGTGGCGGATCCCTTACAGCACTCCCTATTATTGAAACACAAGCGGGTGACGTTTCTGCCTATATCCCTACCAACGTAATTTCTATTACAGATGGTCAGATATTCCTAGAGGCTAACTTGTTTTTATCGGGTGTTCGTCCAGCAATTAACGTGGGTATTTCGGTATCTCGTGTTGGTGGTAATGCCCAGATCAAGTCGATGAAGAAGGTAGCAGGTACATTAAAGCTTGACCAAGCTCAATACCGCGAACTTGAGGCTTTTGCTAAGTTTGGCTCTGACCTTGATGCGGCTACTAAGAGCGTATTGGACAAAGGATCTAGAAACGTTGAGATCTTAAAGCAAAATGAAAATCAGCCGATGTCGGTTGAGAAGCAAATTGCTATTATCTATTGTGGAACAAAGAACTTATTAAGAAGTGTTCCAGTAGATAAAGTAAAGGAGTTTGAAATTGAATACCTTGATTTCCTTGACAGAAAGCATAGAGATGTGCTTGACACATTAAAATCAGGTAAATTAACTGACGAGGTTACTGATACACTTGCAAAAGTGTGTGCAGAATTAAGTGCTAAGTATAACACTAAGAAATAATAAACAACCATGCCTAACTTAAAAGAGGTAAGGGTAAGAATCACATCGGTTAACAGCACCAAGCAGATCACTTCAGCAATGAAGATGGTATCTGCTGCTAAGCTTCGTAAAGCTCAGGATGCCGTTACTCAGATGAGACCTTATGCAGAGAAACTCCAAGAAATTCTTCAGGGGGTGAGTGCTGGCTTGGATACTTCTGAAAACGTTTATGGTAGAAATGAGAAAGATGAAAATGTCTTAATCATCGCCATAAGCTCCAATAGGGGTCTTTGTGGGGCGTTCAACTCTCAGGTTATTAAGCATGTTAAGCACCTCATTGCGGATGATTACAAAGACAAGAATGTCACCATTCTAACTTTTGGTAAAAAGGCAGAAGAGGCGTTCCGGAAGACCGATCATTTTATCAAAGGCACATTGCTTCCGCGGCATACGAATGAGATTTTTGATGATTTAACATATGATCGTTCAGCTGAAGCAGCGGCCAAAATAATGAGCGCTTTTAAGGCGAAACAGTTTGATCGCGTTATGTTGGTGTACAATTCCTTCAAAAACGCAGCTGTTCAAATCGTGAAAACGGAGCAGTTTCTCCCAGTTTTGCCACCTGAGAACGATGGTAGTGGAGTAGATGCCGATTACATTTTTGAGCCAAATAAAAATGAGATTGTTGCTGATTTGATTCCTAAATCATTGAAAACCCAACTGTTCAAGGCTCTTTTAGATAGTGCCGCTTCTGAGCATGGCGCTCGAATGACAGCAATGCATAAGGCAACGGACAACGCAACAGACTTAATTAAAGAATTGAAGCTAACTTATAATAAAGCAAGACAGGCCGCGATTACCAAAGAGATATTGGAAATTGTTGGTGGAGCGGAAGCTTTGAACGGTTAAGTAGAAATCAGATTTTAAGAGAAGGCCTCGCATTTAATGCGGGGCTTTTTTCGTTTAAATCGGCATTATTCTTGTCTACATTTATCACGTGAAATTAAGAACTCGTATTTCGTTGGCCATGTTATCTCTTGTGATAACGTCTTTGATGATCATTGGCTTGGTTACCATTTGGTTCTTTACTAATCAAAACAAACAATACCACGAAGAAAGACTTCAGCGTAAAGAGCGCGCCATTAAAACTGAGATGACCTACTTTTCTAAGGAGGTGGAGCTTCAGGAAGACATGGATGTGGTGATTAAGGAGTTTGAGGAAGAGGTGTTTCGCCTGGCTTCTGTGCATCAGCTAGAGATCAATGTTTTCAATACTTCAGGAGAAATATTAGTAGCTGCACGGCCAGACTCAGTGCATTCTAAATATATGTACAAGCGAGTACCTGAATCTGTAATGTCTGATTTGGCGTTGATAAACCGCATTATTATTCCAGAAAATGAAGGAGATAGAAAACACCTCTCAGACTATACTAACCTCTATAGTTCCTCCGGTCAACGAATAGCCATTCTCAATATTCCTTATTTGCAAGACTCATCAGTAAACAAACAAGATTTGGAGGCCTTTTTGGGGTCTATTGGAGTGGTTTACCTTTTTATTTTTCTGGGAGGAATTGGCCTAACATTTTTGCTTTCACGATCCATCACTAAAAACCTGACAGAACTTAGTGTGCGGATGCAACGTGTTGACTTAAATATGCGCAACGAGCCGTTTGATTGGAAATCAGATGACGAAATAGGCAAACTCGTCAATGCCTACAATATGATGCTGCAAAAGCTTGAAGAGAGTAGGCAGGAGCTGGCTAAAACTGAACGTGAGTCAGCATGGCGAGAAATGGCGAGGCAAGTTGCCCATGAAATAAAAAACCCGCTGACCCCAATTAAGCTGAGTGTTCAGCATTTGCAAGTCACCGCTAATTATGATGATGAAGCTTGGAGGGAGAAATTTAAAAGAACGATGACCACCATCATACAGCAGATAGACTCTTTAAGTAACATTGCGACTGAGTTTTCAGACTTTGCTAAAATGCCCCAAGCCAGAGCTGAAGTAACCTCGCTCAATCAGGCAGTGAAAGATGCTGCTGAGCTGTATTCTGATGTCCCGTTTAAACTGGATATTCAGGTGCCTGAAATTATTATCAACTCATTCGTAGATCCAGAGCAATTGGGAAGGGTCTTAAACAACCTCATTAAGAACGCAAAACAAGCCGTTTCAGACACTAAAACCCCAAGGGTAGAGCTTAGCCTTCTCCAAGAAGCAGATCAAGCCGTAATCATAGTAAATGACAATGGCTCGGGCATTGAAGATGACTTGAAAGATAAAATATTCAGGCCCAACTTTACGACTAAAAGCAGTGGAACAGGATTAGGGCTTTCCATTTGTAAACAGATCATTGAAAGAGCAGGAGGAACAATTTCTTTTGAAAGCAATACTGAAGTTGGCACGCAGTTCAAAGTATTTTTGCCCTTGATTAATCGATAAAACGGAGGCGCCTATTCTGCTCCTTAATTCAAGTATTAAATTCGCACAAAATCACATTTATGAACTTCTCTCACTTAAAGGTTTCATCCAACGGGTCCATAGCTCAGGTCACCATTAACCGACCAGACAAACTAAACGCATTGAACATAGAGGTTATTGAGCAGTTAAGCCAATGTATGACCCAACTGGATAAAGATGTAAGTATCCGGTGCATTATCCTCACTGGTGAAGGTCAAAAAGCTTTTGTCGCAGGTGCAGATATTAGTGAGTTTGCCAATTTTTCTGTTCCTCAAGGAACTAAGTTGAGTGCAGAAGGGCATGAAAAGCTTTTTAATCTAGTATCAAAATTGAATACACCAGTCATTGCGGCCGTAAATGGTTTTGCCCTTGGTGGAGGATTAGAGCTGGCTATGAGCTGTCACATGAGAGTGGCGTCTGACAATGCTAAAATGGGACTTCCTGAAGTTTCACTTGGAGTTATTCCCGGTTATGGCGGAACACAAAGGTTGCCTGAGCTTATTGGCAAGGGGCGTGCTATGGAAATGATCGCTTCCGCACAAATGATTGATGCAGCTACTGCCCTTCAATATGGCTTAGTAAATCATGTTGTTAATCAAGATCAATTGATTGCGAGGTGCGAGGAGATTGCCTCTAAAATCGTGAGAAACTCACCAAAAGCGATTGGGTTTGCTATTCAAGCGGTAAACGCAGGCTCAAATCCTAGTATTGATGGATATGCTGAAGAGGTAAGGTTATTTGGAGAGGCTTTTGGAACAGGAGATTTCAAAGAAGGAACAACTGCATTCTTAGAGAAAAGAAAGCCTGAGTTTAAAGGAGAATAGAACTCTTATTTTAGCGATGTTAGCTTTAAATGCGGGTTTTTTAAATTGAACCTGCCTAGTCCTTTATTCCACACGTACACTGCAATCAAATCATTTTTTTCAATCGAAACAGGTACGTCATATTTGTAAGACCACTGCTTCCATTTATTAAGAGGTAAATCAGGACGGTCATTGATACGGAATGCATCGTAGTATTTTCTGTTTTCTGAACTGTCTTTTACATCAATCACCACATAGGCATTTGTAGCTGCATTTTCAGTATACTCCTTTCTCTCCAATTGGTAGTCTACGAAAACTCGGTCTTTTGTAGCTTCAGTAAAAGTGTATTTAAACACGCCATTAAACTCCACCTCTTCGTTCATTATGAGGTGAAGGCCTTGTTCTTTTAATTCGGTGTGGTGAATAGTCCAATGAACATTATCTTTTTGATTCCAACCGCCCTCATAAATAGTTTTGGTAGATTGATGGTAAGGCATAACATCGTTTCTTCCGCCTAACATTTTAGAGTGCTTTTTGTCTAGCTTACCTATGGCCCAGATATAAGCATCGGCATTTAAATTCCAAGAAGGTAAAATTTGAACATTGACTTGGTAGCTCTGCAAGAAATTCAGGAAAATGCATAAACCAAAAAATACGGCTGTAATTGCTTTTGTGCGAAGTCCTCTGAGAGTGTTAAGGGCTGATCCAATAGGTATGATTAGGAGAGCATAAAAATCAATCATTGGTCTTGAGCCAAACGAACCACCATAGTGCCATGACCACCAAGCGCTTAATACATATATAACCCCAACAAAAAACAAAAGAAAGCTCCAAAAAGAGAATCGACTTTTCTTGTAAAGAATAAATAGTCCTGGAAACAAAAGCAAGAAGAATGGGGTATAAATAAGCCAGCCACGCTTGAAGCTGAATAAGAATTTGAAAAAAGCAGGATTGGAGAAATAGAACCCTTCATTAGCATAACTCCAAACAATCCAATGCCCAGTTTGCATCTTATAAAGGAGCATTTGAATTAATACAAACACAAGTATCACCCCAATTGAAGTTGCAGGATAGATCAGCTTCGAAAAAAGAAACTTGAAGCCACCATAAAGCTGATTCTTTGATCCCGCAAGAAAAGGTAAGGAGAAAAGTATAAGTCCATCCACAGGCCTTATCAATACAGTTAATCCAAAGAAGAAGGACGCCAACAAGAGAGGCTTTATGCTTGGCTTTTCGAAATACCTTAGCGTATAGAATGCAAAAGCTGCAATAGTGAAAAATGAATAGACGTGGGCGTTTGTTATTTCCTCTGATACATAAAACAACAAATTCGTGCCAACAGCCGTCATAAGCACGAGAGCTGATTGTGTTAGACGTCCAATATTATAGTGCGCAAGTATTTTATATACAAATAGGAGCCCTGCTAGCATATAGAATATAGCCGCGACACCCATGCTGATTTGAAACGGGATTTCTAACCCGCTCAATGAGTCGCCTCCAAAAACAGAGGAAAATGAGAAAGCAATAAGAAAGAAAGGCAACATTAATAAGGCAGTGCCACTGTAATACTTATTGACCGCCTTTCCACCGGTTTTTACAATTGTCCGACCATTAGCTATTTGAGCAGTAAGATCATGATCAATAAATATAGAGGTCAGATAGTCGTAATAACCTCTTCCATCGCCTTTAATTGACCCTTGCCCAGCGTAAGTTTCGTCACCATAATGTGACCATGTGAATGCAACCTGAAAAAAGCAGGCCACAAGAGTGACAATGGCAAGGACCAAGAGCTTTTGTTTAAAGAAGTCATTCATGAAATACGAATGTCTCTTTTTTCTGAACATCCAGTTTCATGCTTTTAAAGGTTGAATTTGTTAAGCAAAGAATGCGCGGTTGAAATCTTTAACAAAGGCTCGACAATGTCTTGGTCTTCGGACGTTTCTTTGTAGTATTAGATGGCATCTCCGTTAAAAAAACTTTTAGGCCAAACGGCTATTTATGGGCTCAGTAGCATATTAGGTAGGTTTCTAAACTATCTGCTGACTCCGCTTTATACCAGTAAAATGGTGTTTCAGCCCGAGCAATATGGCATCATTACCGAAATGTATGCTTATGTAGCTTTTCTTGTTGTGCTGCTTACTTATGGTATGGAAACTGCCTTTTTCCGATATTTCTCGCAAGCCAAAGAGAACCCGGAAAAAGTCTATTCAACGGCACTTTGGTCGTTACTGGTTAGTTCATTTATGTTCATTGTTGGGGTTTCCATTTTTGCACAGCCGATTGCTGAGTTCTTAGGCTATCCAAACGATAAAGAATACATCTCTTGGTTTGGAATTATCGTTGGTTTAGATGCGCTTATCGCCATTCCATTGGCTAAATTGAGGGCAGAGAACAAACCTGTCAAGTTTGCGCTGATCAATTTTGTATTTATTGGTGTCAATATCGGGTTAAACCTCTTCTTTCTAGCCTATTGTCTTCCAAAATACCAGGCAGGCGAAATTAATTGGCTCGTTTCTACTTTCTATAACCCTGAAACAGGTGTGGGGTACGTATTCATCGCCAATTTGATTGCAAGTGCGGTTCGATTTTTAATGGTATCGCCTCAGCTATTTAAACTGAAGCTGGACTTCGACAGGGTGCTTTGGAAGAAGATGATCTGGTATGCCTTCCCTTTGCTTATAGCAGGGTTAGCCGGAATAGTCAATGAAACATTAGACCGAGCAATGCTCAAATGGATGTTGTTTGATGATTTAGGCGAGGTTCGAACAATGACACAACTTGGTATTTATGGAGCTTGTTATAAGCTCTCCATAGTGATCACCTTGTGCATTCAAGCCTATCGTTATGCGGCCGAACCCTTCTTTTTTGATCACGCTAAACAGTCTGATTCAAGACACACTTATGCCCGAATGCTGCATGTTTTCTTTGCTTTCGTCATGCTTGTTTTTCTAACAGTCACCTTGTTTATTGATGTATTTAAATACTTGATCCCCAATGAAGCGTATTGGGTGGGATTAGACATTGTTCCAGTTCTTTTGTTGGCGAATGTCTTCCTAGGAGTGTATTTCAATTTAAGCGTATGGTACAAGCTTACAGATAAGACGATGTTTGGGTCCTATATCGCCATCACGGGCGCTCTTATAACCGTTGTGCTTAACTTTTTATTAATTCCTGCTTTGGGTTTTAGGGGGTCAGCTTATGCGACATTGGCTTGCTACTTCGGAATGGCCGCTATTAGTTATTACTTCGGACAGAAACACTTTAAAGTGCCTTATAATATGGCCAAGCTTATCGGATATTTTTCCTTGGCTATTGCACTCTTCTTGGTGAACGAGTTAGTAAGCTTTCCAAATCTTGTTGTGGCAACTTCAGCACGTATGGTGATGATAATAATCTTTGCACTCGTTATTACTTATTTCGAGTTTTACAAATCCAAAATAGATGCCGTTGCAAATAGAAATCGTCAATAAAAGTCATCACGACCTCCCCATTTTCGCTACATTACTTTCCGCTGGAATGGACCTTAGAGCCTTCCTTCCTGAATCATCCATTGTTTTAAAACCAGGTGCGCGGGCGCTAATTCCAACAGGTCTTCACATTGCTTTGCCCGGTGGGTTTGAGGCACAAGTGAGGCCCCGGTCAGGGCTAGCATACAAGAAAGGAGTAACTGTGTTGAACTCTCCAGGAACTATCGATGCCGATTACAGAGGAGATGTTGGTGTTATTCTCATTAATCATTCCAGTGAACCTTTTGAGGTTTGTGACGGAGAACGAATCGCTCAAATGGTGATCGCTAAATATGAAAAGATTACTTGGCGAGAAGTGTCGGAATTATCCTCTACAGACAGAGGAGAGGGCGGTTTCGGTAGCACTGGCAAGAAATAGAAAGGCAATAATTAACCCTTATTCTCAAATGAGAGGTCACGACCTCTAATGGTTTTCGCATTTTTGCGGCTCAAAGACTTGATTTAGATGAATTTGATCATTCCAATGGCAGGGCAAGGAAAGCGTATGCGTCCTCACACCCTCATGACACCTAAGCCACTTATTCCAGTTGGTGGTAAACCAATTGTTCAAAGACTTGTAGAAGATATCGCTGCAATGTGCGATGAACCAATCAACGAGATTGGGTTTATCATTGGTGATTTTGGCGATGCAGTAGAGAAAGAGTTGCTGGATATTGCGTCAAGCCTTGGGGCTAAAGGCAAGATATACTACCAAGACATCGCATTAGGTACTGGGCATGCCATTTATTGCGCTGAGCCTTCGCTTACAGGTCCGGTCATTGTAGCTTTTGCTGACACACTTTTTCGTGCAGATTTTAAAATTGATTCGAATCAAGACGGAACCATTTGGGTGAAACAAATAGAAGATCCAAGTCAATTTGGAGTTGTCAAAGTGAATGAAGCCGGAGCAATAACTGATTTTGTAGAAAAACCAAAGGACTTTGTAAGTGACTTGGCGATCATCGGAATATATTTCTTTAAGGATGGCGATCACTTGAAAAGGGAATTAAAAAGCCTAATGGACAACAATGTTGTGAAAGGAGGCGAGTATCAGTTGACAGACGCCTTAGAGAACATGAAACAGCAGGGTGTTGTATTTAGACCAGGCACAGTAGACCATTGGATGGACTGCGGAAATAAAAACGCTACAGTTGAAACCAACCGAATGATTTTAGAATTTGAGAAAGACCAAATGATGGTTTCCGATTCTGCTAACATTGAAAATTCAATATTGATTCAGCCGGTTCAGATTTCTGACGGAGTGAATATTGTTAATTCTGTAGTTGGGCCTCACGTAAGCATAGGAAAGAATGCTCAGGTTAATAATACCCGATTGAGCAATAGTATTGTCAGATCAGATAGTTCGATAAATAACGCTGTAATTGAAAATTCCTTAATAGGAATGCACACAACCGTTGCATTGAATGCAATGGATCTCAGTATGGGAGATTTCTCAACAATGAATTAAAGCGAGTGCTGAGGTTCTTTACATATCGCATAGTTCTCATAACTATTCTTATTCAAGTGTGTTTTATGCCGGCTACGGCACAAAAGAAAGGTGAGCTGTCTGAGGTTGAAAATGTGCGGTTAACCACTCTTTTCTTGAACGCTGAAAAAGCCCATGTGCTTGGAAATATTGAAGAAGCGACTCGACTTTTTCAAGAGTGCTTGATGCTCGACCCAGAAAATGACGCAGCTTATTTTAATATAGGCAAGATATTCCTTGAACTGGAAATGATGCCCGATGCTGAAATCAATTTTGCAAAGGCTGTAAAGCTGGATGACTCCAACAAGTGGTACTGGCTGAGCTGGGCGCAAGCATTAATAGCCCATGAAAAATATGGAGAGGCTTCAAAAATTTACGCCAAGATGACTAAGCGTTATCCTAATGATGTTCAGTTGGAGATGGATTTTGCAAGCACTTTAATGCAGGCTGGCGACTCAAAGAAGGCGTTAAAGGAGTTTGATAAAATAGAGCTAAAGTCAGGACCAAGTCATGAGATTGCGAGAAGAAAGTATCATTATTACATCAATGCCGGTAAATACGATGATGCTGCCAATGAAATTGAAAAATTGCTGGATGTATATCCTGGCGACAACCAGTTGTATGGCATGCTGGCAGAGCTTTACAAAGCTCAAGGAAAAATAGACAAAGCCATATTAGTTTACGAAAAGGCGTATAAGGCAGAGCCTACTAACCCTTACATACAGCTTTCTTTGGCTGAGTTTTATGATCGCGCGGGCCGCAGAGATACTTCTTACGTCTATTTGAAAAAGGCTTACAATAACTCCAATCTTGATATTGACACCAAGGTTGGTGTTCTTTTAAAAATGTTCAATGAAGCAGAAAATTATCCGAAAGTTAGGTCTCAGGCTATCGAGTTGTGCTCCTTAGTCATAAACACACACCCTGAGGATGCGAAAAGCTATTCGGTTTATGGTGACTACCTTCATTTAGATGGCAAAAGAAGCGAGGCACTAGATCAATACAGAAAAGCGGTTAAAATCGACCCTTCAAAGTTTGCTATTTGGAATCAAATTCTATTTCTCGACTCTGAACTGAACGATTATGAAGGCTTGATAGCAGATAGCGAAAAGGCACTGGAATATTTTCCCGCCCAGCCTTCTGTTTACTTGTTTAACGGAATTGCAAACAATCAACAAAAGCGGCATGTTCAGGCAGCAGCAAGTTTGAAAAGAGGTGCAGAATTGGTCATCGGAAATAACTTTTTATCTGCTCAAATGCTAGCAAGCTTAGGAGATGCCTATCATGAGTTAGGAATGGCAGCTTCTTCGGATAGCGCGTATGACGCGTCTTTGAGCTATGATCCAAACAATGCTTATGTGCTTAATAACTACAGCTACTTCCTCTCCTTACGTGAAGAGCGGCTAGACATTGCAAAAGAAATGTCGGCTAGATCTTTAGAGTTGGAGCCCGCCAACCCTTCATATCTAGACACCTATGGTTGGATATTATTTAAACTCAAAGACTATTCTCAAGCTGCCGATAAGCTAAAGAACGCATTAGAAAATGGAGGTAAAAACTCTGCTGAGGTGCATGAACATTATGGCGATACGCTGTTTAAATTAGGGGAGGTTGACAAAGCTATTGACCATTGGAAACAAGCGCAAACCTTAGGTAGCGCAAACCCTCATTTGCCCGAAAAGATTAACACTAAGACTCTCGTTGACTAAGGCCATTTTTTATATTGTTTTTGCCGTGGGCGTTATTGGGCTTTCTTCTTGCAGGGTAAGCAAAGAAGCACTCACTGACAAGCATTTCCCCAATCGCAAATCGGATGAGGTTTTACAGTTGATGCAAGAAAACGAGGTCAATTGTGAATGGCTGAGCATTAAATATGATGTTGAGCTAAAAACACCCAAAATTGACGATAGCTTTAAAATGTATGTGCGCATGCGTAAAGACAGCGTCATATGGGTTTCTGCCACCTACTATGCGGTAGAAGTAGCTCGATTTCTTTTCACTCCGGACAGCGTTAAATTTATGGACAGAAAGAACAATCAATACTATGTGGGGGAGTATGACTATATCTCAGAAAGGTTTCAGGTCGATGCCAATTTTAATGTACTTCAGTCATTGATTCTGGCCAACAGCGCAGAATTATTGAAGGTTGAATCAGAAGATGACAAAATGAAAAGCTCAAAGAGTGATGGAAACTATTATTTGAGTGTGTTAAGAAAGCGGCAACTGAGAAGAGCGTTAAAAAGAGATGAGATCAAAAAGGATTTGGACCTTGGAATTAGTGTATGGGTTCAACCTGAAAACTTTCGAATATCCAAGACCACGATTGCTGATTTTGAGTCAGATAGAAGTATTACGGCAGTCTTTTCAGACTATGAGAAAACTTGTAATTCATTATTCCCGAAGAAGGTGAACTACACTGCCCTCTCAGCCAATGAACAAGCCGAGGTGAAAACATCGGCAATGAAGGTTACTCCGGATAAGAAAGTAAGCCTTTCCTTTACCATTCCGGAAAAATATGAACCACTGGTCCCTTAGCATATTTTTATTATTGGTCTTTGCCTTCACAAGCATGGGGCAGACTAGCGATGAATTAAAGCGTAAACAACAAAAGCTTAGAGAAGATATTAGCTATAAGGAGAAGCTATTGAAACAAATCGAGCAGGACAGCAAAAGCTCAACAACCAAAATTGTGCTGCTAAACAAGAAAATCAACCAAAGAGAAGAGTTGATAGTATCCATTAAGGATGAGATTCATTTCATTGATGATAAAATTGAAGAGAATGAAGACCTAGTGGACGCCCTTCAAAACGACATTGCAAAGCTTAAAGAAGAGTACGCTAAAATGGTCCTACAGGCCTATAAAACACGCAACACCAGCGGCAAGCTGATGTACATTTTTGCCAGCGAAGATTTTGGTCAAGCCTATAGAAGGTTGAAATATTTACAGCAATTAAGTGATTATCGACAACGACAGGCAGAAGCCATAATTCTTACCCAGAGCAGTTTAGAGCGCAAGCGCTTGACTCTTGAAGATCAGCGAAAAGAGAAAAATGCTGTTTTAAATAGTCAAAATCAGGAGAAACTTACTTTAAATAGAGAGCGACAAGAGAAAGAGGGTGAATTGAAGAAGCTCTCATCTAAAGAGGCACAGTATAAAAAAGAGTTGGCGCAAGCAGAGAAAGCGGCCAATGAATTAAAGAACCTGATCAAAAAGGCTATTGAACGAGAAATTGCTGCTCGGAATGAGGCGGCCGGAACAACTGGGTCAACATACAATCTTACTCCTGAGGCACGAGAGCTAGGAAACAACTTTGTTGCGAACAAAGGCAAGCTGCCTTGGCCTATTGATAAAGGTGAGATTACGGCCTATTTTGGTGAGCAACCGCATGCCTTTTTAAAAGGTATTACAGTAAAGAATAATGGCATTACGATTTCAACCACTGGAAATAGCAGGGCTAGAGCCGTTTTTGATGGAGAAGTATCTAAGATTATTATTCTTCCGGGAGCAGGAAAAGTTGTGATGGTGAGACATGGAGAGTATATATCGATTTATACTAACCTTAAGGAAACTTTTGTGAACACAGGAGATAAGGTTAAAACGAAAGAAGAAATTGGAGTGATTATTTCCGATAAAGGAAAAACGGAATTCGAGTTTCAATTGTGGAAAGGGACAGCACTCTTAGACCCATCTTTTTGGATTTTCAAAGGACGTTAGACACAAAAAAACCCCCTTTCTTTCGAAAGAGGGCTTTTATATTGACTCTTTTGATTAACAATACTCGTCAAAGGCAGCTTTGAGGTTTTCGGCAATTAACTCTGCTGGTCTTCCTTCAATATGGTGCCGTTCAATAAAGTGAACAAGTTTGCCATCTTTCATCAAAGCAATTGATGGAGATGATGGTGGGTAAGGCAAGAAATATTTCCTTGCTTGAGCTACCGCGTCTTGATCCACACCAGCAAACACTGTTGTAAGTTGAGATGGTTTTTTGTCGTTGTCAATGGCCATGCGCACAGCAGGGCGGGCATTTGCAGCCGCACATCCACATACACTGTTTACCATGATGAGAGCCGTGCCGCTCATATTGTTCATCATATTATCTACTGCTTCTGCAGTTAAAAGCTCATCAAAACCTACATCGGTAAGTTCAGACTTCATTGGAGCTACTATTTCTTCAGGATACATATTCGTCTATTTTGATTCAAAATTAACAACTTGCTTATCAAACAGTTCAAAGCATTAACAATTGCTCAGCTATTTCTTCGTAATTGAAAAAAACGCTGCATAATATTTGAGCACTCATCGGCCATGGTTCCCGAGACGACTTCAGTTTTAGGGTGCATCAAGGATGGGTTGATTTTTCGAAACCCTCTTTTTTCATCACTGGCACCAAAAACCACTTTCCCAATTTGGGACCAATACAAAGCGCCAGCACACATTCCACAGGGCTCTAGAGTGACATACAAGGTGCATTTATTAAGGTATTTCCCCCCCAAGTTATTAGCAGCAGAGGTAATAGCCTGCATTTCAGCATGGGCGGTAACATCATTCAGCTGTTCGGTGAGGTTGTGCCCACGAGCGATTATTTTTCCTCTTGAAACCACTACGGCACCAACAGGTACTTCGCCTTTTTCAAAGGCTAACTCAGCTTCTAGATAGGCCATTTTCATGAAATGCTCATCAGACAAGACATTAATTTCCATTAATTATTTAGGGTTTATTGAGTTTGAATGAGTATTTGGTTTTGGTGTGTATTAGAATATCAGGTAGATTTGCGAGTTTACGTTAAAATCCTAAATATGGCTAGAATATATACTCTGATAATTGCGTTGTTTATTGGCGCCACTTCATTTGCTCAACTTTCGGTTACTATTGAAAACTCTGAGATTTGCGCCGGAGACACTACATGGCTAAAGGCAAGTGGAATGACTATTTATGGTTGGAGTGATTCAACAAACTTGGATGCCATTATTGGAGACTCAGTAAACTTTACCACGACTACCCCTGGTATTTACTCTATTACAGCTCTTGGTTATACTGTAGTTCCGTTAGATACAGATACCGTCTCTGTCATGATTACTGTTAATGCAACTCCTATGGTTAGTATTTCTTCTAGCGCAGGAGGTGTTATTTGTGAAGGTTCAAGCACTGAGTTAGCTGTTATGCCTGGTTTGAGCTCGTACGTTTGGACTCCATCAGCGTCTTTAAGTAATGACTCAACAGACACCGTTTTTGCTTCGCCTACGTCTATGACAACCTATAATTTAGAGGTTTCAGATTCTAATGGTTGCTCGGCAACAGATAGTATAACTATTGACGTGTTAGTTGCGCCAGTTGTGAGTATTGTTAGCTCTGCAGCAGCAACAAGTAATTCAATTTGTCAAGGAAATAGCGCTACTTTAACTGCTGTTGCCCCTACTGCAGCGACATATGAATGGTCTCCGGCTGGTTCACTCGATGATCCTTCAGCCGCTGTTGTTATAGCTACTCCTTCAGCAGGAACCAATTATACTCTTCAGGTAACTGACTCAAATGGCTGTTCAGCCACTGAAACTTATCAGTTAAATGTTAGTACAACAATTCCAACGATAATTGTTCAGCGTGAAGACAGCGTTATTTGTCTTGGTGATACAGTGGATATTGAGCTACTTACATCAGCCACAATTATCAATTGGTCTCCGAGTAATTCTGTTGATGATCCAAGTGCAAAAATTGTAAGGGTTTACCCCACGACTTCAACTATCTACACTGTAGATGTAAACAGACAAGGGTGTGAGAACTCTATTGATATCGAAGTTGAGGTGCTTGACTTACCAGCGCTTTCTGCTTCTCAATCTTCGAACGGAGCCCCAATTTGTTTGGATGAAACGGATTTCATCACAGTAACTTGTCCAGAGTGTATTTCTTACACTTGGCAATTTCCTAATTCCTCGTTGACTACAACACGCGATACACAGTCAGTCTCTCCAAACACTCTAGGAGCGAATTTAATTTCGATTACTGGGGAAAATGCTGCAGGCTGTGCGTCTTCAGAAACAGTGACTGTAACCGTTGATGATTGTTTTATTGGAACGCCATTCCCTCCTCTTGGTATAGAGTCTTCTGTAGAGCCAACATTGGATGTTATTACGAGAGCTAATGAATTTGAGTTTGTTGGCACTGGCGTGGTAGAGTCATTGGATGTGTATAACCTATTGGGAGAGAAAATTTATGCTGAAAGCGCCAATCAGAGCACTTCTATAAAGTTTTCGACCTTAGGCCTCTCCTCGGGAGTTTATATTGCTTCGTTAAGTATGAATGGTCAAATCATTGTAGAGAAGTTCTACGTGAAATAAGACTAGTTAGACGGTTTAATAATTCAAAAGCCCTTAGCAGAATGCAGGGCTTTTTTTGTTTTAAGTTAATCCTGTTTCTTCTTAAAGAGAATAGAGCTATCTCCGAAGCTTAGAAAACGAAAGTCTTTGTCAAGGGCGTATTGGTACACCTTCCTCCAGTCCTCGCCAATCATCGCGGCTATTAGCAATAGCAATGTGCTTTGTGGTTGGTGAAAATTGGTGATTAACGCGTCAGCAATTCTGATGCTGTAACCTGGAGCTATTATTATTTGTGTATAACCACTCAAAGTGCTGAGGTGATTAGAACGCATCCATTGTAGCACCGCTTCTAGCGCAATACTTGCATTCACGGCCTTGTCTGTAAAGTCATAAGGCTCCCATTGATTCACAAAAAAAGCCTTCATTTTGACCCCTGAACACAGTTTTACACCAAACCAATATATACTCTCTATCGTGCGAAGCGAGGTTGTGCCAATGGCAACGATCCTGTTTTCCTTAGCTGCCACAAGCATTTTTTCGATGGTATTTATTGAAACCACAATTCGCTCTTGATGCATTTCGTGGTCTTGCATGGTGGCCGACTTTACTGGCTTGAATGTACCCGCGCCTACATGAAGCGTTACAAATAAGGGTTTTACCCCCATAATATTTAAGTCGTCAAAAACGCGTTTTGTAAAATGCAGACCTGCTGTAGGTGCCGCAACTGAACCATCTGCTCGGGCGTATACAGTTTGATAGCGTTCTTCATCTTCCGCTTCAGTTTCACGGTTGAGGTAGGGCGGAAGAGGCATTATTCCCGCGTCATCTAATACCTCGGCAAAACTAAGGTCAGCCTCCCAGTTAAATTGAACTGTATAGGCGTCTTTGGTTTTTTGTAATTTTTTCGCGCTAAGCGCGTAACTTCTGAATTCTGTCGTGATGTGCTTGGTCAAAACTTCTCCATCCTTCCAGCGTTTGGCGTTACCAACCATTGCCTTCCAGACAGATTGCTTTTTACAAGAAAAGGCCTCCGAAGCGTCAGATGGTTCAATTGGATCGAGGCAGAGGATTTCAATTTGTGCTCCAGACTGCCTTTTAAAGCGCATCCGTGCATGCGCCACCTTGGTGTCATTAAATACTAAGCAATCACTCGGTTGAAGCAAAGAAGGAAGGTCGCTGAATAGTTTTTTTTGAATTTCACCATCACGATACACGAGCAGTTTACTCGTATCACGATCTTTCAATGGATATTTTGCTATTCGTTCTTCGGGCAGAAGATAGGTGAAATCAGAAATGGAGAGCGCTGAGGGGTTCTTTTCAGCTATACTGTCATTCATGTGATACTCCAGTTAGTTATCAGTAAGCAAAGGAAAGGAACCAAATGCATATTCACTAGCCGGCTAGTATCACTCGTTTAAAAAAGTCTCGCGAAGATCTCATTCAAAAAATATGGATTGAACAACGCGTTACTCCACAATAATTTTATGATGAATCATTGTTTCATCTTGCTCTAGCAACAAAATGTAGTTACCTGAGCTAAGGTTGGATAAGTCCAGGCTCATACTTCTTGATGAACTCAATACACTCATTACTGTGCGACCTTGAATATCAATCACTGATATTTTCGGACTAGCAAATGATTCAGGAAGTTCAATGTTGAGTAAATCTTTAACTGGATTTGGGTATACCACAATGCTATTTTCATTTGACTCATCAATGCCCACAAATAGAATAGACACCTCCAAGCTATCGCTTCCTACACAACCATTAGCGTCCGTTTCATAAATAAAGATTTGACCAGTTGGCCCAGCATTCCATTGCACTGATGATGCATTGCTTGCCGCATTCAAAAGAACGCCACCTGAAAGTACCCAGTCAAAGGAAGAGCCAGCGCTAGTCGGAACAGAATAATTGTAATTTGTCCAAGCCTGCACTGAAGAAGGCCCTGTGATCGGTCCAGCTATTGGGTTGTCGAATACCGGATTGGAAGAAACGGTATCAGATAGAGTAGCTGACTGCGCAACGCTGTCAGTAACTGTTACTGAATAAGTGCCAGCAGCTAGCCCACTAATATCTTCAGTGGCTGCTCCATTACTCCATGTAATATTGAACGGAGGAACCCCACCAATAATCGTTAAGTCAATAGTTCCATTGTTTGTATTGATGCATGTAACATCTGAAGAGACGCTAACTAAGTTCAGAGCAGCAATGGTATCAACGAAAAATGACCTTGTATTGAAACAGCCTGCAGAGTCTGTAACAGTAATCGTGTAGTTTCCAATGCTAAGGCCTGAAATATCCTCGGTAATTTCTGTATTGCTCCAAGCGAAAGAATAAGGTGATTGACCGCCAATTACACTCACATCAATTGCGCCATCATTTGCAGTACCAGAAGAAGGAGAGGTTATCACACCTGATATAACGATTTCTGAAGGCTCTGAGACGTTAAAACTATCAATGTAAACAGACGTGTCACTGTCAGTAATCGTGACCGTGTATACGCCTCCTGAGAGCCCAGAAAGATCTTCAGTGCTTTCACCATTACTCCAAGCAAAAGCATATGGAGGAACGCCTCCCGCTACTTGGAGGTTAACTGCTCCGCTACTATCGCCAAAGCAAGACAGATCGGTAACAGTTGAGGTAATAACTAATGGGCCAGTAACGATGCTGGAGTCGACAAAAAAGCATATGCTGTCCAAACAACCATTAGTATCCGTAACAGTTACGCAGTAATTACCACTTGAAAGTGAATCAATATCCTGTGTGGTCTCACCATTCGACCATAAATAAGTATAACCGGGCGTTCCTCCCGTTACGGTCAAGTCAATACTGCCATCATTGGCCACACTAGATGATGCGTTTATTATTGATGCTGAGAATGATAATGAGTCTGGCGCACCAATAGTTATGGTATCTGTCCAAGCGTTTCCGTTAGAGTCTGAAAATTGAATGAAATATTGTCCAGCAGCTAGGCCAGCTTGACTAAAAGAAGTGTCAACATATCCAGTAAAATAATCATTGGTAACTACCACATCTCGATTACCAGCTGATATTAGACCCGGCTGATATTGAGAGGCATCTCCTTGGAAATAGCCCGAGGCGTGCACCCTTTCATTTGGGCCTAAATGAATGCTTGAAAAGAAGTCACCTTGACTTCCACCAAAGTTCTTTCCCCAAATTTCTGTGAACTGCTCACCAATTTTACCCATAAAGGCATCTTGGTTGCCGTTGGTTGCGAAGGTTGAGTCAGCAAAAATCAACGTGCCGTTGAACTGACCTACGAATACTAAGTAATCATCATCAACGCTTTCTAAGGCAGTTACGAATTCTGTTCCGCTTCCTGAAAATGTGTAGATATTCTGAAGCGCTCCGGTTGAAGCAGAAACATATCCAATATAGCCATCATCACCTCCAGTTGAAGGGAAAGATTGACCATCTAATGTCATAGTCCCAGACCACGAACCACCCATATAAAGGCGGTCACCCGCTGAGTTGATGTCAATAGTGGTGCAGAAATCTATTGAAGCACCTCCACCTTGTTGCGCCCAGCCCCATGTGCCATTCGTATCTAATGAGGCTATGAAAAAGTCTTTTTGACCTTGATAAGTCAAAGTGTTTGCACCGAAAGTTGCAGCTGAGTTTGCTTCACCAACAGCATAAACCGCTTCTACAACACCATTATTTTCATAAGCCACAACATCATCGACAAGATCATTTGCACTGCCACCACCAGTCGCTCCCCAATAGCTCGCGCTAAGAGAAGTATCAACACAAAGAACAAAAGCGTCAAACCCACCATTTGAGTTATAAGTAGTTCCGGCAAGCGAAATAGAAGTTTGAAACCCACCCGCTAAATAAAGCCTTCCAGATGCATAGCGTATTGCTCGAGCCTCTTCGCTTGCTGTTCCACCAAACTGAACTATTGTGTCAACATTGCCTGATGGAATATCAATTTTCGCCACGTAAGCCTGATAAGATCCAGTTGAAGTGATTGAGCTGTTTCCTATTTGGCAAGTGCCGTTAAAATAGCCTGTAACATATGTTTTGTCGCCTGCACCTGTGATTCCAAAGCCAGCAGTAAAGTCACCTGGAGTGCTTCCTGATATTGCCCACATTAAGTTACTCGTGTTTGCATCGAAGCACGCAGTAAACATATCTTGAGGTGCGCCAGCATAAAGTGTAGTCGAATCAAACGTTACAGAATCTGCGAAATTTCCTGTTGCGATGTAAACTGGTCCTGTAGATGCTTGCCCAGCCCAAATAGAATACCCTTCATCCACACCTGTGCCACCACCTTGATTGATGTGTGTATAATCGTTATTTGTTAGGGTTTGGAAAGTGATCGTATTTGTGTCAACCTGAATGGTAATTGGAGCAAAACAAGCAGTAATGCTATCTACCAAGTAGCCTCCATCATTGGAATTCCAGCACGTTGCATCTGTTATTGTATGCACCGTAGAGAATTGTCCGAAAGAGGAAAAACAAGAAACTAAGGCAATAGAAAGCGTGGTGAGAATCCTTTTCATAGCAAATAGATTAGTTTGTCAATACTTCATACGTAAATGAAGCATTACTAGTTTGGTACAAAAGTCAACAATTCTAAGAAGCTAGCAATGCCCATAATTCCGATTCATGCGGAATTTCAGCAATCAAGGACCTTAAGCCGTGTTCATTAAGCTTTTTGGCAGTAGACTTTCCTATCGAAATTAGCTTGGCGTTTTCTGGAAACCCATCATTACCTTCAAGAAATACCTCAACATTGCTCGGGCTTGTGAGGATGTAGGCCTGAGCAATATCAATTTTGCTTACCACCGGCTTAGTGCTGTAGCACACAATATTTATGGACTGCCCATCGTCAAGCTCTGTTTGAATGGACCTCAATGAGCGATCAGAAATGGGGAATAGCACTTTATCCTCGCCAATAATGGCTTTAAACTCTCTGCTAACAGTACCCATGTCACTTTCAGAGCCGATGAAGTCTATGCTTGAAATGTAATTGCCAAGAGCGTTTGCTGTTGCCTCTCCGGCAGTGGCGAATTTTTTACTTGCCCAGTCGGAAGGTTTTTCTTGAGAGAAGAATGCCTCAACGCTATTGCTCGATGAGAAAAACACCCAATCACAGTCTTTTGCATGTGCCTGAAAAGGCAAATGAGAAATTTGAATCAAAGATTGACCAGTAAGGTGTAGCTTATGTTCAGCACAAGCGCGGCTTAAATAACTATCTGGACGAATGTCTTTAGAAATGAAGATGGAAGAAGGCAAAGCGGTTTCTTTGAGCCTTTTAAAGGTGTTTAAACCCTCTTCAAGGTTTGATGCTTCAAAACGAACACGTTTGGAGAAAGATTCCCATTCTTTTGAGAAGGTCGCCCTGATTCTGAATCCATTTTCTGTGGGAGTTGCATGTGCACCTATCGGGATGTGACACCCTCCTCCAAACCCAGAAAGAATCCCTCGCTCAATTTGAATAGCGTTTGACACATCCTGATCGTGGAGGTTCGAGATTATGTTACTTGTCTCATGATCGCCTTCACGACATTGGTATGCTAAAACACCTTGGGCAGGAGCTGGAATGAATAATCGAGGATCAAGCATTTCAACTTTTAGGTCTGATAAGTCTAATTCTAGTCGATGAATGCCTGCAAACGCAATAAGGATGGCGTCAAACTGTCCTTCGCGAAGTTTATTGACACGAGTAGGCACGTTGCCTCGAATGTCTTTGATGGTAATGTCGTGGCGTAATTCTGAGATCTGCCCTTTTCTGCGTGCAGATGAGGTGCCCACAACAGCATTTTTCTTGAAATGCAATGGTTGACTTAGGTCTACAGCATCAGGATGAATTAAAAGCAGTTCTGATGGGTTTTCTCTGTAAGAAACGCCAGCTATTTTTAAACCAGGAGGAGATTGTGTCTCAAGGTCTTTATGAGAGTGAATCGCAACGTCAACTACGTTGTTCAATAGCGCATCTTCTATTTCTTTGGTAAAGAAGCCTTTGCCTTCAATCTTATCGAAGCTTAGGTGCTGAATGCGGTCGCCTTTGGTAGTGATTATAATAATTTCAGAATCAACTCCGATGGCTTTGAGACTGTCTTGAAAAAAGTGCGCCTGCCAAAGGGCTAAATCGCTGCCTCGGCTTCCTATTCGAATATGCTTACTCAATGATGGGGTCTTTTAAGTCTTGTTCGAGAACCACTTGCTTCGCCATTTTCATGGGAATAGAGATGTATTTTTTCTCGAGATAATTGAGAATTTTATCCAGTGTTTCCTTGCTTTTTGGGTCAAGGGCATTCACGTCTTTCGCAAATGTTTTGTCCAAAGCTCTGAGCTTTATATCCTTCATCATTTGAGGAATTTCTTGCATGGCCAATTCGAGCTTTCGGTTCTTGAATGCAGTTTCAAACTCTTCAATCCTCATTTCAACCAATTGCTCGCAACGGAACACTTCTTTTTCTCTTTCCTTCAGGTTTCTCTTGGCCTCTTCTTTTAATTGCTCAATCGATATGTAATCGATGTCAAACTCTGAGAGAATGGATCGATCAATGTCATTTGGAATGGCCAAATCAACGATGATCTTTTTGCCGGTAATACCGATTTTTTTGAAGGTTTCTGCGTTAAAAATGGCGTTCTCAGATCCTGTGCACGTCACCAATACATCAAAATGACCTGCTTTTTCCGCAAATTCATTCAACCCAAACCCTTCTCCATCAATAATAGAAGCTAGGGCCTCTGCTTTTTCTTTTGTTCTATTAAAAACCTTGACGCTTTTAAAGTCGTGCTTTTTAAGGTTTCCAGCAATGGCCTCAATGGTTTGTCCAGCGCCAACGTAAACAATGGAGTGGTCTTTTGTAAGATCACGCACAATGAGCTGGCGGTAGGCCAAATTGACTACAGAAATTGGCTTTGTAGCTATTTCTGTTTCTGTATAGATCTGCTTTGCAGTTTCAATCGCTTTTTGCACGCCAATGCGAATGAAGTCTCCGGTAAAACCATTCTTGTGGGCTCTCTCATATGCTAGCCGCACTTGAGTGATGATTTCTCGTTCACCAATAATGAGCGAGTCTAATGAGCTTGCCACATGAAAAATGTGACGAATAGCATCTGGACCATGGTGCAATCTACTGAGTTCTGCTGCTTTGTCAATGTCTTCAGCTGAAAGCTTAGGATAGAACATGGTGAACATGTCTATGATCCTGTCTTGATCAAACTGCAGAGGACTTCTAAAAAAGAATTCCACTCGATTACAAGTGGAAAGAAACATGAACTCCTTGATCTCGAATTGAGACAAGTTGTGTTCGAACCTCGACTTCTGCTCATCTGGCTCCACATGGAACTTTCCGACTAAATCTAGGCCCAAATGACGATGGGTAAGTGCTATTACTTTAAAGTGGTTCAAAGCGAGCACGAAAGTCTTCCAGACACGAAAGTGTTTTGTCATGAAAATGTCACGGAGTGAGATGGTAAATCTCAACCTTTCTGTTCTCTAAACGCTCAAGATATGTCATCTTTTCAGCTCCTTCAGGAGTGATGATTTCTGTTTCTATGCGGTCTGGGTCAATACCCAAGTTGATCAGGTATTTCTTTACCTCTTCAGCGCGCATTTTTGAAATGCCATTGTTTGCCTCAGTTGATCCAAGGTCACACGAATATCCTAAGATTAATATGGGTTGGCCAGAACGATTGGCTTTTTGATAAACCTTATGATTAAGGTTGTAGCGGTCGTTGTTGCTCAATCGAATACTGTTGAAGTTGAAGTATATTGTTTTCAGCTTCAGGTCATTCTTGTCTTCCATTGGGTTGACAGAAGATTTGCTGGTGCTTTTTGATGCAGTTGCTGGTGATGTGGCTTTATTAGCTTTATTCTTGGGCTGCTCATTAGGCAAGAAACTACCAGCATTCAAGCTTGTATTATCACCCGCCATTGAATCAGCAGATCGAGGTAAAGTCTTAAACTTAAAACCTGCTTCGGTTAATCCCTCTTGCTCTATGTATTGATCATCTTCATTCATGAATTGAAAAGAAGAATTATCGAGAAGATCGCTTTCTTGCTCAGAAAGTCGGACGATATAATTGGACTCTTTCGCCAATTTGGAGAAGATGAAGTTTCCGTTTTCATCAGTGTATACGGTTTCGATAACCTTGTTGTTTTCATCCAAAAGCTCCAATTTCACACCTGATTTACCCAGATTTTCATACTTGAATGTTCCCTTAACATCCTTGAAGCTTTTTGTGATGAGCATTTCTGTCTCTCCTTCATTAATGACAGAGATATTAAAGAAGTAATCGGGGTTAAGTTTAGAAAAATCATACAGCTGATTTTGTTTTAAAACACCCGTAGTAACTCTTCCGTCTTTGTCTACAAAGTACAGCTGACTTTCATCCAAGTTGGAGTCTTCTACGCCCACCACCTGTACTTTGTAATTTTGGTCTGGCTTAAGCATAGAAAAAACGAAGTGGCCATATTGATCCGTAGTTACGGTTTCAATTACTTGGTCATTTTCGTCAAGAAGTCTCAGTGTAACGCCCTCCTTGGCAATGCTCTTGTACTTGAATAAACCTATTGAAAACACGAAGTTTTGTCCTAGGGATGGATCAGCGTCTTCTTCAATCATTCTCTGGAGACCACTCATGATTTCGGGATTCAGCGCTTTGTATTTAAACCCAAAATCATCAGAATCCACCAAACTCATTTCGTTACCGTTGCGGTCTAGAAAGGCCAGTGAACCTCTGCCTAACGCGTCATCTGCTGGTTTAATGCTAAAGTTCTGATCCGCCCTTAGTTTCTTGAAAACAAACTGACCATTTTCATCGGTGATGACTTCTTCAATAATGTTGTTGTTTTCGTCATAAAGCAACAATTTGGCGCCTGCTTGTGGTAGGCTTTCGAATTTGAAAACCCCCTTATTGGCAGCAGGGGCAGAAGCCATTTTTGTGTCTGACTCTGCAAGCATTTTTAGTTGAGAAAGCTCTCGAGCTTGTATTTTCTGATATTTAAATGCTCCATCTTTACCCACGGCTCCTTTAAAGAGCTTATTGCCTTTGGTGTCGGTGTAATATATCACACCATTGTCTTTGATGTATTCAAGCTCAGACATTACTCGGATGCCTAGATTTAAACTATCGTCTGTTTCTTCAAAGGCAAATCGTCCTTCTTTGGTAGTTCTAGCATACTGATATACTTTCCCATTTTCATCTTCGAGAGCCAGCAGTATTCCTGATAGTGCAGTACGATCAACTTCAAAGATTCCTTGCATCCCTGCCACAAACTCTGGTTTATCGATGGTCTTCTTATTGGCAATAGTTTCTTTGGTTTCCGGAGAAATAATCATGCTGCCATCTTCACCCATCACAAATTCATCAATGTATGCTCCATCTTTATTCAAGAGCATTGGATGAAACATTTTTAGATCAACCACAGGGTGCCTTGGAACAAGTTTATAGTCTTTCTTTTCTTTTAGTCCTGGGATTTCAATGATGTCGTTTCCTTTTGTTCTGTAAGTTCCTACTAGTTTCCCCATTTCATCTAGAACATCTACTTCAACATTCGACATTCTTGATTCGCCTTGTTCGAATACTAAACGAACAGTATCTGCATCGATAAAATACATTTTGTTGAAGGCCGTATAAATGTTGCTGAGGCTATCATTGCGGTTACTGGAGAAATACATCGTTTCGTTGACTGCAAATGGGAAAGCATCAAAAGAGGCGGAGTTGATTTCGCTTCCAGCGTTTTTAGGAGATGTCCAGTTTGTCCATGTTGAATCTTTCCTATAAGCATAGAAAATATCGCAATCGCCATATCCGCCATGGCCGGTGGAGGCAAACATCAATGTTTTCCCATCGTCAAATAGAAATGGAGAAATCTCAAAACCCGCACTGTTAATGCTATCGCCTAACCAAAGCGGTTTAGACCAGTCACCTTTTGCATTTTTAAAGCTTACGTATAAATCTTCTTGACCAAGCGAATTGGAGCTCTCCATCGAAATGATGATGATGTCTTCATCAGAATTTACATAGCCGCCATAAAAAGGGCTTTTTAAAGAAAAAGAAGGAATAGTAAGAGGAGTAGGTCTTGCCCATTGGTCACCTTCCATAACGGATTCAGAAAAACCTGACTGCAAGCTTACTTTTTTGATATAGGTGCCTACCAAGTAAATTTTGTTTCCATCTTTTGAAATTCCGATGGCGGAATTATTCAAATAATTATTTAAAGATTTTAGCTCATTAGAAGGCGTGCTCCATTTTTTGCCTTGAAGGTCTGAATACCACAAATCTTGACCTACGGTTTTTCCTCCTTTGTTTTCAGGATGAAGCGTGCGAACAAAATACAATCGATTATTAGCTGCATCAAAGAGCGGAAAAGACTCTTCATATTCACTGTTGACGATCTCAGGCAGCTTAGTGACAGATTCGAATTCGAATTCTACTTGCCCGATCGCACCGGTGCTGAGAAGAGCGAATAAGACGAATAATAGTTTCTTCATTAAAATGAATTAAAAAATTGCTTTTTCCTTGTTGAATAAATTGAGGCCTAACATGATTTCATGGCTTCCCGCATTGCGTGTTCGTATTGGAGTGAGGCCAAGATCAAAAGCATATCCAAAGCGAAGGGTGTTGGATAGGTGCATACCTATCATGGCAACCAGTGAATTGGAGTTGCGATAAGACAAACCACCCCAGAACAAATCTTGATAGTCAAGTCGAAGGTTTAAATCAAAAGCAAAAGGTGCTAAATCTACATAGCGCATTAAAACGCTTGGAGTTAACGTGAGGTTTCTGCCTACCTTATAGATATACCCTAAAATTAGGTTATGGTGCACTTTTAATTCTTCGTAGGAAATTAGATCGTTGAATTTGAGTCGATCTTGCACCAATTGAGCGGTTGAGTACCCAACAAAGAACTTGGGATGATAGAGCCAAGCGGCAATGTTAATATCCATTTGCGCTCCTGGATTCTGAGCAGTGTAAAGGTTGTAAGTAGGGTCGTTCGGTAGTTCAGTCTTCGCCTTTTCTTGAAAGAAAGTGCCGTTTCTATAGCCTACACTAGGAGAAAAACTAACAGACAACGTCTTCGTAAGCGGAAGATGAAAGGTGTAAGATAGACTGGCAATTTGCTGTGCCGATGCACCAGAGGCGTCTTGAAGAACATAGCCACCTATAGCATGATATGATTTGCGTGTCACAGAGTTGTAGGCCGTTGGGCTACTTATGCGCACAGAAGACGATTGAGGGTTGATCTCAATGCGTTTGCCAATTGGCGTGTTTACGCTAACATAATATGTAGTAGGACTATTGGTGATGCCAATCCACTGGTTGCGGTAGCTCAAGTTTACTTCAGTGAAATCATGCAAGCCTGCCGTGGCTGAATTAAGAACGTAAAGGTTCTGCAAATACTGGCTCAGCTGATAGATTTGCTGCGCACTTGCACTAAATGAAAGCACAACGAAAAGTGCTAATGCGGTAATGTTTTTGATCATCACGTTCATTATTTGATGATTGTTATTGAACCCGTAAATGGTTTAAGCTCACCCACGTTCAAGTTAATTATATAGAAATAACTTCCACTAGGAAGCGGTTCACCGTTGTATGTGCCGTCCCACGATTCTTGATATCCGTCCGACTCAAACAGCAGATTGCCCCAGCGGTTATAGATTTTAACCACGTTATCAGGATAGCTTGAAAGCTCTTTCAGGTTCCAAACGTCATTGTAATTGTCTCCGTCAGGCGTAAATGCTGTTGGCAAGTCAAGGGTTTCATTAACCACAACATCAACGAAATCGAATGATGTACAACCAAATTCGGCAGTTGCTGCTACTGTGTAGGTTGTTGTTGAGCTTGGTTGCGCTGTAGCAATTGCACTTTCATCATTTGTCAATGAGAATTTAGGTGACCAGTCGTAGGTCACTTCCAAATCGCTCGTTGCCTCTAACTCTATACTTGAAGGCAAGAAGATGAATTTATCTTCTCCGGCATCAACAACAGGATATGGCATCAAATCAATGGTAACGTCATCTGTTGTGATCGGACAAACTCCATTTCTAACGCGCCAAGTGAATTGATAAGACCCTAGTTCAAGATCTGTAACCAACGAACCAAAGTCTGTGGTATCGTCAATGGTAGCACCATTAGAAGGCAAGATCCAACGGCCATAACCAAAGTCTGTTTCCACAGCAGCCAAGAACGTTTCGTTCGTATCGCAGATGGAAACATCTTCACCTGCATTTGCCGCAGTAGGATTCACGTATTCTCTTATGGTCATGGTATCTCTTTCGATCGGGCAAACACCATTTTCTATTCTCCATTCTAACACGGTAAGTCCGGTGTCATTACCAGTGATCGTAGCTTGATTATTCAGCGTGTCGTCTATGGTACCAATTCCTTCCAATCTGGTCCAAATGCCTATTCCAATCAATGGGTCGTTTCCGTCAAGGGGTGCGGTGAATTCTTCACACTTTTCTTGATCCAATCCTGCATCGGCAGCTGTCGGGAAATCATACCTTAAGACTTCAAACGAGCAGGTATCAGAATTACCATATGAGTCAGTAACCACAAACTCATTCACAGTAACACCAACTGGGTAGAATAGCCCAGTCTCAATTCCACCGATTTGAATGACATCAAATCCGGAGCAGTTGTCTGTGTAGCTCGGTAAATTAAATGTGAATACTGTATCACAAATTGCTGTGTCAGGAACACAGAACAGAACAGGTGATGCAGTGTCCTGAACTTCAATGATAAATGAACAAGTGTCTGTATTCAGAGATTGGTCGTACGCGACATAAATCAGCTCGGTGAACCCAACTGGGAAGAAACTGCCACTATCCAATCCTGTCACGTCAATCTGAATGATGGAATCAACAGTACAGTTATCGCTTGCCGTTGGGAATGGGAATGAAACGATAGCCCCACATTGATCAAAGTCATTCGAAACTATTATGCTATCTGGACAAAGGAATTCTGGCTTTATGGTATCGAGCATGGTAATGTCTAGCTCCAAGGAATCTAAATTACCATGAATGTCAAGGGCGTAAAACCAAATAGCAATGGTAGAGTCTACAGTAGAGCATGTGAATAGCGTATCAGACAAATACAATGAATCAACAGCGCAGTTGTCTGAAGTACCGTCATTAAGTTGTGTATAGCTCACAACATATTGACCAGCAGAATCGAGATAGAATGTATCAGAATGAGCGAAAATGAATGGCGCAAGCGTATCATAAATGTAGAAAGTGGCCGTGTCAAAACTTACATTTCCATGAATGTCTGTTGCCGTAAATATTACGGGGAGTGTGTCATTGTGATTTGCACAATTAAAAGAAGAAGAATCGATGGTGATAGAAGCTATTCCGCAGCTATCCCATGTTCCAATATCGACAGAATCGGCAGTGATTGAGGCCACGCCAAATGAATCAAGGTAAACGATTAAGTCTTGTATGATAATCGTTGGCGCGATGGTGTCAAGGATTGTAATATCCACATTAGCCGTTGACGTGTTTCCATTGACATCGGTAGCAGAGAAAATGATGGTTTGCGTTCCAACATCACTGCAATCAAATGTTCCTTGGCTAAGGGTAAGCGTATTCAAACCACAAGAGTCCCATGATCCATTGTTAAACAAAGTGGCAGCAATGCTGACCATTCCCATTGAGTCTAAATAGGCTGTGTCATTTTGAACAATGATTTTTGGCGCAATCGTATCGATAACAGTTACTACTGCGGAAGCAGAATTAATGTTTCCACTTATATCTCTAACAAAAAGAGTAACAGTAACAGGATTATTGACATCAGCACAAGAAAAGGTGTTTTGGTCTAGCCAAATGGATTCTACACTGCAATTGTCCGTTGAACCATTGTCTATGCTATCGGCTATTATTGACGCGAAGCCAAATGAATCTAGGCCAACTGTGAAGTTTGTAGTCACTACTATAGGGGCAATGTTATCCTCAATGGTCATCAATGCTGTTGCCGAGTCAATGTTGCCAGAAACGTCTTCAACATACAATGTGATGATCTGAGGAGCGGCAGTATCAGCACATGAAAAAGTAGATTGGCTGATGGTAATATTGGCGATTCCACAATTGTCAAAAGAGCCATTATTAACAGCTAAAGCGGTGGTTGTGGCCTGCCCACTAGCATCTAATTGTAACGTCAAGTTTTGTGCAATAACCACTGCGGGTTGCGTGTCTAAAACGGTGATTATAACTTGAACCGTATCAGCATTGCCATTAACATCAGTAGCTATAAAGTCAATAGTATTAGCGCCCGTATCGGCACAAGTGAATGAGGATGTGCTTATAGAAAGACTAGCAATTCCACAACTATCGTAGGTTCCGTTATTTACCGAATCAGCGGTGATCGTAGCTGCACCTAAAGAGTCAAGATAGATTGTAAGGTTTTGAGTTATTAGCACGGGAGCCGAAAGATCCACTATCGTAATATAGGCAAGAGCTGTGTCGGTATTTCCGCTTGGGTCAGTTACAGTGAGAACAATTGTTTGCGTTGTTCCAGCATCTGTACAATCGAATACCGAATCAGAAAGTGCTAAGTTGAA
>DGQE01000023.1 GCA_002389645.1 Flavobacteriales bacterium UBA4422
AGGCGAATTCAGCATTGAACCTGCCTCCGTAAAATTCAAGAGTAACGTTGTTCAATCACAATCGATTAAGGTCAGAGTGCTTCCTTCTAGGCAGCAATCATCGGCCCAATCAAGCACCGCGACTCAAAGTAAACCCAACCCCCAAGTTACTTCTAAAGAGAGCAAAGAAGATCTCTTTCTGAAATTATACGTAGATAAAAAACAGGTCTTTGTAGGTGAACAAATCATAGCAACCTATTTGCTATACATGAATACACAAATCGTCAACTACGCATCGTCTAGACCTGTATTCAATGGTTTCTATGCTCAAGAGTTAGAGGTTGATCCTTCTGGAAGTTTAGTAAATGAAACAATCAATGGCAAGCAATACACTGTCGCTACCATGAAAAAAGTGGTTTTAACGCCACAAAAATCAGGTGAAATCACAGTTCCTTCTTTGGACATGGAAATGGTGATTCGAGTTGCGGAGAAACAGAAGCGCAGAAGTATGTTTGATCAGTTTTTTGGAAGCTTCAAGAATGTTAAGGTTGAAGTGAAAAGCAACGAAGAAAAGATCAATGTTTCCCGCCTTCCAACACAAGGCCAACCAAGAGATTTCATTGGAGCTGTTGGTGAATTCAAGCTTAATACCACTTTAGATAGAACAGAAGTTGGCGTAAATGAAGCCATAAATCTCACGGTAAACATTTCAGGAAATGGCAACCTTGAATTAATCTCTTTACCAAAGATTGAGTTTCCAAACGATTTTGAAACTTATGACCCAAAGACAAAACAAGATATTAGCGTAACAGCTGCTGGAACCAAGGGGAAAAGAACATTTGAATATGTGCTTATCCCAAGATTTGCAGGAGAGTTTAAATTGAAGCCTGTCAGCTTTTCCTATTTCGATCCAAAAACCAAATCTTACAAACAGCTTTCATCAGAGTCCATTACCCTTAATGTGCTCAGGACAGATGGCGAATCTCTATCTAGCGGAGGAGCACACCTCGCACCTAAAAAGGAAAATGTACAAATTATTGGAAAGGATATTCGTTTTATCAAAACCGATGAACCAGAATTAAAGAGAAAAGAAAGCGGTTTTTATCGATCCACATTATTCTACGCCCTCTCTACCCTGCCCTTTGTTGGCATGGGCGCTTCTATATTCTTATTTGGATTTTTCAGAACACAGAATTCAGATCTTAATGCCTTGAAAAGCAAGAGAGCTGGAGGTATTGCAAAGAAGCATTTAGCGAAGGCAACGAAACTATTGAATGGAGAAAATGAGCCATTTTATGATGCTATTTCTCTAGCCCTTTTTGGTTATATATCTGACAAATTAGTCATTCCATTTTCTGAGCTGAATAGAGAAAAGATTGAAGAGACACTTCAGTCAAAAAAGGTCTCATCAGACACAAAGGAAAAGCTTAAAAAAGCCTTGGATGAATGCGAAATGGTTCGCTTTGCACCCGGAATCATAAGAGGTAAAGAAGAAATGCTAAGTGCGAGTAAACAAATAATAGAAGAACTCGAAGATGAACTGTAAAGGTTTGATCATATTGATTTTCAGCGTTTTTGGAATGAATAGCCAATTCATGGCAAACGAAGGCCATTATGAAGCCCTTTTTGAAAAAGCCAATGAAGTGTACAAGGCTGGCAACTATGATTCTGCTAAGGGGCTTTACAGCGAAATCATTCAAAACGGGATGGTCTCATCAGAATTGTTTTATAACCTCGGAAATACCTTTTATAAAAAAGGAAACATTCCTGAGGCCATTCTATTTTTCGAGCGTGCACATCGGCTTTCTCCAAATGATGAAGACATAAAATACAACCTTGATATTGCCAACACATACATCACGGATAAAATCACGCCACTCGAAAATGTATTCTTTACGAAATGGTGGGAATCGATTACATATGCCTTTTCAGTGACAACGTGGTCTGTACTATTTATTTTATTGCTATTTGCCGCAGCAGCACTATTCACGCTATTCGGAGTTTCAAACAACAGAAAAGTTAAACAATTAGGCCTTCTAGGAGGTGGATTCGTTCTAGGCGCTTCTATTGTGGTGATACTATTGACTAATTCAGCCTTTAATAAATTGAACTTAAATCAAGCTATTGTATTTTCACCAACGGTGAATATTAAAAGTGAACCGGGGCTTAACGCTATGGATCAATTCGTTATTCATGAGGGTTTGAAAGTAGAAATTATAGACACAGATGGCGATTGGACTCGGATTCGATTAAGTGATGGGAATTCAGGCTGGTTGCAAAGTCAGTCGATAGAGAAGATATAACTCTCAGAAAATAAGCGATTATCTCTATCAAGCCGATAAATTTCCGAGCTTTAAGAGTTACTTTCGTTTCAACTTTAAAGCATCGTATTAACATGATTGGTACCCTCGATATAGAGATTAATAAAACGTCAGAATCAAAACTGAGCCAAGTGGACTTCGATAACCTCCCATTTGGAAAAGTATTTGCCGATCATATGTTGATTGCAAAATATGAAAACGGTGCATGGTCAAGGGCTAGCATTCAACCATATGGAGACATAAGCCTATCACCCGCTTCTTCTATGATTCATTATGGACAATCAATTTTTGAAGGATTAAAAGCTTTTAAAAGTGAACGTAATGAAGTCCTTATTTTTCGCCCAGAAGAAAATTGGAAGCGAATGAATGCATCAGCCGTAAGAATGTGCATGCCAGAGGTTCCAAAAGATATATTTCTAGGCGGAATGCGTCAGTTGATTGATCTTGATCGAAACTGGGTACCCAACAATTCTGAAAGTGCACTTTACATTCGTCCATTTCTATTTGCAACGGACGCACTGCTCGGTGTGAAACCTTCTGAGAGCTATATGTTCATGATAATAACCGCTCCTGTTGGTCCTTATTATGTAAAACCGTTGCACCTAAAAATCGAAACCGAATTCACCAGAGCAGCCATAGGTGGTGTTGGTTCAGCGAAAGCTGCAGGGAATTATGGAGCCGCTATGTACCCGGCAATGCTAGCACAAAAAGAAGGTATTGATCAATTGATATGGACAGATGCAAAAGAGCATAAGTATCTAGAAGAGGCGGGAACAATGAATATGATGGTAGTCATCAATGATAAGCTCATAACGCCACCGCTAAAATCAACTATTCTTCCAGGAATCACACGCAAGAGCTTTCTTGAATTGACAAAAGAGGCTGGTTACGAGGTTGAAGAGCGAGCGATCAGCGTATCCGAAGTCATTGAGGCAATTAAATCAGGGGACCTTATAGAACTATTCGGAGTTGGAACCGCTGCAACTACAGCTCAAGTGGAGAAGCTAACATTTGAAGGAAACACATATGATTTGCCATCTAAGGAGTCTCGTGTAATTTCTAATTCGATCGGTCAAAAACTATTGAGGATTAAAAAGGGCATTGACCCAGATACTCACGGTTGGAATATTTCTATCTAAGCCGCTCCAGCTCTTGACTTTCTATCATTCAGTGCAGCGAGAAATGATCTAACGAGATCTATCTCCATCTTATCATTGCTTCTTTTGCGCTTTAACTCTAATCCAATATTGCGCACTTCGACTATTAATTCAGTTCCTCGAGAAAGTTCGACTAACCGAGCATTAAGATGTTTTGCAAACTTGAATCTTGATTCAACAATTGCTTCTATCTCGAAATTGTGATTATCGCAATGCAGGAACACAAAGCCTTGTGATTGAATCACTTTGCTCAAAACTGAAAAAGTTTCTTGACTTCGGGTATTATTAATAACTGCACTTTTCATTCGCACTTCAAAGGCCGTTCTTATTCATTATCATAAGATTAATTAAGCGTAATTTTTTCGATTGAGTATTTTGCAAAGAATTGGGGCTGAACTATAACATATCGGGTAAAGGAAAAACACTTGTTTTTGTGCATGGTGCATTTATTAATTCTGAAATATGGATGCATCAGAAAACAGAGTTTTCAAAATATTATCAGATAATCACCATTGACCTTCCGTCACACGGAAAATCTACTCCCCAGGCAACTGAAGAGTATCATGTTGAAGGTTTCTCTAAAACGGTAATCTCACTGCTCGATGAATTGAATATTACACAATTCACGATCATAGGACTCTCTTTGGGCGCAATGATAGCACAATGTGTGGCCTCAAAGTATCCGCTTAGAGTAGAAGGTATAGTGCTTGTTGGCAGTTCTGCATCAATGAGGTTAAGCCTTCTTGAAAAAACGATAACAGCAGTGTTATTTCCAAAGTGGCTTGCCATGTGGCTTTTTGGAAAACTCACCATCAAACAGTTTTTAAAGCTTTCGTTTATGATGACATGGTTTATGCGCGGCAATAAATGGCTTGGAGGTCCTGTTACAAGACAGAAAATTCGAGAAAGTATTCAAATGATTGAGCGATCAGAAATCAAAAAAATATATGCTGCAGTTCACACTTTTAGAAAACAGAACTTAAAAACTGGAGATTATCCTGTAATGCTCATTAATGGCCAATACGACTCGCCAGTAATTCATTACCACTCATTCTATTTAAAAAAGGAACTTCAGGAAAGAGCTAGCATATATACGGTTCCGAATACGGGCCACGCTTGCAATTTTGACAATCACGAGAGTTTTAACGGAATGCTATTTGAATGGTTGAAAGAAAAAAAGATCACTTCTGAAGAAGCTAAGGTTATTCCAATTAGCGAAAAAGATTGTATTTCAGAATACAATAAATTGCACGAAAGCCGTCTCGCCAATTGATCTTCTTACCTTCAGCGAAGGTTCTGCCATAATAAGAAATACCAACCTCATAGATCCTGATGTCTTTGATTCGAGCAAATTTGGCGGTTATTTCAGGCTCGATGCCAAATCTATTTTCTTCAAGAGTAAAATGCTCTAACAAATCTCGCCTAAACATCTTATAGCAAGTCTCCATGTCCGTCAAGTTCAAGTCGGTAAATAAATTTGACAAGAATGTCAGAAATTTATTACCTATACTATGCCAGAAAAATAAGATTCTATGTGGATTACCGCCTACAAAACGACTTCCGTAAACTACGTCCGCTACTCCTTTTGAAATTGGTTTAATGAGAATGTTGTACTCTTCGGGGTCATACTCCAAATCAGCATCTTGAATCACAATTACATCTCCGGTAGCTTCCTCAAAACCCCTGCGGATTGCTGCACCTTTACCCTTATTGTGAGGCTGTTTAAAATACTTGATCTTAGTCTCGTTGTTTTGATCGATAAACGATTCGATAGCTCCTTGAGTTTCATCTGTTGATGCATCATCAACTATGATGATTTCTTTATCAATACCATTATCCATAACTACTGCCAAAACCTTGTTCAGTATGAGGTGTATTGTTTTAGCCTCGTTGTAAGCGGGAATTACAATTGATAATTTCATAAGGATGGCGAATATAATGTATAGTGCAGCGTTAGATTTCCTAATCTTATTTTTGTAACCATGAAGTCTTGCTCAATAATTATTTTGACCTGTTTGATATTCTCACTTTCATCATG
>DGQE01000037.1 GCA_002389645.1 Flavobacteriales bacterium UBA4422
AGAATCATCTGGCTGCGCCCAATAAGCCAATGAAGTACCTAAGTCCATTAGTGGGTTCCCAACTGTTGACATTTCCCAGTCTAAGACAGCGATAATTTCATCTAATTTTTCGGGGTTAAGCACGAGATTGTCGTACTTATAATCGTTGTGAATAAAGCTGACGTATTTCTGTTCCGGAATATTCTTGCTTAACCAATCGGCTACTTCGGCCATGGCCGGCAAGTCGTCTGTTTGAGAGTTGTAGTACCTTTTAATCCAACCCGTTACCTGTCTTTCTGTATAGCCTTCAGGTTTGCCAAAATCAGCAAGACCAGCTTTTTCCAAATCCATTAAATGCAGATCCGCAAGGTGATCGACACAGGCTTCCGAAACAGCTCGCATCAAATCAGATGTTAAAGTGAGATCTTTTGGCTGTCTCCCTCTTAAAATCACGCCTTTTACCCTTTCCATCACATAAAACTCTGCGCCCATTACTGACTCATCGTTTGAATAAAGTAAGGGCTTGGGGGCTTGAGCATAAAACCCTTGTAAAGCGGAAAGCATGCGATACTCACGATTCATATCATGCCCGCCCTTAATGTTCGCACCAAACGGAGGGCGCCTGAGCACATATTCTTTCGCTCCCGATTTTAAAAGATAGGTGAGGTTCGAAAATCCACTCGGAAATTGTGAGACTTCTATTTCTCCAGAAAAACCTGGAAGATTTGCGGTCAGGTATTCTTTGAGCACCGCGATGTCCAACTCTTCGCCTTTACGTATTTCAGTAGCCTTATCCAGCATGTTTAAACATTCGAAATTTTAGAGACCGTATTGTCTCAAAATAGATTTTGCAAGGCTCGCTTTATGCACCTCATCAGGTCCGTCATATATCCTTGCGCCACGTTCATGCCGATACCAGAACGAAAGCAGAGTATCGTCCGTAATCCCTAGCGCGCCATGTACCTGTATTGAACGATCCAAAACCTGCATCAGCACATTGGCCACAAAGAATTTGATGGTTGAAATTTCCATCCGAGCAGCTTTACTGCCTTCCTTATCCATTTTATCTGCCGCATGAAGCACCATAAAGCGAGCAGCATTAATTTCTGCCCTGCTCTCCGAAATCCAGTTTTGTATAGTTTGCTGGTGTCCTAGCTTTTTGCCATCTCTCAATTCTCTTGTAGCCGCACGCTTACACATCATATCAAAAGCACGCTCACAGATGCCAATCCAGCGCATACAATGATGAATTCTACCAGGTCCTAATCGCTGCTGCGCAAGCATAAACCCACTCCCTTCTTCCCCGATAAGGTTGGTGGCAGGCACTCTACAATTGACATAGTTGATTTCCGAGTGACTGATGTATCCACCACCTACATCTCCCATAACGGAGATATTGCGGACTACCTCAAAACCAGGTGTGTCTGTGGGGACTACAATCATACTGGCTCTCTCGTACTTACTTGCATCAGGATTGGTGACTGCCATAACAATGGCGAAGGCCGCTCCATCTGCAGATGATGTAAACCATTTGTGTCCGTTAATGACATATTCATCCCCTTCCAAAACAGCGGTTGTTCCCATTTCTATGGGATTAGAGCCAGCAAATTCTGGTTCTGTCATAGAGAAACAACTCCGGATATCGCCATTCATAAGTGGCTTGAGGTACTGTGCTTTTAAGTCGTTTGAAGCAGATTGGTGCATCAACTCAATGTTTCCAATATCTGGTGCCTGGCAATTAAGTGCATAATGACCTACAGGCGATGTTCCTAGCAACTCCGAAATCTGACCGAACTCGATCATACTTAAACCGATGCCGCCCTCCTTTTCCGATAGATAAGGCGCCCAAAGACCCAGCGTTTTTGCGATAGCTCGTTTATTGTCTAAACGTTCTTTGGCTTCTAACCACGGGCCATGGACTAACTGTAGTTCTATCGGATAAATCTCCTTTTCTAAAAAAGCCTTTACCTTGGGATAAAGCGTTTTGAGTTTATCGGTTGCAAATAATTCTACCATCTATTTAGTTTCAATTTATTCAATGCATCAAACTACTAAATCGTATATCCGCCATCCGCAGAAATAACGGCTCCTGTCACAAATTTTGAAGCATCTGAAGCAAGAAAAAGGGATAATCCAGCAATATCCTCAGGCTGAGCCAACATTGGTAAAGCTTGCTTCATCATTACCAACTTCAGAATTTGTTCGTTTGAAGTAAGCGCCTCGCTAAACTTGGTTTGAATTAAGCCTGGGCATATAGTATTGGCCCGAATATTATCCGAACCCCATTCTCTTGCCAGAACTTTGGTAAGCTGAATTAAAGCGGCCTTACTTACAGAGTATAGCCCGAGTCCTTGACCTGGAGTTATTCCTTCAATACTGCTAATATTAATTACGGAACCTCCTCCCCTACTTTTCATACTTTCATACGCGTACTTTGCTAAGTTCAGCGGTCCTCGAACGTTCACATCCATAATCTTATCAAAAGCATCATCTCCAGCTTGTTGAACTGGACCAAATACAGGATTGGTAGCTGCATTATTCACTATAATATCTATTCCTCCCAACTGATTGATGGTGTTTTCGGCTAACTCCTTTATTTGTTCGCCATCACCCATATGACACGCAATTGCTGTTGCATTTAAACCCGCTGCATTAAATTCATCTGCCACTGATTGTACCGCTTCCAGATTCCGACTAGATACAACAACATGAGCCCCTTGTTGAGCCATCGCCATAGCGATAAACTTACCTATTCCCTTACTTGCTCCAGTTACGATTGCCACTTTGCCTTCTAGCCTAAAATTATCTGCGATTTGCATGAGTCTCTACTTTTTTAAATTGATCAATATGTTGTTCACAATATAAAGCAGAATTGTAGGAATATGTGGTTCTTTCGCGTTAACTCCATTGGCATCTTGAAAATTAAGCATTTGCAGTATCTATGCGGCCAATGATCTGAAAGTTTCAAAATGAGTCGGTTTGTAGTTGCAGGGTGTAAATGCCGTTGGCTTGTGTGCTTAGGTCTATAGATGTGTTACCTGTGATATCCTTGCTAAGAATCAGTGCTCCCAAAGTGTTATAAACGGAAACGTTTCCGCTTCCCCGAACCTGGTAAATGCCTGAACTCAAATCGGAGGTAATTCTAAAAAACGACTCAATCTAATCGACCTTATTGGACAGTGCTACTAAAGAAGCAAAACGCAGGAGCTAAAGCCGTATTTAAATCGTTCTGATAAATTTGGAATTATTAAAACCACAAACTAACGGATGAAACCTCTTCTAAACTTTTCACTTATTCTGATACTCCTTTCTGCTTGCTCTAATACCCCTAATGAGATTGTAGAAAGTCAAATCCTTTATTATGGAGGAGATATTATTACGATGAGCGGTGATAACCCTAATTATGTTGAATCAATAGTCTCTAGTGGTGATTCTATAGTGTTTGTAGGAGACCTTTCAGAAGCTAAAAAGCTGTTTCCTGCTTCAAAACAAACTAACCTCAATGGAAACACATTACTTCCTGGTTTTATAGATGGACATGCCCATTTCGCTGGATTTCCAAGTCAATCTATTGGAGCTCAAATCCTACCTCCTCCGGATGCTGGAGCAAATAATATTGATGCTCTCATTAAGATATTAAAAGAGTGGTCAACTCCTGAAAATATTGAATTAACTGGATGGATTTTCGGAATGGGATTCGATGATTCTGTTTTAGAAGAAAATAGATTTCCTACCAAAGAGGATTTGGATAAGGTGTCAACAGAATATCCAGTTATGATTATCCATATCTCTGGCCATTTTTGTGTTGTTAACAGCAAGGGGTTAGAATCACTAAATATCACTTCTAAAACCCCGAACCCAGAGGGCGGTATTATCAGAAGAATTTCTGACACTCAGGAACCAAATGGTGTATTGGAAGAATTAGCTGCCATTCCTTACATGCCTATGGTTCTCGGGCCAAAAAGTGAAGAAGCCTTAAAAGCATTCCTTACGGCCGGCCAAAACATGGCTTTATCTTACGGATACACAACTGTTCAAGAAGGAAGGGCAATGAAAAATTCGCATCTATTTTTAGAGCATGCAGCAAATACTGATTTTTTCAAGTTAGATGTGGTAAGCTACATTGATTACACTATTGCTGATTCTCTACTAAATACTGATTGGTATAGTTCATCGTATAAAAATCATTACCGAATTGCCGGGGTCAAGCTTACACTAGATGGATCACCACAAGGAAGAACAGCATGGAGAACTCAGCCTTACTTGATACCTCCAGATGGCGCGAAAGACGGGTATTTAGGATATCCTGCTATTCCATCTGATGAAGATGTTCAAAAAGTATATGATAAAGCGTTCCAAAATAATTGGACAATACATACGCATGCGAATGGTGATGCTGCGATGGATCAGATGATTCGAACCTTAAAAAACGCAACAGAGGAATATGGAAATGAAGGCAGGCGAGACGTTCTTATTCATGGACAGTATGTCAGAGAAGATCAGCTAGATGAATTCAAAAATCTAAACATTATCGCCTCTTTATTTCCACTACACACTTTTTATTGGGGAGATTGGCATAAGCAATTGATTGGAGATAGTTTAGGCAGTAAGATAAGCCCTACTCGTACAGCCTTGAATAAAGGCTTAAAAATCACTATTCATACAGATGCACCGGTAGCATTACCAAATTTAATGCGTGTCATTTGGACTGCCACAACTCGAGTATCGAGGTCAGGAGAAATCATCGGAGAGAACGAACGATTGACACCTTACGAAGCATTAAAATGTATTACAGAATGGTCAGCTTATCAGCATTTTGAAGAAGAAACTAAAGGTTCTTTAGAGATTGGGAAATTGGCCGATTTAGTTATACTCGATGCAAACCCTTTAAAAGTGGAAGTTGATAAAATCAAAGACATAATTGTACTCGAAACGATCAAGGAAGGGGTATCTGTTTACAGAAGAAAATAAGCATCATTAATTTTTATTAAAATGAAATCATTCAAAAAAACATTGTCGTGCTGTGTAATCAGCATATCTATGCTAAGCGCTTGTGGAGACAGCACAAAAATTTGTTTCTCTTTCGATGACAATTCTTATTCAGTCAATGACACTATATACGCAGACGCTAATTGTAGTGAAAATGTGTCTGATTATGATTGGACACCAGGTGAGGGTATGCAGATGATTGGAAACGGATATGGCGCTACAGAAGCCTTTTTAATTACTGAATTGAATGGCACATTGTCGAGAACTGTTAATCTTAGTGTGTCAAATGACAATTCATCCAGAAGCCAGAGCAAGTCGGTTATTGTTATTCTGTAAGGTTTTGTCTCGTTAACTTGGCAAAACTTTCCTGGTTTAGTTTTGGTGAAAAGCGGAGCCCACCAGAACGTATAAGCATCACAGATTTCCAAAATCGATGAGGTTAATGGGACAGGACCCGTAAAAATCGTCTGTTGTTCTAGTGTTTCCAGTCACATCTAAATTATAACCCAAACCGTTGTTTCCAATTCCAACTTCTCCTATTTAAAAGATAAACATGAGAAAATGTATAATTGCTTTATTCCTTTTATATTCACATCAAAACGTTTTAAGCCAAAAACTACATTCGGGATACGACCCAATCGAATATTTCGAGCTGCTTAAAATCTCTTCACAACAAGGAGATACTCTCTACAATCCTGGTCTTCCATTTCCTGAGCAACACACACGTACTTATCGATCTGCCATCATGGGATTGGACAACCGCTGGGAACTCTGGGAGTCCAAGGATTCAGTCGCAGTAATTAGCATTCGAGGCACAACAAAAAATCAACTTAGTTGGGTAGAAAATTTCTTTTCTGCTATGGTACCAGCATCAGGTAAAATTAAGCTTTCAACTGATTTTGAATTTGATTATAAACTGGCGGAGGATAAGGACGCGGCAGTTCATATTGGATGGCTAACTGCAGTAGGCTTTCTAGGAAGAGATATGTTGCCGAAAATTGACTCTTTGAAATTAAAAGGAACAAAAGAATTCTTGATTATAGGTCATAGTCAGGGAGGGGCAATCGCTATTCTTTTAGCTGCATACTTTGAAAATTTAAAAATGAAGAGAGAACTAGACCCTACTATTGTTTTCAAAACTTACTCAAGTGCTGGGCCCAAGCCCGGAAATCTGTTTTTTGCTTATGATTTTGAGACTAAGACTCAAAATGGATGGGCATTCAATGTTGTGAATACTGCTGACTGGGTACCAGAAGGACCTTTTTCAATTCAAACCACTGACGATTTTAACGCTTCTAATCCTTTTCGACTGGTAAAAAGTGGATTAAAAAAACTACCATTTAAACAAAAAATAATACTAAGAAAAATCTATACAAACCTTGAAAAACCACCTAAAAAAGCCAATAAACGCTATCAAAAATATTTGGGAAAAATGATAGGAAATAATATTCAAGAAGCACTACCGGGGTTTGAAATGCCCAACCTTTACAATTCTAATAATTACGTAAGAACAGGAAGGCAAGTGATTCTTCATGCTAATGATGAATATTTTAAACTATTTCCTGAAAACAAAGAAATGATTTGGAATCACCACATGTATGAGGCTTATTACTTTCTACTTAACGGCAGTATAATTCCCCGAGATAAAGTATCGAATTAATCTGAAAAATTATTTCTTTCAGAACTGTAGGGTATTTCATTGGATTGGATACTGAACAGCAAGGAGAATATTAGAACTAACTTTTGAAGACGTATCATCATAATTTCTTGCATTGTGGATTTGTGAATTGAGATACGATTATCGAACTAATTTGACATGGCCGTAGTAGTAATGATCATCTCCTGTAATGTCATAAAACGAGATCTCTTAAATATAAATTCCAACTTCCACCTGTTGCCCTTTGAAACTTCCATATGATCTTCACCAACTCAATTCCCGCTAAGTCCTTTGAGCAGATTCAAATTCTTTGAATCCGGTAGTTTGAAATAAACTGCCTAAAGAATAATCGATTTTGGAAATATGCGATGCTTATGCGTTCTGATGGCATTCGGTTTTCATCAAAATAAAACATCATCGTTTTACCAGATTAACGCTACAGAACCTTGGACGGTATTGACAAGCTTGGACGAGTTTATTCTGAATCTAATTCCACCGAAAAAAAAGATACTTGGTTCGATATTCCCAGAAATGATAGAATTTGACGGAATCAAATGTCGAAGCCCGAAAATAAATGAGGTCATTTTGCTGTGTCTCAATGCTAACAAGGGTTTCAGACAAAATAAAAACGGGACAACCCATGGAAAACTGGAATTGTCCCGCTTGGTGGGCGATGAGGGATTCGAACCCCCGACCCCCTCGGTGTAAACGAGGTGCTCTGAACCAACTGAGCTAATCGCCCGAATGAGGGGCTGCAAATGTAATTAAGGTTTTGAATTGAACAAACACAAAATTGAACGAGAATCATTTATCTGAGATTTCAACTCAAATGAGTCTAGAATTCAGGCAATTGTTCATCATATTTTCACCAGAATAATACCCAGCATTACGAGTACAACACCTAGTAAACGGNNCCCGCTTGGTGGGCGATGAGGGAGAGATATCGAACATTTGGAAGGAATTAGAATCGTTTACAAAAGCCACATCAACCTAATTTCGAATTCGCAAACAAAATCTATTGATTTTCATTCGACCTAATGATGAGCGTTTTTTATACGTCTTCAACCCACGTTTGTTTAATTGTATGGTGAACCATTACAACATCTCCAGCAGTTTTGTAAAAGAATCTGAGACTGCTGTTTTGGTAGTTGATAATCATCAAATATTTATTCCCAACGTCACTAATAACCTCCAGTCGATATTCGTACTGTTCTTCATTTTCCTTCAATGATTTAATTATATAAGCTGAGGTCATTGATGGAGTTGTATGGGTGAACATTGTAAACTCCTTATTGAATTCGAAGAAGGTTAATTCTTCTTCATCGATTGAAATCAATGTCCACTCTTCTTTCGCTTCATCCCAAATTCCATCCTGTCTCAAGTTTGTTGAGATATTTAATTGGGCAAATGAGTTGATGGACCAAAAACTCAGTAAACAGAACTGATTCCCCCGAAAGATACCA
>DGQE01000006.1:0-2229 GCA_002389645.1 Flavobacteriales bacterium UBA4422
ATTTATCATCCAAACATCTTTGATGCCATTAATCTTAGCTAAATTTCAAGTAGATTGATTACTAATATTTTCTGAGTTGACAACCCACCTTTATTGAGATTGAGTCTCAGTATCAACTGAGATTGAGTCTCAGTATCAACAAAATGACCTACCTATGAACAAACTAAAGTCACAAAGATGGGCAAGGGCGATGGTTGCCGTTGCTCTCTCATCATTCCATATAAATACATACGCAGATGAACAAGCATCCGGCGAACTTGAACCACTCGGAGTTGTTGGCACCAAAGAAGAATTACAAAAATTATCTCCGGGTTTAAAGTCATCCTTGGAAATTAAAGATATTCCAAGGAGTATATCTGTAATGTCAGCCGAGCAAATTAAAGCACAAGGTTTAAAAAGCATCGGTGATGTCATTGACTACACTCCTGGAGTTATTAACTCGCAAGGTGAAGGACATCGCGACGCTCCTGTGATCCGTGGGGTTAGAACAACTCAGGATTTATATAGAGATGGTATTCGTGATGATGTTCAGTACTATCGCCCACTTTATAATGTTGAAAGTGTTGAAGTCCTTCGTGGACCCGATGCACTTACCTCAGGTTTTGGTGGTGCATATGGAATGATTAATCGCGTCACCAAAGAAGGTTTAATTGGTGAGGATTTTACCGAAATATCCGGAAGCGTAGATACCTTTGGCGAATTTGGTATCCAGTTGGACCGCAATGTTCAGATTGATGAAAATACAGCTTTTCGACTCAATATGTTCGGCGAAGATCTGGCTAACCATCGTGACTTTTACTATGGTAATTCATTTGGTGCCAACCCAACACTAAAATATGATTTTGGTAACGGTTCCATTGTCGATCTCTCCTATGAATACCTAAACCAAGAGCGTTTTATCGACCGAGGTATTCCAACTGGAGCCGATGGTTACCCAGTGAAGTCTCTAAAAGATATCGTTTTTGGTGACCCTACTGAAAACTACTCAACTCATGAAGCTCACATATTAAAAGCCATTTATGAGCACAAGCTTAGCGAATCATTAAAGGGACGTTTTACTGCTGCTTACAGCGATCACGACAAACTATACCAAAATTTCTACGCATCTGCTTACGATGCAGCGGCAAATACGGTAACTTTAGATGGATATGTTGATACTACTAAAAGGAAAACATCCACATTTCAATATGAACTCATTGGAGAATTAGAGACTGGCAGTTTTGTTCACAATTGGATTGCTGGTTTAGAATACCTTGATGTTAGCAACGACAATGATCGTTTCAATGCAGCTTGGTCAGACAACAATAATTCAGACAAAGATGTCTTCAGTATTAATAGGCCAATTAATTTAAAGAGGGGTGTAGGTGTCAATGCTAGCAACAACACAACTGTAAATAATTATAGAGCCGATCAAGCAGATGATACATTTGCCGATGTTAACGTATTATCATTTTATATTAACGACGAGATCGCGTTGACCGATTCTCTTGATTTAATACTTGGAGCAAGATTTGATAAAATGGATGTTGATGTTTCCGGGGGTGGACCAGTCTCTGACTCCGATGATACCATCTCTCCAAAAGTAGGTCTCATCTTTGATGTCACAGATGCAATCTCTGTGTATGCGAGTTACAGTGAAACTTTTACTCCCAAAGCAAAGGACCAATACGCCAAACTAAATAGCAATGCAGATAAGACAGACCCTGACACTTTTGAAAACACAGAGTTCGGGTTAAGATACGATTTACCAGTAGGCTTATCCTTTTCAGCAGCTTATTTTGAAGTAGAGAAGAATGCACCAACTTATGTAAGTGCATTGACCACCACCATGAGTACTTCTGAAATTAGTGGTTTTGAATTTCAGTTGAGTGGAAATTTAACTTCGAGTTGGTTTATCAGTGCAGGCTACACAAATCTTGATGCACATGCATCAGATGGTGATCGTCTAAAAGAAACACCGGAAAATGCGTTCTCCATTTGGAATAACTTCACGGTGTCAGATCGCCTGGCGTTGAATCTTGGTATCATTAACCAAGGTGAAAGTTATATTAAGGAAGGTGGCACGCAAAAGCTTCCAGAATACACCCGTGTAGACGCAGGTGCATCCTATGCACTTTCTGAAAATACTAGCATTCAGCTAAATATTGAAAACCTTACTGACGAGCTTTATTTCCCCCATGCTCATGGAGACCACCAAGCATCAGTCGGAGCACCTATCAACGCAATGCT
>DGQE01000006.1:2339-5376 GCA_002389645.1 Flavobacteriales bacterium UBA4422
TTTGATGCTCGGTAGCTCAGTGGCAGAGCAGGTGACTGTTAATCACTTGGTCGCTGGTTCGAATCCAGCCCGAGCAGCCAATTACCCAAAATATAGCTACGCTATTATTTAGTGTCTACCTCAGGCCAACGATCTAATTTTCTATGCAAAGTTCGACGGCTAATCCCCATAATTTGAGCTGCTTTTGTCCGATTACCCTTCGATTCAAGAAGAGCATTCCTCAAAAGACGTTTTTCACTTTCTTCCACAGACAACAAAGCACTGTCTTTGTCTATTTTTGAACCTCGGCTAGGTGGTAGCTGGGCAAACCTAGGGTCTAAGTCATATGTTGATACTAACTTTCCTCTATGTAAAACAACTAGATTTTCGCAAAAATTCCTAAGCTCACGAACATTTCCAGGCCATTTGTAATTTTTTAAAATGGTCAAGGCATCATCTGATAGCTGTGGTGGTTTGAATCTATTTTCTTTAGAGTAGGAAGAAATAAAGTGATTTAAAAGAATTATAAGATCTTCTCCACGATTGCGCAGAGGGGGAAGCTCAATCGTGACAACATTTAAACGGTAATACAAATCGTCGCGAAAATCACCATTTTGACTCATTTCTAAAAGGTTTCGATTGGTTGCACAGACCAACCTCACATCGAGCTCTAAAGATTGGGAACTACCCAGGCGTTCAATTGTTTTTGTCTCTAAGAACCTTAGCAATTTAACCTGTGTCGAAAGATCAATTTCACCAATTTCATCTAAGAAGAGGGTTCCGCCATTTGCAGACTCAAATCGACCAACCCGACGTTCGGCTGCACCTGTAAAAGCTCCTTTTTCATGACCAAAGAGTTCGCTTTCTAGTAAATTCGTAGGTAATGCTGCACAATGAACAGGAACAAATGGACCCTGAGCACATTCACTGTTTTGATGGATCGCTTGAGCAAATAATTCTTTTCCTGTCCCGGTTTCCCCGGCTAATAATACTGTCGTTTTGGATGGACCTACAAGACGCACCTTTTCAAGAACACCCTCTAGAGTTTTGGATTTACCCATGATCCCTTGAGGTTTGTATTTTGACACTAGAGATTGATTGGGTTTTTCCTTCTTAGGTTTTCTATCATTAAGGCCTCGCTTGATTAAAAGTTCTAGCTGTTCGAGGTTTACCGGTTTAGGAAGAAAGTCATAAGCACCTCTCTTCATAGCCTCTACAGCAACTTCTACTTCACCATAAGCAGTCATCATAATACACAACGGACTGGAAGGAGAACGAATTGCATGGTCTATAACACTCATTCCTGAGTGCCCCGGCATTCGTAAGTCGGTTAAAACTACATGAAATTCTTCTTCTTGAAGAGCCATTTCAGCCTCCTTTGCAGAACTTGCTGAAAAAACTTCAAAATCTTCTTCTAAAGCTAATTCTAAACCTTCACGGGTATGCGGTTCATCATCAACTATTAATAAATTGGGCTTCATACAGATTGAATTTATTCTAAGTAGCGTTGTCTTGCTCCTTTGCGGGGGAATTTAAGAGTAACAATAGTTCCAGAGCCTCGCTTACTATCAATGCCAACTTCTCCCCCATGATTTCTCATAATACGATGAACAATCATCATACCAATTCCATTCCCCTTCTTTTTAGTTGTGAAATAGGGTTCAAATACTTTTGAAATGTTTTCTTTTTTAATTCCATCACCATGATCTATAATTTGTACGGTAATAAATTGATTTTCCCAGGATATAATAATTCGTATATCAGATTTATTGGTTAATGCATCCATTGCATTTCCAATTACATTAAAGAATACCTGCTTAATTTGATCTAAGTCACCGTCTATCAATGGCTCTTTATTATCCGTATCTAGGCGAATATTAATTTTTTTGACGCTTAATTCCTTCTCTTTTATGTGCAAGATTTCTTCGATAACAGATAATAAATTTAGTTCCTGAAATTCAGGAACAGTTGGCTTTATAGCATTCAGGAAGTGTACAATAATGGAATCCAGCCGATTGACTTCATTAATACATGACTGAAGCGATTTAGCTGCTTTTGACTTCGCTTTATCATTAGAAAAATCTTTATTTAAAGCTCTTTGTAAAACTTGCATATGAATATTGATAGAATTTAAAGGGTTTCCCAATTCATGTGCAACTCCAGCGGCTAAATCCATGATGCTTGTGACCCTTTCACTTTCAATTTTCTCTTCTACGCTGACTTTTTCCTCAGTTACATCTGTTAATACAACAGTCATCCCCGCATCTTTTTTAGAAATTTCATCGACTTGAGTACCCGCGATCGGTACCGCATAAATTCTAAGGTGCCTCTTTTCTGGATAATGGATCATCGTTTCTCGCACCACCACTTCAGGCCTTGAGTCATTAGCCACACGGTCCAAACCTAATGATCTAGCCAAATCAGGAGCTGCCTTGAGTAATGAAACTTTATCTCCAAGCTCCCTCTTTAGACCGATTAAACTCCTACCTTGTTGATTTGAATAGGTAATAACACCCGAGCCGTCCAGAACGAGGATTCCATCACGAATGACATCAAAAACTGTTTCTAGCAGCTTGCGCTCGCGAGCAAGTCGTTGAACCAAGTTACTGAGGTTAGCCTCATCCAGGTCCTCAAGTTTACCAAGAACTTTATCTAGTGGGCTTTTTCTAGCCATGATAAATGAATTGCATGAAGTATTTCTTTTGCAACTATGGATTTGTCGGCAAGGTAAATTTGTTTTTCTAGCCCATTCGAACTAATTAATGTTACTGCGTTTTGGTCTGAAGAGAAACCTTGGTTTGTTTTAGAAACATCATTTGCCACAATCCAGTCCAGGTTTTTTTGTTTTAATTTCTTTCGTGCAGATTCCAAAACCATGTGTGTTTCAGCTGCAAATCCAACCAATAACTGACTTTTACTCTTTTTTTTTCCAAGGTCTTTAAGAATATCTGGGTTTCTAGTCATTGAAAGATTTTTAGGAAAGTGTTCTTTGGATAATTTAATTTTACTGCTACTTTCCGAGCGATGATCGCATACCGCTGCGGTCATAATAACCCAA
>DGQE01000039.1 GCA_002389645.1 Flavobacteriales bacterium UBA4422
TTATCCATGCCTTGGTCTTCCTCCATGAACTTTAACCACCGATGCAAAGCCTCAATCTCCTCAGTATTGGTCTTGGTATATCCCTTGTTCACTGAAGGTGTGCCGATAACAAACTTATTGGCAAAAAGATTATATAATCCTAGTGTCTCAATCATGGAATAATTTGAATTTTGTTAGTCCGCCTTACCTTTCGAAGGTAGCCCTTAAGATATAATCAGTAACCCACGATCTGGAATTACTGAGCCAACAACGCAACTTCCAGTTGTATGTCGGCCCAATCCTATTAAAGCAACAATTGTAAAGCCAATGTTTTGAGCATACTTTGTATGCAAATAGTATGCAAATGCCTTTAATTAAAAAAGGGTCTCAAGAATTAATCATCCTGAAACCCTTTGTTTACATGGTGTGCCCGGGACTGGACTCGAACCAGCACGTCTTGCGACACACGCCCCTCAAGCGTGCGCGTCTACCAATTTCGCCACCCGGGCAACATTTTTGTTTTAATTGGGCTGCAAATGTAGGAATTATCCATTTTCGCACATTGGAATTATACAATGAACATCTACCATACTTCATGGGATTTTATTCGCCACCGGTTTTCTTCAAAAACTAGGCATGGTGTGCACTCTCCGTTTGTATACGAACTCATTGATCAATGCATTTATGCATCGGATCCAATGCCAACAAAGGCAGTTATTTCTTTTTTTGAACGATTGAAGCAAGATTCATCTCCGCTTAAAGGCATGGATTATGGTAAAAACGTAGAGACCAGTGTGTCAGTTTCTCTGTATGCTAGGCGATCTGCTATGCCTAATTTTCAAGTTGCCTTGCTTCATCGCCTAGTGCATTTCCTGAAACCAACATCGGTGTTAGAACTTGGGTCCAACCTAGGCAAGTCCTTAGCTGCAATGGCTTCGGTTGATAATTCTATATCCATCACAGGAGTAGAGGGGAATAGTGACGTTGCTGACTTTGCGAATCATTCGTTAGAAAAATTGCAATTGGCTAATGCAAAAGTGTATTGCGCTGCATTTGACCAATTCCTTAGTGAGGGTAATGAAACCTATGATCTTATTTTTTTGGACGGTGACCATCATTACGATCCCACTATGCGCTATTTTAAAGCCATTAAGGAACGTTTAAACGTTGGAGGGGTGATTGTACTTCACGACTTGTATTATTCAAAAGGAATGAAGAGGGCATGGGCTGAAATAAAAAAAGACCGAAACGTGACAATCACGATCGATCTTTTCTTTTTTGGTTTGTTGTGGATTGGAAAGAATCAAGCCAAAGAAAGCTTTAGTGTCAAATACCCTTCATCACTTTTTCGAATCTTTTTCTAGCTGGTTATCGATAAACTCGCCCAATTGCTCTGGCATCAATTTCGTTGCCACAATCTTCTTGTTTTCGTCTAGTAAGAAAGCTTTTGGCGTGCTAAAAATGTCATACGTGTCTCTAAAGTTCATGCTCTCTAATGTGGTTTTCTCCTGAAATATAAGATCGTGAGCGTTCTTGTTAGACTCAGGTGTGTCTGAAACATTGATCCATTTCAAATCATTTTTCTTGATGTATTTGATCCATTCTTCATTCTCAAATTCAGTTCCAACAGCAAATACTTCAACACCTTTAGTTTTATACGTCTCGTAGAATTCTTTCAGCTTCGGAGTCACTTTCTTGCAATGCCCACATCCTGAATCCCAGAAATATAGAACGGTATACTTCACTTTTATGTCAGCCATGTTTTTCCAATTGCCAGCAGTGTCTTGAAGAATGAGGTTGGGTGCCTGCTTACCAATCATTAGCGGAGCCATGGCATTTACTCGTTCACAAAATTTTTCCAGCTTTTCTTTACTCAACCACCACGCCTTATCAGGGCAGTAATAGGTTTGTCCCATGTGCACCAGCACTGCGTCCATACCCATTACTTTAGAATCCTCAAACTTGCTGGTGATTGTGTGTACGATGTACTTGTGTGGCTCTTTATTTCCTTTTGCCATACTAACTAACATATCGGCAGCCATTATCACGCTGTCCGCTATTTGAGGGGTTAACTTTGTGATGTAGTATGTCAATTTGTTGTTGAAGATTGGTGTTCTCAATAAGCGCTCGTCCGAGAAGTCCATTCCATCTAAATAGTTACGTTTAAATTCTAAGTAGCGTTTTTTGTTGCGTTCATCCTCATCTGTAATCTCTGAATAATCAGGAACATCTGGTTCAGCGGAAGCGTTAAATACTTTAGAGATGAAAAGGTCTGGATTGCTAGCAATGAATGACTTTTTGTATGCAACTACTTCTTTGTCAATTGCAATCATCGCATCTTGTAGTTTCTTCTTTTCAGCTTCGTTCGCTTTATCTTTTTCCTTCTCAATACGCTTTTTCAGAGCTTGTGCATTGAAAGATTTATCATTAATGAAGTTGAGGTATTCATAAAACTTTTTGTTCTCTTCAGAGGTTTTGACCTTCATCGTATTGATGAAATTGCTGGCATTACTCTCCATTTCAATGACTGGCTCGTTCACTACAAACTCGAAATAAGCTTTCTTGTCCCAAGTAATGATGGAATAGATACCACCTTTTATAGAGTCGCCTTTGAAATGAACCACTCCATTATCAACCATTCCTGTGTCGTAGTAGTATTGTTTACCACCATAGTAGTTTGCAAGGAAAACGGCACTATCAGTAGTGTCAGATAGGCCAGATAGTTTAAACTTAAAGTCATAGTTTCTAATGGGTCCTTGAGCAAATACCAAGCTTGAAACAACTGAAAGAAGGAGAGAGAAATAGATTCTTTTCATTCGTATGAATTTATAACATCAAAGCAATTCAAAAATACTTTGTGACAAAAGTCCTTTTAACGTTCGATTAACATGATGATTTTTGAATTTCTTTATAAACTTTATGTAAACGATATGCGTCTAAAACAAATAATACCTCTGATGATGACAAGACTCTTTAAAATCCTTCCGGTTGTTCTTATCATTTTTTCTTCCTGCAGCAAAGATGGCTGTAATCAAAAAATGGCTTTCAATTATGACCCTGATGGTGATTCGGAAGAAACCTGTGTTTGGAAGCCTATTGATGTAAAAATAGCTTTTAACCCTATGGTTGGTGATCAACCTCTAAATCTAAATGAAGAGAATATGGTTAATGGAAGAGCTATGAAAATGGATTTTTACGGAATTTACTTTACTGAAATAGCATTACAGCTGGACGACCAAATTGTGTTGCTGCGTAATGATAATGAGGATTGCGTTACAGCCACCTCAGACGCGATTTTGTTTGAAGATGTGAATCGTGTATTTGAGTCATCTTATTTGCCGAGTGCTGATGTAGTGCTGAATAATATGCAGTTCAATATTGGAGTAGATACTTGCCGAAACAATGGCTTAGATCCTTCTACTCAACTTTCAGGACCGTTTGCTCCTCATGTGCCAACAATGTATTGGTCATGGGCATCGGGTTATCGATTCATATCACTTAATGGAATGGTGGATACATCTGCTAATGCTGATGGTAGTGATATGCAAAATTTTGAATATCATACAGGGTTAAACTCTCTGTTAAGGGCAGTTTCTATTGACTTGGAATCTAGAGAGTTGAGTGCGAATGATTTAATAATCAATTTAAATGTTGATTTTGCTAAGATGCTAGAAGGAGTTGACTTTACTACCGAACTTTCTACCCACACATTTGATAACATGCCATTGGCAGAAAAAGTTACTGAAAATGCCTTGAATGCGATCACTCTTGACTAAAACTATCAAACATAGCTGGTTTGTTTTTTTCACCTTTCTTGGACTAACCTTTAGTGGTTGCGGAGGTGATGGAGACTTGCCGGAAATAAAAGTAGCAGAGCCTTCGCTTTCGCTTTCTTTTCAATTGAGTCACGAAGGACAAGATGTTGCTCTCAATGAATCCTTTATCGATGAAGAAGGAAACAACGTTAAGCTTGTGGCATTCAAATTTTATATGGCAGACATTAAACTAAAGGCGGTTGATTCCGAGGAGTTGATTTCAAGCATGGAGTTGTTTGACGCAAAACCTTTCGATGCATCTATTTCAACACCTCAGTGGCGTGATGTATATGAGTTTGACGTGCCTGAGGGTGTGTTTAACCGTTTAGAATTTGGAATTGGAGTACCAGCCGATTTAAATGGTGTTGACCCTTCTACCTACAGCAATAACGACCCGTTGAGCACGTATTCCAATATGTATTGGTCGTGGGCGTCTATGTATCGTTTCATTATTTTGGAAGCTAAAATAGATACTACCGGTGGCGAGAATTTTGATCATGATGTGATTTTTCATACTGGCTTAGATGACCTTTATAGATCTGGTGTAGAACGTGATATTGATCTCAGTTTTTCGATAGGAGAGGAGCAGTCATTGTCATTGACTGTTGATTGGGATAACTTGTTTTACCACTATGATTACATCAATTTAAAAGGAGAAAGCAGCACACATACTACTGATAGTCAAACAGAATTTGAATTGGCCGAGCGCTTTACAGACAATTTTGTGAAGGCTATTCGGGTAAAGCCCTAATCTGAGTGCTGGTTGATGTAGTCATCAACTTCTTTTAATACCGCTGGAATCAATTGTTCAAAGGCCCTAAACTGCAGTCTAATCGATTCAATGTCTTTTTCATCTTTTCCCATGTCTTCTATGGCTTGAAGCGTTTGGGTCATTTCGTTCATGCCTAAGCTTCTGAAGCTCGACTTTACCTTATGGGCGTCTTTCTTGATTTGATCGTGATTGGCATTAGCTAAAGAAACTCGCAATGCATTCAAATCAGGCTCCAAATTAGTCTTAAAAACACCCAACAGCATCACAATAAACTCATGATCGTCTGATACATTTTCGATAATGAACGATAAATTGAGGTGTTGCATAGCGGTTGTTTAAAGAAGTCCAAAGGTAAGGTTACAACCCAAATTGATCTTGATCGGAGAGGTTAAGAAATCGCCCAACCCATCGCCATAAATTTCTTTGATATTCGTGGTGGTAGTGCGCGATCTAAAATCGGTAAAGGTTGCCGTGTTGCGCTTATAGCCTAGCCCAAAGTATCCATCGATTCCAATACTTTCTTTGTGCAGCAGCTGAAGGCCTAGCATTGCGCTGACACTGAAATTTGTCCAGTCCTCTCTAGGCAGGTTGAACCCTTTGGCGGAGAAAGTGGCAGCTGCATAAGAAGCATGCAATGCAATGTATAGTCCGGAAGGGCTCAAGTAGTCGCTTAGGTTTTTGTCCATTTTAGCTTTTACAAAATAATAGCGCATTTCACCCTGCAATCGGACGCCAGGAAACTGGTATTCGTTCCAAATTGATTTGATTGAGTCAGGCACAAGACTGGATTGCAACACCAAAGATTTTCCAAGATAGCCAGCGCCCACTTGATAGGTAAGCCTATGGTTGACTACCATTTCAAAACGCAAGCCATATTCAGAAGTCAATGGAATAGGGCCAACCAATGCACTCAGTGGATTTACTTTCAAATAGAGTCGTTTGGTATCTGGAATTTTGGGCTCAGAAGAGGAATTGAATGATTGAGCAGAAGCACAAACCGCAATAAATAACAAGGAAAAAATAGCAATGGCGTTAATACCCCATGCGCGCCTGCGGTGCAGTGCTAAGGTTGCCAAATTGTTTTTCCAGATACATGTAGTGTCCATAGATTGCAATCATTGCCGCATTGTCGGTACAAAATTCGAACTTCGGAACGAATACATCACATCCTTTTTTGTTAAGTTCTAACATCCGATTCCTTAAAAGCGAATTAGCGGATACTCCACCTGCAATTCCAACACTCTTCACTCCCGTCTGTTCGATGGCTTTTTCAAATTTCAAGAGCAGGGTTTCTACGATGGTGTGTTGTATTGAGGCACAGATGTCGTTCAGGTTTTCTCCCACAAATTTGGGATTGACTTTGATGTTGTCTCTCACAAAATAGAGTACAGCAGTTTTCAATCCACTGAAGCTAAAGTTGAGGTCAGCAATATCTGAAATTGGGAACTTGAATTTATATGGATCGCCACGTTGTGCGTATTCGTCAATGAGCGGGCCTCCAGGGTAAGGAAGACCCAGAATTTTTGCTGCTTTATCAAATGCTTCCCCAGCAGCATCATCAATAGTGGTTCCTATTACTTTTTGACTCAAAGGTTCATCTACCATCACAATTTGAGTATGTCCACCACTAACTGTCAAACATAGAAAAGGAAGTGAAGGCAAGGATTTACCCTCTTCTTCAATGAAATGCGCGAGCACATGTGCTTTCATGTGGTGTGCTTCAATCAATGGCTTGTTCAAGCTGATAGCAAGTCCTTTTGCAAAGCTGCTGCCAACCATTAACGCCCCAATTAATCCAGGGCCAGCAGTATATGCGATGGCATCAATATCTTCAATTTTGATGGCCGCTTGATCAATAGCCATTTTAATTACGGGCACAATGTTGCTCTGGTGAGCTCGAGAAGCCAACTCGGGTACAACACCTCCATATTTTTCATGAATATCTTGGTTGGCAATAAAATTACTTAGCACACGACCATTTTTGATGATAGATGCTGAAGTTTCATCGCAAGAAGACTCTATGCCAAGTATTGTAATGTGCTGCACGCTTTAGCGTAAATTTGAACTTTGAATTCAGTGAAAACCAACGGCAAATCTACCAAAAAGCTGCTGCGAATGATTGCGGTTATTCTATTGCTGTTGGGCGCTATACCTTTCATTCTTGGTGGGCTGCTTTTCATTCCATCCGTTCAAAAATATGCAGTTGCTAAAGCGGTGGCGCTTGGCGGGAGTTATCTCAAAACACGGGTTTCACTCGAAAGTTTGTACCTCGAACCTTTTAAAACTCTGCGTTTAGATGGCGTGATGATTTACGATCAGAGTCAAGATACTTTGTTGTATGCCGAAACGATACGATTGGATTTAACCTCTTTTGATCGAGAAAAGCAGAGACTCAACATCGACCATATCGGTTTGAAGAATGTCTATTTTAACTTGTATAAACCAGAAAACGATACTCTTACTAATCTTCAATTCGTGTTGGATGCCTTTAAAAGCACAGAAGAAGATTCGAACAAAACAACCTTTTCTGTAATGTGCGATGAAATCGTGTTGGAAGGGGTGAGCTTTAGATATGATGATGCGAATTCTGATTATCGCGATAAAGGAGAAGTGGATTTTAATCATTTACTTGTTTCCGGTCTGTCAGGACGAGTTACTGATGTTGCTTTTAACGATTCACTTACGGCTAATGTGCGAGGTTTACACCTTAATGAAAAAAGTGGGTTCAAAGTTCGATGCTTGAATACGGCATTTTCACTCAGTGATAAATCCATGGAGTGCAAAGAGCTACAATTAGTCACTAATCGATCGGTGGTGGAAGGTGAATATGCCATGTACTATGACGATTTCTCCTCGTTTTCTGAGTTTTTTACAGAGGTAATCCTGGCTGCACGATTAGAGAATTCAGACGTCAATTTTACTGACATTGCCTATTTCTCTCGCTATGTTAATGGCATTCTGACTCCAATGAAAATAAGTGGAAGCGTGTATGGTACGTTGGCTTATTTGCGCGGGGATATCGACTATTTAGAGTTTGCGCGTTCTGGTTTCTTTTCTGGAAAAGTGCGTATCAAAGGTTTACCCGATCCACAAGCTATGCTCATCAACGCTAAGGCAGATCAACTGGCATTTACGGCATCCGATCTTGAGATGCTTTCCATACCGACTGGTGATGGCGCGATTCGTATTTCACTTCCATCCCAATTGCATAACATGGGGAACATGGTGTTCGAAGGCTCCTATGTGGGATTTACAAGTGACTTCGTAACCTTCGGAACTCTTAAGTCTGAGTTGGGGACATTGAAAACCGACATTAACATTAAAACAGGTGAAGATAAAATCTCTTATTCAGGACATCTAAGCACCAAATCATTTCAATTGGGAAGAATGCTGGAGTCCTCATCCTTGGGTGATATAGCGGTGGATCTAGATCTTGAAGGAAGTGAATTCACAATGGAAAAAGTGAAGATAAACGCGAAAGGTGAAGTTGCTCGTTTTGATGCGCTAGGATATAGCTATCGAAACATTACTATCGATGGTGGTATTGATCAAGAAGTTTTTGAAGGCAATTTGTCACTTAAAGATCCCAACCTGATTCTAGATTTCACTGGAAAGGTCGATTTTAAAGATGAGTTTCCACAAGTAACCTGTGTGAGCCGAGTGACAGATCTAAAGCTCGCTCCCTTGAATCTCATCCCGAAAGATACGTTTGGAGTAGTGTCAACCATGCTTATATTAGAAATGAAAGGCAATTCATTCAAGAACTTGAACGGCTTGCTGCGCCTAAATGATTTGAATTATTCAAATCAAAACAATGAAATTCATCTAGATACGGTGTTATTGACCGACAACCTTATTGCAAAAGGACATGATATCGCTTTAGTGACAGATTTTGCCGAAGCCCATTTTAAAGGAAGAACCAATTTGCTGGATTTGCCTTATGCCTTTGTTAAAGTTGGCAAGGCATATGCGCCAGAGTATTTTGCTGATATCAGTTTGAGTAAAGTTGATACGAGTCAGCGCTTTGACTATGAAGTGAAAATCAAGAATGATGAAAATCTTATGACCTTCATTCATCCTGATCTGAAAGTATTAAACCCGATTCGGATTTCTGGTATGGTCAGGGCGAAGGATGACTTTATGAATTTGGACGTGGATACGTTGTCGTGGAACCTAGGGTCCATATCGTTTAAAAAGCAAACTTTTTCGGCTAAGCCATTTGCGGATACACTTGGGTTTGCCATGTCAGCAGATGCCTTTAGTTTTTCAGGAGATTACTTTCTCGATAATTTGAAGTTAGCCTCAAAGTTGTATAGCGATTCACTCGAAACATCGGTAGAGTGGTACAATCAATCAACCTTGGCTGACAGCGGCTCTTTTGAAGTGCTGGCTTTTACCAGCGAACAATTCCCTGTAAATCTTATTCTCCATAAGCTTGATGCTAGAATTGCCAATGAACGTTGGGTCAGTTCTGAGACTGCTTATCTCAATGCTGATTCTACTAGGTTGGTGATGAAAGGACTTGATATCAGAAGTAATGTTGGACACATTACAAGCAGAGGTGAAGTGAATCCACGCACCAATAAGCACTTGTATTTAGATGTGGAGCGTTTTGACCTGTCTTATCTTACGAACTTCGGGTTGTCATCGAATAATGTAGTGGGTCTGTTTTCAGGCGAGGTTGATGTGTATCATCTTAATAGCATGCTGGTAGCTGATGCTGACCTGTTAATTGATTCATTGATTATTGATGAGTTTGAAATAGGAAATGTTGAGGGTAATTCAAATTATAACTCTGAAAGGAGGGCATTGGAAACGAACCTCAATTTGAATTATCACGGAACGAGAAATATAAACGTGATAGGCGAATATTATCCCTTTCGCGATGAAGATCAGCTTGATTTAGATGTGGCTTTAAAAAGTTTTAGAGCGTCAATTATTGAGCCTTTCATTTCGAAGTATGCATCAGGGTTAGACGGTGAAATGAATGGTTCGGTATCTATTGGCGGCAATATTATGAGTCCGCAACTTACAGGTGAAATAATGCTTTCGGGGTTTTCAGGGTTAGTACAATACCTTAATACGCAATACTCCATTCCTGAAGCGAAAATCAATATCCAGCCTGATTATTTTGGTTTGGACTATGTAAAAGTGTTTGATCAAAAAGGTGATAGTGGTTCTTTGGTGGCATCGATATTTCATGATCATTTCAAAGACTTCAACTATGATTTGTTTTTCGAGGTAGAGCAATTTCAAGCGTTGAATACTTCGTTGGTGCAGAACGAAGCTTATTATGGTAGTGCTTATGTTACTGGTGATATTGGAATATCAGGATACATTGGGCAAACAAATATTGTGGTGGATGCCTATACCAACAAAGGCACTAAACTTTCTATTCCTATGGATGCTGGAGGTGATGTAAGCGATATAGATTATATCCGATTTGTGGAGCCGAAGAACAAAATAGTAGAGAATAAGATAAAGAGTGATGCCTTGGCTCAGGAGATGCAAGGATTGAACCTCGATTTTAAGCTTTCGGTTAACGATGACTCTGAGTTACAAATCATTTTTGATGAAAAGGTGGGGGACATTATTAAAGTGCGTGGAAATGGAGATATGCTGTTGAATATTGATAATAGGGGAACTTTCAAAATGTATGGAGATTATACCATCAAGGGAGGAGACTATTTGTTCACACTGCAGAATATAGTCAACAAGAAATTTACTGTGCAGAACGGAAGCAAGATTACCTGGACAGGCGATCCAACAGATGCTCGTCTAGATCTTACAGCCGTGTATGATTTGCGCGCTTCGCCTATCGCTCTTACATCTTCCGTGGGAGATACTTCAGATGTTTATAAAGATCGAACCCAGGTCGATGTTTATTTGATGATGAAAGGCGATCTATTAGAGCCATCGATTTCATTTGATGTAGACTTGCCTGGCTTCTCAGAGTCAGACATCGTAAATCAATTACTTGACCCTTCCACGACAAGCGAAGAGGTGATGAACCAACAAGTATTCTCGCTTTTGCTCACCAATAACTTCTTTTCGCAAGGAAGCGGTGTATCTGCATTTTCAACTACTCAAGTCACTACAGTTGAGATGTTGACTAATCAATTCAGTAATTACATTTCTCAATACTTCGATAATTTGGATGTTGGATTGAATTACCGTCCGGGAGATGAAAATTCCGCTAATCAAACTGAGGTTGCCCTTTCTACTGAGTTACTTAACGATCGTGTATTGGTTCAAGTTAATGGAAGCGTGCAAGGCGATAATGGTGCAAATCAATCTGCAAGCAATGTTGCAGGAGAATTTAACGTTGAGTATAAGATCAACAAAGATGGATCGCTTCGAGCAAGGGCGTTTAACGAGTCGAATAATAATAATGCAACGTTTTTAAATCAGGCACCTTACACCCAAGGCTTAGGTCTGTTTTTGAGGAAGGAATTCGATTCGTTTGGCGATATGTTTAAACGTAAATCGAAGTCAAAGAAATCAAGCGAGAAGTAGGAGTCATAAAGATGTATCCTAGAATAGGAAATAAAAAGCCCAGCATATAGCTGGGCTTTTTTTGGGATATGTCATTTCAGATTATTGAATGATAACACGTTGATCTATTCTTACTGATTCACCTTCCAATATCATCATGTATAAACCACGAGCTGAAGTCTGAAGATCCATCTCTGTAAGGTTAGCAGCAGTTCCTGTAATGCGCATTTGCTTGTTCAATACAGATTGGCCAGAAGCATTCATGATTCTGATCTGGTAATCACCCAATGGCAATCCGGTTGATTCTATCGTGAATAATCCTCTGTTTGGATTTGGATAGACTGCAATCGAAGGAGCAGTATTCATTAGATCATCAACATTCACATTCACACAAGTGTCAAACACTACGATGATTTGATCAGATCCTGCACATCCTGTAAACTCGCTCGCACTCACAGCATAAAGACCTCCAGTAGAAACGTCAATTGTTTGTGTTGTATCGTTTGTTGACCATTCGTAGAAATTGAAGCCTTCGCCAGCGTCTAATGTAACAGTAGGAGAGAAGTCGTCAATACAAACGATCGTATCAGGACCAAGGTCAACAATTGGTTGAGTCACAAACTGAACGCTAATCGTATCAGAGTTGAAACATCCAGCAGCATTACCAACTGTCAACGCGTAGGTTTGAGAAAGCGTTGCAACGATGGATGGGGTAGTTGCTCCAGTGGTCCATAAATAGCTCGTATAACCACCTCCAGCCGTAAGGATTACTTCAGACCCAATACAGGCGTTGAGGTTATTTCCAAGCTCAACAACTGGTGCGTCAAAGGATGAACCAATTGTTACTACGTCCACTGCGATACAGCCTGCCGTTCCGGTTACAGAAACTGCATATGTTCCATTGAACAAGTTGAATGCAGTGTCACTCGATTGTGATAAGGCATCGCTCCACTCATAAGTAAATGGTGCACCGCCAATGGCAGTTACTGTTGCAAAAGCAGTATTCTCGTTTGAACAGTTGTTGTCCGTTGCGCTAGCAGCCAAAATAGCCGCACCAAGGTTGTTTATGGCTACATTTTCTTCTGCTTGACATCCCGCTGAATCAACTACGGTTACCGTGTAGAAACCTGCAGGGATGGGGTCAAGATCTGCTATGGCAGTGTTGGATGGGTCATCCCACAAATAAGAAGCAATTGGTCCTTGGCTGTTTGTCACAGTAGCTATTGCACTGCCATTCGTGTCACCACACGTAGGCTGAACAAAGCTTATTGTAATATTGATTTCATTAGGTTCTGCAATCGTGAATGTTTCAACAACTACACAACCACTATCGTCAACCACTGTAAGGTCATAGTTCCCGGCTGCCAATCCATTCACACTTGACCCAATAGAACCGTTGCTCCAAGCATAAGCGAACGGAGCAGTTCCTCCAGCTATCGCTGAACTTGCTGTTCCACTGTTATCCTCGAAACAGCTCAAATCAGTTGTGCTAATTGTTACAACTGGAGCATTGATATTGTCTACATCAAAGTCGGCTTCCACTGAACATCCTACAGAATCGCTAATGGTAACAAGGTAATTTCCCGCTCCAACAGAATCAATGAAGGTTAACGTATCGCCTGTACTCCAGTTATATTCAATACTACCAGTTCCGCCAGAAGTTACAAGAGTAATGCTACCTGTGTTTTGACTACAGCTCGAGTTGTTGATCGTGCTTGTAAAGGCAATCGGTGAACTCAATGTGATGTCAACAGAATCTACATTCTCACAACCACCTGCGTTGGTTACAGTTACGCTATATATTCCAGAAGCAGTAATGTTTAATGTATCACCATTGCTACCATCAGACCATAAGTAAGATGTGAATCCGGCACCAGGAGTTAAATCAAAGCTGCTCTCGCAAACCAATGAGTCAGAAACTAAGTTTGGCATTGGCAGTGGGCTTAGTGTGTTTACTGTTACCGTATCAATTCCTATACATCCAAATGCATCGGTCACTGTCACAAAGTACAATCCTGCGCCAAGTGCTGAAGCAGTATCTGTCGTTTGCATTAAGGCATCAGACCACATGTAAGTTAATGGTGATGTGCTCGTAGCATCAACTATAGCCGATCCATTTCCAGAACCTTCACATGTTTCATCAATAGCACTCATCGCCAAAGTAGGAGCGTTGATGTTACTGACGATAGCAGTGCTTGAATCAGCACAACCGTTGACTGCAGTAATAGTTACTTGGTAAACTCCTGCACCAAGCGCTGAAGCTGTATCTGTTGTTTGAGAAGATGGATCATTCCAAGCGTAAGAATAAATTCCAGCAGGTGAAACATTAGTCACTGCAGCAAAACCATCATTAGCTCCGCAGTTAGCATCTGAACTAACGATGTTGTAGGTTACTTGGTCAGGCTCGCTGATCGCAACCGAATCAATCACTTCGCACCCGTTACTGTCAGAAACTGTAACAGAATACGTGCCGCCCATTAGGTTGGAGGCTGTATCATTTGTAGTTCCATTTGACCAATTGTATGTAAATGGAGCAGTACCATCAAGTATAGTCACAGTGGCTTGACCATCATTTGCTCCGAAGCATGATACATCATTAGCGCTTAAAGCGAATTCTAGATCTGTATTGTTATATATAAAGAACGATTCGGTTGCTTGACAACCATTAGCATCGGTAACACTCACGCTGTAAGGTCCATATGACAAGCCAGAAGCTGTTATTCCTCCGTTTTGACCATTGCTCCAGTTCACAATGTAGCCGCCACCTCCGGTCAAGTTTACGATGGAAGCAGAGCCAGTCGCACTTGCACAAAGTGTGCTGTCTGTAGTGATGTCGAAATTCAAATAAGGATTAAAGTTAACCACGATGTTGTCTGAGTTTTCACATCCGTTAGAATCGGTTACCGTTACTGTATAAGTTCCAGCAGTTTGAACATTAATACTCTGAGTATTTTCTAAGGTGTTCCAAGCGTATGAAACTGCATTTGAAGACGTAATGGTGAAAATGGTATCACACAAAAGCGTGTCATTTCCCAGATCAACAACAGGCAAGCTGAATGTCTCATTCAACGTTGCACAGATTGTTTCAGAACAACCATTAGCATCTGTAACGGTCACACACTGAGAACCTGCCATCAATGTATCTGTGCTCATTCCTGTTGCTCCATTCGTCCAGAGGTATGTATATCCTCCAGCACCACCAGTAGCTACTACTGATGCGTACCCATCATTACCTCCGGCACAAGTGACATCTAATGTTGAATCAATTGTTAATGCAATCGCTGGATATTCGTCAACTTGGGCATCAGCTGTATCAGTACAACCGTTCGCATCAGTTATGATAACAGAATATAAACCTGTTGGAATAGAAGATAATAAACTATCGTTAGCAGTACCAATCGGAGATGTCCAAAAGTATGTGTATGGGCTTGTTCCACCCACGGCTCCGGCTATTGCAGAACCCGTTGAGTCACCCGCGCAATTCACTGAATCTGTGGAAACGATACTCGAAACAAGAATTGCTGGTTCGTTGATTACTGCAGTGTCAATTACAGTGCAGCCGTTATCATCAGTGATGGTTACAATACAAGATCCAATTGAAAGTGTTCCAGTTGAGTCAATAGCAGAACCCGTGCTCCAAGAATATAAATATGGAGCAGTCCCTCCGTTTCCACTCGCTATCGCATATCCGTCATTTCCACCATTACAGTTCACGTCTGAAATTAAGATTGAGCTGTTCAATACAGATGGTTCTTGAACAATCGGGTTAATTGAGGCAGTACATCCATTGGCATCCGTTACCGTTACTGTATATGACCCAGCGCCTAACCCTGAAATACTATCTGTTGTAGCTGTGTTATTCCATAAGTATGAATAGGGGGCAGTTCCACCAGAAGTGCTTGTTGTGATGAATCCATCGTTGCCTGCATTACAAGATACATCGTTGATGCTGTCCACTGCAATAACTAGAAGAGCTGGTTCAGAAATATTCACTGTATCAAATCCTGTACATCCATTGGCATCGGTGACAGTAAGGAAGTAAGAACCTGCAGAGAGGTTGTTAATAGTGTCAGTTCCAGCTCCGTTGTTCCACAAATAAGTGTAAGGTGCCGTTCCGCCAGTTGGATCACCTTCGGCAGATCCAGTTGAACTTCCGTTACACGCTGCATCTGAAATTAGAATTCCATTTGCAACAACATTGCTAGGTTCTACGATCGTGACTGAAGCACTGTCGAAACATCCGTTGGCATCTGTAATTGTTACAGTATATGTTCCTGCAGCAAGGTTAATCGCAGTATCCATTGTTGTGGTATTACTCCAAGCGTAAGTATAAGGAGCAGTTCCTCCAGTTTCAGTTGCAAGTGCGATACCTGAGGCGCTGCCGCTACAAAGAGCATTGTTCAATGCTGAAGCACTTGCGACTAATGCAGCCGGCTCAGTAATTGTAATGCTTGCAGTATCCTCACAGTTGTTGAAATCAGTAATTGTGACAATGTAAGATCCTATAGACAAACTTGAGATGGTATCACCCGTGGCTCCGTTTGACCATGAGTAAGTGTAAGGAGCTGTTCCTCCAGATCCAATAGCGAAAACCGATCCATCATTACCTCCATTGCAAGAAACATTATTGATTAGTGCAGCAGAACCAACAAGTATAGTAGGCTCAGTAATAGTGACGGGCTCATCATCTGTACATCCATTTGCATCTGTAATTGTTACAGTATATGTTCCAGCGCTTAGTCCAGTGATGGAAGCTGTTGTAGCTCCGTTTGACCAAGCATAAGTATATGGCATTGTTCCTCCAACTCCGAGCGCTGAAGCAGCGCCATCATTCCCGCCATTGCAAGATACATTGGTTGTTACTGCAGTCGAAGCAATAAGCAATGCTGGTTCAGAGATTAGAATCGAAGTTGTGTCAATACAACCATTAGCATCTGTGACAGTCACTGCAATGGTTCCAGCAGCAAGGTTTGTCAGATTCGTATTTGTAGAGCCGTTAGACCATAAGTAGGTGTATGGTGAAGTTCCTCCTGTTGCGTTTACACTAGCAGAACCATCAATACCACCAAAGCAAGAAACGTTGTTTGCCACAGTGCTTGAAAGAACAAGCATAGTCGGTTCTGTGATGATGATGCTAGAAGTATCTATACAACCATTGAAATCTGTGATAGTAACTGTGAAAGTTCCTGCAGAAAGGTTTTCAGCAAGAGAATCTAAATCCCCATTCGACCAACTAAAAGTGTACGGTGCTGTTCCACCTGCACCTGAGGCCGATGCTTGACCATTGGTTCCGGAATTACAAGAAACATTGCTATCAACTACAGCTGTAGCAATCAATTGGGTAGGTTGTGTGATGGTCGCAGTGGAATTTTCAGTACAACCATTCGCGTCAGTTACGGTAATTCCATATGTGCCAGGACTCAAATTAGTGGCAGTGCTTAACGTATTTCCAGTAGACCACAAGTAAGTGTAGGGCGCTGTTCCTCCAGATGCAACAACCGAAACAGTTCCATTGGCCGCTCCAAAGCACAATACGTTTGAAGTTGTGGTTACCAGTGTAATTGGTAAAGGTTCTGTAATAGTGACGCTTGCGGTATCAGAACAGCCATTTGCATCCGTAATGGTCACAGTATAGTTTCCAGCTGAAAGGTTTGTAGCTATAGCGGTTAGGTCTCCATTAGACCACGCGAAAGAATATGCCATTGTTCCGCCCGTAGCAGAAGCAGTAGCCGAACCATCATTTCCGCCATTACAAGAAACTTGTAGCGTCATGGCAGCAGAAGCAACCAAGACAGCAGGCTCGGAAATAGTAATGCTCGATGTGTCTGAACAGCCATTAGCGTCAGTCACTGTTGCAATTTGTGTTCCTGCAGATAGATTGGAAACCGTAGATGATGTATCACCTAACGGCCACGAATATGTGTAAGGTAATGTTCCTCCAACTCCTGAAACAGTTGCTGAACCATCACTTCCGCCATTGCAAGAAACATTGTTTACCAATACCGTTGAAGCAACAAGTAAGGGTGGTTGAGTAATGGTTACTGATTCTGAATCAGTACATCCATTAGCGTCAGTTATAGTAACCGTGTGAACTCCTGCTCCAAGACCTGATGCGGTTGCGGTGCTTGCTCCTGAACTCCATGAATATGTGTAGGGAGCTGTTCCGCCTGACGCAGATGCAGTTGTTGATCCATCAAATAAACCAAAACACGAAATATTGCTAGATGAAAGAATCGAAGCAACTAGCGGAGTAGGCTCAGTAATAGTAATTGATTCAGTATCTGTACAAAGGTTAGCATCAGTAACAGTCACTGTATACGTTCCAGCAGCAAGACCAGTAACAGCAGCCGTAGTAGCACCGTTTGACCAAGCAAAAGAGTAAGCTGTTGTTCCACCCGCAGCAGAAGCAGTGGCCGATCCATCGTTACCACCGTTACAAGATACATTCGATCCAAGAGCAATTGCAGCAGCAAGAACCGCAGGCTCAGTAATAGTAATCGTTTCAGTGTCGTCACAAAGGTTAGCATCAGTTACAGTTACCGTATACGTTCCAGCAGCAAGACTAGTAACAGTAGCAGTAGTGGCACCGTTTGACCAAGCGAAGGAATAAGCTGTTGTTCCGCCCGAAGCAGAGGCAGTGGCCGAACCATCGTTGCCACCATTACAAGAGACATTCGACCCAAGAGTGATAGAAGCTACAAGTGGAGCAGGCTCAGTAATGGTGATTGTTTCTGTGTCGTCACAACCGTTAGCGTCAGTAGCAGTCACCGTATAGGTTCCCGCAGCAAGACCAGTAGCGTTAGCAGTTGTAGCTCCATTCGACCAAGCAAAGGTGTAAGGAGCAGTTCCACCAGAAGCAGAAGCTGTTGCAGCACCGTCAGTACCACCAGCACAAGAAACATTATTTCCAAGAGCAATAGCAGCCGTAACCGCAGTAGCAGGCTCAGTAATAGTTATGGTTTCAGTATCGTCACAACCGTTGGCGTCCGTAGCAGTTACAGTGAATGTTCCAGCAATTAAGTTAGAAACTGTAGCTGTGTTACCACCATTCGACCAAGCGAAAGTGTATGGAGCAGACCCACCCGAAGCAGAAGCCGTAGCAGAACCATCGTTTCCACCGAAGCAAGAAACGTTGTTGTTCAATGCTGTGGCAGCAATCACTGGAGTAGGCTCAGTGATAGTAATCGTTTCAGTGTCGGTACAAAGGTTAGCATCCGTAACAGTCACTGTATACGTTCCAGCAGCAAGACTAGTAACAGCAGCCGTAGTAGCACCGTTTGACCAAGCGAAAGAATAAGCCGTTGTTCCACCCGTAGCAGAGGCAGTGGCCGAACCATCATTGGCTCCATTACAAGAAACATTGTTTCCTAGTGTGATCGAAGCAACAAGCAATGCAGGCTCAGTGATGGCTTGTGTTTCTATTCCAGTACACCCTAAGTTATCGGTTATTGTTACAGAATATGTTCCAGCAGTCAATCCATTGATGGAGGCAGAAGTTGATCCAGTGCTCCATAAGTATGTGTAAGGACCGCCATTACCACCTGAACCAGATGCCGCAATGGTGCCATCATTCCCTCCGTTACACGAAACATTCGTGGATATGAACGTGGCAGTGATAACAGCAGGTTCTGTAATTGTTACATTATCAGTATCTGTACAACCGTTAGCGTCTGTCGCAGTCACCGTATATGTTCCAACAGTTAGACCAGTTGCGGTTGCCGTTGTTGCTCCATTAGACCATGTGTAGGTAATAGCTCCTGTTCCACCTGAACCAAATGCTGTTGCTGAACCATCATTACCTCCGTTACACGTAACGTTGGTTGATCCTGTTACAGCTGCGGTGACGGCTGTGGCAGGTTGAGTAATTGTCGCTATTGCAACAGAAACACAGCCGTTGATATCTGAAACCGTACATATATATGTTCCAGCAGCAAGGTTTGAGGCAGTAGCCGTGTTTGCTCCGCTGCTCCACGCATATGAATAAGCCGGAGTTCCGCCAGCACCGGCTGCAGTTGCTGAACCATCGTTTCCACCAAGGCAACTCACGTTTGTAGAATTTGTGATGGAGGATGTGAGTGGCGCTGCTGGTTGAGTAATAGTAACACTTTCAGTATTTGTGCAACCATTCGCATCTGTAACTGTAACCGTGTAAGTGCCAGCTGCAAGTGCAAACGCAACGTTAGTTGTTGCGCCATTTGACCATGCATAAGTATAGGCAGGAGTTCCGCCCGTAACAAAGGCGAATGCACTTCCTGAGTTAAATCCAGAACATCCAATATTGTTGCCAGCAATTGTAATTGACAATGGCGCTGGGTCCGTGATTATAGTTGACTGCACTGCTGTGCACGTAGTTCCGTCATCAACGGTTACCGTATAAGTTCCGGCAGATAATCCGCTAATAGAAGCAGCTGTAGCGCCATTAGACCATAAATAAGTGTACGCACCTGTTCCGCCACTAGCAATCGCTGTAGCCGTTCCGGTAGCTCCACCGTTACATGTGGGATTAGTTGAGTTTATAGAAACAGAAGGACCTGCGGTTACGGTTACGGTAACATTGGTAGTATCAGAACAGGTATTTGCGTCAGTTCCGATTACTTGGTAGTTAGTCGTCACTGATGGGCTTGCCAATACTGTAGCGCCACTTGTAGTGTTTAAACCAGTTCCTGGAGACCAAGTGTAAGTACTTGTGCCACTTGCAGTCAATGCTGTTGGCGTGCTGCAGTATGAAGGGTTTGGAGGAGAAACTGAAATTGTTGGTTTTGGGTTAACAGTAATCGTAATACTTTGACAGGCTCCCCAAGTTTGGCAGAAAGAATTATAATATCGAACGAAGTAAGTAGTAGTTGTAGCTGGAGAAAGTGTAACTACAAATCCACTATCCACTGCGTTAGCGATAACATTATCACATGAATTTGCAAACCAATAAGGCTTGTTGGTTGAGTAAGGGTATGTAATTGTCACTTGTCCTTCTTGGCTAAACCTATTTGGACCACTTCCGCAATATCTGGTCATTCCAAATGGAGAGCCAGTAAAATCGATCGACCCATTAGAAGCCCAGGCATTAATTGAGTCTACGGTTACTGCAAAGGTTTCTTGAACGAAATTGGCGTTGCATTGAGTCGCAGGTACATTAGCCACGCCAATTTGAGTTCCAGTTTCAGATAGCACATTTACAAACTCACCCGGAGCCTCAATGTCACCGCGGTAGTTGAAAATAATATTTCCAGGGCCAGTTGCGAATGGTGGATTAGAATTGATTGAGTAATTTACGGTAGTACCTACTGTTCCATTAGGGCCAAGATCATTGCTCACTGGGGATGTTCCTGTGAAAATGGCATCCCCTGCGACATAGTTAATTGATAAGGTTGTGCTTTGAATATCGTTTTCACAATAGCTTCCCAGTGTTGCGCTAATACCTGTCGGATTTGGTATGACTTGAGTCCCAACAGTGTATGAATACGATTGAGTAGCACCTGAACCGTTTGTTATGGTGACGGCGTATGAACCAGCATTTAGGCTGCCGTAAGGATTGCTTGAAGAACCAGTATTCCAAGCATACGTGTACGGGCCATTCCCAAATTGAGGGTCAAGGGTAATACTTCCTGTATTAGTTCCAGCACAGGCATCTGTGATTTGAACACCACTTTTCACACGAAGGTTATCAACGGCTCTATCGCCATATTGTGTAATACCATTACTCAATTGACCAATGAAGCGTAACGTAACATGCTGACCATCATATGCAGACAGATCTACAGAGTCGGTCAGCCAATTATTTCCGCTAGCACCAACTTGTGTCCAAATTGTATCCGAATCTCCGATGGTCTCGGGTGTTACGTCTGCGATTAACCACAGTATCCCCATGTCTACAGGGCTTCCACCGCCACCTTGAACGCGCATGTGGTAATCGAAAACCAAATAAGGGAGTTCACTTCCATCTACATCAAAACATGGACTATTTAATATAGCTTCATCAAAATCATTGAGAAAAGATGCTTCGGTGTATACATAATTTGTTCCCTCGTTTGCCGAAGAAGGACCTGTAGTTCCAGTGCCTGTTCCTCCCGAGTTTACAGACCAATCAAAGTCATCATTAATAGTATCATTAAACCAATCGCCTAGTCCAGATTCCCATCCTTCAGTATAAGAAGATGATGAAATTACTGGAATAGTTCCTGGAACAACAGTGAAATCGATAGCTTGCGAAGTAGCCAATGCGTCAGTCATTGTCATGGTGTAACTACCTGTAGCTAAATTGCTAATGCTAGGTGTAGTTTCGCCAGTAGACCATGCATAAGTGTATGGGCCTGTTCCAAAAATAGCTGAAGCTGTCGCTGTAGCGTGAATACCTGTTGAGCAGTATCCGTTGGTTGCTTCAACTCCTGTGCTCACTACAATATCATCAATGGCTCTATCTCCTTGCCAGTTATTGCCTCTAACTGCTCTAAACCTTAGCTGAACGGTTTGTCCTGAATAGGCTGAAAGATCAATAAGGTGTTGAACCCAGACATCACCATTGTTTCCTGAATCCGAAAAAAGCGTGATCCAGTTCGCCACGCCTGCAGGATTTGTGTTAACATCGAGAAACAAGTATCCCATTCCAACAACTCCATTTGAAGTGAGCATGTGGTTGTAAAAGCTTATATAGGGAGCAGAGTTCGCGGGGAATGCAAAACATGGACTATTTAGGTTAAATACCTGACCATTAGTAGCTGGCGAACTGACTTCAGTGTAAGCGTAAAAAGTTCCATCTTGGGCAGTGGAAGGTCCTGTGCTACCGGATGGTGTGCCGTTATTGTCTGTTTGCCATCCTGGGTTAGAGGGTCCAAAAATGGCTGGAATGTCGCCTGTCCAATGTGGGCTGAAAGTGTTGTTTTCGAAACTTTCTGTAAAAGGGAATGACGTTATTGTAATCGTGCATTGAGCTTGAACTTCGCCTACATAAAAGGAGCTTGAAAGAATTAAAACAGCAATGATGAGCTTGGCGTATAAATTCCTCATATAATTAATTAGGTTGGTTTAACAATTCGATGTTAATGAAAAACTATCGAAGGTATTGCGTAGAACGTAAATGACAACCTAAGGGTTGGCTAGTAATTAAAAAATGTAGATGAATACATCATTATTTTCGATGAATGCATTGTTTTACAGGTATTCATTACCATGATTAAATAAAAATATTTAGAAAATGTTTTACGATGGATAATAGTCGCATATTTGCACCCGCATTAGTCGACCAGTTTTCGCAACGAAAAGATTAAACTTAATATATAGATGGCAACACGCATAAGACTACAACGTCACGGTAAGAAAGGAAAACCATTTTTTCACATCGTAGTAGCAGACACAAGAGCAAAGAGAGACGGACGTTTCATCGAGAAGCTCGGAGTATACAATCCAAACACAGATCCAGCAACCATTGACCTAGATTTCGACAGAACGTTAGCTTGGGTGCAAAAAGGTGCTCAGCCATCAGATACGGCTCGTGCTATTTTGAAGTATCAAGGAGTAATGATGAAGGATCACCTTATTCGAGGTATCGCAAAAGGTGCATTGACAGAGGAGCAAGTTGAAGCGAAGTTTAGCAAGTGGTTAGAAGATAAGACTGCTTTGATTGACTCAAAGAAAGGTCGCTTAAATAAAGCCAAGGAAGAAGCTAGGAATGCAGCACTAGCAGCTGAAAAAGCTGTTAACGATGCTCGTTCGGCAGCTTTATCTGCAGCTGAAGAAGCTGCCAATGCTGTTGAAGAGACAGTTGAAGCTGTCGCTGATTCTGCAGAAGAGGTTGTAGCAGATGCTACTGATACGGTAGCTGAAGTTGCTGAAAAAGTAGAGGAAGCAGCAGCTCCGAAAGAGGAAGAGGCTCCAAAAGAAGAAGCACCTAAAGAGGAAGAGGCGAAGGCTGAAGCTCCAAAAGAAGAGGAAGCTCCAAAAGAAGAAGAGAAGAAAGAAGATTGATTTTCTTAAACTATAAATTTGAAACCCTGGCTGTTGAGGTCAGGGTTTTTTTGTGATATGAATTTTATAGAAATAGGTGCTATTGTTAAACCTCACGGTTTAAAAGGTCAGCTGGTTTTATTTGTAGAGGACGTGTATGCTGGCGTGGTTCAGCATTTCACCAGCTTATACCTTGAACAGTTCTCATCCAAGGTTCCCTATAAGGTTTTAGAAATTAGCCGCCTATCCAATGGCACATTTAAAGTGGAATTGGCTGGTGTTGATTCTATTGAGCCTGCCAATGCGCTGCGGAAAGTGAAGGTTTTTCAAGAGGAATCCAAACTACCTAAAAGTCAATCTATTGATTGGGAAGGTTTCAATGTTTATGATGCTGATGGTTCTGCCATTGGCACTGTGGAAGAGGTGATCGAGAACAACATGCAGCTTATTCTAGTAGTTGTCAATGATCAAGAGGATGAGTTTATGATTCCGCTTGCAGAAGAGTTCATTGTTGGTTTTAGCGAACAGGACAATACGCTCGAACTCAACCTTCCCGAAGGGTTGTTAGACTTATAATAACAAGAGAATTTCAGAATTAAGACTCGCCTTCGTTTGAAGCATCTCCTAACTGATCAAAGCTGATATCAGTGAATTGATTGTTGAGCTTTGATTCTAGTTCATTGCTTTGCTCTTTGTTTAATTCAATCACTTTCTTAAAAGACTCGCCTAAGGCATCAGAGAATTTCTCAAAGTCTTCTTTGTATAAAAAGAGTTTGTGCTTTTGATAGCTTACTGAACCATCATCATTGAAGCGTTTCTTGCTTTCTGTAATGGTTAAATAATAGTCTTTGTTTTTGGTAGACCTTACATCGAAAAAGTATGTTCTTTTTCCTGCTCTAACCGCATTTGCGTAGATCTCTTCTCGTTCTTTTGCTTCATTTTCTTCCATTCCTCATTCAGTTTATGCGCTGCGTAAGCTACCGTCTGAGACAAATCTAAAAAAATATTGATCTAAAAAAATTTATTCTGGAGATTGGATTGTTTCCAGCTGCTGTTGCTCGTTCACTTCGAAATAAGCGCCTTTTTTAGAGAGTAATTCATCGTGACTTCCTTGTTCTAAAATGGCTCCATCTTCTAAAACGATGATGTTGTTGCAATGCTTGACAGAAGATACACGATGGCTAATAATAACAGTTGTTTTGCCCGCCATCAATGGTTTGAGGTTGTTCAGTATTTTCTCTTCTGTTTCAGTATCAACCGCTGAAAGACAATCATCAAAAATTAGAATTTTAGGCTCTTTGATAATCGCACGGGCTATGGATATGCGCTGTTTTTGTCCACCAGAAAGTGTGATGCCGCGTTCGCCAACTTTTGTTTCGTATCCTTTAGGAAATCCTTCTATATTTTCTGCCACATGTGCATTCATGGCAGCCTTACTGACCGCATCAACATTCTCATCAGCGATGGACGTGCTAAAGGAAATGTTGTTACTAATGGTATCTGAAAATAAGAATACTTCTTGTGGCACATAGCCGATTGAGCTGCGGTAGGCATCTAAGTTTATGTTCTCGATGTTTTCGCCATCAACGAGCACTTTTCCTGAGTCGGCATCATATAAGCGGCAGATCAAGTTGGCTAGCGTAGATTTACCCGAACCCGTATGACCAAGAATAGCTAAGCTTTCTCCAGGATTTACCGTGAATGAAATCTCATTCAATGCCTGAACACCACTTTCTGGATACTTAAATGAAACATTCTTAAACTCAAGATTACCTTTTGGTTCATATTGCTCTTGGCTGTTATTTAAGATATCAATGTCAGCCAATAAAAATTCATTGATTCTTTTTTGACTTGCAGCAGCTCTTTGCACTAATGATGTTACCCAACCTACTGATGCAACTGGCCAAGTAAGCATATTCACATATATTACAAACTCTGCAATATTGCCTGGAGAGATTTTTCCTTGCATGGTCAATTGACCTCCTATATATATCGTAAGAATTGTGGACAATCCGATGAGAAGGATCATTGCCGGCATAAAGAGCGCATTCACTTTAACCAACCCTAAATTGGTAGACTTATAATCGTTGCAATGCTCTGAGAATTCATGTTCTTTTTCTTCCAGTCGGTTATATGCCTTCATCACGCGAATACCACTAAAAGCTTCTTGAACAAAAGAAGATAAATCGCTGAGTTTCTCTTGAACTGCCTCGCTGCGTTTATTAATCTCACGACTCACCCAGTAAATAAGAACAGACAGAATAGGCAGGGGAGTCAAAACATAAGCTGTTAGCGTTGGGTTGACATTCCACATGGTGAAGATTACCATCACAAAAAGAACAATCAGGTTGATGGTATACATAATAGCTGGTCCAACATACATTCGCACTCTGCTAACATCTTCACTCATCCGATTCATTAAGTCACCCACCTTATTGCTTTTGTAAAATGCCATGTGCAGGCGCTGATATTTATCGAAAATCTCATTCTTCATGTCAAACTCAATATGCCGGCTCATTACGATGATGGTTTGACGCATTAAGTACATGAAAAAGCCTTTTAAGATGGATAATGAAATCACCAAAACAGAAAACAGAAGAATGGCCTGGGTTAAAATTTCTTTGTATGAAGTGGAAAACTCTGGAGTATTGAAAGCAGGATAAACACTAAGTGTATCTTGCACAAAATCAATAGCATATCGGATGACTTGAGCTGGGAAAATTGCGAAAAGATTGGATATCGCTACGAACACAATCCCTCCTAAAAGGTGTGTTTTATAGTGACCAAAATGCTTATTTAAGTATGCTAATTCTTTCATTCTTATTGGTGGTCATCTGTGCTTGTAAGCTTTCTGAATAAACTTACATTTGCCCCCTGCTGATAAGGTCGCAAATGTAGTCGATCACATTACAGACATTTATAACAGGTTCTTTTAAATTTAGTTGAAAGTGAATAATCAATCTTCATCTCCTCTTGTTCAAATGGAGACCATGGGTCACGAGCAAGTATTATTTTGTAACGATCCATCCACAGGGTTAAAGGCAATTATAGGTATTCACAATACAGTTTTAGGTTCGGCATTAGGCGGTACTAGAATGTGGTCGTACTCTTCTGAAGCTGATGCATTAACAGATGTATTAAGATTGTCGCGCGGAATGACATACAAAGCTGCTATTTCAGGTTTGAACCTTGGTGGTGGAAAAGCAGTAATCATTGGAGATTCTAGAAAGATTAAGGACGAAGCGTTAATGAGACGTTTCGGACTTTTCGTTGAGTCTCTTGGTGGAAAATACATTACTGCTGAAGATGTGGGAATGACCACCAAAGACATGGAATACATTCATATGGAAACCGACCACGTAGTCGGCATACCTGAGACATTAGGTGGAGGAGGAGATCCGTCTCCTGTTACTGCCTATGGCGTTTATATGGGGATGAAAGCTTCAGCTAAAAAACTATATGGAGGTGAAAACCTAGGCGGCAAGCAAATTTTGGTTCAAGGTGCGGGCAACGTAGGCGGATATTTGGTGGACCATTTGGTGAAAGAAGGCGCTAATGTGATGATCGCAGATATCTATGAAGACAACATTAAAAAGGTTGTAGACCGCAATCCTAGCGTAATGGTGGTAGATGCCGGTGATGTGTTTGCTCAAGAAATGGACATTTATGCTCCATGTGCTTTGGGTGCCACCATAAATGATGAGTCTATTGCTAGAATGAAGTGCAAGATTATTGCTGGAGCCGCCAATAATCAGTTGGCAAATGAAGCTCAACATGGACAAATGCTATTAGAGAAAGGAATCGTTTACGCCCCAGACTTTTTGATCAACGCAGGTGGTCTAATCAATTGTTACAGTGAACTTGAAGGATACAATCGTGAAAGAGCTATGGATCAGGCAGAGCAAATATTTGACACTACAATGACCGTGTTAAACAAGTCTGAAAAAGAAGGAAAACCAACCTATCAAATTGCCAATCAAATGGCTGAAGATAGAATCAATAAAATCGCGCAAATACACAGAAGCCTTTAATGAACAAAGCAAGACCAGCATTAGTAAACAGAAGGTATCTACGCATTAAGATTTTTCAGGCCCTTTACGCTTATCATCGGACAGAGAATGCTGATCAGCAAAAGTTTGAGCGCGAGATGTTTGAAAGTATCAACAGATTGTATGATCTATACTTACACTTGATTACTTTAGTGATGCAAGTGGGTGTTGCTGCAGATGAGATTACCGCTACCAATCGAAAGAAAAATTTACCGTCCGACGAAGACCTTAATCCGAATATGAGGTTTGTTGAGAACCGAGTGTTCAAGATTTTGCGCGAAAACGAGCAATTGAAAAAGTTGGTTGAACGGTCAAAGATTGATTGGGGGAATGAGCACGATGATGTGCGTAGGATTTTCAAGGCGTTTAAAGAAGAAGAGGCCTATCAGCTATTTATGATTCGTGAAGACAATGATCTGAGCACAGATATTGAATTAATCATCACGCTTTTCAGAGATCACTTAGTAATGAATGATATCATTCATTCTGCTTTAGAAGAAAAGGACATTTATTGGCAAGATGATTTGCCTATGGCCGCCATTACCGTTATCAAAACGTTGCAAGTATTACCTGATTTTGATGCCTCTAACTCTACTGTTTTAGCTGACTTGTATAAGAATAAAGAAGAAGACCAGCTTTTTGCCAAGGAGCTTTTTAGAAAGAGTATTCAATTTGCTGATGATTATGGTGAAATCATTGCATCGAAAGCCGATAATTGGGAAACTGAGCGCATCGCTTTTTTAGATTTACAGCTGATGACCATGGCACTTACCGAGTTAGAGCATTTTTCGACCATTCCAGTGAAGGTTACGCTTAATGAATACATAGAATTGGCTAAGGTGTACAGTACTCCAAAGAGTAAGGTGTTTATTAATGGAGTTTTAGATAAACTAGTGAATGATTTTAAAGCTGAAAAGCGAATTAATAAGCGCGGAAGAGGTTTAAACGAGTGATTTGTTAACTAAATACAAAAGATGGTCATGTATAAGTGGTACATGACTCTATTTTTGCGAATCAAAATAAAATTCAAGAAATGAAAAGAATATTACTTAGTTCAATTGTTGTAGTAAGCATGATGTTAACCGCTTGCGGAGGTGGTGAAGAGTCCGCTAATGATTCTCAGCCTGAAATTACAACTGAAAATGTAGAGTCCACAACTTCTATAGCTTATGGAGAAGAGGTGTATGATTTCGGAACAATTACAGAAGGCGAAAAGGTTACGCATGTATTTAACTTTACCAATACAGGTGATGCTGATTTGGTGATTGTATCAGCGAAAGGAAGCTGCGGGTGCACAGTTCCTGAATGGCCAAAAGAGCCAATTGCCCCAGGAGCAGAAGGAAAGATCAGTGTTGTATTTAACAGTGAAGGAAAGAAAGGAATGCAGAACAAGCGTGTTTCTATAGTAGCCAACACTGAGCCTGCAACTACAGCTATCACATTAAAAGGAGAAGTGATTTCTCCTGAAACTGCTGCTGAGCCAGCTGAAGCAACAGAATAAAAAACAATTATGTTACAAACAATATTTTTACAGTTCGGTGGAGGTGAAGGTGGAATCATGAGTTTCTTGCCATTGATTCTTATCGTTATTGTATTTTACTTCTTCATGATAAGACCTCAAACTAAGAAGGCGAAAGAAGCGAAGCAATTTCGTGAGTCTCTTTCTAAGGGTGATAAAGTGATTACCATTGGAGGTTTGCATGGCAAGATTACTGAAGTTAAAGAACTGTATGTGATGATTCAAATTGCAAACGGAGTGGAAGTGAAAGTCACTAAGTCTGCTGTGAGTCCAGAACTTAGCCAAGGAAAAGGCGAAAGCGAATTGGCTCAGAAGAATTAATATCGAGTAAATCTTAAGAAAAGCCCTTCTCATTCATTTGAGCGGGGCTTTTTTATTGAAGAATAGATCGATTTAATGTAGGTTTGACATCCATGCCAAGAGAGTCATTTTTTAGTGTAAGAGATATATTTCAAGACAGAAGAAAGCTATTCATTTTTCTGATTTGCTTGGTGTTAGCCACATTGAGTTGGATTTTCATCTCACTTGGGAAATCTTATAGTTCTACTCTGGTAGTTCCAGTCAAATACATCAACTTCCCTGAGAATAAAACACTTTTGAATTCTGTTCCTGAGCGTTTAGCGGTGAACGTAAGCGGATCAGGTTATGATTTATTGCAGTTTGACGAGCGTTTAACAGAAGATACACTGATTGTCAATTTAGACAATTTGAAAATTAGCGTGCTAGGTGAGTACCAGCGTGGGTATTTAGATCAAGCTGCTCTAAGTAAGGACTTGCAAGATCGGTTAAATGGCTCTTTGGCCATTAATCGAGTGTTAAGTGATAGCATATTCTTTGTATTCGACTTAAAGGTTTCGCGGATCATTTCAGTCAAGCCGAAGTTGAATTTTTCTATTGCGAGGGGTTTCATTTTGCTAGACTCGATCGAAGTGATACCAAATGAGCTTGAAGTGTTTGGTGCCCTTTCTATATTGGATACACTGTCTGCCATTGAAACAGAATTGAGTGAATTAGGTGAGCTTTCTAAATCTCGAAAATTCAAAGCGAGCATTTCTAAAAAGTATATTGGTGGCGATGCGAAAACCAGCTATGATAGTGTGTTGGTGGTCATTAATGTAGATAAGATTACCGAGAAGCGATTTATGCTCACACCCGAATTACTGAACGTGCCTGATTCGCTTGAAATGCTGACGTTTCCAAATGGTATCGAAGTTATTGCTCAAATTCCGCTGAGTATGTTTGATGAAGTAGTTGAGTCTGATTTTAAGATGGTTGTTGATTATAATAAGCTTGAAGAAGGTTATATGTTGCTGCCAGTTGAATTGGAATCGTGGAACCCAATCGCTGAAAACATTTCGATCAAACCTCAAAAGGTGGAGATTGTCCTTACTCGAATTGATTGATGAAGGTAATAGGACTCACAGGCGGAATTGGTAGTGGCAAGTCTACAGTCGCGAAAGTGTTTGCGTCACTTAGTGTTCCCGTGTTTTATGCAGATCAATTTGGTAAGAAGGTACTTGACTCAGATCCAAAAGTTAAAAGCGCGGTTATTGAGTTTTTAGGTGTAGAGTCTTATAAGGGTGATGCGGCCAATAGAAAGTTCATTGCACAGAAGGTGTTTAGCAACGATGATCTTCTTCAATCCCTCAATGCCATTGTGCATCCTGCTGTTGGTCGAGCGTTTACTGATTGGAAGAAAAACCTTCCCTCAGATACTAGATATTGCATTCGCGAGGCTGCTATTCTGTTTGAAAGTGATTCACATAAGGATTGCGACAAAGTGATCTGTGTTGTCTCCGATGATGAATTAAGAATTAGCAGGGTGATGCATCGTGATAAGGTGAGCAGAGCAGAAGTGGAAGACCGAATAATTAAGCAGATGCCACAAACCGAAAAAGCTGACCGAAGTGATTTTGTTATTGATAACTCGGGTAATCGCTCAATTATTCAGCAAGTATTGGCTATTCATGTTAGTTTGAATGCGAAATGAACATTTAAATTCAGTGTCAAATGTTTCTAAGCAATTTTTTTATTTTTAATTTCTAATGGATTCGTTGTTGAGATATACTTCGCATGTTTTTCGGATTTTTCTGAGTTTGATTATCGTTACGTCCATGATGTCGTGCGAACGAAACTTCTTCCACCATTCCATTGTGGAGGTAGAAGTAAATGGTATTAACGCAGAGTGGAATAAAAACCAAGGTGATAATATTCATTGGTATAATGAGAATGAACCATTCGCAGAGATTAATTTCGGTAAAACAACCCTGACTAATGAACATGAGATGCAAGTATATCTAGAGATTGCAGATTTTTCGGGCGTAGGCATTTACAACACGAGTTATGTAGATATTTGGTATTACATAGATGGTCAAGCTAATCGTTACACAACTGATAGCACCTTGTTTGTTGTCAGCGAAAATGAGGGAAACCAGCGATTGAGTGGCACGTTTAATCTAGGAGTATGCAAGTCAAGGGATTTGCCTGCTATTGATAATTGCCCGGATTCTTTGTCATTTTCTGAAGGGGTGTTTGAAAATTTGAGGTACTGTTCTTTTTGCGGTTTACAATAAACATGAATTTAAAATCAATAAATGGCTTAGTCGCTCAATTATTCACCAAGCATTGGCTATCCATGCTAATTTGAAAAAGGCTTAAAAGCTATTTTCAAAGATGTATTCTCTTCAATATCCCGCTTATTCATACGCTGCTTTCGCCATTCACCCTTCGCAAACATGATGGCTTGATCGATATAATGATCGCTAAATGGATTGCCACTTTGCCCAGTAGGAAGGATGCTTAAGCTGTTTTCTACATCTGCAAAATCAATCAAGATGCGCATGGCAGGTCCACTTTTTACTGGATAGTTTACGCCTTCATGATCAATCCAAAATGCTTGCTTATTGATCACTTCTTCGCCACCAGCTATTTCTAACGGACCAACATTGAGCATACCGCCCAACACAGGCACTTTTCCCATGGGGTGTGGGTGGGTTAACTCATGTACATTCTTCCATTTCCATTCAGCAACATTCTTGCCCAGTGAAGTCTCTAAATTCTGAGCTGCCGTTTCAAATGCCTTTTGTAGCATTTCATCCTTGCTTTCGATGGCTTTGGTGTTTTTATCATCCCACCAAGGATTGTTCTCCGTTTTCAGAAACTGAGGAACTGATCGGAGATAGAACAGTGTATGGATCATTGAATTGAAATCTGATGTTCCCAAATCATCTTCCATGGCCAGTTTTAAGGTGTGATAGAGTAATTGATAGTAAACGATGGGCGTGTTGCTTTCCAAACCATGCGTTCCGTCCCAATCATTCAGCGCAGCCAGCATTTCTTCTTGCATTTCGTTTTGTGGGCTCACATTGGCCGTCATCATTTTGGCGTTTTCAGGATACCACGGTGATTGATCGTTCAAGACTAAGTCCTTCATAATATCTATATCCCAAAGCTCTGTTGATGACAATGCCTTGCTGATTTGGAGTGATCGCTGCCCAGCGTAATAATAACCGTGCACATAATTGTCACCTACTTGCTCAGGAGCGTTATTGGCCGAATGCACAAAACCCATTTCTGAATTTACCGAGCGTGGATTCTCTTCAAAATCATAATAACCCAGCGGATCATCATTGCCAGAAGCGCCATCTAAAATCAACTTTGGATCAACATGGGCTGGGCGTTTTAAGATTTTTGCAGTGCCCCACCATGCATAGTTTCCTTCTGCATCGCCATACATGACGTTCAATCCTGGAGCGGCCAGGTTTGGCAACTGGCTTTTAAATTCTTCCATGGAATTGGCTGTACAAAACTTATGCGCTACTTGCAGCGCTGCCATAGGAAATTGAGTCAATGTCCAAAAGCATGAAATAGAATCAGTGATGGAGCTGTCCGTTAGTATAGAATTAATGATGGGGCCATGGTCGGTAGATTTCACTGTAAACGTGACTTCTTTACCTGAGCTGCTTTTGACGGTTTCTTCTCTAGTATTTAAGGGTATTTCGTTTCCTGCGAGCACAAAATTGTCGCCTTTGATGGTTTCTCTGTACAAGTCCATATCATCATTTTCAAACATGGTCAATCCCCAAGCATGATGATCTGTGTGACCAATAAGCGGGTAGGGCAGTCCAGCTAAGAAATTACCATATAAGCGCATGTCTGGAGTTTCAATGTGTGCTTCATACCAAACCGATGGTTGCGCATAATTAATGTGGGTGTCATTGGCAAAAAGCACTTTACCCGACTTCGATTTTTTGGGCGAAATCACCCAGCTATTGGAGCCTTCAAACAAAGGCAACTGCAGCGTATTTAAAATGCGTTGAACGCCCGAAGTGATAGAAGCAAGATCGAGGATGGTGTCGTTTTGCACAGAATCATTATTGGTGACAGGCATAGTTGCATGCCAAGATTCAGAATGAACCGATAGGCTTTCTAAATAATCGGCACCTAATTGATGCAATATTTTATCTGCTAACGGGTCTGTTTTTAATGCCATGGCAAAACTGAAGCTCATGTAAGAAACCACGTGATAGATATCTACCGCTTCAAACGGCTCCGGCTCTAAACCCAAAATGGTGTATTCGATGGGTTTATGATTATTCTCGCGATACGCGTTGATGCCGTCTACATAAGCCTGCGCCCAGGTTTGCCAATCTTCTGTTTGGGTTTTCATAAATGTCTCATACGAAGTGCGTGACAATTCAGCTGTGCCCATCGTTCTAAACAAGCGGTCTATGTTCATTACGTCATCTCCAAAAAGTTCGGAAAGTCTTCCAGCGCCAACCCTGCGCAATACGTCCATTTGAAACAAGCGATCTCGGGCATGTACATATCCCAAAGTGCGCCAGGCATCTATATTATTCTCAGCGTAAATGTGCGGAATACCATAGTCATCAAAATGCACGGTAGCTTCACTATTAAGACCAGTAAGTTGCACTTCGGATGGTGTGTTAGGCGAATGTACCGATCGTAGGTAGAAAAATGAACCTATTGCGATGATGAAAATGACGGCGAATACAGCAGCTAAACCTTTAATGATGCGCATGAATGGGTAAATTAGTTAGGTCTATCAAGTTTAAGTAAAATCGATCAATCTGATTGGTGATTCGAACAAGAAAGGTTTCAAATTGATCATTGAAATAAATCTCCTATTGGCGCGTTTGATTGTCCAATCACAATTTACATGAAGTATTTATTCATCTCCACCATTATACTGTTTTCTATCAGTCTATCATCTTGCAATAAAGACAACTGTCAAACCTGCACTAAAACTATTGGTGGAGTAGCAGGCAATTTTGTGGATGAAGAACGAGAAGTTTGCAACGAAATCGAGGCAAATAGTCTTGAATCCTCGTCAAGCGGAACCACGGTTTGGAAGTGTGAGGAAGTGAAGTGAAGAAATTGGGGATAAGAGCTTGTAAACGAGACATTAGGCGTATCTGTCAAGAATCATGTTGATCAATAGATCTGTGATTTTTCTCTTACCCAAACTAGACACACTGTGCCTGGATTGTTAAAGAACCTCCCTTAAAAGATGAAATACTTCAGATATTGTAAAAACGGATTAGAATTGAGGTTTACTTAACCTTGATATAGTTTCTAGGCCTTTGCTTATTCATAAAACACTGAAAGTTGTATCATTATTAATCAAATAAAAAATGATGGATAAAAAGTACTTCTCTCTACACTTTGGATTTTTTTAACGGTAAATTATATTTTTTGCGTTGTATTTTCCCTCTTTTACGCTCCTGACCTTCAGCAGTTTTTATCAGGCAAAGCTGGTGACATTGAACTCACCGAAAGTTTCTTACTAACTTTTGCAATCATCATGGAATTGGCGATGGTGATGATCGTACTGTCTAGGGTTTTGAAATATTCTTTAAATCGTTGGTTCAATATTATAGGAGGAGCTGTATTCACATTAATACAAATAGGAACACTTCTAGATGGCGCCTTTACCATGCATTACCTCTTTTTCAGCATTGTGGAAATATCCACTACGCTTTACATTGGCTGGACGGCTTGGAATTGGAAAATTCCAGAAAAAGCATAAGGGCATTATCTGCTAGAACTCGTATTCAAGCCATACCTTTAGCTTCACTCCTGCATCATACTCATACTCAAAAACATCTGGAAGACCATTGGAACTGTGGTAAAGGTTAGCCGTACACCAAAATATTTCTTGATACGAACCATCATCGTAATCTAACAAAGAGAATCGGTATGTTTCTGATTGGTTGGCCACGTCAAATTTCAACTCATCCTCAAATGTGAATTCACTTGAAGGTGAATTGTCAAATCGCTCATTGGAAATAAATGATAAAAACACATCTCTTCCTTTTTGAATTCCAAGTTGCACATCAGGTCTTGACCCATCTTCATCCCATTCACGATTCACATAGAATTCCACATCTGAAATTTGCACTCTGGTCATGGTAATGCTCTTGGGTTGCCGCTGGAGAGAACAAAAATCATCTGTAAATCTTTCAGTGCATTCGCAAATTCCTTTTTCACATATTCCCTCATTGTCGCATTCAACATCCTTGCATTTGTTGCAGGCTGAAATTGTCGTGATCAGTGTAGCAATCAGAAGGACATTGCACAATGAACTGATGTATTTTATGCGCGATTTCATCTGAGCTAAAATAGTTCTTTAATTGTAAGTTTTCTTTTTATGACCACCCCTTGGTGCAGGCTTAACATTTACTTGTTATAGCACCTATAGAAGATTAGGTTAACTCCAACAGTGCCACATTCTCTACATGGCTTGTGTGTGGAAACATGTCTACCGGCTGTATTTGAACCACTTTGTATTTGTCTTTCATCAAGGCTATATCTCGTGCCTGGGTAGAAGGGTCGCAACTGACGTATACAATCCTCTTTGGCTTGGCTTCTAAAATACGATCAATCACATCGTTGTGCATACCAGCACGTGGCGGATCGGTGATTAACACTTCAGGCTTGCCATTCTCTTCAATAAAAGCGGGCGTTAGCACATCTTTCATATCGCCAGCGTAAAAGCTGCAGTTTTCTATCGCATTCAGCTGAGCATTTTTAAAGGCATCTTCAATGGCTTCAGGTACATATTCTACTCCCACCACTTTTTTAGCCAGCTTAGCTACAAACAAAGCAATAGTGCCCGCTCCGGTATATAAGTCATATACAGTGTCTGTAGGTTGTATTCCCGCCCAGTTATATACAATCTCATAGAGTTTTTCGGCTTGGTTGCTATTGGTCTGGAAAAAGCTTTTTGGCCCAATGATATAATCTACGCTGCCTTGATCATCAGGTCGGTTGAAACGCTCAATGATGTGAGGTTCACCATAAAAGAGTTCGGCAGGACAGTCGCTAAACGAGTCGTTCATTTTGTTGTTTACAATGACCCAAAACGACTCAATCTCAGGAAAACGATCTACCATCTTTTTGCACAGCACATCGGTTTCATCCGTTCTCTCTTTAATGATCATCAACACCATCCATTGTCCTGGGCGGTTGTTGCGCAATACCACGTTCCGCATCGTGCCAACTTGGTTTCTTGGGTGATAGAAAGAGATACCTGCATTCAACGCTTCTTCATAAATGAAATTGCGCAAAGTGTTGTGTACATCGTTTTGTAAGTGACAGTTGTTTACGTGCAGTACCCAATCAAATCGACCAGGAACATGAAAACCCAAAGCAGGTGTTTTCTTTATTTCAGGTGAGCTTAATTCTTCAGGAGTCAGATAACGTTCGCTCACAAAAGTGAACTCCATTTTGTTTCTATAGTGGAATGTTTCGTCAGAACCGAGAATAGGTAAATGCTTTAAATCTTCAATTCCACCTATGCGTCTCATTTGCTGCAATACTCCGCGTTCTTTGAGTTCTATTTGCTTCGGATAGTTGAGGTTTTGCCAGCTGCAACCTCCACAATGCTCAAAATGATCGCATACGGGATCTATTCTTTCAGCAGAGTGTTGCTCTATGCTTTTTAGGCGTCCTTCTTTGTAGTTCTTTTTACTCTTCTTGATTTGAATCGACACCACATCACCAGGCACTGCGCCTGAAGTCATAAATGTTTGTCCCTCTTTCTTGCCTATCACTTTTCCTTTAGCACCAATGTCTACAATCTCAATGCCTTCTACTATGCTTCCTTTCTTCACTGCGCGTGTGTATATGCGGTTGCTCTATCTGTAATTTCTTTCAATAAGTCTTCAGAGGCATGTTTCTGAAGCAATTCAAAAAGCTCGCGCTCTTCTTGCCTTACGTGTTGTTCTATCAACTTTCCCAGTTCATCCATTAACCACGCTTGATTGGCTTCACCCTGTATTTTCTGAAACAGGTTGTCAATCTCGGTATGGTCGTCTTGCAACATGTAAATCTGCTGATCTACTTCTGCATGAACGCCAAGAACAATAGGGTAGAGCTGTTCTTCTTCAAAAGTCATGTGTGGTTTCAGGGTGTTACCATACACCTCCATCGCATACTTGATTTTGCCTAACAAATCGTTCGGTAGATTCGGGTATTTAGGGGCATCCAATTTCAGCAATTGGGCCACCATAAGTATTTTATGATGCTCCTTGCTTAGTGGTATGAATGCCTCATGGCGTTTCATTCTTCGCCTAACAGTTTATCTAATAACAATTGGCGCAGGCTACCCAACACCGTTTGTGTTTCGCTTTTTATCTCTACAGCTTTATCCATTTTCTGAATAGCCGCGGTCAACCCCGCATCATTGTCAAATTCTAGGTGCTCAATAATGGTAATGACTTCAATCACGGTCATGTAGTCGCCATTGATGGCTGTTTCAATCAACGTATCGATGTGTTCCGTAACATCCAAACCCGATTGCCAAATGCTAGTCAGTACTTCTGTTTGAATATCGTAGTACTTCTTTTTTTCTAGCATCAACATCAATGGGTCAACACAGTTGGGATCTTTCAAGTTGTAGATAGTTTTATCTAACAGCACTTTCACTTCACTACTGACATGACCCAAAAGCAACTCAAACATCGGGACTATCATATTCGGAGTTCCCTCATGGGGAATTAACTTCAATGCGCCAATTATTTTACGTTCATTTTTAGAACGCAGATCGACAATGATGTTCTGCTCAATTTTTGCTTTCTCGATTTGTTCGTCTTCTTCCATATCTATCTAATTTTCTCAACGCTCCATGCTTGAGGTTTATCATCAAAAAGTATCTTGGTTTTCGCCCAAGTGCTTTTGAATAATTCGCTATGTCGATATTCTTCTAGGGCTTCAGGGCCGTCCCAAATGCTATGTGTCATAATGATTCTCGGATCATTGATGTCTTGAATCAAATCTACTTTGGAGCATCCGGGAAAAGCTTCAATCTTGGGTTTTGCATTTTCAAAAACAGCGATGAAGTCATTGATCAACTCTGTTTTAAACGTCATTTTCACAATTCTAATCATCTCTTAAAATGTCATGATTACAGCCGCGCCTTTATGCAAGCCCAAGAGGTTTGCTGCGTGCCCCTGATTAATAGCAATTTCTAAATGCCCAGCAGTATTGATTAACGCCAATCGGTCTCCCATCGGGGTGTCGGAGTAGCGCTTTTTTATCTCTGTCATTTCAGCACCCTTGTGTGCAAAGCCAATTAAAAACTCTCTGCCTTTTCCGATTTCTTTAATCAAGTTGGCGTCAATGTTTGAAATAGCATTGCCGTATTTATCTACATAAATAATAGCTCCTTTGATAAAGTCAGAACCAGTTGTTGGTTTCACAGACATTCGTTCTACCAGCTGTTCTGTTCGTCTACCAATTACTTCTAGTGTTCCGCCCTTGGCTAAAAACACGGCCGCTGGCGCGTACATGTCTCTGATTGGAAAGGTGAGAACGTCTGATTCAATATTCATTTGAAGCTCAACCACCAAGTCAGGGTGCTGATCAGCAATCAGGCTAAACAACCCGGTATCTGCAGTAAGAATGTAGCGATCTTTATAGCGAATTCCGATGTGTCTTATATCATCAACGGCTTGGCTCCCGACAGCAACGATGTGAATGCTGTCTTTTGGGAATTCTTTCAGGATAGTTTTCAACACAAAAGCAGCCTCGGCTATGTCAAATGAATTGATAGAGTGACTAACATCAATTATTTGAGCATCAGGAATTTGCGACAATATTTTAGCCTTTACCAAGGCCAAGTAATAGTCTTTTAATCCGAGGTCTGTTGTTAAGGTTATTATGGGCATAATTTCACCTGAAAAATCACCAAAAGAAATTTATTTCTTTGTGCAGCGCGAAAGTAGGAAAACCAATGCGCAACAACTTTTATTCATAGCAATTTGCACGAAATAATTATTCTTTTTGAGGACATCCATCCGTTAGACCTGTTGGGTGTAAACAACGCTAACCTTCAGATTATTCGAAAGCATTTCTCAACGCTCAAATTAATTGCCCGAGGCGATCAGCTGAAGGTTTTAGGTACTGAAGAAGAGCTTGCTGTATTTGAAAAGAAGTGGAAAGAGTTGGTGGCATTTTTGAATCAGTACAATCGTTTGGATGTGTCTGATGTAAAGAATATCATTAATTCTGATAACCCGGAGATTAAAGGTGATGCTTCAGTTTTGCTTTATGGCAATAACGGAAAGGTGATCAAAGCACGCACACCCAATCAGCTTGAGATGGTAAACTTGATGAAAGACAACGATATGTTGTTTGCCATTGGTCCAGCTGGAACAGGAAAGACTTACACAGCAGTGGCCTTAGCCGTAAAAGCACTGAAAGAAAAAGAAGTACAGCGCATTATTTTAACTCGACCAGCAGTAGAAGCAGGCGAAAGTTTGGGCTTTTTACCTGGCGATTTGAAAGAGAAGATGGATCCATACTTACGTCCATTGTATGATGCCTTGTTTGATATGATTCCACATGATAAGTTGGCGAAACACTTAGAGCGTGGAGTGATTGAAATTGCACCACTTGGGTTTATGCGAGGACGAACATTGGCGAATGCCTTTGTGATTTTGGATGAAGCGCAGAATACGAGTGAAAACCAAATGCGCATGTTCTTAACACGAATGGGGCGCGGTTCAAAGTTTATCATTACAGGAGATTCTACTCAAATAGATTTACCAAAGCACGTGAAGAGTGGATTGCTGCAGTCTGTAGCGCTGTTAGAAAAGATAAAAGGAGTAGCCACCATCAAACTAGATAAACGCGATGTGGTAAGACATCGTCTTGTGGAGAATATAATTGACAGTTATGAAAAGGCTGATGCTGCCCAAGCAAAGATTAAAGACCGATAGAAATAGAAGAAAATGGCTGAAGCATTAAAAGAGACGAATTTTCATTTCCCGCATCAAACGAAGATGTATCGTGGAAAAGTACGTGATGTATATCATATTGGAGACAAATATTTGGTAATGGTTGCCAGCGATCGTATATCTGCGTTTGATCATGTGCTGCCAAAGGGAATTCCCTTTAAAGGACAAGTATTGAATCAATTGGCTGCCCGGTTTTTAGATGCTACTAATGATATTGTGTCTAATTGGTTGATTGCTACTCCAGATCCTAATGTGACAATTGGGGTAAAGTGTGAACCAGTGAAAATTGAAATGGTAATCCGCGGATACTTGAGTGGGCACGCTTGGAGAGAATACCGATCAGGTAAGCGCATGATTTGTGGAGTGTCGATGCCAGAAGGTATGAAAGAGAGTGATGCTTTTCCAGAACCAATTATAACTCCTGCCACAAAGGCAGACGAAGGACATGATGAAGATATTTCTCGTGAAGAAATTATCAAGCAAGGTATTGTTGAAGAATCGGTATACCTGAAGTTGGAAGATTATACCCGCAGAATATACCGCAGAGGCTGTGAAATAGCGGCTGAACGGGGATTGATCTTAGTAGACACGAAATATGAATTCGGAATTGATGGTGATGGTGAGATTCGATTGATTGATGAAATTCATACGCCAGATTCATCACGTTATTTTTATGCAGAAGGCTTTGAAGAGCGTCAGTCTAGTGGAGAAGATCAGAAGCAATTGAGTAAAGAGTTCGTGCGCCAATGGCTAATTGAAAACAGTTTCCAAGGATTAGATGGTCAAACCATGCCGGAGATGCCGGATGAGTTTGTACAAACAGTGAGTGAGCGTTACATTGAGCTTTATGAGAAGATAACAGGAGACAAGTTTTATGAGGCGGACACAGATCGTATCAACACTCGTGTAGAATCAAATATCATGTCTTGGATTCAAGACAATATGTAAGCTTATTCTGCGCTTGTTTTGATTTCTTGGAAATAGCTCTTTGTATAGTCTTTATCGTAGATAAATTCTTTTTTCTTCTTGTCAAAAGATATTAGTGCTGAAGGATATTCGCTTAAATAAGGGTCGTACTTTTCTTCCTCCTTAGATGTCATTCCGATGTCAAATCCAAATTTGCTGAAATCGTTGTAATAAGCTGGAAGTTTTGTGTTTACAGAAATACGCTTGTCGTAATAACCCTTGTGCGATAGTTGAATGGTGTATAGATAGTTGTTGTATAAAGTGAACTTAAACTTGCCATTTTTCTTGGTCTCTGTCTCGTGCACAAGGTTATTGCCTTCAAAAAGCTGAGCTAGCACGCCCTCCATTGATCCATCTGAGTTTGAAATAACACCTCCAATTTCTAGTGCTTCAAATACTTCGACTGCCGATGTGTCTTGCGCCATCATTGGCATGCTCATTGAACACAGAAGTGCAATTGGAAATAAAAAGGATAAAACTTTCATATGCGGGAGGGTTTATCTTAGTTGTGTCTAAATTCAACAAAAAATCAATAAGAATTTAAAATATAGCCTCACAATTTCAACATTCATTGTTGGATTACTCTGGATTGTATTTGGAATAGACTACCTAACGCTTGCAGATTTACGTTCATTTGGCTTGAGGCCTAGAGAATTAGGTGGGCTAATTGGAATTCTCACTTACCCTTTACTGCATGCCGATTGGAAGCATATTACGGATAATTCGGTTTCTGCATTTGTTTTGCTTTTGGGGCTTTTTAGTTTCTATGGTAGAGTAGGCTGGGCTGTAGTAGGTTGGAGTTGGATGATGAGTGGGTTATGGATTTGGATAGCAGCAAGAGGAGGAAACCATATTGGCTTCAGTGGAGTTATCTATGCTTTAGCAGCATTCATATTTTTCTCAGGTGTAATCAGAAGGCATTATCGATTAATGTCACTATCGTTGGTTGTGGTTTTCTTGTACGGATCTATGATTTGGGGTGTATTACCGATTCAACCCGGTATTTCTTGGGAAGGCCATTTGTTTGGAGCAATTGCAGGAATAATCCTTGCCTATTATTACCGTAATGATGGACCTCAGCGTCCGAAGTATAGCTGGGAGTTAGAGGAAGAAGAATTGGAAGATCCGTGGGAAGAAGAAATAGAATACGAGGAGATTGAAAAACCGGAATCGGAAGAAAATGCTCCTCGAGTAGTATATACATTTAAGAAAAAAGAGGAATAGGAGACTATTCTAAAACCTTGAAGCTTCGCTCAATAGAGCCATTATTAAAATGGTAAATCAACAATTGACCGTTTTGTGCTTTTACTTTTCGTCCTAGCATATCATAAACTTCAACAACTTTCTTTGGCTGAGATGGAGGCTGCGGATGAACAGATAAGACGGATTCACAGGTCCTGCAATCCTTCCAGCAAACCGTATCCAAAACAATAACATCAGAGTCATCATTTACGATTAGGCCGTAATTCAACCACTCATCGCATGGATTAAAATCACAAGAGCTTCCTTCTGGTGCACCGCCATTTTCTTCCCAAAAGTTTTTGGTGAAGAGGTATTCATATTTGCCAGGAAGAAGCGACAGCGTGGTCGACCAAATATCCCCATCTTTAGACATGGGCGCGCATGTTCCGCACCATTCATTGAAACCTCCGTTGAGGTAAATGACATCTGAAGCATCCATTGCTTCAAGAGACATATCCACTGTAAACGTTACATCAACAGTTGATTGATTAGAGTCAGGCTCCAAAATACTTAGTATTAATAACCCATTCTCTACGGCTACTCCTGACGGAGTGAAAGTGCAGAAATTACCACTGAACCCACCAAACTCCTCAATATTCCAAAGGCTTTCGTCAAAGCTGTCAAAGGAATCTTCCCACCTGAAAGTAAAGTTGTTGTTGGTGCCAATATTTCCTTCTCCGGGAGTGTATTCGTAATAGCGCACAAAGTCATAGTATGAACTCACTGGCATGATAGATGGATCCCAAATTCCTGCCCAACTTTCATTATCTACTGCCCACAGGTTCATCAATAGTCGCATAGGGTGAATAAGTCCATCAACAAAAGCTTGGTCTTGCACATAGGCTAGTTCACCGTCAACGAACCATCGCACGATGCCTGGTTCCCATTCAATGATGTAATTGTGAAGGCTATCGTGCGGATTGAATCCAGGGTCAAATGTGCTTGTATAGTATATTGGTCCAGGGTAGTGCGTTGTGAAAAGTACGTTTTCACTGTTGCCCGTCATTTCTATGTCAATTTCATTGTTCTCTTCAGGCCAGTTACAACCAAGGTCTAGGTTGTAAAGAAAAAAGGATGAAATTACACCAGCGCCAGCAGCTGATTGCATTGATACTTCAAACCTACCATACAGAAAAGCCTCGTTGGTACGAATATTTCCACCAACACATTCTTGACTCTGCGAATGATTCGCAAAAAGAAGAAAAATAAGAAGTAGTGCATTTTTCATACCTGAAGGTTACATAGGTATGATTATTAAAAGAATTGGTTGAATGTTTATTGACTAAGCATTACAGGCATAACCAACATCACAATGTCTTCAGAATCATCCTTTTCAGAAGGAGAGAGAAGGCCAGCTCTATTAGGTGCACTCAATAACAACTTCACTTCGTCAGACTCAAGGTTGTTAAGCATCTCTATGATGAAACGGCTGTTGAATCCTATAGTGATGTCCTCACCTTTATAGTTGCAGCTCAACCTTTCAGAAGCTTCGTTACTGTAATCTAAATCTTCAGCAGAAACTTGAAGGTCTCTTCCCTTTATCGCTAGACGCACTTGATGCGTTGTTTTATTAGAGAAAATAGAAACCCTTCTGATACTGTTTAAGAACAACTGACGATCAATGAGCATCTCATTTGGATTCTCTTTTGGAATAACCGCATCATAGTTAGGATACTTACCATCAATCAATCGGCTCACCAATTTGTAGTTCTCAAAAGTGAATGAAGCATTCGTTTCGTTGTATTCAATCTCTACATCCGTTGACATATTAGCCACCAACCCTTTGATCAAGTTCAATGGCTTCTTTGGCATAATAAAAGTGGCAGCTTTACCCGACTTACAATCGCTTCTTCTGTACTTTACTAATTTGTGAGCATCGGTCGCTACGAAGGTGATTCCATCTTTTTCTAGAGAGAAAAACACTCCGCTCATTACTGGTCTTAGTTCATCGTTGCCTGTAGCGAAAACGGTCTTGTTGATCGCGTTGAATAGAATTCCACTGTCAAGCTTCAACGAAGAAGAAGACTCCATTTCTGGCAAACGAGGAAATTCATCTCCATTTGTTCCGGCCAATTTATACTTACCTGTATCAGAAGAAACTTCAATTCCGAAAGACTTAGCGTCAACAGAGAAGGTGAGTGGTTGGTCAGAGAATGTCTTGAGCATATCAAGAAGCAACTTTGCAGGAATACAAACCTTCATGTCATCATCAGCCTTATCAAGGTTGATCTCTGAAATCATAGTTGACTCCAAATCTGAACCGGAAACGGTCAATTTTTTATCTTTCACATCAAACAAGTAATAGCCTAGAATGGGCAAATTGCTGCTTGTGTTTAGAACTCCACTTATGGAGGTCAATTGTTTCAATAAGTTACTGCTCGAAACGATGAATTTCATGCTAAAAGATTAAGGTTTGTGAGAAGGTTAGTGATCTTCTTAATGCAGACAAATATAGAGGTTATGCTAAAAGAAGTGCAGGGGTAATCCACACTAAACGAACTAAGTTTTTAACGGCTTTTGAAGAATGTTATTCCCTTGGTTAACTTATCGAAAATGGCATATTGACCAACAACAACTTCTCCTGAATCAATCCATAAATAAAGGCGGTCTAAGTCATATTCAATCTCATTACCAATAGGGTCATAACCATCTCTGATTGGTTTTTTAAAAGCCGTTACATTTTTAGATATCCCTTTATTGTTAACAACGGTAACGGAAAAGATTGGGGAGCTCTGTTTTACACTGTCTATGAAATCTGCCGATTTGGTCTCTTCATAACTTTCATAATGCACTTGCTTATAATTGGCTAAGTAGGCACTTAGCATAAATGAATCAATAGCTAAAGCTGGTTGTAAATCTTTTCCGGTTGAAACAGCAAAGCGCTGATTTCCCTCTGCATCAATCCTGAAGTTCTTTTCTTCTTCTCCATTGTACTCTACCAAAACACTCTCAATTTGAGAAGGTCTGTATTCAAAAATGCCCCGGTGTCGCCACTTCAGTTGATTGGTGAAAAACCGTGGGGTTAGAAACCCATGAAATCCTTCAATATGCATAAGAAACGGTCGTTGCGACCCTTTCATGAGCATATAAGTGCCACTGTGATCTTTGTCTGCGCCACCAACGTAAAAAGATTTTATCAAGCTATTATTATCGTATAGTTCAACCATGCAGTGGTTGGAAATTATGGTTTTTAGTATCGTGTTCATCTGTACTTGGCTAACAGGAGCCTTCACCGATACTTTATTTATAGTGGTTAACAGAATCTGCACAGCATCTGGGCGCGCTTTATATTGATTGTCTAAAATCCATCCTTCATCAGAGCGCTGAAGGTCTATTACCTCGCCAGACTCATCCTTTAAAACGATGTGATCAATGGCAGCTGTATCTTGCACAGCGAAGTCAGATAGCTCTCCACTCATGGTATTAGTGGTGTCTTTCTTTGTAGCCCAAACCGCCATTATGGTAAGCGCGATGAGAAGGATTATTCCTACTGCTAGCTTTTTCATTTTGTCATTTTTATCTAACGTAAATTCTTTTTCGCAAATACATTCTAACTGCCCCAAAAAGTAAAATTATTGCAATAGGAAATGCAGCATTTAACCCTTGCCAGTAAAATCGCTCCGAATCTATCTTGGCTTGGTCTAGTAGTCTTATCTTAAATTCTTTGGAGCGAATATTTAGTAACCCGCTGTCGTCCAGTAGATAGTTCATTGCATTCATCAAAAACTCTTTATTACCATATACTTCTTCGGTATATTTATAGAAGCCTAGTGCGTAATAAACTTCTTCCTTTCTATTGACCTCGTTTGAAATGATGTTACCATCACTCAAAACGATCATTTTTGATTGTTCGCTTTCTTCTTTAAAAGAGATGCCGTCATCATCCAGAATTTTTTTGGGAAGTCTGTTTTTAAAAACAGAAGTAAACGTGCCTTCGAGCAGCATTCCAGCATGGTGAGGACCGGAGTTGTACATTTCGTAGCGTGGCTTCTCGCGCAGAATGTTGAAGCTTATTCTGGCTGGTGCATTAACAACACGAGATATTTCACTTGAACTGAGCAGAGGTGTTGCTTTAACTCCTTCAATATCTAGCGCCTCTAATGAACTAGTAAATTCACCTTTTATTCGCTCTAAGTTATTTGAAATGGGGCTGTTCGGATTGCCAATCAGCAATGGCATGTAATACCAAGGAAACATTTCATAGTTCGGCTGATTTCCAACCATACCAGTTACAATTGGAATTGGCAATGCCTCCAAATCCATGATTAAATCGTTATTCAATCGAATACCGTATTTAAATAGTTGATCGGTCAAGTTATGCTCCAGAACAAGGCCCATCGTGAATTGACTTTGCTTTAGGCTATCCATGCGTGCAAATACAGGATCGATACACCAAAGAACTTTTCCACCATGCATAATATACTGGTCAATGATGAATTTGTCCTTTTCACTGTAAGCGCTGTCTGGTCTTGCTATTATGATGGCATCTAAACCATCCAAAGCGCCAATTTTTTCATCAATAGTAATACGTTCAACTGAGTAGAATTCAGACAAAGCTTTTTCAGCATCAGCAGTAGCTAGTTTATCCAATTCACCATGCCCTTCAATGAAGGCCACGCGCTTCATTTCTTGATTAGAAAGCTTTTTTAAAGCACTCATAAACTCGTACTCTAATTGCTGAACAGAAGACGCAATCATTTCTTGCTGTGAGGTTCCTTTTTGACCCTTCAACAGTTGAATGGGAGTTTCCTTTCCATTGAATGTCAGCACTGCGCCAGGGAAAATGATTTGTTCTGACATTTTATCGCCTGTGCGCATGCGGATATTTGTATACTGAAGCCCTTGACGGGTTAATTCCTGATAAACTTCAACGCGTTCCTCTTCATTTGGACTGGCCGAAGGGTTTATGAACTCATATTCAAGGTTAACTCCAGCGTAAGCCCTTAATTCATCTAACGTTTCTTTGGTTGCATCTCTCAATTCACGAAACTCTGTGGGTAGGTTTCCTTCCAAGTAAACACGAACGAAAACAATATCTTCTAAATTCTCAAGATTCTTTATCGTAGCACCAGAAAGAGTGTAGCGCTTTTCTGCAGTAAGATCGATTCTCTCAAAGAAAAATGACCCTACATAGTTCAGTAGGATTATCCCAACTAAAGCAACTATTAACGTGCCAATGTCAATCCACTTTTTTCCTTTAATTGATTTATTTACTGACGTTTCTACCATTTTCTGCTTTCTAATCGAGTTTTACTAAAAAGGAGAAATACGCCAATTAGGCTAAAGAAATACAAAAGGTCTCGGGTATCAACTACACCACGACTCATCGAGATGTAATGCTCATTGATTCCAAGGTTGATGAAAATTTGTTCTGCGGCACCCATCGGGATAAAGCCACTCACTGAGTCAAAACCTATAAACATGAAGAAGCTTAAGAATACGGCAACAATGAATGATACGATTTGATTGTTAGTGGTAGATGAAGCAAAAAGTCCAATCGCTACATACGCGCCAGATAGAAAGATCAATCCGATATACGATCCAGCTATGCCTCCTATGTCTAGGTTTCCTTCTGGACTTCCCAGCTTGTAAACAGAGTAGAAGTAGATAAGCGTTGGAATGATGGCAATAACAGTGAGTATCCAACCAGCTAAAAATTTAGCACCTATGATTTGCCAATCGGTAAGTGGTTTTGTCATTAACATTTCCATTGTTCCAGTGCGGTATTCTTCCGCAAACAGTCGCATGGTAACGGCAGGACACAGAAAAAGAAAAACCCAAGGACCTAGTGTGAATAGAGCATCTAGATTGGCATAGCCACTATTGAGCACGTTAATGTCAATTGGAAAGACCCACATGAATAGACCTACTGCGGTTAAGAAAACAGCAATGACTAAGTAGCCTATCAATGACGATAAAAAATCACTTATTTCTTTTCTTAATAGACTGAGCACTTATAATGATTGATTTTTCAAGAGAGGGTCAAATATAAGAGCCTTACCATCTATATAAAGTGAAAATGAGTTATTGGTTTTGAACCATTCATTGTGATTAGCATATAATATGCTTTAAGTGAGATATTCTGGGTTTTCGAACCTACATTCGCCGACTTATTTTTTCTGAGAATGATCATTCAAAAATTTGGTGGGACATCAGTAGGTAGTGCAGAGCGTATAAAGCATGTAGCGCAACTGATTCAAGATGGCAATAAGAAGGTTGTTGTGTTATCCGCAGTTTCGGGTACAACCAACAAATTGGTTGAGATAGTCAATGCATTGTATCGCAATGAAAAAGCTTCCGTGAATGAGCGTATAGCGCAGATTGAGGCTGAGTATGTTGACTTGGTTGAAATTCTGTTTGATTCACAAGAGTCAAAGGCGAAGGTTAAATCATTGCTCGAATCGCATTGGAACCATATTCGCTCGTTTACATTAGATATGTTTACTCGTTTTGAAGAACGTTCTATTCTAGCTCAAGGTGAGCTCATTTCTGCAATGCTTATGCAGATGCATTTAGAAGAATTAGGTGTCAATGCTCAGCTCATTCCAGCTCTCGATTTTATGCGTGTTGATCAGCAAGGTGAACCAGACATGTGGTATACAAAGAGTAACCTGAATAGAATTATAGACGCAGAGGCATCATGTGATTTATTCATCACACAAGGGTTTATCTGTAGAAATCACTTTGGCGAAATTGATAACTTGAAGAGAGGAGGAAGCGACTATACGGCTAGTATTATTGGCGCTGCTATTGGAGCAGAGGAAGTGCAGATTTGGACTGATATTGATGGTATGCATAATAATGACCCCCGTGTAGTTAAGAATACGCGACCCATAGCCATGCTAACATTTGATGAAGCTGCAGAGTTGGCTTATTTTGGGGCTAAAATTTTGCATCCGACCAGTATTGTTCCTGCCCGTAACTCAGGAGTGCCGGTAGTGCTGAAGAATACCATGGCCCCTGAAAAATTAGGGACTGTCATTTCAAATGAGCCTTCTGGAAATCATATAAAGGCATTAGCTGCAAAAGATGGCATTACGGCCATTAAAATTAAAAGTGACCGCATGTTGTTGGCCTATGGTTTTCTGCGTCAAATTTTTGAAGTGTTTGAGCGACACAAAATATCGATTGACATGATCACTACCAGTGAGGTGGCAGTGAGCTTAACCATAGATGATGATAGAGATATTTCTGAGCTTGTAGAAGAATTAGGCCTATATGGAAAGGTTGAAGTAGATACGAATCAAACCATTGTTTGTATTGTCGGTCACATGCTGCAATCTGAATCGGGCCATGCAGCTAAAATCTTCAATTCACTCAAAGACATCACTCTTCGCATGATTTCTTATGGGGGCAGCAAAAACAACGTTTCTATATTGATTGATACAGAATATAAAACTCAAGCCTTAAAAGCGCTCAATCAGGGACTATTTGATCTAGGAGAATGATAAGAGAGGAGAATATAGCATCGTTTAGAGGTCGACCAACACCTTTTTACTTTTATGATCTTCAGGCGCTATCGAATACTATTGACTGCGCTAAAAGTGCGGCTGATAAATACGGGTTTCACATACATTATGCATTAAAGGCTAATACTAACACGCCCATACTTAACCTGATCAAGGAAAAAGGATTGGGTGCTGATTGTGCAAGCGGTGGAGAGTTGCAAAAAGCGTTAGAAATAGGCTTTCAACCAGATCATATCGCCTTTGCAGGCGTGGGTAAAACAGATGATGAAATAAAACTGGCAATTGAAAACAACATTTTTACCCTCAATGTGGATTCAATTGAAGAATTGAGGGTAATCGATGATATTTCTTCATCGATGAACAGCAAGGCCAGAATTGCACTGAGATTAAATCCAGATGTTGATGCACAAACGCATCATCATATTACCACAGGTTTAGAGGAAAATAAATTTGGCATAAGTGGATGGCAGGTAGACGAGGTAATTGAAGTGATCCGAGGTTCTGATAATCTGTTGCTTGAAGGATTGCATTTTCATATTGGTTCACAAATTTCAAACCTAGAACCGTTTAGAAACTTGTGTGGAAGGATAAATGCTATTCAAACTCGTTTTGAGGAAAAAGGAATAAAGCTAAAGCATATCAATGCCGGTGGAGGGTTAGGAATAGACTATCAAAGCCCTGATAATCCCTTGAATCCTGATTTTGAGCGCTTCTTTAAAGTATTTGATTCTCTCATCGATTTAAGACCAGGTCAGCAGCTTCATTTCGAATTGGGGCGTTCGCTGGTAGCTAATTGTGGAGATTTAATTTCACGCGTACTATATGTCAAGAAAGGATTAAAGACCAACTTCTTAATTCTTGACGCTGGAATGACCGAATTGATTCGCCCAGCATTGCACCAATCGGTTCATGACATTGAGAATTTATCTTCAAGAAACGAAAATAAATGCATGGTGTATGATGTTGTTGGTCCGGTGTGTGAAAGCAGTGACTGTTTTGGTAAGGCCATTGAACTTAAAGAAAGTAATCGAGGCGATATTATAGCAATTCGCTCTGCTGGCGCCTATGGGGAAACAATGGCGTCACATTATAATCTCAGAGAGTTACAGGAGACCGTGTATCATTTTGTAGTGTAAAGCGGATTTTTTGCAAGAAATGTGTTGTAAGTGTCTAGATCTCTTATATTTGAACTTTAATTTTTTTTATACTTACTTAATTTCTATTTCCCGTGAATATTTTTGTTGGCAACCTGAACTACAGGTTGGATGTTGAGGCCTTAGAGCAAGCATTTGCTCAATATGGTCAAGTTGATTCTGCTAAGATCATTACTGATAGAGAAACTGGTCGTGCTAAAGGATTCGGTTTTATTGAAATGTCTAATGATGATGAAGCTAGAGCTGCTATTGAAGGCCTTAATGGCGCTGAGTTAATGGATCGCGCAATCGTTGTTAACGAAGCCCGCCCTAGATAATTCTAAAACATTAGTTAGAACTAAAACGAAATCCCAGTCACTTGTGGCTGGGATTTTTTTATTTTCAATGTTTTGAAATCATTGATAATTATCTAATGCCTGATTTAAGTTTTCGTCCTCGGTTTAAATTTCATTCAGAACTGTCACTTGAAGAATTGTCTGAGCGGTTAATGAAATATGCCAAGACGGCTCCATTAGACAATATTAGAATGAAAAAAGTGAGAGACCATTTCACTTTAGAAATCACAGAGAAGTATAAGCACTTCTGGTCGCCACATATGGATGTAAATATGGAGCATGATCAAGAGGAAGGGAAAGCGTTAGTAAGGTGCATGATCGGTCCAACCCCAGCGGTTTGGACGATGTTTATGTTCTTTTATGGCTTCTTTGGGTTTCTTGCATTTGTTGGGCTTACACTGGGCCTTTCCCAGTGGACACTGAAAAAGGATATGTAGGGGTGGTGGCTTTTACCAGTGGCGTTGATCGGCATGTTACTGATGTATTTTATCTCTTATGAAGGTAAAAAGCTTTCACGCGATGAAATGATTGCACTGGAAGGTTATGTAGATAGTGCCCTAGACTGCGACTGTTTTAAGTTGGCAGAAGATCAAGGACATGTCTAAACAAACTGATCCATAATTAGGTTTTAAGTATTATGAAAGGTTTCAGTTTTACTCAATTTACCGAAGACGATAGCAAAGGTCCATTTGAAAAGTTGCTTGATATCTTCATGGAGTTACTTGCGCACACTAGCGGTGATGCTGATGAAGCTATTGATTGGTTGAGAGAATTAGATAAAGAATACAATCTTACCGATGATTTTTACACTATAGATGATTTCATTGAAGAGTTGAAAAGAAAAGGGTTTGTTTCAAAAGATCAAGATGGACAAGGAATGACCATTACTTCCAAATCTGAACAGGTGATTCGTAAACGCTCATTGGATCAGGTGTTTGGTAAAATGAAGAAGAGTAAATCGGGAGGTCATAAAACTAATAAACTGGGTCGTGGAGATGAGGTGATTCCCGAAACACGCCCATTCCAATTTGGAGATCAAACCGATCGCATAGCGCTTACCGAAAGTATTCGTAAAGCGCAAATTAACCGTGGTATAGAAGACTTCACCTTGCGGGAAGAAGACCTAGTAATACAGGAAACAGAGCATAAATCATTGACTTCAACAGTGCTGATGATTGACCTTAGTCATTCCATGATTTTGTATGGTGAAGATCGCATTACTCCGGCCAAAAAAGTAGCGATGGCGCTGGCTGAGTTGATAACAACACGATATCCAAAGGACACGCTAGATATTATTGCCTTTGGAAATGATGCTTGGACGGTGAGCATCAAAGACCTGCCGTACCTGCAAGTAGGACCTTATCATACAAATACGGTTGCTGGACTTGAATTGGCGCTGGATATTTTAAAGAAAAAGAAAAATCCTAACCGTCAAATCTTCATGATTACAGATGGAAAGCCATCATGCCTGAAAGAGCGGGATGGTAGCTATTACAAGAATAGCTTTGGACTGGATCCCCGCATTGTGAATAAAACGTTGAATCTAGCCGGTGCAGCACGTAAGTCTAAAATTCCAATTACTACATTCATGATTGCACGTGACCCATACTTACAAGAGTTTGTGCAGCAGTTTACAGAAGCCAATAAAGGCAAGGCTTTCTATACCAGTTTGAAAGGATTGGGAGATTTTGTGTTTGAAGATTACGAATCAAACAGAAGAAAAAACGTCAGATAAATCACTTATTCAGCAATCAACTCTAATCCTAGTAGTTCGTCAATTGAACTTGCTGTAATGGTATAAAATCCTGGCGGAACAAGTGGAGTAGCTTTTACTGAAAGTTTGTTACCCTTGACGAAAAGCATTTCATGAATGTAGTATTCAACACCTTGAGTATCTCTTGCTACCATGAGAACCTTCTCCTGATTGAATTTTGAAAGATTGACTTTTGATGTTCCAGGATCATTGGGGTTCTTCGCGACAATCACTTCACCTTTTCTCAATCGATCCATTCCAAAAAATATTGGAGCTATTTCTGAGTAGGCATAATCACCATTAGAAAATTCTTGTTTAATTCTGTAATACGACCATCTTGGCATTGGTTCATTATCTACTTCAAAGAATTCCATGGCAGACGGATTAACACCTTCATCACCAATCTTTTTGAGAATTTCGAAGTTTCTGCGGTCACGACTTCGTTCAATAGCAAAGTCAATAATGTCTTTTCTTGACTTCGTCTTCCAAGTAATCTTAACATGATCACCTTTGCTATATACCGTAAACTCGGATAGCTTGGAAGGTTTTAAGCCCCTGTAATCGACACCTGCAGCTAAGCTGATGAAAGAAAGGACACAAAAAAAGATTAAGCTCTTAATTCTCATTTACGTATTTCGAGATACAATTAGGCGATAGTTTACGATTAATTTACGAATATCGTTAAGCCAATCAACAATTCTAATGAAGACGCTGTAATTGTATATGGGCCAGAAGGCATTCCTGTACCATATTCAATGTAGAGCCCCGCACTATTTACTCTGATCGGTTTATCGTAAAGATACTCATAACCATCCCTATCACGGAGCACTAAAACAAAGCTCTTTCCATCATAGTTCGACAAAGATACTTTTTGTCGTTTGTCTTTGACCAAAGATTGAGGAGTTATGCGCGTTGCTTTTTTCAACCGTTCAATGCCGATAAAAACTGGGATAGCAGGTGTATGGTTAACTTTACCATTTCTTAACTCTTCTCTTATTCTGTAGTAAGACCACCCTGGAGCAGGTTCAAAATCAACTTCAAATAGCTTTTGACTAGAAGCATTTGCGTCAAGTCCTTTAGATTTTTTCCAAACGTCAAACTTTACGTTGTCTATGCTTTTCTCTAAATAATAGAACTTTACGTTTACATTTTCCTTTGGCATCCATGTCACTTTTACCTGATCGTGGGCATCATCTGGAAGGACGAAAAATTCTTGAAAATTTTCCATACTGAAGTTGAATGCCATCATCATTAGGCAAATGAAAATCCAAATACTATGACTTAATATTTTTTTCAAAATGGGCGCAAAAGAACACAGTTTTAAGCTATTTTCCTATTGCTTAATGAACACTTCAAAATATTTAATCTCAGCTGAGTATAAAACTTTTATCCTATTCTTTGTTACTTAGAAAAAGATCTTAAATCTTACCATTAAATGGAGCTTTACAAGACTATTGGCGAATTAAAAAAATCAGGATACGAATCGTTAAGTATCAAAGATGAACTCAGAAAGAATTTAATTGACCTTCTACGAAAAGGACAAGAACCTTTTGAAGGAGTGGTTGGATACCAAGATACTGTGATACCGCAGCTTCAGCGTGCGATTTTAGCAAAGCACAACATTAGCCTGCTAGGTTTGAGAGGACAAGCCAAAACAACTATTGCTCGATTGATGGTTGGTTTGTTGGATGAATATATCCCAGCCATTGAAGGAAGCGAACTGAATGAAGATCCCTTGCAGCCGATTACAAAAAAGGCAAAAGCCATCATCGAAGAATTTGGTGATGCAACTCCATTACGGTGGATTCATCGCAGTGAACGGTATACTGAAAAGTTGGCTACTCCCGATGTATCTGTTTCTGACCTAATTGGAGATTTGGACCCCATAAAAGCAGCACACTTGAAACTAAACTTTTCGGACGAAGAGGCTATTCATTATGGATTGGTTCCGCATTCTAATCGTGGCATTTTTGTGATTAATGAGTTGCCCGACCTGCAACCTAGAATCCAAGTATCCTTGTTTAATATCTTACAAGAAGGAGATATCCAGATCAGAGGATTTAAGGTTCGCTTGCCTCAAGATATTCAGTTTGTTTTTACTTCTAACCCAGAGGACTACACGAATAGAGGTTCTATTATTACTCCTTTGAAGGATAGGATCCAAAGTCAGATAATCACGCATTACCCAATGAATATCGATGACTCAAAAATCATAACAAGGCAAGAGTCTCAGATTGAAGAGTCTCAGAAATCTATGGTTTCTGTTCCTGTCTTACTAGATGACATGATTGAAGAACTTTCATTCGTTGCACGAGAAAGTGAATTAATTGATCAAAAAAGTGGAGTTTCTGTGCGGTTGAGTATTACTGCATTTGAAAATTTAATTGCAACTGCTGAGCTTCGAGCGTTAAAGAATGGACAAAGCAAAACCACCGTTAGAATAAGTGATTTGATAGGCGCTATTCCTGCCATAACAGGAAAGGTGGAATTGGTGTATGAAGGAGAACAAGAGGGAGCGCTTCAAGTAGCTCATCAAATTATTCGTCATACTATTCGTAAGGAGTTCTTAAAAACCTTTCCAAGTCCAGAAAAGCTATCGAAAAGGGAAGCACCATCGCCTTATGATCCGATTGTTGAATGGTTTGGGAACAATTCTCTTGACTTAGACAACGATGCTGCAGACGAGGAGTATGCAGAGAAACTTTTGGCTGTTAAGCCGTTAATCAAATTCATTAATGACTTTATGCCACGAGCGGAAAAAGATCAGATGCCGCTATATGCAGAATTTGTTCTTCATGCACTGGCTGAATATTCTTTAATCAGTAAAAAGAGTTATCATGGAAGTGTAAACTTCAATGATATGCTCGGATCAATGCTCTCTTAAAGAGTTCTAATCATGTTTAATGCGGAATAGGCATTAATCACACTTCCAGACTTGCAGAGTGTTTTAAAAGCTACTTTTTCTTTGGTTCCAGGAATAAGCACTTTCTTATCGCTTAGGTCTGTGGCCGATTTGATTAGTAGCTGTTGGAGTTGTAGCGCAGTCAACTCCGGATTCATCGACCAAACCAAAGCTGCTACACCGCAAGCAACAGGAGCAGCCATGCTTGTACCGCTGCGAAAACCATAATTGTTTCCTGGTAGGGTAGAGTATATGTCCTCTCCCGGAGCGAAAATGTCAACAGATTCGGTTCCGTAATTGGAGAAAGCAGCAGTAATTTTTTTTCCTTTTGTTGGAGACAAAGCTCCAATGCAGAGAAAGCTGCTCTGGCCTTGCAGAGTCAATCCATCGTCATTGGGGTAATTATTGGCTTCGTCTATGTCTTCGCTATCATTTCCTGCGGCATGCACGATTAAGACATTTTTTGAAGCTGCATAGTTAAGGGCGTCATAAACTAACCTTTTGTCTGGTGAAATGCCCTTCCCAAAACTCATATTGATAATGTTGGCACCATTATCGGCAGCGTATCTTATAGCATTGGCAACATCCAAGTCGCGTTCATCTCCATCTGGAACAGCGCGCAAAACCATAATTTCCGCAGCTCCATAAGCCACGCCTTGCGATCCTTTATCATTATCTCGAGTGGACGCAATAATGCCTGCCACATGGGTTCCATGCTCTGCATGCTCACCGCCATAATGATTGTTTCCATATTTAGACCCTGTTTGTGGCATTCCTGCCTTAGGATCAAAATCAAAATTCAACCAGTAGGCAGCATACTTATCTGCTTGTGAGTCCATTTCTTCGAGGTCTGATTGTTCAATCCCTAAAGTTTTGAAAACGGAGAAAATGCGCTTTGCCTTTTTGATGTCTTCACTGGAATCTTTGATGTTCTTAACATCCTTATAGGTATATTCTTCCTTTCCAGTAGCAGCTTTGGCTGTTGAGTCTATTTTATTGTAAACTAGGCTGAATTGTCCAAGTCCACTCATTTCTTCACTGCTCTCGTTGTAGATATTTACAGCATCGGTTAGTACCTCTTCCGTTAGCCACTCAGGATAGGGTTTCTGTTCGTTTTTTAATCGTTTGCTCAATCGAAGAACACGCGTTGCTTCCATATTATCATAGATCACATTTTGACCATTACTGTCTACTAGGAAGTTCCAACCGTGCACATCATCTACGAAACCATTTTGATCATCATCTTTTCCATTATTGGGTATTTCATTGGTGTTGGTCCAAATGCTTTCGCTCAAGTCTTCATGTTCAATATCAACACCAGAATCAATAACGGCAACTACGATTTTTTTCTTGGGTTTAGCACCAGCCAATTGCTCTGAATAAACTTGATCAGTGCCAGTTCCGTAGACTTTGGCATCCTTAAATGACAAGTTATGCCATTCTTTTTTAACCTCTGGTTTAAGCTTTTTTGTTGTTTTAGCTGTTGACTGTAAAGATTGTCCAAACGATGCGCTCGCGATCAATAATAGACCTAAGGAGATGGTTAGCTTCATGTTTCTAGTTTGTGCTTCAAACAAAAGCATAATTCTGCTTGATTGAGTCTTGATTGTGACGAGATGTCGTTAAATGTTTTAAAAACTAACAAAATAAGGCGTCAACGATTAATTTTATAAGCTTGAAGTATGCAGTTGTTGATATTGAAACCACAGGAGGAAGTGCGAAAAGCAATTCCATAACGGAGATTGCAATCATAAGGATTGAGAATGGGGTTGAAATAGACCGTTTCGAAACACTTATTAATCCTAACCGACTCATCCCACCTAAGATATCTACGCTCACTGGAATAACCAATGAAATGGTTTCTGATGCTCCCGAATTTCATGAAGTGGCACAAGCTATTTGGGAAAGAACACACGATCATGTATTTGTAGCTCATAATGTAAATTTTGACTACAGTTTTATTAGAGAGCAATTTGCCCTTTTGGGTTCTCAATGGCGGCCGAAAAGATTATGTACGGTGCGCCTGTCTAGAAAATTAATTCCCAATTTGTATTCTTATAGCTTAGGAAAGATTGCAGAGCAGTTAGGGTATAGAATTAACGCAAGGCATAGAGCAATGGGGGACTGCGATTTCACAGCAAACTTGTTTTTGAGGTTGCTGGAAAAGGATAAGGATGGCCATATTGCTTATTCATTAAATGCTAGGTCGCGTGAGGCAACTCTGCCGCCATTACTCAAACGCGAGCGCTTTGATACAATGCCTACAACGCAAGGAGTTTATATTTTTAAAGGACCTAACAACAAAGTTATATATGTGGGTAAAGCCAACAATCTTAAGGAGCGGGTTGCAGATCATTTTAGAGGAAATACGCACACTGGGTTAAAGAATCGTTTCAGTGAGAAGATTGAAGACCTAGAATGGATTGAATGCCCTAATGAAATGATTTCATTGCTCACAGAAGCCAATCAGATTAAAAAGCATTGGCCACCTTATAACCGTTTAATGAAGAGGGTGACTCTAAATTGGGGTGTGTACAAATACATCGATCAACGTGGATACGGTCGGTTTAATTTTGGTCGAGTAGGGAAGTGGGATAAACCTATTTTCTCATTTAAAAGTCAGTTTGAGGTTAAGACGAGGTTAGAGTTTCTCTGCACAAAATATGATCTTTGCGCCAAGTATTGTGGTTTGCAAGATCATGGTGAAGAATGCTTGGTTGATTATTACGGAATGTGCAAGCAAGCGTGTATCGGGGTTGAAGCTCCTGAAGCTTATAACATCAGATTTAACGAAGCTCTTGCAGAGTTAACACAGCTTGGTAAAACGATGCTGATCAAGGGTCAAGGGTTTAAAGAGAATGAAAGTAGTATCGTTTTGTTAGAAGGTGGAAGGTATAAAGGACATGGATTGGTTCCAAACAGTATCAACTTTGAGAATCTGAACGAAGTAAAAGATTGGATAGAAACGGGATATGATGATCAAGATATTCAGTCTGTAATAATGAGTCAACTCTCAAAAAAATCCTCTGAATCTGAAGTACTTATCATTGACTAGACCTCAATATTTCGTTTAATCTGATAAATGCTTTTGTGTTGGTTTCGCTATCCAATGAAGATTGAATTCGATCTTTCTCTTTTTTTGTTAAGTGCCAACTCAGGCTAATTGGATTCGTTTCTGACCGATTTAAAACAAACTCTACCACTTCAATCTCACCACCATACCATTCGTATGCTTGTCTTACTTGGTCTTCCATAGCATAGTCTTGCACATCGATTATAGTTGTGTAAAATGTGCCAAAAGGCTGAGTCAAAGACTCCCACAAACTTCTTGTTTTACTTGCTTTTATATCTCTGAATTTTTGCTGATCTCGTATTTGAATGATCACGATTTTTTGTGTGTTGTCGACAAGCCAATTTCGAAAAGAGTACATGAATTTCAGGGTATTACTGAACCCGTAATTGTCGCGAATGCCAGCATCCAATATTTCGATTGTTGGTTCACTGGGGAGTTTAGTTGCTGGGAAAACATATGGAAACGTTGCATTCATTCTTAGGGCTGAAAGAAAGCTTAGATCACGTGCCCCTTGTTCATTAAAAAATCTTGTAAACTCTATATTTTCATTAATCTGATCGTGAGCTGTGTTATGTGCTAAATAGGATACCCCTTGTGATGAAATGATTAATTTCCTTCCATCATTACTCACCGTTGGAGCCATTAGCATCAATGGCATTTTGGCTTCGTACTCTAGTTGGGCGTAATCACTAAGTGCTCTATTCATCCACCCTCTGGTATCATTATTTAGTTTAACCTCGAATGCTCTTGATCGATCATTACGATATGACTGCCCTGCGTATTCAAAGGTTTTAAAACGAAGAAAAATATCGTTGAGTACTGCTTTTGCGGCAACAGGATTTAACTTATCTCTAGATATATCATCCATAATGACTCCAAACGATGGAACGGAGTCTTGACTGTTTTTACGATATAAATACTCCCTTAGATATGCCGCGCCCACAACACCGCCTGATGAGCCTGAAATAAGAACCGCATTTTTCCATAATTCATTTTTACTGATGTCGTTTGCTTCATTCAGTGACATCATCGTCCATAATGCGGAACGCAATCCGCCACCGGGCACATTAATGAAAACGGCAATAGGTTCTTTCTCTTGGGTTTTGTGTTTCCAGTTTTCTAAAAGTTTTAGCCCTCGCTTTATGTCGGCTTTGTAGATTATGTTGTTTTCTTGAAAAGCTCTAATATTATCTTGTGTGTAGGCTGTTTTGGTTGTGTCGTAATTGAGGCCATATGCTTGGCTTCCATAGTCAAGGGTGTTCTGCTGCGAAATCTGGTTAAGGAGCAGAGTTAATCCAATAATTACGACAGAGGTCCATCCTTTAAACCAAGAATAGAAAGCTGAGGCAATCATTATCAGTATAGTGAAGAATAATAATATACTGGCTGAGGCGGGAATCATGAGCCATTTTGAGTCGTTGAACCAACCCAAGAAGAATAATGAAACAATAATTCCAACTTGAAAAAGTGAAGCGTTAATTCGGTTATGTGCAAACACCTTTTCTAGCGTTTCAGGTTTGTAATGACTACTCTCTCGTGCTAGAGCAATCTTGCCATAGTTGCCTATATATGTGCTGACTTTCCATTGCTTTTTAGAGGTTGCGGAAAGGCCAGACCATTTCTTTTTATTGCCAAATAGATCATTTACAGGGTTTAATATTCCTCTATCATTTTTAGTGCGAAATGATTGCCCACTTTTATTAGTGATTAAAAAGTAGCCCAGCGTGAAAAGGATGAAAATTAAGTTGCCAACTAAAAAGCCAATGGCATTAATGATAGTTTGTTGTAATTCAATCTGCTCAAACTCCAACTGAAACGTAACCATACTATAGAGGTATAAAGCAGAGAAGGAGAGAGGAAGTATGATGTTGTTTTGACAATACTTAATGAATGGACGGTGCAACGTAGCAAGAAAGGGAAATCTAAACCCGTTGACTACGTAACTTGAGAGGTTAAATGCCATTATAAATCCACCCAACGAAACTCCTAGGATTAAATGGGATAGAAAATTGACTTCGCCTAGATACTCAGGCTGCAGAAATAAATAAGGTATTCCGTATTTTAAGCTGAATACTCTTAGGATAACACCAAAAAGAATAAGCCAAAACAACAGCAAGATTAAGTTTTTCTTCAAATGCACGAATAGCAGTTGAACCGGAAAAAAATACACTATTCTTTCCCACCTTTTGTAAGGAGGCTTGTTCTGAGCTGATTTTGCCATAAGCACAAGATAATGCGCTTATTCGAATAAAACTATCGAGAATTAGATCTTGGAATAAACTAATTCAAGAATTGTGTTTTCAAGTTCATGAGCCTTCTCTTCAATTTCGTTTGACTCCTTGAAAATACTTTCGTTGTAGTCGTTATCTTCAATTCCGGCAGCATTAATTTTCACATTCAAATGTGCTCCCCTTATTGCCGCCCTCGCGCACAGTGCGCCAACTCCGGCATCGCTAATTGAAGCTGGAAGACCAGTTTTTGCCATTTCAAGCATCACTTCCATACTTTCAAATGAAACTCTCATCACGGATAGTGGAACTTGAATTGCCCCTTTTGTAGCCTCAAGTATGGCATTTTTACGCGTTGCCTTTTCTTCGTCTGTTCCTTTTGGTAATCCAAAAGCATCCATGATTAACGTGAACGCATTGGTATCCTCATCAACCAATCGCATCAATTCATTTTTGTAACCCTGACCCTTCACTGCCCAATCAGAATAATACTCCCACTTGTCATCCCAACCGCGCTTATGTGATGAGAGATTGGCAACCATTGTTCCTAGAGAAACACCCAACGCAGCAACATAAGCGGATATCGATCCACCGCCTGGAGCAGGAGACTCTGATGCGGTTTCATTGGTAAACTCAGAAAGCGTCATGTCAACAAGTTGCTTTTCCTTCTTCATTCGGTCTTCTAACACATACTCGATCACCCTTTCTCTCATATTGAAAGGAGCGAGTTCATCTAGTCCGAGTGATTTAATGGCAATTTTCATGACTTCTTCATCATGTACACCAAGAGAACGATTTTGCTTTTTAAGAAAATAGTACCCAGCATCCATCAGTGCTTTTTTGGGTAGCAATCCTATTAATTCAGAACCCGTTACACGCACACCTCTTACCTGAGCTCTTTCGCAGGTTTTGTCAAATGCTATGTGAATGGGAGTGACGGATATATTGGTGAGATTATAACTGATTTGAGCTACTCCGTACTCTTCGATAAACCAGCCAATGCCTTTTACACACTTTAATAGGCCAGGTTCGTTGATAGGCTTTCCATTTTCATCCTTCAAAATTTTACCGGTTAAAGAATCGCCTTCGCGTTTGGCTCTTCCTCTTTCTCTGATATCAAAAGCGATAGAGTTGGCTCTCCGTGTGCTTGTTGTGTTCAGGTTGATGTTGTACGCTACCAAAAAGTCTCTAGCACTAACGGCAATAGCACCCGATTTTTTTACTGTTTCGTTGAAAGATGTACTACCATAATCAGGCTTCCAATCAGGATTGGAAAGTTTGTCTTTTAGGCCTTCATATTCTCCAGAGCGAACAGTTGCTAGATTTTTTCGGTTTTCAACAGTAGCAGCGTTTTCATAAAAATAGGTTGGGATTGAAAGTTCCTCGCCAATACGTTTCCCAAGCTTTCTTGCATATTCCACCGTTTCTTCCATCGAGATATTAGAGACAGGTACCAATGGACAAACATCTGTTGCTCCAAATCTTGGGTGCTCTCCTTTGTGGTTGCTCATGTCCAATAGCTCACTGGCTTTTTTAACCAATCTAAAAGTCGCCTCAATTACGGCTTCGGGCTCGCCAGCAATAGTTATAACTGTTCTGTTGGTGGCTTTACCGGGATCTACGTTAAGCAATAATGCTCCCTCAACAGTCTCAACCACATCTGTGATGGCTTTGATTTTTGCTGTGTCTCTTCCTTCGCTGATGTTAGGGACGCATTCTATTATCTTGTTCATGGTGTATAGTTTGATTGGCAAATCTATAAGTTGAATAAATAGAAGTGTTCAATTTTTAAAGTTGCTTAGAAATACAATTGGTGACCATTATCATTTCGGATAACACTTGAATTTTGTCATATTTGTCAATTAATCAATAAATTATTATGAAGAAAATTTTACTAGCAGCTTTAAGTCTTGGCTATGTTGGTTTGGCAAATGCTCAAATCTATATGTCAGAAGACTTTTCTGGCGGAGTTCCAGCTTCTTGGACTCAGTCTACTTTGGCAACTGATGGTGGATGGCTTGCAGGAACTGCGGCATCGCTTTCATCAGGTTCATTTGCTTACCCTGAACATGGAAACTTTTTAGGAACAAACGATGATGGTTGCAACTGTGACAAAAGTGCGGATTCGTTGATGACAGCTTTCGTAGACTTAACTTCGGCTGCGAGCCCAGTTAACCTGCAATTTGATATGTTTTATTTAGAAGGTACATATCAAGGAGTTACTGAGTCCTTTAACGTTTATGCTCAGGCTCAGTCAACTGGTGCGTGGACTTTGATCTATGATGCTCCTTTGGCTACTGTTGCGCAGTGGGAAAACGAGCTGTCATTTGACCTATCAAGCTACGTTGGCGATCAAGTTAAGCTTGCATTTGTCTATGGCGATGGTGGAGGATGGTTATTCGGTGCTGGAATTGATAATGTAAAAGTATTTACACCATTCGATTTTGATGCAAGTAACGTGTCTATAAACAACAGCCCATACCATGAAGTAAACACTGCTAATACCATTGAAGGAACAGTTAAGAATGTTGGCTCTCAGGCTATTACAAGTTTAACTATCGAGTATACAATTGATGGCGGAGCAGCTGCTTCAGCTGCTTTAACTGGTTTGAACATAGCACCTGGTGCTTCGTACAACTATACTCATTCTACTCCTTGGACTCCAACAATGGTTCAAACTTATGAGGTTTCGACTAACGTGACGTTGGTAAATGGAAATGCAGATGAGGATCCTACAAACAATGTTACTTCAATGGATGTGTTGGTTCACCCAACAGCAGTTGAAAGAGTGCCAGTTTTAGAGGCATTTACAAGTTCTACTTGCGGACCATGTACGCCTGGAAATATTAATGTTGGTAATGTTCTTGCAAACTTCTCGGGAGAATATTCTAAGGTAAATTATCAAATGAGCTGGCCTGGTTCTGGTGATCCATACTATACTGATGAAGGTGGAAATCGTAGAACGTATTATAATGTAAATTCAGTACCAAATATTTTTACTGACGGTGCGAATGGTATGAACAGTAATTCATACGCTGCAAATGACTTCACTTCTGCGCAAGAAGTTCCGGCATTTGTTACTATGGAGGCAGAAGCTACCGTTTACAAAGACGTGACTTATGAAGTGGTTAATGGTCAATTAGAAGTAGTCGATTCCAAGTGGGTTTTAAACTCCTCTTCTTGGTTTACTCCGCTGATCAACCTTCCAGCTAACTTAGTTGCTCATCATGCAATTAACGAGAAGTTGACTTATTTGAATGTTGAAACAAATGGTGAGACTCAATTCGAACATGTGATGAAGAAGATGATGCCGAATGCAGGAGGTGAGATTTTAAGTGCTGTTACAGCAAATGATACTGTAATGCTTTCTAACTCTCATAATTTTGTTGGAGAATACAGATTGTCAAACGATGCAACTGATCCAATTAACCATGCAAGTGAGCACTCGATTGAAGAGTTTTCTGATTTGGAGATTGTATTCTGGATTCAAACACCAGCTACTGGAGAGATCTGGCAGTCTTACCACCAAGATGTAGTTGTTGGTGATAGTGTGACTAACTTAACAACAATCGAAGAAGACGGTCAAACGATCTACGTTATAGGTACCGACTCATTCGAAATGATGGGTACAGAAGGGACTATCGTTCCTTTAGGCGTTGATGATAATAATGATCGATCATTTAAAGTATTCCCGAATCCAGCTAACGATGTGTTGAACATTAATGGAACTGAAGGAATAGTAAATGTTACAATGTTTGATGTTCAGGGTAGAGTTGTGAAGCAAGTTTCTACTCAATCAAACACGGTTCAAGTATCTGACCTTCCATCTGGAATGTACATGATCAGAATTGAGAACAATGAAACAGTTGCAAACACTCGTATTTCGGTGACGAGATAAGTATTGTTTGGTAGTTAAAATTAAGGCCCAGGTGCTCATGCACTTGGGCCTTTTTTATTTGTAGAACTTTTGGATTGCAATAATTCACCCTTATTTGTTGAAGAAGTTAAGAGTGATAATTCAATTTTTTAGCCTTTCTTCGTCCCTTATCAAATATTTAAAACATGAAAAAACTATTATTCACGGCATCCATTGCCTTGTCCGTTATGTTTGCTCAGGCTCAGTACTACACGCTTTCTTTTCCTAATGCAGGTCAGAATCCGGGAGGTGTTAACACTGAAGCCACAGAGTTTCCTGTTGGAGGAGGAATTGGTCCGGGTTGGACGACAATTCTAACGACACAAGCATCTCCAACTTTTAGCCCGGTGCAAACACTTCCGTTTCCATTTGATTTCAATGGAACAGCTGTCACTCAGTTTAAAGTATCTTCTTCGGGAGTGCTAACTTTTGACCTCAACGCAGCAACACCGCCAGCATCAACAGCAGTTACTTTGCCAAATGCAGGTGTTCCTGATAGTTCTATTTGTATTCTTGGATTGAATGGAACAGGTCCAAGTGATAATATCGTAACCAAAACGTTCGGCACTGCACCAAATCAGCAGCATTGGATTCATTTTAGTTCTTATTCTGCTTCAGGTACCGATTGGACTTATTGGAGTATTGTTCTTGAAGAAACAACAAACAATATTTACATCGTAGATCAACGAACTAATGGTGCTGTAGCATTGAGCTTAGGTATTCAATTTGATGCCGCGAATGCCCTTGCTGTTAATGGTTCACCAGCTGTACCATCTTACAGTATCAATGCAGCTGATCCTGGAGATAATTCTTACCACACATTTTACGCTGGTGTTCAGCCAATGTACGATGTACAGAATGTTTCTATCGATAACAGCGTTTTCCATGAAGTTAATACCGCAAATACTATTACAGGAACAATCAGAAACTTAGGTTCTGAGACTGTTACTAGTGTTGATGTTAACTACACAGTAGATGGAGGGCCAGCGGTCGCAGCAACAGTTTCTGGATTAAACATAGCATCCGGTGCATCGGCTACTTATTCTCACCCAACTGATTGGACTCCAACAATGTTTCAAACATATACGATTGAAACTGAGGTGACAATGGTTAATGGCAATATGGATTCTAATACAGGCGATAACCTTGCATCTATAGATATTCTTGCTCATCCACCAGCAGTTGCTAGAACTCCTTTGTTGGAGGCGTTTACTAGTTCAACTTGTGGGCCATGTACGCCTGGAAATATCAATGTTGGTAATGTCCTTTCAAATTTCCAAGGAGAATATTCTAAAGTAAATTATCAAATGAGCTGGCCAGGTACTGGTGATCCATACTATACTGATGAAGGTGGAGATCGTAGAACCTATTATGGCGTAAACTCAGTACCTAATATCTTCACAGATGGAGCAAATGGAATGAATAGTAATTCTTATTCTGCTGCTGCATTTACGTCTGCTCAAGATCAACCAGCATTTGTGACTATGGAAGCTGAAGCAACAGTTTACAAGGATGTGACTTATGAAGTGGTGAATGGACAATTAGAAGTTGTTGACTCTAAGTGGGTGTTAAATTCTTCGTCTTGGTTTACTCCTCTTATCAATTTACCAGCTAGTCTTGTTGCTCATCATGCGATTAATGAGAAGTTGACTTTTCTTAACGTTGAAACGAATGGAGAGACTCAATTTGAGCATGTGATGAAGAAATTGATGCCTAATGCAGGAGGTGAAATGTTGAGTGCTGTTAACGCAAATGATACTGTCATGCTTTCTAATACTCACGAGTTTGTTGGAGACTACAGATTATCTAATGATGCAGGTGATCCAATCAATCATTCACTTGAGCACTCTATCGAAGAGTTTTCTGATTTAGAGATTGTATTCTGGATTCAAACTCCAGCTACTGGGGAGATCTGGCAGTCTTATCATGAAGATGTTGTTGTTGGAGACGAGGTTTCTAACTTGACAACTATCGAAGATGGTGATCAAACTATTTACGTGATCGGAACTGATTCTTTCGAATTATATGGTGAGGGTGGAGTTGTTGTTCCTTTAGGAGTCAACGATAACAGTATACGTTCATTCAAAGTGTACCCTAACCCAGCCAATGATGTTGTTTACATCGGTGGAACTGAGGGTATGGCTAACATTACAATGTTTGATGTTCAAGGTAGAGTTGTGAAGCAAGTTTCAACTCAATCAAACACAGTTCAAGTATCTGACCTTCCATCTGGAATGTACATGATCAGAATTGAGAATAATGACATGATCACAAATACACGTATTTCAGTGACGAGATAATCGTTCTGAAATCACACATACTAAGCCCGGATGCAAAAAGCATTCGGGCTTTTTTTATGCCTTGAACTTTTCGCCTTTAATGTAAACTGATTGGATATGGTTCTCGCCAAAAGCATAGGGAAGGTAGGAGAGTGAGTTGATTGGCTTCGTAACAATAAAGTTTGCCGCGAAGCCTTCAGCAATGGCTCCATAATGATCGGAAAGCTCCATGGCGGCAGCTCCGTTTATAGTCATCGCGTTAACCGCTTGTTCTGGTGTCATTTTCATTTTAATGCAGGCCAAGGAGAAAATAAAGTTCATATTGCCGCTAGGTGTTGAGCCGGGATTGAAATCGGTTGCTAAAGCAATGGCAATATCGCTTTCCATCAGTTTTATTGCCGGAGTATATGGAATCTCAAGAAAAAACGAACAGCTAGGTAAAGCAACAGCTATGGTAGAAGACTTCTTTAAAAAGCTTATGTCTTCTTCATTCACGACCTCAAGGTGATCTACACTGATAGCATTGTTTACCACGCTTGTCTTTATTCCACCGATAGCGTTGAACTGATTAACATGCACTTTTGGTTTTAAGCCATAATTGGCACCAGCCTTTAGTATTCTTTCGGTTTGCTCCACACTGAAATATCCCGTTTCACAAAAGGCATCGATGTATTCCGCTAAGTTGTATTTAGACACTTCGGGCAGCATAGTATTGATAATTTCATCTATGTATTGATCCTCTTTGTTCTTGTATGACTCGGGGAAAGCGTGCGCACCTAAAAACGTTGCCTTTATAGGAATAGGAGAGTTCTCTTTTAGTCTCTTGATAACTCGAAGCATCTTTAATTCAGATTCAAGACTTAATCCGTATCCAGATTTAATCTCGATAGCACCTGTACCTTGTTCTATCAATCCATTCAAACGTGAAAAAGCAGAATGGTAAAGGTAATCCTCTGACATTTCACCAAGCTTTCTTGCTGAGTTTAGAATTCCTCCCCCTCTTTCAGCAATTTCATGATAGGTCATTCCGTTAATTCGATCTTCAAATTCTTGATTTCTCCATTCTGCAAAAACCAAATGTGTGTGACTGTCGACCCACGTTGGTAGGATAAAACTCCCTGAAATATCAATAATTTCATAATTAGAAAACGCTTCTGGTTGATAATCTTCCATAGAACCAAAACGCTCAATAAGTCCATCTTTCACGCTCATCCAGGCATGATCAATGCATGGCAGGTTTTTCATTTCTCTTCCTTTTACTACTAACTCAGGTTTTGTTCGTGTTTGAAGTAGTGATTTGATGTTGATGAATACCTTCATTGTGTTCTGGTCCTAATAATTCTTGGGCAATATTAGTCCAAATCAAAAGGATCAAACCGAACATTTACATGCAATTTTATCTTTATACTACCATAGCGACTTTCTTTGCACTTAACAGATGAATGTATGGCTGGCAATAGCATAGGACAATTATTTAGATTAACCACATTTGGCGAAAGTCATGGACCAGCTATAGGGGGGGTTATTGATGGTTGCCCTCCAGGATTAGAATTGAATATGGAGCGAGTTCAGTCTGAACTGGATCGAAGAAAACCCGGGCAATCGTCTATTACAACACAGCGCAAAGAATCTGATACGGTAAAAATCTTGTCTGGTGTTTTTGAAGGGAAAACGCTCGGAAGCCCAATTGGCTTTATTATCGAGAACAGCGATGCCAAATCAAAAGATTATGACCACCTAAAGGACGTTTATCGGCCATCACATGCTGACTTTACTTATGATGCGAAATATGGTGTCAGAGATCATCGGGGTGGCGGTAGGTCATCGGCTAGAGAAACGGCTTGTCGCGTAGTTGCTGGTGCTGTGGCTCGCCAGTACTTAGAGAAATTTGGGATTGATGTTTGGGGGTATGTATCTTCAGTAGGTGAGATTGAACTTAATGCAAATTATCAAAGTATCGATAAAACTCAAATTCACAGTTCAATAGTTAGATGTCCTGATAAGGAAGTAGCCGATAGAATGATTCAATTCATTGAAGAAATTCGAAAACAAGGAGATACTGTTGGTGGAACTGTTTCATGCGTGATTCAAGGCTTGCCTGCCGGAATAGGAGAACCTGTTTTTGATAAACTCAATGCTGATTTGGCTAAAGCCATGGTCAGCATTAACGCTGTTAAGGCATTTGAGCTAGGCAGTGGAGTTTCTGCTTCTAGAATGCTAGGGTCAGATCATAATGATCAGTTTTCAGCACTTGGAAAAACGCTATCAAACAACTCAGGAGGCATTCAAGGAGGCATATCTAACGGTGAGGATATCACAATGAAGGTTACGTTTAAGCCAGTAGCGACCATTATGAGAGATCAAGATACCATCAACTCAAAAGGCGAAGAAATGGTAGCAACGGGTAAAGGACGTCACGACCCTTGTGTAGTGCCTCGTGCGGTTCCTATTGTTGAAGCAATGTGTTTATTAACAATTGCCGATCATTATTTACGTCAAAAGGCTATTGGGTGAATATTATAGGCTCGTAAATTCGGGTCGTAGTGAAGGCACTTTATTTAACATCCATTTTTCTCTTTTTTAATGCCGCTCTGACAGCTCAGCAGGGTGTAAGTACAAAGAGTTTTCGGGTGGTTCCATTTGAGGAATGCCAAGGATCAGAAGAGAAGAAGGCGTTAAAATTTTTAGAAGAGGCCAAGGATCGGAAAAACTCTAAAGACGAGCGAATAGAATCAGCGAGAAAAGCTATTGAAGATGACCCAGATTGTGCGGAGGCGCATTATATATTAGGTTTAGAATTACTTCGAACTGCAATTTCTAGAGGGTCATCATTCAAATCCGCTGAATCAGAGTTGAAAGAGGTTGTTCGCATCTGTCCAGAATATCATTTCGAACCCTACTATTATTTGGGTGCAATTGCACTGGGCAGAAAAGCTTACAAGGAAGCGATCGATTATTATGACAAATATTATGAGTTGAGTGCCTCATCTGCCGATCCACTGGATGATGAAAGGGAAAATGCTATTAAACTGGATTATGAATACGCTGAGTTTTTTAGGGATGTATATGATAACCCAGTGCCATTTCAACCGAAACGAGTAGATGGAGTGTGCACCGATGATGATGAGTTTTTACCTCTCATTTCACCTGACAATGAAAAAATGCTTCTTACAAGACGCTATACCATACAATCGGAAGTGAAGGCAAGTTTGATGAGCGAGAAGGATCAATTCACTGAAAAATTCGTCCAGGCCAAAAGACTTCAAGGTGAAGATTTTGAAGAAGGTGAGCCTTTTCCAACTCCTTTTAATTTAAACGAAGCATTCAGATATGGTGGTGCTACCATGACTATTGACAATAGGCACGTCTATTTGACTATTTGTAAACCCGCTAGTATGGGCTATATAAATTGCGATATATATACAGCCACGTTGAAGTATGGAAGTGATCCGAGAACAGGAATGAGTGGGTATTATTGGTCAGAGTTGGAGAATTTAGGCCTCAATGTGAATACCGAAAACGGTTTTGAATCTCAGCCGAGTATTTCCGCTGATGGTAAAACGCTCTATTTTACAAGTGATAGAGGAGATAATGCAGGTTTGGAGATTTATTACTCTAAAAAAGGTGAAAATGGCCAGTGGAAAATGGCAGAGAACATTGGCCCTCCTATCAATACTCCTTATAACGATAAAACTCCGTTCATGCACTCTGATTCGCGCACGCTCTATTTTGCTTCGGACGGGCATTTAGGATTGGGAGGGCTGGACGTTTTTTACACCAAACAAAAAGATGACGGAAGTTGGGAGAAGCCGGTCAATTTGGGGCACCCAATCAATTCAGAATTAGACGAACAAGCATTTGCAGTATCCACCGATGGCAAAACAGTTTACTATTCGGCCAAGGATAGAACAGCTCCTAAGAGTATAGATATATGGAGTTTTGAGTTGTATAAAGAAGCGCGTCCAGACAAAGTTGTGTTTGTGAAAGGGAAACTGAAAGATGAAGTTGGTAATCCAGCGCAAAATGCCAAAGTGGAGCTCAAGACGATGAATTCGAAAAAGATAACGAAGGTTGATGTAAACAATGATGATGGTTCTTATGCTGCGGTTATCGCTGTGAAAGAACAAGAAGCGGTGGTTATGAATGTAAAGGGAGATGATATTGCATTCCAGTCAAAGTTGATTGAAACCGAACCAAAAGGAGAGAAGAAACAAAGAACAAATGTTGAAGAGGTCGATGCTTTCCAGGAAATTGATTTTGATGTCGCAGAGGTCAAGGAAGGTGGAGTTTATAAAATCAATGACATCTATTATCGATCTAACTCATCTGAGATATCAGACAAGTCAAAGTATATTTTGACTGAGTTTGCTCAGTATTTGCTGGAAAATGAAAGCATGCGCATTGCCATTCATGGGCACACTGACAATGTAGGAAAGTCTGAAGCCAACCTTGCGCTCTCTGCAGACAGGGCGTTTTCTGTAAAACAATACCTTGAGTCGCTCAGTGTATCTGGAGATAGAATAGAGTATAGAGGCTTCGGAGAAACGGTTCCTTTTGCTTCTAACGATACGGAAAAAGGTCGTGCTGCGAATAGAAGAACGGAGTTCTTGATTTTGGAGAATAAGTAGAGGAGGGGCAAAATCTCTCAAGTATCTACATTCCGTGAAGGTTGTATGAGGGTTAAGCAAGTGGATACGAGTTTTGGTTAATGCTAAGAAACTATATATGGAATATCTCAAAAAGATAATTAATGTCTACAATCTGGGTTATACATTGATAGCGATGGTTGCTCTAGTGCTTTTCTCGCATATTGCTCCATTATACAATTGGATTAGAATGAGTGCTAGAATTGAAAAAGTAATGGATAGACCTGCTTACACATATGGAGATTTTACTTCGGTAAAAACCTTGGTAGGTCAGTTCCATGCAGTTAATTTTAGGTACAATGTTGGAAATCAAACCTTCAATGGCCGTGAAACTCTTATCGGAGGCACCTTTTCTAATACAGGTTTTGAAAGCAAATTGAACGGAAGATTTTTAGTTATTTATAACCATGAAAATCCTAGCGTATGTATTATGGCTCCATCCTGTATTGTCAAGGATAGCTCTGATGCACTGCACTATGAGGGGCGAAAGGTAGACTGGAGCTTTTATAATGGGGCATATTTGGAATGATAGATGCCGTGCTCGTTCATTGGGGATTATTGCATGATCCCTGAATGGGGGAGGTCCCAAACTTTATAAATCCCTCGTTCGCTTTGCTCACTGGGGATTTTTTGTTTACAGCGCTCGCTCAAACAAGTTTGGCTCGGCTGTAAACAAAAAATCCCCGCGCTTCGCGCAGGGATTTGCTCCGTTTGGCGGAGAGTGAGGGATTCGAACCCCCGGACCCGTGAAGATCAATAGTTTTCAAGACTACCGCATTCGACCACTCTGCCAACTCTCCGCTGCAAAAGTAAAAATGTATTGGATTTTGAATCATTATCGATAAATATTACTTCAATTCATTCCTTAAGCTTCTGAAAAACAAGCTTTAAAAAATTAATTTCATGTCGATTGTATTCAAAAATCAAGCACGCTTGATGCTATGCAACCAGTTGTTGTCCCTATTTTAACTCCTGTTTTTGATTTGTGCCATCGAAACTTGGTTGATTTTCCTTTTCTCGCTGAAAAATTCATTCTTAGCTTACTTCAATACGCGTGTCATGTTTATAAATCACGTGAATTTGCTTCGAAATGACATAGGCTTGGTTTATTAAATAATCTGTTAATGAGGTGTTTACGGTTAGTACGGAGTTCTGAGTGTGGTATTGTTCAAAAAGTTGGTTTGTAAGTACTTCAATACAAGAAAGATGCTTATTTTTGCGCCCCTATTTTACAAAGACAAGGTAATCATGGCAAAGAAAGGAAACAGAGTTCAAGTAATTCTTGAGTGTACAGAACACAAGGAGAGTGGTCAGCCAGGAACTTCTCGTTATATTACAACGAAGAACAGAAAGAATACTCCAGATAGAATTGAGATTAAGAAGTATAATCCAATTCTACGTAAAGTAACTCTTCACAAAGAGATTAAGTAAAACCATTAAAGCATTTGAGCCATGGCTAAGAAAACAGTAGCAGGATTAAGAAAACAAGGAGCAAAGGATTTCACGAAAGTTATCAAGATGGTTAAGTCTGAAAAGACTGGAGGCTACAGTCTTCGTGAAGAAGTTATGCCAAAAGATTTGGTGGAAGACTTCTTGAAGTCTAAGTAATTGTTCCAAAATGATATTTTGAAAGCTTCTTTCTTCTAAAGAAAGAGGCTTTCTTTGTTTAAACCAACAGAGTATTCAGAATGGCATTATTCGGCTTATTTAAATCAAAAAAAGAATCGTTAGATAAGGGCTTAGAAAAAACAAGAGAAAGTGTTTTTTCCAAATTGTCGCGAGCTGTTGTTGGTAAATCGAAGGTTGATGATGAGGTGCTAGACAATCTTGAAGAAGTTTTAGTGACTTCTGATGTTGGGGTTACTACCACACTTAAGATCATCGAGCGCATTGAATCACGCGTTTCAAAAGACAAATACGTTAATTCTGCTGAGCTGAATGAAATCTTGAGAGAAGAGATTTCACTGTTGTTAGAAGAAAATAAAGCCGGGGAAGTAAAGAACTTTGAAGAAGACCTCAACAAGAAGCCATATGTAATGATGGTAGTTGGTGTGAACGGAGTAGGTAAAACTACCACCATTGGAAAATTGGCCAATCAATTTTCAAAAGCAGGAAAGAAGGTGGTTATTGGTGCTGCTGATACATTTAGAGCTGCAGCTATTGATCAGTTGAAAGTTTGGGGTGAAAGAGCAGACGTTCCTGTAATTGCTCAGCAAATGGGCTCTGATCCCGCAAGTGTCGCTTTTGACACCTTGGAATCAGCGATGAAAATTGGTGCCGATGTAGTTATTATTGATACGGCTGGAAGATTGCATAACAAGGTAGGCTTGATGAACGAACTCACTAAGATCAAAAGAGTGATGCAAAAGGTTGTGGATGACGCACCTCATGAGATACTGTTAGTGCTGGACGCTTCTACAGGTCAAAATGCGTTCGAACAAGCAAAGCAATTTACCGCTGCTACAGAAGTTAATGCATTGGCCTTAACCAAACTTGATGGCACAGCCAAAGGCGGAGTGGTTATCGGAATTAGTGATCAATTCAAGATACCAGTTAAGTATATCGGAGTTGGAGAGAAAATTGAAGATTTACAATTGTTTGATCGAAGAGCATTTGTTGATTCTCTTTTCGGATCTGAAAAATCAAACTAAACCATGCGGACAAAAGGAAAAAGATCTGAAAAGATCAATGTTGTGACCTTAGGATGCTCAAAGAATATTTTTGACTCAGAAGTTCTCATGGCTCAGCTGAAGGCCAATGACTTTTCAGTGGAACATGAAAGTGAAAAGGAAGATTTTGATACAGTCATTATCAATACTTGCGGATTTATAGATAATGCCAAAGAAGAATCCGTCAATACCATACTGCAATTTTCGGAAGCTAAGAAAAATGGATGGGTAGAGAAAGTTATTGTAACAGGCTGTCTTTCTGAACGTTATAGTGATGAGTTAGAGAAAGATATTCCTGAGGTCGATGCATGGTTCGGCACTCGCGAGCTACCTCGATTACTGAAGACACTTAAAGCAGATTATAAACATGAGCTGGTTGGGGAGCGTTTTCTGACAACCCCAATACATTACGCTTACTTAAAGATTAGTGAAGGGTGTGACAGACCTTGCGCGTTTTGTGCTATCCCGCTTATGCGAGGTAAGCACATTTCAACACCAATCGAAGAATTGGTTAGGCAAGCTAAATCATTGGCAGCTCAAGGAACTAAGGAATTGATCCTTATTGCTCAAGATTCTACTTATTATGGGCTTGATATCTACGGAAAAAGGAACCTAGCTGAACTACTTAAGGCGTTAAGTGAGGTAGAGGGAATAGATTGGATTAGGTTGCATTATGCCTATCCTGCAGGGTTTCCTATGGATGCCATTGAAGAAATGGCCCGTAACCCAAAGGTTTGCAATTACTTAGATATCCCTCTTCAGCACATTAACGATGACATGCTCAAGCTTATGCGCAGAGGGACGACACGCGACAAAACGGATAGAATCCTTGCTGAAATGCGCAAGGTTAACCCTGAAATGGCGATAAGGACTTCCTTGATTGTTGGTTTTCCAGGCGAAACAGAAGAGCAGTTTCAAGAGATGTACGACTGGGTAGCATCTACAAAGTTTGATCGATTGGGAGTGTTTACTTACAGTCATGAAGAAAACACACACGCTTTTCAATATGAAGATGACGTGCCAGACGAGGTTAAGCAGCAGCGTGCAAAAGCGATCATGGACTTGCAAGAGGAAATAAGTTTTGAACGCAATCAGTCTCGAATTGGAACTATAGAAAAGGTTCTTATCGACCGCAAAGAAGGAGGCTTTTTCGTTGGGCGAACTCAGTATGATTCTCCTGAAGTAGATAATGAAGTGGTTATTGATGCAACTGAGAATTATCTGCGACTTGGAGATTTTGTAGATGTAAAAATCACAGGCAATACTGCTTTTGATTTGGAAGGAGAGGTTATAAATCAAGAAAAATCTTGATTAAGTCCTTTTCTTTGAACAATTCTTTTGCATCTTCATTACAATAGTCATTAATAGAAACAGAATTGCATCTTCATTCCACCCTCAAACCATCGTTACCTCCGCTCATTGTCGATTATTTAGATGAGAAGGAAGCCTTAGTGCCATTTTATTCCTTCAGTCCATCCATGGATGGATTGTCAAAGGCAGCAACGAAGCGAAAAGCTATTCCAGTGAATAGAGAAGTGCTGGTTCAGCAGCTTAAACTGCAGAGTGAGAAGTCGAAATATTCAAATGCACTTACAACAGAACAGATTGAACGACTCCGTTCAGATGATGTTTTCACGATAACTACAGGACATCAGTTATGTGTTTATGGCGGCCCAATGTTTTTTATCTACAAGATTCTATCGGCTATAAAGACGTGTGAATTATTGAAAGAATCTGGTATTCATGCGGTTCCTGTGTATTGGATGGCGTCTGAAGATCATGATTTCCAAGAAGTCAATCATATTTTTTATCACACTCAAAAAGTTTCTTGGGATATCAATGCCAAGGGTCCTGTTGGTAGACTGAAGTTAGATGGGCTAGATGATTTTAAGAAAGAGTTGAATGAGTTGATCGGGAATGACCCGCTAAAGGCAGATACATTGACCAAAATGGGCGATATATTCCATGCGTCCAAAACCCTTGCTGAGGCCATTCGAGACTTTGTCTATTGGTTGTTTGCTAATCAAGGAATAGTTGTGATTGACGCAGATAAGCGCGAATTCAAAAGTTTGTTTGCGGGAGTTGTGCGTCAAGAGCTTGAAGCATCGGTGTCATTTGGGGCCGTGAATGACTCTACCGAAAAACTTGATGAACTTGGTTTTGGCGGCCAAGTTACTCCTCGTGAGATAAATCTGTTTTGGATGCAGGATGGTTATCGAGAGCGGATTGAAAAAATAAATAGTGGCTTTCAAACTGCAGACGGACTTAACTCATGGAGCAGTGCTGAATTACTGCAGCAGCTTGATGAAAACCCTGAATGCTTTAGTCCGAATGTTGTTCTTCGTCCTGTTTATCAAGAAGTGCTGTTGCCTAATCTAGCTTATATCGGTGGGCCAGGTGAGTTGAGTTATTGGCTTCAACTCAAAGAGGTTTTTGATAGATACGAGGTTTTCTATCCTGCCATTCTTTTGCGGGATATGGCTGTTATTCTGGATGAGAAGTCGGCCAAGCGTATGCAGCAATTGGAATTAAATATAGAAGATATTAATACTCCGTTTGATGAGCTTTTTACATTCTTAGTCAGAAGAAACGGGTCGCACGAGCACCTTGTGGAAGATAAAACGGTTGATATTGAAAATCGATTAAGTGATTTAGCCGAAGCGATAGGAGAGTTTGACCCATCATTGCAGCGCAGCGCGGAAACTGAGAAGACGAGGATCTTAAAACGTTTAGAGGTGTTGCAAAAGAAAGTTCTGCGAAGCGACAGAAAGAATAATGAGGTTATTGAAAGACGACTGCACGAGGTGTTTCAAGATATAAAGCCACTGAACGCTCCACAAGAAAGAATAGAATGTTTTTTACGCTTTACAAATGAGCAACAAAGGGAAGCTTTTGTTAAAAGCTTGATCTCGGAATTCAACCTGTTTGAGCAAAAGATCAAAGTGTTCGATTAAGACTGTTGTAAAAAACAGCTCTGGACATTAAATGTATATACATATTTTATTTATATTTGCATCAAATTATTAAACAAATGAAAAAGAATCTACTATTTATCACTGCAATTTCTGTTTCTGTAGCCCTAGCTTCGTGCGCTGGCGGTGGAGAAACAGCTTCTGAAGAAACTACTGCCGCGCCTGAAGAGGCTGCTGCTCCTACTGCTGAAACTATTACTTGGAACGTTGATCCTGCAACTTCGAACATCCGTTGGGAAGGTGGCACGGCTGGTGCTCAAGTATATTCTCACTTTGGAAACATCGCTATTCAAGAAGGTGTTGTTATGACTGAAGCAGGAAACCTTGCAAATGGTGAGTTTGTGATCGACATGACTACTATTAACCCTAAAGATGAGAACTACAGCGAAGAGCATCCAGCTTCTGATTTAGTTGGTCACTTAGCTAGTGATGATTTCTTCAGCGTGGAGACTTATCCTACTGCAGCATTTGTTGTTAAGTCTGCTGAAGGTAATGTTATTACAGGCGATTTGACAATCAAAGGAAAGACCAATGAAGAAACAATCAATGTTGAGAGCGTGAACATCTCTGAAGATGGCATGACTGCTGCCGGAACATTGGTATTTGATCGTCAGAAATACGATGTAGCATGGGCTCATTACTTAGAAGATGTTGTTCTATCAGACGATATTACTTTAAACATTACCCTTTCAGCTAAGAAAGGATAATTCATCTTTTTAGATGGATCAATTTTAGCCCCGCTTGTGCGGGGCTTTTTTTTTGATTAAAAGTTTATCTTTTCAACAAGCCTTATTCGTAACAATAGCATTTTAATCATGCGACATAACTGCACTATCTTCTACATTTGCGCATGCAAGAAATGATATTAATCCTTGACTTTGGTTCTCAATACACCCAGCTTATTGCTCGCAGAGTAAGAGAACTCAATGTGTATTGTGAAATCCATCCTTACAATGAGATTCCTGAAATAGATGAACACATCAAAGGTGTGATTCTCAGTGGAAGTCCATTTTCAGTGCGTCAAGAGAATCATCCTATACCTGATTTATCAGCTATAAAATCAAAATTTCCTTTGCTTGGTGTGTGCTATGGTGCGCAGTTTCTTGCTCAAAACTATGGTGGAGAAGTGCAGGCTTCTTCAAAGAGAGAATATGGAAGAGCCCATTTGAGTTTTGTAAACCATGATGCTGCTCTGATGAAGGGTGTGGCTGAAGACTCACAGGTGTGGATGTCTCATGGTGATACTATACATTCTTTGCCAGAAAACACATCAATTATATGTAGTACTAAAGATGTAAGTGTGGGTGGGTATCGTTTTGATAATGAGGAAACTTATGCGCTTCAATTTCACCCTGAAGTTTATCATTCAACCGATGGCTTGACGGTGCTGCGAAACTTTGTAGTTGGCGTTTGCGGTTGTGATCAATCATGGACTCCAGAGTCTTATGTAGAAACTTCGGTTGCTCAACTTAAAGAGCAATTGGGAAATGATAAAGTAGTGTTAGGGCTTTCTGGAGGAGTTGATAGTTCTGTAGCTGCAATGCTTCTTCATAGGGCTATTGGTACGAACCTCTATTGCATATTCGTTGATAATGGACTTTTACGCAAGCATGAGTTTGAAAGTGTTTTACACCAGTATAAAGACTTAGGCTTGAATGTGAAAGGTGTTGATTCTTCAGCAGCTTTCTATCGCGAATTGAAAGGAATCTCTGATCCAGAGCAAAAGAGAAAGGTTATAGGAAGGGTATTCATAGAGGTGTTTGATGAAGAATCTCATCTTATTGAGGATGTGAAGTGGCTCGGGCAGGGCACAATATATCCAGATGTTATCGAATCAAAATCTGTAAAAGGACCATCGGCTACCATCAAGTCCCATCACAATGTGGGTGGTTTGCCTGATTTCATGAAACTGAAAATCGTAGAGCCGTTGAATGCTTTATTCAAAGACGAAGTAAGAGAAGTGGGTGCAACACTTGGTTTACCTGCAAGTATTCTTGGTCGTCATCCTTTCCCAGGTCCAGGACTTGGAATCAGAATACTAGGCGATATTACTGAGGAAAAGGTGAGGGTGCTTCAAGAAGTCGATTACATCTACACAGAAGGTTTGAAAGAAGCTGGTTTATACGATCAAATCTGGCAAGCCGGATCCATTTTACTACCAGTTCAATCTGTTGGCGTAATGGGTGATGAGCGAACGTATGAAAACGCTGTAGCACTTAGAGCGGTTACTTCAACCGATGGCATGACGGCAGATTGGTTCCATTTTCCACACGAGTTTTTAGCCATGATTTCTAATAAGATCATTAACAACGTAAAAGGAGTGAACAGAGTGGTTTACGACATCAGTTCTAAACCTCCTGCAACGATAGAATGGGAATAGTAAAATACTACATATCACTTTCGTTATTTCTTGTTTTAAGTCTGTCGGTCTTTTCTCAGGAAACCCCTGCGGTGCATAAGATCAATGGCAATAAGTACTATCTACATGTTGTTGAAGCTGGAAATACGCTCTACGGAATTTCGAAGCTCTATAATCTAAAAATTGAAGAGATTCAAAAGGAAAACCCCATTCTTATTGAAGAAGGTTTGAAAGTGAATCAAACGCTGCTTATTCCGGTAACGGGTGACAATAAGAAAGACCTTGGAGCAGTAGTTGGTCAGACTGAGAATTTTATCACCCATGAAGCGCAGCCAAAAGAGACGTTGTACGCTATAAGCAAGCAGTATAACACAACCGTGGCCGAGCTTTTAAATTTTAATGACTCTATCAAGGCGAATGGATTGAAGGTGGGCGATGAGGTGAGAATTCCAATTTCAAAGGTTCAAACCAAAGAAGAGAATGTGGTGCTGGCTGTTGCTGATACATTGAAGAGTCACGTAATTCTGAAGGGAGAGACATTCTACAGTTTAAGCAAGTTGTATAACACGACTGTAGATGTGATAGTTAAGGTGAACCAAGGCATTTCGTTGAGAGAAGGAATGGCCGTAAGAATTCCTGGAACGAGAGTGGTAGTAAAGGCTGACAGCACAGCAGATAAGCTGTTGCAAACACTTCCAGACCTGATTGAAATGCATCAGCCGGATTCAGGAAAAACACTTTCCCTTGGCTTGTTATTGCCGCTTTCCCCGAGTTTTCCTGATTCTGCTAACCCAACTAATTTTAAGATTAATGAAGCCCAGCGCGTAGCACTGAGCTTTTATCGTGGATTTAAATTTGCCATTGATTCGTTGGCTGAAAAGCAAGGGGTAGCGCTTAATGTTGAGCTGTTTGATGTCGGCCAGGATACCATAGCTGTCGCTCAATTGATAAAAAGTGGAAGGCTAGAGGGTTTTGATATTCTCGTAGGTCCTTTTTATACCGATCAATTTGAAATTGTAGCTGATTATTCTAAAACTTTTGGTGTACCAACCATTTGTCCGATCCCTAAGCCATCTAAAATCTTGTTTAAGCGCTCAAATGCTATAAAAACAACTCCAAGTGAATCGATGCAGATTGATGCCATTGCTGAGCTTCTAGCAGCCAAGTATGCAGATTCCAATCTCATTTTGGTGAATAGCAACAAGTTTCAGGATGTAACCAACATTGAATTCTTTAAAGCACGATACGCTGAGGCGACTCACGTGCCCGACACTTCGAGCAAAGAAATTATTCGTGAGATTAAGCTGTGGGATATTAATAACGAAACACTCACGATGCGCTTAGGCGACTCAGGTTCGTTTACCTTGTTTGTGCCTTCAACCAATAAAGTGTTTGTAACGAAACTGTTGGGCGAGCTGTATGATTTGAAGTTTGAATCGGAAGGCAAGTTTGACTTCAGAGTAATTGGTTTGGAAGGGTGGCAGCGCTATGAGAATGATTTAGACGTTAAGCAGCTGCATGAGCTGCATGTAACTATGCCGATTGTGGGCTACTTAAATTTCTTTGATTACAAAGTCAAGAACTTGTTTAAGCATTACCGCAGATTGAAAGGCTATGAGCCCAACCGTTTTACTTTGGTTGGTTTTGATTTATCTCAATACATCATCACTCAGGCAGCCTTTAATCAAAGCGAATGGTTTGAAACACCAGAAAAGTTTCAGTTTTCAGGTGTTTTGATGGATTATCATTTCCATCGCGTGTTGCCGGAAAGTGGCATTGAAAATCAAAGTATTCAATTGTACGAATACAAAAATTATAGATTGAAGGAGTTTGCGAGATGGCCTATACAAGTGATGAAATAGCCGATTGGTTTAAAGGATTGCAAGACCGCATTTGCACAGAAGTTTCGGCAACAGATGGCGGAGCTTCATTTACTTCTGAGACTTGGGAGCGACCAGGTGGAGGAGGAGGCGATACACGCGTTATTCAAAATGGAAAAATAATTTCAAAAGGTGGCGTCAACTTTTCTGCTGTTCATGGCGAATTGCCCGATAACATCAAAGCAGCTTTGAAGGTTGATTCTAATTCCTTTTTTGCCACAGGCGTTTCTATCGTGATGCATCCCGATAATCCTTTTGTCCCCATCATTCATATGAATGTGCGCTACTTTGAGATGAACGATGACGTGTGGTGGTTTGGCGGTGGCATTGACTTAACGCCACATTATGTAGATGAAGAGCAAGCAGCTTGGTTTCACGCAAAGTTGAAAGAAGCGTGTGATGCACACGATATGGATTATCATCCGTGCTTTGCCAAATGGGCGAATGAATACTTCTACATCAAGCATAGAAAAGAATCACGCGGTGTGAGCGGGATCTTCTTTGACAGATTGGATGAGAAGACAGAAGGAAAATCTAAAGCTGATCTTTTTGCCTTTGTGCAAGAAGTGGGTAATGCCTTTGCGCCAATCTATACACACCTAATGCGTATCAATGCTGAGCGTTCATTCACTGATTTGAACAAAGCATGGCAAATGCACCGTAGAAGCCGCTATGTAGAGTTTAATTTGGTGTTAGATAAAGGCACCAGGTTTGGGTTAGATACTGATGGGCGAATAGATTCCATTTTAATGAGCCTACCGCCCGAAACGGGTTGGAAATACAACCAAGAATGGCCAGCTGATGGTGAAGAGTTGAAAACTCAGCATATCCTGCAAACGACCTACTTGCCAGAAGTTTAAGTGGCTAAAGATCAGGTAATTTTGCTTGAAGCCCACATTATACAACCACAATCATAAACTCCTTACTTCCTGCTAGACCCAATACCTGAATGGTATAAATTCCTGCTGGCAGCATTGCTATTTCCAAGGTATTGATTCCAAGGCTCATTGTTTGCGTTAATACCCTTCGGCCAGTTTTATCAAAAAGAGTGACCTGACTATATCTACCGTTCTCGAGCATTACATGAATTTCTTGACTAGCCGGGTTTGGATATATGCGAATTGCATCTGAACCGAGCTCATCATTGCCAAAAAGGGTATGCTGATATTCTGATGAAAGGTCAGAAATACAACCAAAATCCATAACCTGCACATGATAGATGCCACTAGCCATTGCAACAATCATCTGTGTAGTATCAGTCAATAAAACTAAGTTATTCCACCACAAATAACTGTTTGCGATTACCGATGCTTCCAAACTGTCTATTCCGACAGATAAAATTGATGGTGTTTGTGGTATTGGATATACCGTCCATGAGAGTGTGTCTGAAAACCCCATGCAACCAACAGTATCTGTAATTGAAACGAATACATTATCTCCATCCGTTAATTGATTACTAGCGAAAAGTGAGTCTGCACCTGATTGCACCGGGGCGCCATTAATATTGAAGACATATTGATCATAGTCTTTCTCAGTAGAAAACTGCACTGTGTCTCCTTCGCAAATGATTTGGTCCACATCATCAGACCAAAGCGGTGTTCCATTTATATCGGGCTGCATTTGGACCTCAATTGTGTCACTGATTAAACCACACGTTGTGTTTATATTGTTTACTACCCAAACCAAATCTCCTGTAGTTGAAACAATGGTTCCCCAATTGTTGCTGTTTCCAGACTGAACAAGCGTGTTGTTTTGGTAAAAGTTATAGCCAGATCCAGTTCCGTTAGCAGTGAAGCTGGCTGAATCACCAAAACAATACACATCACCAATAGCATTAGATATCAGGGTAGGAGCGTCAAAATCGCCTACGTAAAATAAGTTTGGAACGAGAAGTGTATCGCTTCCAGATGCGTTGGTCGCAATAAGCTGAACATCATACCAGCCCGTATCGTTCGGCAGTATGCTCGGGTTGGTTGAGGTGTTATTACCCACAACATAGATGAAGCTACTTGGCACTATTGACCAACTATACGATAGACCGTAGGTAGTCGTGTTAACTAGTGGTACTGTTTGTCCTAAGCAAAAGGTGTCATGTTCTGTTTCAAATCCAGCCAGGGGAAATGTTGTGAGATTGATGTCATCGATGGCTAAATCAGAAAGCCAAGAACCTCCCGTTCGTCCTCGAAAGCGAAGTACCGCTTCTTGCCCTTCAAAGGCACTCAGGTCTACCACCTCCTGAAACCATTGATTTCCTTGTGCTCCTATAACTGGTGGTCCAACATCTAAATGCCATTGTCCTTCAGAGAGTACATCAAGATGGAGAGAACCAATTCCTCCACCAAAGGCATGGTACCAATACGATATAGTAGGTGAGTTGGTGCCGGTAAGATCAAAACAAGGTGAGTTTACCTGCGCTTCATGGTTTTGGCATCCAGATCCTCCATTGCCACTTCCTTCCAAGTATAAATACTTACCATTTCCAGAAGTATGATCACCAGTTGGGCCGGTTCCTCCTGATCCAGTAGATCCGCTATGGGTTCGCCAATCAATGGTGTCTACATTATTGTTATTGGGCAAATTGAACCAGCCTGCTGACAGGTTGCAGTCGATTGTTTCACAGCCCCAAGCTGTGGAGCAATTCGTGAAATTGTCAAAGCTTTGTGAGTAAGGTATAGTTGCTGAAATTCCACCATACACGTTGATCGTAATTTCCATAGTGTCATTAGCGGCATTGCCATCACCAGGGAAAGTTGACCAAACTTTTAGCTCATTAATGCCAGCTTGGAGCACAATTGCTGATGGAATAATGAGCACGGATTGAGCAGCAGAGCTAAGCGCAGAAAATATCGTGTCGTGAGCAATTGCTCCCCCAATAAGTTGATAGGCGATTGGCTGGTAAGCCAGCGATGTTGTGCCCGTATTTTGAAGCTTTATTTCAAGGGGCAATGTATCCCCGATAGAACATGAAGGATAATATCCTGCTTCCGGACGATTGATTGACGTTACCGCGAGGTCTTGCCCAATGCAATTAAAGTCACCGGGTTGAATAGCCATTGCAATGGCACGTCTGCCAGATCCACTATCAGGAAGCACGGCTTGTACGCTTACCCATTCAGTTTCGGTTGGTGAAAGGTTATACACTTTTACGTAGGTGTTGGAAGTATAACTTAGTGTATCCATGTATTTATTGCCCAGTTTGTATGCTCGATAGCCCATTGCTCCAGGAACGGAATCCCACGCAAAAATGGCCGAGTCAGCGCATCGCCACACCAAGCTTAAGTTGCTTGGTGGATCAACAATGGTGAATTGGCTATCGCTAAGCCCGTCGTTGGCACCATCTTTAATCTTAACCAAACAATTTCCTGAGAGGGTTGGAGGAATAGTCCAAGTATAAGAGCGGCTATTGCTGGCCAATCCTGTGGCTAAATTAGACCAAGTAGCTCCGCTATCACTAGAAAAATCAATATCGAAGGTATTTCCTGAATCGTAAGCGTCCCATCGGATGCGTCTTGCTTCACCTGGCACAAGGCCTTCTCCTCCGCGAGGGTAAATCACCTTGATAGAATCGTACACAAAACTATAGATGACAAAGTATTCTTGTGGACCAAACGGCACCATGGTACCCGTCACTTCTATGTTGTAGGTGCCAGAGGGTGGGTTGTCAATGGTTACCATCTCTACATTGTTGAGTGTGTCTGTCCCTTGAACTGCCAACGCATTAAGGCTGTCTGGGTCGGGGAAGGAGCTAAGTACCCACGGCTTTACCCAGTTGGAATTAGGGTCTTGTACACGCAGATCCAAGTCGTTAACCAGGGTTTTACCAAAGATTCCAGGAGTGGCTTCCCGATCGTTCCAATAGATGCTCACCTTGAGTTGACTTACACCAGAAGGCACTACAATGGCGTTTAGATCCACGACTGAGTTGGCTATGTTGTCAGTGATGAGCTGATCGTTTTCTATCACATTCAACGCTCTACTGGCGTTGATTCTCCCAAAGCCTGTTTTAAAATCTGGACCTTCGTTTTCTATATCGTCTGCTGTGTTAAGAATGATGCCTTTGATCAATCCAGAGTTGGGCCATTGGCTGGCGTTCTCTTCTCGGTAGGCTTGGGTTAGGATGGCATTGACTCCAGCCAAGTTGGGCGAAGCGTGGGATGTGCCACCTGGCCCGGAAGCGGTAATATCCGGTAGTATTCTTCCGTCCATGGCAGGCCCACGACTGCTAAATCCGGTCAATTGATCGTTGGTGTTCATAGCACCTACAGCAAATATGTTTTTGGCTGATTTTACCAATCCGGTGATGTTTCCCCAGCCTGGTCCCGCACCATAATTCTGGCAATTAGAACCACCAATGTTTCCGCAAGAATAGGTGATCATAAATCGATTATGGGTGCGAACTAAAAAGTCGTTGGTAGCCGCGCCCGAGTTATACGTTGGCCCAGATGGGATGCAGCCATAACCAAAGGAGTTGTTTACTATATTGATGTTGGAGTCTGCAGCGTTAGAAAAGTTGATTCCGCCAGACATTTGCTCAGCCCCCCAAGCCTGTCCGCGGTGAATGGGGTTAATGTTTCCTGCAGAGGCCATGCGCCAACTCACGCCTGTTTTGTGCCCGCTGATGGTTCCACCTTCTTCAGACAAGTCCAATCGGTTCTTAAAATCAGGATGATAAGCTGGGTTAATGATTCCTCCTTCATTTACCGCGATCTTAACTCCGTCTCCGTTTAACCCATTGAGGTTATAATAGCCATTGATGTATGGTGCACGAGTCATGGTCATTTCATCCTCAATTTCTAACTCGGCTGGTGGTGCAGGCAATTCTACATACACTACAAAAGGCATTCTGGCTGCTGCCAAGAGTGCTTGTCTTGACCCTGATACATTGAGAATGCCCAGCGGGTCAAGGCGATCGTTGATCTGTATGCCCATTTCTACTAACGTGGTAACCATAGAAGATAAATCCGATTCAGCAGCCACAACAATATTGGCCTTTACGCCATGAGCCTCGGTTGCATGGCTAGGGATTTCATCTCGAAATATGCGCTGATCCATTTTCCGGAAGATCGGCTTGGTAAATACCCGATCTACACTTGCGCTGATTAAAATGGAAGCATTAATATCTGTTTGCATGGATGCAAACCATTTTAAGTTGGGTTGATATTGGTAGAGTGAAATACCAGCCGCAGATAAGCTGGCTTTCTGATTTTCTGAGGGCACTTCTTGAAAGTGTAAGTAACACCAAAGTTGATTTTCAAAAACGAGCGAGGGATTTTGAGTGAGTAGGGTGGCGAGTTGCTGCTCCAAAGGCTCTTGAGCGTTTCTCTCAGGCAATGATTCTTGTGCGTACCCCAGATTTGAAAGTGATACTAATCCTAAGAAAAACAGAGAATACATAATTTTTACCATACACTGTTTTTTAAGCGTTTTTCATTGGAAACTCAATCTTGAAATTAAGTCACAGCGCCACAAGATAAGACGCTGTTCTGAAATGTAAAGTCCTCACGACACTTTTAATACCTAATCAAACGGCTAGCGTAATCGTGCAGAGGCGAGGTTGAATTTTACCAGGTTTGCCACCTATTTCTTTTTTCTGATCTATATTTCGCTGCAGGATTGAGTGTTGATGACATTGGATCACCAATAACAGATTCCGTAAAACAACATCAAAACCTAACGAAAAAGAGATTGTAAATCCGTTAAACGACAACTTTGTTAGCGTTATAACAAGTTGGCACACATTAATAAAAATGAAATTCAGACTATTGGCCATATTTCTTCTTGGACTGATAATTAGCTGTTCGACAACGAAAACTTCAATGATCGTAGCAGACAGCTACGATGAAACGAGAAATGTCTCGACATTAACTCTTTTACCCTACGGAAACATTGAAATCTCAGGAAATTGGACTAAAATCAAAGATAATTTCATTAGATCAATACCAAAATGAAGCCATTGAAATTACAGGTACAGAGAATAAGAGCTTTTGACAAGTAACGCAATTAATGACTGAACTTACGGGTGTCAATTTCACATTTAAAGCTGTGAACCCTGTCAGCTTTTATTTTAGCAAGGTGAGAAGTGGCGTTCCAAGGGGATTTGCTGTGGTGATGACCATTCTCCACTTCTTACCTCGATTTCAGAATGAACCTGAAATTTCAGCTAATTTCAAAATGCTCACTGGAAAAGAACCCACCACATTGAAGGCGTTCATTTTAAGAGAAAGGGAGAAAATTATGAATGCTCAAAACGCCTATTAGGGTGAGCAGACTGAATACACTGCTAAATCATCTTATTTAATAAGTTCAGTATTCAATAGTTAATATTCTCAGATTCTTTAGATTGTTGCCAAAACTATGACACTATCAACAACTCTAAAATAGCGATAGTCTAAAATTAGAATGGCTGCGTGCATTCTATTCTTGTGCACTCCAAATCTCCCAGCTCTTGTCGGCCTGTAATTCCAGCATTTCTTGCCCGTTCTTAATGGTGGCACCTGCCAGGCCGCATTTTCTTAAGAAAGCAGTTTTTACGGGATTGTAAATAAGGTCAAAGGCGAAATGGTTGTTCGCAATCGCCTCGTATGGAATATCAGGGTGTTCGTCAATATTAGGAAACATACCTAGTGGGGTGGTGTTGACGATAAGTTGGCATGTTCTAAGCGCTGAAGGAGAAAGGTTATTGTAGTTTAAGTCTCCTGATCGAGATGCGATGCTGTATTCAATGCCCAACTGGTCTAAAACGTATTGAATCGTCTGCGAACTACCGCCATTTCCCAAGACAAGAGCTTTTTGAATGTTATCGTCACCAATCAATCGATTCAATGAAGTTCGAAATCCATATTCATCTGTGTTATATCCAATCAGTCTTCCTTCAACCACGTTCACGCAGTTTACTGACCCAATGGCTTTGGCTTCTGGCGAAAACTCATCTAAGTATGGAATGATGTTTTGCTTGTGAGGAATGGTAACATTAAAACCCGATAGATTGTGGGTTTTAATAAGCTTGGATAGTTTATTCAGGTCATCAATTTCAAATGCTTTATAATCAGCGTTTTTAACACCTAAAGTTTGGAATTTTATCTTGAAATATTCAGGTGAAAAAGAGTGGGAGAGTGGAAAGCCTATCAATCCAAAATGCCTCACTTTGCTTGCAGTTTTTTAGACATCATTTCTGCGCCAAATACAGTAAAGAACCCCAGGGCCATAAGCACAATGCAAGCGATTATTTGTGGGTCATTTCCATATAAGAAATTGTCTTCTAACCCAGAAAACGTACCTGGTAATACACTCTTGCTAAAGATGATTTTCTCTTCGCCATCTTCTTTTACCATGGTTTGCAGCACTTCTTGCCATGGCCAAATCTTGTTCAAAGAACCGATAAGAAAGCCTGTAAGCACAGAAAGTGTCATATCATGGTAGTTCTTAAACGTCCAACTCAAAACACGAGAGAAAACTACCATTCCAACCAACATACCAGATCCAAAAGTTATGAGGATTAGGATTTTGTCTAATTCAAACGTCTTTAAAGCTTCTTTGATAGCGGGAATTACATACGAGTACATTCCCATCAACAGAAGTATGAAACTCCCTGAGATGCCCGGTAAAAGCAATGCACTGACGGCAATGGCACCTGAGATAAAGACATAATACAAAGCTGGATTGCCTGGAGCTGGAACTCCAACAGTGATGAGGTAAGCCACGGCCGCGCCTAAAACGATGGCAAAGATCTTTTGACCATCCCAAGATTTCACTTCTTTACCCACAAAAAGAGCGCTCACAATAATGAGCCCAAAGAAATAAGACCAAACGAGAAGAGGGTAGGTTTCTAGCAAATAGGTGATCAAGAAAACACCTATAACAATACCAACCACCATACCGCCAATCAAAGAGCTGAGAAATACTCCGTCTAGCGTTTTCCAAATGCCTTTGATTCCGTCCTTTTTAAAACTTACCCAGAGGTCTGGACCAATGGACTTGATTACATTGAGTAATCGCTCGTAAATACCTGTTATGAAAGCAATGGTTCCGCCAGAAACACCAGGAATAACCTCAGCCATGCCCATGGCAGCGCCTTTGGCTGCGTTCAATAAAATTGACTTGCTATCTTTCATTAATATGTTGGTATACTAGGGTCGATCTCTGCTGACCATGCAAGAATTCCCCCTTGAAGATTGGCAACATTATTAAATCCTCTTGCGGTTAGCGCATTAACCACATTGCCTGATCTGCCGCCTGATTTGCAGTGGATTATTACCTTTTTATCCTTTGAGAGTTGATCAGCTTTTTGAATAATTTCTCCCATCGGAATGTGCTCTGCACCGATATTACAAAACTCATATTCGTTTTGCTCTCTAACATCAATAACTTGAATGTCTTCTCCTGAGTCCATCATTGCTTTTAACTCTCTTACTGTTACTTCTTTCATAAAGGGATGGTTTTTGAGCCATACAAATGTGGCTCTTAAGAATTGGTGTTTTTTTTGATTAATGCTTTTGGCTTAATGATTGAATCAAGAATTGTACATCCTTGCTTTCAACAGCTTTTGGGTAATAGAGCACAAACTCTTCAATGAGCTCGGGTTCTTGAATAAGTAATTCAACGAGCTTTTCAAAGGCTTCTTCGGTTTTACCAATACTATACCTATAAATGCATTGGTAGAGTTGAAGCAAAGTGTTCTCAGGAAAATGATCTAATCCTTTGTTGACTACTTCGCCAATCAAATCAGTGTTTTTGAGTGTCAATGCCAGCTGGGTATAGTCTTCCCACAAGTCTTCTTCAATATAGCCAAACTCAATCGCTTTTTCAAAAGAGGCAGCGCTATCAATTAAAAGGTCGTACTTCATTTGAAGGCCTGCTAAAAAGCAGTAATAGTCTCCGTTGTCGGGTTCTATTTTGAGGGCTTTGTTGGCATATTCTAATGCTTCAACTTCTCTTCCTAAATCATCCAACGAGCTGCTGGCTCCAATCCACGCTTCGGCCATTGAATCATCTTTCTTCAATGCTTTTTCAAAATAAACTAAGGCAGCTTTTGAATCTTCTATGTGGTCATAGCAGTCTCCGATATAGAAATAGATTAAAGAATCTAAAATCTCAAATGCTAATGCTTTTTTATAATGGTCAATTGCTTCACCATGACGTTCAAGACGAACCAAGACATTAGCCTTATTGAAATTCGCAGCATGAAACTCTTCATCTATAATAATCACGTAATCAAAAGCGGTGAGAGCTTTTTCAAACTCACCTAAGGCTTGATAGGCTGCGCCTAAATTAAACCAAGCATGCGCGTTATACGGGTGCTTGTCAATGACTGTTTTGAAATAGGTAACCGCAGCTGGGTAAGACTTCGTGAGTTCATAACAGTATGCCAATTCATACAATGCGTCCTCGTTTAGTGAATTCGACTCTAGAGCCTTTTGAAGAAATCCGATCGCTTCTTCGTATTGTTCAAGATTTTGATGCTCAATAGCCAAGTTCATATAAACCACGTCAGGCTCGTCACTCGAACACTTAAGTGCTTCGTGTAAGCTTCTGATTGCTTTATCGTAATGGCCTGTTTGGCTTAAAATGCTCGCCCGAGTGATGTGAAAGTCTGGGTTGAAGCTTTCAAGTGTTTCTACTTTATTGAGCAGATCTAGTGCTTCGCTGTGCTTTTCAGCAAGCGACAACAGTTCAGCCTCTTTAATACTTAGTTGATGGTTGTTGGGGTGTTGAGAATGCGCTGTTTCCACAACTTTAAACGCCAAATCAATATGATGATGAACCATGAAATGATCGAGTAATGACTCTAGATCGTCTACTTCATAGTATGATGAAGACCCTTGTTTCACCATCTGTTCAAATCGATTTACCAAATCGGTTAGATCGCTTGCGCTAAAGAAATTATCGTCAAATTCTTCCATATCTAAGCAGTATGATCAAATTTAGAATTTGATATACTCGTTCCATTCATTCTCCTTCTACGTTTTCAACAAGCTTCTGAACATAATTGCAAAAGTGATGATTATTCCTACAATACACTGCATTTATCGACTTTATTCCTGCTTCTCAGAAATCCAAATCTGAAGGGGAAGTCTATCTTTGCACTTTTTGAAATAAATGACACTTATATCCTCCATTTCAGGCACGCGTGGAACCATCGGTGGGAAACCAGGTTCTAACCTCACGCCAATAGATGCTGTAAATTTCGCAGCAGCTTTTTCAACCTTCATCATTCAGCAATCACGTAAAGAAAATCCGACTGTTGTAATTGGTCGCGATGCCAGACCATCAGGTGGGTGGCTATCTGATATTGTTAGTGCAACGCTGCAAGCGTCTGGAGTGAATGTAATTGACTTAGGTTTGAGTACAACTCCGACAGTAGAAATCGCTGTTCCCGGTTTAAAAGCCGATGGAGGAATTATTCTTACTGCGAGTCATAACCCTGTAGAATGGAACGCGCTGAAATTACTCAATAGCAAAGGCGAGTTCATTTCAGCAGATCAAGGCAAAGACTTATTGAATACAATAACCCAGGCCGATTTTGATTTTCCTGATGTTTCTAAAACAGGAAGCTATTCAAAACAGGACGGTTGGATTGAAAAGCATGTTGATCAGATATTAGCTTACGCACTAATCGATGTTGAAGGTATCAGAAATGCCAATTTGAAAGTAGCAGTAGATCCTGTGAACTCTACTGGAGGTTTGGCTATTCCGGTGTTGTTGGAAAAGCTAGGGGTGAAGCAAGTAGAGATGATCAACGGTGATGTCTCGGGCAATTTTGCACACAATCCAGAGCCGCTGAAAGAGCACTTAATTGAAATCTCTGAAAAGGTGGTTGAGCAGAATTGTGATTTAGGAATCGTGGTAGATCCGGATGTTGATCGATTAGCCTTGATTTCTGAGAATGGAGAAATGTTTGGCGAGGAATATACCTTAGTAGCTATTGCGGATTATTATATGAAGAATAAGGCTGGGGCTACAGTTTCAAACCTTTCTTCTTCGCGTGCATTGAGGGATGTTACTGAACAGGCCGGGCAAGTTTATAGCGCTAGTGCCGTTGGGGAAGTCAATGTAGTTGTGGAAATGAAGGCTAAGAACGCTGTAATTGGCGGAGAAGGAAATGGAGGAATCATCGTTCCTGATTTACATTATGGAAGGGACTCATTGGCGGGAATAGCTTTGTTTTTGAGTCATTACGTGCATGAGGGTAAGAAAATGTCTGAAATGCGCGCTGGATATCCCAACTATGAAATGGCAAAGAATAAGATTGCGCTTAATCCAGGTATGAATCCAGATGATCTTATTGAGAAGATGAAGGCACGCTATGCCAATGAAAATGTTAATACTATAGATGGATTAAAGATTGACTTTAGTGATGAGTGGGTGCATTTGAGAAAGAGCAATACAGAGCCAATTATTCGGATATACACTGAAAGCAAGAGCAAAGATGCTGCTGAGGCTTTGGCTAAAAGGATTGAAAACGAACTATCTTCAATGATTTAATAGAATTTTATGGCAATTTATTTAGATAACGCTGCTACAACAGCTCTTGATGAAGAGGTGATTCAAGAAATGTTGAAATACATGAGAGAGGATTATGGTAATCCAAGTTCTACACACTCTTTTGGTCGTAAAACAAGAGCTGCTATTGATTTAGGAAGAAGAAAGGTAGCAAAGCATATTAATGCAGAGCCAGGTGAGATTGTTTTTACTAGTGGTGGAACGGAAGCTGATAATATGGCGATTCTGTGCAGTGTTGATGATTTAGGCGTGCAGCATATTATTACTTCTGCCATAGAGCACCATGCAGTTTTATATCCAGTAGAAGTTTTAGCGAAAAGCGGTAAGATTCGCATGTCTTTGGTAGATATTGATGAGAATGGACACATTAAATTGGACCATTTAGAGGAGTTGCTTCAAACAGAAGAGAAAACGCTCGTTACACTATTGCATGCAAATAATGAAATTGGAAATCTACTTCCGTTGAAGGAGGTTAGTGACTTGTGTAAAAAGTACAACGCTTTGCTTCATGCAGACACGGTGCAGACAATTGCACACTACAAACTTGATGTTAAAGAGCTTGGTGTGCATTTTATGACTTGTGCGGCTCATAAATTTCATGGGCCTAAGGGTGTAGGTTTCTTATACATAAGCAACGATATAAAGGTGAACCCTCTGATGCGTGGCGGTGGGCAAGAACGCAATATGCGTGCGGGTACAGAAAATGTTTATGGCATTATGGGTCTTGTGAAAGCACTGGATCTGGCTTATGAGCACCTCGAAGAGCATACTAGTTACATTAAAGGTTTGAAGTCTTATATGATCAAACGCCTCAAAGAGGAGATGCCAGGAGTTGAGTTTAATGGCGATACGGAAGGAGCGTGCTTATATACTGTATTAAATGTTGCATTACCGGAAACGGATAAGACAGAGATGTTACTTTTCAATTTAGATATTGAAGGAATTTCTACTTCGGGTGGAAGTGCATGCAGTTCTGGGTCGAGCATTGGTTCACATGTTGTTGCCGAGCTGAATGTTGGTTCAAATAGACCCGTTGTGCGATTCTCTTTCAGCAAGTACAATAAAAAGGAAGAGATAGACTTTACTATCGATAAGCTAAAAATGATCTACGAACTTCCTGTAGTTAGCTAGATGTCTGATCGGCTCAGAATAACATTTCTAGGTACGGGTACTTCAATGGGGGTGCCGGTTATTGGCTGTCCATGTGAAGTGTGTCAAAGTAAAGATCCCAAAGACAATCGACTGAGGAGTAGTGTGCTTATTCAAAAGGGCGATACTAATATCATAATAGATAGCGGTCCTGACTTTCGCTATCAGACGCTAAGAGCAGGCGTTAAGAGCTTAAGTGCACTTGTATTTACGCATGAGCATAAAGACCATACTGCTGGAATGGATGACGTCAGAGCATTTAACTTTATTCAGAGAAAACCTGTTGAGGTGTATGCCTCAACTTCTGTGGAGAAAGCACTGAGAAATGAGTTCCACTATGCGTTTTCAGATGTTAAATATCCTGGTGTTCCTGAGATTAGGATTAACAACATATCATCTAATGCTAACTTCGAAATTGAAGGGCTGTTGTTTGAGCCCATTCAAGTGTATCATCATAAGCTGCCTGTATTAGGTTTTAGAATTGGAGATTTTACCTACATCACGGATGCCAATAGCATTGCAGAAGAAGAGATAGAAAAGGTGAGGGGTACGAAAGTTTTAGTGTTGAACGCGCTCAGAAGACAAACACATATCTCTCATTTTACTTTAGATGAGGCGCTTCGCTTGATTGATGAAATAAAGCCAGATAAGGCATACTTAACACATATCAGTCATCAAATGGGAAAGCACGAGGACGTTTCAAAGGAATTACCGGCCCATGTTTCCATAGCTCATGATCAACTTGAGATTGATCTTTAGATCTTTATTACTTTTCCTTTCAGTGTCTGGTCTAGGAAAGGTGAGTTACTTGATTTAGAAAACATCGTGCTTGAATTGTATATCCATTCCTTATTTGGGTCGAATAGAGTGAATTGGAATTCTTTCCCTTCTTCAAGCAGCGGCTGCGATAAATCAAATCTTTTTCTTGGGTTGATGCTCATTGCGTTTACCAACTGATCTAAGCTAATATCATCTCCTAAATAGGTGTTATAGGCTGCAAGGGCAGTTTCAAGCATGGTCATTCCGTTATTAGCTTGATCAAACTCTACATCTTTATTTTCTATCAATTCAGGGGTGTGATCGGCATGGATGATGTCAATTATACCTGCATTGACAGCCTTAATGAGTGCTTTACGGTCAGATTCAGAACGTAGAGGTGGGTTGGTTTTATAAACCGTATCAAAGTTCTGAAGTTGATCTTCGTTGAAAAGAAGATGGCTTAATGGGACTGAGCAAGAAATGTCAAGACCCTTCTTTTTGGCCTTTTCTATCAATGAGATACTTCCTTCTGATGAAATCGCAGATACGTGAAGGCGCGATGCGGAATACTCCAAAAGATAGATATCTCTATTCAGAAGAAGTTCTTCAGCTAGTTTTGGTGTAGATTTTAACCCTAACGCTGTGTTGGCTGGACTTTCATTCACAATGCCACCTGGCGAAACTCTTTCGTCAAGCGGGAAAGAGTAGACAATCCCATTGAAACTTTTTACATAGTCAAGTGCACGCTTCATCATGTTTACATCACTCACCGGGTGTTTAGCATCAGAAAATGCCTTTGCTCCAGCCATGTGCATATCATAGATTTCGCTCAAGTCCTGTCCATTTAAACCTTTTGTGATAGCCCCAAGAGCGTGAAGGTTTACGTTTTGCTTTTTGGATGCTTGGTTAATGTAGCTGACACCACTTTTTGAATCATTCACTGGGCTGTTATCCGGGAGAAGGAAGAGGTCAGAAAATCCGCCAGATTCAGCGGCTAAGCTTAAACTCTCAAAATCTTCCTTATCCTCATTTCCAGGTTCGCCACTATAGCAATGAACGTCCACCAAACCTGGGAAAAGTGACATTCCTTTCGCGTCAATTTCTTGATCGAATGAAGGTGATACTTTTGTGTTAATACTTTCAATTAAGCTATTGTTTATTAAAACATTAACTATTTTTCCATGAAGCTTATGTTCAGGGTAACAAAGGGTGGCGTTTTTTATATAGGTTCTCATCAACTAAAACGTTTGAGTAAGAGTGTTTCGAAAAGTAATAATAAGACTGCTGCAACAATAAATATTGGCCACAATTCTGTAGAAGTATTCGTCTCGGAAATACTTTCTGATGACTCTGAGTTGGTAACATCAAGAGATCCAATGTCAACCCCTAACTGCCTAAAATAAGTTTGAATTTCATCAAAAGAAAGATTGCTGACAGCACTCTCATTTCTATCATAATTGAAAGAAAGTTTTGAAAGTATATTTTGCGCGTTATCTTTCAATTGATAGTTCCCAGCAGATTTAATCTGATTGTTCATTAGAATTCCATCATAAGTGAGCGCAGGTATAAATGCTGAGGAATCGCTGTTTTTACTTATTTCAATGTGTTCTTCATCAACAATCAATGGGATTCTATTCGTTTCAAGTAAGAAGCTCAGTGGTTTGCTAATGCCAGAAGCGCTAGAAGCATTCATTAAAAAAGGAACGAAAAGTGCATGCCGGTGCAGATTGGTGAACTGATCTTGCAATGGTGTGGTGATTAGGAATACCTCTCCCGATTCAATGCTGTTTGAAGCGATTAGAGGTTTCTGATTGAAAAGCGTGGCGATGGAACTCCCAATGCTCTGCTTATTCACGGCGTAATAGCCATTAGTGAATGGGTAGTTTAGGTTTTCTGGTCGAGACTCAAATACACCTTTAAATGTATAATGTTCATTGGCTATATTGTTCACAGAAACCTTAGATGTGTCCCAATTTTGAACCTCAAACCCAAAAGCTGTATTAATGCTTGAAGTCAGGGTTGTAGGCGCATTTTCAGGCATTACTATTACAAGGTTGTTTCCTTTTTTGAGTTGATCATTGCAAATTGCTTCAATGCCGCTATTCCATTTCTTTGATTGATTGATGACTAGAAAATTGATATCACTTAGCGAGTCTTGAATAATTTCTTCTTCATTGAATGTAATAAACTCGAAATGCGAACTTGAAAAGAGCTTTTGAAATGGAGTATTCGTTGTAATGTTTTCGCCTCTTATTTCAGCTACTTTGATTTTATCAAGCACATTGAACGTGAAGAAGTAAGAATTGTCAAAGGTGATTGGAAGATCCTCTAGACTTATTGTTCCAGAAAGGTCATTAGTGTTTTCGGGAATTAGGGTTAGGTTAGTATCTAGGTAGCTATTAGGTTCAATAGTTACAAACGCTGAGGCAACAACCTTGTCTTCTAAAGTTACTTGAATCGGAACGTCATAAATAGTTTTTGCGCCATGATTCTTTATTCTGAAGTGCAGATATACTTCTCGATTAAGTTGAATGATAGGTGAGTTGACCCAAGCGGAATCCACAGATACATTCTCTTCAAGTGCTGAGCGAAGAGGTATAATAGTTGTTCTAAGGTTCGTGTCTAGGTCGGCTAAAGAAGAATCCAGTGTGTTTTTGAAATCTGAAATAAGGTATATACTTGATTTCGAAGTTGACTCCTCTCTCAAACTTTGTTTTGCAAAGCCGAACACTTCACTAAGCGTTTTATGCTTTGGGCTTATTTGAATATTATCAAGAAGGGTAGAGAAGTCGTCTAAGTCAGAAAATCGCTTTTGTTCAGCTGAAAATTCATTCGTTATAAGTTGAAGCTTAATTCCCTTTGGAGACTTTGATGCTATTTCATAAGCAAGACGAGCAGCCTCTTGAAGTAAAGGGCCTCTTTCTGTTTCGGCCTGCATACTGAAAGAATTGTCTACATATATAGAGATGTGCTTTATGTCTTCAGACTTTCCTTGGAAAGCTGGAATTATTGGCTCGCAGAAGGCAAGAACTAGTAGAATAATAGATAGGATTCTCGAGAACAGGATCAATAAGTGCTTAAGTTGATTTTTTGTCTGAGATTGAGATTTTACCTCCTTTAAAAGACTGATATCTGGGAAGAAAAGCTTTTTATAACGCCTAAATTGGAAAAGGTGAATGGCAATTGGTAATAGAACCAAACTCAAAGCCCAAAGAAGAAGAGGAGAGCTAAAAACCATTAAAGCCCAAAGGTATACTTTGGATTATAATGTTGAACTTTAATTCAATTCAATTTTTAAGATGAAATAGGGTGGGTCGTCATTGTACTCTTTGATTTCATATCTAATCTCATGACCAGATATTTTTCTTAGTCGTACAAGACCCGTTCCTGAAGAGGAAGATGGAGCTTCACCATGTTTTTTATCGATAATCTCGTTCAGCTGATCAGTGCTCAAACTATTAATAGAGTTCAAACTTCTTTCAACTAGCTCTTGCTTACCACCACTTATAAAGTTTCCGCTGTACATAGCAAATCCTTCTGCGATTTTTTGAAGCATAAATACTCCTGGCTTACCAAGGTGATTTAACCTACTATAAGCATGCTTAGCAACATTTCTTAGTAACTCAGTCATCACAGAGCTCATACCTCTTGTTTCAGGACTGTCATTCAGGGTTGAATCAATTTGATTAGAGAGATGATTCACATTGGTTTCATGAAGAAGACCCTTGAAAATAATTTGAGCGTCACATTCTAACATATCATGGTGCAATTTCATTGCATCATGTATGTATTCTGACGCTACTTCATCATCATAATCATCTTTTTGGATGGCTATGTTTAAGTTTAAGTAGTAGAAAAAGCCATCGTTAACTGGAGCAAACTCGAAGCTAAGCTTTCCTGAAGACTTTCTCGCCATATCAACTAGCCCAAGACCAGCGCCTCCCTTTGACGAGAAACCTGAATTATTTAAAATCTCCATGTAGTATTCTTTCAATTCCACGGAGTCTTTAGAAACTATAGCTGCAAGATTCTCTTCTAGGTCTTCTTTAACATCGGCAGAAACAAAATTACCATAGGTAATGTTGTATGCTTGCTCTCGTCTGTTAATAATGAACAAGGCACCGTCAAAAGGACTTCCTGAATCATCATGGTACTGGTGACGAGTAATGTTTTGCAATCCCTCAACCATCAGGTAGTATACCTTCTTGGCTACCTTTGGCGTATCGAGTTCAAGCAAATTGCCCTCGGTCAAAAACAAGATGTTGTCAGTTATAGACGAATTAAAACTTCCTCTGCAAGCAAAAAGAAACTGTTCAGTTTCAATTTTTCTTCCAGTGGAGTAAATTATATCGTAAACTGACTTATTAATAGGTAAGGTCACTTCTTGAGAAGACAATATTAAGGTTGTTTAACTCGGGCACTAATTTAAACGTTTATGATTGATTCTTATAAAAATGATGTAAAGTGGTCAGAAAGTAACCGAAGAAGAATTGATTCAATCATTCAAAAAGCGCGAAATGATAAGCGTATTGATCAGAAAATCAATAATTTACATGAAGAAGTTTTTGAGGAGGTAGACTGTTTAAAATGTGCGAATTGTTGTGAAACAACTGGGCCTTTATTGACCTCAATGGACATTGGAAGGCTTTCAAAAAATCTTAAAATTGCCGAAAAAGTCTTCGTTAAGCAATTTTTAAGGACAGACGAAGACGGAGATTTTGTTTTCAAAACAATGCCCTGTCCTTTTCTTGGGGAAGATAATTACTGCACGGTCTATGAAGATCGTCCGAAGGCTTGTAGAGCTTTCCCTCACACTGATCAGAAAGGCCAGATGAATATTATGCACCTGACTAGAAAGAACGCTAAGGTTTGCCCAGCAGTTAGTAAGATATTTCAACAGTTAGATAAGATATGACCTATGAATTGAGGTCAATTAACCACTAATGATTTGTTCAAGAATATAGAGTAAAACCACGCTCCAATAAAGTAGCACGGAACGTCTAAAGGGTCTGCCGTAAACCGAAGGTCGAAGTAGGGTAGGATGGCTTCGAAGTATGTAGAAAAGATCAGAGTTATTGCAATGATTTCGGTTTTGTCCAAAACAAGAATACTCCAGAGTTGATTACTATATTGAACAACCAAGAGGCTTGACTTGAGAAGCAAAGGAAGTGCCATTAGGTCTTCAAAGTAAGAGTTTAAATAGGGCACACTTCCAAATGAGAATTCAGCAACTTTGTATAAACCAGCTAAGAGTATTAAGCCTAGATATATCAGTATGTCTTTTGAAAAACTCAATGCGCAAATGTTGTGGTTAAATAGACTAAGAATGCCATAATCGCATACAAGATGAGTTGGGCTACTTGAATAGGCCGCTTTGCAATTTTTATCCACAAAGGATCGTGATCACGCACTTGGATTATCGGAAGTTTTGGATCTCCAAGATCCATTCGTTTCTGAACCTCTTTTTTATATTCGACATCGAGTTCATGGTCGCAATGATTGCAATGATCTAATTTGCCATCTGTCCATTTACCGCAATTCTTACACCTCTTTAAGTGAGAGTCTACCTTCATTTATAACACTTAAAGAAGATCGTTCGCTAAGTTGGCCAATTCAGAGCGCTCACCTTTGCTCAGGGTGATGTGTGCAAACAGATCACTTCCCTTCAAACGATCAATAATATAGGTGAGACCATTCGATTCCTCATCCAAATAAGGTGTGTCAATTTGCCGAACGTCTCCAGTGAAAATGATTTTGGTGTTTTCGCCAGCTCGAGTAATAATTGTTTTCACCTCATGAGGGGTTAGATTCTGAGCTTCATCCACAATAAAATACACGTTAGATAAACTTCTACCTCTTATGAAAGCCAAAGGAGTTATGTGAATCTTTTTGTCTCTTATCATGAGCATTATTTGCTTATGCCTTTTTTCACTGTCGTTGAATTGGCCTTTGATAAAGTCCAAATTGTCATAGAGTGGTTGCATATAAGGATCGACCTTTTTCTCAGCCGTACCAGGGAGAAAGCCAATATCTCTATTACTCAAAGGTACAATTGGTCGTGCAAGAATTACTTGATTGTATTCTTTACGCTGTTCGATTGCAGCGGCCAATGCTAGTAAGGTTTTACCTGTTCCTGCGACACCTTGCAGCGTTACAAGCTTAATGTTAGGATTCAGCAATGCATGTATTGCAAAAGTTTGCTCTGCATTGCGAGGTTTGACTCCATACGCATACTGCTTCTCAACACGCTCAATAAGCTGGTTAATTGGGTTGTAGTAACCAAGACAGGAGGTTTTGCCGTTTTTGAATATGTAATATTCATTGTTTACTTTTTCAGATATTGGACTTAAATCGTCTGTATTTCCTATTGTGTATAGTTTACGGATGTATTCACTGTCAACATCATCTAATGCAATATTGCCACTATATAAGTCTGCAACATCATTGACTTTTCCGGTTTCATAATCTTCTGAAAACAAATTCAAAGCCTTTGCTTTAAGTCTCAGGTTGATGTCTTTGGTAACCAGAGTGACCTTAGTATCCTTTTCTGTTTCTTGAAGGAAAAGAACGGTATTCAGAATTTTATGATCCGCCTTATTATCACTAAATACTTTTTCAGCATCCAACATCAAGCGCCCATTAGACATGATTATTTTAAACTTTCCCTTTTTATCTCCCTCTAATGGAATCCAATCTTGAAGTTTGTACTCAGCGCTAAGTTTATCCAAAAGCCGAATGAACTCTCTAGCTTCAAAGTTCTTAGTGTCTTTTCCTCGTTTGAAATTGTCTAGTTCTTCTAGCACAGTGATAGGTAAACAGATATCGTGTTCATCAAAATTGTTGATGGATTTATGGTCGTGAAGAATGACTGAAGTATCTAAAACAAAAATTTTTCGTTGCTTGGCTTTTCTGGGCATATGCTTGATTTACTACCGCAATGTAACATTACCCAAAAAGAAATGCCGAGTATACGATGGGAAGAAATTAACGATTTCGAAATCAACTGTTCATATCAGTTGTATCCCTTTAGAATCGGTAGCTATTACAATATTAAATATTGGTTAACTCCATGATTTGCGATAGTCTTTTGGCTTCGTTCTCCCAGCTGTAATTTCCTAAAACAAATTCTTTACCCTGCTTGCCTAAGGCATTTGCCAATTGTTCATCACTGAGTATAGATGTGATTTCATTGGCAATCTCTTCCTTAGAGTCTCCTATTCTAATATGTTCACCATTTCTTGCGCCTAAAGCATTATTGGCTAAGCTTGTTGTAATGCAAGGAACTTCGCAGGCCATAGCCTCCAATAGTTTGTTTTGAAGACCGCTATTGATCAGCATTGGAGCGACAAATACTTTAGAGCTGTGGTAAACTTCAGAAATATCATCTACCCATCCAGTCACTTCAACCTTTTGAGATTTCAACGCGCTTACACCTTGAGCAGGGTTGGCCCCGGCCAGCGTCACTTTTGCGTTGGGCAGTTTTTGCCAGACTAATGGCATGATTTCGTTTACAAGGAACTTTGCACTTTCTACGTTTGGGCGATAAGACATGTTGCCAGTGAATAGAATGTCCCGGTGTTTCGTGGTTGTTATGTTTTGAAAAAAGACGGGATCAATGCCATTGGGCAGAACATCGATATGTTTCTTGATTTTTATGCACCCTTTGTCTTGCTCAGAAATGATTAAATGATGATCGAAAAGCGAAGCAATAGACTGCTCATATTTTTGGAGTCGCTCAAACTCTTCAGTCATTATAGAAGAAAGTGGCCATTTTGCTTTTTCTGCCATTCTTTCCATCCCTATAGAAAAGGCATCCATATAATCCAATGTTTTTGGAATTAGTGAATATTTCTTTACGTATTCAGCGGTTCTTATGAGTTGGCAAAAAATATGCTGAGGCAAGTGGTCTTCAATAAACTCATCGAATTTTTTCTGGGCTCCTTTCGAATAGAAATATTCTACTTGAAAAGGTTTAGGGCTGAAAAATGATATGAAGAGTTTGAACAGTCGCGTAAATAGGGGTACTCGGTGGATGTATATTTCTGAGCAATATTGCTTTAGTTGTTTTTCGGCTTCAGGGTGCGTTTTTTCATCAGCAAGACAGAATAAGTTGATTTCATGATTTGTTGAAAGTTCTCGAATCAAGTGAAAAGCGCGCAGTTTGTCACCTTTTTCAAGCGGGTAGGGAACGCGGCTGAGTACAAATAGAATTCTCATCTTATTTGCCCTTAATCGGGTTTTCTTTTTTAGGCAAGATGCGTTCGAAGAAATTCCGAATACTTTTTGAATACGTTTCTAGGTTAAAAAGGCTGCTATCTGTGGAAGCTTTGTAAGTAAGGAATAAACCTATCGGAAGCAATATGATAGAAGCCATCCACATTCCTTTGAAAGGCTCTAATTCGCCTTGCTTTACCATTTTTTCCGATGTGATGGAGGTAATGTGGTAAACTAGAAAGAACAAGACAGAGATAACAACGGGCATTCCTAGTCCTCCCTTCCTGATTATGGCACCAAGAGGAGCGCCAATAAAAAACAGAATTACGCAAGCAAAAGAAAGGGTGAACTTTCTGTGCCATTCAATTAAATGACGGTTGATACTTTTAGTATTACTTTTTAGAACATTCGCCCTAGAGGTTACATATGTTTTGTTGCTTCTTAGCTGTGATATTGCAGTTTCAATCAGAGCAACCTTATGATCAGTGAAAATATTTGCGTAGGCGAATAATGAAGTACTATCCGATTTTTCGAGCTTACTGAGTTGAGCAGAGTCGAGTTCTTCAGGAAGTGTTTTTTTGTTAATCAGGCGCGTGTATTCAATATTTCTTTTTTCAATTGCCAAATTATATGTGTCAACAGCATTGTCAAGTTGCACAAGATTGAGCATTTGATAGTTGTCTTTGAAGATGTCTTTATCACTTCTTTCCATTTGAAACCCACTCAAATCAAATCGCAATACTTCCTTTTTGAATACGGATTTCATATGTGGCTTAGTACTCTCCTGGATCTCTTCGTAACTGGTTCCGTTTTCCAATGTAAAGACTAGGTAGCGCTCATCCTTAGACATTTCCATTCGACCCTTTTCAGCTCGAATAACATGAATATTTCCTTCTTTTTTACTGTGGTCATAAATCAAGATGTCATTCAGTCCTTTTCCATCTTCATCCTTATTCTCAATGCGAATGACGTATCCATCTATGCCATCGTAGTAGACGCCTTCCGTAATGTCAAAAGCAGGTTTTTTATGCCTTATATCATATAATAAAGAAGCAAATTCAAGGTTAGCCTTTGGCCAAACGAAATTCGTAAACAGAAAAGCGCAAAAACTTGTGAATACCGTTACTATGAGCAGTGGGTACATTATTCGCATCAAGCCCATGCCACTAGATTTCATGGCAACGAGTTCGTAATGTTCTCCAAAACTCCCGAAAGTCATTATGGAGGCAAGTAATATGGCTAGAGGCAGAGCCATAGGTACTAAATTCGCAGATGCGTAAAACAGCAGCTCGGCCACCAAATACCATTCAAGACCCTTGCCAACGAGCTCATCAATATACTTCCACAAAAATTGCATCACGAAAATGAATAGCGTGATGAAAAATGTGAGAATAAATGGACCTATATAGGACTTAATAATTAGCGTGTGAAGTTTCTTCAAGGCTGTGCTTTAGAATTCACCAAAAGTAACGTGAAATTGACAGGATTATTTAACCTCCTAGGATATGTCTCAATTCACCAACTTGGCTTTCCCAAAGCCTAGTTTGTTCGTCCACTTCATCTTCATCAGCAAAATCAGTGATGATCAATGCTACGTCTCCGGTTAGTTGGTCAGTTTTGATCGCAAATTCGAAGTAATAATCTGTGCCTTCGTATTCATCTAGTTGAAACCGAATGAAAAGATCAGTCTTTTTTGCAATCACTTTGCCTTCTTCTTCTTGACCGTCCCAAACAAACTTTGCATACTCTTTCTTAATCGTAACATCATCTGCAAACCATTCGGATAAACCGCTTGACGTGCTCAAACACTGATATAAAATCTTGATTGAGCTTTTCATGGTGAATTCTAGCTCTATTTTTTTCTTTTCCATTTTGATTGCGTTGTATTCCTTTTCTTAAGGAGATGCGCAATATAAACTTTTGAATAAAAAATTCTGTGCTTAAATAGCGTCTATGGAACTATTTGTTCACAATTTGTTACGAGGGTTCACAAAATTTCAATCTACCACTTATTGAATTAGAAGAACTATATATTTGCACCCCGAAATTTGGCGAGGTAGCTCAGACGGTTAGAGCGCAGGATTCATAACCCTGAGGTCGGGGGTTCGATTCCCCCCTTCGCTACGAAATGAAGGTCAGCAAGGTGCTGGCCTTTTTTATTTAATTCCTTTCACTTGATTAAGGTAGTTATAATCAACTTTATTTTTCTTCTAATGCATTGTATCTTCGTGCGCTCTAAAAAACACTCTTGTGGCTTTAAAATAAGGCATGATCATCTAAGTTGTTGAATTTGAAAACTTTTGTAACAGGAGCGGATGGAATGCTCGGTACTAATGTTGTGCTAGAGTTGTTAAGTAGAAATCATGAGTTGGTATGTCTTGTTCATCCTTCGAGCAAATCGACTACACTCAATAATCTACCGGTTAAAGTTGTTCAAGGCGACATATTGAATGTTTCCTCATTTGAATCATACTTGGCTGATTGTGATTATGTGATTCATATTGCAGCATCAACGTCTGTTTGGCCTCGTAGAAATGAAATGGTTAATCGGGTCAATATAGAAGGGACTCGCAATCTTATGTCTGCTTCGCAACGTGCTGGTTTAAAGCGGTTTATACATGTAGGGTCAGCTAATTCTTTTGATCCTGGAACTATAGATGATTTAGGCACAGAGGCTAATGATTATACTGGCTGGAAGTATAAGAATGACTATCTGGACTCAAAGTATAAAGCTCAAGTAATGCTCTTAGAAGAGTTTAAGAAAAATGCATTTCCTGTTATTGTTATTTCACCAACATTTATGCTCGGTGAATATGATAGTGGGCCTTCTTCTGGGCGTTTGCTTCTATCAATGGTGGAGGGCAAGGTTCCTGGTTATAGCAAGGGTGTAAAGAATTATGTACATGCGAAAGATGTTGCTGTTGCAATTGCTAACGCTTTGACGATGGGTAAGCTCGGACAAGCTTATATAGCGGGAAATGAAAACTTAGACTATCTTACTTTTTTCAATAAAGTGAAGAAGATCTCAGGAGTTGAAAAGAAATTAATTCACTTTCCTTTTCCTCTCGCTTTAATTGGCGGTTTCTTTTCTTCCGTAATAGCTAGAATAATTAAGAAGCAGCCAGGGTTGAGTTATGGGATGGTTCAACTGATGGGAATAGAACAGTATTATTCCTCAGAAAAAGCCGTTAATGAGCTCAAGATGCCTCAAAATTCGGCTGATCAGGCAATAGAAGATTGTTTAAATTGGTTCAGAGCCAATAATATTAAGCTATGAGTAGGTTCAGCGGAAAGGTTTTTGTAATTACTGGGTCTAGTCAAGGCTTAGGTCGGGCAATTGCATCGAGGGTGCTTAGTGAGGGAGGCTCGGTGGTTTTGAATAGCAGAAGCCAAAATAAATCAGAAGGTTTGCTAGAGTCCTTCAAGCAGTATTCTGAACGGGTGATTTATGTTTCTGCTGATGTAACGAAACCCGAGCAAGCTAAGATGCTAATAGAAAGGTCAATTGAACGTTTCGGAAGGATCGATGCCCTTATCAATAATGCTGGAATGTCAGCATTTGGAAACTTGGAAGATACAGAACCTTCAGTGATTAAGGAGATAATTGATTCAAATCTAACAGGTTCACTTTACATGAGTCATTATGCAATACCTCATTTAAAGAAATCTAAAGGTTCGATTGAATTCATTTCTTCTCTTGCTGCGATTCACGGCTTGGGAAGTTATTCTCTATACTCTTCAGTGAAACTAGCTTATATCGGAGCAGTTCAAAGTCTTAGAAAAGAGCTGCATGATTACAACGTTCATGTTGGAGCCATTTATTTAGGGTTTACGAAAAATGATACCGTTAAAAGGACCTTGAATGCCAAAGGAGAGTTAGAGCCAGTCCCGGTGAGAAAGGGATTGCCAATTTCTAGTCAAGATGAATCTGCACAGGTAGTTTTAAATCAGATATATAAGCGGAAAACAATTGTAGTGCAATCACTATTAGGCAAGGCAAATTTCATAGTTAATCGAATCTTTCCGAGAATCATTCATGTGGTATTGCTGAATCAATACCGCAAAATGATGAAGTCTTAAGATGCAAGCTTGATTCTTTCTTCTGGTTTAGCCAGCTTCATATAAGAGTACCATACAACTGAACCCAAACTGTAGGCAGCAGTAAGTGGCAAAAGCCAGACGATATTGCTATAGAGCAGATAGCTAATTACGGATAAGCTGATGAGTCTTATTACTTCAAAGGGTAAGGCAATTCGCGACTTATCCATCACTCTTCCTTGTGCGAAAACAGAAAGCATCAAAGTAAGAGCCAAACTCACAACTTCAATATTTTGAACAATAGAAGAAAGGGTAGGTGCTTCCATTTGTTTGATGATGAATGTTAATCTGAAAAATATAGCTGCAGTGGTAATAATACCAAAGATGATATAGGCCGACATTTCTTTTGAAATTCTCACATCGCGTTTGATGCGATCTCCATTTTTGTTTGTTCTATACATTGAGGGTAAAAAGCCCACATCTTCAGGTGTCCACGCTGGACCTTTCAAAAACACCTTTATCTTATTACTTAAAGATTTAGTTCTATATGCTCTTGTAAACAAGTCTTTCCAATAAGAAAATTGAGCGCTTAATGCACTGTTGCTTTCGAAGCCTGAAGTAATTCCATATAATGGTTCTTCGTCTTCTTTTACAAAAGTGCCAAACAACTTGTCCCAGATAATAAATATGTGCCCATAGTTATGGTCCATATACTTTTCATTTCTGCCGTGATGCACACGATGATGAGATGGTGTAGTCATAAACTCTTCAAGAATGCCAAGTCTGCCTATCATACGGCTGTGAGTTAAGAATTGATATCCAGCCAAGAAAACTCCAAGAGAAAAGATGGTAAAAGGGTCAAAACCTAATAATGGCATCCAAATGAAAAAGAATGATCTAAAGATTACCGCGAAAAAAGAAACTCTGAAAACGGTCGTGAAATTCAATTCTTCACTTTGATGGTGAACAATATGGGCAGCCCACAAGAAATTGATTTCGTGGCTTAGTCGGTGAAACCAATATGCAATAAAATCGAACAGCACCAAACCCAATAGCCAAGTGCCGAGGTTTGCTGGAATCCTGAAAGGAGCTACATTTTCATAGAGATATTGAGACGCCATTAGAAATATGACGGCATAGAATAAGTCGAATGATCGCTCAAGAATCCCGCAATAAACATTTGCCAAAGAATCAGCAAGTGTGTAAACTCGAATATTGCTTTTGTAAGAAACCACAGCTTCATACGTGACAATAATTAGAAATGCAGCACCAATAATGGCCACTAAGATGAGAAACCCTGTCATTTTAATATTTTATTCAATCAGCCAGAACTCTTGATTTTAAAGCTAATTTTCGCAATGCGAAAGTCATAATTATCATGTAAATCACAACCAATAGATGACTAATGTCATGATAATTGAACCATCTATTTAAACTGATCTGGTTGTTATAGACATATCCAGGGACAATCCCATAAACGATAGCACATATTACTAACACACTTCCGGTGTTATAGTTCTTTAAATAGCCAAACAATTGCAATGGAATAACAAAACCAGTAAGAACTATTACCGAAGCCATTTGAGGAACTTCAAATCCTCGAGTAGAAGGATTCAAAATCAAAACAGTAAAAACAATGAATTGAACAATCAGTGCTCCAACTATCGATTTGTAAATGATTGAATTTATATGTGATTTCACTTCTATCAAAGAGCCTATAACCAAAAGCGCTTGTCCTGTCATACTGCACAACCAGCCCAGCATTTTCCATTCTGGTCCTAAATACGCTTGAAGGCCATGACCGATCCATCCGGCAAAAGTCATTCCCAAAGCATACATTAAAAAGAACCCTCGGTAATAGTGAAATGAATCACTTCTCTCTTTCTTGCTCGTTGTCAGAATCCAGAATGCAATAGCGCATGTAATTGCGATCATGAAATCCGTAAACGCTGTTACTGGCTCTCTTAATTCTAGCGTACCTATAAATATAGTTGGGTTCAAAATTGAATCTGGACTATCAACCATGTTTTAATGCAATTCCGATAAATAACTAATGACGAAAAAAGCCCCGCCCGAGTGGACGAGACTTCTGGTTTTATAATTGAATTCTTAAAGGTGGATTACTTCGTCATAAGCCGCTGCTGCTGCTTCCATAATTGCCTCACTCATCGTTGGGTGAGGGTGAACTGTTTTGATAAGCTCATGACCAGTGGTTTCCAGTTTTCTAACTGCAACCAATTCTGCAACCAACTCAGTTACGTTATATCCAATCATATGACCACCAAGTAATTCACCGTATTTGGCGTCAAATATGAGTTTCACAAAACCATCAGAGTGTCCGGCAGCCTTAGCTTTTCCTGACGCACTAAATGGGAATTTACCAACTTTAATCTCAAGTCCTGCCTCTTTAGCTGCCTTTTCAGTCATACCTACACTGGCGACCTCTGGAGAACAGTATGTGCAACCAGGTATATTATCGTAATCAAGTGGAGCAGGTGAGTGGCCAGCTATTTTTTCCACACAGATTATGCCTTCTGCTGACGCAACATGCGCAAGAGCTTGACCTGGAACACAATCGCCTATAGCGTATACTCCAGGAATATTAGTTTCATAGTACTCATTGACCATGATCTTTCCTTTGTCAGAAGCTATACCGACATCCTCAAGACCAATATTTTCAATATTAGCAATTACTCCTACTGCTGAAAGAACCACATCACACTCGATGCTGCCTTCTTTTCCTTTTTTGTCTTTATAATTTACAGTGCACCCTTTTGCTGTTGTCTTAACCTCGGTAACTTCAGTTCCCGTCATCACGTCCATTCCAGTTTTCTTGAAGCTTCTAGCCAATTGCTTGCTAACGTCCTCATCTTCCACTGGAACTACGTTGTCCATGTATTCAATCAGCGTAACCTTTGTTCCGATAGTTTGATAGAAATATGCAAACTCAGAACCAATAGCGCCTGATCCCATTACAACCATTGTTTTTGGTTGCTTAGGCAAAGTCATTGCTTCACGATAACCGATAATCTTCTTGCCATCTTGCTTTATGTGCGGAAGTTCTCTTGATCGAGCACCAGTAGAAACAATAATGCTCTTCGCTGTGATGTCTTTTTTCCCTCCTTTTGAATCGGTTACTTCGAGCGTATTGGCGCTCTTTAGTTTACCGCTTCCCATGATCACCTCAATCTTGTTCTTTTTCATTAAGAACTCAACACCTTTACTCATTCCAGCAGCAACCTCGCGACTTCTACCAATAATGTTTTCAAAGTTGATGTTGCCATCTTTTAAGGTTATGCCGTAATCTGAAGCATGATTTAAGTAGTCAAAAACTTGAGCACTTTTCAGTAGTGCTTTTGTTGGTATACAGCCCCAATTAAGGCAAATACCACCTAAAGACTCACGTTCAACGATCGCAGTTTTCAAACCTAATTGAGATGCTCGAATGGCCGCCACATATCCACCTGGGCCGCTTCCTAATATTATAAGATCAAAATCCATTTATTGTGTTTTATTTGATTCGTTTCAATTCTCAGCCGCGAATTTAATGTAATAGATTCTATCGAATTGCATTGTATGATAACTTGCTCCATTTCACACCGATAATTTTTGGAAGGATATAATTTCGTCCCTTACTTAACATGAGCGATCTAATTAGAATTTCCTTTGTGAGACTTTTGATAAGGATCTGAGACCGCTTATCCTTCTTCCGTTTTGTTTTTAAGCTTTGAATTGTATTATTGGATAATCTTAAAACCTTACTACCATGATGACACTAGAAATCAAACACCAAGAATCATATTCTAGAGGTGAATTACTATTACGAAGCTTTTTTGGGCTCTTTTACATTGTTTTACCGCATGCCTTTCTGTTGATGTTTATGGCAATTGCAGCAGGAGTTCTGAGCTTTCTTTCTTTTTGGGTTATCCTTTTTACAGGGCGATACCCTCAAAGTTGGTTTGAGTTTCAAGTCAAGTATATGCGCTGGTCGCTCCGAGTGAATTCTAGGCTGTATAATCTATCTGATGGATATCCAGCGTTTGGCCTAAATGCAGCAGATGAATACGTCACATTTGATGTAACTTATCCGGAGTCTATATCGCGGAGTTCCGTTCTTTTAAGAGGTCTTTTCGGGTGGTTTTATGTGCTAATTCCACATGGTTTTGTGCTCGCTTTATTGTCAATAGCAGTATCTGTTGTTAGCTTTATTGGCTGGTGGGCAGTGTTGTTTACAGGTAGCTTTCCGAAATCTATGTTTGACCTTATTGTACAATTTCTACGCTGGTCTCAAAGAGTTTCAGTTTATATGGCTAACATGTCTGACGAGTACCCTCCATTTTCAGGTTTGCCTGACGAGCATAAGTAATGTGTATAAAATATAAAGAGTCGCAGTGAAAGAAGATGAAATGAACAATGAATCGTCCTATTACCTTCTTCCTCAACCTGATCAAATACCAGAGAGGGAGAGGGAAGATGCTATGGGTGCTTATTTAATGATGTTTGCTGCTGTAGCTGTTGCACTGCCGCTGCCTGTAGTAAATTTAATTGCAGCAATCATTTATTATTATGTGAATAGAATCAAGAGCCGGTTTATTCATTTTCACTCTCTTCAAAGCTTACTCTCGCAATTACCCACAACATTGCTCAATTGGGGCTTGCTTTATTGGAGTTTGAGGATATGGTTTTTTGATAGCCTTGAAATGGATGATTACTACAAAGGTTATTTGTTGACTACAATCCTTGCCAATATTCTCTATTTGGTTTTTAGCATAGTCGCAGCTGTGCAGGCCAGAAAAGGAAGGATGTATTACTTCTTGCTGTTTGGTAAGCTTAGTTATCAGATCGTCTTTTCTAAATCGAGCTCAATTACATATAAGAGTGATACTGTAATTTCCTTTGAGAATAAGCCACCTGCCTAAAATGATTAAGTCATCAATTTTGGCTGACTTTTTCAAGCTGGTTGCTGCTTTCGTTATTGTTTGGGCTGTCTTCACCTTAGTCGCTGATTATATTCCAGGCTTCAGTAATGTTGAATTTAAAAAATCGTCTGAGTCATTAGGGATTTCGATAGAGAATGAAGAGAGGATAGGGGATTTGATATTAGAAATGTATTTGGCTGATAAAACTATCGTATCAAATACAACGCTAGACTCAGGCCTTTTGGTGATATATAATAGGCTAATGGAAGGCTTAGAAGAGAGTAAATATGAAATTAAGTTCTATGTTGTTGAATCCGAAATGGTAAATGCAATGACTTTTCCGGGAGGGAATGTTGTAATCAATACTTCGTTGATCGAGTTCAGTGATTCTCCTGAAGAATTTGCAGCAGTCGTTGCACATGAGATCGGACATACGGAATTAAGGCATGTAATTGATCGTATGGCAGCTGAAGTTGGTATGACGGTGCTTGTCTCGCTCATAACTGGTGGTGATGCTACAGTGATTCATGAGGCCATCGGAGCGTTTATATCAAATGCGTTCAGCCGCTCGCAAGAATCCGAAGCAGATCTTTTTGGGATGGAACTATTAGAACGTTCTCACATAGACCCTAAGTCAATAGGACAGTTTTTTGAAAGGTTAAATGAGAGTAACCTCGGGTTTGGTGAAAGGCTAGAATTATTAATGAGTCACCCACACAATAATTCTAGGCTAGAGTCTAGTCTGCAATATCAAATTGAAGAAGGATTTTCTTCACGACCTTTGCCTTTAGATTGGAATAGAATAAAAGCTTCGCTGTAGCACAATATGATCATTGAGAGTTTTTCAAATCCTAAGTATAAATACTTGCTCAGTCTTTCTAAATCTAAGAACAGAAAGAAGGATGGTGTTTATTTAATGGAAGGTAGGGTAGAAATTGACTTAGCAATTCGCTCAGGTCAAAGACCGCAAATTGTAGCATTTTCTGACGCGTATATAGATCAAAAAGAAATTGAGACGATAGTAGGTAGATTCAATCCGCAGATCATTAAGCTGTCAAAGGCCCTTTTTGATGCATTGAGTTATCAAAACGTTCCGATGAATTTTATTGGTGTCTTCCCTGCTTTTCTTAATGATTTGGCAATGATTAATGATGATGAGCCAATAGTGGTATTAGAAAAGGTGGAGAAGCCTGGTAATTTAGGTGCGATCTTAAGAACATGTGACGCTCTCGGTGTGAAGAATATCATTGCAACTGAATCACCAGTTGACCTATTTAATCCTAACATTTTGAGAAACAGCAGAGGTGCCATTTTTTCTACGACATGTGTTTTTGCGAGTAATGAAGAGGTGCTTAAGTTTTTGAAAAGAAGAAACAGTCAAGTATACTGTGCTGCGCTTACCGAGGGTTCTGAAGACTATAGAAAAGTGAATTTGCAGAAGAACAATGCATATGTATTTGGCTCAGAGGCACATGGCCTTTCTGACTTTTGGTTGTCTAGCTCAGATCAAAACATTATTATTCCAATGCAGGGAGAAGTTGATTCATTGAATGTATCGGTGAGTGTAGCAATAATACTATCTCACCATTTTAATGTTATTGACGGCTCTTAGACTTTTTTCTTGCTTGGTTGATAAGTCTTTTCAGTTTGATTTGTTTGCTAGCCAAAGATTCGTCTACCTCAAAAAGGGCGATCCGGACTGAACTCTCCGTATCACTGATATAATAAACTTTTTCTTTCTGATCAGCTCAATATTTACCATACCACTGTTTCGAGCAAGTTGAACGATATCATGCGCTTCTTGACCATTTTCTCGGTTATTTTCATCCCGCTTACGTTTATTGCGGGTATTTATGGAACCAACTTCGATAATTTACCTGAGCTACACTATGAGTATAGTTATTACGTTATGCTGGCTGCAATGGTCTTGTTGACTGCGGGTATGATAGCATACTTCAAAAGAAAGGGCTGGATGTAACACAATCGATTAACGCTATGAAGAGGCTTCTTGTTTTTCCTTTTTTAATCTTGACTTTTAACTTATTAGCTCAATTTAATACGATAACTACTTCGTTTCCCTCACTTGCTATAAACGCTGATGCACATTTGAATGGAACTGCGGGAATTGGCTCCGTTTCTGATGAGCATAGTATTCAGGGGGCTTTCAATGGAAATCCAGCAATTTTAGCAAATGGAAGTAAATATGTTTCAGCTAACCTGAATCACGCACCTTGGCTAAGAAGACTCGTTCCTGGAGTTTCAAATAACTCTGCGCAATTTGCATTGGGTATTAGCAAGAGGTATGCCTTGGGTTTTCAATTCAAATATTTCACCTTAGGAAATATTCAATTTACAGATCAATTCGGGAATGTTACTACTCAATATGCGCCCACTGAAACATCGCTTCAAATGAATCAAGCATTTAGGATTTCTGGCAATTGGTCAATAGGAGCAGCTTTTAAACTGGCATCTGCTAAATATCTGTCCAATTCAAATGCGATCGTATTTGCAGTGGATTTAGGAACTCAGTACCAAAAGAAGTTTGTTGAGCGTGAAAACTTGAAAACCTTCTTTAGATGGGGGGCAGGAATCACTAATTTGGGTAATAAGGCCTTTTTCGAAAATAGCAGCCTTTCAAACTATATTCCAACCACATTGCAAACAGGTTCAATGTTTAGTGTGCATTCAAAAGCGGGTAATGGTTGGCTAGTTAACAACGTCTCATATCAAGTGTCAAAGCTTTTGGTGCCATCTCCACCTAGATATAAGATTGACCCAGCTACCATGGATGTCATTCAGGATGGTAATGGTGAATTAATTGTTTCATCAGGTCGAGATCCTAATGTTCCGGTCATGCAAGGTGTTGTTCAATCGTTTTACGATGCTCCAGGTATGGCTGGAGGTTACAACGAAAACGGGGAATGGGAGGCTACGACAGGTCAGAAAATAAGCGAAGAATGGAGTGAGATTATTCATCATGTCGCTCATGAAGTCCGATATGAAGTGAGTGATAACCTCATCCTGAAAATGCGCGAAGGGCTATTTTTAGAGGCGAGTGCGAAAGGCGGAAGAAAATACTTTTCATTTGCTCCTGGTATAGAATTGTATGGATTTCGGTTGGGTTATAGCAGGTGGTTGGCTTTTGGGCAAAATACTAATCTTAGTGGAACGCACAGCTTTTCAATCGGTTTTCATAGGAAATTTGGATATAAATGGCGTTCATTGAATTAATGATTCGCAGAAAATTTCCTTTACTTCGAATTAAAACCGATTGTAGAGCATGGATTTAAGCATTAAGACCTTTGAGGAATACACCGAAAAATACGCGCAAAGCGTTGAAAATCCAGAATTTTTTTGGGGTGAAATAGCGAACACATTCACTTGGAATAAGCCGTATGATAAAGTTTGTAATTGGGAATTCGAAACGCCTGATATTAAGTGGTTTGTCAACGGTAAGTTAAATATAACTGAGAACTGTTTAGATAGGCATTTAGCTAAACGAGGAAATAAACTTGCATTGATTTGGGAACCGAATGATCCGAAAGAACGTTTTGTACGCTATACATACCGCGAATTGTATGAGAAAGTATGCGAGTTTGCCAATGCACTAAAAGCACAAGGGATTAAAAAAGGAGATCGTGTGGTTGTTTACATGCCTATGATTCCAGAACTTACCATTGCTGTTTTGGCTTGCGCTAGAATAGGAGCCATCCATTCAGTAGTTTTTGCAGGATTTAGTGCGCATGCAATGGCTGATAGAATCAATGATGCTCAAGCCAAGATGGTGATTACAGCGGATGGTTTAAATCGTGGCGCAAAACAAGTTCCATTGAAAAGGGTAGTAGATGAGGCGCTTCGCACGTGCGAATCAATCGAAACGGTAATTGTCTTTGACTGTGTTGGATGGTCTCCAAATATGGTTGAAGGCAGAGATGTTTGGTGGAATGAATCGATTGAAGGAATGTCAAAGGAATGTCCAGCTGAAGTAATGGATTCCGAAGATATGCTCTTCATTCTCTACACATCTGGATCTACAGGAAAACCAAAAGGTGTAGTTCATACACATGGCGGTTATATGGTATACACAGCATATTCATTTCAGAATGTTTTTCAATATGATGAGAGTGACATATACTGGTGTACAGCGGATATTGGATGGATCACAGGGCACAGCTATATTGTTTACGGACCGCTTTTATCCGGAGCTACAACCGTAATGTTTGAAGGAGTGCCAACTTATCCAGATGCTGGGCGATTCTGGCAAGTTTGTGACAAGTACGGTGTGAATCAATTTTATACAGCTCCAACTGCCATCCGTGCCTTGATGGCATATGGTGAAGATCATGTTCTGTCCTATAGCCTTGACTCTCTTAAGGTGCTAGGTACGGTTGGCGAACCAATCAATGAAGAAGCGTGGAAGTGGTATCATATTCACGTAGGTAAAGAACGTTGTCCGATTGTTGATACTTGGTGGCAAACTGAAACAGGCGGAATTATGATTTCAGGTTTAGGTAACTTAAGCCCAATGCGCCCCGCTCATGCAGGATATCCACTTCCCGGTATTCAGCCCGTGTTGTTAGATCAGGAGGGAAAAGAGATTACAGAGAATCTAACGGAAGGGTATTTGTGTATTAAGCATCCTTGGCCGTCTATTATTCGCACTACATATGGTGATCATGATCGATGTAAAATCACTTACTTCTCTCATTACAAAGGATATTATTTCACAGGAGATGGTGCCAAAAGAGATGAAAATGGAATGTACCGGATCATTGGTAGAGTAGATGATGTAATCAATGTGAGTGGACATCGATTTGGAACGGCAGAAATTGAGAGTGCAATCAATGCTAATGATAATGTGGTTGAGTCAGCAGTTGTTGGCTATCCGCATGAAGTTAAAGGTCAAGGTATTTATGCTTATGTGGTTTGTGAATCAATGCCTGAAGACAGAGAAACCGCTCGTGCTGAAATAGTAGAAACAGTGGTTGAACAGATTGGCAAGATTGCCAAGCCTGAAAAGATTCAGTTTGTTACAGGTTTGCCTAAAACCCGTTCAGGAAAGATCATGAGAAGAATTCTCAGAAAAGTGGCGGAAGGAGAGGCTGATAAACTCGGAGATACAAGCACACTATTAGATCCAGATGTGGTTGATGAAATTGTAAAAGGTGCTTTATGAAGTTTCATACGAGAAAATGGGTAAAGCCTGAAGACTTGAATGCAAATGAGTCTTTATTTGGGGGGAGGTTGCTCCAATGGATTGATGAGGAAGCAGCGCTCTATACGATTATTCAACTGGACAATGAGCGGGTAGTAACTAAATACATGTCTGACATCAACTTTGTGAGTGCGGCTAAACAAGGCGACATCATCGAAATTGGTATTGATGTCGTCAAATGGGGTAAGACTTCCATTACCTTAAGCTGCAAGGTTCGCAACAAAATGACTCATCAAACGATTATCAGTCTTGATCAGATTATCATGGTAGGTCTTAGTGAAAGTGGATTGCCTAAAATTCACGGTAAAACTGAAATAGAGTATATAAAGGATCGAATAGAAGAGAATGATTGATCTTGCAACAGCTTTTTATAACGAGCAATTGAAAACTAAAGGAACTTAATCTTGTTATTGACTTATGCTTCATTATTCAATATACGCGCATTCTGAGGATGCTAATTGGGTGACTTTTGTGCACGGTGCGGGAGGTAACAGTTCTATTTGGTATAAACAATTGAGGGCTTTTAAAGAAAACTTCAATGTTTTGCTCATTGATCTCAGGGGACATGGAAAGAGTAAAAAACCCATCTATGAAAACCTGAAAAAATATTCATTTAAAGTCATTGGTGATGAAGTGATAGAGGTGCTAGATCACCTTAAAATAAAGTCTAGTCATTTTGTTGGTATTTCCTTGGGTACAATCATCATCCGAGAAATTACAGAGCGATTTCCTGAGAGAACGCGAAGTATGGTGCTTGGTGGAGCTGTTATGAAGTTAAACATGAAAGGGCAGATTTTAATGAGGATAGGAGATACGCTAAAGAGTGTGATTCCATACCTTATCTTGTATAAGATATTGGCGTTTGTCATTCTACCCAGAAAGTCGCACCGTGAATCAAGGAATCTTTTCATTAACGAAGCGAAGAAACTCTACCAAAAGGAGTTTAAAAGGTGGTTTTCGTTAGTGGCTGAGGTGACTCCGCTTTTGTCTTTTTTCAGAACTAAAGATTCTGGGATCCCTACTTTGTATATAATGGGAGAGGAAGATCATATGTTTTTACCTTCTATTAGGCAGTTGATATTAAATCATAAGTCAGCTGAACTCTTTGTTATTTCTAATTGTGGGCATGTGGTTAACGTTGAACAGCCAGAAATTTTTAATAATGAAGCGATTCAATTTATGAAACGAATAGTTAGTCCTTCCGCTTAGGCTCGGATTGTTTTATCAGATAGTTTATTTTGATAAATAAATAGATAATTCATCGTCAATTTCCCTGTTATCCAGATTTAGAATCATTTCTTTGCCGCTTAATCATTATAGAATGTTATAATAACATTGACCCAGATTTTAAAGTATGATAAATTCGATTATAACAGGAACTGGAAGCTATATCCCGGAGGTGGTTCAACCCAATAAGGCATTTCATCACAATAGGTTTTATACCGATGATCAAGTCTTGATTGAAACTCCTGGTGATGTGGTTGCAGAGAAATTTGAGAATATAACAGGTATAAGAGAGAGAAGATATGTGTCTGAAGATTTAGATTCTTCTAGCATTGGTCTTATTGCAGCACAGCGAGCTATCGAGGATTCCGGAATTGATCCAGAGACTATAGATCAGATCATTTTTGCACACAACTTTGGAGATGTAGTTAAGCATACTATTCAAACTGATGTTTTGCCAGCTTTAGCTACAAGAGTGAAGCATGGTTTGGGGATTAAAAATCCTCTATGTGTTGCATATGATGTTCTCTTTGGCTGTCCTGGTTGGATTCAAGGCGTTATTCAAGCCAACGCATTCTTCAAGGCAGGAGAAGCAAAAACTGCATTAGTCATAGGAAGTGAAACGCTATCTCGAGTGTTAGATATTCATGATCGCGACAGTATGATTTTTTCAGATGGAGCAGGCGCGTGCATACTTCAGGCTAATGACTCTGAAGAAAGAAAGGGTATATTATCTACTGCCAGTATGACTTTTGCAAATGATGAAGCTTATTATCTATTCTTGGGAAAGTCGAACCTTCCTGAGGCAGATGCTCGAATTAGATATATAAAAATGAATGGACGCAAGGTCTATGAGTTTGCTCTTACTAATGTTCCATTAGCTATGAAGTCCGCAATGGATAAGGCTGGGGTTTCAATAGAAGAGGTTTCGAAAATTTTCATACATCAAGCCAATGAAAAGTTAGATGAAGGAGTTATAAAACGTCTCTATCGACTTTACAATATAAAGGATGTCCCTGAAGGAATTATGCCTATGAGTGTGCATGAATTGGGTAATAGCTCAGTGGCAACGGTTCCAACTTTATTTGATCGCGTTCGAAAGGGTGAGCTTGAAGGTCATTCAGTGAAATCAGGTGACTTATTGCTTTTTGCTTCTGTGGGCTCAGGTATGAATATAAATGCCTTCTGCTATAGAGTTTAATTAGTCTGGAAGGTCGAAAATACTTTTGAATAACCTTTCCTTGTCATTTATCGATTCTTCTAAACTTATCATCGATTCGGTCCGAAGTACACCACTTATTCTATTTACTCTGAATATAACGTCTTTGGCATGCTTAGCATCCATGCACCGGACCTTACAAAAGATCGAAAATTGCCCCGTTGCGATGTGTGCAACAGTGACCTCTGGAATGTCTTTTAATGCTTTAATAATATTCCCCGAGTCTATTGTTCTGCCTAGGATAAGTCCAATATATGCCGTGAACCCGTAACCCACGACATCATAATTGATAGTCAAAGTGGCACCAGTAATAATGCGTCTTTGCTCCATTTTCTTTACCCGTCCATGCACGGTACCCGGAGAAATAGTAAGTTTTTTGGCTATTTCAGTATAAGGCATACGAGCGTCTTCTATTAAATAAGTCAATATCTGGCGATCTATTTTATCAATATTGTAATTGAAAGGCATATTCTCTTTCTCTTTTTGATGATTAGGGATTTTAAAGCACTAATAAATGATTTTTAATTAAATATTGGGATGTAATGGTGATTATTTGTCATTATTAGCTTCCATTGGTCTTAGTTTTGGCTTATAGTAAAAGTAACTATAAGTTAAACAAACTTCTTATGAAAATTGACAATTTAGAACTGATCACAACTATCCACAATCCTGAAAGTGTAGTTGAAGTATTTTTTGATCGTATGAATGAAAGAATAGTAGAGCATAAATGCCTCAACTATAATCGGAAAAAGGAATATTCTTACGAGGTTGGAGAGTATTTAAAGAACGTTAAGAACTTCAAAAAAGTTGATCAGAAGGTTCTTTCTCATATTATGAATTACACTAACTAATAAGACAGGTTGAAATGAATGAATTGAAAGAGGTATTTGGAATTCTTGAAGAACCTCAAGAATTGGCGTCAATAATATTTGACTCAACCAAACGAAATACTTTAGAGAATAAACTGCAATCTGTAGGAGAGCAATTCTCCCTAGAGCATATCGAGAATCAGATGAATGCGGTTTCAAGGGCGCTTATCTCACTTGGGGCTTCTTCAGGAGATAATATTGCTATTTACGGACTTGATTACCTAGATGCGCTGAATCTTTATTTAGCATCTGGACAGGTTGGTATTAACGTTGTTAACCTGAGTAATGCCAAGACAGTTGCTGAACTGAATGAAGTTATATTGTCTTCGAAGGCCCGGTTTGTGTTTTTTGGAGATTCGACAACTTCAGTTTTAGGAAGTGATTATCTTGACCAGATCAGCACCTCTGGTAAAGGCATATTTCTTGAATACCTAGTATGTCAAGGAAATATAGAAAACTGCAGCGGTAATGTTTTAACTTGGGAGAAGTTTCGAAAACTCGAAAGGTTAGCAACGAACTGGGAGGTTGGTCTTTTGAGGGTGATTTGAATTTCTTGTCCATTCTGAAGGCTAATACCTGAGAGTGTCTATTTTCGAGGTATGAATAGATCTACAGTTTTTAATGCTCTAGTAGTTAGAGAGCTTGAGAATGGCCAATTTTCGAGAGAAATAGAAAAAAAGAAGATAGTTGAATTACCAGAAGGTGAGGTAATTGTAAAGAATCAGTTTGCGGGTCTTAATTATAAAGACGCGTTGTCTGCGTCCGGTCATAAAGGGATTTCCCGAAATTTCCCGCATACTCCTGGAGTGGATGCTTGTGGAGTTGTCGAATTTTCTAAAAGTTCTGAGTTTAAAGAAGGTGATCAAGTAATTGTTACAGGTTACGACTTAGGCATGAATACCTCTGGAGGTTTTCAGGAATATATAAGTGTACCAGCAGCTTGGGTTGTGCCTAAACCGGAAAGTCTTGAATTAAAAGAGGCTATGGTATATGGCACAGCAGGCTTTACAGCAGCCTTGTCATTGTATAAAATGGAGCGAATGGGACAGACTCCAGAAATGGGGCCAGTTTTAGTGACGGGAGCTACTGGAGGAGTAGGTAGCATGGCGGTTGGGGTTTTGGCGAAAGCAGGTTATGAAGTAATCGCATCAACAGGCAAAAAGGACGCGGAAAGCCACCTCAAAAAATTAGGCGCTACTCAAATTGTTGATCGTGCATTTGCCAATGACGAATCCGGAAGGCCATTGCTCAGAAGTCAATGGGCAGGGGCGGTAGATACAGTTGGTGGTAATACGCTAGCCACGTGTGTGAAAGGTTGTCAAAGAAAGGGGAGTGTGGCTAGCTGTGGATTAGTTGCTTCTCATGAACTCAATATGACGGTATATCCTTTCTTGCTCAACGGCATTAATATTTTAGGAGTCGACTCGGCAGAAACCGATATGGAGCTGCGGAAGAAAATTTGGAATAGATTAAGTGATAATTGGAGTGTTCCTAATCTTCTAGACTTTGGTCAATTTATTCCGCTAGATGGAATCATTGAGCAGATGGATTTAATCCTGAAGGGACGAACTAGGGGTAGAGTAGTAGTGGCGTTTTAAAACTATTTGTAGGTTCTGCTTTCTCGTTTCAGTTTTTCCCATTCTTCCTTTGGCGTGTGCGGAAGTTGATCTGAAATCAGCACATCATAATCGTATGCTTGTTGCGACTTAAATGAGTATGGAAAGGATTGGAATTTAGAAGTTAGCATTTCACATTCGTACGTGAAATCTGCCTTCTCATTTTCACTAAACAGCCTTCTTTTTTCAAGAAAAACATCAGCCTTCAGCCTAATACTACCTAAAGCCCACTTTCCTTTGAAGGATTGATAGTTAAACTCAACTAGTGTGTTTTTAATATCAAACATTAGCCCGTAAATCCATAAAGCAGCCTTCATGTATCCGGGGACAATATGTTTTTGACCATACTCACTGATTCCGAATTCAATTTTCACAAATGCGTTCGTAGATTGTTCAATCCACATAGTACCTGCCAGCATAGGTTTGTGAACTTTCTTTTTTTGGTCAAAGTGAATTACCACTAATGATTCATCACCATACTCTACTGGCTTTCCATACCAGAATTCATATTGTTCGTGATTGTTGCTATCTAGGAAATCTACATTGTCATCGTTGATCACAAATTTTTGGTCTACATTTCTTAATGGATCGATGGAAAGCAGAAAAGGCGGATTGCCTATTTCTAATGGAAGCTGAAGGTCCTTTTCGGATATTTCTTCTCCGTTCTTGTTTGCTGCTTTCATCTCTTTTTTAACCTCTTTATTCCTTTCTTTAAGCATAAATGAGAGGTCATCGGCTTTCATTTTGTAGCCGGCTTGAATACGCAGATCAAAAGAGTCTTTACCTGAAAGATAGCCAGTTTGAATTGCCTCTAGAAACGCCTCTGAATGGTTTACAAACCGTTCATTTTCTTTGAGGTACTCGCGGTAATAATGCTTTGTAGCGAAGGAATCAGGGTAATAATTATCAGCAACAGAATTAAGTGCCAACCGAACATATTCGCCAGCCTTAATAGGTCTGATAACAACCTCATCTAATTGTAATGAAGACGACTTTAGTGCAATACTATCACCTTCTTTAATCTCGCTCTGTTTGATCCTTTTTGTTATGTATCCTATTGATCTGAATTGAAGAATATCACTTTGAATTAAGTTATATAATTCAATATCTCCTGAGTCATTGGCTACAAAACCATATTCTCCATTTCGAAGAATAGCTGTTGCATAGGGGATAGGGGATTTAGTTTCTGCATCAATGATCGTAATACTTTGAGCATGAATACTTAATACTGATATAAAAAGAAAAAGAAAAGTTATGTATTTCATCGACTTATCATGAGACGTGACTTTTTACCTGTAGTTACAATTGTTTCAAGCAGAAATCGCACATTCCGCAGTTTTCTGCATTCATTTCACCAAAATACTCAAGTAACATTCTGCTCCTGCACTTTGCTTCAGACTGAATAAAATGAAGCATTGCTTCTGATTTGTTTTGTGTCACTTCTTTTCTGATTTTATAATGTTCATCTGAAAAGCTGAGGTTTTTTTTGTCGATTCGTTCACAGGTATAGGTCACCTTCGGTAAATTGGTGGCTTTATTGTAGGTGATATATTCTGAGTCATGCAACCACTCTAGACCCTTAATAACTCGATCTTTTGACCACTTAGTACGTTTGGCTAATGTCCATTCGCTGATTGATGATTTTTCGTCAAATAGGCGAGAATAAGACCGGAGAAGTGCATCAATCAAATAGGCAAGCTTGTGGTCTGAGTTTCGAAAATTGTAGATCTGCTCATAGCCTGCTTTAAAAATGACTGAGGAATAATAATCTGAACTCTCATTGAATTGAATATATCCTTCGCGTTCAACAAACTTAAGACTGAGCAGTACTTGCCGAATATCTAGGTTATACTGTTGGCACATCATTTCTACATCTAGCGCAAATGTCTCGTCTTTGCCACTTCCTGTTGCCAATCTGAGGAAGCTAGACGTTGCTTCATAAACCCTCTTTATTTCTTGAATTGAAGGAAAAGATTGAATTGATTTATCAATGTAGTTGCTTACATCTTTTTTAGTCAATACAGATACCGCAAATGCCTTATTTCCATCTCTTCCTCCACGTCCACATTCTTGATAATAATTTTCGAGTGTATCTGGAATGTCAAAATGAACCACAAACCTGACATTGGGTTTGTCAATGCCCATACCAAATGCATTGGTTGCCGCTATAATTTCACATTCGCCAGTCATCCATTTTTGTTGCTTTTCAGCCCGAATCTCGTTATCTAATCCAGCATGATAATAATCGATACTTAAGCCTCGCTTTCTAAGCTCCCGACTAATGCGCTCCGTCCCTTTCCGACTGCGCATATATACGATGCCAGAACCTTTTTGTTTCTTGGCAATGCGCTCAATTTTACCCAGTTTGTCCTCATCCCAATCAATGAAATAAACCAAGTTATCTCGCTTAAAGCTCTTTTGAAATAAGTTCTCCTTTTTGAATAAAAGCTTGGCTTGAATATCCTTTTTCACCAATGGAGTCGCGCTTGCTGTCAACGCAATAACTGGAGTGTTAGAAATAAGTGATCTTATTTCGGCAATCTCAAGGTAAGGAGGTCTAAAATCATATCCCCACTCACTAATACAATGCGCTTCATCTACTGCAAGCATGGAAACGTTCATTTGAGCAATTCTGGCCTTGGCCAAATCAGTTTTCAAACGCTCAGGAGATAGGTATAAAAACTTTACATCTTTATCGTAGATTGCTCGATCAAAAATGGCATCTATTTGAGAATAGTCAAACTCCGAAGTAGCGCATAAAGCTTTGATATTCCTTTTGTTTAAAGCATCAACTTGATCCTTCATCAAGGCGATCAAAGGCGATACAACAATGCAAATACCTTCGTTAATCAAAGCCGGAACTTGGAAACAGATTGATTTCCCGCCTCCAGTAGGTAGAATAGCCAAAGTATCCTTGCCGTCCAGAATGCTCTGAATTATTTCGAGCTGAAGAGGTCTGAACTCTTTAAACCCATAATACTTTTCGAGTATTTCATGTGGTTTACTCAATGCGGAAAACAGGATAGATGAGATGGCTGCTTCTCTCATAATGAGCTGACTTCTTGTAGATGAAGTCTAATTTGGATCGAGCGTTATTGTTTACCGAAGAATCTAGTGCTACAAACTCATCTAGACGTGAGGCTAGATCATCGTTCTTCAATATTTCAGCTGCTTCTGGTTCAAACACATAGCTACTAAACCCTTCCTTTTGTTGTAGAATTTCATCGTAAAAATTCCAGTTGAAGTATGAGTCGGGGCCTTGAGGTTCGAGCATTTCAATGATGAGTCTTTTCTTTATTTGGTCTGTTGATACGAAGTAATAAGTGTTTTTGATAACATCAACTTCATTTTCAAATTCTTCAATTTTTACGTCATAGTGATAGTAATGCGACTCATATGGCTTTGGGCTTGTAGAATAATCTTTAATTCGATATGAAGTAACGTTTAATGTGGAGTCATGATTAATTATCTTCATTACTACATTATTCAATTGTAATCGTTGCACAACTTCATTCCATGACGCAGGCACGAGATAAGCTGTTGGAGATGCTACAGAAACTTTGGCTTTAAGGTGTGCAAAATATTGAATTGGTTTTTCCCATTGGGTGTCTCGATCATAGTAAAGTTGTTGTTCATCTGTAACTTCACTTGTGTCATAATATGCCCGATAGCCTTTAAAGTTAAGAAGCTCTGACTGGCTTTTGTCAATTTCCCAATCAAGTATAAATTCTGATTGCTTCTGCAGCACTTCATCTGCTGCTATGCGAGCATCTTTTATGGATTTGACATCTTTAGCAAGTATCTCGCCAAGGGAATGGAGAAAGTTAAGGGTTGATGTTACGCGTTGTTTAAACGGCTTTAACATATGGGTTTCGGTCAGAAGGCCTATTGAGTTGTGTAGGGCCGTAAAACCCGTTGAGTATCGCGGTGAGTCATAAAAAGAGGAGTATCCTGAGTCTGGTGAAGTTCCAAATACATTTACGTATGGAATCATTTCATCGTTCCTTTCGAGCATTTTGGATTGTAGTATCGGTGTCAAATGATCATTGACATAATTACTCAAAGGCAAGGCTAGCTTGTCAGGGTGTGATAAAAGGTAAGTCATTGTGTAAGGATAGTCAGCGCCATTACTTACATGAGTTTCTAGATAAACATCTGGGTTCCAATGCGCAAAAAGTTCAATAAATGATAATGCATTTTTACTATCTGCTTTTGAGAAATCTCGGTTCAGATCTAGGTTTCTTGCATTCCCTCGAAAGCCATAGCTCTCAGGTCCGTTTTGATTCGCTCTTGAGCAGCAGTTTCTGTTCAATGCTCCGCCAACATTGTATATGGGGATGATCATTATTATTATGTCCTCAAAGTTTTGCTCAAAGTCCTCACTGCTTAAAATTTGACGGGCGTAAAGCATGGATGCATCAATTCCGTCTGGTTCTCCTGGATGGATACCATTGTTAATCAACCATTTGATTTTTCCACTCTTTTGAATGGATTCGAAATTGAAGTTTCGGGCCGAGTTGATAACAATAAGGTGAAGTGGAAGGCCTGCATCCGTTTCTCCAAACTCCTTTAAGCAGAAATAAGCTGATTCTTTTTCCAATGCCCTCCACCAATCAATTGCTTCTTCATAAGTTGTCGTTTCAATTGAATCAGAGCTTTCAAATGGAGTTTTCATTTCTTTTATGGCGCTTTCATCCGCGCATGAGGAGAAAATAAAGGACGCCAGTATTGCAAAAAATAAAAGTCGATTCATATTGGCTTATTATTCTCCAAATCAACATAAAACGATTGACTATTAAAAGTGAATTCAAAAGGATATTATTGATACGTAAACTAATCAACCACTATTATGAGAATTATAAAAATCATCGGAGGGGTAATAGGAGCCCTTGTTCTTGTTATATTGATTTTAGGCTTAATAGCACCAAGTCACACACATATTGAGCGATCCGTAACTGTTCAAGCGCCTCATGACCACGTTTGGTATTATGTCAGCAGTTTTGCTGGAATGGTTCAATGGTCTCCATGGCGTGAGCTCGACCCAGATCAGGTTGCGGTCATCAAAAATGACGGTGCAGTTGGTGCCTTATATACTTGGTCGGGAAATGAAGATGTGGGAAAAGGAGAGCAAACTATTACATCCATAAATGAAACTGAGGTAGTAACCCATTTGCATTTTATTGATCCTTTTGACGCAGAAGCAGATGCTACAACTTCAGTAATTAAAAGCGAAGATGGAGTAAAAGTAACATGGTCATATGATGCTGACGCTCCTTATCCAATGAACGTGATGAACCTCTTAATGGATATGGATAAGATGCTTGGTCCGGACTTTCAAAAAGGTATGGATAAATTAAAGGTTCTTGCGGAAGAAACAGCGCCTTCTATATCGCAAGAAAGCTTGTTTAATATTCAGACAATTGAGCTCGAACCGCGTGTTTATATTGGAGTTAGGAAGATAATTCCCTGGAGTGAAATGGAATCTTTCTATACATCGTCATTTGAAGTTGCCTTTGGAGCTGCACAGGCATCAAGCCTTGAGGTGTTAGGTATGCCTTCGGGTGTGTTTTTTAAGTGGGGTGAGGAGAATCAAGAAGCTGATCTGCTTGCTGGCGTACCCGTAAAAGAAGGTGAAATTGAGGGGATGGACTCAGAATTGATTGAAGGCAAATCATTATTAATTGAATACTATGGTCCATACGAAGGCACGGGAGACGCGCACATGGCCATTGAAAAATACATGGAAGAAAATGGAATTGAAAGCAAAGGGATTGCCATCGAAGAGTATGTTACCGACCCCACTGAGCAACCTGACAATTCAAAATGGCTAACTAAAATCTATTATCCAATAGTTCACTAATTTCATGAAATGACTATTTACCCTGACTTTTCTCGTGTTATTAACATGATATGTGTCATACTAGATCTCACTTAATTGGTATTGGGGTTATAAGGCCTTACCTTTGTGCCAATTATTAAAAACATAATGACGTTTAGGTCGTTATGTATTAATTATGAAACAGTTTAAATAGTAGTTATGAAAGTTGTAGATAAAAGTGATAATGTATCACTTCATTACAAGGGAACGTTGAGTGATGGACAGATGTTTGACTCTTCAGAAGGTAAAGACCCATTGACATTTGAAGTAGGAAGCGGACAAGTTATTCCAGGGTTTGATAAGGCCGTAGTGGGAATGAAAGTTGATGAGAGTAAAGTATTTACGATTCCATCTGCTGAAGCCTATGGAGATGTTAAAGAAGATTTGATGTATGAAGTTCCTGTAAGCTCGATTCCAGCTGAGCTAAACCCTCATGAAGGACAAAGGTTAGTGTCTAATTTGGAGGATGGAAGACAAATTCCAGTAACAGTAACCTCAGTTAAGGATGACAGCATTACGTTAGATGCGAACCACCCATTGGCAGGAAAAGATTTGACATTTGATATTAAGGTGGTAGCCATCAATTAAAGCGTAAAAGCGAAAGTTTAATTAATTCACAATATTTTGATACAAACAGCACCAAAATTTAATCGTGCTTCAAGTAAGGAGTTCTCACAGACGCTCAGAAAGCGCGTGAATTCCTATTTTGAGGAAAATGACATTAAAAGGACTGGCGATGTGCGAGTGGCGGTTAAAGCATTCGTTATGTTTAGTCTTTATTTTGTTCCTTATATAATACAGGTGACAGTGAATTTAGGCACGTTTCCTTATTTGCTTTGCTCCATTTTAATGGGCTTAGCCATGTCGGGAATCGGTCTTGGAATAATGCACGATGCTAATCATGGTTCATTGTCTAGTAAAAAATGGGTCAATAACCTTTTTGCTTACTCCTTGAATATAATTGGAGGTAATGCATTGTCATGGAAAATTCAGCATAATGTGCTTCACCATAGCTTTACTAATGTTCATGGAATGGACGAAGATTTAGAAGCAGGAAATATTATGCGCTTTACACCGAGTGAACCATGGAAAAAACGACATAGAGGACAACATATTTACTCTTGGGTTCTATACTCATTAATGACTTTCAGTTGGGTATTGCTTAAGGATTTTAAGAGAATCACAAAGTATTCTAAAGTTGGTTTGGTGCAAGCTCAGGGAGTGAGCTATTTCAATGCAATAGCTACGATCGTAGTATCTAAGATTGTCTACGTAGGTTACACATTGGTTTTACCAATAGCATTGGGTTATCCTGTATGGTTGGTTCTTGTTGGTTTTGTGATCATGCATATTCTTGGTGGATTAATGTTAGCTATGATTTTTCAGCCGGCACACATCATGGAAGATCATGATTTTATTAATGGAGATACTGATGTTATAAATCAATCATATGAAAGTCACCAGTTGAATACAACATCAAATTTTGCTCCGACAAATAAACTTCTTACATGGTATTGTGGCGGACTAAACTATCAAGTAGAACACCATATTTTCCCTAGTGTAAGTCATGTGCATTATCCAGCTATTTCCAAAATAGTTAAGGAGACGGCAGAAGAGTTTAACTTGCCGTATAGAAGTGTTCCTACGTGGGGTGCTGCTCTTAGAATTCATCAAAGAACGATGAAGAAATTGAGCGAACCAGAATGGTCACTAGCTTAATAGATATTTAAAAGAGGAACGAATGTTCCTCTTTTTTTTTGTCATTTTATACAATGAACTTAAATCGCTTCTTTCTAATTAATGTCTTCACAGGATCAAATGCCCTTGGAAATCAAGCATGCGTATTGTTCGTTGATGATCTAGAAGATGATGCTGCACTATCAAAAATCGCTTCTGACTTTAATTTACCTGCTACCTCATTTTTAAAACAAGATGGAGAAGGATCTTTCAGTGTAAGATGGTTTGCGCCAATGGCTGAAATTGATTTATGCGGTCATGGCACAATAGCCGCTAATTGGGCTGCGCATAGACTATTTCCTGACTTAAAAGAGTTTACATTCAAGTATAAATATGGTGTATTGCAAGGAAAGATTAATGGGAGTCAAGTTGAGTTGAAAGGAGATCCAATAGATTGTGAAGAGTCTGAAATTCCACATCATGTTAAACGTGGGTTTCATGGAAAGGCAAAGGGCTATTATCCAACCCCTAATAAAGACATTGTGTTGTTTGATAACGAGATGGATGTCGTTGAAATGAAGCCTGACTGGGAAGCTTTGCGAGCCTCTGATACATTTGGATATGTGATAACGGCTAAATCAAAGACTTATGATTTCGTATCTAGAGTACTACTTCCACATTTAAGTTTTTTAGAAGATCAAGCTACAGGTAGCGCCCACCTGGTCTTAACACCATTTTGGTCCTCCAGGCTTGGGAAGTCAACAATGAAAGCTTTCCAGGCAAGTGATAGAGGTGGAGAAGTTGAGTGTTATCTTCAAAAGGGGCAGGTTACCTTAAAAACATCTTGCAAACTATTCGGTGAAGGTACTTTTGTACCCACGATTGATTAAAAGCGGCTACTTTAGCGAGTCTTCTAATCAAGAAGAACCTAAACTCTCTTTTCCATGTTCGAAAAACCCATAGACTTCGACCGTTTCGTTCGCATTCTCATTTCAGTGGCAGCATTTGTGCTGTTCTACTTCCTGCTTAAGGAATTATCCTCAGTGCTTTTGCCGTTTTTCTTAGCGTGGTTGACAGCATATATGCTTGAGCCTTTGGTTTTATTGCTTCAAAAGTTAGTGCGCAAAAGAATCTTGGCTGTTGTATTCTCTTTGTTGCTTATCGTTGGGGTGGGATTGGTGTTGGCTATTGTTCTTACACCACTAGTAATTGATGAAATTCTAGGGCTTCAAACGCTAATATCATCTCAAATCAATCAAATTTCCTGGCCAGCATGGATTCCAAAAGACATCGGTGAGAGAGTTAACGAATACATTTCTGGGTATAATTACAGTTCGATTCTTGAACAAGAGGGTATTGCGGATAAAGCAGCTTCTTTACTCTCGGGCGGTTGGAGTATAGTTAGCAGTGCCGTGGGTGTCATAGGTGCTTTGTTTGGGACTATTACCTACGCCTTATATGTTGTTTTTATTATGCTGGATTATTCTCATATTTCTAATAGCTGGAAAAAGCTTGTTCCTGAGAAGCATGAGAAATTTGTTCTTGGTTTGGTAGATGACATGGAAACAGGAATGAATGGATATTTCAAAGCACAAACCAACATTGTAATCATTGTAGCTACTCTCTTTTCGATAGGCTTCTCCATTATTGGACTTCCTTTTGCGATTTTACTTGGGATTACTTTAGGCATTATGAATTACATTCCATACGCTCAATTAATTGGTATAATTCCTGCTATTGGCTTGACTGCATTACATAGTGTCGAATCCGGGAATAGCTTTTGGTTATTACTAGGCTTGTTGACTTTAGTTTTCGTGATTGTTCAGTTGGCTCAGGACCTTTACTTAACTCCGAAATTTATGGGCTCATTTAGTGGGTTTAACCCTGCGGTAATCTTGCTTTCATTGAGCGTTTGGGGTAGTCTTTTAGGTATTATGGGACTAGTTATTGGCATTCCACTTACGTCAATAATACTCAGTTATTATCAGAGGTATATTCTAAAATCAAAAACTTGAAAGTAGCTGTAATAGGTGGAGGTGCTGCCGGCTTCTTTGCTGCAATATCAGCTAAAACACACCATCCAAAAACTGACGTTCAATTGTTTGAGAAAAGCTCTAAACTACTCTCCAAAGTACTTGTTAGCGGGGGAGGGAGGTGTAATGTTACTCATGCATGTTATAGCGGCAAAGAGCTTTCAAAGAATTATCCAAGAGGAGAGAAATTCTTGAAACAGGCTTTCAAAGAATTTCAGGTTGAGGATACAATTAGATGGTTTGGCTCGCAAGGTGTTGAATTGAAGAAAGAAGATGATGGACGCATGTTCCCTACAACAAACAATTCTAGCACTATTGCTAATGCGTTAATGAATCGCGCACAAGAACTAGGTGTTTCAGTACATCTTAGCTCTCCCATAAATAGTATTGAACCTCAGAATGAGGGTTTCTTATTAAAGTCTAAAATTGGCGTTCAATCGTTTGATAAAGTAATTGTTGCCTCAGGAGGAAGTCCCAAGCGTTCTGGTTTATTGTGGCTGGAAAACTTAGGTCATGATATAATAGACCCTGTCCCTTCACTGTTTACCTTTAATATGCCCCATGAATCCATTATTAAACTGATGGGTGTTAGTGTTTCAAAAGCTAGGCTTAGGATTAGAAATACCAAGCTTGAAGTATCAGCGCCATTACTAGTAACTCATTGGGGAATGAGTGGACCTGCAGTTTTGAAATTAAGTGCCTTTGGAGCAATAGATCTAGCAAATGTTGGATATAACTTTAATGTTCAAGTTAATTGGCTCGATACAACTAAAGAGTCTGAGCTTAGGACCGAAATCGAAAAACAAGGTTTGACCAAAGAACAAAAAAAGGTCTCGAATCGAAACCCATTCAATTTACCCTCTCGCTTATGGGAGTTCCTCCTTAGCAGATCACAAATCCCTGAGGATAAAAGATGGCTTGACCTGAGTAAGAAAGAACTGAATCGGTTAGTAAACACTCTTACTAATGATGACTATAAAGTAGAAGGTAAAACTACTTTCAAAGAGGAATTTGTAACTGCTGGAGGTGTTGATTTAACTAATGTCGATGTAGAGTCTATGCAAAGCAAGAAACTGCCTGGAATATATTTCTGTGGAGAAGTCATGGATATCGATGGAGTAACTGGTGGGTTTAACTTTCAAGCTGCATGGACCACAGGGTGGATAGCTGGTAAACTTAAACCAGCTTAATTCCATCTTTTTGCAATTCCAGTATCCTTGATTTATAAAGACTTCCAACCGCTTTTTTGAAAGACTTTTTGCTCATAGACAGAGATGCGTAAATATCTTCTGGAGAGCTTTTGTCAGTCAAAGGCAAAAAACCGTTATTCTTTTCCAAGGCGTCAAATAATTCTTTCGAAGCATCGTCAATAGATTCATGACCGGGCTTTTGAAGCAATACATCTATACGACCATCTTCACGAATGGCATTTACGTAAGCATTAAAGGTGTCACCAATCTTCAAATCTTGAAAGATTTGGTTTGAATAAACCATACCAAGGTATTTATCATTCACAATAGCTTGAAAACCTAATGGATGGTGTTCTTTCCATATTGTTGCTTTGATTTCCGTGCCCTTTTCAAGCCCTTCAGGAAGATCTTTTAAGTATCGCTCTAGGCGCAGGGAGGCAGCCAAACGTTGTGTTAAGTCATCGAGGTATACATAAACTAAGTGTTCTTCACCTTCTTTCAGTTTTACGATTTGTTCTTTTAAAGGCACGAACAAATCTTTACTTAAGCCCCAGTCTAAAAATGCCCCAGCTTCGGTTACGCTTTTCACCGTCATCCAACCCAATTCATTCAATTTAGCTCGAGGAGTTTCAGTAGTGGAGATTAGTCGGTCTTCAGAATCTCTGTAGATAAATACGTCTAGTTTATCCCCAATTTCAAATTTATTGGGAAGGTATCTCTTGGGAAGCAGAACCTCTATTCCAAGATCATCTGAAAGGAACAAGCCAATGGCAGTCTCTTTCTCAATTTTTAGTGTATTAGTCTCTCCTATTTTCACGCAGCGAAGCTAATTCATAAATTCCTTAAAAAAAGAAAACCCCTAATGAGGGGTCTTCTTTTCAACTTAAACCTACTTACCTATGAAAATTTATGAGTTGTAAGCGCGCAGCATACATACGATCTTTTCTTGTTCCCTTATATAATCACTCATCAAAGCGTCTGTTCCTTCATCATTCATTTCACCAGCCATCGCTAGCGCTGCTCTTTCAATTTCAATCAGTGTTGTTATGTTGCTGATTGTCTCGCTTACGGTTTCTTTTGCTTTAATCATGTTCTTCGCAGGCTTCACCGATGAATGCTTTAAATAATCTTCGAATGTGTGCAAAGGCTTACCTTCCAGTGTTAGAATGCGCTCTGCAATCTCATCTACTGCAAGATTCGCATTAGTGTAGAGCTCTTCAAATTTGACATGCAGTTCAAAAAAGCTCGGACCGCTAATGTTCCAATGAAACCCGCGTAAGTTCTGATAAAAGACTTGATAGTTAGACAAAAGGCTATTTAGCTTGTCTACCATATTTTGAGATTTTACTTTACTTAAACCTATCGTGTTTTCTTAATTTTTCATACTTCAAAAGTATCCCAGGATTAGGTATTCGTCAAATCAATAATCTTTATATTCGTATCGAAATGAATTATACTATTCAGCAATTAAATTATCTGATAGCCCTAGACTATTATGGTAACTTCAGCAGAGCAGCTGATAGCTGCTTTGTTTCTCAGCCCACATTGAGCATGCAAATTAAAAAGCTTGAGAATGATCTGTGCGTAGCAATTGTTGATCGTTCAAAACAACCATTGGTGTTTACTGCAGTAGGTAAACAAATCTTAGAACAGGCAAAGTCATCTATTGGTGAATTGAAAGCTATAGATGATATTATATCCGAGAGTAGAGGCGAGGTTTCAGGAAGTCTTCATGTGGGAATCATTCCAACCCTTGCACCTTATCTGGTCCCTCTCTTCATTGGTGGTTTTCTAAAGAAATACCCAAAAGTGAAGTTGAAGCTAACGGAATATAAAACCGAAGAAATCATCGAAAGGTTACATAGCGACAAGCTTGATGTTGGAATTTTAGCTACCCCTCTAAACGAGGTTGGAATAAGCGAAGAACCGGTTTTCTTTGAGAAATTGCTTTCCTATTCTGACCCTGAAATGACTCAGAAATATGGAAACCGCGTGACTATTGATCAAATTCTTTCCTCAAAACTCTGGGTGTTGAGTGAAGGGAATTGCTTTCGTAATCAAACCTTCAATTTATGCAGTTTGGATCAAACAGCTTTTAGGTCCTTCGACTTTGAGTATGAAAGCGGTTCAATTGAGACATTAATTAGGCTTGTTGATAGGGAAGGGGGAACTACAATTATACCAGAATTGGCTTTGGATACATTAACTCCAGAGCAGATAGATAGAGTTAAGTTTATTGAACAAACTAATCCGGTGAGAGAAATAAGTATCGTTAAAAGACGAAAGGGGTTAAAAGCATCAATGATTAAGGTATTGCGAGAAGAGATACGCATGTCGATTCCTAAGTCGGTCATAGAAAACGATAATCAAAAACAAGTTGTTTCTATATGAACTTTGCTCAACAGGCAATAATGGACTCAATGTTATATAAATAACACTTAGATAGTTTTGTGACGAATTAAGCCTACCTTTGCAGCCGCTAAATTAAAGGCTTAGAAATCAGTGCAATCAATTAGAAACATAGCGATTATCGCTCACGTTGACCATGGTAA
>DGQE01000025.1:0-6131 GCA_002389645.1 Flavobacteriales bacterium UBA4422
TTAATAGTACAATGTCCAGAAATGACAACATGTGAGGATATAAAATTATGGCTTTCGATGATACTATGATGGCCAATATGATTCCCACTCCACATTGTAACGTTGTCCCCAATTTTCACAAACGGTTGTATTGTATTGTCCTCAAATATGAAGCAATTTAATCCCGGTTTGAATTGAGAACGGTAAGTGCAATCTGGACTTATATAGCTTGCAAGAGAGTAGCCTTTGGACTGAGCTTCGTCAAACTTTCTGTGTCGAAGTTTATTCATTTCTGAATAACTAATTGCTGCAAAGAAGTCATTTTCCGAAGGCGGATGTGTTTGATTCAAATTAGAAAATGAAATTAATGGGAGTCCATCATATCTATCATCTTTAATATACTCATCGTCCAAGCAAAATGCAACGACCCTGTATTTAGTGTCTTTTTCAAAATAATACCTAGCTATCTGTGCGATATCACCAACGCCAAAAATCACAAGGTTCTTCATTACTTTTTTACCAGAATTGTAAATTCATATAAGCCATAGTCATGCAAAAGTGACACATTTCGCGCATACTTTTTCTTACAATAATCAAAGTAAAATAAAGGGTCTCCGTAATGCAAGTAATCTTTCATTTTGTCTAAATCTGAATAGGAGGTTAGGATATTAAAGCCAAACCCCTTTATTGAAATTGCGTTGAAAGCATCAATTGTTTCCCTAATATAAGCCTCCCAGTCAAGGGTATTAGTTTTAAGCTGAACATTAAAAAGACCACTGGCCACCACATAATCCCATTTTCGATTATCATCCAACTTTGAGATGAATTCACCATTTGAGGTTTTTACATTCACATCTGTAGCTTTCTCGATCATAGCCATAGAAACATCAAAACCTGTATAATCCACTTTATCATTGGATTCATTAAGAAACTGCAGCATAGCGCCATAGCCACAACCATAATCAAGAATAGAAAATGCATCATTCTTGTCAAACAAGCGTTCAAACTGTTCGAATCTCAACTCTTGGGACTTAATACCATTCCAATCGACCCCTTCACTTGTAGCGCCATGTCTCTTGATCTTTGTTGAATAATACTCTTCAACTTCATTGATGATCTCATTTAGCTTATTCATCTATGTGGGCTTTAAATATTTCATAGCGTCATGTCCCGTGTTAAAGAGTACGTCCAATATTGTAACGCCATGTTCAAATTGACCATGAAGTTGATCGTACTCCGGATAGTCCGCAAAATTGAACCATTCAACTTCAACACCATTTTCAGAAAACAGTTTCTGATCAAGGTAAGCTTCGGCACTTGGACCGCTTATATATTTTCTTCCATTAAGTTCCAAGCAAATATCGAGCAGGCGCTGACTGCGTTCTTCAGCTAGAGTAAATTCGGACGAATATCGAATATCAGTATCAATTTGTAAATATCCACAAATTACTTTGATAAAGGCAACGTTCACCTCAGTGATCGTTTTGTATTGCCGTGCGTACAATGGCTCAATTAGACTACATATTTCCTTATAAAACATTGACTTTGAGTAGTTATGTTTAATCGTATTCCAATGTTTATCCGTCCACTTCTGATCGCTGATTTCAGTTTCAGAAATTTTTTGAAAATATTTCCCTTTAACACTGACAGGGACCGACAACCAACTTAAACCATTCGGTGTTTTTATTAAGTTACGGTTTCGCCAATCTCTTTTTGTGTACTGCATGTCATCATACACGACAAATACATCAGCAGCATTCAACATATCAAAATATCCTTTCCAAGGAATATAATTCGATTGAGTTATTACTATTTTCTTCAATCCTTATTAGTTGTTTCTTCCACGATAAACAAAGGTCTACTTTTTACTTGTATGAATATTTTACCAATGTATATGCCCGTTACCCCAATTGAAAGCAAGATCAATCCGGTGCTAAATAGAATGACCAAAAACAAACTGGGCCAGCCAGGTTGAAATCCATGAACGAAGTATAAAACAACAATGATCAATGACCCAAAAAAAGAAGCACCTGACAATAAAAACCCTCCAAAGATTGAAAATTTCAAGAGTCGATCAGAATGGAATGTCCACGCTTGTATTGCGATTCCAAATAATTGAGTAAAAGAATAGGTACTACTTCCGACTCCTCTCTTTCTATGCGGAACAAAAATCGTAGCAGTATTAAATCCAACCCATTTTAAAAGCTGAATGTAAAGTCGATCTTGATCTTTTAGTTCCAGATATGCCCCAGCGGCCTTTTTACTCATTAATACCAATGAATTAAAATCAATAGAATAATCTCCTCCAGCAATAATGCCAAATATTCTATTATAAAGCCAAGATAGAAACGACTTTAACAGACCATGATTTCTCTTCTCTCTTTTTGTAAAAACGACATCAAAGTTTTCTTTTGCTTTATCCAATAATTGAACAATTGAACTTGGACTATCCTGCAGATCGCAATCAATAACAACGATATAATCTCCTTGAGCATACTGTATTCCAGCCGTAACCGCTTGATGCTGACCAAAGTTTCGACTTAACTTAATACCTGTCACACATTCGTTCTTTAATGATATTTTCTGAACCGCTGCCCAGGAGTCATCATTACTGCCGTCTTCGACAAGCAATATTTCAAATTCGCATCCATATGCACGAAGCACAGGTATAATTTGGGTTACTAATTCCTCAACCAGTAATTCTGCCTGATAGATTGGAGATATTATTGAAACAAACATTGTTATTTTCTACTTTTCCTCTTTCTAATTTAATAAGTAAACGTAAAGATTTCGAACTGGCCCTTTTTCGACAACAATTATACTGTCGGCAACATTGTATTCTAATTCAGAACTAAGATCAAAAGTACTTAACACAATATTGCATGGCATCGATTTTAGTTTACTAAAATTCATTGTATTATCCTTTAAACTATTCTGTTTAAAAGCTAAGTTAAGATAACATGATCTTCCAATTCGACTTAAACTTTCTTTAGAAGAATCTCCAAACACAAGATCACTAAAACACTTTTGAAAACTGGATCGATAAGCTGGATAATAGCCACCCACAGTTGACATTCCATTGTATTGAACACGCTGTGGCTCAAAACCGATACATCCAATTCGCGATTCCTCGGACACCCCATACTTTAATTCCAGATCTTTCATTGTGCTTGTTAAATAATAATCCTCGAAAGTTGAATAACCAAATTCTCCTTTTTGTAGATAACTACTCATAAAACTGTTCTCTGCATAATTAAGTCCTTGATAATCATAAACTGCAATATTGAAAAAGCGATTTACCATAACAAACGATAGAATCAATGGCAATGCTATCCTTAAATAAATATTCCACTTGATTAATTGGACAATTGATACAAACAAAACAGTGTGCCAAATTAATGGCATTATGGCATAAAAACGGAATTGAATCGGCATGTTAACCATACTAGGGAAAATACTCTGTAGAATATTCCAATTAAAAATTTCATGAAAACTGACAAGAATTGCCATAATAAACAGAACACTTACAAGCAGCACACTTGATTTACTCTTTGATCGAATCATGTATAGTAAACCCAAAAATATCATGGGGACAAACCAGACAGCATCAGCATGAGCATGGTATTGGCCAAGGAAAAATAATTTCATAGATATCCCAATGAACCCTAGCGCATTAAGTGAATATCTAACTCCTGCGCCTCTTTGACTCACAAAATTTTGAAAAAAAACCAGATCAATTAGCTGATGTTCCACAAAAAATGTAATCATTATAAAAACGGCAATCCATACAAAACCTTTCACAAGAATCTGTCTCCTGATCACGAGATACCCAAACAAAAACAACCCAAAAACGATCAAAACAAATAGGCTACTTATGAAGAATCCTGAAGCAAAAGGAAAAAGCAAAAGGACCATAATATCCCGTTTTCTAACTGTTTTAAAACAAAAACTTGAAAAACTGTAAAACAAAAGAGGCATTCCAGCTATCGCAATACCGGCATGCGGCCAGAATGGCAAAAGACCAAATAGCAGTGAAATAAAAATTCTGATCATTCGATTATCCTCCCCTAAATACTCAACGCATCTTTTCAACCAAATATTCATTGAAAAATAAGCTGTAAGGTGAACTAAAACAACTAAAATCCGATACGACCATTCTCCTCCAAATATATATTGCAACCATAGCAAAAAGGAAAACTTACTTCGCATAACCCCTCTATCCAACCCGCCCATAAAGCCATCAATAGAATCCGTGGACTTGCCTAATATCTTACCGCTATTTATTAGAATCTCATTAAAAACGATGTTGCCATTTAGACTATCATGGATCAAAAATGTAGCCTCAGAATAACCCGACCAGTAGGGGGCTAAGTATATTATCAAAACCATCAATCCGATTTCAACAAGGTGTTTTTCTAACTTGTCCAACAAAAAATGTGCTTTAATCATTTCCCTATGTTTATCGCCGTTGAAGTGGCTTTTAATATCATCATAACATACGAATTTCGTCAGCTAACCAAACCTTTCAGGCAAAGTCTGCGTATGATCAGGTAATCCAAGGTAAACCTACAGTTAAATCTCTATATTCGCAGAGTATATTCGGTCATTAATTTTTTAACGCTCCTATGAAAAAAGCATTTCTACTTTTTACCTTTCTACACCTTGTATTTTCAAATGCATACACACAGATTGGACCTGGTGGTGTTGGGTCATCTTCCGATATACGCTTGTGGGCTCGCAGTGATGTTGGAGTTTTCAGCGATAATGGCACGACTAATTCGACCAACGGTGGTATTGTGACACAATGGAATGATCAATCTGGGAACGGACATTCACTTACGCAAAATATTTTTAACCAAAAACCAACCTACAACACAAATCAAATCAACGGATTACCAACTATCACTTTTGACAATACACGTGAATTTTTAGCAACTGGTAACACTGGAGCAAATTTCACTCAACTATCAGTGATTGCAGTCGGGCGCTTTGCACAAGGTTCTCAAGGCACTAGCGATTATGATTATATGATCAACATTGGATCTGACCGACTTGACGCAGTAAGCTTCTCTCGATTTAGAGGGGTAACACCAGATGCTAATAAATTTTACAATTTCATTGAAGGCACTGTTCGCGTTGGGCCAGTTTTAAACAACAGCTACCACGTATATGGTTTGTCAGTTACGACAAGTGCACCTTTTCACACACTTCACATTGATGGTTCTAGTCAAACATTGGCTGCTCACAACGCAGGAATAAATATAAGTTCCGAGATACGAGTGGGAGGAATGACTTATGCAAACCCAGCAACAAACCCACTGGATGGAGATATGGCCGAAATTGTGGTTCTCGAAAATAACGTCAATACCACACAACGGACAATTATAGAAAACTATTTATCTGCTAAATATGCACTTGCCATATCCAATGATAAATTCTCTTTCCAAACTACTCATGGAAACGAAGTAGCTGGAATTGGACAGGAGACCCCTAGTGATAACCATACAGATGCTCAAGGATCAGCCATTGTTAGAATCAACGGAGCCAGTGATCTAGGAACAGGAGAGTATTTAATGTGGGGACACGATGGCGCTGGCTTAACTGGCACTTCAAGTGAGCTTCCTGGATCGTTCGGTGGATTAGGTTCAAAACTAACGCGTGAGTGGAGGGCAGATGAAACGGGCGGAGATGTAGGAACAGTCAGCATAATTTTCGATACCGATAGTATTTCTCCAGAATTGGGGCCTAGTGCGTCACAATATAGATTACTCACAGACGCGGATGGGGACTTTTCAAATGCTACAGTCATTATGCCTTCTACCTGGGGAACAACAATAACTTTTAACAATGTGGATTTGAGTACAGAAAGTTTTTTTACATTGGCAAACACAGGAATCCAGGAAACATGTGTATCAATCTTGGGAAATGTTTCAGCTTCTTGGTCAACAACTGGGGAATGGAGCTGTGGTACATTTCCAGACAGCTCTGCAAACGCTGAGGTAATTGCCACACATATTCGCATTGTTTCTGACACGCAGTCTGTGAATGACTTAGATATTAATGCAGGAGCATCTGTAGTAGTAAGCGCAAATGCAACCCTAATCATTAAAGGAAATCTTACGATTTCAAACACTGGCAGTTTGATATGTAAT
>DGQE01000025.1:6199-91041 GCA_002389645.1 Flavobacteriales bacterium UBA4422
TTCTATTAGTGAAGGGCTTCATTTAATTGATGGCTCATTTCAAAACTCCTCTGGTTTAACGTTCACTTCTGATGCGTCTTCTCAAGGTCATGTCGCTAGAGTGATTGCTGGAGATTTCACTGGAAGCAGTAGTCCGTTTACAATTGAACGCTTCAAAGCGGGAGGTGCATCTGGTTGGAATGATTTAGCCACTGCAGGCATAGCAACAACGATAGCAGATATTGAGAACGAAATATATATAAGTGGAGTTACTGGGGCTGGTGGTAATGCTGGTGGATTTATCAGCATGTATACATACGACAACGTTGCTGATGATTATACACCAGCTACAAATGTGACCAATCCAATGGGCTTAGGCCAAGGCTTTGAAACTTGGTTAGGAGATGACTTAACAACTTGGAATGCCAAAGCATGGAATTTCACGGGCAGCACCATCAATATTGCTAGTTCGCCTATAAGTTTGGATGGAGCTGGCACTAGATGGAATCTTGTTGGTAACCCTTTACCTTGTTTCTTGAACTTTACTGCAATAAACACAAACACACCTCAAATAGTCGGTGATGAATTTTGGTATTACGATGCAGATTCAGCCCAATACAACAGCAGAGGCGTTGGAGCATTCATTCCACCGGGCCAAGGGTTTTGGGTGAATGTGTCTTCAAGTACTACGATGACAATTAATCCCGCAACTGATATCTTCTCAGATCGCAACACAAGTGAGTGGTTTAAGACTGCACCTAAGGAAGAATTTAAAGTTGAAGTAAAGAATAAGGATATTCCTTTTGGAAGTGCTGTGTTCTTAAGAAAAGATGCCAGTGCATTTGCAGGAAAAGATGATATGGACTTAGCTCCGTTGAAAGTTCCAGATTCACGTGCTGTAAATATGTGGATGGATTACGTTGGAGAAGAAAGCATGGTTAATTATGTTGATCCATCGGAAGAACACATAGAAATCCCATTGGTAATCGAAAGTGGAGTTCCTGGTGAGTTCATTATGAATTTCAAAGGCCTCAATAAGTTTAATGAATACCAGTGTAAGAACTTGTTGAATCTTCAAACGAATGAGCAAATAGAAATTGTTTCTGGTGCTTCATACTCATTTGAAGTAGGCGAAGATTTAAATCCACTTAACTTCAAACTGTTGCTGAGCAAGGCAGATTACGAAGATTGTTTAGCACCAACAGATTTTACCGACAACGACATTCAAGTTTTTGCCACAGGAAAAACCATCATTGCGGACTTCTATTTGGATAAAACATCTGAGGCGAACATTGAAGTGTACAATATGCTGGGTCAACCTGTGTATGCAAACAAGGCAACGATTGGTTATTCTCGAGAAAGTATAAATTTGTCTGAAGTTCAAGCGGGAGTTTACTTTGTAAACATCAATATCAACGGAACAAACCAGACTGAAAAAGTTATTCTGAAATAAGATGAAGATTACGAAAACCCACATAAGCCTTTTGGCTATTGCAGCATTTGTGCTACTAAGTGAAGCAGTGTTTGCTCAACCAAGTGGTGGATCACCTGTAGGTGGTGGATCGCCAGGTTGCTGGCCACCTCCATGTATTCCTATTGATGGAGGTATGAGTTTTCTAGTAGCCTTGGGCGTAGCTTTTGGAAGCAAGAAACTTTTAGACATGCGCTCTAAGTAAGATCAGGCAAACAATGATCTCAAAATATTGGAATGATCCTTTATACCGCTTTCTTCTGAAAGCGGTTTTTCTTTTTATAGCCTGGTACTTTATCTATGATCTTTGGCTTCATCCAGCTGAAGGTCTAGATATGATCGTAATCAAAAGTCTAGAGCAAGCATCCTACGTGATTCTTGAAACATTGGGTTATGTAACCTTAGAGGCAAGTCACGTAGAAAACATTCGAACGATTGGCATTGATGGAACACACGGTTTATGGATCGGAGATCCATGCAATGGCTTAACGTTATTCGCGCTTTTCACAGGCTTCATCATTGCTTATCCTGGTCCGCTTAAAAAGAAGCTGTGGTATATTCCAATAGGCATCATTGCCATTCACATTATCAATATCGTTCGCATAGTAGCGCTTTCACTGATCGTTTACTATTTCCCAGATCCAGAAGTGTTAGATTTTAATCACACCTACACTTTTACCTTATTGGTATACGGCTTCGTGTTTTTGCTTTGGTACGTGTGGGCCATCAAGCTGTCAGGTATTGACTCAATGAAAGCATCAAAAAATGAGTGATTCACTTAAAAAAAGACTCTGGATTGCATTGTCCGTTGCGGTAGTTGTATTCATTGGCTTTTTCAGAGAGTTCATTTTCACGCACATCAACGAACAGCTTTTCGCATTGTGGTATGATGAACCTTCGCGTGCTTCTGACAAGATTCCCTTCTTGAAATCAGTTGATTACTACACGCTTTATTACAGCAAGTGGGTTTTAACCGCTCTGTTTTCAATGCTCTTTTACAGTTTGACCATCGGATTGTTGAAGGTGGTATTCGGCAAAACATTTTGGAAAGAGACAGCTATTATTTACTCTGTATTGATCGCATGTTCTATAACCGTCATAGCGTATGGATATTTGAGCAATTCATTGGAAGAAAGTTATCTGCTAGCGCGACTTTTCATGGGTGTTGCGCAATCACCATTGGTATTGATGGTGATGATTCCAGGAATTTGGCTGAGAAAAAGGACGACTGAATAAATACTGCGTTAACATATTTTTTAATGCAATACCCCAAATAGACCGTTCAACAAATTTGATGACACATAAAGCGATGAAAGTTTGTTTCTTCGCCAAGCAATTAGAATATCATGAACTACATTATATATAGCATTATTCTCATCGGTTATTCAGTAGGTTTTTACCTCCTTTTTCCGAAAGCGGGCAGAAAAGCTTGGGAAGGTGCTGTTCCAGTCTACAATTTTTTCATCCTTACCCGCATCATTAAAAAACCATGGTGGTGGATGTTGCTTCTCATATTTCCAGGAGTGAATTTTTTAATGCTGATGGTATTCAATTCCATACTAGCTTCCCATTTCGGCAAGATAGAAAGAGGATCACAGGCTTTGGCCATCTTTTTGCCGTTCATCGCTTTCCCTTTATGGGGAAAATCTGACATTAAGTATTACGGTCCAATTGATCGATCGAAGCACCCAAAATCTTGGTTGGCTGAATGGGGCGATGCCATTGTATTTGCCGTAGTCGCAGCAAGCATCATCCGAACATATTTCTTAGAAGCATTTACCATTCCAACGAGTTCGATGGAAAAGACCTTGCTTATTGGCGACTATCTATTTGTAAGTAAAATGGCCTACGGTCCGAAAGTGCCACAAACACCTTTGAGCTTTCCTTTTGCGCACCACAGTTTGCCAGGAACGGTAACTCCAAGTTATTTGGATTGGATGAGCCTACCCTACTATCGCCTGCCTGGTTTTGGTGATGTGGAGCGTAACGATATTGTTGTATTCAATTATCCAGAAGGCGACACCGTTTTAATTCAGTATCAAAGTGAACGAAGCTATAATCAAGTGGTGCGCGATGAAATGTATCGTTTGAAGCAAAACGACATCATGCGAGGCGAAGCTTTGAAAAACGATGACTATTACAATAAGTTATCGCGCAAACTGATCAAGAAAAACATGGACTACACCGTGCGTCCAGTAGATAAAAGAGAGCATTACATCAAGCGATGTGTGGCGGTGCCTGGAGATGAAATCTTTGTTGAGCACGCCAAACTCCACATCAATGGAGAGACGGCTTATATCCCCCCACAATTTCAATACCGATATCAGATAGAAACAAAGAGCTTTTTGAATAAGAAGATCTTGAAAGAGAAGCTTAATGTCAACTATCAAGACATTCGAACCTCTCAAACGGAGAATGGCTATTCTTATTTCTTGCCATTAACATTGGATGCTGCAGAGCAAATGGAGTCATTTGACGCTGTAAAAAGCCTAACACTGGATGCTTCTCCAAGAGGTGCAAGTCCAATATTCCACATCTTCCCTAACTCTCCGCAATACGATTGGTCTGAAGATTATTGGGGTCCATTGACTGTTCCAGAAAAAGGAACCTCAGTTGAGTTGAATCTTAAAAACCTTCCGTTCTATGAGCGTATCATCCATGTGTACGAGCATCATGATCTGCAGGTAAAAGACGGTGTTATATATATTGACGGATCAGCAGTGACTTCTTACACGTTTGAGTTGAACTACTATTTCATGATGGGAGACAATAGGCATAATTCTGCCGATTCTCGTTTTTGGGGATTCGTGCCTGAAGATCACATTGTTGGCAAGGCTGCGTTCATTTGGTTATCGATTGATCCTGAACTGAGCCTCTCTGAGGGAAAGATTCGATTCTCTAGAATGTTCTCAATACCTGAATAGAATGCCTAACGCTATATTTCCTGTTTTCTATGCTGGGAATATTGCCTACTACCGAGCGCTGCTGCAATCTGACGTTTGTTTTGAGCTGTTTGAGCATTTCCCTAAACAAACGTTTAGATCGAGAATGCACATCATTGGGCCCAATGGTCTGCAGTTACTGACTATACCAACCGTAAAAACGGGAGATAAAAGGTTAACCAAAGATGTTCAAATCAGCTATGCTGAAAATTGGCAAAAAGACCATTGGAAAAGTTTGGAAGCAGCGTACAGAAGATCGCCTTATTTCGAATTTTACGAGCATCACTTTCGTCCATTTTACAAGGAGAAAAAGGAATCTCTAGTCGAGTTCAACTTAGCTCTGCACGAAACGATTCTAAAGATCATCTCCTTGGAACTCCCCTATTCATTGAGTGAATCATATACCTCTTATGAAGAAGATTTTAGAAGTATTTCATTTGATTTGACCGAGAACGAAACAAAGCCATACACGCAAGTATTCAACGACCGTCATGCCTTTGAGCCTAATCTGAGTATCCTTGATGCCATTTTCAATTTAGGTCCGCAAACAACGATGCTTCTGAAATAATTAGAAGATAAAAGGTACTAAAGCCTTGGTTCTTTTCATGTATTCTGCATAACTAGGATACTTCTCTCTCATCATCGATTCCTCATATTTCAGCTTAACCACTTGGTTCGTTATTAGAACTGAGAAAAGCACTCCACTCGTCACATCCAATCGATCTATTGTCAGTGCAGCAGCTATGATTAGAATTGATGAATACATCGGATGTCTGATGAACGCATAAGGACCACGTTCTATCAACTCACCATCATGTCGCGGTTCGGGAAATACACTTACTCGCAGCGGATTCATGACCAAAATAGCCCAAGCAGCAAGTGCAATACCAATCAATTCTAGTGCTTGCAACCAAAAAACAGCGGCAATCAGCGGACCAGAAATGGCGTACAGCAATATGGCTGTAAACTGAATAACCACTAAAATTCGGGACTTCGTCATTGAAGGGTTTTTCTTAATTTGCCGCAAACCTACACGCTTTGAAGAACAGAAGATCATTTATCAAAAAAGTATCAGCGTTGAGTGCTGGATTTTGGGCTTGGCCATTAATCGATCAAGGATTTGCCACTGAGATGAAGAATATTCTAGCTCCACTTGGACATCCAACGCCCAATGAGTTGGCAAACAACGAAGACTTTTGGAGTTGGGTGCGGCACAGCTATACCTCATCTTCCAACCTGATCAATCTTAACAATGGTGGTGTTTCGCCTCACCCAAAGGTGGTGCAAGATGCAGTAGAGCGATTTACGTCATTGAGCAATGAAGCTCCCTCTTATTACATGTGGCGCGTGTTCGAAAAAGGACGAGAAACCATCCGCGAAAAATTAGCCGAATTGGCTGGAGTGAGTCCAGAAGAAATTGCAATTAACCGAAATACTACCGAATCTCTTGACACGATCATTTTCGGATTGGACATGAATAAAGGAGATGAATTTGTTACCAGCAATTTCATTTATCCCAACATGAACCAGGCTTGGATGCAGCGAGAAATGCGCGAAGGTTTGGTGAGAAAAGTGGCGAAAATCCCTATGCCGTCAACCGATACCGCGGCCATTGTAAAAGCATACACCGATCAATTCACCTCAAAAACGAAAGTGGTTTTGATAGAGCACGTGGTGAACTGGACCGGGCAAGTATTGCCAGTTGCTGCCATTGCAACCGAAGCAAAGAAGCGAGGCATCTTAGTGATGGTTGATGGCGCGCATAGTTTTGCTCATCTCATTTTCCAGATTCCTGATTTAAATTGCGATTACTTCGGAACCAGTCTGCATAAATGGCTGTGCGCTCCATTTGGAACGGGAATGCTCTACATGAAAAAAGAACACATCGCAAAGCACTGGGCATTGTTTCCCGGTCCTGACCCCAAGAGCGATGATATTCGAAAATTCGAGAACCAAGGCACGCGGGATGTTCCTGCTGAATTGGCCATCGGTCAGGCAATAGACTTTCACTTGAGTGTTGGAGCAGAACGCAAATTTGAGCGCCTGCACTACCTCAAGCAATATTGGGTTGAACGCGTGAAAGACATTCCAGGAATCAGCTTTTACTGTCCTGAAGACCCAGCGTTCAGTGGAGCATTGACCACCTTTGGTATGGAAGGCATGACTGGATCAGAAATCCACAACTTTTTGTGGTCTGAAAGCAGAATTCATACCACTCCAATTACCCATGAGGGAATTGATGGAGTGCGGATTACACCAAACATTTATACCGCTCTTTCTGACTTAGACAAGCTCGTTGCTACCATTCGCAAAATGAAATAAGCGATTCGGTCGAAATGTTGGGCTGAATCGTCCGATTTTAAGATTGAAATACAGTAATTTGAACAACTTTAAAGCAGAATGCATTTTGGCATTCCTATAAACACGAAAAGCTAAATGGCCACAAAAAAGCAAGACTTAGATTTCAATAAGAACGAAGATGAAATGAAGCAACTTATCTCTCAAATGAAGAGAAGGTTGGAAAAAGTATATCTGGGTGGAGGTCAGAAAAGAATTGACAAGCAGCACGCAAGCGGCAAAATGACTGCTCGGGAGCGAGTAAAAGCTCTTTTAGATGCTGACAAGCCTCAAATTGAAGTTGGAGCTTTTGCTGGTGAAGGCATGTATGCCGAATATGGCGGATGCCCAAGTGGTGGCGTGGTCGTTTATTTAGGTTATGTGCAAGGGAAAATCTGCATCGTAGTGGCGAATGACGCCACTGTAAAAGCCGGAGCGTGGTTTCCTATTACAGGTAAAAAGAATTTGCGAGCGCAAGAAATTGCAATGGACAATTACATTCCAATCATCTACTTGGTAGACAGCGCAGGTGTTTTCTTGCCGATGCAGGATGAAATATTTCCAGACAAAGAGCACTTCGGCCGCATTTTCAGAAACAACGCTGTGATGAGCAGCAAAGGAATCAATCAGATTTCAGCCATCATGGGAAGCTGTGTTGCTGGGGGAGCTTACCTGCCTATTATGAGCGATGAAGCCATGATTGTTGAAGGAACCGGAAGCATCTTCCTCGCTGGATCTTACTTGGTAAGGGCGGCCATTGGAGAAGATGTAGACAACGAAACACTTGGAGGAGCTACCACGCATTGCGAAATTTCAGGAGTTACCGATTACAAATGCAAAGACGATGCAGACGCTATTGCACGCATTCAAAGCATCATGGATAAAACGGGCGGGAAACTGCGTGTTCCTTTTGATCGAAAAGAAGCCAAAAAGCCGAAGTTAGATCCAAAAGACATCTACGGCATTTTTAGCAGTAAAACCTATGATACACGAGAAATCATCAAGCGACTGGTTGACGATTCTGAATTTGAAGAATACAAAGAGCTTTACGGTCAGTCGATCGTAACGGGCTCTGCGCGCATTGATGGTTGGGCTGTAGGCATTGTAGCTAATCAGCGTAATGTGGTAAAAAGCAAAAAAGGCGAAATGCAATTTGGTGGAGTGATTTACTCAGACAGTGCTGACAAAGCTGCTCGGTTCATCATGAACTGCAACCAAAAGAATATTCCTTTAGTATTCCTTCAAGACGTGACCGGATTCATGGTTGGATCGCGATCAGAGCAAGGTGGAATTATTAAAGATGGCGCTAAGATGGTGAATGCGATGAGCAACTCGGTTGTTCCAAAATTCACCTTTATCATGGGTAACAGCTATGGCGCAGGAAACTACGCCATGTGTGGTAAAGCCTACGATCCGCGATTAATTTATGCCTGGCCAAGTGCCAATCTTGCAGTAATGAGCGGTAAATCTGCTGCGAATACACTCTTACAAATTGAAATTGCTTCGTTAAAGTCAAAAGGCGAAGAGATTACTGACGAAAAGAAAAAAGAATTGCTCGATAGAATTACCAAGCGCTATGAAGAGCAAACCTCACCTTACTATGCGGCTGCAAGATTATGGGTTGATGGCATCATCGATCCGTTGGACACGCGCATGATCATCAGTACCGGTATTGACATGGCAAGTCATGAACAGAATATAAAACCTTACAATGTAGGTGTGATTCAAACTTGATTAGAATCCTGTTATAATCATGAATTCAGCTGATCAATATCAAGCTGAACACCATCAAAAGGTCTGATTAAAACATGTTCATTCCGTATCTTCACACTATGGTGAGAAGCTTTACAAATTCAGATATGTTCTTTATGAAGTCAGTCGTTGTCTTCTTTCTATTTGCCTTTTGTTCTCTTAGCGGAGTTCAGGCCCAATCTCCTCAGAGAATTGAGGCGACTAGAATGGTTCAAATGGGCGATAACAATATGCAGCAAGCCTTATTTGAGCAGGCCATTTTCTCTTACACCAACGCCATTGCTACAGATCCGTATTACGCTGAAGCTTACATGAAACGCGCCTCGCTGTATAGAAAGCTAGGTAGATATAGAGAAGCGAAGCAGGATTATGAAAAAGCAAGAATGATGAATCCTTATTCGGCTTATGTAATGGATGCCAATGCGAAGATCAGCTTCCTAGCCACCGATTATAAAAAGGGTTTAGAAGAAATAGAAGAAGCCATCAAATTGGATCCCAGCAACGAAGATCATATTGACCATCGTGTGGATGGGCGCATTCTATCGGGAGAATACGCATTAGCGAAAGACGATATAGCTCATTTACTTGAAAGCTCTTACAACGTAGAGCTGACATACCTTAAACAGGCATTGGTTTATTTCTTAGAAGGTGAACTAGAGCAATCTGAACCATCATTGCATCAAGTATTAGAACTTAATCCTGAAAATGCATTGGCTTTAGACGTGCAAGGACTAATTGATTTAAAGAGAGGTGAATTTCAATCTGCATTAGAACAATTTGATGCTGCCTTGAAAGTCAATCCTGAATTTAGTTTAGCTGTTTACAACAAGGGAATCACTTACAGGATGATGGGAGATGACGTCCAAGCACTGAAGTATTTTGACGAAGCAATTTCCATGCAGTTGGACCTTTCAAAAACCTACTTTGAAAGAGGATTGGTGAAAAAAGAAATGGGGAATTTTGCTGGATCGATCAACGATTATTCTAAGGTGAATGAATTTGACACCGTTTACTTCAACGCCATTTATAATCGGGCCTTTTCCTATAAAATGATGGGCGACTTCCCTTCTGCTTTGGTGGATGCCAATGAGGCTGTTAAATTAAGACCAAAAGATGCTAGCGCTTGGGGAATGCGAGGGAATATCTACCTCCTGTTTGGTGATTATGACCAGGCCATCACCAACTATGATGAAGCTTTAAAGTGGACGAATTCGCAAGGTGAGATCATGTTCAACAAAGGATTGGCAGAACTCTTTGATCATCGTGTTAGGGAGGGTTGCTCCACACTTAAGAGTACAGTCGAAGAGCATGGATACGAACACGGAAGAAATGCTTTGGCAAATTTTTGCGGGCCTTAAAAAAGCTCGAGCTCTTTACAACCTAAGAAGTTTAGCTTCGCTTTTCCATGGATCAAGTCTATATCAACGGTCGTTTTCTTAATCAAAAGCTCAGCGGAGTGCAGCGCTATGCTAGCGGCTTATTGAACCATTTAGAATTCGAGGTGACCATTGAGAAAAGCCCTTGCGATACCGCTGCAAAATGCATCATTTGGGAGCAAGTAACCCTTCCCAACCAACTCAAGAAAAAGCGCTCTCCTCTCCTACTCAATTTTTGCAACACAGCGCCCATCAATTACCAAAATCAAATCGTTACTATTCACGATTTGGCTGTGTTTGAGAATCCCAAGTGGTTTTCTAGGAGCTTTGCTGCCTATTACAAATTCTTGCAGCCTAGAATTGCAAGCAACGCTATACACATAGTTACTGTTTCTGAATTTTCAAAAAACGAAATTCAACAACACCTGAAAATATCAACCGACAAAATCTCGGTGATCCATCCCGGATTGAATGAAGGTTTGGCAACAAAAACCTCAGTGAAACCAGCGGGTATCAACTCAAAATTCATCTTAATGGTGGGCAGTCATGATCTGCGCAAAAATTTTGATTTTGCTGTTGAACATTCTCAAGATATTGTCAATGAACTGAACTTAAAACTGGTGCATGTTGGAAGGCCGTCACATATATTTTCAGGCAACATAAAACAACCTAACGGTTCTACAATTCAACTCACAGACGCGACAGATCAAGAACTAAAATGGCTTTACGAAAATGCAGCAGCGTTGATTCAACCTTCTATCTATGAAGGCTTCAGCTTGGTGCCCATGGAAGCAAGATCATTGGGTTGTCCCGTGCTTGCATCTGACATTCCAGTGCATCGCGAAGTGCTAATTGATAAGGTACAGTACTTTCAATTGCACAATCCAGAATCATTTAAAACAGCATTAGAAAACCTGCTATCGGTTAAAAAGCCACTGCCGAAAGCAAAATGGAATTACGATTTCAAAACATCGGCAGAAAAATGGAAGGATTTGATCGCTCGATTTGAATGATGAATCACAATGGCTACATTTCGGCCTGAATGAAAGTTGCATTTATACACGATTGGTTTACGATTCCTGCAGGAGCTGAAAAAGTGGCGGCAGAGATCATCGACATCATCCAACCCCATGGCGTGCTGGCACTTTTCAATTTCATGGATTTCAAGTCACTGCAAAAAATCACACAAGGCCGTGGTGTAAAAACTTCTTTTCTGCAGCAAATCCCGCAAGCCAGTGAGCACTATCGGCAATTGGCTCCACTGTACCCCCGTGCCATTGCCCATTTAGATGTGTCCAAATACAATGTCATTATTTCTTCATCTTGGATGGCCGCCAAAGGTGTTTCTAAATCGAAGAACCAAACTCATATATCGTATTGCCACACCCCAATGCGCTTTGCTTGGGATATGGAAGAGACCTATTTGAGAAAATATGGATTTAACTCAGGAATCAAGAAGTTTTTGGCAAAGGCATTGATCAAACGCCTCAAGAAATGGGATGAAAAAACGGCTAAAGACGTAGATTTCTTCGTTGCCAATTCCAAATTTGTTGCCAAACGGATCAAGAAAGCATACAATAGAAAAAGCACGGTGATTTATCCGCCCGTGGACACGCAGCGCTTTACATTAAAAGAGCATAAAGAAGACTACTACTTCACTGCGGCTCGCTTTGTTGATTATAAAAATATCGAACTCATCATTCAAGCGTTTTCTAAGCTTCCAAAGCATCGTTTGGTTATTGCAGGCAAAGGTCCAATGGAGTCATATTTGAAAAAAATTGCCACACCGAATGTCACTTTCTTAGGTTGGGTAGACGATGATAAATTGGTTGGCTTAATGCAAAATGCCAGGGCTTTTGTGAATGCATCTGTTGAAGATTTTGGCATAGCCGGACTTGAAGCACAATCGTGCGGAACGCCAGTCATAGCTTTAGGAAAAGGCGGCTATTTAGAAACGGTAATCGAAAATGAAACAGGAATGTTCTTTAACCGAGAACATCCCGAGGTTTTGGTGGATACAATCCTTCGTTTCGAGCGCCACGAATTTGATCCTTATGTGATTCGCAGAAATGCCAAACGATTCGATAAAGAGGTTTTTCGCGAGCGTTTCTTGAATTTCTTCCTCGATAAATGTTTTGACAATGCCAAAGTCGTGGCTTGATCGTCTTGAGCTGGGGCTCGTTCTCATTCTTAGCGGCTTTGTGTTTTGGCCCAACGCGATTCCATCGATTTGCTTGATTTCCATTCTTGGTTTAAGAATTATTCAGCAGCGAAAACGTGCTTTTCCGAATGGAAAGGAATGGTGGATGCTTCTGCCGCTGCTCGCGATATTGGTTTCATGGATCGGTTTTGGATTTCAGCAAGATGGCACGCGCGAAGTGCAACTTTGGGCAACGTGGTTGGCTGCCTTCATCTATTTCAAATCGAGTCCGTTTAAGAGCCATTTCACGAAAGGATTCATCTTCTTTTCGTTTGCTCAAGCCATATTGGTTCTGGCCTACTTTACATTGGCAGAGCCATTGTCAAGCGCTGGTTTCAGCCAGTCTTTTCGTGATACGATTGAGCGTGTTTTTCACGTTCACCCGACATTTTTAAGCACTGCTTGGATGTGGGCGGCTTTCTTGGCGATCACTCAATTGAATATTCTTTGGAGAAATCGATTGCTACTTGCCAGTGTACTGATTTTAATGGCAGTTCTTTCCGGAGGTAGAATGCCTGTAATTGCTGGCGCAATTGTACTGACAATCTTCAGCATTTCACAGATTCAACCGCTCAAGTATAAAGTACTCGCATCCGCTTCCATTGGACTTTTCTTTATGGCCAATGTTCTATTTAATCCATTGATCTCGCAACGGTTTGATGAACTTACATCATTAAGTGTAGATTATACCGAAGGGCAACTTTTAACCTCGACTCAGTTGCGGTTGGGTATTTGGAAATGCAGCAGGCTGTCTATCCAAGACCATTGGTTGTTGGGTGTAGGAACAGGAAATACGAGAGAAGTATTAGAAACCTGCTACCACGATTATCAGCAGGTGGAGTTTTTTGACACGGAGTTCAACACCCACAATCAATACATGCACTTTTGGCTGACAGGTGGAGTTTTTAGCTTTTTCGCCTTCATTATTTTCTTTGGGTTGATCATGAGCAAGGCTTGGAAAAACAAGAATTACGACTTGCTCTATTTCTATTTGTTCGTTGGATTAATTTTCTTGACTGAGAACTACTTCAGTCGGCAGTTTGGAATGATGTTCACCTCATTCTTTCTTTTCAGCTTTTACTATCGAAAAGATCAAATTAGTTGACGCAGCGTTTGTTGCCAAGTTCGTTTCCAAGAAAAATTCCAGGATTGACGCATCGAAATCAGGTCAATATTTTCAAGAGTTGATTGATCGATGAGTGCCATCAATCCTTTCTTGATTTCATCCAAATCCATCGGATCACATAGAATTCCTTGTTGTCCAGCCAACTCGGGCAACGATGATGAATTGGATACTAAAACGGGCGTTCCGCATGCCATCGCTTCGAGCACAGGCAATCCAAAGCCTTCATACAAACTGATGTAGCAAAAGCCTGAAGCCAAGGTATACAGTGCAGGCAAATGTTCATCCTGCACAAATCCCGTAAAGTGAATTTGACCTTTGCATTGCGCTGGAATTTTCACCGAATTCCATTTCCAACCCTTTCTTCCAACCAACACCAAATGGTATTCATTGCGCAAGGCTTCACTCAATTCTGAATAGGCATTGATCAATCGAAGGATGTTCTTGCGCGGTTCTAGTGTTGAAACGCTCAACAAGAATTTTTGATTTGGAAGTTCATACCGCTCTTTCACCAATTGCAGCAAATGCTGATTGTTAATGGGATAAAATGTTTTTCGATTTACTCCTTCGTAAATCAGTGTTGAGTCAAATCCTTGCTTAGAAAGATCAGCGGCTGTAGATTGAGAAACTGCTATGCATTGCACATTATTCTCTCGAATCCATTGCATTCCTTCGGTAGCCAATCGCGCGTTATTCTCTTCATGTAAGCCAGGATGAGAATGATGCGTTGTATCGTGAATCACCACGAATTTTTTGTTGGATTCGATTCCTTTTATTGCTTCAAAATGTTGAGGTAGAGTCAAAAGCAGCGCATCGTAAAGCACTCTAGCTTTTTCACTGATTTGCTTGGCTCGATTCGATTGCAATTTTTGAATTGGAAAGGTGCGTGCAACACTATTATAGGCTGTATCAGGAAGAATAGCTTTCAGCACAATCTTAGCCAACATGAATAATTGGTTTTGCTTGATGCTATGCGCTTGACCTTCCAATGCCAAGGCCTCCTCCATCGAAATTATATTGCCATTAATGAGAACATCAATTTGAACAGAACTTCGAAATGATTTTGCGGCCAAGAGCAGTTCATGAACATAGCGCTTAATTCCATCAAAAAAAGGCTCACTCAATTTTGAAGCTTCAATGAGAATGAGTTTTTTTTCAGTGTTGATACTCTTCTCAATATGCTTAAAGTCATCACCATTCAAGCGATAGCCCATTTGCTCCATCATTTCGCCATGCAAGTGCCAAAATAGGGTTTGCTGAAATTCAGACATCTCTTCCTTCCATCCGTTCACCTTCCCTTTTCGAAACCATGATGGTGCGAGGTTCTTATCCAAGAAATATTTTCCAGAACCGTATTCTGGCTGGCCGTTTTTTAAGCTCGAAAAGCTCGGTAGGTTTTGCGTGTTGGGCTCTGGTAATGTGATGAACGCCCTCAATCTTTCGCATTGTTCGATGGGATTTTGAATCAAATCTTCGAAATGAATCACCAAATCAGCTCTTTTCAACCAAGATTCTGTGTGCGTTGACCATCCGCCAAAGTGACTCCCTTCGGCAGCATAAATGGCTTCATTCAAATTTTGATCAAAGTAGCTTTCAGGAGATACAACATCTTTTCTGTGGTGGGCAAAAGAGACTGCTGCATCTCTTCCATCGCGCACCAAAAGCACAATCTTTTGCTGCACTAACTCCATCGGCAATTCATCAGGAAGATGATGGGTTTTCACTACTCCAGCTTCTTGCCAATCTTCATCCGGACCGTAACCATCAGTCAGATAAGTAGATGAAGAAATGCCATATAACTCAAAAAGCACATTTCTGAGGAAGGTGTTTCCACTGCGCGGATATGAAACAAGAGTGATCAATTAAATTTTGCTTGTTCAAAGATGAGTTTTGTGAATTGAAAAACTCAACTTTGAAGCAGATGCCTACTTGGAAAATCATTATATCTTTTCTTCTGCCTGCTTTGAGCTTAATCGGAATTCCTTGGGCCATTCATAATTGGATTGAAGTGTTGAGCTTCGGTTCATCGTTTGCCAGCATTGCCGGATTTATCCTGATTTTAACTGGAGTAAGCTTCTTAGCTTGGTCGAGTGTGCTGTTTGTGGCATTCGGACAAGGGACAATGGCTCCGTGGGATGCACCAAAAAAGATGATTGTATTAGGGCCGTATCGCTACGTTAGAAACCCAATGGCTATCGCTATCATCACAACTTTATGGGGTGAAACACTCTTATTCAACTCATTTTACATCCTTGGCTGGTCTTTGGTTTATTGGATATTGAATTACGTTTTCATCGTATTCATTGAAGAAAAAGAATTGCAAAAGAAATTCGGTGAATCGTATTCTAAATACATGAAAGAAGTTCCCCGATGGATGCCGCTAGACAAAGCGGTTCATTTTGATCCATAAAACAAGTACATAAATTTCTCTATGTCAAACCGCGTTACAGAATCCACATCCAACTACGACAAGCTCGAACAAATGAGCGTTCGAGAATTGCTCGTCAACATGAATCAAGAGGATAAAACAGTGCCTCTTGCCATCGAGAAAGCTATTCCAAACATTGAAACATTGGCAGAAGCGGTGTTTGATAAACTCAAAAATGGCGGTCGACTTTTCTACATCGGAGCAGGAACAAGTGGTAGATTAGGAATTGTTGACGCGAGTGAATGTCCGCCAACTTATGGCGTGCCTCATGGCATGGTGATAGGCTTGATTGCAGGCGGTGATTCAGCGATCAGAAAAGCGGTAGAATTTGCCGAAGACGATCCTGATCAAGCTTGGAAAGATTTACAAGAACATAACATTTCCAGTAAAGACATCGTTGTTGGAATTGCAGCTTCAGGCACCACACCCTATGTAATTGGAGGTTTACGCACGTGCCAAGAAAATGGCATAAGCACGGGCTGTGTCACATGCAATCCTAATGCACCTGTTACGCATGTATCAAACTTCCCCGTTGAAGTTGTAGTCGGTCCTGAATTCGTAACTGGAAGCACCCGCATGAAAGCCGGAACAGCGCAGAAATTGACGCTCAATATGATCACCACTTCAGTGATGGTGAAACTTGGACGTGTCAAGGGAAACAAGATGGTAGATATGCAATTGAGCAATGATAAATTGGTAGATCGAGGAACCAAAATGGTGATGGCCGAAACCGGTTTAGACTATGAAAAAGCAAATGCACTTCTTCTGTCTGAAGGCAGCGTAAGAAAGGCTGTAGAAGCTAGTCAGAACAAAGACTAAATCTTGATGTTTTCTTTAATATCCTGATGCATTTAAATCACAAATGTGTCGGTAGCTTTGCAGTCGATTTATGCACAACATTGAACCCTATTTTAACTGGAGAAACCTCTACATGGCAGTGGAAGATGAACGTTCTCCATTTTTCGGTCGTGAATATTCCGAGGTGTATTTTACAGACTCGATTTACGACCACTATATTCACCCTCAGTGGGATAACATTGGCTCGGAAACACTTTTTCTAAAAATTCTTTACGCAGATTACGATGATCGGTATGCTGTAATTGAATTGATGGGAGAATGGAATGACACGCTCCACAACGACATCATGACGTTGAAACGAGATATCGTTAATCAGCTGATTGATGAAGGAATCAACAAGTTCATTTTAATCGGTGAAAACGTGTTGAATTTTCATAGCTCAGATGACAGCTATTACGAAGAGTGGTTTGAAGATATTGAAGATGGTTGGACAGTGATGCTAAATTTCCGGGATCATGTTCTAAATGATTTCAGAGATGCAGGCGTAGATAATTACTTCATCAATGGAGGTCCACTGAATGATTTTGAATGGGGTTCTTTTAGGCCTTTGCAGCTATTTCAGCGAATTGAACAATTAGTTGAGCGAAGATTCGATCCGAATTATTTGATTGAAGAATGAAACTAAATATGGTTTTTTAGGGTATAATCGAACGAATCATTGGTTTAATCGAAAAATTAAGAAGAATATTCTAAAAAAGAACCGGAAAAATTGTTTTACGCGTCTTAACCCTAACTGGTCTCAGAGTTGACTTTCAATAATTAACTTCGGGACCCCGAACAAAACAACCTACTAAGCTTGAAAAAAACTCTACTATCTCAGCTTCTATTAGCACTTTTTCTATCAGCATTCATGCTGATTGGAAACAGCAGTGCAATAGCTCAGTGTGGAGACAGTATTGACTTAGCAACTTGGATTCAAGAAGGAAATTTAGCCAATGGAAACTGGCAAGTGACAGGAGGTGGTAATGCGGTTAATCAAACCATCAATGGTGACCCAACGTTTTATGTAAGTCCAGATAGTTTTATCAACGTGATTATTACCGGTGATATTCAAGTTACTACTGCTGCGGATGACGACTGGATTGGGTTTGTGTTTGGTTACAATGACCCAGATCCAGGAAATCCAAATAATTACGACTTCTACCTTTTCGACTGGAAACAAGCCAACCAAAACTTTGCCGGATTCTTCGGTAATGAAGGTTACGCTCTCACCAAAATTGATGGTCCCATCACAAATTTCCCGCAAGCATTCTCAGCCAAGGCCGGACCTTTTGCCACGCCTATTGCCACGCAATACGGACCTACGGAAGGATGGAATGATTTTCAAGTCTACTCGTTCGCTCTGACCTATACCAACACGAGAACAGTCATTTCCTTGAATGGTGATACAGTAATCGATGAATACGGTTGCTTTCCTCCTGGAAGATTTGGTTTCTACAACTATTCTCAATCGAATGTGCAGTACTCAAACTTCACTTATCGTGTAGCTGCAGCCTTTGATGTATTGACACCAAACGTTTGTATTGGAGACACAGCGCAGTTTGTTGCCCTGAGCGATTCATGTGAAAATGCTGCTGGCGTGCCGTTAAATAACACCTTGGTTTCTTGGTTTTGGACCTTTGGTGATGGTGGTACGAGCAACGACACCAATGCCAGTCACTTATACATGAGTCCGGGTACATATGATGTGAGTTTGGTGGTAACCGACTATTTGGGTTGTACAGACACAGCATACTCTACCGTGGAAGTAGATTCTTTGCCCGTTGTGAGCATCAGTCCAGACGATACAGTATTTTGTTTGAACGATTCAGCACTGTTAACTGCTTCAGGTGCTGCAACGTACGCATGGAGTCCATCTCTTGGATTGAATGATACGACATCAGCTAGCATTTATGCTCAGCCAGCAGTGAATAGTACTTATTTTGTGATTGGAACTGATGGCAATGGCTGCATTGGACACGACACGGTAGACATTGAAATTTGGTCGTTACCCATTGTAAGTATAACTCCGACTTCGCCAGATCTATGTATTTATGATACCATTGGCCTAAGTGCTGCTGGCGCCTCAACGTACTCATGGATCACCAATTACAACCTTACCTCAAGTGTGGGAGACAGTATTCTTGCCCATCCCGAAAATGACACGAGTTATGTGGTAGTTGGCACAGACACGAATGGATGCTCATCCAACGATACAGTAGACATCATCGTGTTTAACCTACCAATCATTCAACTTTCAACAGGCGCAGATTCAGTTTGCAAATTTGATACTACCACCATTCAAGCCTCTGGAGCCGTTACCTATGTTTGGAATTCAACCGCATCATTGAGTGCCTTAAATCAAGCCACTGTTGATGCTTTTCCTGTTGCGACAGAGACCTTTACCGTTACTGGCACTGACATAAACGGATGTATCAATTCCAATGACACAACCATTATTGTGCTTGAATTACCTAGCGTTAACGTTCTTCCAAACAATGGCCATATCTGTGTTGGTGAAGATGAAACTTTAACGGTGCCAGCCATATATTCATACGCTTGGGATCAACTTGGAACACTAGCGTTGGATGGAAACAACAACGATACGGTAATTGCCAATCCTATTGACACGACTTTGTATACGCTCATCGCGACTGATAGCTTAGGTTGTCATAAAACATTTACCTATGAGCTGGATGTAACTCCATTGCCGGTGCTCAACATCACCTCTCCTGTCGAGACAACATGTGCTGGCCAGCCTGATTCCATTTCAATAACTGGGGCGCTTACCTATTCTTGGGGACCTAACATTTCAATTATTGGCGGAAACTCTGCAAATCCTGTGATGAATCCGCAGATAACAACGGAATATTTTGTGACTGCCACAGGCCCTGGAAATTGCCAATCATTTGATTCAATAACCGTAGAAGTATTTGAAATCCCCAATTATTCTGCTGGTGAGAATAAAACTATTTGCCGACTAGATACCGTTCAGCTTAATGCTTCGGGCGGTCAAAGCTACGTTTGGAGTCCGTCAACAGGGTTGTCCGATCCTAATGCTGCAGATCCTTTCTCGTTTACTTACAACACACGCCTTTACAACGTTTCTATAACTGATTCGAACGGTTGCACATTTGTATCAAGCATGATTGTGACAGTGAATTCGTTGCCACAAGCAAGCGCAGGTGCTGATAAATCAATTTGTTTCGGTTCGCAAACTCGGATAGGGGGCCAACCTTCAGGTCCTGTCGGCTCAACCTATTTGTGGTCTCCGACAGTTGGGTTAGATAATTCACCACTTGCTCCAAATCCAGCAGTTTCGCCAGACACCTCTACAACTTACACTCTCCTGGTAACGGACACCAATGGATGCATGAAAGAAAATGAAGTGGTTGTTAAAGTGAATCCATTGCCAGTTGTTGAAGTAACAGAATTGCCTAACTATATCTGTGAAGGAGATTCAGAATTGATAGCCGTAACCGCGGGATTTGCTTCCTACAACTGGAGACCGTCTAACGATATTGTTTCTCCGGATCAAAGCTTCTCTTTGGTCTATCCAAAATTCCCTTCTCAATACACCGTAGAGGTAACGGATTCAAATGGCTGTGAATCTGAAATAACTATTGATGTTGACGTAAAACCTAAGCCTTTCGTAAATGCAGGAATCAATCATGAAATATGCGATGGAGACACCATTGAGTTGATTGCCAATGCTGGTGAAGGCGATTATTTATGGACTCCAGAAGAAATGGTTTTTCAACCGGATTCATTAACGACACTTGCAGTACCATTGGGTGTGGCGTTTCTAAGACTCAACATTACCGACAAGTTGGGTTGCACTAACTATGATGATGCCATTATTTCAGCGCATCCACTGCCCTATGCTGATGCAGGTGAAGACATTGAAAACTGCGACATGCAAACGGTATTCTTGGGTGGTCCTTCCGTAACGAGTGAAGAAAACAGTATTCGATGGTCCCCCGCAAGTTTATTGAGCAATCCTAGAGCTGAGCACCCTTGGGTGCTGAATACCGAAAGAGATACGTTTTACTTGGAAGTTGTGAGTCCTGATGGATGTATCAATTACGATACGGTTACGGTCAATTCAGACTGTTATTCTAAGATTTACGTGCCAAATGCATTCAGTCCCGACAACGATGGAATCAATGATGTTTTCAGAGTATATGGTCATCGTATTTACAACCCTTATCTCAAGATTTATGACAAATGGGGCCATTTAATCTTTGAGTCAAACGATTTGGAAGTTGGTTGGGATGGGACACATCCAAAAAATAGAAATGACGCAGCGATCAGCACCTACTTCTGGGATTTCATTTATGAAAACGAAAGTGGTCGCGTTCAGACCATGGAAGGAAATGTGAATTTAATTCGCTAACCAACTACCCTTTCAACCTTTCGGCAACTATCTTATCCACTGGCCATTTAAAATCATCAGGGGAAATGCGATGAATAGGCAGCCAGCGTTGAACTTCGAATTTCAAACCCGCGTTTTCAGGAAAGTCAAAGGGTTTTACATTCGCTCTAAACTGCTGTTCACCGATCATCTTTACACGATAATAAATGCTCAGTAGCTGATCATTTTCATTAAACGCTGAAACTTGAAAATAATCGGTTGTGTAGAAATGTTCTACCACCTCAATTGGTTGATTCAACTCTTCCATAAACTCTCGCTCAAGGCAGGCTTGAATTCCTTCACCCCATTCTAAACCGCCTCCAGGAAACTTAGTGAATTGAATTCCCTTAATCAGCTCATCACTTACTAGAAGCTCATCGCTTTCATTAATAAGAATACCATACACACGAACATTAAACCTCTTCATACCCATCCTTTCGTGCTCTTATCATTTCTCTTTTCCCCGGAGGCCCTTCTAACCGTTCTACTGTAAATCCAGCTGCTTGCATATCTCTTCTGACTTGACCTTTGGCGCAATACGTGACGAGCACACCACGATTATTCATCATATCGAAAAGCTTTTCCCAAATAGCTGGCTCCCACAACTCAGGTTGAGCATGCGGTGCAAAAGCATCATAATAAATTAGGTCAAACTTGTGGTCAGAATCAAATTCTTGAAGTGAACTATTAATCTTTTTAAACACAAAGCCATCCATCAAGCTTACCTCTGTATCCCATGCCGACACATGTATTTCTTTAAACACTTCTTCAACGCTGTTATCTTTAATCAACTTTGGATAATTCAACTGCCCTACTATTTCCCATTTTAGAGGAAATGTTTCCAAACTCCAATACCTGACCGCAGATCGTTTTCTATCGATTGACGTTAGTAAAGCATTTAGTCCAGTACCAAAGCCTACTTCTAAAATTGAAACATGATCTGCATGGTTAAACTCCCTTAATCCCTTTTCGATAAAAACATAAAGGCTCTCTTGGATGGCTCCTTTGTGCGAATGGTAATGCTCTTTAAGTTCTTCAACTTTCAATGTATGAGAACCATCGCCAGTTTCTACTAATTCCGTTTTCAATTCTCTTTTTTTCATGCTTCACAAACATCAACAAGATTCGGGAAAAATCGTTGGAAATGATCCTTCAATTCATCTTTGAATGGCTCTGCATCAGAAATGGAAGAAAGCATGTTCGAAGAGAATTTAGTCCTGGAATCCATTCCTCTAAAAACCTGAGTAATACCTTCCTCAGTGGCATATTTTGGAAGGATGTTTTGGCCCGCCATGTAATGATAAAACCGCTGAGATCGCGAGGGCAAAATTTCATGATGACTAGCTATTACTTGGTAGCAATGCTTTGCGAAATCATTCAAGTCAACATCGCAAAATTCCTTCCAATGAAGAGCTAAAATGTGATCAAACATCACATCTACGACTACTCCACTAAACTTGGCCTGCGAAGGATAAAACAACTTCTTTGCTTTCGACACCTCATTATGCGTATCCGTGTAAGTATCAATAAAGCGATGAAATCGTATTCCGCGCGCCACTTCCTGAGAAAAACGATTAAAATCGCTTCCTCTCACACCATCTCCAATGTAGTTTCCAAACATCAAATCAGGATCGGGATACGCCAAATAAAAGTGTGCGAGATAATTCACGGTCATCAAATGTAGTATACCGCTGTTCATGCCAAACTCCCAATCATGTAAAGCCTGTATCAACTTTATGAAAAGGCTTCTACATTTGGCATGAATGACAGCTTCAAGATATTATTATAAAGCACAACTATCAGGATGGTCATTATACATCTTGATTTCTACTGCCGTATTTATCCTAACTGGAACGAAACTTTCATTTGATGTGTTAGGAGGAATATATCTAGTCTTTGCCTTAGGGCTGGTTGTTTCTCACCTCTATAGAGCGATAATCATCAAACTGGGTTGGCTAGAAAAAGACATTGCGTCATTGATTCCTCGAGTTGCAGTGGCATGCATTATTCTAGCAATTGTCTTTCACGGAATCTACATCTTCATAGGCAATTTAGCTTTCGGCTGGAAATTAGCCTACACTTGGACTGATGCGAATTTAGTTACGTGGGGAATGCTCTTTTTTATCTGGAGCTTGATCTATTTCACCTACATATTCTTCCAGAGATTTCGCAAGGAAGAAATCAAAAACTTACAGCTTGAATCCGCCAAGAACGAGTATGAATTAAGAAGACTTCGCGATCAAATGAACCCTCATTTTATTTTTAATGCAATGAATACCATTCGTGCATTGATTGATGAAAATCCAACAAAAGCAAAAAACGCAGTGACTCAATTGAGTAACGTATTACGTTCTTCCTTGCAGGCGGGTGACCAAGACCTGATTCCACTTTCCAAGGAAATCGAAATTGTAAAAGACTATTTAGAAATTGAAAAAGCCCGATATGAAGAACGTTTGGAAATTTCTTGGCAGGTGCAAGAAGGAACCGAAAAAGTAAAAATTCCACCCTTGTTACTTCAAACTATCATTGAAAACTGCATTAAGCATGGCATTGCCAAACTGCCCGATGGCGGCAGTATTTGCATTCAAACTGTTACCCATGATGATGCAGTGGATATCAATATTTTCAATACGGGCGTTTATGATCCCAATGCAAAGAGCGACTCTTCACTCGGTCTTGAAAACACGAAGAACAGGTTAAACCTTTCGTTCGGAAAAGAAGCCTGGCTGACGATAGGAAATCATGAAAACAAATCTGTATTAACAACCATTCACCTCCCTTTAACATCCATCAAAAATGATAAGAGCAATAGTAATTGATGACGAAAGGTTGGCTCGCCAAGAGCTTAAAAACCTTTTGCAAAGTTTTGACAACATTCAAATCGTAGCTGAAAGCGGCAAGCCAGAGGAAGCTTTGGACCTTATTGAAAAAGAGAATCCAGACCTTATCTTCTTGGATATACAAATGCCAGGTATGACTGGCTTTGAAATGCTAGACGAATTGGAAGGAACCGCTCCTGAAGTAATTTTCGTGACTGCCTATGACGAGTATGCTCTCAAAGCATTTGAAGTGAATGCCCTTGATTATCTCATGAAGCCAGTCGAGGAATCAAGGTTACAAGAGGCAATTGAAAAAATAGCTAAGCGCATCGCCAAGAAAAAAGTCGAATCAGAAGGACAAGAGAATGATGGGAAACTAGAGTTACATGACCAGGTGTTTTTAAAAGATGGAGAAAAATGCTGGTTTGTAGAATTAGAGAAAATTAGATTATTCGAAAGCGAGGGCAACTATGTTCGTGTCTATTTCGATGAATCGAGGCCATTAATTCTCAAATCGCTCAATGCTTTGACAGACCGTTTAAGCGAAAAATATTTCTTCCGCGCCAGCAGAAAACACATCGTCAATTTAAGATGGATTGAAAAAGTGGAAACATGGTTTAATGGCGGCCTGCTTGTTATTCTGAAAGATGGCACCAAGGTGGAAGTATCAAGAAGACAATCTGTGAAATTGAAAGAAATGATGGCTCTCTAAACCAAGGCTATATCACTATTGTTTGCATCGTATGTCTTTCGCTAATGAAGTAATTAAAAAGCTATTCGGAAAACCGGGATCTGATAAGGGTTCCGCTAAACCCTTCATTCTTGATTCTGGGAAAATAAATCGCAGCGCAACAGAGCTAAAGAACTATCAGGCATGGAAAAAAGATCATGCATCAGATTTCATATTTGAAGTGAAACAAAATGCCCTTTTTAGTCAGCAAAACCTAACCGAACGATTGAGCTTTGTTTGGCTGAATACATCAACCGCCAATGGTTTCCAATTCAATCTGTCAGCGCTAAAAACTCCGGTTGATGAATCTTGGTATGCCTTAGAATTGATCAAAGAGCGGATTATAAACCAAGAATACATTGTCACTCATTCAGAATTTACTATTTCCGAAATGCAACATCAACTCCATAAAAAAGAATGGTTTTATCTAAAAACGCCTCATCAAATGAGAATTGGGGTGCCACCTTTTGATCAACGCTTTGGAAATATTCAGCTTGAAATGAATGAAACAATGAAGACAAATCTGAAACTGACTGCAACAACCTACTCAGACAGAAACTACAATCCTCCAATTCCTTTTGAAGATTTGGTGGACACTGTCTTTTCCTAATTTTAAAGCTGGATTGAGCTTAGTATCTTTGCACTCTATTATCAAAAGAATGAAAATTAATCACTTCGCTACACTGGCTTTTGCCACAATTCTGATCTCTGCATGCAATAATGCTGAAACTCCGAAAAACGAAACTGCAACTAAGGTTGACTCACCAACAAAAGCCATGGCAGATGGCACGTTGAAATTTGCTTATGTCAATACTGATACTCTTTCATTCAAGTATGACATGATCAAAGACCTAGAAGAGCAGATCGTCCAAGAAAGATTGCAAATGGAAAATCAATTGCAAGCAATGGTTAAAGACCTTGAAAAAGATTACGCTGATGCACAGCGAGAATCCGCTGGGTTATCGCAAGAAGCATTGAGCATTCTTCAACAGAAGTTATCACAAAAAGAACAAGGGATAATGCAGCAGCGTGATGGAATGGAAGCACAGTTGATGCGCAGCGAACAACAGAAAACAAACGATTATTTGAAAGAGATTCAAATATTCTTAGATGAATACGCAAAAGAAAAAGGTTATGACATGATTTATGGATTCAACGGGTTGAACAACTTGTTGTATATCGACAAGTCATATGACATTACTGACGAAATTGTGGACACACTTAACGCTAAATACCAAGCCCAAAAACTGACTGCCGACAAGTAATGTATATCGCAAGAAAATACAAGGAAACCAATATTGTTGAGTATGTGCTGTATATGTGGCACATTGAAGAGTTGATTCGATCGATGAATTTGGATATTGAGGCCATTCAACGCAATGTGATTGATGCTTTTGATGTGAATGAGGAATCAAAAAAAGAAATCAGAAATTGGTATGAAGAGCTGATTAGTGAGATGCGAAGCCAAGGTATTGTAGAACAAGGCCATTTTAGTGATTTGAGTGAGTATATGATGGAATTAACATACTTGCATCAAAGTCTACTCACAGTTTATCAGGACAAAGAATATCAAGAGTTAGTAAAACAAGCGCAGCCTAATATTGAGGAGCTTAAGAAAAAAGCGATGAAGCAATCTCGGTTTGAAATTGAAACTGCAATGAATGGCCTGTTTGGTGTCCTTGTGCTAAAGCTTAATAAAAAGCAGATTTCTGAAGCCACACAGGATGCTGTGAAAACCATCTCAAAAATGATGGCTCATTTAGCGAAGCAATACCATAGAATGAAAGAAGACACCTTGAGCCTCCCAAAAGTTATGGGTAACTAGGAATTAAAAGCCGCCAATAGCAACTTTAAATCTTTGCAGGGTAAGTTTAAAGACTCGCCTAAATACTTATTGGTAAGCGTTCCATTGTAAAGATAAACCCCAGTCTGAATACCAACATGGTTTCTGATCATGTCCTCTACTCCACCTTCATCACCCATTTGCAATACTAAAGGTGCTATAACATTACTCAACGCGTGAGAAGCCGTTCTGCTGACAAGAGATGCAATATTCGGCACGCAATAATGGATTATATCATGCTTTTTATAGATGGGTCTATCCAGCGAGGTCACCTTAGACGTTTCAAAACAACCGCCTTGATCTATGCTGATGTCGACAATAACCGAACCTGATTTCATCTGCTGCACCATTTCTTCAGAAACATAACATGGTGTGCGCCCTGAAATAGTTCTTACGGCTCCAATCGCAACATCTGCTCTCATAAGCGCTTTCGCTAAAACTTTTGGTTGGATTGCCGATGTTGAAACTCGCTGCCCAATAGCATTTTGCAAGCGTCTGAGTTTAGATATAGAATTGTCAAAAACCCTCACATCTGCACCTAATCCCAATGCTGCCCTTGCCGCAAACTCACCCACGGTTCCCGCACCAATAATGACTACTTGAGTAGGGGAAACACCCGTTATCCCGCCAAGCATAATCCCTTGACCTTTTTGATTCATAAGGTATTCAGAGGCGATCAATACTGCACTTGTGCCAGCAATTTCACCCATACTGCGCACAATTGGCAACACACCATCTTCGTCAGCAATATAATCCCAAGCAATGGCAGAAACCTTCTTTGCCATTAAGTTTTTGATGTAGTTTTTCGGTTGTACATTGAGCTGCATCGCAGAAATCACAACTTGCTTTGGGTTTAAAAACTCCATTTCTTGGTCTGCAACTGGCTCAACTTTCAAAAGAATATCTGCCTTGTAAACCTCTTTGGTACTATAGGCAATTTCTGCTCCTGCTTCACTGTACTCGTTATCTAAGAAATTCGAGGCCTTACCTGCATCATTTTCAACCACAACACGATGACCATTATTTACCAACAACTGAACTGCTTCTGGAACCAACGCCACTCTATTTTCTTGCATGGAGATTTCTTTAGGAATTCCAATAAAAAGGCGCTTTCTGCGGGTTCCAAATGGTTGCAGTTTTTCTTGAGGTAGCATCATTGCCGCATCACTCAATGAACGTTGGGTTTCTTTCGAAGTGCTCATAGGTTAGTTCTTAAAGGTTAAGGTTCGGTTGTCGTTGGTTAGGCTTACATTAATGTGGATATGCAACGCATCATCAGGAATGAAATCCCCTCCTTTTTCAGGCCACTCCACAAAGAGAATAGAGTCCGAATTAAGATAATCTCCCCAACCAATCTCAATCAATTCGGAGGGTTCGCGCAAGCGGTACAAATCAAAATGATAAATCACCCCTTTCTCTGCTGAATCGTACTCATTGACCAAAGAAAATGACGGACTACTCATTCCACCTTTCACTCCAAGGTCATTACACAATATTTTTATTATTGAGGTTTTACCGGCTCCCAACTCGCCATGAAAACAAAACACATTATAATCATTATACAATGACCTAAATACTTGCTTTAACTCATTGACTTCTTCCAAAGTTGATACGATAAGGGGTTGTTGCATCTTACAATATTCTAAGATACTACAAATATCAGCCACTTATGTCGATCTAAAGCAATCTATTTTGGAGAACATACAACGAAAGGAATGATCATTTCTTCCAATGAAATACCTCCATGCTGAAAAGTGTCTTTGTAATACTTCACATAATGATTGTAGTTATTCGGATATGCGATAAAGTCATTACTCTTCGCAAATATGTATCTACTGCTCACATTCGTTTTTGGAAGAAAGACATCATCAGGATTCATTACTTCAAAAACCTCTTTGGCTTTATAGTTTAAGTTTCTCCCCGTTTTATACCTCAAATTGGTGTTTATGCTTCTATCACCAACCACTTTGATCGGATGTTTTACGTGCACCGTTCCATGATCTGTAGTTAGGATCATTTTGGCACCCATATCTTTAATTCCCTTAATAATATCTCGTAATGTGGAATGTTCAAACCATGAAAGAGTGAGTGACCTGTATGCCGATTCATCATCGGCTAGCTCTCGAATTACTTCCATTTCGGTGCGGGCATGACTCAGCATATCCACAAAGTTGTATACGATAACATTAAGGTCGTTATGAACCAATGAATGCAGTCCTTCACTCACTTTCTTACCGAAATTCAAATTAGTAATCTTAGCGTAACTGTGCGAGTATTGTTTTCCGAGCCTTTTAATTTGCTCAACCAATAACTGTTCTTCAAACTGGTTCTTGCTTCCTTCATCATCTTCGTTCATCCAGTATTGCGGAAAACGCTTTTGAATTTCACTTGGAAGCAGTCCTGCAAACAAGCTATTTCGTGCATATTGTGTAGCCGTTGGAAGAATACTCAAGAAAGTACGCTCTTCATCAATTCTAAAATCATCAGAGATAGCTTCTTGTATGATTTTCCATTGGTCGAGTCGTAGATTGTCTATTACCACTAAAAAAGTTGGTTTACCTTCTTTCATTTCAGGCACGACCCAATTCTTAAAAACGGTGTGCGACATTTCTGGTTTTTCTCCAGAACGTCCGTTTAACCAATCGATATAATTTTCCTCAATAAATCGTGAAAACTGACTATTGGCCTCATCTTTTTGCATGGTCAATATTTCTTGCATACTCGGATCACCACTTTGATCTAATTCGAGATCCCAATAAACAATTTCTTTGTAAAGATCCATCCATTCTTGCCAATCCAAGTGATCATTCAAGCGCATTCCGATTTGACGAAATTCTTGCTGATAGCCAGTAGTAGTTTTCTCACTTACCAATCTTTTACTATCTAAATTCTTTTTTAAACTCAGTAAAATCTGATTCGGATTCACTGGCTTAATGAGATAATCAGAGATTTTGGAACCAATAGCATCTTCCATAATCGTCTCTTCTTCACTCTTAGTAATCATGATTACTGGAATGTTTGGCTTAACAGACTTGATCCGCGTTAACACTTCTAAACCAGAAATTCCTGGCATATTTTCATCTAAAAACACCGCATCAAAATCTGAACTATTAATCTCATCAATGGCCTCTAAACCGCTGCTAACAGGGGTAACTAAATACCCCTTATTTTCTAAAAACATGATGTGCGGCTTCAATAAATCGATTTCATCGTCTGCCCAAAGAATTTTGACTTGCTCGTTGCTCATAAGTTGATTTTATCTTCGCGTCCAAAGGTAGACCAGGTGAGTATCCAACCAAAGATTAAAACGCTAAAGACATTTAACGACCCTGTGTATGGTTTTATTACTGTAGACAACCCACTTATTTTCAAGTTAATTGAGCATCCTCATTTTCAAAGATTAAGGAGAATAACCCAGCTCGGATTGACCAATTTGGTATACGGTGGTGCGAATCACAGTCGTTTTCAGCACGCTATTGGAGCAATGAACTTGATGAGAAGTGCAATAAATACCCTGCGTTCAAAAGGTATTGAAATAACCGAAGACGAAGAGATTGGAGCGAAAGCCGCCATCCTATTGCACGACATTGGCCACGGTCCTTATTCTCATGCATTAGAAAACACTATTGTTCAAGGAGTCAATCACGAATCGATTGGCCTTCAGATTATGCACAATTTGAACAAAGAATTTAATGGTGCTTTGACTGTAGCGATTGAAATTTATACTGGAAAATATCATGTTCAGTTTTTGCATCAATTGGTAAGTAGTCAATTGGATACTGATCGCTTAGATTACTTAAAACGAGACAGCTTTTTCACGGGTGTTTCTGAAGGCGTTATTGGTTCTGAGCGCATTATAAAAATGCTCACCGTGCACGATGGGAATTTGGCTGTAGAAGCCAAAGGAGTTTATTCTCTAGAGAAGTTTCTGATTGCTAGAAGATTGATGTATTGGCAGGTATACCTTCACAAAACGGTAGTTTCAGCGGAACACTTATTGATGAACATATTGCTAAGAGCAAAAGAATTAATGACCCTAGGACACGACTTGGATGCTTCAGATTCTTTGAAATTTCTTTTGCAAAACAAAGAAGCATTCAACCTCAATGATAGTGAGGTTTGGTTAAAACATTTCTTAAAACTAGACGACTTTGATATATTATATTCCATAAAACAATGGATTGACGCTGATGATAAAATCATTGGTGAAATGTGCAAACGATTAATCAATCGTCAGCTACTGAAAGTAAAGCAGCTAAATGCACCATTGACCGAGTCTGAAATCAAAAAATGGAGAGAAAAAGCTGCCAAACTTTATCAAGTGAGCCCAGAAGATGCAAGATATTTCGTTTTCCAAAACTCCATATCCAATAGCGCTTACAGTTCTGGAGACGATAGCATAAACATCCTTTATAAAGACGGCACAGCGCGTGACATTTCTGAATCAGCAAGCATTTTTAGGTTCTCCTCTTTAGAAGCAATCGAAACGAAACATTTTGTCTACTTTCCTGAGGGTATCAACGTTCAATAAGCCATGTTAATAACTAGCCGTTTTCTTAGCGAGATGGCGGGTGTATCAAGCTACTTTTGAATGCGGATGAGTAGGCTATGTCTACCTTCGCACACTTTAATTTGAAATGGAGTTTACAGCACTACAAATCGCAGAACTTTTAGGAGGTACAGTTGATGGAGATGATTCTGTTGTTGTGAACGACCTTTCGACCATTGAAAATGGAAAGCCGAATACACTAACATTTCTTGCTAACCCAGCATACACTGACCACATTTATACTACTGAGGCTTCATTAGTCATTGTGGCCAATGCATTCAAAGCCGAGCGCAGATTACCTTCAAAACTATCTTTAATTAAAGTTGAAGATCCAAGATTAGCCTTAACAAAGCTGATGGAAATGTACGCACAAATGGCAAAAAAGTCGCCAGGCACGCATCCATCTGCAACAATTGACGATTCAGCAAAAATTCATCCTTCGGCCTACGTTGGAGCTAACGCAGTCATAGAAGCTGAGGTAAAAATTGGCGAAGGTTCTTCAATTGGCGCTTTGAGCTTTATTGGAGAGGGTGCAATTATTGGGAAAAACACCGTCATTCATGAACGAGTGCATGTTGGTCATCACACAATAATCGGCAATGAGTGCATGATCCAACCAGGCGCGATACTTGGTGGTGACGGTTTTGGATTCGCTCCGAACGCAGAAAATCAATACCAAAAAGTGGTGCATTTAGGCAATGTTGTGCTCGAAGATCATGTGGAATTGGGCGCTGGAACAACAATAGACAGGGGATCACTAGGAAGCACAACTATTAAAAAAGGTGTCAAATTGGACAACCTTATTCAAGTGGCACATAATGTGGAAATTGGTGAAAACACGGTGATTGCCGCACAAACTGGTATAGCAGGTTCAACTAAAGTTGGCAAGAACTGCATGATCGGTGGTCAAGTTGGCATCGTTGGTCATATCACGATTGCAGACGAGGTTAAAATCGCTGCCCAATCAGGAATTGGAGGAAGCATCAAACAAAAAGGACAAATTGTACAAGGATCACCCGCGCTGCCGATTGGTGACTTCAAAAGATCCTATGTGTATTTCAGAAAATTACATGAACTCAGCGATAACATCAACGAACTAAAGAACAACCTGCCAAAAATAGATAATCATGGCTGAGAAGCAGAAAACGTTAAAAAGCTCTTTTACGATTGAGGGAGTGGGCCTTCATACTGGCCAAAACACAACCATGACGGTAAAACCTTCCGCACCCGACTCATGGTATGTATTTAAAAGAACAGACTTGCCTGGCGAACCTACAATAAAGGCTGATGTTGATAACGTGCTGAGCACAAGAAGAGGAACAACTCTAGGTAACGACAACATGGAAGTTAACACTACAGAGCACATTTTAGCTGCTTTGTATGGAATGGGTGTCGACAACGCGTTAATTGAATTAAATGGGCCCGAGATTCCTATTCTTGATGGAAGCGCCAAATTTTTTGTAGAGGCCATTGAAAAAACAGGACTTCAAGAACAGGAAGCGATCAAAGATTACTTCATTCTTAAGGATAACCTAACGTTTGAAGACCCTGAAAAGGAAGTAGAAATGCTCGCAGTGCCTTCACCAGACTACCGTATTACGGTGATGGTGGATTACAGGTCTCCGATGCTTGGCACACAGCATGCCAGCATGTACAACATCAGTGAATTTAAAGATGAATTTTCACGATGTCGCACTTTTGTATTCCTGCGCGAATTGATGCAGCTTGTAAACAACGGTTTGATTAAAGGAGGTGATGTAGATAATGCGATCGTGATGGTTGACTCTGACACTTCCTTAATGCCCGAAGAAGATAAAGACAAATTAGCCGCTACATTCAATCGCGATAAAGCCGAATTAGATATTGTTGGGATTGGCATCTTGAACAATGTGAAGCTACATTTCACCAATGAGCCTGCCAGACATAAGCTACTAGACATCGTTGGTGATTTAGCGCTCATTGGAAAACCTATTCAAGGGCACATATTGGCTGCAAGACCAGGACACACAACCAACGTTGCTTTTGGTAAAATGCTCAAAGACTTGATCAAAAAAGAGCAAAAATCAGGTCCAACATTTGATGTAAATGCCGACCCAATTTATGGCATAACCGAAATAAGTGATATGCTACCTCATCGCTATCCATTTTTATTGATTGATAAAATCATAGAAATGGGCGATAATCATATTGTTGGTATCAAGAACGTGACAATGAATGAGGAGTTTTTCCAAGGTCATTTTCCAGGCAACCCAGTTATGCCTGGAGTTCTCCAAGTAGAAGCTATGGCTCAATGTGGAGGGATTTTAGTAATGAGTCAAATTGAAGACCCTTGGAACTATGAAACATTATTCGTTAAAATTGACAAAGTGAAATTCAAAAGGAAAGTAGTTCCTGGAGATACATTGGTATTTAAATTAGACCTAATTGCCCCCGTAAGGCGAGGTATGGTAACAATGAAAGCATTTGCTTACGTGAGAAACCAACCCGTAGCAGAGGGAGAATTGATGGCACAAATTATTAAAGTGAGGAACGATGAGCGAGTTAAGAGCGAACATTCATCCTGACGCAAAAATTGGTGATAATGTCACCATTGAGCCATTTTCAACGGTTTACGGAAACGTTGAAATCGGAGATGGAACTTGGGTAGGCCCTAATGTCACCATCATGGATGGCGCCAGAATTGGCAAGAACTGCAAGATTTTTCCAGGAGCTGTTATATCAGCTGTTCCTCAGGATTTAAAATATGCTGGAGAGGACACACACACAATTATTGGAGATAACACCACCATTCGAGAATGTGTTACGATAAATAAAGGCACAACAGATGCATGGAAAACCCAAGTCGGGTCAAATTGCCTGTTGATGGCCTATGTGCATGTAGCGCATGATTGTATGGTTGGTAATAATGTGATACTTGCCAACTGTGTAAATCTTGCTGGACACATTACAATTGAAGACCACTCTATTTTAGAGGGAATGGTTGCAGTGCAGCAATTCTTGAGAATTGGAGCACATTCATTCATTGCTGGTGGGTCATTGGTTCGTAAAAATGTACCTCCATATGTTCGAGCAGCGAGAGAACCATTGAGTTATGTTGGTATTAACGCTATTGGTTTAAAGCGAAGAGGATTCAGCGAGGAGGATGTAACGCGCATAGAAAATATTTACCGCAATATTTATGTTCTAAACAAAGTGACATCAAAAGGAATAGAGTCTGTCAAAAAGAACATTCAAGAATCCCAATTCAAGGAGGAGATTGTTTCATTCTTTGAATCATCTGAAAACGGTGTAATGCGAGGACTTGCTTAATCATGAAGATTGAGCTAGAGAACATCGGTAAAAAATACAACGACAACTGGATATTTGATGGCGTCAACGTTGTATTTGAAACCGGAGGTGTTTACCCAATAACAGGAAACAATGGAAGTGGAAAATCTACCCTTCTTCAAGTTATTTCAGGATACGTTACTCCTAATGAGGGTACTATTATTTTCAATCAAAACGGATTGATCCCAATTGAAAATTGGTATAAACACCTTTCGATTGCAGCTCCTTATCTCGATCTTTTTGAAGAGTTCACGATTGACGAGTCTATTGATCTTCATATCAAATTAAAAGCACTTACTCAGTCGAAGCAAAACATCTTAAATGAAATCGAGCTTACTAATCATCGAAACAAAACACTCAAGCAGTTGAGTTCTGGAATGCGTCAACGTGTTAAGCTCGCTTTAGCCATCTATAGCAAAACCCCTATAATTCTCTTGGATGAACCTTGTTCAAATCTTGACAAGAGATGGGCTAATTGGTATAATGAAGCACTTTCAAAAACTCTGGAAAGCCGCATCGTGCTTATCTGTTCTAACAGTCAGTCTGAAGAATTGAAGTTGGCCAATCAACCAGCTTTTGACCTATCTGCTGCTAGTCATCATCATTAATGATGGTTAGATCACCCCTTAATTCATTGAAGTTATCAGATCTTAAAACGTAAAAATACGTTCCTGAAGCCTGATCATTAGGCACCCATTCATTTCTGTAAGGTTTAGATTCAAAGACTTTTTGTCCCCATCGATTATAAACAAACAGATGCGCATCCTCAAAATTGGTGATGTTATCGATATAAAATGCATCATTCAAGCCATCACCATTCGGTGTAATTACATTTGGGATACTTACACAAGGGTCAACCGTAATACGAAGCGTGTCCTGAATAGTATTTCCACAATAATCGCTCACTCGGATGTAGTGAGTATTGCTTTGTCGAGATATTACTCTGAAAGTATTCGAATCAATGTTTTCATACATTTCGCCTATAAGTGGATCTTCAGTTGTAAACCACTCAAAAGAGTAATCACCTGCACCACCTTGAACTCTCGTTCGAATAACGTACTCTTCACCATAACACAGTTCCGCGTCACCTGACAACACCAAATCCATTGATGCGTATTCAGCAATATTAATTTCCGCAACAGCCTCAACTTGATTCAAGCAATAGTCAGTTACAGTAATTGTAACCTGTTGACTCACAGAGCCTATGAAAACAATAACCGTATCTGAGTCGCCTGTTGACCAAGAATATGTCAATGGGGCCAAACCACCAAAAACTTCTGGGTTCAACGCAAACTCCCCTCCTCCGCATCTTCCATCAAACGAAGGCAAGCTTGCAGTTAACGGTTCAACATTCAACGCATCAATAAAAAAACTAGTATTGAATTGCCTTCCGCACGCATCCTCGGTCCAGAAGTAAAGCGTAGTATCTTGGTTAATGGTCACTGTGATGGTAGAGTCATCATCAAACGTTGGGTTTATTTGATCCCAAGAATAATTGAAAGGCCTGACTCCGCCAGAAAACTGAGGATTCACGAATAAATCAGAGCCAATACAAAACACAGAAGTGTCTGGAAATTGAACTATGAGTTCATCTGGAATTTTCACACCCAAATTAGCAGTATCTACTACCGACCTTCCACATGCATCAGTCACTGTTACTAGCACTTGAATATTTCCATTCACGACAAACAATGAAGTACTAGTTGTATCTCCATTAGACCATTCATAGCTGAAATCTTCAGTGCCAAAATCTACCAAGCATTCTAGCAAAATACTTTCACCAGCACAGTTGACGAGTGTATCATTAATAATCTCAGGAATAGGATCATCAGCATAATCTTTAGTCACAATGATCGTATCAAAAAAAGTAGTCAAAGCACAGCTGTCTTGAACTTGAACTGCGAATGTATCTACACCTCCATTTGGGCTCAACTGAACAACTATTGTATCTCCAGTCATACCATTGCTCCAATTGTAGGCAAAAGGAGGAGGCCCACCACTCAAGGCATGTGCATAAAGAACTAGTGAATCTGGAGGACAAGTAAACGTAGTATCTAAGGTTTTATCTATTACAATATTGGGCAGATCGTAAATGTATAACGTACCTGTACTCACGAATGTATCTCCGCATAGTGTAACACTCACCGCAGAAATTGTAAAGGTTTCAACTCCTTCATTTAAACCATCTGCTATGGGTGTGATAGTTACCGTTGTATCCGAAACTCCAGGTAACAAAACAATAGTATCGGGCAGAAGTGCAAAATCAACACCATTTGTAGCAGTTCCAGAAAAGAACAAGTATGAAATTGACGTATCTGCCGTATCACCTCTTGAAAACAAAATATCAGCTTCTCCGCAGCCTTCGTTAATAGTACTATCGCCATTTACTGTAGCTATATTCACCTCAATGAGATTCGAAGTAAAACTGCCACCTTCTAAAAACACTCCAGAATCAAGAGCTCCGTCAGCCACATCTGCTATTGCCATTTTAATGTGATAAGTATCTCCACAAATTACTTGTGCAATGGCCTCCATTGAAACAGTCAACCCACCAAACAGCACGTTGGTATCAACAGGAGCTGTATAATTATTGACAAAATATTGAGCATTGCAAGGACAAGCTGGATTGCAGGCTCCACCACCAGGAGCATCATTTATCGAATTAATCGTAACTGGGATATTTGTTCCTGGTACCACAGCCAAATTTTCCGCGCCATTAGTAAAAGGTCCAGCAATACCAGGGCCACTTAGAAAGAAACCAAACGCATCATTGAAGGCTGAGCAAATGAATCCAGGATATTCTACACTGGCAAAAGTGTAGTTGAATCGAATGGTATCTCCTTGAGGAACAAAATCAAATTCTAAAACCGCAGCATTATTCAAATTTCCACCAACTAACTGGGCTAAATCAGGGTCGCCCACCCCATCTGAACTATTTGGTCCAAGATTCGGATTAACAGCTGAGCCACTTTTATTTTCAGTACTTCCTGAACACAGCATCAAACCATATGGAATTTCAACAGCGGTGTTCAAAGAAGTAAATTCTCCAATTTGAGTTGAATCATATCCTTCCTGATGACCTGGGAATGTAGTGTCACAGCCACTAAAAGTGGCATTAAAGGCGGTAACACCCGTTCCTAGCAACACTTCTTGCACATAGTAATCAGCCCAATTCCCTGATTGCTTGGCACTTGTAATATTGAGCTGAGCAAAGCTGCTATTTGCAAAAGCAACAATCAGTACAAGAACCTTAAGATATTTCAAAATCATAAAATAAAGACGCTAATTTACGAGGATTAGTTGCTCTACGAATTACCAATTTCACGCGACATTCCGGCTACCTTTTCCTTTAATGATTCTTTGTATGCAATCATCTTTTGCTGCATCGAAACATCGGCTGAAGCGATGATCTGTGCGGCTAATATACCTGCGTTTTTTGCTGCGTTCAAAGCCACTGTAGCCACCGGAACACCATTTGGCATTTGAAGAATCGATAGGATTGAATCCCAACCATCAATAGAATTGGAAGATTTAACTGGAACACCAATCACTGGCAATGGGGTTATCGAAGCTACCATTCCTGGTAAGTGCGCTGCGCCACCTGCTCCTGCAATAATCACTTTCAATCCGCGCTTGTGTGCAGACTTTCCATACTCCATCATTTTCTCGGGAGTTCTGTGTGCAGAAACGATATCTACTTCTACTTCTATTCCAAACTCTTTTAAGATGTCTACTGCATCTTTCATCACAGGGAAATCGCTTTTGCTTCCCATAATAATTCCAACTTGAGGGGTATTTGCCATGCAGCTAATTTACGCGATTACACGAATCATTTCCTTAATCTCTTTGGCTTTTTCCAACGCTTGATCTGAAGAACTTCCTAAAATCGTTACGTGCCCCATCTTTCTGAATGGCTTGGTCAATGCTTTTCCATACAAATGAGGATAAACTCCTGACACGTCTATAGCCTTGTCTAAGCCTTCATAAACCACGGCACCAGAAAATCCCTTTTCTCCTAATAAATTGATCATTGACGCAGGCGATCGCAATGAAGTATCACCCAATGGCCAATTTAAAATAGAACGCATGTGAATGTCATATTGCGATGTAAAGCATGCCTCAATAGTGTGATGCCCGCTGTTATGAGGCCGTGGGGCGATCTCATTTATCAGAACTTTTCCGTCTTTGGTTAAAAAAAGCTCGACCGCGAGTAACCCCACCATATCAATCTCTTGAATCAACCGCTCGGCAAGAGTCCTTGCTTCTTCCTCAACACTTTCAGAAATTCGAGCTGGACTCACTAAATAGTCGACTAAATTGGCTTCTGGATCAAATACTTGTTCTACTACTGGAAACGATTTAACATCTCCGTTTTCATTCCGGGCTACCAAAACAGCCAGCTCCATTTCATAATCTACCCATTGTTCTAAAACAGAAGGAGCGTCAAAACCGGTCTCAATGTCAGAAGCATCCTTAATTGGAGTAACTCCTTTTCCGTCATAACCTCCAACTCTCATTTTCTGCATAACAGGAAGCAAGTCAAGGTGATCACTTATCTGAGCTTTTGACTCTACAATTGCAAATGGTGCGGTTGGAAAACCATGCTCTTGATAAAACTGTTTTTGAATACCCTTATCTTTTACCATTTCAAGAATGCGCGGTTGAGGAAAAACCTTCACTCCTTCCGCTTCTAGTTTCTTTAAAGCTTCGATAGAAACATTTTCAATCTCGATAGTAACGACATCGCATTTCTTTCCAAGCTCATAAACAGCCTCAGCATCATTTCTATCAGCGCATTCAAATTCGTGTGAAATCTTACTGCAAGGTGCCTCTGGATCTGGATCTAAGGTGTAAATATCATGTCCGTAATTGAGTGCGTTCTGAATAAACATGCGACCGAGCTGACCTCCTCCAACGATTCCTATTTTCATACTTCTGTAAATTGAGCGACAAAGTTAGAAGCACATTTCAGGATATGAGAAAGATATTCGACTATTCAGCATAATATGTGGATTTTCAAGCCTTACATTTGCACCCTTCAAAACAGAGGATTAGGTGATTCAAGTAAAAGACAAGGCCTTTCGAGTATACATTCCACAGGACGAAATATCGGCAGCCATTGCGAAAGTTTCTGCTCAATTGATGGAAGAATATGGCGATAAAGACCCGCTGTTTTTATGCGTATTGAATGGAGCATTTATGTTTTGCAGCGATCTTATGAAAGAATTCAGCGGGCCTGCAGAAATTGGTTTTATCAAAGCTGCATCCTACGAAGGAATGAGCTCAACAGGAAAAGTTGATTTTCATGAAGCTGGGAAACTGAACCTCAAAAATCGCGACATCATTGTTGTTGAAGACATTGTAGATACTGGCAACACATTGGTGGCGTTGCATGAATACCTAAAAAAATTCACTCCACGATCAGTAAAAGTGTGCACGCTTCTTTTCAAGAAGGATGCATACCAACAATCTCTGCCTATTGACTATGTTTGTTTTGAGACAGAAAATAAATTCTTACTCGGGTATGGCTTAGACTATGATGGTTATGGTCGCAACCTTCCCGAAGTTTATATTTTAAACGATTGACATGATCAACATCGTAATTTTTGGCCCTCCAGGAGCAGGAAAAGGAACGCAAAGTGAGAAGCTTCTGGAAAAGTATAGCCTTGTTCACATCTCAACAGGTGATCTTTTCAGAGCCAACATCAAAGGCGAAACAAAACTAGGGTTAAGAGCTAAAGCATTCATGGACAAAGGCGAGCTGGTTCCAGACTCCGTGACCATAGATATGCTGAGAGCTAAAGTGGAGGAAAACCCGAATGCTCAAGGATTCATTTTTGATGGTTTCCCAAGAACTACACCCCAAGCTGATGCACTTGATACATTGCTGGCTTCTTTGAGCACATCGATCTCAGCATGTTTATCGCTTCAAGTGCCGGATGAGGAATTGGTGGCTCGACTGCTAAACAGAGGAAAGACTAGCGGACGAGCTGATGATGCCGATGAAACTGTGATTCGCAACAGACTGGCCGTATATATGCGCGAAACGTCTCCTTTAAAAGACTTTTACAAGCAGCAAGCTAAGCTTAAAGAAATTCATGGCGTAGGTACAGTAGATGAAATATTCGGTCGATTGTGCACGGCTATTGATAAGCATTCTTAAGCATCAGAAAGGGTTAACTTCCTCTGCTACATTCATTAAAGCCGCTATAGTGCGGTAATTATTATGGCTAAAAACCGAAAAATACACTCAAGCAACTTTGTTGATTATGTACGAATTAATTGTACCAGCGGAGACGGAGGAGCGGGTGCCACACATTTTCGAAGAGAAAAATTTGTTGCGAAAGGTGGTCCTGACGGTGGTGATGGCGGTCGAGGTGGCCATATTATTCTTGAAGCCGAGCCACAACTTTGGACACTACTTCATCTGAAGTATAAAAAACACGTTCGAGCAACACATGGCAAACCTGGCGGAAAACAATGCGCTACAGGAGCAAGTGGAAAAGATGTAGTTGTCAAAGTTCCTTTAGGCACAGTTGTAAAAAATGCCGATACAGGAGAATTTGTTTGTGAAATTACTGAACCTGGACAGCGCACAATTTTGGCTGAAGGTGGAAGAGGCGGTTTAGGAAACTGGCATTTTAAAAATGCTACTCAGCAAACGCCTCGTCATTCTCAACCAGGAACGTCAGGAATTGAAGCATGGTTTATACTTGAGTTGAAGATTTTAGCAGATGTTGGATTGGTTGGCTTTCCGAATGCGGGAAAATCTACGCTCTTAAGTGCAGTTAGCGCTGCAAAGCCTGAAATTGCCAATTATGCATTTACCACGCTAACACCAAATTTGGGGATTGTATCCTATTATGATGAAAAGTCATTCGTAATGGCCGACATTCCAGGAATAATCGAAGGCGCAAGCGAAGGAAAAGGATTGGGATATCAATTCTTGAAGCATATTGAACGCAATTCAGTCCTACTATTTCTTATTCCAGCAGACAGCGATGACCACTTCAAGGAGTTTCAAATTTTAGAGAATGAGCTTAAACAATACAGTGAAGAGCTCTCGCACAAAGAGAGGATTGTAGCAATTTCAAAATCAGACATGCTAGACCAAGAGTTGATGGATGAGATTGCTAAAACTTTCCCGAAGAACTTACCGCACATATTTTTCTCTTCAATAAGCCAATCCAACATACCTCAATTGAAAGATCTTATATGGAATAGTTTACAAACCGAATTAGAACAAGATGCTTAGAAGACTTCGGATTTACTTCACTGGGTTTGCTATTGGACTGATTATGGTTTACATAATGTTTGGAAATGATGATTCCAGAGACTTAGATATTTGGACGCCTTCACAGCGGGTTTTAGAAGAAATAAGAAACGACTCTATTCTCAATGAAAGTGAGAAGATGCGCTGCTATCAAGTATGCTTAGAACTTTCTGATTCATTGTTACTCAGTATTTGGACGGACGCTCAAGTTGAAAGTCTGAACCCTGGCGGAAAGCCTTATCGATATGCGATTTCATTGGAAACGGATAATCAACATCTCTTAGCAGTAGTTGAGCGGAATGAAGCAAAAGAGCAACGCCTGATTTCTATCGAAGACAAAATACATCCAACTACTTGCGATTGTGAGTAGTTCATTGTTATACGATAGTGATGCTTGGTTTAAACTGATGGGTGAATTAGATCCATCATCAGTTGCAATACTTACTGATAGTAATACTGAGGCACATTGTCTGCCTTATTTTGTTTCCACGTACTTAGAAGGAGAAGAGTTTATTCACCTAAGTGTTGAACCTGGTGAAGAATCCAAGTCAATTGAGTGTGCCGAAGAGATTTGGAGTGCAATGCTTGAGGAACAGCTGGACAGAAAAGCGCTTCTGATTTCTTTGGGAGGAGGCGTAATTACCGATTTAGGAGGATTTGTTGCCTCAACGTTTAAGCGCGGGATACAGTTTATTCATGTTCCCACAACGCATCTTGGAATGACCGATGCAGCTATTGGAGGAAAGAATGGAGTGAATTTTCAAGGCCTAAAAAATCAGATAGGTAACATACGACAACCAAAAGCCATTCTCATTGATAGTAAATTTTTGAGTTCACTTCCTGAAGAAGAGCTTAGAAGTGGTTTAATGGAATCAGTAAAGCATGCACTTATTGCAGATAGCTCTTTTTGGAAGAAAATTATAGCCATAGAACCCTCAGTAGCGGCCATAGATATTTCAATCATCAAAGAAAGCGCAGCTATAAAGCAGCAAATTATTGAGCAGGATCAAGATGATTTCGGAATCCGTCAGTCACTTAATTTCGGTCATACTGTAGGTCATGCTATAGAGTCTATGTATGGAGTTTCTCATGGCATTGCAGTTGCTTTCGGCATTATCGCTGAGTCATTCATTTCTGCGAAACAATGTGAGTTGCCTGCTTTAGATCTGGATAAAATCTGCGATGTAGTTTTGAATTGTTTGAAACCAATCATGCCTGAGAAATTAGATGTTGACAGGTTATTAGAGTTGATGAAAAGTGATAAAAAAAACGAGTATGGAGAAGTTCGTTTCAGCTTGATCTCTAATATTGGTATTTCTCAAATTGGAGAAACCGTCCCGATAGAGATCATAAAACAATCAATTGCATTTGCATCCACTAAAGTGAAGTGATGAAATACATTCTCAGGGCTAAAACGCATTCGCTAAAAAACTCAATCGATCTGCCAGGATCGAAGAGCATTAGCAATCGAGTCCTGATTATTCAAGCTCTTGCTCAAAAAACATTCGAAATAAAAGACATCAGTAACGCTGATGACACCCAAGTGCTGCAAAAAGCACTTGAACACAACGACATTATCACCGATGTAGGACCAGCGGGAACTGCAATGCGATTTTTAACCGCCTTATATGCTTCTCAGCCAGGTGAAAAGATATTGACAGGTTCTGATCGGATGAAAAAACGACCGATTCGCATTTTAGTAGACGCACTGAGATCGTTAGGAGCGAGTATCACCTATTTAGAAAAAGAGGGGTTTCCTCCGCTTCATATTCATGGGCGAAGATTAACTGGTGGAGAAGTAACCATGAATGGTAATGTAAGCAGTCAGTTTATTACAGCACTTATGCTTATTGGTCCTACTCTGCCTCAACCGTTAACTATAAATATTGAAGGAGATCCGCTTTCGCGCCCTTACATCATCATGACTCAAACCTTGATGCAACGCTGTGGTGCACAAGTCGATTTCAACAACAATCAAATCATTGTAAAACCAGGACGATACAGATCAAGCAATTTTATCATCGAGCGCGATTGGTCTGCTGCCGCATTTTGGATGAGTTTTGGTGCCTTAGCCAACCGAACTAATTTATTACTGAAAGACCTCCACCCTGAATCGATGCAAGGAGATATTGCAGCGACTGAACTCTTTTCAAAACTTGGCATCATGTCAACGTTTGAAGAAGGTGGGTTGCGCATTTCCAAACAAAAGATTAGCCTTGATGCTGAATCATGGAATTTTAGAAATCATCCCGATTTGGTTCAGCCAGCCATTTTCGCTGCTGCAGGTTTGAAAAAAACATTTACACTGCATGGGCTGGATAATCTCCGCCTAAAAGAAACCGACAGAATTGCTGCGATTGAAAATGAACTTCAGAGGATGGGTATTAGTGCTCAGGCTGAAGGGGTTTCAATGGTTTTGTTGCCTCAAAAGCTCGACCAACCCTCTTCTCATTTCGAATCATATGACGACCACAGAATGGTTATGTCAGTAGCACCAATGAGCCTGCTGTTTGAAGAAATACGCATAGAAAACCCTATGGTGGTAGCCAAATCCTATCCCGGGTTCTGGAAACAAGTAGAGAAGTTTATTGATGTTCGGCCTGTGAGGTAATAAAGATCAGAAGCTCAATTATAGAAGTTTTCCATTTGCAAATTTCCACAAATTGTACTCCCTAACGAACAAACCAAAAGATGGAGTTAAAGTGTTGTTCAAGACAAACTTGGATTCAATAGAATGAGATTCTTGATAGTCCACCCAAAACTCAGCCACAAAGAGAAAAGCCAGCATTAAGTATACAAACACAATACGCTTTATCAACTGACGATTTTTTTTATCCATTTCTAAACTAACCTAGGCCAATGATTTGTAATCAGTCATTAGTGCAAAGATTTTTTTAAGTCGCTCAAATTTAAGACAATAAGCTTACAAATCACTATTTTATTGAACTTAGATCGAGACCTAGAATTTCATGTGTAGCTGAACCTTAGCCTCTGTGCGTGAAGGACCATCGATAGCATTTAGTCCGCTACCATTTTCATCGCGATTAGCAAAATAAGTTTGCGCTAAACGCACCGTTAAATCACTCCATCTAGTGATATCATATTTCAAAATGATATACGCTCGACTGCCGCGATTATAATACGCTGGCACAGAAAAAGAATACAGCACATCGTTTTCGTAAGCATAAATTCTGCTTGTATAGCTTTCGGTATCGAACATGGCATAACGCAGTTTCAATTCATACTTAGCAGGCCAAGAGGGTTTCCAAACAAAATCTTGATAAAGCAACCAACCTGTCTCAATATTACCATCAGCCTCATTTACATTCACTAATTCTATCCTGCTGCGCAATGAGAGGGTTTTACTTGCTTCTAATTGCCAATTTATCCGATACCATTGCCTTGATAGCAGCCCAATGGCAGAGGTCGCAGATTCGTCTATTGTATAATTATCTTGCTTATTCTCAAATCTATATCGAGCATAAGCTTTAAACTTCTTTGAAGGCCTAAACTCAAGCTGTGTCAACAACTCTGCTCCATCTGATGGTGCATCTACTCCATAGCGTAACCACGCAAAAGAAAACATATCGTAATAGCCTGTGAACTTCCAATTCTTGCCAAGCCTAGCAGCAAACCCCATGTACAATCCGCTTTCATTCACATTTCTGCTGCTTTCGCTCACGGCATTGCTTCGTGGTGAATTATAAGATGGACTAAAATTTCTATGAAGAATGGATAAGTCCAATGACTGATCTAGACTTATGATTGCCCCATTAATACTTGCCGTACCGCCATCTAGACGCAACGAATTCTCGCCATATGCCATGATGTTTCGATAAATAAATTGGTAGTCAAAACCGGCAACAAAAAACTCATTGGCAAAGGGTTCGAAGCTTCGATACAACTGACTGCTTGGTGTAAATTGTCCACCATACTTTGTATATAAACCAGTCAAACCAATTTGAAAGGCATCTGTATTGTAGCGAATATGACCTCCGGTATTCAATTCGGAAACTGCGTCCTTATCTTCCAGTTGGCCGGGTGTACCATGAATACCACTGAGTTGAAACGATGAAAACTCTGAAACCAATTGACTCTGATCATTAAGACTATCGACTGCCGTGATGTTCGCATCAACATTCTTATAGCTAAAAAACGCGGTGACATCCACTTGACCAACCTCCAAGGTTGTTGCAGCACCTCGCATGAAATTATTCTCATCTGCCGATGTATAGGGCGAAATCTCACGTGCATTTCGTTTCACGCTGGCAATATCTGCCGACTTTCCAAATGCTAAACCAGACCAAAACGTCAGCCCTTGACCAAATTGAGCTTGGTAATCTCCGATGATAGCTTGCTTAATAATCCCTCTATTTCCAATGTAAACATGCCCTGAATAAAAGTCAAAACCATTGGGCTGTGATGATCCAAAGAACTGCTCTCCAGCATCCTTTTCCATTGTTACACCAACACTCAAATTATTGAGATATCGAAATCGATATCGTGCTAAAACACGCTCTGGAGAGCCCAAATAGCGTCTATTCGGACTTTCAGCCAACACAGAATCTTCAATGGATGAATAACCTTCCATTTCTTCAATAACTCTTTGGTATCTTACGAATGCTTCACTTGTTCCCTCCTTCTTAATCGCATCCCAATTGAAGGTTCTGTCATCTCCCAAGCCTCCAATGCGAATGAAAGGCAAAATAGCCTGTATGATATATAAATCAAAGCCTTCAACGCCTTGCAGCTCGTATAAAGCAATGAATCGACCTGCAAATTCTCGATGGCGAATAATAGCCTCAATTTGAAACTCACTCAAAATAATCAACCTGCGGAAATCATCCCTCTCTGCACGATTGATATTTAAGGGGTGATCATAGAAATAATTTAAATCTTCGAGAAGCGTAGTGAAATCTAAATTTTCTACTTCTAGGTTTTCAGAAATCAATTCAACCATTTGGTCTAAAGCACCTTGCTTATCCTCATCAATGCGCTGAGCAAAAAGTGCGCTTTGAGCGAATAATATCAAAGCAAGAAGGAGTAGCGACCTCATTTCTTTCTGTTTCCGAATGTGTAAGCTATAGAGGCAGTAGCTCCAAACCCTAACTGCTGACTCCATTGATTGCTAACGTCAAGAATAATCCCTCGCCAGGAATAGCCTATTCCGAAAGCATACGAACGATTCAACGTAGAGAAGCCTGTACGCATGAAGAAATCTTCAATAGGTTCATACTCAATTCCCATTCTACCATTGATGGGTAGGTCTAAATCTTTGTCAAATTGCGCGAGCAACTTCACTTTTTCCGAGAAAGAATAGCTTCCACCTACCTTCAATAAAGTAGGAATTCGTTCATCATCAAAATCGGCAAATTTCGCACGAGTAGGGTTCACGATATGCACGCCTATGGCGACTTTCTCGTTTGGAGTGACCAGTGCACCTACCTCACCAGTCACCATGGATCGTTGTCCATATATATCCCCAATATTGACCTGAAAATAATTTATCTGAGCACCAAGGCTGATGTAATCACTTAGTTTTCTGGCATATGATACACCCAATCTATTATCATTATAAGATGCATAGCCAAATGAGTGTCCAACAATGCCTATGGTACCTCCACCAATGGGCGCAGTGAAGGTTAAGCCTTTATAAGACGCTTCGGGAATAAAATAGCGACTTTCGTATGCCACACCCAACGCATATCTATCAACCAAACCTAAAGCACCCGGATTGTTGCTTGAGCTCCATTGATCTGATAGCGTCACGGATGCACCCCCCAAACCTGAAGAACGACCACCAGCTGTTTCGTTGTTTCCGCCAGCATGCGCAGAAAAAGATGCAAGCATCCATGCAGCGGTAAAGACAGAGATAGAGACCGAAACGAATTTCATAACCACAAATAAAAACTACTCTGACCAATCTAGCTTCAATTTATTATGATGAAATCGGTATGAATTGATTGAATCGGTCGAGGAAGAAAGGCTGAGAGCACTACATTTGCCATGAATTTATATCAGAATATATGGCATCTACATCAGATTTTAAGAATGGAATGACGATTGCGTTTAACCATGATCTTTTCACTATCATAGAGTTTCTTCACGTTAAACCAGGCAAGGGTTCTGCGTTCGTAAGAACTAAACTCAAGAGCATCAACACAGGTAAAGTTCTTGACCACACATTTCCCTCTGGAAGCAAGGTTGACGAAGTGCGTATTGAGAGAAGACCATACCAGTTTCTGTATAAAGATGATCAAGGATATCATTTCATGCACCTCGAAACGTACGAGCAAATCTTCTTGCAAGAAGCGTTAATAGAAGGACATCAATTTTTGAAGGACGGACAGCATTGTGAAATCGTATTTCACGCTGACGAAGAAAGAGCTTTATTCTGCGATCTTCCTCCACGTGTAGAGCTTGAAGTAACCTACACTGAGCCAGGTATCAAAGGTGATACAGCTACCAATACTCAAAAACCAGCAACACTGGAAACAGGTGCTGAAATCCGCGTTCCATTATTCATCAATGAGGGTGAAATGATCCGCGTAGATACCAGAGATGGCTCATACTCCGAACGGGTAAAATAAAGATGAAACTAGACAAGGCTTATACCCTTGACGAAATTGCTGAGCTCGTTTCGGGCAAAGCAGTAGGCAATGCTTCCATAAAAGCTCATGGAATCAATGAGATACATGCTGTGAGTGAGGGCGATATTGTTTTTGTAGATCACAATAAATACTATAAGCCAACGCTGTCATCTTCAGCATCCATTGTAATCATAGATCAGCCCGCTGAATGCCCAAAAGGTAAGGCACTGATCGTACACCCTGAACCATTTGAGGCATTCAACTTTCTAACACAACATTTTCTAAAAAAGCTTGAGGAGAATTCTAAAGAAAAGCCAAACATCCATCCTTCTGCCCAGGTTTATCCTGGCGCTCATATTGGCAAGTTTGTGACCATTGGCGCGCGTTCTGTGATTCACCCGGGTGTGGTTATCTACGACCATTGTATTATCGGAGACGATGTTATAATTCATGCGAATTCAGTAATAGGTAGTGATGCTTTTTATTTTAAAAGGCGTGAAAAATTACACGACAAACTTATTTCTGTGGGCAATGTGATTCTAGAAAATGAAGTTGAAATTGGCGCGGGATGCACGGTTGATAGAGGCTCAACAGGTAGCACATTCATTGGTGAAGGAAGCAAGCTTGATAACCAAGTGCATATTGGTCATGATACTGTGATTGGAAAGCGCTGTTTATTTGCTGCTCAAGTAGGCCTTGCGGGTTGCGTTACCATCAAAGACAACGTTGTAATGTGGGGACAGGTAGGTTGCGCTGCCAATATAGAAATTGGTGAAGGGGCAGTAATTTACGCTCAATCAGGTGTGGCAAAGTCTCTTGAAGGCCGTCAAACCTATTTTGGAAGCCCAGCTATTGATGCTCGATTAAAAATGAGAGAAATCGCAACGATTTCAAACCTTACTCGTAAGCAGTAGTTAAAACCCTATATTTATTCGAGCGAATCAATCGCCCAACATGCACGAGATTCAAGGAAAAGATAACAAGAAGTCCGTCAAAGACTTTAAGCTGAACACGCTGTTAGAGATCACCAATGCGATCAATAACAACTTACCAGAAGAACAGCTCTTTATACTTTTTGAATACATCCTTCAGAACCAATTAAACATTGGAAAAGCAGTAATTTTTATCAATCAAGACAATGTGTGGCAGGTTGTTCTTCAATATAACGTGAAGAAAGAAGACTTGATGATTAATATAGAGCATAAACTGAAGAAAGTAACAGACATTACGGTGCTAAACACAGCTCGCAATGGAACTTCTAGCAGCTTTGATGTAGTTATTCCTATCCATCATCAATCAAAAGCCCTCGCGTACCTCTTATTGGGCGACCTTGACGAACAAGCGCGCACTCCAAGTCCCATTATTAAGCACTTAGGGTTCATTCAAACCTTAGCAAACATAACAGCTGTTGCAGTTGAAAATAAGCGCTTAGAACGCGAGCATTTAGAGCAAGAAAAGCTCATGCAGGAATTGCGCATGGCCAATCAAATGCAAGAAATGCTTTTACCAAAGCAGCTGCCCGATAACAAAAAGCTTCAGATATCTGCGTTTTACAAACCACACTTAGAAGTAGGCGGTGATTTTTATGATGTTATTGAAATCTCTGAAACAGAAACGGTCATATGCATGGCTGATGTTTCAGGAAAAGGAATTTCAGCAGCTTTGATGATGGCAAATTTCCAAGCTCATTTGCGTGCCAACTTGAAGGTAGAAAGTGACCTTGAAGTGGTCATGAATAATTTGAACGATGTAGTATGGAGCAATGCCTTTGGTGATCGATACATCACCTGCTTCATGGCAAAATATGATTCTAACTCAAGAGTTCTTGAATATATCAATGCAGCGCATCCTGCAGCCCAATTGATACAAAACAAGCGCATTAAAGAACTTGGACAAGGTTGTGTTGGGTTAGGAATGTTCGAACAAATTCCAACCATCAATAAAACAAGCATTGTAATAGCTAAAAGCTCGACTATGATGCTTTACACGGATGGAATTACAGAAACCGTAGATGACTCGGAAATCCAATTTCAGGACGGTGAAATGCAAAAGGCACTCAAGAACATTTCACAGCAAGAGACGCAAGTCATCAACACTATGTTAATGGACGCATTGGATAAATTTCGGGGTAAAAATCCCTATACCGATGACGTTGCTTTAATAAGCTGTCGCTTCTTCTGATTTGTCTTTGTGATAAAGTTCCACCGCTACCAGAATCGCTAAGAAGCCCCAAAATGGAACATTGGCTTTATCCAAATCCAAATAATTATTTAGCACACCATGCACAATGTAGGTTACAAAACCTAGGAAAGCTCCCATTAATACAATGCGCATTTCTAGGGACTTAGTAAGATAATAAACAGTGATGAATTTATAGAGTGCCATGGCGATAATCATCAAAAACGTTAGCATTCCCAAAACACCCATTTCTGCTAATGGACCAAAATATTCACTGTGGGCATTTCCTAGATTTCCAAAATTTGTGCTGATAATGGTAAGTTGAGAGGAATGCTGAAACGGAGCGTAATGAAACTTATATGTTCCAGGTCCATAGCCAAAAACAGGACGTTCTTCAAACATTCTTAATGCCGCACTCCAGCGGTTAATACGCTCAAGGTTACTGGCATCCGTAGCCACGTTAGAAATTGAATTTACATGCTCAGCCAAGTCATCCGATGAATCTTGCCGATTCTGTTCGAGCTTCATTAGAATTTGATCTTCGAATGAGAAATATGCTCCCACGCCCATCAATGCCACCATGGCCACAATCCACCACCTTACTTTAATCTGAACCAGCACGAAAAGAACCAGCACACCAACCAAACTCACCCAAGCGGCTCTTGTATATGAAAGGATAATAGCAAGGGTTAAAATAGCCATGATCACTGAAATCACAATCTTGGTATTTAGAGTAAGATTTTTACTCCATAAATATGCCCAAACTACAGGGTAAAACATGGCTAATATGGCACCATAACTGGTATGATCTTTAAAAAATGGCTGCATAACCCAGTGAGCGGATTTTTGATCAAATCCGTGTGTAGAATGCATCACGATGGTATAAATGGCCACGATCATCAAAGGAATCGTGAACATCCAGATATAGCGATGGATGTTGCGATCGTCTCGAAAGACTTGCGTAGCAATAAAGAAAAAGCCAACAACAAACCACAATCGCGATAGGAAAAACTTTAACGAAACCAAAGGATCTTCGCTGGTGAAGGTTGTGATTAGTATCCACGCTAAGTTGATTCCAATGACCAAGGTAAGCGGATGCCGCAGCACACGGGAATCAAAATGGCTATCGTAAAAAACCCTGACCAGAAAGACTAGCATCAAACCAAAAATCAGCGGTTCTGTAGGCAGATGAAGTCCAAATCCACCTCCAATATCTTCCACATTAATGGAAAGCGGTGTTAGCATCGTAATGATGAGAAATAGCCAATCCAATTTGAAAAGGGCTACACCCACTATCGCTAAAACAATGGGTAAACCCAATATCCAAAACTGCTCGAAATACAAGAAAATGGCCGAAAGCAAAATGAAGCTTCCGCCAATCAAATAGAGCAATCGTTCTTTTTGGATATCCGTCAAAACCTAGACCTAATCTTCCGTCTTAAACTTCTTGAAGTTTTCAATGGCAATAATGCCCAGCACTGTCAATAAAAAAGTAGAAAGTGTGGAAACTAAAACGATAAGCCATCTAATAGGATATGCCTTCTTTTCTGCTGGCCACGCTCTGTTCACGACAAATTTGGTGGTCAGCGCCTCATTCGCATCGGCTCTAGTCTCTTCATATTTTGCACGAAGAAGTGCTAATTGCTCACGCTCAAACTCCAGCGTTTCAGTTAATGAAAGATATGCCGAACCATATTCAGCAAAAATATCTAACTTCTTTTGCAGTTCTTTCACAAGACCGGTATTTCCTTTAGCTACAGCATCATAGTAAGCCTTTGTCAGCTGCTCCACTTCCACTTCAAAGTCTGTCAACCCTCTCTTACGAATTGCTGTTAAAGAGTCTTCCATGCTCTTCATGTAGGCCTGCATTTTGAAATATTCGTTTTCAATAATTCTCAATCCTTGCTTTGCACGATCATGTTGCATCCTCGTTCGCACGCTATCCAGCAGCGCGGCAACATCGTTGGCGATCATTGCTGCCGTGTCTTTATTGTGATCTAACACATCAATTCTCACTGAATTGAACTCAGTACGCTTAAAGGTCACGTTATCTTGGTATTCCTTCACAGTGTTGGTCAAGGCAAACTGCTCACCTGAATCGAAACCATAATGCTTCATCAAGTTATACTTCGTGCGAATTCTGCCACTAATATCATCTGAATTCAAAATTTGAAGCATTTGCTCTGCTTCTTCTTCTTCACCAAAGGCATTGATATCTTGCTTACCACTAAAATCTTCAGCCATCAGAGACTTCGAAATTGAGTTACTGGCCGCAGGGAATAAAATCACAGTAGAGAGAAACTTCTCTTGAATTAGAAGCGATACTACCGAAGAAATTAATGCTGCGCTAAAAGAAATGATTATCAAAGGCTTACGATAACGTAAGAGAAAGAATATGAGATTGGTCGAATCAAAATTCTTTTTGTATTCCTTGTCTTGCATAAGTATTTATGTGCTTTTTAAGAGGTGGCAAATGTAGGCATTAAGGCATAGCGCAAAGTGCTGAATTCAAGGCTCAGAGCAGAACTATGATCGCTTTTTCAAAAGATCCAAAACCTTTGTACGATCAATGACAAACGTAAAAAAGGCTACGACTGATATACTTACCACAAAGAAGATGGAAGGCAATACTTCAAAGTCAAGTTCGATAGCAGCGTACACTCCTACAATCGCTAATATCCAAATAAGCGCAGCTCGCCACAACCAGGGTAATATGGCTATATCAAATGTCCGATAAGAAAAGATAATTTGAGCTATTGCCATAAACCCTAAACTCACAAAACTGGTAAAGGCTGCTCCTTCTGAACCATACTCAGGTATTAGGATAATATTGAGCACCACATTTAATAATACCGATCCGAAAGCAATCCAGTTTAAAGCTTTCATTCGAGCTGAAGCTGTAATCAATGTTCCGAAAACGTATCCGCTAGCTAAAAAAACAAATGACCCCATCAACCATACTAAACTAAGAGCGCTTTGATCTGCATGCTCATCGTACAACAAGTGCATGATCCAATCGCCATAAAACACTGATATAATGCACACCACACCTGCTGGAACAATCAAAAACCTACACGCTTGATCAACCAGAGAATGCAGTTCTTTCAACCCTTTACCTTCATGGACTATTCTCGCAAACATGGGCAAAAGTAGGCCCGCATACAAGAAGGCAAAGCTGTTGCCAGCGTCTAATATCCTGAACGCTTGGGCGTATATCCCAGCTTCTAAGGTTCCTTCGTCTGCAAGACGTTCGAGCATAATTCCATCTAACTTATTATAGGCTGTCATCAATAAAATCAACAACGCAAAAGGCCATGTTTGTTTCGCCATTCCAACCATGGATGAAATACTAACCTTAGGCAGAATGAATCGTTTTCCTGCCGGGGTGAGAATCAATGCTATAACTATGGCAACAGCATAAGCTCCTGATTGAAAAAGCACGAATGTTTCTATCTCAAACTTTTCCTTTCCAAACCAAAGCAAATATCCAACACAAACAATCATGAGCAGTCGGTCGATGACACTCAAAAAGCTATCTCTCATAAAAAGATGTAGGCCTGAGAGATTCGCCCTAAACATCAACAAAAACACAGAGAGTATATGGTTCAACATCAACCATCCGATGAAAAACCAGTATTCACCTTCAAAACCAATCAATAAGGCAGCAATGACCGTAATCACCACGTATGAGATACTGAGTAAAAACTTCATCGGTAGAAGTGTGGCCATGTTTTGAATGCCCAAATCAGCATCTTGCGCCACTTTGATCTTTTGAAAATTGTTGATGCCTAAATCGAGCAAAACATTGAATAAAAACGTGAAGTTGAACATGGCATAGTAAAGACCATAATCTTCAGCCCCTACCGCATTTTGAACGCCTAATTCTACACCAAAAAGATAAATTGGCTTGACCAATAAATTGAGCCCGAGTAAAAAAACCAGGTTGATCGAGAAATTTTTATTGATTGTCATCGTTCTAAATGCGAATTACGTCCAAATCATATTAAAACGTCTTATTCATGTTTAGATTATTCTCCCTTATTACACTTTTCGGTCTTGGCTCGGTTACCTTGAGCTGCGACAAATGCAAACCGAAAGATGTTCAAGAAGATTGTATTTGCTATGAAATATATGCTCCGGTTTGCAGTTGCGACAATGTAACCTATAGTAATGACTGCCATGCAGAATGTGCTGGAATAGAAGATTACGAAGAAGGAGAGTGCGGACTTCTGTAGCCTATTTTGGCGCTTTTGAATAAAGGTAGATCGCCAGAAAACCGTACAAAACGTTGGGAATCCAGGCCGCATACAGTGGATCTAACCCAGCGTTGGTCGCGTAAACCGTACTCACCTTCATGGCTAAAATATAGGTAACAGCTAGTGCTAATCCCGCAGCAATGTGCGCTCCAATCCCTCCCCTCACCTTTCTACTGCTCATTGCTACGCCAATGATGGTCAAGATATAAGTTGAAAACGGCAAGGCATTTCTTGTGTGTTTCTCGATCAAATAAAATGGAATGTTAGGCGATCCTTTTAAACGCTGCTCAGCAATAAAATCATCCAATTCATTGACATCCATTCGCTGAATATCATCCATTCTCAACCTAAACTCATCTGGTGAGAATGAAAACGTAGTATCTCGTTTTTCACCTTCAACCACACTTTCTTTTCCACCTTCAAACGTCCGCAAGTAGTAATTTTCCAGCGTCCAAACCTGACTAGCACTGTCCCACTTTACATAGTTAGCAAACAGTTTTGATTGCAATTTAATACCGTCCCATTCCTCTAAGGTAAACTCATATCCGATGTTACTCTTCGAATTGAATTTATCAAAATAGATCATCTGACCTGGGCTGATTTGTTTGTGCACGCCTTGGTTCAATGTTCTCCTGTATGTATAAATGTAACGTGATTGAAATTCTATTCGCTCACGATTCGCTTTAGGTACGAGGTAATTGTTGAGGTAAAAAGATGCAGCTGCAAGAATCGTAGCCGAGATAAAATAGGGCCACATCAATCGGCTAAAACTTACACCTCCACTCAAAATGGCTACAATCTCAGTTCTACTCGCCAATTGAGCTGTGAAGAATATTACCGCTAAGAAGGTGAGTAAAGGACTAAAAAGATTGCCATAAAATAGCACGAAATTCTTATAATACTCCCATATCACGCCTTTGATAGGTGCGTTGTTCTCCACCAAATCATCAATCTGTTCACTCAAATCAAAAATGATGGCAATGGCCATGATAATTCCGAGTATGAAGAAAAACGTCAATAAAAAACGCTTGATGATATAGAGGTCGAGAATCTTCAATCTACAATCGATGTTTGATGTTAGGAACGACCTTCGTCTTCCATTCGTAAAAATCTCCTGCTAAAATATGTTGCCTTGCTTGAGTGACAAGATCTAGGTAAAATGCCAAGTTGTGAATACTGGCTATTTGCATTCCGAGCATTTCTCCGCTTGCGAATAGGTGACGTACGTATGCTTTTGAATAGGTAGAATCTACATAGCTCGTTCCGCTTTCATCCAAAGGAGAAAAGTCATCGTGCCACTTTTTATTCTTGATATTCATTATTCCATTCCACGTGTAAAGCATACCGTGTCGTGCATTTCGAGTTGGCATTACACAGTCGAACATATCCACACCCAACGCAATGCATTTCAATATATTCTCTGGTGTGCCTACACCCATCAAATAGCGCGGTTTATCTTTTGGAAGAATCCCACACACAAGATCGGTAGACTCATACATCATTTCGTGCGGCTCGCCAACAGAAAGCCCACCAATTGCATTTCCTTCACGATCCATCGATGCGATATATTCAGCCGATTGCTTTCTCAAATGATGGAAAGTGCTTCCTTGTACAATCGGAAAAAGCGTTTGCGAATATCCATACAACCCTTCTGTTTGGTCAAAATGATCGCAGCAGCGCTTTAACCAACGGTGCGTAAGGTGCATTGATTTTTCAGCATAGCGCTCGTCACATGGATAAGGTGGGCATTCATCAAAAGCCATAATGATATCCGCACCAATTTGACGTTGCACATCCATTGCGCTTTCTGGAGTGAAAAAATGACGAGAGCCATCAATGTGTGATTGAAAGGTAACTCCTTCTTCGGTAATTTTTCTACTTTTTGCTAAACTGTACACCTGATAGCCGCCACTATCCGTGAGAATTGGCTTCTTCCAATTCATAAATTTATGTAACCCTCCAGCATTCTGCATTACATCCATTCCAGGTCTTAAGAATAAATGGTATGTATTGCCCAAAATGATTTGTGCCTTTATATCTTCTTCCAACTCATGCTGATGCACAGTTTTCACTGAAGCCACCGTGCCTACAGGCATAAATATAGGAGTCTGAATCTCTCCGTGATCGGTTGTAACCTTCCCCGCCCTAGCAGCAGAAGCTTTATCGGTATGTTGAAGTTCGAATTTCAAGCGCGCAAAGGTAAGCGTGTGAGGGGTTCAAGAATGAGGATTAATGATGGATGATTTATAATTAATGGTTCGTGGTTCATAGTTAGTTTGTGGTTAAGAAGTTGATTTATTAATTGCGCAGCACCTAAACCATGAACTGAGGCCACCATCAGGCGAATGAAAAAACCACGAACCATAAACTTTGAACCAATCAACAAAATAACCCTTGACCAATTCAAAGCTGTTACCACCTTTGCAGCAATGTCTGACATTATAAAGCTTCTTCCTGATTCATTGGCCAATCAAATTGCTGCTGGCGAGGTAATTCAACGTCCTGCCTCAGTGGTAAAGGAGCTTCTGGAAAACAGTGTTGATGCTCATTCCACCCACATTCAATTAATCATTAAAGATTCCGGTAGGACACTTGTTCAGACGATGGATGATGGAAAGGGAATGACGGAAACTGATGCTCGAATGAGCCTAGAACGCCATGCCACTTCAAAAATATCGTCCACTGAAGATCTTTTCCGCATTAAAACAATGGGGTTTAGAGGCGAAGCGTTGGCGAGTATTGCAGCCGTTGCTCAAATGGAAATGAAAACTCGATCGCAAGATCGAAAAGTAGGCAGCCATTTAGCTGTTGAAGGATCTAAGGTGAAGTTTCAAGAAGTGTGTGCACACGAATCAGGTACGACAATTTCGGTTAAAAACTTATTTTTCAATGTTCCGGTAAGAAGGAAATTCTTGAAAAGTGACGGTGTTGAAATGCGCCATATCATTGATGAGTTTCAGCGAGTAGCTTTAGTCAACCCTGATATAGAGTTCAAACTATATCACAACGACCAGCAGTTGTTTTTCCTTCCAATATCCAACATCAGGCAAAGGATAATTGGGATTTTAGGAAAGTCTTATACTGAGAAACTTGTTCCCGTAGAAGAAGACACCGACTTTGTGAAAATTACTGGATTTATCGGCAAGCCTGAAGCTGCAAGAAAAACACGTGGTGAGCAATTCCTATTCGTCAACGGTCGCTACTTTAAAAGTGCATACTTCCATTCTGCCATTCAAAAAGCTTTTGAAGGATTGATTCCACATGGGCATCACCCCTCTTATTTCATCTATTTTGAGGTAATACCAGACAGCATTGATGTTAATATTCATCCAACGAAAACTGAAATCAAATTTGAGGATGAGCGCAGCATTTATGCTATTCTAAGGGCAGCAGTTAAAAGATCTATCGGACAGTATCATGTATCTCCTTCGCTGGACTTTGAGCGCGAAACAAGTTTTGACATCGCTCCAGCTCGAAAAGACGCACAGATTCCCACACCAGGAGTGACTATAGATCCTTCGTTCAATCCTTTTGACAAAGAAGAAAAACGTCAGCAGCAGACCAATTGGGAGCGTGGAACCAGCTTCGGACACACCCAAAGCGCCAAAGGATGGGAAAAACTTTATGAAGGACTCAACGAATCATTATCAGATCAGCCAAAAGAAGACCCAAGTCTTGAACTGATTGGTGAAGAAGACAATACCATTGTGCGCCAAATTGGATTGAAATACATCTTGGTTCAAAGTCAAGAGGGAATCTTCATGATTCATCATTATCGCGCTCATGTGAGAATCCTTTTTGAAGAGTTTGAAAACAGTATCCTCAGTGAGCAAACTGCCTCGCAGCAAATGCTCTTTCCCGCTACCTTAGAACTTTCAGCTCAGGATGTCAGCATCTTGCAATCTATGCTAGAACCATTGAACAATATGGGTTTTGAGATAGAGTCTTTCGGCAATAACAGTTTCATTGTTAGAGCGATTCCAGCAGCCTGTACTGACATCAATATTGAAGAAACCATTGGTGGTTTTATCGATGATTTGCGCAATGACAAGCCTTCCGATCAGAACGAATTGATGCATCATGTAATCCTAAGCATGGCACAACAATCTGCCATCAAGTCAGGCAAAGAACTAAAGGCACAAGAAATGCTATCTCTATTTCGTACGTTGATGAGATGTAAAAATCCTCAGCATGATTTAAACGGTCGGCCCACTTTTGTGTTATTGAATGGTGGTATGCTGGACAAAATATTTGATTAATGCAATTAGGCGGTAATAGATGGAGTATGATGCCTCCAGTGGTAAAGAATCTATTGATCATAAATGGTCTGATGTTTCTTGCCACAGTGACCTTTGAAAGTTCGATGGGCCTAGATTTAAGAGATCTGCTTGGACTGCATTATTTTCAAAGCGAAAAATTCAACATCTTTCAAATCGTCAGCTACATGTTTATGCATGGCGATATCTCGCACATCTTCTTCAATATGTTTGCGGTATGGATGTTCGGTTCAGCCATTGAAAATGTTTGGGGAAGCAAGCGTTTCTTGATCTATTATTTATTGACTGGATTTGGCGCGGCCATCATTCACTACACAACAATTTATATTGATATGGCACTCATTATCTCGCAAATGGAAGCCATAATATACTCGCCCAATGCAGATGCAATTATCAGATTTGCAAATACCCACCCATGGGGAAATTACATTGACAACATACGCTATCCTCAGATCTATGAAGAAACGCTAGAGTTTTATAACAATACGCTGCAAACGCTCAATGTAAGTCCTGATGACAGCGGTGCTTTACGAAATGCCTCAGTGTTTTTTCAAGACTACTTAAGACACTATTTAAACCTACCGAACGTTATTGGGGCTTCGGGTTCATTGTTTGGGATACTGTTGGCATTCGGAATGATGTTTCCGAACATGAGGTTATATATGATCTTCATTCCTATTCCAATCAAAGCAAAGTATTTGATGATTGGATATGGAGCGATGGAATTATTCTCGGCAGTGCAAAACAATCCTGGTGATAATGTAGCTCACTTTGCTCACCTCGGTGGCATGTTGTTTGGCTTCATCATTATTAAGTTTTGGGACAAAACAGGCGTAAGATGGCGCTAATAGAAAAGTGGAAGTAAACGATGCTTGACGACTTAAAGAACTTATTTAAAGGAAACAACTTCATTGGCCAGATGATTCTGATCAATGCTTCACTGTTTGTTCTGATCAACATAATGAGCAGCATATTTTTTAATGGCAGTGAAGGCCCTATATTCTCTTGGTTAGCCCTGCCATCGGCATTAACAGAATTCATTTTAGTTCCATGGACATTGCTCACCTATATGTTTATGCACGGAGGATTATGGCACGTGGTGTTCAACATGTATATGCTCTACTGGTTTGGAAGAATCTTCAATGATTTTATGGGTGAAAAACGCTTGGTAGGCCTGTATTTCTTGGGAGGGATTGCGGGTGGAGCAGCTTACTTACTGATCTATAACTTGCTTTTCTTAGCTGGTGAATCAAATATCAATGTGATATTGGTAGGGTCATCTGCAGCTGTTATGGCGATAACTATTGCTGCCGGATTGCGTTTTCCAGATTACACGATTCACCTTATGTTTTTCGGAGCTGTGAAATTGAAATACGTGGCGTTGGTCATATTCATTCTTTCTACAGTACTGGATTTCAGTAGCAACATGGGTGGCAAAATTGCCCACCTCGGTGGTGCAGCTATGGGTTATTTCTATATCAAAGGATTGGAGAAAGGAAGCGACTACGCCTTGTCGTTTTATGGCATTTACGATAAGTTTTTAGGCTTATTTAAGCAGTCGCCAAAACTACGTGTAGTGCCAAATGATCATGGCAAAAAGACAACAGCAAAGGCGAAATCTAAGCCAAGCACAGCGGCTTCAAAAGAAAATTTAGAGGTACAAGCAAAAACTGATGCAATACTTGATAAAATTTCGAAGTCAGGTTATGAAAACCTGACCAAAGAAGAGAAAGACTTTTTGTTCAAATTGAGCAACAAGCAATAATTCGATCCCGACCTTGAAGATCATCCACTACCTCAAAAGATCATTGTTTGCGCTCAACGCGGTAGCGATCATTGCACTGTTTATTAGTGCTTATGCCTATCTAGTTGATCCTGATGCAATGCTTATTCCGGCCTTTTTCGGATTGGGCTTCCTACCTATATTCTTGGTAAACGTTGGTTTCGTGTTTTTTTGGAGTATCAGCAAGCCAAAATATGCAGCCATCGGATTGACAGCGATTGTATTTACTTGGATTGCTCCACAAAAGCATATTAATTTCTGGTCATCAAAATCAACCGTCAATGAAGCTTCATTTGACATCATGAGCTTTAATGTTCGACTGTTTGATCTTTATAACTGGGGTGGAAATAAGCAAACTAGAAATGAGATTTTGGCCTACTTGCAAGAAAAAAACCCACCTATCATTTGCTTTCAAGAATTCTTTAACACCAATGACCCTGTTTACTTTAACACGCTGGACACCATCGTAAAAACAATTGATGCCCGCAACGTACATGAAGACTATACGGCCATCATGCATTATGGTAAAAGTAAGTTTGGAATCGCTACTTTTTCTAAATATCCAATCCTACGAAAAGAGCGTATTCCATTGGATACTGCCGCTAACAATGTGGCCATTTTCACAGATATTTTGGTCAATGACGACACCATCAGGGTTTTCAACATCCATCTCGCTTCCATCTATATTTCAGGGTTAGAAAAAGATCTATCTAAACACATTGAAAACAATGATCAAGATGGTCAATTAAAGGATTTAAAGTTGATGACAAGTAGACTTGCTGGAGGTTTTAAACGCAGATCTAACCAAGCGGAAGTTATTCGCACATTCATCGATAACTCACCTTATCCAGTTATCGTGTGCGGTGACCTCAATGACACTCCGGCCAGTTATTCCTATAACTTATTAAATGAAGGGTTAAATGATGCATTCTGTGAAAAAGGATTCATAGGGTTAGGCTCGACTTACATTGGTTTAATTCCAGGGTTGCGCATTGACTTTATTTTGGTTGACCCAAGATTATCCATTGATGCGTTCTCTAGCGAATCTGTTTCACTTTCCGACCACCGTCCAATTATCGCCTCGCTTTCAGTTTTAGAAGAGTGAATATGATATTAGTTGAATCAAAACTTACATTCGTTCCGTGCATATTGTTGTAAATACACGACTACTTCTGCCCAACAAACTCGATGGAATCGGATGGTTTAGCCATGAAGTATTATCGAGGCTAACGAAAGACTTAAGCGATTGGAAATTCACCTTTCTTTTTGATCGCCCCTTTGATCAGGATTTCATTTATGGAAGTAATGTTGAAGGGAAAATACTTCACCCTCAAACCAGGCACCCACTGTTGTATCAATGGTATTTTGAGCGGACGATTCCTCACAAACTAAAAAGGTTGAATGCAGATTTATTCTTCTCCCCTGATGGCTTCTTGAGCACTCGTGCTCGCATCAAGCAAGTACCGGTGATTCACGATATCAACTTTGAACATAGGCCACAAGATTTGCCTCGTGCTTATAGTAATTATTACAGAAAATACTTTCCGCAATTCGCTCAGATCGCAGATCGGATCATTACCGTTAGTGAATATTCTGCCAATGACATTCACGAAACTTACGGTATTACTAAGGATAAAATATCCGTAGCTTACAATGGTTACAACTCTGCTTATCGCGAGCTCTCAGAAGATGAAAAAGCAAAAGCTAAGTCAGAATTCGCGATGGGCGAAGACTATTTCATTTTCGTAGGAAACTTCTCCTACCGCAAAAACATCCATGGCATCATCCAGGCTTTTGACAAGTACAAAGCAAAAGGTGGATATGGAAAACTGCTCTTGGTAGGTAATCCATTATGGCGATATGCCGAGATGAATGAAGCGCTGCAGAAAAGCGCATTTCAAAGCGATGTGATTTTCGCTGGCCGACTTGAAATTGAAAACCTTGTGTTGGCCATGGGTGGAGCTACTGCCCTTCTATTTCCTTCTTATTTCGAAGGATTTGGAATCCCGATAATTGAGGCTTTTGCAGCGGGTATTCCTGTGATCACTAGTAACACAACCTCCCTTCCTGAAATTGCTGGAGGTGCTGCTTTGATTTCAGAACCAGATGACACAGAAAGAATTTCAGAATATATGTTTGAAATTTATTCCAATGAAAATCAAAGACTTAAGTTGAAAAATGACGGCTTAAATCGAATTTCTTCATTTTCTTGGGAACACACAACGAACAAAGTCAAAGAGGCGTTGTTTTTATCATTGAACTTAACAAAATAGAAAAACTCCCAAGAGTTTAAAGATCATAGTGGTGGTTGATAGTGTGTGCCCAATCTGCATAGCAGAGCGGGCACATACGCTTTTATAGAGTTACATCCAGGACACGTAATCTTCTTCGTTCATCCTCGACTTTATTAAGATCTTCTCTTTCGTGTACCTTCCAAGGTAAAACCAGCCCATGTGAATGTCATTCTCATCGATATGTAAAAACTTCCGAATCGATGGGTGAATGGTCATTGCACCCGTGCTCCAATAGCCTCCAATATTCAAAGAAGCAGCGTGCAAATGAATATTTTGCACCGCGCACGCTACCGCCCACAATACTTCATCTAATGGCAATCGCTCTTGCTCATCACGCTTCATAATAATGGCGATTACCGCTGAAGATTTCTCGCCAATCATTTTGAACTTATTTGCCTTTGTCAAAGTCATCTCAGACTCACCTTGTCCCGCCAAAAGTACTTCCACTTAAAGGTTAATCAACTCTTGTTTATTCTCTTGATTCATAATTACGGAAAAGCGCCAAGGCTCAGTTAATTTATGCGTTGGAGCCCATTTCGCAGCTTCCAGCATTTGCTTTATTTCAGTCTTGCTCACGCTTCCTTCCTCAAACTCCTTGGGAAAAACCGACCTTCTGCTCGCTATCCATGGATAGATTCCTCTTGTTTTAATCTCATACTGGTAACTGAATCTTTATGTACTAGTCGTAAAATTGTATTGAATGGTCTAAAAATAATAGGATTAAATACGCTATCGATATTATCCTCCGTTAATAATCTAGTTCTTATGAAAAGAATTAGGGGTGCTTCACCGGAGGGTTATCTTGCAGCAAGGTAATCGCTCCGGTTTTTTTTATGGAATATATCATCATCATACTCGTAGCATTTGGAGCGTCTATGCTCACCTTCTTTTCAGGTTTTGGGTTAGGAACAATGCTTACGCCTGTTTTTATTTTATTCTTTCCACCTGAGTTTGCAGTAGCAGCCACTGCAATAGTTCATTTCTTGAACAACATTTTCAAGTTGATTTTAGTTGGCAAACATGCTGTGAAGTATGTAATCTTAAGTTTTGGGCTGCCAGCAATTGTAGGAGCGTATTTTGGAGCAATGGCTTTAGGTAAACTAGCAAACTCTGATACCGTATTGCATCTAGGCCCGATAGAAACCAACTTCCTCAATTTGGTGATGGCACTTTTGATTTTCGCATTTTCATTAATGGAATTGCTACCACGCCTGAAAAATATCGACATCAACAAAAAATTCTTGATTCCAGGAGGAATAATGAGTGGTTTCTTCGGTGGATTGAGCGGCCACCAAGGTGCATTGAGAAGTGCCTTCTTAGTGAAATTGGGGTTAAATAAAAGTCAATTTGTGGCTTCGGGTGTAGTTATCGCTTGCTTGGTTGACACCATTAGAATCAGCACTTATGCCGTGTCGTTTGATTTTGCAGTCTTGGAAGGGTCATTAGGATTGATAGGCTTAGCCACATTATCTGCTTTTGCAGGTGCATTCATTGGAAAACGCATGTTAGAGAAGATTACAATTTCATTCATCCAAAATCTTGTAGGAATTCTTATGATTCTTATTTCTATCCTATTATTTTTGGGCGTAATCTAACCACATTGAACTTGTTGATGCAATTATCTGTTAGAACTATATGAAGCCAGGAGAATATGTTGTCTTAGCGTTTGTGGCACTCATGCTCACAACCTTTTTCGCTCTTTACATCTGGTTTCAAATAAAACGCATCAAACGAAATCAAGCCACCAGAAAAGCCAATCAGGCATCAAACATTGAACCTAATAAAAAGGAATAAAATGAACGATATCAATTTACTGGAAGAAATGGCAAATGCTCAAACAGAATTTGAGCAGTCGGTTTTAATCACTGAAGTAAAGTCCCTTTTAGAAAAGGACTCGACTGCTGAACGCCTCATAGCGAATCGAATCTTAACGGGTAAACAAAAAACATCAAATCAATTTGGGTGGACTAAAAAACTAGATGCATCTAGAAAATACAATGTTGAAACCATTGAAAAAATCTGTACACGTTTCAGACTTCGATTCCTGGAAAGCGATTTGTTCAAAGGTGACATTCCAAGTGAGGCTATTAGAGAAGTTAAACGCATCGAAGCTTCTATAGGGACCAAATTCTCAACCTTCAAGATCATCGCTCCGCAAGAGCGTTTTAATCTTAAGGACAGCACAAAAGATCCAATCTTGATGGCTGAGCTTCCTAATGGACAGTTCTATTATATATTTCAATGGGGTGATGATATGAAATGGTATCAAGAGATTTTAAAGTATCCATTTCGACATATTGGAGCACTTGCCGCATCCTCATCGGCCATAGGTTTAATGGTTGCGATTCTTGTACCTTCACAGTTCGAAGTAGTTCACAGTGAATTCTTCTTCCGATTCTTCATGTTCAGCATGACTACATGCTTGATTATGACATTATCGGTTATAACCGCCATCATGTATTCAAAGGATTTTAGCGAGAATGTCTGGAATAGTAAATTTATCAAGTAGCTTCAAAGCGCTTCTCTCCATTTTAGTTTTTACATTGAGTTTAAGTTCTTGTAATAACAAGGCTAAGTCAAGCGATTGCAATTATGATATCGTGACTACCTACGCGGAAATTACTGATATGAGGCCGCATCCCGATGGAAATGGACGGATTTCGGTGATTATGGATTTCAAAGCAAGTGTTCTAGCCATGGAAGATCAAGAGTTTGGCGACCTAAGAGGTATTAAGGTTGATCATGATTTTATCGTTAGAAACAATTTTGAAATTGGTTTAAAATATGAGGTAAACGTCAGTCAAATCATTGAAGGCGACTGTACTCCACAGTTTGTAAGTTTCAATCACGAGTTTCGCTAGAGTGTGCTTCATTGCTATTCCATCCCTTACAATTACTTTCTTTGAGACTTAATGGCAAGTTCCATCAACATAGAAAAACTAGTTCAGGGAGACCTTCTCAACCTTTCAAGGGCCATTACGCTCGTTGAAAGCACCTTGCCTCAGCATCGCAAACAAGCAATTGAACTTGTAGATGCCATCTACAACCAACGTAAACCTTCCATTCGCATTGGAATTACCGGTATTCCTGGAGTAGGAAAAAGCACCTTCATTGAAACACTTGGAAAATCCATCGTAGCACAAGGTTTAAAACTTGCCGTACTGGCAATAGACCCGAGCAGTCAAAAAAGTGGCGGCAGTATTTTGGGAGACAAAACGCGAATGGAAGAATTGAGTCGAGAACCCAACGCTTTTATTCGTCCAAGTCCTTCAAGCGGAACATTAGGCGGAGTAGCTGCCAGAACAAGGGAGTCAATGCTATTATGCGAAGCTGCTGGATATGATGTGATCATTATTGAAACAGTTGGTGTTGGTCAAAGCGAAACTGAAGTCATTAATATCACGGATTGTTTCCTCATGTTAGCAATGCCCGGCACAGGAGATGACTTACAAGGAATCAAGCGCGGAATTATGGAGGCGGCTGACATCATTGTGATCAATAAGGCTGATGGCAGTAACATCAATGCTGCAAGAAAAGCAAAGAAGCAATTAGAAATGGCGCTGCACCTATTCCCTGCCTCTCATTCAGGCTGGAACACAAAAGTGTTAACTGCATCTGGACTTAATAACGATGGAGTAAAAGAAGCATGGAAAACTGTAAATGAAATGCTAAATACTCTAAGAGACAACGGTCAATTTGAAGTGAAGCGCAAAGATCAACAAACCCGTTCTTTTGAAAAACTGACTGAGTTGAGTATTTATGAATACGTGCTGCAATCGCTAGGAAATTCGCATGACATGAGTCACCTCAAAGAGGCTGTTTCTGAAGGTTCAATAAATGAATACCATGCTTCCTTGCAGGTGATTGCATCACTGCAGAAGCTTTCGATCGACTAAAGCTTCATTTTCTTTCGGAACTCAGACTTGAGTATCCCAATCGCAACTTCGGTAGGTAGTTTTTCCATCCCTCCCACAACTTCTAAAATGGCCTTTGACAGTGCCAAAGAATCAGCATCGCGATGCACATGTTCAGCTGCAACGTTTAATATTTTGAGTGTTTCTTCTCGTGCAGCTTTCACCGCCATCCAAGCATCTGAACCGATGTATAATTGCTGGGTTAGGTTATGATCAAACTCTTCTCTTACTGTTTTAAGAATCTCAGATTGAAGAAAACGAGCACTCATTCCGGGCTTATTTACTCGAAATACCAATCTTTCAGGGTTGATTCGTTCTAAAAAAAGAATCAATCGTTCGTAAGCCTGCATTTGAATTCCAACGTAGTCTTTGCGCTTTCTTTCCTCCAATTGCGAGGCACTAATTTCTTGCTGTTGCTTGAAGTATTGATTCAACATTGTATATACCACAGCGACTATTGCTGCTCCAGTTGCCAATACAGCAACGATCAAGGCTATTCCGCTCATATTATCCATAGCGCAAATATTGAAAAAGAAAGCGTGATATGCGTGGAATTATGACATTATAAGCATGTTAGAAAAGTGCTTCAATTCTTTAGCTTTGCCTCACAATACTATTGCATGAACGTATTTTCAGATCGTATTCAAAAACTGGCAGAATCCGAAACTATTGCCATGTCTCAAAAGAGCAGGGATTTAAAAGCACTTGGGCATGACGTGATCAATTTGAGCTTGGGTGAGCCAGACTTCAATACTCCAGAGGTAATTAAAAACGCAGCGATACAAGCCGTTAAAGACAATGTTTCTCATTACACTCCAGTTCCGGGGTTGGTTGAAGTGCGTAAAGCGATTGCAGCCAAACTTAAAAGAGACAATGATCTAGAATATTCGATGGATCAAATTGTAGTGTCCACGGGCGCCAAGCAAAGCTTAATGAATACAGTACTTTGTTTAGTAAACCCAGGCGATAAAGTTGTTGTAGCCACTCCATACTGGGTAAGCTACAAAGAAATGATTGGCTTTGCAGAAGGACATATGATCGAAGTACAAGCAGGTGTTGAGCAAGATTTTAAAATCACACCAGAACAGCTTGATGCGCATTTAGATCAAGACACGAAACTGTTCATGTTTTCATCGCCATCTAACCCTACGGGTGGTGCATACTCTAAAGAAGAATTACTAGCCTTGGGTGAGGTGTTTAAAAAGTATCCTAATGTTTTTATTATTTCTGATGAAATTTATGAGCATATCCGTTTTGAAGGTGATCACTTCAGCCTAGCAGCGATTCCAGAACTATATTCTAGAGTGATTACTGTAAATGGCGTTTCCAAGTCATTTGCAATGACTGGTTGGCGAATTGGATACATCGCTGCTTCAAAAGAAATTGCCAAGGCTTGCACTAAGATGCAAGGTCAATTTACCAGCGCTCCATCAGGCATTAGCCAAATGGCCACGGTTGCAGCTATGGAAATGAATCCAGCAGACTTAGAGCCAATGGTGAAGGAGTTTAAAAAGCGTAGAGAATTAATGATTGATGGACTCTCCAAGATAGACGGTGTTGTTTGCAATCGCCCAGAGGGAGCGTTCTACCTTTTTCCAAAAATTTCAAGCCTATTTGGAAAAAGTCATAACGACATGCAGATCAATAATGCAAGTGAACTTTCAATGTATCTGCTAGAAACAGCGCACGTAGCAACCGTTTCTGGAAGTGCTTTCGGAGCAGATGAATATATTAGACTAAGCTATGCGGCTTCTGAAGAAGATTTAAAAAAGGCACTTGACCGTTTAAAAATAGCGATTGACCAATTGAACTGATGAACAAAGAAGAGCTCTTGCGTTTGGTTTCGCAGTTTAACCAACTTAAAATTCTAGTCATTGGAGATGTAATTCTTGACGCCTATTACAAAGGTGATGTATCTCGGATTTCTCCCGAAGCCCCCGTTCCTGTTTTGGATATTAGGTCTAAAGATTATAGGCTAGGTGGTGCTGCTAATGTTGGTTTAAATGTGAATAAGCTTGGCGCTTCGAGTATTTTATGCTCAGTAATTGGTGATGATGATGCTGGTGCTTCCATCAAAAAATTAATGCAGAAAGAAGGATTAGACTCGAGTGGAATTGTAACTAGTGGAGCAAGACAGACATCCAAAAAAACCCGCATGGTAAGTGGATTCAGTCAGCTTCTTCGGTTTGATGAAGAAATCACTTCGAGTTTAAGTTCGGAAGACGAGCGAATGTTACTCAATCGAATCATCAGCTTAATCGATAAGCATTCGCCAAATGCCATAATTTTTGAAGACTATGACAAAGGTTGCATAACCTCTCAATTGATAAAATCTGTCATTTCGAAAGCTTCCTCATTAGGAATAAAGGTTACTGTTGACCCTAAAAAGAGAAACTTTTTCAGTTATGCTGGTGCGACCTTGTTTAAACCAAATATGAAGGAGTTGAGAGAAGGGCTTGCCTTACCTCATTTAACATCAAATCATAACGACTTGATGAGTGCCTATAGACTCCTCCAAGAAAAAATGCCCGTTGGGTGTGCTTTTTTCACGCTTTCAGCGGACGGTGTATTCATAACAGATGGTAGCGAAAATCATCATATTCCGGCATTCAACCGCACAATAGCTGACGTTTCTGGCGCAGGCGATACTGTTATTTCCGCGGCCACTTGCGCCTTGGCTGTTGGCATGGATTTAAGAAATATAGCGACCATTTCAAATTTGGCTGGTGGCTGGGTTTGCCAATTTCCAGGAGTGGTATCGATAACTCAGAATGATCTTTTAGAAGAAATCAACAAATCCCTCTGACGTGGATATTCGATCAATACGCGAGCGAATCAACCTGATTATTTACAGCAGTAAGGCCCAGAATCTAAAGATTCTTAAAATACTAAGCATCTTGATTTCGATGGCTGCCATAAGCAGCTTATTTTACTATCACGGTTTCAGTCACAATCCAAATACTGCTGCAATCATTCAGGGCATTGTTCAGTTTTCATTTGGCTTTTATGTCTTGCACTTTTTAGTAAAAATCTTCTACGACTTTGAGCCGATTAAATTCATGAAGGATAATTGGTTTGAAACCTTACTTGTGCTCATTCTAACCTTAGAAGGGTTTTCCTATAACCTGTTTGACATCCTAATTGTCCAAACGATTTTTAATGCCATTGGCTTAGAGAGTCTAAGCGCACTTTCTGTTGTGTTTCTGCAATTCTATCTATTCATAGTAGTATTCTTTGAGTTAAATGACAACACGAATATTTTTTCAAATATTAAGATCCATCCATCATCAATTTTTATTGCTTCGTTTTTAGTGATTATTGGATTGGGAACAGGGCTTTTGCTCATGCCAGAAATGACTGTGCAGGATGGAAGCATGGGCTTTATAGACGCATTATTTACTTCAGTAAGCGCCACCTGTGTGACCGGCTTAATCGTGGTGGATACCGCCACATTTTTCTCATACAAAGGCCATGTTGTAATAATGTTACTCATGAAATTGGGTGGGCTAAACATAGTTTCATTTGCTTATTTAGCCGCCTTCTTAAATCGAGCGGGATTCAGTTTGAAGCAAGACGATATAATCGAAGACTTTGTGACAAAAGATGCTTTTTACAATGCAAAAGGCATGCTCTTTAAAGTGTTTGCGCTAAGTGCCATTATTGAGGTGGTAGGTGGTTTATTAATTTATGCTTTGATTACACCTGACATGCCTCTCGAATCTCGCGGAGATCGTCTTTTCTTTGGAATATTTCATTCGATCTCAGCTTTTAATAACGCAGGCTTTTCAACGGTCACAGACGGCATGTATGCACCTTTTATCAGAGAAGCTTATTTAATGCATTTGGTAGTAGCCTTGTTAGTATTGCTTGGAGCTTTCGGTTTCACTGTCATGTTTGACCTCTTCACTCCAAGCCTTATGCGTGATCGTTTAAAGCATCCATGGAAAAGAGCTAACATGAGCACGATATTGGCAGTTAGAACGCACCTGATTTTAATTGGAATAGGCGTTGTTCTCTACTTGGCAGCGGAATGGAAAACGACATTATCAGATTTGACATTTGTAGAGAAGACGATAGTGGCGCTGTTTCAATCAGTTTCTTCTCGCTCAGCTGGACTCAACACCGCAGACGTATTCAGTCTTTCAACGGCCACATTGTTTATGCTCATTTTTATGATGTTCGTGGGAGGAAATACATTTTCGACTGCTGGTGGCATAAAAACGTCAACTTTCGGACTAATATGCATCAATACGTGGTCTATTATTAGAGGAAAAAAGAGCGTTGAGTTTATTGGCCGAACCATTCCAAATGATGACATGCTGAAGGCCTTCACCGTTTTGGTAACATTTGGTGGGGGAATGCTTATTTGCATTTATGCACTTTGTCTAACCGAAGATCATATTCTAGCCATGGGCGATAGAGGACTAATAGACTTGATTTTTGAGGAAGTATCTGCATTTTCAACGTGTGGACTAAGCACAGGAATTACAGGAATGCTTAGTGATCCAGGAAAGATAATCCTAATTGTATCCATGTTTATAGGTCGCTTGGGAACATTATCTATCATCTTCGCGTTCTCTAGAAAGATAATTAGCACAAACTACTCATATCCTGAAGAACACATAATGGTTGGTTAATGACTGAAAACGCAGCAGAAAAAGTAAAACCTTATACTGAAGAAGGTAGCAAAAAAGAGCAAGTGGCTCAGATGTTCGACAACATTTCTGGCAGATACGACCTGCTAAATCATGTGCTTAGTTTGAACATTGACAAACTATGGAGAAAGAAGGCTGTAAAGCTTTTGAAGCCTTATAAGCCAACGATTATTTTAGACGTAGCAACTGGAACAGGTGACTTTGCAGTAGAACTGATGTCGTTAAAGCCAAATTCCATTAAAGGAATTGACATTTCGGCAGGCATGCTAGAGGTAGGGAATGTCAAAATGAAAAAACGTTCTCTCGATAGCACAATCGAACTAAAATTAGGTGATGCGGAAAACATCGACTTTTCAGAAAATCATTTTGAGGCGGTAACTGTTGCCTTCGGAGTGCGCAATTTTGAAAACCTTAAAGCAGGATTAAAGGAAATAAAGCGTGTCTTGAAACCTGGTTATGCAGTAGCCATATTAGAATTCTCGAAGCCTCGCATGTTTCCAATGAAACAACTCTACAACTTCTACTTCAAAGCCATTTTACCCAACATCGGTAAACTCATCTCTAAAGATTCGCGCGCTTACACTTATTTGCCTGAATCGGTGAACGCATTTCCAGAAGGAGAATCGTTTATGGCGATCTTAAATGAAGTAGGATATAAAAACATAAAAGAATACCGATTAACATTCGGAATCGCGACAATATATCTGGCAGAAAAATAAAACTAGAGAAGCTTTCGTTCCTTTGCATCGAATGCGTTCTATCAAGACCATATTTGTGATACTTGCTTCAGCCACTACTTTAAGCGCTGTTGCTCAACGTGACATCCCTGAAAACTTACCCAAATTTGACAATAGAAAACTCCACTTTGGTTTTCAACTCGGGTTTACGAGTAATGGATTTAATGTTGATCCTAATTTGACCTTAGGTGACTCACTTGTTCGACTTGAAGTAAATAGCCAACCTGGATTCATCATTCATGTGTTATCTGAGTTGCATTTGGGTCCGTACTTCGGATTGCGCTTCACACCTGGTATTGCCTTCGCTTCACGCAATTTAAACTACACCTATGTTGATGCCAACAATAGAGCTCAATCACCCGTAGTAAGAACTGTAGAGTCGACCTTTGTTGATATTCCTTTATACCTCAAATACAGGTCAGCACGTGTCAATAATTTTGCGCAATACATTTTCGCGGGCTTTAATTACAGCATTGACCTTGCTTCTCAAGAGTTTGTAGATAACACAGTAGATGAAAAAGGCGAGTTCATTGTGAAGATTCAGCGTATGAATTACATGGTTGAAGCTGGTGTTGGGTTTGATTTTTTTCTAGAGTATTTTAAATTCAGTCCAGAATTGCGTTTTAGTTATGGTATAAACAACATCATCGTTCAAGATCAAACCAAATTTGCAAACCCAATCAACGGGTTAAATTCAAGAATAATAGCGCTTTCATTCAATTTCGAAGGCTAATCCTCCATCCAGTCCGATAATAAGACTGCTGCAGCAATACTTGCATTCAGAGATTCTGCTTTCCCCTTACCAGCTATTGTAATTTTATCTGAACATAGCGCCTTTATCGGATCGCTGATACCATGAGACTCACTTCCTATTATCAGCAAACCAGAAGAAGACGAAAGTTTAATCGCTTTCGCACTTTGTCCATCTAACACAGCACCATAAATTGGCATAGATGCGCTGTATTCCTTTAGTTGACCAACCATCTTAGACAATTCACCTTGAAAGACATTCACATTTAAAAAGCTACCCATGGTAGCCTGCAAAGTCTTGGGATTATGCAAATCAACGCAATCAGAGGAAAGCAGAATTGTTGAGACTCCGAACCAGTCAGCTGTCCTTATGATTGTTCCTAAATTGCCTGGGTCACGAATGCCATCTAGTGCTAATACTTTTTGTTGTGACAAAGAATTAAAATCAACTTTGGCATCTATCATCTTGATTACGGCCAAAGCCGGTGAATAAGAACTCAATGCCGAAATTTGCTTCATCTCTTTTTCCGAAATCAAACTCGCTCGGTCAAGAATGTCTTGAGATGCAGACTCAAGGGCATATAACGCTACCAATTCGAAATGAGACGCAAGTGCTTCACGCACAGATTTCTCGCCTTCAACAATAAATTGTTGTGTTTCTTTTCGCCCTTTCTTCGAGTGAAGACCACGAATACGTTTTATTTCATTTTTGGAAATCAAAAGAGTCGCTTAAATACCATTAGCTTTGAGCCAAAGATAAGGCCACCTCTTGATGAGGAATTTACTTAATGTCATATTTCTTGTTTTCATCTCATGGATCATCCAATCATGTCAAGTTACCCGGCATGTGGAGGAAGGTCAGCACCTTGTAGTTAAGTCCAAAATCCACCTGAACGAAAATGGAGTTTTCGATTACGAAGCAGATCCAGAAGCGCTTGATTATGTGCTTAAGCAAAAATCTTATCGCAAAATTTTAGGCGTTATTCCATTTCACATTACCATGTGGAATTTTGCATCAAAGCGCAATCAAGAAAAAAAGATTTTCAGCTATTTAAAAAACACGGTTGGCGAAGCACCTCCTATTTACGAGCCAATTTTATTAGAGAAAAGCAAAGATCAGTTGCTGCGAACACTGAAGAACGAAGGTTACTTTGATGCACGTGTAAGTGCGTATGCATTCTTGGGAAAGAAAACAACAGAACTTCATTACTACATCTATAGTGGTCCGGCCTATACCATAAGAAAGGTAAAATATGCTTTTGAGGATACAGCATTAGTCAAAGAGTTTCAAGTTCAAAACGGAGTAAAAACATCTTTGACACCAGGTGATAGGTTCAATGCTGAACAATTTGAGCAGGAACGAGATCGATTGACTAGGAAAATGAAAAATCTAGGCTACTTCACTTTTGATAAAATCCACGTGCTTTTTGATGTTGACACCAATCTATCAGGCACTCGTTTTGATGTATCAGTAAGACTTCGGAATCTGAGACTATCTGAAAAAGTCAACACAAAAGATACAATCGTGGAAGTTTCGCACAGAAAGCACTATATCAACTCAATCAGCATTAATGAAAACTATGTTGCACGATCTAAAACCCAAGCTGGATTAGACACCATAATGTTTAGGGATTTAACTTTTCTATATATTGACAAGCCATTTATCCGACCTCTTCGTATATCAAGAAACCTTTTCCAATCTCCCAGAGAGCAATATTCTTTAAGTCGAACCAACTATAGTTATGAGCGCCTCAATGCCTTGAATAACTTTCGATTCATCGATATGCAATACTCCCAGAGTAATATTGACACGAACGCAGCCTTACTTGACCTTACAGTTAACTTAACCCGAGCTCCAAAACACTCATTCAGTCTCGAAACAACAGGAACCAACCGATCAGGCAACTTAGGAATTTCTTCATCCATCAACTATAAAAACAGAAACGTTTTTCGTGGTGCTGAGCAATTGGACTTGAAGATTTATGGCGGTCTAGAATCACAGCGCACCAACAGTACAATCTCCGATGCGAGTGATGAGGTAATCGATAACATTAGTATTTTCAATACATACGAATTCGGAACGCAATTAAGCATAACAATTCCGGATTTTTTACTTCGACTTACAGCACGAGAGTTTCTTTGGCTTAAAGAACCGAAGACAAACATTAGCGCCTCTATAGACAGACAAGTTCGTCCCCAATACCAAAGAAATTTACTAAACACAACTTATCAGTACACGATGAGGATTCGCGAAAGAGATCAACTCATCATTGCCCCTGTGGATCTTAGTGTTATTGAGCTTGATAAAAAAGCACTATTTGAACAGCAGTTACAAGAAACAGGAAACTCATTGCTCATTAATAGTTACAATGACCACATCATAGCAGCCGGCAGAATAAGCTACTCATATACAACCCAAGACATCAATAAACTTAAGAACTATTATTACTATAAAATCAACTTTGAATCAGCGGGAAACATATTGAGAGCAGCAGGTAATGCATTAAAGCTGCCCTACAATGAATCAACAAATTCATACCTAATAGATAGTATAGCTTTTGCCCAATACGTAAAATTTGATGTGAACTTTGTCAAGAATACCAATATCAATGAAAGCTCCAAAATGGTTTATCGCTTCTTTGGAGGAATCGGAACGCCATTGAATAATTTGAACACACTTCCTTTTGAACGAAGCTTTTTTGGTGGAGGATCAAACGGAATTAGGGCTTGGAGAGCTCGCGCGTTAGGCCCAGGAAGTCTGTCAGAAATTGAAACTTATGGAATTGATCAAGTCGGTGAACTTCATTTAGAATTGAATTTAGAGTACCGCTTTCATATCATCAAACAAGTAGAAGGAGCTCTATTTGCAGATATGGGAAACATTTGGCTTTTGAGCTTAGACCCACAACGGGATGGAGCAGAGTTTGCATTTGACCGTTTTTACAAAGAGATTGCTATTGCACCCGGAGCTGGTGTTCGATTGAACTTCAACTTCTTTATTCTACGACTTGATGGGGGGCTGCAGTTGAAGAACCCAGCCCTTCCTGAAGGTGAGCGATGGGTTTTTCAGTCTAAAACCATTACAAATCAATTAAGATCTTCAGCCAATGACGCACGACAAGATCAAGGATTAACACCCGTTGATCAGTGGACGGAACCTTATCGACCAGAAGTAACATTCAATCTCGCAATTCAGTATCCTTTTTAGGATTATGATGTCCCAAATATTGGTATAGCTTTGCAGCCGATTCAAAGCATTAGGCATGGGATGGTTTAAAAGAATGACAGAGGGGATTCGAACTCCAACTACGGAGAAAAAAGAGACTCCTGAAGGTTTATGGTATAAGTGCCGTAGTTGTAACCATGTAGTGAGTTCTGAGGAACATGCTAATTCAATGTGGGTTTGCGAAAAATGTGGTTATCATGAGCGCATCAGTTCATTGCAGTATTTTCAGATTTTGTTTGATAACAATCGTTATACAGAGATTAATCCGCATATGATCTCTGGTGATCCTTTGTCTTTTGAGGACACGAAGAAATATGGTGATCGCTTGCAAGCAACGATCAGAAAGACTGGATTACACGATGCTGTGAGAACGGCTGCTGGAAATATCAATCGCAAGAAAGCGGTTGTTGCTTGTATGGATTTCCAATTTATTGGAGGAAGCATGGGGTCGGTTGTTGGCGAGAAGATTGCACGCGCTATTGATTATGCTATAGAGCATAATTCACCATTCATTATGATTAGTAAAAGTGGTGGAGCTCGAATGATGGAGGCTGCATTCTCTTTGATGCAAATGGCCAAAACAAGTGCTAAATTGACTCAATTGAGCGAAAAGAAAATACCTTACATCTCAATGCTCACTGACCCAACCACAGGTGGTGTGACTGCATCATTTGCAATGTTAGGCGACATCAATATTGCCGAACCAGGCGCTCTTATTGGATTTGCCGGACCAAGAGTAGTAAAAGAAACCATTGGAAAAGATTTACCCGAGGGCTTTCAAACATCAGAATTCGTTCTCGAACACGGCTTTTTGGATTTCATTGTTGAACGTAAAAATTTAAAGGAGCAATTGGGCCAATTCCTGTCATTAATTAAAAATTAAATAAGTGATTGACGCAGAGATAGAAATGTATATATTTGTGCCCCTTATAAAGAAATAGAAGCTGTAGCATGTATTTGACTAGCGAAACAAAACAAGAAATTTTCAAGAAGCACGGAGAAGCGGCTTCTAACACTGGATCAGCAGAAGGGCAGATTGCTCTTTTTACTTTCAGAATTGCTCATTTAACTGAGCACTTAAAGAAAAATCGTAAAGATTTTACTACCCAACAGGCGCTTATTAAGCTTGTAGGAAAAAGAAGAAGTCTTCTAAATTATCTCAAATCAAAAGATATTGAGCGTTATAGAAGCATCATTAAAGAACTTAATTTAAGGAAGTAATCTTCCAATCATTTTAGAAAAAAGGCAATCTTCATTGCCTTTTTTCATATTTACACTTATCGTTTCATTATGTTATTAGGAACACAACAAAGCATCGCCTCTAAGAATGGCGATGAAATTATTATCGAAACTGGCAAACTTGCTAAGCAGGCTGACGGTTCGGTAGTTGTCAAGCAAGGAGGAACCATGTTGCTGGCAACGGTAGTAGCAAGTAAAGATGCTAAGGAGGGAATAGACTTCCTTCCATTAACTGTAGACTACAGAGAGAAATACCCTTCGACAGGTAAGTTTCCCGGAGGATTCTTCAAAAGAGAAGCACGCCCTTCTGATGGTGAAGTGCTTACAATGCGTTTAATAGATAGAGCCCTCAGACCTTTATTTCCAGATGACTTTCACGCAGAAACACAAGTTATGGTGAGTTTAATCTCATCTGATAAGAGTGTCCAACCAGACGCTTTAGCTTGTTTAGCTGCTTCCGCTGCGATCGCTGTTTCTGATATTCCTTTTGCAGGCCCTGTTTCTGAAGTTCGCGTTGGTAGATTAAATGGTGAGTTCATTGTGAATCCAACATTTACTCAAATGGCTGATTGCGACATGGATATCATGGTTGCAGCTACCATTGATAATATAATGATGGTGGAAGGTGAAATGCACGAGGCAAGCGAAACAGAAATGCTCGATGCAATCAAAGTTGCTCATACCGAAATCAAACTTCATTGCCAAGCTCAATTAGATCTTGCTGCGAAAATTGAAAAGTCAAGCCCTAAGAGAGAATACTCTCATGAAACAAATGATGCTGATCTTGAAGCAGCTGTTATGGCTTATTGCTATGACAAGTGCTATGCAATCGCCACTTCAGCGAGTGCTAAGCACGATAGAAGTGACGCCTTTAAAGCACTTGAAGCTGAATACCTTGCTACATTAAGCGAAGAAGATCAAGAAGAGAAAGGTGGACTTGTTGGCAAGTATTTCCACAAAGTTGAGAAAGAAGCAATGCGCAAGATGATCCTTAATGAAGGTAAGCGCCTTGATGGAAGAACGACAACTGAAATTCGTCCAATCTGGACAGAAATTGATTACTTACCTGGGACCCACGGTTCTGCAATCTTCACAAGAGGTGAAACTCAATCGCTGACGACCATAACATTAGGTACAAAGCTTGATGAGCAAACCGTTGACGGTGCCCTTCATTCAGGAAGTGACAAATTCATGCTTCACTATAACTTCCCTCCATTTTCTACAGGAGAAGCCCGTCCAATTCGCGGTGTTTCTAGAAGAGAAGTTGGTCATGGTAACCTAGCACTTCGTGCTTTGAAGAATATGATTCCTGCATCTGATGTCAATCCTTATACTATTCGTGTAGTATCTGATATTCTTGAATCAAATGGTTCGTCTTCAATGGCTACTGTATGTGCTGGAACACTAGCTCTTATGGATGCTGGTGTGAAAATCAAGCGACCCGTAAGTGGTATTGCTATGGGATTAATCATGGATAAAGATGGAAAGTACTCTGTTCTTTCTGATATTTTAGGAGATGAAGATCACTTAGGTGATATGGACTTTAAGGTTACCGGAACAGAAAAAGGAATCACTGCTTGTCAAATGGATATCAAAGTGGATGGTTTAGCTTATGAAGTTCTTGAAAAAGCTTTGAACCAAGCCAAAGAAGGTAGAGCGCACATTTTGAATGAAATGCTCAAGACCATTCAAGAACCACGTGAAGATTTCAAGCCACACGTTCCAAGAATTGAAACAATTCTTATCGATAAAGAACAAATTGGTGCAGTTATCGGACCGGGTGGAAAAGTGATTCAAGAGATTCAAGCTAAAACCGAAACAACAATTTCTATCGCTGAAGAAGACAACAAAGGTGTTGTTCAGATAGCATGTGATAATAAAGAAGGAATGGATAAAGCAATGGCCTGGATTAAAGGCATCGTTGCAAAACCAGAAGTTGGAGAAGTATATCAAGGAAAGGTTAAAAACATAGCTGCATTTGGAGCATTTGTTGAAATTCTTCCTGGCAAAGAAGGTCTACTTCACATTTCAGAAATTGATCATAAACGCATCGAAAATGTTGAAGACGTGCTGAAAGCAGGTCAAGAAATTGAGGTGAAATTGATTGAAATCGATGTAAAAACGGGTAAATTAAGACTTTCTCGAAAGGCTTTAATTCCCCGTCCATAGCCTAACGCTGCTCAGTAAAAGCAACTTACAATTACAGTTTTAACAAGCCGATATTTAAAAGTCTAAATATCGGCTTCTTTTTTTCCCTCTAGGATAGTATTTCTTTATAATGAGAAAAAACTATCCTATGCGTCAACTTAAAATTACCCAGCAAATAACAAATCGTGAGACAGCATCTCTCGATAAGTACTTAACTGAAATCGGCCGTGAAGATTTAATCACTGCTGAGCAAGAAGTTGAATTAGCTAAACGGATTAAGCAAGGAGATCAACAGGCGCTTGCCAAAATGGTAAGAGCTAACTTAAGATTTGTGGTATCTGTTTCGAAGCAATACCAAAACCAAGGTTTGAGTCTACCTGATTTAATTAATGAAGGCAACTTGGGATTAATAAAGGCTGCTAAACGTTTTGATGAAACGCGAGGGTTTAAGTTTATCTCTTATGCTGTATGGTGGATTCGTCAATCTATCCTTCAATCTTTAGCTGAACAAGCTCGAATTGTTCGTCTTCCATTAAACAAAATTGGAAATATCAATAAAATCAATCGTGCATACGCTCAACTTGAACAAATGCATGAGAGAGAACCGACAGTTGACGAAATTGCCACTGAATTAGAAATGGCAGAAGGAGATATCAGCCAAAACATCAAGAATAATAGACGTCATGTTTCTATGGACGCTCCTCTTCTAGGATCAGAAGATGATGACAGAAACATGTATGACACGTTAAGTGGAGACAATGAAAACAACCCCGAGCTGTCTCTTTTAAACGAGTCTCTGCGCAGAGAAATCGAGCGTTCATTAGCTACTCTTTCTGAAAGGGAATCAGATGTTATTCGCTTGTACTTCGGTTTGACTGGGAAGCACCCAATGACATTAGAGGAAATCGGAGAAGAGTTTGACCTAACACGCGAACGCGTCCGCCAAATTAAAGAGAAAGCAATTCGTAGATTGAGACATACTTCAAGAAGCAAGCTTTTGAAAGCTTATTTAGGCTAAACATTACTTCTAATCTTCAGGTGTCTTAATAATTTCTACTCTCCTATTTATTGCTCTTCCCTCTTCAGTTGAGTTTGGTGCAAGTGGCTCTGATTCACCTTTTGGTCTAACTGTAATTCTTGTATCCTCAATACCGTTCATTTCAATGTGATACAATACATTGGAAATTCTCAATACAGACATTCGATAGTTAACATCGTTTGAACCAACGCTATCGGTATGACCTTCTAGAACCAACGTCATATTGGGGTTTTCTCTTAATAGGGGAATTAATACTTCGTACACATAGTCCATTTGATTTTGACTAAGTAAGAACTCGTTAAAATCAAAATGAAGATTCCATCAATACCAACCAAACAGAAGTACCTGTTGATCAAGCTGTGCCGCTTTGTTTGATTATCCACGAATTGGTAACCAATTCATTAAAGCACGGTTTTGAAGGAAGAACCAATGGACACTTAAACATCCAACTGAACAAACGCGGCATCAGTGGAATATTAGAATACGCTGACGATGGCAACGGAATGACAAGTGAGGAAACACCTAAAGGCAATGGAAGTATAGGCCTCAAAGTAATCCAGCTGATCGTGGGTCAGCTCAAAGGTGCGTTTGAAGTTGTTGAAAAAGCACCCCTTCGCATTCGGATAATCTTCGAGCTAGAGTAATTGCAATATCTATTTTTACGGCATGAAAAACATTGTTGCTCCTTCCCTCCTATCTTGTGATTTTTCTAGAATAAAAGAAGAATCTGTACACCTGAATCAAAGCGCTGCCCAGTGGTTTCACCTGGATGTGATGGATGGTGTTTTTGTTCCTAATATTTCATTTGGACTGCCCATCATTGAAGCCTTCAGAAGGCATACATCAAAAGTGCTGGATGTGCATGCAATGATCGCCAATCCCGATCCTTTTATCAACGATTTCAAGTCGGCAGGCGCAGACATCCTTACTGTTCATTATGAAGCGTGCACGCATTTACACCGCACCATTGACGCCATTAAAAAAGCCGAAATGAAAGCGGGTGTTGCATTGAACCCACATACTCCCGTTTCCTTGCTTAACGATATCATTGGCGATGTAGACATGGTGCTTATCATGAGCGTCAATCCTGGTTTTGGCGGACAAAAATTCATTGAACACACCTATGATAAAGTGAGAACACTGAAGAAGCTTATGCTCGAAAATTCATCGAAAGCCATCATTGAAGTGGATGGAGGAGTGAATCTAGAAAATGCTCCTCGATTGGTTGAGGCTGGAGTAAATGCATTGGTGGCTGGAAGCACCGTTTACAAATCTGAAGACCCGCTGAAGACGATTGAAGCCTTAGGCAACGCCTAACTGTTCACCCAATCGCGCAAATATGCATAATGCTCGGTGATTTCTCCGTTTTGCGCGATGGTGGCCTTTTTCAAAATGTCTTTTTTATCGCCATTCAAAAAACTGGGCAGAACAGATGAAATGAACATCTCTCCAAAGTCATGACTGGCATCTCTTGGTAATTCACACGGAAGATTATCAACCGCCATCACGGTGATTGCTCCTTTGGCATCAAAGGCTACCTCTTTCTCTTCGATTGGATCATAGCCGTAAAATGGATCTTCGATACTAGATGGTCTCAATGTTGAAGCCACCGGACCATCAATATCGCATGAAATATCGGCTACCAATTGAATGTTGAACTCTGAGGATCGAGCGTCTTCACGGGTAAACAGGAAGGGCGATTTAGAGTCCCAGTAATGTCCTGTAATCAGCATGTCGCTGCACTTGGCGAAGCGCATAAAATCACTTTTGTATCGCTCGGGGTGCGCGTAAAACTCCTTTACATCAAAACCACTGTGGTCTTTGGGTTGAAAGTATTCAGTGAATGTGATCTGACAATAAACGGGTTCATCAAAGGACTGTTTCAAAAACTCACGAATACCCACTTTCTTAATGTTCATGGCGTCCAGAATTTCCATGGAGCCTTTAGCTACTTTTCCTCTTCCTGTGAGTAATATTTTGAGGTTGGGCAACTGTACTTTCACCAATTGTGCCTCCATTGCTTTCCGGTCAATGCAATCGTGCGCCTTCTTTAAATCAAAGGTTTTGTGCTTCTTTCCATAGGCCCGAAAAGCATTGTAGGTGCCAACAATTCCTGCATACCTTCCAAATCCTATTACCCTTCTGCCCAGCGCATCGCGCAAACACTCCCAGTCGATCAAGCGTACTTTCTTATCTAGCACCGCGCGCAAGAGTTTCTTGTTATACGGTTGCATTTTGATGGTATGTGAAAAAAACAAATGCGTCTCACCGGGAACCAGCTGATCTATTGGAACTTCCTTCACGCCCAACAGCACATCAGCATCAGAAACATCATCGGCCATCGGGATATTCAGTGCTTCATATTCTGCATCTATAATCCTTCGCACATCAGATCGCTGCACAACAAACCGTCCTTCTTTCTTGGTTTCGATCAATTTGGCAATCTGAGACGGAGTTAAGGGCACGCGCTCATCGGTCGGCACTTTTCCTTCTTTAATGATTCCAAATTTTATCATTTCCCTTTTCTTTTTTGATTGGGCGTTTTGCCGATGTTCGCCTTCTTTTTGTTCTGACCAAACGTATAACCCAATTTCACCATAAACAGCGTCATGCCATCGTTTTGTCCGCGCTGCAATCCATCCAGGTTATCGGTAAAATATAGGTGATAGTTCATCCCCGCAGACAAACTCCACATGGGATCAAAACGGTAACGCATTCCAAATTGAATCGGCACATAAAACCCTATTCCAGAACCAGAGCCTGAAGTAGAAACAGGAAAGGTAAAGCTGGAGTCATTTCCCAAGCTATCCACAGTATTTCCTGTGGCATAGCGCAACGAAGAATAGGAGCCGTTGAACAATGCCGCACCACATCCCACGCCAATAAACACATTGCCCTTTGTAACGGGATCCCGATCGGTGAATTGGCGTTTGGTGAAATCTGTCCATTTGAGCACACTGAATTGCACCGTCACATTTCCTTCCCACAGTTTTCCATTCATTTCTTCCATGGCATCCGGAAATCCCGCGCCTTGTTCTGCTGTGCCTTTGTATCCTCTTCCCGCCCCGTTCAAGGCAAATCCCAGTCGCTCACTGGTTTGATAGCGAACCCCTAGACCGTAGGCAAATTTCAGCGGATTGAACAATGACCCCCGCTGTTGGATATCACCCGAGTACATCCTTAAGCCCAACCCAGCTTCTACCGTAAGGTTTTGAATGCGCTTTGTTTTCCCTGCGCTGCCCCAATAATAGCCCTGCGCCTGCACTAAAGTGCTGAGCAAAAACAATAAGCCCGATATGATTAATAGTCTTTTCAATGGGTTTCAAAATAACGAAAAAGCCCCGCAAAGATGCAGGGCTTTTTCTTAATTCTATCGATTATATTATTCGAGTATGATAATTCGAGCTCTTCTCGCTTCGGTTGGATGAGAAGAAGGATCTTCTCCTTTACCAATCGCTTCGATTCTTCCCTTGTCAATGCCATACTTTTCAATCAACAACTCTTTCAATTCATCGGCTCTACGCTGACTCAATAACCTGTTGTAGGCTTCCGTACCAGACTGAGATGTGTAACCCTGAATCTGAATACGTATTGCCGGATTATCCTTCATCTTCTTCGCGATCACAGAACCTTTGCTTCCATTTTTATCTTGAGAGATGCTGTATTTATTGTGCTCAAAGAAGATGGTTTCTTTTTCGAAGTCAACGTTGTAGATGTTCGACATCTTATCTACTGGCTTGTCTTTTAAATCAGGTGTTCCTTGCACAATTTCAAAAGCATGCACTTTAAAATGAATCCTTGAGTCAATTTCACAAGGGCGGCAAAGATAACGTCTTTTCCCTACGGGAAGTAAAGATTGTAACGGGTAAAAAATTTGGGGCGTTGGCTGCCTTTAGTAATCTTTAACGTCAATGAAGATGGTGCATTGGGCAAATCATTGCCTACCTTTGCATCTTGTTCTTTGGGGCTGACCGGTTTTGACAGCAAGATGAATGATACTGTAAGCAAGCCGGGGATTGAATAGCACCTCGTTAAAAAGCTGTTTAAAATTATAACTGGCGAAACATCTTACGCTCTTGCTGCTTAATCATTCGATAGAAGATTAAGCTTAATCTCATACTAGGTATGAGACAAGACGTCTCTGGCACGGGTTTGTCTGCCCCCTGTGTTGATAGAGGCGTGGTCAATGACAGAATAGAATGATCAAGGCTTCGGTGGTTGTTTGAAATTAAGAAGATAAGTTTTGGTTTGGCTGCCTCTGGCCTGGCTAAAATCGAAAACCAATCAGTAGGCTAAGCTCGTAGAAAGCTTTATGGTTCCTTGTTTGGACGTGGGTTCGACTCCCACCAGCTCCAC
>DGQE01000020.1 GCA_002389645.1 Flavobacteriales bacterium UBA4422
TACGGAAGAAGGCAGCCTTACTAAGAAGGATTTTGTTACTGAAAACGATGTCCGCTGGTGTCCGGGATGCGGAGACTATGCCATCCTTAACGCGGTTCAAAGAACCTTGCCCGAACTTGGTGTGCCCAAGGAAAAATTTGTCGTGGTCAGTGGAATTGGATGTTCCAGTCGCTTTCCTTATTACATGAACACCTACGGTTTTCATACCATTCATGGTCGTGCACCAACCGTGGCAACCGGGGTGAAATCTGCAAATCCTGACCTTTCGGTATGGATGGTTACTGGAGATGGAGATGGACTTTCAATCGGAGGAAATCATTTAATGCATTTACTCCGCCGAAACCTTGATATTAATGTTTTGTTATTCAATAATCGAATTTATGGACTCACAAAAGGGCAGTACAGCCCAACTTCAGAAGTTGGAAAAAAGACAAAGAGTACACCAGCCGGGTCCTTGGATTATCCAATCAATCCTTTATTATTTGCTTTGGGCAGCGAGGCTACTTTTATCGCCCGCACCTCAGACACCGACCAAAAACACATGGTCGAAACTTTCAAAGCTGCCCAGGCGCACAAAGGCACATCCTTCATTGAAATTTTTCAAAACTGTGTAATTTTCAATAATAATGCTTTTGATACCGTAACCGGAAGAGAAGTACGCAGTGAACAGGCATTAATGCTTGAGGAAGGAAAACCATTACGCTTTGGAGAGAATAAAGGCATTCGACTCAATGGATTTGATCCTGAAATCGTTGAATTACAAGATGGAGATGATGAGTCCGGTCTTTTAGTTCATCAATCAAAAACCAACAATTCGGCTTACGCTTCTATTCTTGCTCAAATGGCTTATCCTGCCTTTCCAACCCCCTTTGGTATACTTCGTCAAATAGAAGGCAGAGAGACTTATGAAGATGCNNGGGGAGGGCAACCTTCAAGAATTATTAACCGGTAAAAATTCCTGGGTTGTTGAGTAAAGAACTTCTACTTTTGAAGGAATCAAGTTTGACGAAATTTATACCCTTTCATATTCAAATACTATTATGAGTTCACACGATTTTATTGATGATCCTAAAATTGGACATTCCAAGTTGAAACTACCTGTTATCCTTGTGCCAGTAGTTATGTTTGGCGTTCTTCTTCTTGGCATTATTGCCTCAAAGATATATGTCGATGCGGTTCTTTACTCCGACCATGGAGAAGAGGGTCAAGAATAATAGAATGGGTGACGAAAAACCAGTGGTGGCATCCCGCATGCCAGCTGTTATTAAATTAGAGGCAGGTGAATACTGGTGGTGTTCATGTGGGAAATCTTCCAAGCAACCTTTCTGTGACGGTTCTCACAAAGGAACTAGTTTTACTCCAGAAAAAGTCCAAATTTCTAAATCTCAAAATATTGCATTTTGCAATTGTAAGCATTCTGGAAAAGGCCCGTTTTGTGATGGTGCCCATTCGTCCTTGCCTGAGAATTAAATATCAATCAGTACTTAAGTTCAAATTGCTTGACTGAAATAATAGTTTTAGCATGTAAATTGAATATTTTTACTCGATTTACTCATCAGGAGGCTTTTGTCCAAAGCCCCAAATTTGCAAAGTTTTTTCTGTTTTGGCGTCACCAATTAAAGCATCGTATTTCCCCTTGAGTTTCAGTTGTTGAACATATATCGCCAACCCAATTTGGTCAAATGTTGTAAGTGCGGATGGGAAGTTGTTTATGAGTCTACTGGACTGTAAAAGAAGCATGAGATCAATATCATATGCATTTCCAAGGTAAGATGGGCTTCCTACGACGAGCATTAACTGTCCTTCTATTAATTTCTTATTAGGATATTTGTCAGTGGACAATGTACCGTCACACTCTAGAGGTATAAATTTAAACCCGCCATTCTCTAAACAGTCCACAATGAAGGTCCCTGAACCTTTAAAAATTGCCGTAGATAATCTGGAAGAAATTTTTAGATAAGTACTTTTATATTTTGAACAAAAAAGAAAGCTCCCGGAATGAATGTATACATCTGATTCACTTATAAATTTCGCAAAACTCAAACTGCCGATTCTGATAATTGAGGTTTTGCTAATAATTTCGAATCTAGATCCTTTGCCTGTTCCGTAAAATAGGGTGCTATCAATCTGATCATTAACCTGAGCAAAATCTATTGAAGAGTTTTGTTCGTCAATAGTTTCAACAGTTCCGTTTAAGAAAGAAATCCTTCTTTCTGTGCCATACAAAAAAAAGCCGCTAAAAAAAGCGGCAATAATAAATTTTAAAAAAAAGTTCAGAATCTAGCACTAAGTTTAATCCCCGCACCAGCATCAAACATCTCATAATCATCATCATCGTCCGAACCAGAAGAGTCGTTGATGGTGTAGGCTGTATTGAATTCAAGGTTGAAACTATCTGTGATTTGATAATTTAAATTTAGCGCAAGGTTGTGAAGAAATTGAGTACGATCATCATTTGCGCCATTGGCATAGTCTGAATATTGAATGGTATATTTCGGTGCTATATTTATTGGGCCTATTTCACGGATAAGTTTTAAAGAACTTGCGATATCAAATCGATCCATCTCGTCCCTACCATTATAGTCTCCTTGGGAATCACCGTCTGTTGAATGAATGTTAAAAGAAGCGTCAAAAATTATTTGACTATCATCAATTGAAAAGGACTTCAAAGCCTTTAATGTGTAGGTGAAATCACGCAATGCTTCTGTTTCATCGATAGTCAATTTTGTCATGTTGTAAGAAATGACCCCACTATATGACCATCCATTTCCATATTGGGACAATAAAGCAACAAATGCATTTGTGGAATTAAAACTTTGAGAATTAAAAACTCCTTTTTGATTTGGAGTAGCATCAACAAAAGCACTTGTATATTCATTAGTAGTCCAACTACCTCCAACATATGGAGTCAATACTGAATCTCCCATATCAATTATCCCCAAACCAAAAGATGATGTAAAAGAGTTGGTCCATAGTGCTGATGCAAAATCAAGCTCTCCTCCATCAACAGCATAAGGATTATCTTGGTAAGTTAAGTCAGAATTGTAAGCAAAATTTGCAGAAAACCCGCCAGATTTTAAGGCTATAGGTCTTTGGACACCAGAGTCACTTTCTGAAAGGTCCTCCTCTCCATCAGATCTTTTTTTCTTTTCAGTAGCTATATCCAACCCTGATGGAGAATTTGTTAGACCAGCGTCCAATCTTCTACCAGTGGTATTTTGAGAATAAGCAAAATTAAATAAAATTGATGATATGATGACTGCTGATAAAAATTTCATGGGTATGAGTGATAATAGTTTTTAAATTCCAACTTCAGGGAGATTGCCAGCATTTAGCTCTCCAATGTTTGGATGGGTTACTTTTTCCAAAACAACAGCACCTGAAGTAGTAGCACTTCCGGAAAATTGTAAAGAAGTTCCTTGAACAGTGACCCAGTCATTTTGCCATTTCCTTGATCCAGGGGTGTTAATTTTGAGAAATGAATTAGCAGGTAATGTAATGTTCCTCATTTGTACTCGATTAGCATCCATATGAATCTCACGAATATTACCTGCGAAGTTCACATTATCTAAGTTGAGCAGGTCATTAGCATACAAAAGTACTAGATCTGGATTGGGAGTAGCACCTCCGATACCAGCAGTGATTGTGGAACCAGTAGTAACATGTAAATCATTCAAGGTTCCAATAGCAACATTTCCACCTGCAACAATATCAACATCTACGAGATACATGGTGTCCCCAGATGCAAGAGCAAGGTTAGAACCTTGATATTCTACCTTTTTACCTTGAGAGATTACAAGATCATCTGCAGCAGCAATAACCAAAGCATGATCTTCAACTTTATTGACATTTGAAATGGTTAAGTCATTAGAAATTGTAATGTCGTTTGCGGCACCTATTATACCAATTCGTATATCTTCAGGTTCAACATTATTGTTTGATAGTGTTGCTTCGGGAAGTTCACTCGAAACATCAAGGGTTCCACTTATTGTTATATTTTTGCCAGGATAGAGCGTAATATTTGAAAGGGGTATTTTGTAATCGCTTAGGTCGTTATCACCCAAGTCGCGACCTTGGGTAACCAATTTGCCATCTGAATCTGTGACTGTTGAGTAAAGGGCAAGGTATTCTGCAAATTGAGTTATGTCAGCATTTGAATTGTCACGTGAGAAAAGGTTAGTTGGTAATGCTGATACTAAATTACTGTCACCGTTGGTATCCGTGTTAAATCCGAGAATATTGTATTGAGCAAGGTAGTTAAGAAGTCGCTGAGCAGGAGATTTCGTTGTAATGTAATTCAGATCAACTGCCTGGATACTTGAAAGCGAATTACTTCCACCTAAAGTTTGATTGGTGAAAAGAGTATTTGCTAGGTTAGCAAATTCTATAATTTCGGGATGAACTGTCGTGATAAGGGTGGCTGAGGTTTTCGCTTCCAAATTGTAGTACAAATCAAATAAGCCGAAGCGCGCGTCTGAATCGGTAACTTTTACAAATTCGGCTAATACATCAGGATGATATTTAACAATTTGAGCTGCGGTTATAGGATCAGAAAATTCATCATTGGTTGAATCAAGTTGTGCCCGACTACCAACTAAATCAACAAGCTTATAGTTGCCTGTAAAAGCACTAGCAATATTGTCAACAAAAGTAGCTTTGTTTGTATCGCTTAAGTTTGGATATGTGGTTTCGTAGGCAGAAAGAATTGTCGGTATGTGAGTTGAAGAGACGCCTGCAGACTCAAGCGAAGACTGAAATTCAAGGAGTGATGTATCTCCTCCTGATGATATTACATTAGCAGAATTCTTTTCAGCTGCTATATTAACGGTTGTAGCAGGGTTCTTTAAAGCAGAAATCTTAGCATCAAGCTCTGCTCCACTAAGGCCTGACTTAACATAAATTTGAATAGTTTCAGCTCTTCCTTGAATTTCCTCGAGGTCGATGGTAACACCTGTAGCTTTTGCAGAAACCGCAATATCAACAATTTCATTAAAGCTTGAAGTGCCGGAATTGACACTGGCAATTGCATTTCTGAGCTTGGTGGTATCACCAAGTGAAGTTACAGCTCTTAGTTGATCTTTGGAAGATGAAACAATTTTGTCCAATGAGAGACCTGCTTTTGCGACTACAATTAAGGGACTAGACTCAGCAGCTTCGGGTGCTCCTAGTGCCTTTTTTGCAGCAGAACCCGAAACCGAAGCTTCTGCAGCACTTTCTCCTCCACC
>DGQE01000003.1 GCA_002389645.1 Flavobacteriales bacterium UBA4422
ATTAAAAAAAGCCTCATCAATTGATGAGGCTTTTTTTTTTGCTTGGTAACTCCTATCACATACCCTTCGTGCCAACCTAGATATTTTCGTGATATGAAATTACCACTACTCAGCCTTGTTGCGTTATTGAGCGCTCACATAGCATTTGCACAACCCTTCAATTATGAGATTCATCTTGAACCAGTTTCCATAGACAATCTTGACGGAACGCACTCTTATGCCTTTGGCCAACACAATGGAAAATGGCTCATAATAGGTGGAAGAAAAGATGGTCTTCACGCAAGACAACCATTCAATGCTTTCCCTGAAGCGCTGAACAATAAAGAAATGATGGTGGTTGATCCTATATCTAAACAAGTTTGGTCAGCGAACATGACTGAACTCAATCAAAGTATTAGTGAGCAGCTGCAGTCAACCAACATGTGCTTCCATCAAATTGAAGATACTCTTTACATTGCCGGAGGATATGCTTACAGCGCAAGTCAGGCAGATCATATTACCTTCCCTTATCTCACTACAATTATTGTAAGTCAAACTATTGACGCCATTATCAATAATCAGAGCAAAACGAGTTTTATCAAACAAACCGAAGATGTTAGAATGGCTGTAACTGGAGGACATTTAGCCGAAATGGACAATGAACTGGTATTGGTTGGTGGTCATAAATTTGACGGTCGTTACAACCCAATGGGGCACAATACCTATGTTCAGACATATACCAATGCTGTGCGCAGTTTTATGGTGAATAATAGCAACAACAATCCAGTGATTCATTCCTTCTCCGAAATTATTGATGGTGTAAACCTCCACCGTAGAGATTACAACCTGATACCGCAAATCTTTCCTGATGGAGCAAAAGGTTATACCATTTCTTCGGGTGTTTTTCAAGTTAATGTGGACCTACCCTATTTATATCCAGTTGATATTTCACCTAACGGAATAAACGCACGAACATCTTTTAATCAGTACTTATCTAATTATCATTCTGCCTCAGCAACATTGTATGATACGGTCAATCAGATAAATCACAGCCTATTTTTTGGTGGAATGAGTCAGTATTATTACGCTAACGGAACATTAATGCAGGATGATCAAGTTCCGTTCGTTAAAACGATATCAAGAGTAAGTCGAGATGCGACTGATCAATTAACCGAGTATAACTTACCAATTGAAATGCCAAACCTTCAAGGTGCTGGTTCCGAATTTATTCCTGTAGAAAGTCTATTGATGAATGATCATGACATCATCCCTATAGGGGAAACAAGCGATGACTCTATTATGATTGGCTATATCTATGGTGGCATCAAATCATCTAGTACTAATCCTTTTTCAAATAATACAACAGCACAAACCTCAGCTGATGAGTCTGTATTTGAAGTATGGCTAATCCCTACAAACACATTGGGTGATCAGCAGGTTAATGGGCGCCACGGATTCAATACCGAGCTATTTCCTAACCCTTCTGACGGAAAAGTAAACGTTCGTATTACGTCACCTGCATCAGGTAAAGGAGCTATTTTGGTGATGGACGCTCAAGGAAGAATCATTCACGATCTGGTAATCAATGTGATCCATAAAGGTGAAAATGAAGTACAACTTTTTGAAGCAGGTGCGTTAAGCAAAGGGGTCTATTATCTTTCATTTTCTTTGGATGACAAGTACTTCGATCAGAGCAGTTTGATTATTGAATAAGTATTTCTTATTTCATGATATTGTTGTTTTTGAGAAACTATTTCTCATGTCAATTGTCCGATTCAACGAATCAAGCATACATTTATGGCATCATGAAAAAAGCAGTCCTAATTTTCTTCTCTCTTTTTTTCTCTTTATCGCTGCTAGCACAGGATAATACTAAACCTAAAAAGGTTTATCAATTTGAAATCAAAGAGGAAATTGCCGCACCAGTTTGGCGAACAACCAAACTCGCCATGGAAGAAGCGCATGAAATAGGAGCTGATTTAATATTCATCAATATGAATACCTACGGGGGAGCCGTAGACGCAGCTGACTCGATTCGCACGAAAATTTTGCAATCTAAGATTCCCGTTTATGTGCTTATTCAAAACAACGCAGCATCAGCTGGAGCATTGATTTCCATAGCATGCGACAGTATTTTCATGCAGCCAGGTTCTACGATTGGAGCAGCCACAGTGGTTGATCAAAGTGGTGAACCCGTTCCTGATAAATATCAAAGCTATATGCGCAAGAAGATGCGCGCAACGGCCGAAGAAACTGGTCGTGATCCTGATATTGCAGAGGGCATGGTAGACCCCGACAAAGAAATTGAAGGCGTAAGCGAAAAAGGAAAAGTAATCACACTTACTGTCACCGAGGCTATTGAGTTTGGCTTTTGTGACGGTGAATTCAACACAATGGCCGAAGTCCTGCTTCATTCTGAAATTGGTGAATACTCAGTAATAAAACAAAGACTAACCACTACTGATAAAATCATCGGGTGGTTAATTAACCCAGCATTTAGCGGCATTCTGATCTTGGTAATTTTCGGTGGGATATATTTTGAATTACAATCACCAGGACTTGGCTTTCCAATTGTTGCTGCATTGGCAGCGGCAGTATTATACTTCGCTCCACTTTACTTAGAAGGCTTAGCAGAGAATTGGGAAATCCTTGTTTTTATCGCTGGGTTAATCCTAATCGCTATTGAACTCTTTGTTGTCCCAGGCTTCGGTGTAGCTGGAATTGCTGGTATAACACTAACGATCACTGCGTTGGCACTTGCCATGGTAGGAAATGTTGGATTTGATTTTAGACCGGTAGAAATGAATGTTTTGGTGCGATCCTTTCTCATTTCCATCATTGCCTCCACAGTTTCCGTGGCAGGGTCTATCTTATTGGCCGTCAAACTGTTTCAAACCAATGCATTCGCTAGCTTAGTGCTGAATGCTGTTCAAAACAAATCAGAAGGTTACACAAGCGCGAGTAGTGAAGATGCCGCTTTAATAGGCAGTGAAGGGCTTGCATACACAGATATGATGCCCAGTGGTAAAGTTGAGATAAATGATCGGCTGTATGACGCTGCGTCTGAAGCTGGCTTTATAGAGAAGGGACAGCGCATTAAGGTAACAGACTATACAGGTTCAAATTTGAAGGTTAGATTACTTTGATACCAACTTTTTTTCTGAATATCGCACTATGATTCGCACCCTACTCTGCATTATTTCGTTGTTATCCGTTATTAACTTGCAAAGTCAGGCCCAGAGTAGGTATGTAGTTAAGGTAGATAAATACTTAGCCGGAGGTGATACGGTTAAAGCAGTCAAAAAACTCAACAAGTACATCAGCAAAAAGCCTGAATTTGCTGAACTCTACCTCAAAAGGGCCAAATTGAAAATTGAACGAGGAGATTACGATCCCGCGATGGTTGATCTCAATAGCTTTTGCAGTTTGAATCGTATTTGTGGAGAAGCTGAATACCTAAAAGGAATTGTGCGGTTTAAACAACACGATTATAATGGAGCGATAGTTCATTTAAGTGAATACACTAAAATAAGAGACAATTCAACGGCTTGGTTCTATTTGGCTCTTTCTCATATGTGGCTGCAGAACTATTCTTTGGCAATCAATGGATTCCAAAAGTCAATTCAATTAGAAGCTAATCAACCACTTGCTTATTACAACGCTGGCTTAGCTAGTTTTTACACAGATAACTTTTCCAATGCATCCATGTTCTTTGCTCAGGCTTTGGAGCTCTCTCCCAACGACACTGACATAAAAATTGCCCACGCAAACGCACTCATGCAACAAAAACAATATGCTGAAAGCAATGCTTTGCTGCGTGAAATCACAATTGGGGATAAAAACTATCCCGCTGCCCTATTCAATATCGGTGTGAATTATTTCAATTTGAACGAAAAAGACTTAGCCTGCGATTATTGGGTGCAAGCAAAAAAAATTGGCCATTTACAAGCCAAAGATGCTACTCAGCGGCATTGCGAGAAGAGATTAGGAAGAGTAAAAAAGTGGTGATCAAACCGTTGATTAGCAATAACTCAAACCCAATTTTATAGCCATTAAACCAAGCTTCACTGTTGCTTTGTAAAATGTAACACACTATTGGCGCAGCAATAGCTACAGCTGGCACCCAACCGTCTTTTACTTTTCGCTTTGTAAATAACCCAAACGCATAGAGTCCCAAGAGCGGACCATACGTGAACCCTGCAACCTTAAAAAGTTCAGAGATTACACTATTGTCATTCACTGATTTGAATACCATGATCACAATAAACAATAAGAAGGAAAATCCTATATGAACGATTTTACGCACCTTCTTATCGCTTGGTTTCTCCGTTTTGTCCATTCCCAAGAAATCAACACAAAAAGATGTTGTGAGCGCTGTAAGTGCGCTGTCGGCACTTGAATAAGCCGCAGCAACTAGCCCAACAATAAATAACACTGCTGCAACCATTCCTAACTCACCGCTCAACGCCAACGATGGGTACAGCTTATCCCCTGCTATTGCAATATCAAACCCAATGTGAGCGGAATACAAATAAAGCAGATCTCCTAAAGACAAGAAAAGCAAGTTAGCCACAATAAGCACTGCACTGAACCAAAACATATTCTTCTGCGCTTCGCCAATGTTTTTGCAGCTCAAGTTCTTCTGCATCATATCTTGATCTAGGCCTGTCATACTGATAGTAATGAACATTCCTGCCAAGAATTGCTTCACAAAATGTTTGCTATCATTCCAATCGTCAAAAAAGAAAACGTTGGAATAATCTGACTCAGCAATCGCGGAAGTCATTTCACCAAATCCCCAATCCATAGAATCCTTGATGACGAAAATGGTGACAATCACTGCCAATAGCATTGATGCTGTCTGTAAGGTGTCTGTCCAAATAATGGTTTTGATTCCACTTCGGAAAGTGTACACCCAGATCAAAACCACCGCCACCAACACTGCCAACCAAAACGGCAGATTCATCGGCTCAAACACAGCAATGTGCAAGGCTATCGCTACGAGGTATAAACGAAATGAGGCACCAATAACCCTGGAAAGTAAAAAGTAAAAAGCTCCCGTTTTATAACTCCAAAAGCCAAAGCGTTGCTCGAGGTAACCGTATATGGAAGTAAGGTTTAGTCGGTAATACAGCGGCATTAGGACGGTTGCAATGACCAAATAACCCGCCATGTAGCCCATCACCATTTGCATGTAGCTAAACTGGCTTGTAGCCACCCAACCTGGAACGGAAATGAAAGTAACTCCACTCAAGGAGGCGCCAATCATACCAAAGGCCACCACAAACCAAGGCGACTGCTTTTTTCCTCTAAAAAATGCTGCATTCGAATCGTCCTTGCCCGTCAAAAAAGAAATAAGAATGAGTAGGGCAAAGTAGCCTACTATTATGGAGATGACCGTAAGTGCTGACATGAATACAAATGTGAAACGACAAGCTTAACGTGCTATCTGCCATCAGAATAGTTGTTAACACAGGGCTGGAGGTTGATAGTTGGGTGGTTGTGGTTTAGATCAGGTTCATAATTAATGATTGCATTGGTTCGGTTTTCAAAGTTGAATTAGAAATATAGATATCACATGAACAATTCACCAAAAATTTCCTTTATTCACAATGAAAAAATTCAAAAGCTTCGACAAGGCGATTGCCTATTATAAGCAGCAAGGCTTTGCCCAAGAATTTCGTTTAAGCTTTGATACAATTACAGCCTTAGAATCAAAAAAGCAATTTGATACCTTTGATTTTGAGGTCATATCTACCGAAGAAATAACGGAAGATGACGATGTTATAGCCGTGTTTCTAATAGAGACCAACAATGGCATCAAAGGTTACATAGTAAATGACTACGGCCACGATTCAGACCCCGTAAGCATCGAGATGATCGATAAGCTTCAACTCAAGAATGTAAGCAAACTCAATTAAAAGGTGGCCTTTTCGTAGTCTTTACGAAGTTTCATCAACTCAGCAATTATTGCAGCGCGCTCTGATAGCAAGTGCTTGACCTTTGAAGGATTCTTTCTCTTTAACCTGTTCCATCTCCACACTTTCATCAGTTTCCTGAATAATCGAACATAGCGAATGGCGTACCTGCCTGTTTGATAACCAACAAATAAGGTAACAGGGATCGCAACCCAGGCTATATACAGTTTTGAAGCCACTATTGATACTAATATGTACCAAATGAGGAAAACTACAAAAGACAAGGCGTATGCAAAAGAGCCCGCGAAAGCTGGATGAACAGCCCCTTGTTTGGTCTCACCGGATACTTTGATGAGTAAGTACTTAACAAAAGCCCATTTTGAAAAGGCAAAAGGGATGATATTCATCAAAGCGCCAATGAAGAAAATGGGAAATCCAAAAAGCATAATCAATATTGTTCTTAATACAAACGAACTTGCTTTCTCAAACGGATTAAACTTCCAGAAACCCTCGCTTTCAAATTCTTTTATATAATGATCAAGGCGCTTTTCAAGCACTTCCATTTCATCTGTTTTCTTGGCTTTAAAATACTCCACTGATGAAATAATGTCTTTCCTAACTCGGAAAACAGCACCCGCATCATTATAATCTAAGCCAATGTCTTTCAATAATATATCAGACAAGAGCTTCAGCACATTTTTCACAACCAATACATCCTCTTCACTATCGATATGAAGCACTTGAGCTTTCATTTCTCTCCGTATTACTTCAGTCATTCGATCAGAACGTTCTTTATCATCAATACTTTGATCAGTAAGAATATCTCCAAAATCAATCGGTTCGCCAATATTCACCAATAAATCACTGTGAAAACGATGCGCATTCGTATAGTTCATTCCAATGGGCACAACCTTAGTCACTTTATCGCCCTTCATGTGAGCATCTGCTCCAATCTTTATTCTTGCTGCACCCGATTTCAATTCACGAATCCAGGGCACTGTTAAGCTGCTGGCTTCTGGATAGATAATGATGCGGTTTCCTTCATCAAGGCTGGTATAACATGCTTCAAACATGTCTTTATTGCTCACCTTCTCTCCGTTTTTGACTAACCAAGGTCGTTGAACGGGAATCATTTTAAAATACTTCTTGAATAACCAATCTTTCAATCCACTTCCAAACCACTCAGCTCCAGCTATAAAGGAAAGTTGCTTCTTAGAAAACGCAGCAATCACGATAGGATCCATTAATGCACTGGGGTGGTTAGAAACCAATATGGCCCCTTCGTGCTCCAAATTCTCTTTTCCAATAAAATGAATGTCTTTGAAGAAGCCTTGAATCGAAAGCTTCACTAAAGGCTTCAGTATATTGTATATCATAGAGTCGAAAATAACTATTCAACGGAATTGATCGTTTAAAATAAAATGTTGATCGATGAATTTTATTGAACGATGTGATTCAGTTTATCAAGTGTACTTTCGCAATTGGAGACCCATTCCATGCTTTAAAAAAACAGAATATGAAGACAAAAGAGGATATTGTAAATAACTGGTTACCAAGATATACAGGTGTTCCACTTGAATCTTTTTCTAAGTATATACTCTTAACCAATTTCGATAACTATGTGGAGCGCTTTGCCAAGATTCATAACACAGAAATTCATGGTTTGGATAAGGCAATGCCTAGCGCTACTGCAGATGGAATTAGCATCATCAACTTTGGAATGGGCAGTCCAAACGCAGCAACTATAATGGACCTGCTAAGCGCTATTAAACCGGAAGCAGTTTTATTCTTAGGCAAATGCGGTGGACTAAAAACAAAAAGTCAAGTGGGAGATTTTATCTTGCCTTTAGCGGGAATCCGTGGTGAAGGAACGTCCAACGATTACTTTCCACCAGAAGTGCCTGCTCTACCCGCTTTTACATTGCAACGAGCCGTTTCTTCAACGATCCGAGATCACCATAAAGACTATTGGACTGGAACTGTATTTACGACTAACCGCAGAGTCTGGGAATACGATGAAAAGTTTAAAGAATACCTCAGGAGCGTACGCGCTATGGCCATTGACATGGAAACAGCTACGCTTTTCTCAGTAGGGTTCGCTAACCACATACCCGTTGGTGCTTTGCTTTTAGTCACAGATCAACCAATGATTCCTGAAGGTGTAAAGACGGATGACTCTGATAAAAAAGTCAGCCGCGACTTTGTAGATGACCACATCAGCATTGGCATTGACTCACTCAAGGAAATACGAGAAGAAGGACGATCAGTACGGCATTTGAAATTTGAGTAAACACTGATGATCAAAGCAATCGAAATAGCAAAATCGCTTGAAGCTGATCGTAGTAAAGCCAATGTAAATCGTATCGTATTGGAAATGGCTAAGCATGGCTATGACTTTGAAGATTATTTGAATATTGTTGAGCGAACTGAATTGCCCGTCAAGTGGTATCTAACATGGAACTTAGGGCACTATCTTCAAGAGTATTCTCACCTAGGCTTGGTGAAACAAAGGCTATTTTGGAACTTTAGCAAACAAGTTGAACATGAAGGCATGTTGCGCGACATCTGGCGATCATGGTCATTTTTGGTCGTACACGAGGAACTAGAAGGAGATGTATTTGATCGAGCAATGCGCATTATTCCTTCTCAAATGCATCCCGTAGCTGTTAGAGTTCACGCCATGAAAACCGCTCACAACATCGCTAAGAATTATCTAGAAATAGCCGAGGAGCTTATAATGATTTTAGAAGACTTGGACCACGATGAATCAAGCGGCATTCGCGCCAGATCAAAAAACATAGTAAAAGATTTAAGAAAGAGTTTCGATTACAATTAAGGTGCCTTCTCTGCTATTTCACACACACATCTAAACCCAATAGCTGGAGAGGCTTTATCTGTCATTAGCTTGAGCGACTCATTTGCTGCAAAAGGTGTTTGCCATGAAACTCCAGCGTGTACATTCTCTTCCATCAGCCATTCAGAAACGTTTCCTTTGATATTATAAACCTTATAGCTGTTTGGCCAATAGCTTTTAACCGGAGCTGTAACATCTGGCATGGTTGAAGGCGCATTAGCCGGCTCAGCAACTTTGGATGGCTCACGCTTTTGATTATAGCGCGCCTTTCCTCGGTCTTTGCGCTTTCCTTCCCCGCCAATAAAGTCTGGTAATTCTGCAATATCATCATACATCAAATGAAACTCTTCATAGGTAGGTAAGCGATAAGCGAAATAGTATGGTGTATCATCTGTTTTACCTTCTGCTTCTTGCCACTCTTTCACACGAGCAGTGCGCCAAGCGCAGAAATCTGCTGCTTGCTTCCAAGTAACATTCACCACTGGATAATCTTTATAGCTCGGATGCCGATGATAAAACTTCATGTATGGCTCAGCGTTTAACCCATCATCCATCCAAAGTGCTGTATCGGGCAAGGCCTCTTTATAAGCTTTGGAATCGCGTCCTCCATAGGTTTTAAACTGCCAAAACATATATTCTAGCCAATTTACATTAGTGATTTCAGTTTGATCGTAATAGAGACCATCACTGACTTTGACTACACCAGGCAGCACTTTTTCATAGTTTGAACCCGACTGAGCGAATGAGGTTTGTGCGATAAACGCTATAGCGGCAAGAATGATGGAAACCCTCATATGAGTAATGTATTTATTGCTTTGAATTCCATCAAATCTAAGGATTTGAACGAATCAACGGCATCTCTCAACACATTGCATGCTTTGAAGCGAGTCCAATTCCAAAACGTCAGACCAAACATTGAAGGAATGGAGGTGTTTACACTTTCCATTTCAAGGAAGAATCATTGTCAGAAGAGAAAATCAATATTGTCTGGTTAAAGAGAGACTTGCGAACCCAAGACCACCTGCCACTTTTTCATGCAGAGCAGTCCGAATATGATTATGCTATAATCTACATTTTCGAGCCAAGCATGCTGCACAGAGAGGACACCTCTGAAAGGCACTTGCAGTTCATCTACCACTCCATTCAAGATATGAACGCTCGCCTTCAACCCTTTAACCGAGAGGTAATGATTTTTCATGCCGAAGCGAACGATGTTTTTTCGTTTTTCGTGGATAATCATAGCGTTGAAAATGTTTTCTCTTACCAAGAATCAGGCGTTCGAGAAACCTGGAACAGAGACAAGAGAGTAGAAGAAATTCTCAAAAAGAATAAATGTAAATGGCAGCAGTTTCAGCGTGACGGCATCATACGCGGAATCAAAAATCGAGAATCCTGGGACAAGCGATGGTATACCAACGCACATGAACCCGTCATAGAAAACACGTATTCACCTCAGTTAATTGAGTTTGAGCACCCCTTTCCTCTGCAATCTAAACTGAAGGATGAAATAGTCAGCTACCCTAATGACTTTCAGAAACCAGGACAACAATTTGCATGGAAATATCTCATTTCATTTTGTCAAGAGCGCGGAAAGGACTACAGCTTTAAGATCTCTAAACCACTGGAAAGCAGAAAGTCATGTAGCAGAATTTCACCGTATTTGGCTTGGGGGAATTTGAGTATAAAACAGGCTTATCAATTTGTGAAACACCATGAAAATTACGCCAACCATAAACGAAGTTTCAATGGATTTCTAACTCGATTGAAATGGCATTGCCATTTCATCCAAAAATTTGAAGTAGAATGCGATTATGAAACACGCGCTGTAAATCGAGGCTATGAGTTAATGACCTATGACAATGACCCTGCATTGATTGAGGCATGGAAAAGCGGCACTACCGGCCTGCCATTAGTGGATGCATGCATGCGCTGTTTGCATGAAACCGGATGGGTCAACTTCAGAATGCGTGCAATGCTGGTATCTGTATTGACTCATCATTTTGATTGTGATTGGAAAACAGGGGTAAGTCATTTAGCTCAACTATTTTTAGATTATGAACCTGGCATCCATTATACTCAATTTCAAATGCAAGCGGGTACCACAGGTATTAATACGATAAGAATCTACAACCCGATAAAGCAGTCTAAGGAACACGACCCGGAAGGAGTATTCATAAAAACCTGGGTAAAGGAATTGCGCCATGTTCCCATATCGTTTATCCACGAACCTTGGCTGATGACCGAAATGGACAAGTCATTTACAGATCTTAAAGGCGATTATCCGCCTCCAATAGTGGATATAACAGAAAGTGGAAAGAAAGCCCGATCAAAACTTTGGGGTTTCAGAAAAAACAAAGAAGTTAAGAAAGATGGACTTCGTATCGTTAAAACTCATACGCGAAACAATCGATCAAAAAGAACTAAGCAATCATCATGAATAAGGCAATCAACATCATATTTCCACACCAATTGTTCGAAGAAAGCCCTATGCTGACTAATGGAAACGAGGTTTATTTAATTGAGGAGCACTTATACTTCAATCAATTTCAATTTCATAAGCAGAAAATAGCGTTTCATAGAGCGAGCATGAAGTATTATGAGGAACTTTTGAAAAATAGGGGCATCAAAGTTCAATACATAGACTCCTTTCATCAAATTGCAGACATTCGAGAATTTGGAAAAGAAATATTGCGCAATGGTATTTCTGAAATTCAGGCAATAGACCCTACTGATTATTGGCTTGAAAAACGATTAAGAAAAACAGCTTCAGACATAAAACTGACGCTACATAACAACCCACAGTTCCTTAATTCTAAGGAAGATCTGAAGAAGTTTTTCAGATCGGATAAAAAGTCTTTCTTTCAGACCACCTTCTACAAACAACAACGTAAAAAGCGCAATATTCTTCTCGATAATGAAGGAAACCCAGCTGGAGGAAAATGGACCTTTGACACTGAGAATCGAAAGAAATACCCAAAACATAAAACCCCGCCAGCAGTAATTTTTCCTTCATTCAACAAGTATTCTATTGAGGCCAACAAATACACATTCAAACATTTCACAAATAACCCAGGCAGTATAGGTGAAGGGCAGTATTACCCAACGACACATAAAGAAGCTAGAGAATGGTTTGATCAATTTTTAGTTCAACGCTTTCATGAATTCGGTGCATATGAGGACGCAATTGTGAAAGAACAGGTAACCCTGAACCACAGTATACTTTCACCGCTCTTAAACTCAGGTCTTTTGATGGCAGATGAAGTGGTAGAGAAGAGCTTGAAATTTGCTGAAAATGAAAGTATACCCATCAACTCAACAGAAGGATTCATTCGACAAATCATAGGATGGAGAGAGTTTATCCGTGGGATGTATATCGCTAAGGGAAGCTATTCGCGAACCAAAAACTATTGGGGACTCACCCGCAAAATCCCTCCAAGTTTTTATGACGGATCAACGGGTATTGACCCAATAGACTCAACTATAAAGAAAGTACTCAAAACTGGTTACTGCCATCACATTGAAAGGTTAATGGTTTTAGGAAATTTCATGCTATTGTGCGAATTCGATCCGGATGAAGTTTACCGATGGTTTATGGAACTTTTCATCGATGCCTATGACTGGGTCATGGTGCCAAACGTATATGGTATGAGTCAATTTGCAGACGGTGGAACGTTCGCCACCAAACCGTATATCGGAGGATCCAACTACATCAAAAAAATGAGTAATTACCCTAATGGAGAATGGGAAAACGTATGGGACGGATTGTTTTGGAGGTTCATTGATAAGCATCAAGAATTCTTCCTATCAAACCCTAGAATGTCTATGATGGTGTACTCTTTTAGAAAGATGTCAGACGCGAAGAAACAAACGCATGAATCGAATGCTCAGGGGTTTCTTAATACTCTTTTGATAGAATAAGTCAAGTTCTGTTTGTAGTGATTCTAACTCATTTCGGAACCTGACTAAACTCAAGCTTTTGGTGTCTTCATTTAACCGTGAAAAATGTATTATTGAAATGAAACATTCATCATAGAAATCATGGAAGCACGACAAGTTGAAGAGAAAATTGAGGAAGTAAAACAAGTGTTTGCACTTTCTACGGAAAAAGCTGAAGAGCTATATGAAGATTTTGAAAAGCTTCGTGTGATCGCTGATGAGGCTATATTGAAAGGAGAAAGAGCTAAATCATTTGTTCTACCAGCATGGAAATACATCAAACTATTCTACGCAATGATTAGGGATTACATGGATGGGTCATACACGAGCATATCCAAAAAAGAAATCATTACCATAATTGCTGCATTTGTATACTTCGTTTCTCCTGTTGATGTGTTTCCGGATTACATTCCTGCTTTTGGATACTTAGATGACGCATTCATTATAGGTCTTGTAGCCTCAATGACCAAAGAATCGATGGACATGTACCAAAAGAGTAAGAAGACGGAAAAAGCTTAAGCGTTGGTAAGCACCTTATAACTCGGGTCCTCTAAAATATTTACATCGATCATTTGATCTGCGTTGGCCAATAACCTTCTGCAGTCTTGGCTAAGGTGCTTTAGGTGTACCTTCTTCCCTACTTTCAAGTAACGTTCTGTCAATTTATTCAGAGCTTCTATTCCTGACATGTCCGCCACACGGCTTTCAGCAAAATCAATGATGACTTCATCTGGGTCATTCATCACATCAAATTTCTCGTTGAAGGTGGAAACCGAACCAAAGAATAGCGGTCCGTAAATTTCATAATGCTTTACTCCTTCCTCATCAACTGATTTTCGAGCTCTAATGCGTGTTGCGTTCTCCCAAGCGAATACCATTGCTGAGATCACCACTCCGATCAATACAGCCAGAGCGAGGTTATGCAAGAAAACGGTAATGAGCATAACCAACACCATAACAACAACATCCATCTTTGGCATTTTACCGAACGTGCGTAGACTTGCCCACTCAAAGGTTCCTATGCTAACCATAATCATCAATCCAGTTAATGCAGCCATTGGCACTTGCTCAATTAAATCTGAACCAAACATGATGAACACCAAAAGCATAACAGCTGCCACAATTCCCGATAAACGCGCTCTTGCTCCTGATGATACGTTGATTAAACTTTGACCAATCATTGCACATCCACCCATTCCTGAGAAAAAACCTGTTACCGTATTGGCAATTCCTTGAGCAACAGCTTCTTTATTTCCCCAACCCCTAGTTTCAGTGATTTCATCAATCAAGTTCAAGGTTAAAAGGCTCTCAATCAAACCAACTCCCGCAACGATGAGTGCATATGGAAAGATAATCGTTAATGTTTCGAAGTTAAATGGGAGATCAGGAATATGAAAAGGTGGAAAACCGCCTTTGATACTCGCAATATCGCCTACAGTCTTGGTATCAATATCTAGAAGTAAAACTGCTGCAATAACCACCAATATAGCCGTTAACGAAGAAGGGATCTTCTTAGTAAACCTTGGTAACCCCCATATAATCAGCATCGTCAACGCAACTAACCCTAACATGATAAAGAGTTGCGTACCAGTCATCCACTCCAACACTCCTGACGCATTCTCAACCTTAAATTGATCTAACTGCGACATAAAAATCACAATGGCTAAACCATTCACAAATCCAAACATCACAGGGTGTGGTACCAAGCGAATAAACTTTCCGAGTTTTAATACTCCCGCTAACATTTGAATCAATCCTGCCAATACTACTGTAGCGAAGACATATTCTACTCCATGACTTACGGCCAAAGCAACAATAACCACAGCCACCGCTCCTGTTGCCCCCGAAATCATACCGGGGCGACCTCCTAAAATAGACGTAATTAAACCCATCGAAAAAGCAGCGTATAAACCTGTCAAAGGTGATAAGCCAGCGATCATAGCAAAAGCAATTGCTTCAGGCACTAAAGCCAGCGCAACTGTCAACCCAGAAAGGATTTCAATCTTGTAGTCTACCTTTTGCTTAAAATCAAATAAGTTGATGTATTTCTTCATGCTCTAATTACTTCTCAATACGGTGAAAAAAGGGCGCGAAGGTAAGCTTACTATTTGGGTTAGAAAGACATAGTACTTTTTCACTATTTTTGAGCATATCACTATGCGCAATGGCAAGAAAAAACGACTTAAAAACCAAAGTATCGAATGCAGACGTCACCGATTTTATAGACAAAGTAGACAGTCCAGCTTCAAAAGAAGACTGTTTTGCTCTAACACAATTAATGAGTAAGCTCATTGAGTCTGAACCCAAGATGTGGGGGCCAAGTATTGTTGGTTTCGGATCATATCATTACAAATATGCCAGCGGTCGAGAAGGAGATTGGTTCGTCTGTGGTTTTTCTCCGCGTAAAAATGGGCTTTCGATTTATCTTTCATGCGATCTCTCAAAACCTGCAGACTTATTAGATCAACTCGGGAAGTATAAAATGGGAAAGTCATGTTTAAACATCAAGTCGCTTTCTCATATTGATCTCAATGTTCTAGAGAAATTGATCCTCAGCACACAAAAGCAACTCACATCCAAATGATCAGAGCCAGTAATGTTGACGAATACATCGCTCAAAGCGAATGGAAAGCTGAATTGACCTTGCTAAGAGAAATCATTCTTGAAAGCGGATTGCAAGAGACTGCGAAATGGGGTGCTCCTTGCTACACCCTGAAAGGCAAAAACGTGGTGGGATTAGCTTCATTCAAAGGCTATGTAGGCTTGTGGTTTCACAATGGCGTGTTCCTCAAAGACTCAGACAAGCGCTTGGTTCAAGCAAGCGAAAAAACAAAAGGACTGCGGCAGTGGCGCTTTCAAAATATTCAAGAAATCAACTCTAAAGAGGTTAGACAGTACATTCAAGAAGCTATTATAAATCAGGAACAGGGAAAAGAAATCAAAGTATCTACATCCCCTCTTACAATTCCTAAAGAGCTACTTCAAGTATTTAAAGACCAAGCTAAAGTAAAATCAGCTTTTAACAATCTTTCACCAGGCAAACAGAAGGAGTATGCTGAGTACATTGGTAATGCTAAACGCCTTGAGACAAAGGTTTCGAGAATCGATAAAATCATTCCCTTGATTCTTTCTGGTATTGGATTGAATGACAAGTACCGATAGTTGACTAAACTTTATTTTCTTCTTCACAATCTATCAACAATGCTTCCGCACTCCAATATGCGATAGTAACTTTATGGGCTCAAGAAAAACTCTCCCCTTTTAGCGCTTATGTATTTAATATTCGACACCGAGACTACTGGTAAAATTGAAAACTGGAAAGCTGAAGTCACTGAAATTGATTCGTTTCCGCGAGTAGTTCAGCTAGCTTGGCAACTTCATGATTACAAAGGAGAGCTCATTGAAGTCAAGAATTACATCATAAAACCAGATGGGTATACGATTCCATTCAATGCTGAAAAAATTCATGGTATAAGCACTGAACGAGCAGAGAAGCTCGGTATGCCTATTGAATTTGTCATGGATGAATTCAAAAAGGCATTAGAAGAAACAGATTTTGCTGTAGGTCACAACATTGAATTCGACATGAAAGTGATGGGCGCAGAATACACCCGTGCTGAACGAGATGATGGATTGATGAAGAAGAAAACGCTTGATACTATGAAGTCGAGCACCAACTTCTGTCAGCTTCCTGGAGGTCGAGGAAAAAGCTTCAAGTTCCCTACCCTTTCTGAACTCAATGAAAAACTCTTTGGTGAAAAAATAGATAATGCACACAACGCCTCTGCAGACGTTGAGGCAACCGCCCGTTGTTTTTTAGAGCTTATCAGAATTGGCGTATTCACTGCTAAGGACCTACATTCAAACGATGAGTATCTTAAGCTTTTTAAGGAAACCAATAAGAAGCCGTTTCAGCTTATCGGGCTGAATATTGAGCCATACGCGCCTGAAGATTTAGCAACCAAAACAGAGGAAACGTCTGAAGACCAACCCTCAAAAGTTGAACTAAAAGAGAATAAAAGCCTACTCAAGGAATATCCATTTGTTCACCTCCATAACCATACGCAGTTTTCCATTCTGCAATCAACTTCTGATGTAAAGTCTATCGTTCGACAAGCGGCAGCATTTGAAATGCCAGCCATCGCCATCACTGACTTCGGTAACATGATGGGTGTTTTTCACTTCGTTAAGGAGTGTGAAATGAATGGCATCAAAGCGATTGTTGGTTGTGAATTCTTTGTTGCCGAAGAACATACCAAGCATCAATTTACGAAAGACGCTCCTGACAAGCGTTTCAGACAAGTGCTTATCGCCAAAAATGAAAACGGATATCACAACCTTTCAAAACTATGCTCTGTAGGTTTCATCGATGGATTCTATGCTGGTTTACCTCGAATTGGAAGAGAATCGATTGAATCATTCAGAGAAGACCTGATTTGCACTACAGGTGGTATTGGAAGTGAAATACCTAACCTGATTCTGAACATTGGTGAAAAGCAAGCAGAAGAAGCATTCGTTTATTGGCATAAGCTTTTTGGTGAGGATTTCTACGTTCAACTTATGCGTCACGGATTAGAGGAAGAAAGACGCGTTAACGAAGTTTTTTTGCGATTCTGTAAAAAATACAACGTAAAGTATTTTGCCGCCAACGATGTATTTTATCAAAAGAAGGAAGATGCGAATGCACATGATATTCTTCTATGTGTGAAAGACGGTGTGCAGCAAGACATGCCTATTGGCTATGGTCGTGGTTTTCGATATGGAATGCCTAATCAGGAATTCTATTTCAAAAGTGGCGATGAAATGAAGGAATTGTTTAAGGATTTGCCCGAAGCAATCATTACCATTTCTGAGATCGTTGACAAAGTTGAAGAGTTCAAATTAGGACGAGACATCCTCCTTCCCAAGTTTGAAATCCCACAGGACTTTGACGGTGAAAATGAGTTTTTAGCGCATCTCACTTATGAAGGCGCCAAGAAGAAGTATGGAGAGATTACCCCTGAAATTAAAGAGCGGCTTGACTTTGAATTAGGCGTGATCAAAGACATGGGCTTCCCAGGTTACTTCTTGATTGTTCAAGACTTTACCACCGAAGCGCGTAAAAGAGACGTTTGGGTTGGACCTGGCCGAGGATCTGCTGCAGGATCAGCAGTAGCTTATTCAGTAGGAATTACCAATATCGACCCGATAAAGTACAAATTACTCTTCGAACGTTTCTTGAATCCAGAGCGGGTGTCAATGCCCGATATCGATATTGACTTCGATGACGAAGGACGCGATAAAATCATTGATTATGTCGTGAACAAATACGGCCAAACACAAGTGGCTCAGATCATAACATACGGAACCATGGCAGCTAAGTCAAGCATTCGTGACGTAGCCCGTGTAATGGATCTTCCTCTCTCCGATGCCGACCGCATTTCGAAACTAGTTCCCGATCTCAAAAAGTTCAAACACATCTTTGGTCGAACAGCTGATGAACTCAAAAAAGACTTCAATGGAGATGACCTTACCAATGTACAGCAGCTTATTCAAATAAGTGAGCAAGAAAATGAGGAAGGAAGAATACTGAATCAAGCTAGAAAGCTTGAAGGATCAGTAAGAAATACTGGTATCCACGCATGTGGTGTAATCATTACACCTGAAGATATTCGTGAATTCATCCCTGTTGCCACTGCAAAAGATTCAGATTTACTGGTTACCCAGTTCGATAATAGTGTTGTGGAAAGTGCTGGTCTGCTCAAGATGGACTTCTTGGGTTTAAAAACCTTGACTATCATGAAAGATGCCATCAAGCTCGTAAAACAGCGCCATGGTATTGATATCAATCCAGATGAAATTCCACTGGATGATGAGAAGACATTCGAATTATATCAAAAAGGTGAAACCAACGGTACGTTCCAATTTGAATCGGTTGGAATGCAGAAGAACTTGCGCCTTCTCAAGCCTACACACATTGAAGATTTGATCGCAATGAACGCTTTGTACCGTCCCGGTCCGTTGCAGTTCATCGACACCTTTATTAAGAGAAAGCAAGGGACAGAAGAGGTTGAGTATCCTCATGAAAAGCTAGAGCCGATCTTAAAAGACACTTATGGCATCATGGTCTACCAAGAGCAGATCATGCAAACCGCACAGATATTAGCCGGCTACTCACTAGGAGCTGCGGATATTCTGAGACGCGCCATGGGTAAGAAGAAAATGGACGTGATGGAACAGCAGCGCGTCATTTTTAGAGACGGCTGTAAAGAACACAACGACATTGAAGCCGAAAAAGCAGATCAAATCTTCGATGTGATGATGAAGTTTGCGGAATATGGATTTAATAGATCGCATTCTGCAGCTTATTCGTTTGTTGCGTTTCAGACTGCCTACCTGAAAGCAAATTATCCAGCTGAATACATGGCTTCTGTGCTTACACACAATATGAACGATATTAAGAAGGTGACCTTCTTTATGGAAGAATGTAAGAGAATGGGCATTCCTGTTTTGGGTCCAGACGTCAATGAAAGTGAATACAAGTTCAGCGTTAACAATAACGAAGAGATTCGTTTTGGAATGGGCGCCATTAAGGGAGTTGGCGGAAATGCTGTTGAATCAATTGTTGCTGAACGAAAAGAGCGAGGACATTTCAATTCTATCTTCCACTTCGCGTCACGCCTTGATTTAAGAACTGTCAACAAAAAGAACTTTGAAGGCTTAGCTGTCGCTGGATCCTTTGATTCTTTTCCTGGAATTCATAGAGCTCAGTATTTTCATGAAGATGATAAAGGTCAAACAGTGATTGAACTAGCCATCAAATATGGTAATGCGATTCAAGAAGCTGAAAACTCTTCACAAGCATCTTTATTTGGAGAATCAGATGAAGCAGAGATTCCAGAACCTTCCATTCCACCTGCTCCAGAATGGAGGACTTTGCAACTACTCAACAGAGAGAAAGAAGTTGTGGGGGTTTATATTTCAGGTCATCCTTTAGACGATTTCCAATTTGAGATGGAACAGTTCGCAAATGCAAACACATCTATTCTCGAAGACCTTGAAGGCATAAGGCAGCGAAAAGAAACGAGAGTTGCAGGAATCATTACAAGCGCCACTCACCTTACAAGTAAAACTGGATCTCCTTATGGTCGTTTTGTTTTGGAAGACTATCATGGATCTCACGAAATTGTTCTCTTTAAAGATGACTACATCAAATTCAAAAGCTACTTAACCGAAGATTGGTTTGTGCTTGTGCATTTCGCCATTGGCGGTTGGTATAGCAAGCGCGATCAAAAAGAAGTATTGCGATTAAATGTTAAAAAGATCGACCTTTTGTCAGACTTGCGAGAAAAGCTCGTCAAACAAATAAACATTGACGTGTTACTGCAAAATATCAACGAACCGATGATTTCTCGAATTAGAACTTTATGCACCAAGCACAAGGGTAGCATTCCAATTCAAGTTAATGTGCACGATCAAGATACTATTCTTGAGATGCCCAGCAGATCCTTGCGAGTAAATATGACGCGTGAGATGACAGAAGAGCTTGAACAGTTAGAAAATCTATCATGGAGCATAAAAAAGACCTGACATATTGTCCAAAATGAACAAATGGCGAAACAATTGATTCAATAACTTCGTTGAACGAAAGAATAAATAACTCTTATACAATCATAAAATGACATTAGAATTCACAGACGACAACTTCGAAGTAGAAGCGTTAAATTCAGATAAACCTGTAATGGTCGACTTTTGGGCCGAATGGTGTGGCCCTTGCCGCATGGTTGGTCCAATCGTTGAAGAAGTAGCCAAAGAATATGGCGATAAAGCATTAGTTGGTAAATTGAATGTAGACAACAACCCAGGAGTTGCTCAGAAATACGGCATTAGAAGTATTCCAACGATCCTTTTCTTCAAGAATGGAGAAATTGTTGATCGTCAAGTAGGTGCAGTGCCAAAGGCTGCATTGGTAAAGAAGCTGGAAGCACATATGTAATTACGGCAACCTAACTAAACGGTTGAAAAGCCTCTCCGGAAACGTGAGAGGCTTTTTTTATGCTTTTATTAAAAAAGAGCTGCTTGATGATTATTTCCCAAACAAATCAAAGTATAATCCAGTTCCAATGGTTGGTGTGGCAACCAAATTATTAGGGTCATTTATATTCCTAAATCCATAACCAATTAATAATTGCCACATCGCAAAGTCAACCAACGTCACATCTAATTCTAACCCTAATCCAGAATGGATAAAATAATCCCCTGAATTGGAATTCAAGGAAATATTACTTGCACAACCAGAAACAAACAACGCAACATCCAAATACTCTCGCTTCCTCAATGTATATGAAGGGGTAATGCCTACCGTTACAACTTCTTGATTATTTGTATAAAGCGGGAAAGTCGTAACCATAATGCCGAGTTTGTTTTCTGTGTGTTTAGCAGAAAAGCCCATGGATGTAGTCATTCCTGCATGGCCGCCAAGCCAAAGCTGCCTATCCTTATCCTTCTTGGCTTTATAAGTAATAGCCGTATTTTATGCTGTTGTATCCAAAGTAAACAGCAGGAAAATCAGCGCAGAAATGATCAATTTAAATGAGTTAGGCATCATAGCAGTTGTCGTTGGTTAAAAAATAAGACGTGTATTCTATCAACCCTGTCTAACCAAATATAAAACTACCTCTCCATTTATAAAAAAACTCCTATCCTAATTCTCAGAATTGTTCATGATCAATTCGTGTTGTTTTCTGTAATATCGCACTATGCCCATTGATCATTTTAGAGCTCAGAAATATGGACGATTAGAACTGCTAGCCAGACAAGCTGTTGAAGGATTCATAACGGGTCTTCATAAAAGTCCATACCATGGATTTTCTGTAGAATTTGCTGAGCATAGAGCTTACAACACTGGCGAAAGCACTCGGCATATCGATTGGAAGTTATATGCACGAACAGATAAAATGTTCGTGAAACGATTTGAAGAAGAGACTAACTTGAGATGCCAAATCTGCATTGATCGTTCTGGCTCAATGTTCTATCCCAAAGCAACGGATGAAATTCATTCCAATAAGATTGGCTTCTCTATACAAGCGACTGCATCATTAGTATACCTCATGCGCTCTCAAAGAGATGCTGTTGGCGTAACTCTATTCGGTGATGGCATAGAGTGGTCTACGCCAGCAAAAAGCAACTCAGCACATCACAATTATTTATTTCAAGAGCTCGAAAAAGAATTCAACAAGCAAGAAGGTGCATCTGCCTCGAACATTGTTTCTTCATTGCACAAGATTGCTGAGATGATGCATAAGCGCTCATTGATTGTAATCTTCAGTGATTTCGTTGACAGTGTTTTCATCAATGACGAATCACAAACGGAGCTTTTTGAAGCATTGCAGCACCTTCGATACAACAAACATGAAGTAGTTTTATTTCATGTTTTTGACAAAAAAACAGAGCTCAATTTAGACTTGGAAAATCGACCTTACACCTTCGTTGATCTTGAGACAGGTGAGCAAGTAAAGGTTAACCCGAATGAGGTACGTGATCAATACAGCGCTTTACGCAATAAAAAAGTGGCTGACGTAAAACTCAGATGCCGGCAATTTGGCATCGATTGGGTTGAAACAGATATAGAAGAACCTGTAGACAAAGTTCTTGAGAGATTCCTTGCCAAGCGCTATAGAATGAGCTGATTATGCTTGATTCATCAATTTGAGAATACCCAATAAATAACTTTCCATCCCGAATCCAGCAATACTGCCTAAGGTATGCTTCCCGATATAGGAAACATGCCTGTAATCTTCACGTGCAAAAACATTGCTCATGTGAATCTCTACAACTGGCTTTTCAATTGCAGCAACAGCATCACCAATAGCTACTGAAGTGTGCGTATATCCTCCAGCATTCAATAGTATTCCTTTAAGATCGGCTTCTTTGTCAAGTTGATGAAGTGTATTAATCAACTCGCCTTCTACATTTGACTGATAATAAATGAAGTCAATTTGTGGAAAACCCTGCTTCATATCCGCTACAAATTCTTCAAATGACTTTGAGCCATAAATGTCCTTTTCTCGCTTTCCAGTGAGGTTTAAGTTTGGACCGTTTACAATTGCGATTTTCATAGAACAATAGTACGAAGTGCTATATGAACAGTGCACTCTGAAAAATGAAAACTTCCCTCCTATTTATTCACTAAAAAATAGTTGACCTTCACTACTAATGTGGGAAACGTATAAAAAAGGGTTTAAGGCTTATTTAAGATTAGAACGATCACTATCTGAAAATAGCATTGTGGCCTATTTAGAAGACGTCAACAAGCTCACCAGTTATTTAGAATCAACAGGTAAAGCTATACCGCCAGAGCAAGTAACTACTAAAAACTTAGAGGCCTTCATTAAATGGATTGTTGAAATCGGTTTGGCGGCATATACCCAAGCCCGAATAATTAGTGGCATCAAAGCTTTCTACAAATATTTAGAACTGGAAGATGTCATTACCAAAGACCCTACTTCACTTCTCGAAGCTCCACGCTTAGGTCGCAAACTTCCTGACACATTGAATAACTCAGAAATTGAGTCAATGCTAGCGGCTATAGATAGAAGCAAGCCTGAAGGCGAACGAAACCGCTCTATCATCGAAACACTTTATGCCTGTGGTTTGCGTGTGAGTGAATTGATCAATCTGAAAATTAGTAACCTTTTTCTAAAGGAAGGCTTCATCCGAGTTATAGGTAAAGGGGATAAAGAACGTCTTGTTCCTATTCATGAAACAGCTGGAAAAAGCATAGATCTGTACATCAATGAAGTAAGAGTGCATATTCAACCAAAGCCAGGTCAAGAAGATTTTGTTTTCTTGAGTAAGCGTGGCAATAAACTAAGTCGTGTGATGATCTTTTATATCATAAGGGACTTAGCTGCTATAGCTGGTATTCAGAAAACAATCAGCCCTCATACCATGCGGCATAGCTTTGCTACAGAGTTAGTAGAAAACGGAGCTGACCTGCGAGCTGTGCAAGAAATGCTTGGGCACTCATCCATCACAACAACCGAAATCTACACACATTTAGATCGAAAGTTCTTACGCAAAACTATCATCGAGCATCACCCCATGTATAATGGAAAAATGAAGCAACGTTGAAAAAGCCATTAATAGTCATTTTGATTGCATGTTTATTGCACTCTTGCGCAGAACCAAGGGTAGAGTCGCAACCCTACGATGCCATGTTAGAATTGCTTTTATCGCATTCAGTAAAGGAGATTACAATAGCAGGATCAGATGAAATCAATGATCCTATATTTCTAGATACTAGATCAATAGAGGAGTTCAACGTGTCTCACATTAAAGAAGCAAAATTCATTGGCTACGAAACACTCAACTTTAAAGTCCTAGATAGTCTTCAAAAAGATGAGGAGATTATTGTCTATTGCTCGGTGGGATACCGAAGTGAGATAGTATGTGAGAAGCTTTTAGAGCTCGGATTTACTAATGTTAGCAACCTTTATGGAGGTTTATTCGAATGGGTAAACCAAAGTAAACCGATTGTTGATACAGAAGGTAATTTCACCAATCGAGTTCATGCCTATGACCAAGTCTGGGGGATATGGTTAAAAAAAGGAGATAAAGTGTATTAATCAGTATGAGTCAATCTTAACTTTCAAAAAACTATTCCAATCAATGATCTGGCTGTTAACATGTGAACATTACTCAAATGGACTTCCTCTAAAATATGCTGATACTTTTTTAAAAGCATTTGACGTACTCGAGAGCCACAGAGGGTATGATGTGCGTGTTGCGCCAATGTTTATTCGTCTTGAGCCTCTTTTTGATGAATCATATCATTACAGGTATTCAAGGCTATTGATAGAGCCAAACCGTTCTTTGCACCACCGTCATCTCTTCTCTCCTTTCACCACTGATTTTTCCGCTGAGGCAAAGGCTGACCTTGTAAGCAACTACTATCAACCTTACCGAAGGCAAGTAGAGAAGTTTATTGAATCTTATATTGACCAAGGCGTCTTTCATGTGTCACTGCATTCTTTTACTCCAACGTTGGGAAACCAGAACAGAGAAACGCCAATAGGGATTCTATTTGACTCAAAACGACAGCAAGAAAAAGACCTGGCCGTTATTTGGAAAAGAATCATCAAAGAAGTTAGTCAAGAGCTAAAAGTGCGGTTCAATTATCCTTATCGCGGAGCTGCAGATGGATTTACTACTTATTTGAGAAAGTGTTTCCCTGAAAATTATATTGGTTTTGAGCTAGAAATAAGAAACGATGTCATTTTAAATATAAGGAATGATATCTTCCAAAGCTTAGCGAACTTGAGGGGTGTTTTAGAGTAAGAAGCTCCTCCTATTCCATCCTCTTTTTATTGCTTTCATCAGCAAAAAATGGTCTAAGCAGCGACTTAACCAGTGTGAGTATAAAGCTGAAGATTAGCGCCCACCAAAAATTGCGAACTGAGAAGCCAAGTACCATCCAATCTGCCAACAATATAATAATGGCATTAATCACCAATAGAAATAGTCCAAGCGTTAAAATGGTTGCTGGAATGGTGAATAGAATCAATAATGGCTTAACAAATTGATTTAAAATAGCCAAAGCCAATGCTACCAGAATAGCACTCAAAAAACCGTCTATTATCACACCTGGTAAAAGATATGATGCGATAATCGCTGCGAAAGCAGTAACAAGTAAACTGACTAAAAACTTATTCATCACTTCCAATTATAGCAATAACTTCTTGTAAATATTCAGATTTGATCCTTCTATTCTTTGTTTCAGCCAATCGCGATGCATTCACCCCACCTCCAAAATAATATCGCTGTATCCAAGGAGCAACAGCAAACGTTGCCTGCCAAAACCCATAAGAAACAGCGGTAGTATATAACAAAACAGACAATCCTGCCACTAAAACAAATGAGTTCAACGCATTCTTAACATCACCAACATAAATTTGGCCTAAACCAGGAAACAAAGTACTTAAAAATCTTGCTCTCAATGGTTTTTTAAACTTCCTCTGCATATTGTCTATTAGCATAGATATCTCGAGTTTCCCTGCTTCAGTTTGAGCAAGGTATGCGAACGAAGTTTTTGCATTCTCATATTCTTCCAACCCTAAGGATATCATTCCTCGCAACAAGGTGTAGTCAATAAATTGGGCAGAGCTCGAATCAATGTTTAATTGTAATATTTCGAAGTTTGCATTCTTAAAGTCTTCATTTAGAACAATTAGCTTAACTCTTTGCAGATTGATACTATTCTTTTCAGATTGATCAGCCTCCTCAAATGCCGCGTTCTTCAACCTATTTACAGCATCATCAATATTATCAGTAACTAAAGCAATCTGAGCCAATTGCATGTAACAATGCTTTTTTACTTGACTATCTTGAGTAAAATAAGCCGCGCGAGTATAGGCTGACTTTGCTGAATAATAGTCTCCAATTTGAAATGCATTATTCGCTAAAGCAAATGCCTGTTGTGCACTTTGCGATTTCACCAAAAAAGAATTGAACATCAATATTACAAAGATGACTCTTCCCATTATGGCAATATATAAGGCCTAAACCGATTGATAAGCTTTTGATTTTTCTGTGCATTATAACGGTTTGCCGAAGAAACTGATCCTACAACATTTCCAATATAAAAACCGAACCCTAAAGTTCCATATACCCAACCTAATCCACTCTCCAGTCCCTTCTGATTAAATCCATAATAGGATTGATATCCCAATACCCCAATAAAAACTAAACTAATAAGTCCATTCTTCCAATCTCGAGCATAGAACTTACCTGAACCCGGGATAATGCCTGACATAACCCCTGCCAGCAATGGAGAAACTCTCTTTTCTTCGGCTGCATTCCCAAGTATAATCGAGTAATTCTTTATAAATGGATTCTGGTTATAATCTGATGCTAAAGAATAAGCACTCTTCCACTTCCCTTCATAAGCCAAGCTCACTACCTCAAAGTGCTGTTTTATGTCTTCACTCAATAAAGCGTTACATTTCATCATACTATCCAGAGCCAAATAATCACCCAGATTAAGATTTGCGGCCATGTGATATTTAGCCAAGCTCTGAGGAGCGGAACAATTACCGTTCTTCAACGTCACAAAATCAGAAAGCGATTCGAACAAACCACCTTTATACATCGCTTCCGCTGTCTTTTCTTTATAAGCCTTTGAGATTGGATCTAATATTGATAGTCTTTGATATTCTAACGCAGCAAGCTGATATTGACCCGATGCCAATAAATAAGCTGCATATTCCTCGGTAGAAGACTTAGAATAGATATCTATTGTCTCTTGTGCTATTACCAAACTAGGAATCGATAAAAGCACAATGCACACAACCGTGTATATACTTCTAAGGGTGATCAACGAATAAGCCAGTTTTCTTGTCAATAGAATATTGTTTTGGTGTCAATCGGTGGCACCTTGTCAATCGATCAAACGTTAAAGGAATACCTAAAAATGTACCATGCTCCTTAATGGCCAAGTATCCATATTCAGAACAAGAAGGAGTGAAATTGCATGACGAATAATCCTGAGAAGAGAAAAATTCTTTGTAGGCCTTAAAAAGTAGGTTAAATGAAAATTCAACTTCATTCCGCGATTTAGCAAAAAAATTGAACCTGTTTTTAAACCCATGATCATGAGCTTCAAACAAGTTTGAAAACTCTTTTGAATCAATGGCTCGTGTGCTCGTTTGAGATCTAGTCATCAGAGATAACAAGACCAGAAACATCAAAGTTGTAAAAAGCTTCATTACTAAATTGATTGAGTTTTATATCGTTATAAGTCGTGAGTCTTTTAAGTTCTCCACCACCCTCAAGATTGATCATTTCTACCAATTCGGTAGGAAACATAGCGTTACCTATTTTCTCGTACTTCCTAAAAAACTGCTTTTTACTCAGCTCACCATCCTTGTTGAATGTCAAAACACCATGCAATAATCCATTCTTTATAGAAACGTGAACATCACCAAATGCACCACTATATACTCCCTTTGGTTTCCAAACGCTGATCACAAGATCATCTTCTCTTTTAGTCTCACTCAACTCATATATAGTATTATCAAAACCATATTTTGATAGTAGGTTTTCTAAACCTAAATAGAACAGAGTTGACTCAAGGCCTGAAATATTCTCTGTTTCATTCATTATTGTGTCTCTCCGTATGTCATAGACACTTTCTTCTGTGAACAACCATTTTATTGGTTTCGGAAAGCTAAAATCATAAAGCAGCTTTGCGTCAGGCTTATTATAATATATATGACCTTTCCATAGAATATTCTGATTCTTAGACGTATTCACTTCCTTTATGGTAACTTCAGTTTCAAGCCTGAAATTTTCTTGGGCTGATGAAACGAAGGCTAAAAGAAGCCCAAAGAGCAATAAGAGGTTTTTTATCATAGGTTAAGATAGAGCAAAAAAAAATGTATACCATTATTTCAATGGTATACATTTCAAATATATCAAATAGCTATTAAAGGGCTACAAACAGTAAAATCCTAAGAACATTCACGAGTACCCAAAAAGCGCCCCCTACAAGACATCCGATAAATGCTTGCTTGGTTTCTTGTTTATCACCATCAGTAACCAAATATGTTACCAAAATTCCAACCCAACTCAAAACACACCCCCATAAGAAACTAGGAATACCAAGTGGTGGCTCAAACGCATTCATAAAATCAAGGGCCTCTAATCCTTCCATTGAAAGACCATCAACATTCTTAAGATCTTCAACACTTATCAAAGGGTTGTTTTCAACAATTTGATCAATTTCATCCAGTGTCTCAAATGAACTGTAAAACTCAGATTCATTAAATGAGAAATCATCTCCATCGCTCGCAAAAGAAACAGACGAGAAAAGCAGCATAATTGCAGCAAGGCTAGTGATGATTGTTTTCATACTATAGGTGGTTTTGAGATTTAAGTACTATTCTTAATTGAATTTCTAGATGGTTGACGCTGAAACGATTAGAACAATGTATACTATGTACAGTACAACATATACAGCCCCTCCAACAATACATCCGATAAGCGCTTGCTTCGTTTCTTGTTTGTCGCCATCAGTCACCAAATATGTTACTAAGATACCAATCCAACCCAGCACACATCCCCACAAGAAACTAGGAATACCAAGTGGTGGCTCAAAGGAATTCATATAATCCAGTGCCTCTAAACCCTCCATAGAAAGGCCATCAACATTCTTTAATTCATCAACACTAATCAATGGGTTGCTCTCAACAACTTGATCAATTTCATTCAAGGTCTCAAATGAACTGTAAAACTCAGATTCATTAAATGAGAAATCATCTGCATCGCTCGCAAAAGAAACAGACGAGAAAAGCAACATTAGTGTAGCTAGGCTAACGAAGATTGTCTTCATACTTTAGGTGTTTAAGGTTTAACCAATATTACATCATCTTACAATTCGTAGATATCACTATTGTTCACTTTTTTTAAACTTTTATGCTAAACACCTTTAAATAAGAGCTTTGGAAACATTATTTATGCCTTATTTCGCAACATAATCGAACAAAAATGACTCAATACCTTCTAACTTTCTCCGTGATTTTCACCTTTTTTGGTGTAAGTTATGCTGATAATTACAAATTAAATGAGGCTAAACTAGAATCTGAATTTGCCTCAAGTATTGATATTTCTTCAGACTCAGAAATTAAGGCATTTGCTACCGCACCCCCGAATAATGTTGAATCAAATCTTTCTGAAGAAGGCTTAAGCAAACACACCATCGCGGCTATTGTAGCCTATGTAGAACTAGTTCTAGGGGTCGGTATACTCATTCCGATACACAGGTTAGTACTAGGCTGTGGAGGAGCTGAACTAAAAGTGGTAGCACTTTATTGCATCACATTGGGTGGTTGCGGATTACTTCCTCTGGTAGACGGCATATTCCTTATTATGGACTATGAAGGTGACCAATACGTGGACAATCCTAAATTTTTAATGTGGTCAGGTTCAAATTAACGTTACAACGTGGCAGTTGACGCAAAAATCAGTATTATGAAAACATAATAAGCAACCACTAAAACAATGTAGGACCCACCAGCAACCAAACACCCATACAACGCTTTTTTGGTCTCTTCTTTATCTCCGTCTGTTACAAGGTAAGTAATGAGAATACCAACCCAACCTAGCACACAACCCCAAGCAAAACTTGGAATTCCTAAAGGTGGTTCGAAATTATTGATGTAGTCAAAAGAATCTATAGCCTCCATAGAAAGGCCTTCGGTATGTTTTAAATCTGAATACGAAAGTTGAGGGTTTTGCTCAATCACTTCATCAATTTCATCCAAGACAACAAAAGAGCTATAAAACTCAGTTTCGTCAAACGAGAAATCATTGGCAATACTTGAGTATGAAAAGAATGGAAATAAAACCACGACAATCAATAAACCAGTTTGAGCAATTTTCATTTTAAACGTTATTAGCAAACAATAATAATTATTAAATCTGCGACTCAATCTTAAGCAAACTCAAATAATATGTTTTCTGCTTGGTTGATAATTCATTATTGACTTCTAAAGATCGTTTATATAAGCCCTCAGACTTATTGGCGCCAATTGAGTCTTCTAACTGGCGCAGCGCCTTTATCTCAAATAGCCTAAAAATCAGGTTGTTTGGATGTCTCGTCAGAAGAGTGTTTACATATTTTAAGCTACCTCTAGGGTCCTTATCCAAATCAAATGAAATCCTCATTAAAAAATATGTAGCTTCTTCCCTTAAGAATATATCCTCACTCTCTGTACAGCGCAATAGGAATCTCATCCCCTTCTCAATATCGCCATCGGGAAAAAAGAAAAGATAAGGTCTGATTAAAGGATACTCCTCATGGGCCTTTTGCATGAAATAGTAATACAAACCAGAAGTCAAATAATAAGGCTCATACTCTTCCTCACGACCAAATGAATCTGAAATATCATCAATACAAGCATTCAGATAGCCTGCAGCAGTTAAGTAGTTATTATTAAGCATATCAAACCTAGTTCTGAATGCGTTAACTATAATCAAAGAGAACGCTGCCTCATCCTCTTCTTTTAAAAAATTTTTCGCCTTTGATTTAGAGTCATTTAGGTAGAAAACAAATTGTTTCTTCAATTCGTCATCTTCAATACCACCAGAAAGAATCTGCCACCAAATAAGGTTTGCCCTTAAAAGTGACCAAACGGGATGATTTGGGTTTTCGCGCTGAAAACGCGCTATACTCGAGTCTGCGGAGACGAACTTATTGTCGTAGACTTGCTTAAAAACCTTACTTACATTTTCTTTGAGTTGATCTTGACAGAATGATGGTTTCACCCCAAGCATCAATAGCAGAGCTAAAATAAATGAGACTCGAATTACAGTCATTGATGAGGTCACTATTAATAGAAATCAACATTTTTAACCTCTCTTTTTATGGTAGTTTTGAGGCCCGATGATAAAAGCGAAACTAATGAAAATCAGATTCTACAAATGGCTACTTTTTAGTCTAGTAATTTTATCGAGTTCATTCACTCCAAAGGCTGGAATTGAACTACTTAGTTTGGACATGACAGCACGAACCTTATACCAAGGTAAATCTGTGACAGGAACCGCCACTCTTTTTTATAGGGTTAGAGGAAGTGAACTTGTAACAAAAATGCACACCCCTTTTGAATACGTTGTATTTACCAATTCCATCGGTGAATACAAAAGCTATGACATAAAAGAGAACTCCGTTACCTTGCTAGAAGGCGAAGACATGAGTAGTAACAAAAGCTTTATTTATCAATTTTTAAATGGTCAAACGAATGATTTGGGACTGCGTGATTTGGGATTTAAAATGACTGATACGCGTTTTGAAGATCAAATAATGATTAATGAATGGCAAGCTCCTAACGATAAGCAAATCTCAACTCAAAAAATTGAAATAGCCTTTGAGAACTACCTCCCAATATATGTTGGCTTTTTTGACGCGGAAAACAACGTCACTCAAAAGACTTATTACACTAATTATCAGGATGTATTATACTCAAAACTACCTTTCACAATTACTGAGATTAACTTTTTAGGAGAAGGTGATTCTTCGATCGCTAGAAAGACTTATTCGAATCTTAAATTGAATGGTGATGTATCTGAGTATTGGTTGAATTACTCTATTCCAGAAAATGCTAAAGTCCTATCTGCACAAAACGCAAATTCCTCGTTTCAAAATTAATGAAGACAATTCTATTAAAGATATTCCTAGTACTTTTCATTTCCCTCGGCTTTGATTTCAAGGCTCATTGTCAATTAAGTGAAAGTGAGGTCAATCTCATTGAAAATATGAATATGGTGGATCATAGTTTTGACCCCAGAAAACCTCAATTCATGAAAATTGGAAACAATGCCTTTACCAGATACAACCCTGTTTCACTCTTGTTTAGTGGATCTCTTTTTTTCTATCAAAAAGTAATTTCACCTCAACTTCAGTCGCGTTGTCCTTATGAAATAAGTTGCTCTGCATTTAGCAAGGCAAGCATAGAAGAATTTGGTATCATCAAAGGAATTCCTTTAACTGCTGATCGACTTACCAGGTGCACTCAATTCAGTGTTATTGATATTCTACCAAGTCAAATCAACCCTCGAAGTGGTCAGATTATCGATGATGTAAGCAAATATCGAATACATAAGCACAAGCACTAGAATATGAGTTTATTTAAATCTCTATTCGTTTTTAGCATCGTGTTTTGTATTGGGTTTAATGTCCAATCAAAAGCTCAAGATAGTCTCATAGTGAGCACTGACAGCAGTATGACAGATTCAACTAATGTTGATACCATCATACAAACAAGTAATCAAGAAACTAAAATAAAGAGTCAGAGAGAGCGATTCTCTTTCGTTCTTTATCTCATTTCATCTGAGCTATACGATGACGCTCAGCATGTTCTAGGCAAGCTAAATAGAGATAGTATTGAAAACAGAAACTTGAAAGACAGCGTAAGCTATTATATTGGATGGCTCAAGTATTTCAAGCAAGATTTTTACGGTGCAATTAGCTCATTCGAAACAATTGACTCGTCATCAACTGTGCTGACTCCTTCAGCATTTTACAACTCTATTTGTCAAATCCAAATCGATAGTTTGAGCAACGCTAAGAGGATACTTGAGCATATTGATGTGACATCAGATGGTCAGCTTGAAAACTTAAAAACACTTCAATTAAGAGGGATCTCTCTACTTCAAAGAGATTATTTGGAGTACGATAGTTTAACTAACCTGAGTGTTGAACGATCATTCATTACTGAATCTGAAATGAGTGAAATGAGCAATTATGCACAAGCAATGCGCTCATACAAGAGAAAGTCACCTTGGATAGCAGGTTTGCTATCAGCTATACTACCCGGCCTAGGGAAGTTTTATGCTGGCTATAGAGGTATTCCTTTTGGCGCTATGTATATGACCATTCCACTTGGTGCTATAGCAGCAGAAAGCTTAATTATTGCAGGAGTAGCAAGCGCCCAGTTTATCGCACTAGGTGCTCTATTTGGAGTGTTCTATGCAGGAAACATTTGGGGAAGCGCGCTAAGTGTTTACGCTAAAGAAAAAGAGTTTTATGATGAAATTGATCACAACATTGAGTTTGATCTGCATACTCCCATTCGCAGAGCTTTTCGCTAGCGAATCAGAGCATACAGAATTATCTATTGCGGATAGCCTTCGATCTGAAGGATTACTAGCAGAGGCAATTATTGCATATGAATACTCAGCCTTCACCTCACTAAATAACACAGACCGCACTATCGCACTATTGAAAAAGGCTGAGTGCCTATTAGAGTCTGGTAAAATAGAGCGAAGTGAGTCAACTCTTTCAAGACTAAACTTCTATAATCTGAATGATTCGCTACAATATGAGAGTCGATATAAATCTGCGCTTTATTCATATCTGAACCAGAACTTTGAAGAAAGCATATCTCAACTCAGCATTATTGAGCAGTTTCTGCCTATTGAAAACTCAATTAAATCTAAACCTCTATTTGCTTTAGCTCTTAATGAAACTAGAAGATGGAACGAAGCTAAGGAACAGATGATTCTATGGAACAATTATGTTAACGCCAATGATAGCTGCAAACTGGCGACATATGATATTGCAATCAAAAATATCTATGACAAGAAAAACCAACCTAAATACAGAGATCCGGCTAAGGCACTAATTTGGGCTCAAATAATTCCTGGAAGTGGTCAATTGTACTCAGGATATTTTTTTGATGCGGCATTCACATCTATCATGGTGCTTTCTGGAATTGGAATTGCAGCTTATGGAGTATTTGTAGCGAAATACTATATAACGGGGGTGTTATTAGGCTATGGAATATTTCAAAGGTTCTTCATTGCTGGGCAGAATAGATCAGAGTTTTTGGCAAATAAAAGAAACTACCAAAGAAAGCGGAAGTATAACGATAGATTACGTGATATCATCAATGCGCATTCATACTAAACAAAAAAGGCCCAGCCGAAACGACTGAGCCTTTAGATTTAATTCTATTTGAGATTATTTACCCCAAACTCTGAATTTTGGGTTGTCTTTGTACTTAGCTAGTTGCTCGTCACCTTTGAAGACTACGCCCCAAAAGTCAACACAACTTACAACACCACCGTAAACAGGGATACATAAGTACTTGTACCACATTGTCTCGCCTCCAGTACCCATATAGCTTCGGTGCAAGCCTACAGATCCACAGAAATAAGCACGTAGTAAGTATCCCATTTTAGTAGGCTCTTCGTCATTCAACATTGAGACAGCTAGAGGAGATGCATCTGCCGAAAAAGTGATGTCCTCTGCAGCAGCAAAAGCACTTTCAACAGCATTGTCATTTAATTTATAGTTTCTTGCGAAAGATGCGCTTGCAGCAAAACCAGTAAGAAGTACAAAAAGGAATAGTTTTTTCATGTTTATTTTGATTTGATTGCAACAAACATAACGTAAATGATTTTATCTCGAAGTGATTTACAAATTTGTTCTTTATTATTTTATCAATACAAACCTCTTAATATCTCTTTGGATTTAAAATCGCTTGTCTTTTTGATCAGTTTCACTTCCTATAAATCTTTCTCAAGAGAACAGGAAGTAAGACCAAGTCTGCCATAACAGCCACTGCTAGTGTAATACTGATAAGCAATCCAACGTAGTGCGTACTTGTAAAACTTGAACTCGAAAGTGTCAAGAACCCAGAGCAAAGAATCAAGCTTGTAAGTAGAATAGCTTTTCCCGTTGAAATAGATGTGCGCCTCAACGCCCATATCATAGATCGTCCTTTTGAGAGTTCCAGTTTGAACTTACTCAAGTAATGAATGGAGTCATCAACAGCAATACCAAAGGCAATTCCGAATATGATAGAAGTAGACACTTTTAGATCTATTCCCTTTAAACCCATAAAACCGCCTATTACCATCAATGGTAAAATATTCGGAACTAATGTAATAAGCGCCATTCTAACCGACCTAAACAGCATTCCCATAATTATTGCCACAACCAATAAAGCAAAGATTAGTCCGCTCATCATGTTCATAGATAGCGTTTCATTGTTCTTATCAATGAGTAAAGCCATTCCAGTAAGTCTAAAGTCAATAGTTTTGAGAGGATATTCTTCAAAGTGAGCGATTAATTCTTCATTCATTTTCTTGGTCTGTAATCCACCAAGGTCTCTCATCTTGCCCGAGAACCTGCCTTCTCTAAACTTATTCGCTAAAAGAGCATTAAACTCAGGTCGCTTCTGAATTTTAGAAACTAGTCTACGTACTTTATTGAATCTCTTATCACTAGCTGGAATAACATAGGCGGTATCGTGACCGCCAGAGAGCGCCTGGTTAGCTGTGCGTAAAATATTCAAGGGAGAAAGCAGGAAACCAACTCCATATTCGTTTTTCAAATAGGCATCAATACGTTGCATATCTACCACAACTTCTTTATCAAACAGCGTTGATGTTGAGTCTTTGACAGAAACATACAGTTCGAATGGCCGAGCTCCAGCAAAATTATCTTCGAAATACAAGAAGCTCTTTCTCATTGGGTCGTCCTGTGCAACATCCTCCAACAAGTAATTATCTACTTCAATTCTAGATATACCAATAGCCGATACTATTACAACAGCTAAAGAGGCAATTAGAACAGTAGTTTGATTTCGCATTGAAAAGAAGAATAGTTTCCTTACCAATTTATTCCAAAACAAACTTGATGGCTCTTTGTATGCCAGTTTCGGTACAGGATTCAACGCTAAAATTGCAGGAAGTAAGCTAAATGCTAGAATGAATGCTATAAACACACCTATAGCAGCATATATACCCAGCTCTCTCACCGGTCTGATACCACTAGTAAGCAAGGTCAAAAACCCTAAAGCAGTAGTCAACGAAGTTAGAAATGTTGCCATTCCCACCTGTTTGTAGGCAATCTTAATGGCTGAATCTTTAGATAATCCATTCCGGATTTCTTCAAAATACCGACTCAACAGATGAATCACATCACTTATACCCACAACAAATAAAATGAGTGGTAATAAAGCCGTCATGATATCTATGGGTTTCCCTATCAACCCCATTAACCCTAATGACCAAATAACAGAAAGAACCACAATCAATAATGGAACGACTACACCCCAAATGGATTTATAAACCAATGAAAGAATGATAACAACCAACACCACAGCCAGAATAAAGAATAAAGTAAACTCATACTTTATCTGATCGATGTAATACGCCTGCCCAATCACTTTTCCAGCAGTGTGCATTTGATCAAACTCATATTGATCTAAGACATCTTTTAACTTAAAGTAAACTGTGTCAGTCTCAACTTTAGATAGGTTAGGTTGAATTTCAATAAGCATTGAGATGCTTTTTGCATCTTCTGAAAACAGACTACCAACTTCTTTTTGAAATTTATAAATACGTGTGCTATCCGCAGCATATCGAGACTCATCATCAGGATGCAGAAATGGAATTGCTATCGGGCCAAACGGACCAAGCGCATAATCTCGTGCATCAAATGGAGAAACAACGCGCTTAACCTCGTCAACTTTTATCAATTCTTCACGAAGCGATTTCGCTTTGAGTAAGAAATCCTTTTTAAAGATTCCATCATCGTTTTTAAGCGCCAGTAAAACAAAATCTACATCTGTTGAGAACTTCCTATTGTAGTCTGTGTAAAAGTCAAGCGAAGTATCCTCAGACGGAAAAAAATGCTCGAATTCATAGTCGAATTCCAAGGTTGTAATCTGATAAGCAGCTACACCTGTAAATACAATTACTAGGAATACAATAAGTCTCGCAAGTGATTTGCTCATATGAAAAATCGATAACTCTACTTTATCTAACAACGAACTTAGCGGTTTGATCTGTTGGGATATAAAAAAAGAAGAGAGCCGATTACTCAACTCTCTTCTTAAAGCGCGCTTTGAGCGCACTAACCTACCCTACTACCTATCTTACTTCTCGTCCTTCACCTCTTCGAAGTCAACATCAGTAACTTCATCATCATTTGCCTCTGCAGCTGGTTCCGCACCCTCAGCACCTTCAGCTTGAGCTCCTTGAGCAGCATACATTTCTTGAGAGGCCGCTTGGAAAACCGTATTTAGTTTTTCCATTGAAGCATCAATTGCCTCGATATCCTTAGCTTCATGAGCCTTTTTCAAGGCTGCTAAAGCTTCTTCAATTGGACCTTTCTTATCTTCAGGCAACTTGTCTCCAAATTCCTTCATCTGCTTCTCCGTTTGGAAAATCATATTGTCAGCCCCATTCAATTTCTCGATGGTTTCTTTAGCCTTTGCATCAGAGTCAGCATTTGCTTCAGCTTCGCGCTTCATTTTATCAATTTCCTCTTGACTTAATCCAGAAGAAGCCTCAATTCTAATGCTTTGCTCTTTTCCCGTTGCCTTGTCTTTTGCAGACACATTAAGAATACCATTCGCATCAATATCAAAAGTNNATATCAAATGTTACTTCAATTTGAGGCACACCCCTTGGTGATGGTGGAATACCATCCAAATGGAATCTTCCAATAGTTCTATTATCAGTAGCCATTGGTCTTTCTCCTTGAAGCACGTGAATCTCAACTGATGGCTGATTATCACTTGCTGTAGAGAATGTCTCTGACTTTTTCGTTGGAATGGTTGTGTTTGACTCAATCAACTTTGTAGAAACACCACCCATGGTTTCAATTCCTAAAGAAAGTGGGGTAACATCTAAAAGAAGTACATCTTTAACATCACCGCTTAATACTCCACCTTGAATTGAAGCTCCAATGGCAACAACTTCATCAGGATTAACACCTTTACTTGGCTCTTTTCCAAAGAATTTCTTAACTGCATCTTGAACCGCTGGAATTCGAGTGGAACCACCAACTAAAATAACTTCATCAATATCACTCGTAGAGAAACCACTTTGCTTCAAAGCACTCTTACATGGATCTATTGTTCTCTTAACTAAACGCTCTGTCAACTGCTCAAATTTTGATCTAGAAAGTGATCGAACCAAGTGCTTTGGCACGCCATCAACTGGCATAATATAAGGCAAGTTAATCTCAGAAGAGGTTGTGCTGGACAATTCAATCTTAGCTTTCTCAGCAGCTTCTTTCAATCGCTGTAAAGCCATTGGATCTTTGCTCAAGTCTGCTCCTTCGTCATTCTTAAACTCTTGAACCAACCAATCAATGATTGCTTGATCAAAGTCATCTCCACCAAGGTGAGTATCTCCGTCAGTGGACTTTACTTCAAATACGCCATCTCCTAATTCTAGAATAGAAACGTCATGCGTTCCACCACCACAGTCAAAAACTACAATCTTCATGTCTTGACCTTTCTTATCAAGTCCATACGCCAAAGCAGCTGAAGTTGGTTCGTTAATGATTCTTCTAACTTTCAAACCCGCAATTTCTCCAGCCTCTTTAGTTGCTTGACGCTGCGAGTCATTAAAGTAAGCTGGAACTGTAACTACGGCTTCTGAAACCTCTTGACCCAAGTAATCTTCAGCAGTTTTCTTCATTTTCTGGAGAACCATAGCTGAAATTTCTTGTGGAGAATACATTCTATCGTCAATTTTGACTCTAGGAGTATTGTTATCTCCTTTTACAACTTCATACGGTACACGGCTGCCTTCGTCTTTAGCCTCATCATAGTTAACTCCCATGAATCGCTTAATACTGTACACTGTCTTTGTTGGGTTAGTAATCGCTTGGCGTTTTGCCGGATCACCAACTTTTCTTTCACCTCCGTCTGTGAATCCAATCACAGAAGGAGTAGTTCTTTTTCCTTCACTATTTGGAATAACAACAGGCTCATTACCTTCCATTACCGCAACGCAGCTATTTGTTGTTCCCAAATCAATTCCTATGATCTTTCCCATCCTATTTTTGATTTTCGATTATTCTAATTTCCCAAGCATATGTCAAAGCGTATGCCACCCATTATGCAATTAGAATTAATGCAGGAATGTCAGATAATCGAGAAAATAAAGGAAATAAAGGTGTCGCAAAGCGTGACATCATGTCACTTATCTGCAGGTTTGAATAAGATCATTGCAGCGACCGTTCTCTACTTTGAATCCTTTTTGAGAGGTTGCACGACTGAGTTCTGCGCCAGTTTCAGGGTCTAAACCCGTTACTTGATTCGAGTAGAGTAGCTCTTCCAAAGTACCTGATTCAAAAACTCTTCCCGAAGTTGTTTTCGTTAGCCCAACTTTTCTGCGAGTAGTAGCCAAATAACGACTTGCGAAAACTCCAATACCATTATTCACATTCGTATATTCAGGTCTTTCTTGGGAAATCTCAGTTGAGGGCTGATTCACCTCTATGTAAGTAGCTAGTGTTTGATCTGCTACCTCAAGGAAAAACTCAAGTGTATCACTTGCGTATCTATTGAATGTTGGGTTTTCGAAGTCATAGTCTTCAAACTCAGTGTTCATTCTTATATAAAACTCTTCTGGATTTATAGTAAAATTAACTTCACCAGCACTTTCAGATTCTCTTAGTGTAACTTTCTTGGTTCCCACAGTAAAAAGAAGGCTATCACGAGATCTATCGCCAGTTGCAATATCCTCTTCAGTATAGTAAAAACGATAATAACTAGTAAAACTAACACCACCAGCAGGACGCTGCCATGTTATATCCAAAGAGTTACGATAATCACCATTAGCTACGAAGTCAACCTCTCCTCTATCTTCAGATGAAGCGTTTGCAATCCTTGGTTTCACAAGCGTAATCGGAATTAGGCCACCTCCTATAACTTCAGTTTCCGCGCTAACTGTTTTAGTTTCTTCTCCTTCAACATTAATCGTACACTCTATTCTGTAGACGTATGAGTTATCTATTGAAGAAATCTTCAAATCAGCATCAAAATAGTAGACCTTATTGCTATCACTAAAGAATAAACCATCCTCTTTAGATGATATGTATTCAGAATTTAGTGGGTATCTGCCAATTTCTTGACCATTTAAAAATTCAATTACAACAGCCTGCAACTCATTATCAGAATACTCATTTACACCTTGAGTGGAGGCCAAAACATTAGCAGATTCTTCACCAATAAAGGCTTTATTGATCCTGATATAGTGTCTTTCTTTAGTTTCCTCTAAGATCCCATAAATTATTGTCACATCTTTTTGAGGAGCGATAATATCAATATCTGTTTCACACCCAATAATGGAAAACAAAGAAAGAGAGAGAAACATAATAGTCAACGAGCGAAGCTTGGACATAAAATTCTTTTACGTTTGCGTTTTAAAGGTTCAAAAATACATTCCTAAACAACTTCCGGTACCTTAATTGTGTTTTCGGTCGGAAAGTGTGCATCAACGGTAACCAATATGAAGAAGATAGACGACAATTTATCGCCAGTGGGTAATAATGTGAAGAAAATAACCACTAGCGTTCTTCAGCAGATGAAGCAGAATGGTGAGAAAATCTCCATGCTCACTGCCTATGACTTTAGTCTGGGAAGTCTTGTAGACCATGCTGGCATAGATGTAATTCTAGTTGGTGATTCTGCCTCGAACGTAATGGCTGGACATGAAACCACTCTTCCAATCACCTTAGATCAAATGATCTATCACGCGTCATCAGTGATACGTGCAACCAAGCGAGCTCTTGTAGTGGTTGACTTGCCCTTTGGCAGCTACCAAGGAAATTCGAAAGAAGCATTGACATCTTCGATCCGAATCATGAAAGAAGCTGGGGCACATTCTGTTAAGCTGGAAGGCGGACGCGAAGTCAAAGAATCTATAGATAGGATATTGACAGCAGGCATTCCAGTTATGGGGCATTTAGGTTTAACTCCGCAATCCATCTACAAGTTTGGTTCATACGCTGTTAGAGCCGAGGAAGATGAAGAAAGAGAACGACTATTAGAGGATGCTAGAATTCTGGAAGAAACAGGTGTTTTTGCCATTGTTTTAGAAAAAATACCAGCCAAATTAGCCGGTGAAGTTGCTCGATCTGTATCTATTCCTGTAATAGGTATAGGCGCTGGAAATCAAGTAGATGGACAAGTGCTAGTGCTTCATGATATGCTTGGGATAAACAAGGAGTTTTCTCCTCGTTTCTTAAGAAGATACAGCAATTTACATGACACAATTACCGAAGCCATCGGTGAATACATTTTGGATGTAAAAAGAAAGGATTTCCCTAATGAAAACGAGCAATATTAATTGCTGACATGGCGGATCTTCTCGATCGTATTATATATGAAGACAACCACCTAATTGTCATCAATAAAGAATCAGGTGAATTGGTTCAGGGAGACAAAACTGGCGACACTCCGCTGCTTGACAGCATCAAGTCACTCATCAAAGAGCGCGACCAAAAGCCTGGTGCAGTATACCTTGGTGCACCACACCGACTAGATCGACCAGTAAGTGGTGTTGTAGTTTTTGCCAAAACAAGCAAAGCACTTTCGAGAATGAGCGATATTTTCAGAAGGAAAGCCATCCAAAAAACCTATTGGGCCATTGTAGAGAAGGCACCTCAAAAACCCGAAGGAAGATTAATAGGTTGGATGAAAAAGAATGAAAAACAGAATAAATCTTACGTCCGAGATTCAGAAGCTGAAGGATATAAAGAAGCGGTCCTGAACTATAAATTTATGGCCAGCAGTGATCGATACCACCTTATTGAAGTAAATCTTGAAACCGGAAGACATCACCAGATCAGGGCCCAATTGGCGCATATGGGTTGTATTATAAAAGGTGATTTAAAATATGGTGCTTCAAGATCGAACCCTGACGCTAGCATCAGTTTGCATTCTAGGTTGTCAAGATTCGAGCATCCAGTAAAAAAGGAAATGTTGGAATTGGCTGCTCCTTGCCCTATTGATAAGCTTTGGGCCTATTTTGAAGGTCAATTTTAATAAGGGTCTACATCTAGTCTTAGTTTGAGTTTTCGATACACAGGATGCCCTTCCATTTCATCGACACAACTCCAAATAATTCTTCTACTCTCTTGAATAGAGTAATGAATATCTAACTTGAGAAATATCTGCCGAAGAAAGCTTCCCCTAACTCTAGATATTACTGGCTCTTCGGGGCCAAGCACACGTTCTGAAAAGTGTTTCCTTAGAAGTAGACCGAAATGCACCGCGCCTTCTCGAACCAATTTGGCGTCAGGATGAGCCAACTGAAACATGATCATTCGCACATATGGTGGATAAGAAAATTGTTGCCTTTCAGAAAGCTGATGTTGATACATTCCCTCATAGTTATTCTCTACTACTAATTGCAGCACTGGATGCTCTGGTCTGAAGGTTTGAATCAACACCTTTCCTCTGTTATTCTTTCTTCCAGCTCTACCTGAAACTTGAGTAAGTAATTGATAGGCACGCTCAAAGGCTCTGAAATCAGGCCTATTCCAAAGACTATCTGCACTGAGCACTCCTACCAATCCAACGTTAGTAAAGTCAAGTCCTTTAGTAACCATTTGCGTTCCTACCAAAATATCAATTGATCCTTCTTCAAAGGCCGTCATGATGTTTTGAAAAGCATTCTTCTTTCTGGTGGTATCTAAATCCATGCGCCCCATTCTGGCATTTGGAAAAATAATTTCGAGCTCGTCTTCAATTTTCTCGGTTCCAAAGCCTTTCACAGTCATCTTGGCTGAATGACAGTTAGGACAATGCTTTGGCATCTTTATGTTGTAGCCACAATAGTGACAAAGCATCTTTTCAAAGAATCTGTGGTAAGTTAAGTTGACATCGCAATTGACACACTCAGCACTCCAACCGCATGCTTCGCACAATAGAAACGGAGCATATCCTCTTCTGTTTTGAAACAAAATAACCTGCTGCTTCTTAGCCAAAGTGGCCTTGATAGCCTCAATGAGTTCGCCACTAAAACTCGCATTTTGAATATCTGCTCGCTTGCTCTTGGTCATATCAACCAAATGAATCAGCGGAAGCTGAATATCAGCATAACGTTTTTCGAGCTTTACCAAAGCAGACTTACCATTACGAGCATTGAAGATGGATTCAATTGCCGGTGTAGCCGATCCAAGTAAAACTTTTGCTCCCGTCTTATGCGCCAACCATATGGCTGCATCACGTGCGTTATAATGAGGGGAAGACTCATGCTGTTTAAACGAGCTTTCGTGCTCCTCATCAACAACGATTAAGCCTAAATTATTCAAAGGCAGAAAAAGAGATGATCTTGCTCCGATAATGATTTCATTATTGGCCGAATCAAGCAAACGCATCCAAGTTGTAAGACGCTCGCGATTAGTAAACCGTGAATGATAGACAAACAGTTCTTCACCAATGATCACTTTTAAGCGCTCAACCAACTGCGTTGTTAAGGCTATTTCCGGAACCAAATAAAGCACTTGCTTTCCTTGCGCAATAGTCTCCTTAATAAGCTGAGTATAAATAAGTGTTTTACCTGACCCCGTGATTCCTTGAAGAAGCACGGTGGTCTTCTGTTCAAACCCTTGTTTTATCTCTTCAAGAGCTTTAATTTGGTGTTCATTTAAGCTAAAGTTTGTTCCTTCAGAAATATCCACACCAAACTTGAGCACTTCTTCGATTTCAAAAACACCACGATCTAAAAGTGACTTAAATGAAGCTGAAGACGCTCCAGCTCTGTGGATCAAATTTTGCTTGACTACTGACTTTCCCTCGCCTCTCATCTCTAAAAACCGCATCACAATTTCAAATTGTTTAGGTGCTTTTGAGAGTTTATCTAAAAGCGCGGATATGGATTCATCCCCTTGAAATTCCTTTGAAAACAGCACATGCTCCACCATTTGAGGTTTTGCCTGAGGCTTCATTTCTTCAGAAATAACAATTACCCCCTGTTTCATCAAAGAACTTACCGCCTTTTGTGTTAACTTTTTCGGCAGAAGTTGTTCCAATTGATCAACTGTCATGCTTTCGTGGGTTGAAAGCTGAGCAACAATCATGCGTTCATCATCAGAAAAATCAACATACTCTTCAAACTCTGGATTCATTGACACCGAAGTCTGAGAACTAATCTTCATGGCATTTGGCAATGCCGTATTCATGACTGAACTTAAACCAGTCATATAATAATGGGCCATCCACTCCCAAAAATTTAACTGCTCATCCGTCACCACAGGAACATCATCCATTACATATGCGATGTCTTTGGGCTTCGTTCCTTGAGGTAATTGAACATTCATCTTATAAATCAACGCAGCGTAATACCTGCGTTTTCCGAACGGCACCACCACTCTTTTACCTGTTTCTAACTCACCAACTAAATGCTGTGGAACACGATAAGTGAAGGTTCCTCGCAATGCGAGCGGAAGAATGGCTTGTATATAATAAGGCTTAGACAATGTTGCGAAAGTAAAAGCATCAAGTAAGCCACCCATGCGCTGTTAAAAACTAACCTGGCTTTCGCATCAATTTATTTGTTGGCACCCCTACTATTGTAATCAAGGTTATGCTAACACTACTCGACTGGTCTATTATCATTGGCTTTTTGCTCTTATCATTAGGTATCGGGCTTTATTATCGGAAAAATGCTGGTAAGAGTATTTCTGACTTCTTTTTAGGAGGAAGAAAATTACCCTGGTATATCGCAGGCCTTTCTATGGTGGCTACAACCTTTGCTGCCGACACTCCATTGGCTGTATCGGAATTAGTCTCTCAAGGCGGAATAGCAAAGAATTGGCTTTGGTGGTCATTCATTTTTGGAGGAGCCTTGACCACCTTCTTTTTTTCGATGTTGTGGAGAAGGTCGAATATCTTAACAGAGTTAGAGTTTATTCAACTCCGATATGAGGGTAAACCAGCATTATATCTGCGTCTTTTTAAATCAGGCTATCTCGGATTATTCATCAACGCGATTATTATCGCTTGGGTGAATTTGGCTATGATGTCATTAATCGAAGTGTTTTTTGATGTAGATCGAAATACGGCATACCTTGTTACTTTGGGGTTAATGGTATTAGCCGTTTCCTACTCGGCACTTTCAGGTTTGAAAGGTGTTGCCATCACAGATACAATTCAATTCACTATTGCGATGATTGGCTGTATAATTTTGGCTATTCTAGTTGTAAACAGTGATGAAGTGGGCGGAATTGATGCGCTTAAGCTGCGATTACCCGCTTCAAGTTTAGACTTTGTTCCGCAGATATCAAGCTCTTCTTCGAATGTTCCAATTGTATCTCAACTACACGGCTTTGGACTTACTATTGGAGCCTTCTTTTCATTCATCGCTATACAATGGTGGGCAAGCTGGTACCCAGGGGCTGAGCCTGGTGGTGGTGGCTACATTGCTCAACGAATGATGAGTACAAAATCAGAAAAAGACGCAATTTGGGCTACCCTACTTTTTCAGGTAGGTCATTATTGCATTCGGCCTTGGCCGTGGATTATTGTTGGACTTTGCGCCATTGTGCTTTATACTCCACAAGACGAAAAATTAATAAGCAACATCACCTATTTTTCGGAAGCCCACTCTGAATTGACAATCGAACCAGAAGCAGAGAATTTGTCGATCACCACAAAAGGTGTTCAATCATCAGAAGAGTTTTTGACTTTATTTCCATCCCTAAGAAACACTGATCAAGAACGTCAAGTCAAATACCACTTTGAGCCGCGATTAGGATTTGTATATGCCATGCGTCAGTTTCTTCCTAATGGATTAGTAGGCCTGCTACTAGTGGCATTTATTGCCGCCTATTTAAGCACCATTTCTACCCAGGTAAATTGGGGTGCGAGCTATGTAGTTAACGATTTAATTCTTCCACTTAAAGAAAACTCTTCACAGACATCATTAGTTATGTGTAGTCGCCTAGCATCTGTCGGAATTATGATTCTAGGTGCCATAGTTACACCATTTGTAACGAGTATTAGCGGTGTTTGGGAGTTTATAATGCAATGCGGTGCTGGTTTAGGTTTAGTTTTAATTTTAAGATGGTATTGGTGGCGCGTAAATGCATGGAGTGAAATCGCTGCTACAGTTGCTCCGTTAATGGCTTACTCTTTTTGTCATTTTTATTTAAATGAAAAACTAGGGAGTGAATTTATTAACCAATACGGCCCCTATTATTTCACTGTAGGTTTCACCACACTTATGTGGGTTTCAGTAACCTTTCTCACCCCTAAACCAAGTCAAAAAAGCATAGAATATTTTAATGAGCGAGTACGTCCTATGGGAGTGTGGCCCTCTTATATTCAAGGAGTTAAGGATAGAAACAAACAGATTAAATGGTTAACTGGGAACACCACTTCGATGATCGTTTTTATTATTTCGTTTTTATTTGCAATCGGAAGTCTAATTTTGATGGAATTCCAAAATGCAGCTATCTACTTTTCATTATCAATTATATCCGTGTTCGGTTTGAAGATATTTCTCAAAAAGACCAATATTTTCGGACGCAATTCAGAATCTAAATGAAATCATCTTTTTACTTTCTCTTCGCAGCAGCTTCGATTTTCGTTCTTTCACTAGCATCTTGCGGTGGTGAAGACCCGAAGAAAATGGGCAGCGAATCCTCGGAAGAAACCACAACACCTAAAGCTAAAAGCTCTGGTTCATCGGTACTAAAGGTTGGGGATAAACTATTCAATCTCCCCTCACCTCTTGAAACAGCAATGCTTATTCAAGAAGTTGGTGGTCACTTTAACGAATCTATGCTCAACCCAATTGTTGATGCTGGACAGTATTCAGTTAAAGAGAAGCAGGCAATGAATCTTGGAGTTTATGGAGCTGATTTGGGTTACTGTTTGATTTACAATCAATCTCAAAAAGCATTTACCCTATTGGCCACAACTAAAAAACTTGGGACCGAAATAGGTATATCGCCCGCTTTGTATAAAGGTTTGATCAAGCGATTTGAGGGAAACATGGAAAATAAAGACTCTCTCTTGATCTTTGTTTCTGAGTTAAATCTTTTGAGCGATGAATACTTAAAAGAAAATGAAAGTGAAGACTTAAGTGCGATGATTTTATATGGTGGTTGGGTTGAGTCTTTATACTTCGTTTCTGAGTTGAGTAAGAGTTTAGACAATGCAAAACTTCGGGCGAGAGTTGGAGAACAAAAAAATACACTTGAGAACCTTATTGGTTTGATTAGTCAACAAAATGCTGATGGACGCTTTGATGACATTCTTACTTCGTTGAATGATCTAAAGGCTTCATTTGCCAAGGTAAACTCTACCTATTCTTACTTTGAGCCTGAGACAAAACCAGATCAGCAACTTACCATCATTAAGAGTAAGAGCTCCGTTGAGTTAGATGATGCCCTTATGGAAGAAATTTCGAATAAAATAACCGCTTTGCGTAATTCAATAATCACAACTTCAGCCTCATGAGAAATTTGATCCTGATTTGTTTCCTTTCTTTAGTTTCATTTGGCGTTAATGCCCAATGTGAAATCACGGCTGACGTATGCCAGAATCATATCACTGGTGAATACCTTTCTGATGGACAGCACTACCGCGCATTGCTGTTAAATGATCAAGTTGCAGAATTTAATGCTACTCTTTACGGTGGCACAACTTATCGCTTGGCTGGTTGCAGTGGAACTCAAGATGGTAATCTTCAATTTAGAGTATTTGATTCAGAGAGAAACTTAATTTTCAAGAATAACGACTTTCAAAATGCACCACATTGGGATTTTCAAATCGAATCAACTCTTGATGTGATCATTGAAGCAGAGCTTGACCCCATAGCTGGAGCAAGTGGATGCGGAGTTATGCTGATGGGTTTCAGACGCTAGTAACAGCAAGTTATATTCCTTTTTTGTCATTAATTTTCGTCAGTATTCCATGCTGTCGTACTTTTAAACGATGGCAATACAAACTCATAAATCTCTTTTTGACGCGGAGTATCCGGTAATTATGGCGCCAATGTTTTTGGTATCTAATGCCGCAATGATGAAAGGCGCAGCTGATAATGGCATCTCAGGATCTTTCCCTGCTTTAAACTATCGTACAGACAAGGAGTTTAGAGTAGCGATTGACGAGATACGCTCTCACTCTAATAAGTCATTTGGCGTAAACCTTATCGTCAATAAGTCAAACGTCAAATACAAAAGTCAATTAGAAACCTGCCTTGAGAAGAAGGTAGCTTACATTATTACTTCACTCGGAAATCCTAAGGAATGCATTGAAAGATGCAAGCCCTTCGGTATAAAGGTCTTTTGCGATGTTACGGACTTGACTTATGCCAAAAAAGTAGAAGAGCTTGGAGCGGATGCTGTAATTGCCGTTAACTCGGTTGCGGGAGGTCATGCTGGAAATATCCCACCTGAAGAATTAATTCCAATGCTGAAGAAAGAGTTAAGTATTCCAATTATTTCTGCCGGTGGTGTAAGAAACTCTGACGACATAAAGAAGATTCTGGACTTAGGTGCAAGTGCTGTTTCTGTAGGCACGATATTCATAGCAAGCGAAGAAGCAGGTGTATCTGATGATTACAAAAACGCCCTGGTTCAGTATGGTGAAAAAGACATTGTCAGAACAACAAAAATGTCTGGAAGCGCATTGACCGTGATAAACACGCCTTATGTGCAGACTATTGGCACAGAAGCCAGCTTTCTTGAAAAATTGATGCACCGCAACAAATGGCTAAAGAAATACATCAAGATGTTTATTGCCGTTAGAGGTTTGAACAAAATATCCAATGCGGCTAATAAAGCAACCTATAAGACTGTTTGGGTGGCCGGGCCGAGCATTGAGAGCATTAAAGCTGTGGAACCGATATCAGTTATTATAAAGCGATTGGTGAGCGGTCTTTAACCCTCAACTTCAGATAAACCGAACAATTATTTCCGAGAATCCCAGTGTCAAATAGTAGATTTGGCGAATGAATAAAGTTGCCTTAATAACGGGTGCTACTGCGGGCTTCGGAAAAGCAATAGCTGAGGTTTTCGCAAAGAATAATTACAACCTAATAATTACCGGCAGACGGGCCGAACGATTATCTGAAATTAAGCTAGACCTTGAGTCAAAGCATTCCATTGACATTCTCACACTCTCATTCGATGTGCGCAATCTTGAAGAAGTAAAGCGCAGTTTAGAGGGGTTAACAGATGAATGGAAAAACATAGACGTTTTGATAAACAACGCTGGACTAGCTAGTGGATTGAGCCATATCCAAGATGGCGATATTGAAGACTGGGACAAGATGATTGATACTAACGTTAAGGGTCTTCTATACGTTTCAAAAGCGATTATTCCTTTGATGGTTCAACGCAAAAAAGGTCAAATCATAAATATTGGATCTACCGCGGGAAAAGAAGTCTACGAAAATGGCAATGTTTATTGCGCATCAAAACATGCTGTTGATGCCATAACAAAAGGCATGAGAATCGACCTATTAGGTACAGGCATTAAAGTCACTCAAATTGCTCCTGGTGCGGCCGAAACAGAATTTAGTATTGTACGTTTTCATGGTGATGAAGCCAAAGCCAAGGCAGCGTATAATGGATACGAGCCAATGACAGCCAATGACATTGCAGAGCAAGTGTATTATGTTACCACCTTACCTCCCAATTTATGCATCAATGATATGGTGATCACTAGCTTGTCGCAAGCCAATAGTTTCTACATCGATCGCAAGAGCTAAGAAAAGACAGAATGGAGTTGTTTGATAAAGTAACAGAGGCAGCGGCATTTTTAAATGCACGTGGGTTTCAAAAGGTTGACATAGGAATAGTTTTAGGCTCAGGCCTCGGCAAGTTAGCAGAGAAAATCGAGAATCCAATAGTCATTGATTACACAGACATTCCGCATTTCTCAGCATCAACCGTGGAGTCGCATAAGGGTAAGTTTATTTTTGGGCAACTAGGAAACAAAAATGTAATTGCGATGCAAGGTCGACTTCATTACTATGAAGGATACGACTTGCAAGCCATCACTTTTCCGATAAGAGTTATGAAATTTTTAGGTACTTCAACCCTGCTATTATCAGGCGCAGCTGGAGCAATGAACCTTGATTTTAAGAAGGGTGATTTAATGATGATCACTGATCAAATTAATCTTTTGCCTTCGAACCCATTGATTGGGAAGAATGATGATCGACTTGGGCCTCGTTTTCCGGATATGAGCGAGACCTACTCTAATAGCTTACAAGAAAAAATTTCAACCACAGCTGAACAATTAAACATCACCCTTAGAAAGGGCGTTTACGTCTCCGTTCAAGGACCAATGCTAGAATCACCTGCAGAATATAGATTTCTAAGAACAATTGGCGCAGATGCGGTAGGAATGAGTACTGTGCCAGAGGTGATAGTAGCTAAACACAGTGGAATGGATTGTGCTGCTGTAATTGTGCTGACAGATGAGTGCGACCCGGACGATTTAAAGCCCATAAACATTGCTGATATTCTAGAAATCGCGGGCAAAGCAGAAGATAAATTAATTCAGCTCATTCCAGAAGTTATCAGTTCAGTTTAAATGGCAAATACTTGGTTTGATTTCAAGCAATTTAGAATAGAACAGAAAGATGCTGCTTTTAAAGTTGGAACTGATTCCTGTTTAATGGCATCTTGGATAGATGCTTCTTTTGCCCAAAACGTCTTAGACATAGGAACTGGTAGTGGCTTAATTGCTCTGATGCTTGCTCAAAAATGCAATGCCACAATTGATGGGATTGATACTGACAAAAAAAGCAGTGATCAAGCTCGGGTCAACTTTCAACGATCGCTTTGGTCAAATCGATTGACATCTATCCATTGCAGTCTTGATGAGTTCGCAAAAACCACGTCAAAGACATATGATCTATTAGTCAGCAATCCTCCCTATTTTGTTGGCTCCACTAAAAACATTGACCAAAGAATATCGAATGCTCGTCATGAAGGAAACCTAAAATTAAGCTCACTTCTGTTTCATGTGAAGAACCTACTAACTGAACATGGAAAATTTACATTAGTACTTCCTCACGATCGATATCATGACCTAAAAAAAGAAGCTATTTCAAATAACCTTTATTTCCACAAAGAACTATTCATAAGACCAAATAAAGAGAAAGCAATCAATAGATTTATAGCAGTTTTAGCAAAGACAAAATCAGCATCAGTAGACTCTTGCGAATTGATTCTTTATAAAAAGCTAAACCAATATTCACCTGAAGCAATCGAATTACTGAAACCATACTACCTGAACCTTTAGTTGATTTTGTTTCTTTATTTAGACATGCTGTTCAATCTGCGAATAAGAATTACACTAATAGAAAAAAAGGCGAACCTCTTGGTTCGCCTTTTAAGTTGGTGATTATTCAGATAACTCAAGTTCAATTAAGACTTCAACTCCAAAGTATCCTACAGTTTCGCTTGAACTAATTTTCATAGACTTTCTTTTGGAATCTTCAACCTTATAGCTTCCGCTAAAGTTTTGACATTGTTCTGTGGGGTTCATATGCTCATGACCATCGTCATGATCTTCCTCATGGTCTTCCTCGTGGTCATGATCATGATCCATTTCTGACTGATTAGACAAGGTGAATAATTCCCCGTTATCACTGAATTGCCACGCAAAATGAGCTTCTTCATCTTCCAGAGCCCAATGCCCCATGCATACTTCATCATAAATATCGCAATCCTCAAACTCAAGTTCTGGTAGATCATCTTGTTCAAATGGCTCACCATCAGTTGTGATACTTACAACCTTCCAAACTTCACCACTAAGGCGATTCGAATTGATTTTAGTTTTGTTGCACGCAGTGAGAACCGCAACTGCACCCATCATTAATATGACTTTTTTCATAATTAGATTAGTTTTAATTTATTGAATACTTATTGGGAAAATTACCTCTACGTCCGTTTCACCTGGATCACAAGTACCGTCCTTGATACCATCAGGTTGATGCTTAAGCGTCAATGAGAGATTACCAGAACCAATGTCTTTCGTCTGCCACTCTGAATTAAGTCCTACACCGTAGGTGCCATCTGAATCTGTTGAGACAATTTCCAATACATTTTCTGTTGAAGCATCCAACGAATAGCACACGATATGCTCAGCTGCTTCTTCCTCAATTTCAGAAGTTAAATCCTCAGAGGTTCCACTTGATCGGTCAAGAAATGATACTTCAACATCATAGGTCATACCGCTATCAAGCACTATACTTTCAATCGTAGGTTCATCTCCTCCCAAACCATCTGGATCATCCCAGTCTGCATGAAAGGTGGATGAACCATCTTGAGCTGTGAAATGCAATTCGACAGAGGTGATACTTTCTGGTTCATTGATAATGGGTTGAGGAATATTAGGCTGATCGTCATCCTTTTTGCACGATGCAGCAATTGCAAGAAATGCAATAATTGATAATTGTTTTACTCTTTGTATGTTCATAATAATTGATTTAAGTTAAAATGGAATTTTTAATGTTAGTATGAAGTTTTGTCCTGGCTCATCTGCATAATAGCGTAGCCTATTTAAGTAAGACCTGTAGCTCGCATTTAACGCATTCTCAACTCTAAAAGAATAATGCGGGCGCTTATTAAAGATGATAAAGTCACCGGAAATTTCACCTCCAAATAGAATAAAATCATTTGGGGAAGGTGCATAATCAACGCCATCAGGAACGCGATTCTGACGGGCAGTATAAGCTACTGAAACACCTATTTGGTGCGTTGCAGGTTTCTTTTTCCAAAAAGAAAAATTTACTCTGCCATCAAAACGATTAGGTGGTATAAAGACAAGGTCTGCTTCCGAATTAGGATCACTCGCTCTGACTATTTCAGCGCCAAATATTACATCAAGGTTTTTATGTGGCATTATTCTCACATTGGCGTCAAGACCTCTAAAAAAAGCATCAGTGCTCGTGTAATTAAACGTTGGGAAAGCTCCCCTAATGGTTAACGTTGAGGGAAGCGTTGGCAATAAATAGATATAATTATTTATGTAATATGCATAGGCAGTAGCATTGACGTCCATGGCAATACCAAATAATTCTATTGCGTTGCCCGAAATCGCAACTGTCGCAGAAGTCATTCTTTCCTCATCCAAGGTTTCAACGCCAAATTCTACAGCAGCCACTCCATGATGAAGCCCTTCACTATACAATTCATTGATGGATGGCGAACGCCAAGCTCGGCCTGCATTAAACATAGCCACCCACTTTTTCCACTCCCGAGATACACCAATATTGCTCGAAATTCCATCAAATGTTCTAATGGGTGAATACAATTCATTTTGGCGATACATAAAGGCTTCTTGCCATTTATAATCATACCTCACTCCTCCCTCAAGTTCCCACGCCCCAAAATTCAAATGATGGATGGTGAATAAACCAACGGTATAATTTCGGAAATTCGGAATAAAGAAGCGGCCAGTGTAGGTATTAGCTTGAGTTTCTGACGCAATGCCTATTTCATATTTATAGTTACTTCTTATTCTATCCTCATATTGAATATCCGCCTGATAGGTGGTGATTTCATATTGCAGATCTGCCACTTGAAGGTCACTAAAAATGCTTCGATCAAATTCTTGACGTTTGTTGTATTGCCTAGAAACATTCAGCTGAAGCTCGTTTCGAAGATTGGCTTTCCAATATGCTCTGGCAGAAGTTAACTCATGTTGCACTGCCTGTCGTGGACTATTCATCGTCCGGCTAAATGAATCTGAAGGATTCAACGGTTCTGCAGAATTAATTGCTTTCTCGAGATCACTTAAGTTTCCAATGTGCGAGTAAGACAGAATACCAAGTTCAGTTGAAAGCAACTTATATTGTATATCGATTCCAAAGTTTTCCCCTTTCCAAAGCAATCGCCCACTGCCGTTCCACTCTTTCTTTCCAGTATTCAGCAAATAATAATCAGGTGCCTTTAAATCACCAGCGTTAATTGCAGAACCTTGAACCCTGAAAAACAATGGTGCCTTTTTGAGTAATGCACCTTGAAGAGCGACAGAAGCTAAGCCTTTCTGTCCGTTGGTCGAAAACCCTGTTTGCAGTGAACCATTTAATTTTCGCTCTTTCGTAATATCCGCAGAATGAGCAATAACAGCCCCGGCCATTGCCTCAGTTCCGTACCTCAAACTACTTGCTCCTTGCACGACTTCTAAGCGCTGAACCGACATTGGATCCAATTCTGGTGCATGCTCACTTCCCCATTGTTGACCTTGAAGCTTTGTATTATCGCTCATTATCACTAAGCGGTTGCTATGCATTCCGTGTATTACTGGTTTTGAGATATTACTGCCTGTATTCAACATTTGCATGCCTTGCAGGTCATCTAATAAATCCGCCAAACCTTCTCCAGAATTGCTTGCCAAATCGCGTTCATTTAACTCAACACGTGATGCAATATCTTTATGAGGTTGTTTTGCCTCGATGGTCAACGCCTTTAGTAATTCGGCATGATGCTCTAGGTAAAAAGTAAGTGCAGTATCCCCTTCGAGTGAAAATGAAATAGTATCCGGGTCGCAGCCAATATGACTAATTACTGCTTTAAATTGGCTTGTGCAAAGGTTTCTGATGACAAACCCCCCATTTTCATTTGCGACTGTGCCTATGGGCGTATTTAATAGTCTAATCTCAGAAAAAGGCAAAACACTGTCATCGTGCTCATCTTTAACGGTCCCCGTTAAAGTGAACACGCAGGTTTCTTGTGCGAGAAAATCGGGAGCTAATGCGATCAGCACCAGCATAAAAATATATTTCATGAAAAATTTGTTTTAGCTAGAATACAAGAATTGGTCTATGCTAAAACTGGCGGTGCTCTGCCCTCACAATAAGGAAAGGAATCTAAATCGTCTAGTGCAGCAGCGAGTGCTTGATACTCGCCATACTCTGCAGTTGATTTATTGGAAATGGCTTGGGAGCTGCTGCTGAAAACTGAAAATGTGTAATCACATACTAAGCAATCTTCATGCGCTTTAGAAAAAGACAACCCATGATCATGCTGCACTTCCATGTCAAGATCACACGAATGATAAAATTCTCGTGGGATATTGATGAACACCATTAAGGCGAGCAATATGAAACTCAAAAGCAGTCTTTTCACATGGCAAATGAAGTAAGTAAATTCAATTCTTCAAAACTTTAGAAATGATAATTAACACTTCTTGCTTTCATTAAGCGTCAATTTTATTCATCTTGCGTCAGAGGAATTATCATTTTCCATTCTTTTAATAATTGAATGAGTAAACACCAACTAACACCAGAAAACTGGATCAATTTATATGCGGACCAGCTTTTGAGCTACGCTATAGTGCGCGTGCCAGAGCGCGATGCTGCGAAAGACTTGGTGCAGGACACCTTCTTTACTGCACTGAAATCAAAGGATAGTTTTCGTGGTGAAATCTCAGAGAAAAATTGGTTATACCTCATATTAAGAAGTCGTATTCTCGACTATTACAAAAAGAAGAAAGAAGTCTTGGAGTCAGACTTTGATTCAGATGATAACGATGATGACTCATTTGATGACAAAGGGCATTGGATGGACAGCCGAATGCCGAAAAACTGGTCTACTGACGATATAATTCAGAACAAGGAATTTATGCATACTTTCCTTCGATGCAAAGCTGCACTAAAGGAGGTTCAAGCTCAAGTATTCACTATGAAATATATTGACGGTGAAGATTCTGAGACGATATGTAAGGAACTTGGAATCTCATCTTCTAACTACTGGGTTTTAATCCATAGAGCAAAAGTGCAATTGCGCTCATGTCTCGAAAAAAACTGGTTTGACAAATGATTAATTGTAAGGAGTCAACGCAACTGACAATAAAGAAAGAGGAAAGTAAACTAACTCTGAGAGAAAAATTAGAGTTATCTTTTCATCTTCTGATTTGCAAATACTGCAAAGCATTTAGCAAACAAAATTCATGGGTCAATTCAATGTCCGAAAAACTAAACGTTCAAGATTCGTTTTCTAATGCTGAAAAAGAAGCAATGGACGCCACGTTGAAAGACTCTAATCAATAATTCGCATCAATTAAAACCAAAATAATATGAAAAACACAAACAAAGGTTTAGGTGCATTAATCACCGGAACGCTGATGGCAGGTGCTGTTTTAAGTTCATCCTCTGCTAATGCAAATGAATTATTCTCTTACGATGATCTAGGTTCTGGATCTGAGCTAAGAGCTGATCTATTGGATGCTTCAAACACAGGGTTTAAATCTCCTGAGGCAAAATGTGGAAAGGCAAAAGCTGAATCTAAAGCATCTGACCACAAATGTGGTGAAGGCAAGTGTGGAGAAGCTAAAGCGGATATGAAAGCTGGAGACTCAAAAGCTGCTGAGCACAAATGCGGTGAAGGTAAATGTGGCGAAGCAAAAGCTGAAATGAAGCCCGCTAGCCCTAAAGCAACAAAGCCAGTAAAAGCTGTAAAGCCTAACTAGAAAAACATACTTAAAGCCTGATCTTCTAACTGGTCAGGCTTGATTGTTTCTATATGTCAAAATACGTTGGAATAGGATATCGTAAAGATTTTGGATCCGCTTTTTTAGAAAGTGATATTCTCGATCCTGCGTTTGTGGAAGTAGCTCCAGAAAACTGGGTTGATGTTGGAGGGTATTGGAAGAAAGAGCTTTCTAAAGTTGCCAATAAGTTTCCAATTTACACACATGGTCTATCCCTTTCTATTGGAAGTCCTGATCCTATCGACTGGGGTTTTCTAAAAAGAATAAAAGCCTTTATTCAAGAATGGGATGTTCAAGTGTATTCTGAGCATTTGAGCTACAGCAAATGCGACAACGCTCATATTTACGACCTTTTACCAATACCATTCAGAGAAGATGCAGTAAAGCATATCTCTCAACGAATTAAGGAAGTCCAGGACTTTCTTGGACGCAAGCTAGTGATTGAAATTGTTTCTTACTACACCCCAGTTGCAGCTGAAATGTCTGAGGTTGAGTTCATTAATTCGATCCTCAAAGAATCAGATTGTGAGCTATTGTTCGACATCAACAATATCTATGTCAATGCATTCAACCACAATTACGATCCAAAGCAATTCATAGAACAACTTGATCTATCTAGCGTGAAATACATTCACATGGCTGGTCATGAAAAAGTAAGCGATGATTTGATCATTGACACACACGGACAAGCCATTATCGACCCTGTTTATGATCTATTTGAGCATGCCATTTCCAAGCTCAATGAACCCGTTCCTGTTCTATTAGAAAGAGATTTCAATATTCCTGAAATGGAGGAATTGGCCATCGAAATGAATCGACTAGAAGGAATCTGCCAAAAGCAATGGAGCCATGAGTCATGCATTGCATAACGATACTTTAGAACAACAGCGACTACTCGCCAAATATTGTCGAGACGGAGTTGAGCCTCAGTTAAAAGACGTGACTAAAGGCCGCCTGCACAATTACCGAAGGTTAGTGTTTGGTGTTGTTAGGGAAGCCTTGAGCATTACTTATCCTCTTACCGTAAATCTTCTCACAGCAAAAGAATGGACTGTATTGATCCAGGAATTCTTCGAATCACACCACTGCCAAGATCCACAAGTTTGGAAAATGCCGTTTGAGCTGATTGAATACGCAGAAAAAAATCAACCAGTATTAACCAAAAAATACCCTCACTTAATTGAGCTGTTAAACTTTGAATGGAAAGAAGTTGAGTATTACATGATGCCAGACGAGGCTTTCCCTAAAGAATCAACAACTGACTTTTGGAATGAAAGATGGGTCTTTAATCCTGAATCTGAAATTCTCAACCTTTCTTATCCTCTTCATGTAAAAAATGCACGCTTCATCTCGATTACTGATCGTGGTCAATACTTCTGTTTGATTTTTCGACAACCGAAAACATTCAAAGTGAAGTTCTTAGGTCTTTCACCTTTTTTCGCTTGGTTAATCACAGCCATTCAGAATGGTCAAACCAACATTTCCGATTTACTCCCAACAATTAAGTTGCAGTTTGGGATAACTGATGTTGAGCAATTGAAGCAAAACATCCACCCCTTTTTTAATAAGCTCTGCGCTGACGGAATGATCATTTCGAGTAAATAGATCCATTCGTTACATTTAGTGCATGAAAACAGCTCAAGAATGGTTTGATGAGTATGGAGTAAGTCATCAAAACCCAACCAATAAATTTATTCACTGGATTTGTGTGCCAACCATCTTTTTCAGCATCGCTGGCCTTTTGGTTTCCATTCCGAGTGATTCCATTGCATCATTCTTCCCTCCAAGCATATCTGCTTTTGTCAACTTCGGATCATTAGCGATACTACTGACCTGCATTTTATATTACAGTATTTCTCGCACTTTGTTCTTTGGCATGCTGCTATTTTCTGCATTTACAGTATGGTTAAATGTGAGAATAATGCAATCAAGCGAAACTCCGTTATGGGCTATTTCGCTCACCCTGTTTGTGTTAGCATGGATCGGACAATTTATTGGACATAAAATAGAGGGAAAGAAACCGTCTTTTCTCAAAGACCTCCAATTCCTTTTAGTTGGCCCAGCGTGGCTTTTGGGCTTTATCTATAAACGACTTGGAATATCTTACTAGCTAAGAACATTACCTATTGATAGTTGTGCCTAAATCATGTTTTGAAAATCAAAATGTGCGAATTGCTTCTAAATTCGTGGGCTTATCAGAGAATACTGCCCGTGTCAATTAAATCGCTTTCCAATATTGCGCCACTTAAAAAACAGCTGGTTAAGTTTACTTTGATTGGTGTTTTGGCCGTTTTAGTTGACTTAGCCTGCTACTACATTTTCTTGAATGCACTTCCTGAAAATTTGATGTTTGGATTCGAGATCGAAGACTTTGCAAAGGCAATGTCTTTTTTATGTGGCATGAGTGTAACATACACTTTGAATAAGCTATGGACTTGGAAGGCAAAATCAAAGTCGAATAAGCGTGTTTTAAACTTTACGATCTTATATGGTTCTTCTCTTTTGATTAACGTGCTTACAAACTCAACAATACTTGATTTATTACATAAGGTTGAAATTCTTAAAAAACTGGAATACAAATACTTAATTTCATTTATTTTCGCAACAGGAATTAGTGCTTCTGTTAATTTTATAGGGCAAAAGTTTTGGGTTTTCAGATCTACCTAAATCAGAACATTTTCATCTGCGGGTTTTTATTCTGCTCATACGAATTAAGGTTATAGGTCATTTTTTCAGGCTCTCCAAAAAACTTCTTCCGAGCCATTTTGAATGTTTGATTAATTGACTCAGCCTCCTTCCCACTCCCTCTCATTCTTTTACCAAATTCATTATTCTTCAGAGAGCCATTGTGCGTGGCCTTTATCTGATTCAATACTTTTTGCGCCTTGTCTGGGAAAGTCACTTCAATCCACGTTGAGAATATATCAGCTATCTGCCCATTGAGTCGCACCATGGCATATCCTGCATCGTGAGCCCCAGCTTCCTTTGCGACCTTTAGCAAGTCGAACACTTCATGACTATTCAATCCCGGAACTATGGGTGCCATTAAAACCATTACAGGGATTCCAGCAGCAGATAGAGCGTCCACGGTTTCTAAGCGCTTTTTGATGGACGCTGTTCTAGGCTCCATCTTCTGGCGAAGACCTTCATTGAGAGTGGTTATCGATACAACCACCTGCGCTAGCTGTTTCTCTGCGAGTTGTTTGAGCAAATCAATATCACGCTGTACGAGGGCATTTTTGGTGATAATACCCATCGGATGTTGGTGCTTCAAAAAAACCTCGATGCAAGATCTTGTTATTTTCAGCTTGCGTTCGATTGGCTGATAGCAATCTGTATTGCCGGATAGAACTACGGGAGAAGCCTTCCATGTTTTCTTCTTTAGCGTTTGATCAAGTAATTCTGATGCATTCTTCTTCACCAAAATGACGCGCTCAAAATCAACTCCCGCACTATAACCCCAGTATTCATGACTGTTTCTTGCGTAACAATACGTGCATCCATGCTCACAACCTTGGTATGGATTCAAGGACCACTCCATGGGCACATCAGGACTTTTAACTTGATTCACTATAGTCTTAGGAAACACTTCAACCACTTTCGTTTTAGAGGTCATTTCTTCACTTTCAGCAACTAGATAGTTGAGATACGACTCATCTACTTCGCTGGTATGCTGAGCAAATCGATTATCAGGATTGGTTTGCGCTCCTTGACCTTTTGTAGTCATTCGTTTACTGTGCTTTTATGTTTTCGTTCAAAGTATCGTGCGTTTTTATTGACGTTAGTCGTTGAAATATCAGCTTTCTCAATTTCTCTGTAGTTTTTCCGTTCTGGCTTTTTCACATTCCTATCCTCACTATACCTCGGGTCTTCAATCATATCTTCTTTGTAACATTCACTCACCTCAATACAGTGAAAGCCAAACTCTTCCATCACCTTTCCGATGATGCGATACACGCCACGCCCACGAAACGGATATTTCGCTGCTACGGGTGGGAAGTGCACAGTATCCAAGAAAAAACCTTTACGATCTAGAAATGTTCCGAATTGCATGCGTTTGTCGTTTGCCGTTTTAGTCTCTTTCACCGTCACCAGATAACCATAAGCTACAACGGTTTGATTGACAAAATCGCTCATATCTACAGATAATATGCCACCTTTTGGAGAGCGCTTGAGCAGCAAAAACGGATCACACAGCGGATACCCCAGCAACTCGATTTGATCATAAGCTTCTTCAAGCGGAGCGGTATAAAAAGCAGGGAATTGAAAAGACTTCGACCCTTCAGAAAACAACTTAGGAGCAATACTGCGGTTCTTCACCTTCCCCAATGTAAGATGCGACTCCCACATCAATTCTTTCTTGTTTTTACCCGTAAAACGAAATGCACCAGCCTTTACCAATGTGGTTATTTGCTCAATACCAACCGGAACACGCTCTGTAAAATCAACCAGCGATTCGAAACCACCACCTTCTGCCCTTGCTTTACAAATCCACTTTACCGTTTTCGACTCCAGCTCTTTTAAGCTCGCTAAGCCAAGATAAATGACTTTACCATAAACTACCGCACCAGCCTCACTATGATTGACGCAAGGCGCTTGTATGTCGCCACCATGCATACGCGCTTCATGCACATAAAACTCAGGTCGGTAAAACCCACCTGAGTTGTTGAGCGTAGCCACCATATACTCTAACGGATAATGCGCTTTCAAAAACAAGCTCTGATAACTCTCCACCGCATAGGATGCTGAATGACCTTTAGCAAAGGCATAACCTGCAAAACTTTCCGTTTGTCGCCACACCTCTTCCACCATCTCAGCTGGATGACCTTTCGCTAATGCTTTTCTAAAGAAAGCTTCCTTAGCTTGTTCAAACTCTTCGCGAGATCGATACTTTCCACTCATTCCTCTACGCAACACATCAGCCTCACCCAGCGTAAGGCCAGCAAAGTAATGCGCCACTTTAATCACATCTTCTTGATACACCATCACACCAAACGTATCTGGCATAATGTCCATCATGATTGGATGTGCCTTCTTCCGTTCTTCAGGATCGCGAAAGCGCTTGATGTATTCGCGCATCATCCCTGACTTTGCCACTCCAGGACGGATAATAGAACTGGCAGCCACCAAACCGAGGTAATCATCAACACGCAGCTTTGAAAGGAGCATACGCATAGCTGGAGATTCCACATAAAAACACCCAATCGCCTTGCCATTGCGTAGCATATCCTTCACCGCCTCATCTTGCTTAAAGCGCGCTAAGTCATGAATGTCAATGAGGTTTTCAGGATTGTTACGATTCACATCAGCTACCGCATCCTTGATTTTACCCAATCCTCTTTGGCTTAAAATATCAAACTTATACAAGCCTACATCCTCCGCTACCACCATATCAAACTGGGTTGTAGGGTAACCTTTAGGTGGCATAAATGTGGCCGTATAATGTTCGATCGGTTTTTCAGAAATCAAAATACCACCTGCATGAATACTTAAGTGACTGGGAAAGTCTTGAATCAAAGAGCCATACTTCAATACCAATTGAGAGAGCTTATCTAGACGACTCATATTCAAGTGTCCTTTTGACAATTTATCGATCTCCTGTTTGGGCAAGCCAAACACCTTACCAAGCTCGCGCACTACCGCACGATATTGAAATGTACTATACGTTGCCAACAGTGCAGAATTCGGAAATCGCTCAAATATATACCGCGTAATATCATCGCGATCGGTCCATGAAAAGTCGATATCAAAGTCTGGTGGGTTACGCCTATACAGGTTAATAAATCGCTCAAAGTATAAGTCTAAGTCAATTGGATCAACATCAGTGATCCTCAACAAGTAAGCTATTATACTATTTGCACCACTTCCACGTCCAACATAGAAATATCCTTTGCTACGTGCATAGGAAACGATGTCGTGATTAATCAAGAAATAAGACATGAAGTCTTTATCCCGAATGATCTCTAATTCCTTCTCAATTCTTGAGGTAATATTATCATCAATATCAGGATATCGGTACGCTAAATTTTCTTCACATAGTTGTTGAATGCGTTCATAGTCACCTTGTTTACTTCCGGTGTAAGTAGACATATTTTGTGGAGCAATACCATCGCCAAACTCAAACGCGACTGCGCATTGCTTGATGAGCGACTGCGTATTACTGATGATTTCAGGAAACTCTTGGTATTGATCGAGTAATTCATCTTTCGGCACCAAGATGTGAAGCGGATTCCCTTCTTCTGATTTGGGCAACTTACTCAGTAAGCTATTATTATCAATCGCCCGCAATAAGCGATGCGCATTAAAATCACGCTGACTTTGAAACGATACTGTAGGCATCATCACCAAATTACCCAGTTGATGGCGTAATGAAGAAAACCGAAGCCGAGAGGCCTCGTAGGGCTGAATACCAATAAATGAAGAACAGTCAAGACCAGAAGCATGAGTAAGAACTTTGAAAAAAGGGTAAACAATAAAAACATCTTCCATCTCGGGAGCCCTAGCCGGAATGGGTTCTTTACTATGCAAATGCTTCGTCAAAAAGCGGTTGATGTTTTCAAACCCACGATTGCTTTTTGCTATTGCCACAAACTGCTGATCTACTCCATTTCTAAAATCAACTCCAGGAATCACTTTCAACCCATGCTTCTGCCCCAAACGCATGCTGTCTAAACATGCTGATGTATTGTTGATGTCGGTAACACATAAACTATCGTAACCCCATTCAAGCGCTTTTTTGATAAGGCTTTCAGGCTTCCATGTGCCGAATTTGAAGGAATAATATGTATGGGTATTTGTAAGCACGAAATCTAAAAGCTTTAGTAAGTCAAATCTTTGAAAGGTGATGGCATCACTCTACTTTCAAGTGTAAATAGAGCACACGAAAACATAATCTATTTACATTCTTTCAACTCCTTCTGTTAGCTAGTAACATTGGCGCTTTTCCATTGAAAGGATTACTCCTGCTAATGGTGCGTGCACCGATTCCAGAAGCACGCATCACAGCGCGATCGCCAAAACGCTCACGGATATTATCCATGGCCTGATAAAGGTTTATGTACTCTTCGCGGTCTTCAAACAGGTTGATCTGATACCCGCCACCCACCAAGTGACTGAAGCGCACGCCAATCAAGCGAACCAACAGCCTGCGATTGTAGGCACGCCCAAAAAGCTCCATTATCTTTTCAATCAAAATATGATCAGCTGAAGTGTAAGGTATGCGCGCCTGAAGGGTTTGCGTTTGAAAATCAGAATAACGCACTTTCACTGTAACACATCCCGTAAGCCTCTTGCCTCTACGCAGCTGAAACGCCAAGTTTTCAGCCATTGCCAACATGATGCCTTTTAACTTCACCACATCTGTGGTATCACGATCAAAGGTGCGCTCAGTACTGATGCTCTTGCGCTCATTGTAAGGAATGACCAAGCTATTGTCGATGCCATTGGCCTTTTTCCAAATCATATCGCCATTTTGCCCCAACACTCGCTGCATCATGTCTTGCGGCATCTCTTGAATGGTCTTAATCCTTTGTATCCCCAAATTACGAAGCGTTTGATAAGTCTTCTCGCCCACCATCGGTATTTTCCTTACCGAAAGTGGAGCTAAAAAAGGTTTCTCTTGACCACGCGCAATCTCTAACTGATTATTGGGCTTAGCCTCACCTGTAGCCACTTTAGAAACCGTTTTATTAATAGATAAACCAAAGGAGTTGGGCAGGCCCGTTTCTTTAATAATTCGCTGGCGCAACTCGCCTGCCATTTTAGTGCAGCCAAAAAACCGATCCATACCAGTGAGGTCAGCATAAAACTCATCTACGGATGTTTTTTCGAGTACAGGCAACGCCTCTTGCATGATCTCCGTAACCATATCGCTGTACTTGGAATACGTACCGCTATTTCCTTTTATGATAATTGCCTCAGGACACAACTCACGCGCCATACGCATGGACATGGCTGAATGAATACCAAAAGCACGCGCTTCATAACTGCATGCTGCCACAACGCCACGATCTGTTGTACCACCAATCAACACAGGACGATCATTGAGCTGACTATCTAGAAGTCGCTCTACTGATACAAAAAATGAATCGAGATCGAGATGTAGGATTTGCTTTGACCGAATATTATTCATTATTAAAAAACCAATTATTAACGATTGCTAAAATATTTAGTATTTAATAATCGGAGACGCTTTTAGCTGAGTATTTTTTTCAACATATCTGAAAATGACATTCAGCCTACATGAGAGAGCAGAATAAGAACAAAAACAGATTTTTAGATGTTAACCGCACCAAAGCATCAGTAAACCTTTTTCTGATTGAACCGTACTTTAGGAGCCTGAATGAAGCAACGCCAATTGATACACAACCACCTAATCTTAACCATAGCACTGTGCTTATTTATGGTTACCAAAGCCTATGAAATGCTTGATTACAGGTAGTTTATATAAGGATAAGAGTCTAGGCTCAGATAGCTTTATAAACAATGCTTCCGTTGCCATTTTTTCTCAAGAAGATAATAGTTTAATCGGCTGGACAGTTACTGATAGCGCGGATGGACGCTATACACTTACTTTACCTTTTGACGAACTATATGAAGTTCGTTATGAAGCAAAAGGGTATCAAACTAAGAAAGTGATTATCGACTTAAGAAACATTCCAAATGACCACAAAGAGTCATGGAAATTAGAGGCTGACATTTGGCTGGACACTATATCAAACTCTACAAATGATTCTTCTTTAATTGACCAAACGGTTGATAAAATGAAATACAATTCCAAATTGAATAAAATGGAATGGGAGAAGGATTAAGAGCAGCTTTTTAGAGTGTATTTGATTTCAGTTTCGAGCGTTTTGGAAACTGGCACGATAAGCACGAGCAAATTGATGACGTTTGTGTCATTGAGGTGAGGGTATAAAAAACCCATCAGTTTTCACAACCAATGGGTTCTCTAATCTAATCAACTACCTAAAACTATGCTTGCTTGGCAACTTGAATATTGAAATGCAGCTTGACCTCATCGCCTACTACTACCCCACCCGCTTCTGTCACAGCATCCCATGACAAGCCAAATTCTTTTCTATTCACTTTACCGTTGATTTCAAAACCAGCTTTTGTATTTCCGTAAGGATCAACCATGATTCCACCTAGCTCGGCTTTCAGTAAAACTTTCTTGGTCGTTTCTTTGATCGTAAGATCTCCTGCCAACTCATATCCCTCACCCTTCTTGCTTAAAATTCCATTCTCAAAAACAAGGTTTGGGTATTTCTCTGCAGAGAAAAAATCATCAGACTTTAAGTGGTTGTCTCTGTCTTTTTGGTTGGTGTCGATGCTATCCACATCAAGCTTAAACTCCACATTAGCTCCATCAAAATCTTCATTATCAGTGTTTACAGATCCTTCAAACGATCTGAAAAAACCAGTAACGGTTGAAATTACCAAGTGCTTTACCTTGAATTGAACTTCGCTGTGCGTTGGGTCTACCGCCCATGTTGTCTTTAATGCTGTTTGTGTTTCCATTATGTGTGTTTTTAATATTGAGATAACAAATGTACTAACATTATATGTATGTACATACATAATATGATAATATTTCATAACGTCTCACCTATCAACCAGTTATCAGATAAAACCACCATTTAAAGAAAGCCTGTGACTTTTCTTAAACCTCAGCGTCACATTTGCATAATCAACAAAATCATTGGCTATGAAAACTAAAATGACCATCACAATTCTCTTATTAGCGATAGGATCTATTTCTCTTGCAGCACCTACTAACTTAAATCCTTCCAAGAATACATTGATTCAATCGCAATGGACAAAAGCATTGCAGCATGAATCAATCCTTTCAAACTCAACACAACTAAAAAAAGTTGGAGTCTTGTTTACCATTGATGAACACAATAAAATCGAAATATTGAACATGGCTGGGGCTGACAAAGACATGTACAATCATGTAAAAGAACAACTCAATGGGTTAGATAACATCACCGAGCTTAAACCAAACGAAGTATATAGAATCGACATATCGTTTCAAGTCGTATAAAACACAGCACTTCAACCACCAATAGCAGGCAACAGGTATTCATCTGTTGCCTTTTTTTGTTTCTGCTGATCACAAGTAAATCTCAATTTGAACTTAAACTCGTTCATTTGTATCATTAAAATGACATGGTATGTTCGATATGATGAAGAAGCTTCAACAAGCTCAAGAAGAAATGAAGAAAATCAAAGCTAGATTAGACACTATTAGCGTTGAAGGTTCTTCTCCTGAAGGAAAAATCAAGGTGAACATCACTGGAAACAGAAAAATTAAAGGCATAACTTTTGTCGATGAGAGTGTTATGTCTGATAAAGATCAATTGGAAGATTACCTTGTAATGGCTATGAATGACGCCATTGAAAAAGCTGATAACCTCAACGAAACTGAAATGAAATCTGCTGCTGGATCTATGATGCCGGGAATGGGTGGGTTATTTAAATGATTGTTACATCGAAACATATCGTGGTGTTTATAAGCTTTTCAATGCTTGCCTTGTTTTCTTCCAAAGCTCAAAACAGCCCTTTCCCCTATTTGAATTTAATGGATGAGTATTTCACAAATTCATCTTCTGAAGATAAATCCATAGCAGGTCTTTTCTCCGAAAAAGCTGCCATCCGCACAATCACCTATACAGAAAACGGCAGTCAGGAATTGAATACTTTTTCCGCTTCTGCGTTTGAAGCTGAATTGAATACCCTTCGCACAGATTATAACCTTTTTCAGGAACCAGTTGTTTTGCTATCACAAGGTTATGGAGCGTTAGAAACATTTTTTTGCAGCGTACATACAAGATTGGTTCACAAAACTGACGGTGACACAATTCATCTCAGAAGTATGCAGTCCTTCCAACTAATAATTAATGGCGGATGGAAAATTCACCACCTCACCATTCAAAATGAAAACTTATGGTCTCCGATCAGCGAACAACTTTGGCCTAAAGAGTTAACGCATGCAATCGGAATCAATCCACGCACTGCTCCTAAGGAAAGCTCAGAATCATTTGATGAGTATGACCCCAACAAAGTTTACAACACAGCCGATGTAGACGAGAAACCAGTGTACCCGGGTCAACCAGCACTTTTCGAAACATTGCTTGAAACCTTTGATGTGGTGCTTTCGGCAAATAACACGCATACTCCGTTCACCATTGAAATTCAAGAGGATGGCCTGGCTGAATTGAAATATGTCAATGACTTGAGTGGAGCACAAATCGAAAAAGCCAAATCTTTCGTGAACAGCATGCTTATTTGGTATCCAGCCATTAAGGATAAAGCTAGTGTTCGTTGTAAACTGATTATGTATATACAATGAGAAAGCTGTTTTACATATCAATCGCGTTAAGTTTAACACTGAGCACAAACGCCCAGCGCGTCATTCTTGAAAGCCCTCAAGATGTTGTGAATGCATTTTTCAAAGCAAGCTCAGAAAGCAACGATTCTTCCAGAACAGCTATGTTTAATGCGATTTTTAGTGCTAGCTGCCAAGTCAACTCAATTAATCAAAGAGATTCTAAAAACGCAACAAGCAAATTGGGATCGTTAAGTTCATTTCTTGAACAATCATCCTCTTTTTATGACTCTTATAGTCTAGCGTTTGATGAAGTAGAGCGTTCCATCAATTACTACGAAGACATAGCATCTGTTCACAGTCTTGTTTATCAAACCGTAACAGAAGAGAAAGGAATCAAAACACAATATGAGCAATTCTTGTGGTACAATTTTGATTTGATTTACTCAGACAACGGATGGCTCATTACTTCTGTGTCTTGGATTAATGGTATTGACAGCCAGCCTATTGATGATGCTTTGATTCAAGACACTATCTGGCACACGCTAAAAAAATAACTTTTTCTGCTTTTTTACGTCTACCTAAGCATATCGTTTTTACTAACATTGTAATAGAACGCTAAACGGAACACTATGAAAAAATCCCTACTCTACTTATTAATAGGTGAGTTATTTGTCTTTGGTATAACTGCATGTAACATAGATGAGTTAGCTTTTAGACCTACCTATGCTATACCAGTTGTGGAAGCAAAAATGACTATCGGAGAAATTCTCAATTCACGCCCTTCAGAAGTTGAAACTACATTTAATCAAGCCTTTGGTACAGATAGTTTATTCAATTTTCAATTGGTCTATACTGATACGTTAGATCCCTTAACTTTTGAAAGTTTTGGCGGGGCAGGAAACACTGTTCCAGCTGGAAGTTATCCCAATCTTTTTATGTCAAGAAATGTATTCTTGAGAATGACGGGGAATACTGAAGATGGTGACTTTCGCTTTGCCAATCCCCGAGTTGACTTCGTTTTCAATAATGAAATGAGTACTGAATTTCACCTCAGGTTAGATAGCACATATACTAAGAATGTTAGAACTGGAGCCGAATTCCCTTTCGATATTAGCGATACTGCCATTATTGATACTGGAAGTCAAGCATCACCGGGTTTTGGATCTCTAAGCGTTACGAACGAAAACACGGATGGTGCGCTAACGGATGTTTTTTCACCAACCCCTAAGTTCCTGTACTACAAACCTTTAATATCAGTTCCATCTCAAGGAACAGCTGAGCCTGGTGAAAGGCTAAATATATATGCGAAAGTCACACTGCCATTTACAGGATATGGCCAAGCAGTGAGAAATGATACAGTTCCTTATTCATTTGGTGATGATGACACTACTGGAATCGGAGTTATTGATTTCATCTATTTAAGAATGGCATTTGAAAACGAACTTCCTTTAGAAGTAACTGTCAATGCTTTTATTGTTGACACGATTACTTGGGACACCTTGGCTCAAGTGCGACTATACAACAGCGAAACTGGCGATACATTAAATGGAACCGCAACAATAATCCCGGCAGCTACACCGCTTCAAAACATAACTTCAACAACTACAACAGATCCTTCATTTAATTCATCAGATATGCGCCTTTATAAGAAAAACCCGACTACGGGCGATAATGATATTCAAACATTATTTGATGGTAATGCGATTCTACTGAGCATGAGCTTCAAAACAAATGGCTACGACAATGATGAAGTAATTGATATTTACAGCTCTCAAGCCATGAAATTCAACATGGGAATAAAAACGCGTATCAATGCATCTATAACGCGCGATTCTCTTACCAATTTAATCGGACTTTAAAATCATTAACCTTAATATTATGAGAAATTTAATCATCATAGCGTTAGTGGTTTTTACAGGACTAAAAGCCAACGCACAACAAGACTTAACCTTATACAATGCCCGCTATTTACAGCAAGCAAGTTTCACCAACGCTTCATTTACACCTGAATGTAATGTTACTTTAGGTGGAATCCTTTTTGGATCTACTTATGGTCGAATTGGAAGCAGCGGAATTACCCGTAGAAGCCTGTCCAATTTCATTCAAGGCCCCGAAGATGCGGTGACATCATTGGATCGACTGAAAGATTTAAATTACTTAGAATTAGAAGCAGGTCGCGATTTAATCCATTTTGGATTTCGTATTAAAGACAAGAACTACTTTTCTCTTAACGCAAGTGTGAGAACATTTAATACGCTCACCTATACTAAGGATGCAGCCTCTTTATTGATTTTCGGAAATGGAGCTTCAGTAGATGACCCAGGTAACGAAGGTATTCCAGCTGACTATCTATTACTGGGCCAAAGAGCCGACATGGATGGAACCGGACTTGAATCAAATACCTATGCAGAAATTGGCCTACAATACGCTCGCAAGTTTTTGGATGATGACAAATTGAGTATTGGTATTCGACCTAAATTACTTATCGGAATCGCAAACATTCAAACCGAAGAGTCTGCTATTGGGATAACTACAGACGCAAACACGTTTGGAATAAACGTTGATGGCAGTTATTTAATCAATAACTCATTACCGATCGATCAAGAAGATTCATCATTCAGTTTCCCCGGCTTCAGCAATTTAGGCTTTGGAGTAGATTTGGGTGCAAGCTTCAACTTTACTGAAAAATTACAGGTGAGCGCCTCTGCAAACAACCTAGGGTTCATCAATTGGAAAAATGAATCTACTAATTACACAGCCGATGGAGGAAACTTTGAATTCCGTGGAGCTCTTATTGATGGTTCGATCTTAGAAGCAGGTACATCCTTCGATTCACTAGGTACCTCATTTGGGGATGACCTATTGGATAGTTTAAACAGCCAATTCGGAGCAGACACTACGGAGGATAACTATCGCACTAACCTACCCGCTCGATATAACCTTGGTTTCAATTATCAATTGACAGAAAGAGCTAACGTGGGTGTTTTGATGAATGCTTACAACATTAAAAAGCAATTGAGGGCAGCGTTCACACTTTCCTACAATTACAGAATTAGAAAAGCAATTGGTTTCCATGCCAATTACAGCATCAACAATAGAAGCTTTACCAATTTAGGGCTTGGATTTAGCTTCAACATCAAATCATACCAGCTCTATGTTATGTCTGACAACATGCTTTTCTTCTTGCCTAACTCCACTAATATGCATGTAAGAGGAGGTCTTAATTGGACATTTGGTTGCAGCAACGATAAAGATAAAGACGGCATAAAAGATAAAGATGACGATTGTCCTGAAACACCAGGAGAAGCCAAGTTTAAAGGATGCCCTGACACAGACAAAGATGGCGTAATGGACAAAGAAGATAAGTGTCCTGAAACACCTGGCTCTGAAGAATTTGCGGGATGTCCAGACCGTGACGGAGATAAGATTCCAGATTTAGATGACAGCTGTCCTGATGCTCCAGGAGTAGCTGAGTTCAGTGGATGCCCTGATACTGATCAAGATGGTATTCAAGATTCAGAGGATGAATGTCCAACTGTTGCAGGTATTGCTGAATTCAACGGGTGTCCTGATACTGATAAAGACGGTATTCAAGATGCGGAAGACGAATGTCCTGAGCAACCGGGAATAGCAGAATTCAATGGTTGTCCGGACACTGATGCGGATGGCATAAAAGACAGCGAAGATGCTTGTCCTGAAAAACCAGGAACTGCACAATTCCAAGGCTGCCCCGATACTGACCAGGATGGTTTACCAGATAATAGAGACAATTGTCCAGATATTGCGGGACCAATTGATAATAAAGGTTGCCCGTTTGGTGATCGTGATGGCGATGGAATCGTTGACAAAGACGATAGCTGTCCAGATACGCCAGGACCAGCTGAAAATGCGGGCTGTCCATACAGCGATCTTGATGGAGATGGAGTCTATGATAAAGATGACAGATGTCCACAAACTCCTGGTGTTGTTGAGAACCAAGGTTGTCCTGAAATCAAGCAAGAAGAGAAAGAGGTACTCAATACTGCTTTCAGCAACCTTGAATTTGAAACTGGCAAGGATGTGATAAAAGCAAGCTCTTTCGAGTCGCTTGACAAACTAGCTGAGCTTCTTGTTAAGAAGTCAGATTGGAAACTTGAAATTGCTGGACACACAGATGATGTGGGAAGTGAAGCTTCTAACTTAGCTCTCTCAGAAAAGAGATCAAAGTCTGTTGGCAAATACTTAGAATCTAAAGGAGTGCCAATGACACAGCTTATTGTGAAGTGGTTCGGTGAATCTAAGCCTATAGCAGACAACAGCACTGCAGAAGGTAGAGCCCAGAACAGACGAGTTGAGATGAATGTGATGTTCGATTAGAGCCCTAAATAAATTCAAGAAGGCCCCAGCATGTTTGCTGGGGCTTTTTTATTCCCAATTATTCACTTCTTCTCTAAGCACATAAAATCGCATATTCGTCACATGGAGAAAAAGCAACCATCAGTAATTGTAACGCTTGTTCCTTTAATCGTTCTGATTATCATCCTAGCGACTAATGTGATGGTTTTTGGAGATGATGCCTTGTCTTTTTCAAATCAAATTGGTTTGCTGCTAGCCGCAGGAGTAGCGGGAATCGTGGGTTTAATTCATGGTACAAACCTCAGTGAACAGCTTGACGGTGTAATTGATAATATCAAACAGGCAGTTCCTGCGATTATAGTTCTCCTTTTGATTGGATCTTTATCGGGTAGTTGGTTGTTTGGAGGCATTGTTCCTGCAATGATCTATTACGGATTAGAAATACTAAACCCAGACTACTTCCTTGTAACTGCATGCATCATAAGCGCTATTGTCTCTTTAGCCACGGGTAGCAGTTGGGGGACAATAGCCACGGTTGGTATAGCTTTATTGGGTATCGGCAGAACAATGGATATTCATGAAGGACTAGTTGCTGGGTCTATCATTTCAGGTGCCTATTTTGGAGATAAAATGTCTCCATTGAGTGACACTACGAACCTCGCCCCTGCTGTGGCTGGAACAGATCTTTATACTCATATCAAGTACATGACGATTACTACAATTCCCAGTATTGTGATTACGCTCATCATCTTCTTGATTATCGGATTGTCATTCGACAAAACAATGGATGCTGAATCTGCCAGCAATGTATCGCAACTACTAAAAGAGCAGTTCAACCTATCCCCTGTTTTATTCCTTGTGCCAGCAGCAGTGATTGCACTAATAGTAAAAAAAGTTCCTGCCGCCCCTGCTTTAGCTATTGGATCAGTGCTAGGAGTTATCGCTGGCTTTGTCTTTCAAGCTGACTTGATGGAGTCACTTTTCTCTCAAGGGTTATTCAATGGAAATTATGCCATTGCAATGACAGCTTTAGGTGGGGCATTTAGTATCCCTTCTGATGATCCAATTCTTGCTGAACTATTAAGTACAGGTGGAATGAGTGGAATGCTAGGCACCATATGGCTTATTATATGTGCAATGATCTTTGGCGGAATCATGGAAAAATCGGGTTGCTTAAGTACAATTTCTGCCACACTACTCCATTTTGCTTCAGGAAGAACTGGATTAGTAGGAACAACGGCTGCCACTTCTATTTTCATGAACTTCACAGCTAGCGATCAATATTTGGCGATAGTAGTTCCAGGAAGAATGTACAAAGACGCCTACGAAAAACTAAATCTGCACCCCGTCAACTTAAGCAGAACTCTTGAAGATGCGGGAACCGTTACGTCTGTGCTGATTCCGTGGAATACATGCGGAGCAGCTCAAGCAGGTGTTCTTGGTGTTGCAACCGCAGTTTATTGGCCATTCTGTTTTTTCTGTTTGTTAAGTCCTATTACGACTATTGCAGTGGCAGCATTAAACATTAGAGTTAAAAAAGTTGGCGATAGGCACTCAACCTTTACAGATTAATTACGTCCTATTCTAAACCTATACTCCTTTATAACAAGAACCTATTTCTATGAAAACATTTCTACGTAAACATTTCGCACTATTGGCCATTATTGCTACGGGTGTAGCTACAATAAGTAACTCTTTTGGGCCTGGAGGCGATAATACTGGGTCACCAAATGACTCTAATCAAGATGCGTGTACCCAATCAGGTTGTCATTCTGGAAATGCATTAAACTCTGGAACTGGCTCAGTTTTTTCGAACTTACCCGCGACATATTACCCAGGTGATGATATTAGCGTTACAATAAGTGTGGCACAAACAGGATCAAATACGTTCGGTTTTCAAGGAGTGTTCTTAACACCTGCAAATACACAAGCAGGAACATTAACGGCACCTTTTGGAATGACTACAGGGACGGCCGGAGGCATCACGCATATCAAACATAGCTCAACAAGCTTTTCTGGAAATTGGACATTTACTTGGACTGCCCCATCTACCCCAGAAACAGTGACTTTTTATTATGCTGGAAATGCTGCCAATGGAAATGGAGGTACAAGCGGTGATTTCATATATACAGGAACTGATGTAATCACAGGTCTAGACACGATCAGCACAACAGCTACGGTTACAGATGAAGCATGCTTCGGATCTTGCATCGGTAGTATTGATTTAGCAGGAACTACTGGAGGAGCAGGTGCACCATATACTTATTTGTGGTCGAATGCTGCAACAACAGCAAACATAAGCAACCTCTGTGCTGGCACTTACACTGTTACCATCACAGATAATGGCGGTAATGAAGAGGTAAACTCTTATGTGGTCGGAGGCTTACCTGAAATCACTTTAAACCTCGTTTCCACTCCATCATCATGCGCTACTGGCGATGGGCAAATAGAAACAAATCCTACAGGAGGAACGCCTCCTTACACGTTTCTTTGGAATACCGGTGCAACATCTAATGTCATCTCGAATGCTACTGTTGGATCTTATTCAGTGACCGTGACAGATGCGAACGGCTGTCAAGTGGATAGTGCTGACAATGTTGGAACAAACGGTTCTGGACTAGAAGGTGACTTCGTAGTTGTAAACGAAGGCTGTGATCAAGATAATGGTTCACTAACCATAAACATGACCGTGGGCAATGCACCATATACCTATGCTTGGTCTAATGGATCATCAGGTTCAAACAGTATTACCAACATCTCTTCGGGCACTTACTTTGTAACAGTTACTGATAACATAGGCTGTTCTGAAGCATTAGGTAACATTGTCAATAATGTATTTGCTGTAATTGACGAACCCAACTCTACTATAATTGATGCAAACTGCTTTGGTGAACTTAGTGGAAGCATTAATGTAGATGTTCAGAGTGGTCAAGAGCCTTTCACGTTTACTTGGAACGATGGATCTAGTGGAGACCCTTTGACAAATATTGCAGCTGGAGAATACACAGTTACTCTAACAGACAATAGTGGTTGTACAGATGAAGCAACCTTCAATGTGCTTCAGCCTGATAGCATTGGTGTTTCATTTACAAAATCGAATTCAACAACTGGCACCTCTTGTGATGGCGACATATCAATCACCGCAACAGGCGGTGCAGGAGGCTTCATTTATAGCTGGTCTCATGATGCAACTTTAACGACAGCAGATGCACAAAACCTCTGCCCTGGAACGTACTCTATTTCCATCACTGACATCGAAGGCTGTCAGGTAGTTCAGGAAATCAACATTTCTGAAATTACAGGCGTTAATGAAGTGGACAAAAATTCATTTTCAATTTACCCTAATCCAACTTCAGGAAGAGTCTTTTTGAACGGAAATTGGCAAAGTATTAACAACGTCCGACTAGTTGATATTAGCGGTCGTTCAGTGAAAACTTGGAAAACACTTGAATCTAATGAACTTTCAATGGAAGAGATAGATAACGGACGTTATATTCTTGTGCTAGAGTCAGATACTAAAAAAGCATATCAAAGCATCATCTTGACGAGATAATTATATCGTTTGATAGTATAATATCTTAAAAATGCTTCCCTTGCGGGAAGCATTTTTTTTTGACACCATGTCTGCACATCTACCAACAAGTAAATATCCTCGTATCGTTATTATCGGTGCAGGTTTCGCAGGTTTAAGACTAGCTAAGAAGCTCGCCAATAAATCATTTCAAGTCGTATTGATCGACAGAAACAATTTTCATCAAATCCAGCCACTGTTCTATCAGGTAGCAACCGCTGGACTTGCTCCAAGTGCAATTTCATTTCCCATCAGGAAAGTATTCCACAACGCTAAGAATGTGATTTTTAGAGTTGCTTCAGTCGAACATATTGAAGCAGATGAAAAAAACTTCTAACAAGTGTTGGAGAAATCAGCTTTGACAAGCTTGTAATTGCTGTGGGTGCAGACACGAACTATTTCAACAATAAAGAAATTGAAGAGCATGTACTTCCTATGAAGTCTGTTCAAGAGTCTCTTTTTATGAGAAATAAAATTCTCGAATGCATGGAAGCTGCGCTAATCAGTGAAGATGAAGACGAGCGTGAAGCTTATATGAAGATTGTTGTAGTAGGTGGCGGCCCCACGGGCACAGAAGTATCTGGGGCATTATCAGAAATGAAAAAGTATGTTCTACCTAAGGATTATCCTGAATTAGACTTCTCTAAAATGGATATCCATCTTTTAGAAGCTTCGGGAAAATTGCTCAATGGTATGAGTGCTAGATCTTCTTCTGCTGCTGAGCGATTTTTAACTGAGATGGGCGTTAAAGTAAATGCTTCTGCACTCGTTGAAAGTTACGATGGGAACACCGTAAAAATAAAGGGTGGCACTCATCTTAGGACAAATACATTAATTTGGGCCGCTGGAATAAAAGGAAATCCGGTCAATGGGATTAACCCAGAGAATATCCTCCCCAATGGAAGAGTCAGAACCAATGCTTTCAACCAAGTTAAAGGTCATTCAGACATCTATGCCATAGGTGATATAGCGCATATTGAAGACCCTGCTTTAGAACGAGGTCACCCTCAAGTAGCCCAAGTTGCCATTCAGCAAGCCGATAATTTAGCCATGAATCTAACTCACTTCAGCAATGAAGAGTCTATGCACCCATTTAAGTATAAAGATCTAGGGTCAATGGCCACCATTGGTCGCAACAAGGCGGTTGTAGACCTTCCCTTTTGGCACTTTCAAGGGTTCTTTGCTTGGGCCGTTTGGCTTTTTGTTCACTTAATGTCTATACTCGGGGTAAAAAACAGGCTTTTCATCTTTCTTGAGTGGATGTGGAACTATTTCACATTTGATCAAAGCTTACGATTAGTTATAAAGCAAAAGCCCGACAAAAGTCGGGCTTCATAAACTATCTTGGTGTCAACTAGTTAGTGACTCTCTTCCATTTCAATATTCTGCTCATCAGCTTTGGCTGCTCCGGCTTCTACTTTGTAATCTTTTATAATCACACCATCCGCTACGAATGTCAGGCTTGTTTCAGGCTCTGTAATAGCAGCAATTTCATCCTCAGAAAGGCCTTCATCTTCTGCAAAATGCTTAAGATCATCTATACTGGTCGTTTCCATGTATACCGTTCCTTCTATCACAGCGTCTTTTCCATCAACATCCTTAGGAACGAAAAATCCATAATCTCTGAATGACACGCGCATGCTTTCTCCTTCACCATAAGGCATGGTCATCCAACACCCCTTTACTTGACAAACTTTTTCAATTGTTCCTGTAAGCTTAACATTCAATGAATCTTGCTCTCCTAAACTTGCTTGAATTGTAGAAAGATCTACAGCATTTTCTTCAGTGATTTGGCTTCCGAAATACGCCATTTGAGCTGGAGCGGTTTCAATAATTTCTTCCTGCACCGTTTCTACTTTTTCAGAGGTGTTTTGGCAAGAAAGGATGCTCAACATGAGAGCTGGAGCAAATAATAACTTTTTCATTTATTCAATTGATTTATAAGATCAAAATTAATAATCTATGATCGTTTTAATCATACTATCCAATTTTTCATTGGCTAAATATTGTTTTTCAAGCTGAGCCGCAAAGGGCACAGGAGTATCTAAGCTAGCACAGCGCATAACAGGTGCATCCAACCAACGGAATAACTTCTCATTGATCAAAGCGCTCACCTCGCCACCAATGCCGCCCGTAAGTATGTCTTCGTGTAACACAATCACCTTGCCTGTTCGCTTTACTGACTCTTCAATCGCATCAAAATCTATTGGAGATAGACTGCGTAAATCAACAATATCGAACGATGAAGAAGGAAATCTATCCGCAGCTTGTTCAGCCCACTGCACACCAAGGCCGTAAGTAATTATAGAAACATCATCTCCTTCTCTTACCTGTCGTGCTTTCCCTATTTCAATTGTGTAGTAGCCTTCGGGCACATTACCGACCAAACTCCTGTATAAATACTTATGCTCAAAGAACAAAACAGGATTAGGGTCTTCAAAAGCAGCCAATAGTAGTCCTTTAGCATCTTCAGGAGTTGATGGATAAAGGATTTTCAATCCAGGCGTATGAAAAAACCATGCTTCAGTAGACTGAGAGTGATACGGTCCAGCGCCCACGCCAGCTCCTGTTGGCATACGCACTACTACGTCTGCATTCTGCTGCCATCGCCAATGAATTTTCGCCAAATTGTTGACGATTTGATTAAACCCACACGTCACAAAATCCGAAAACTGCATTTCTACCATAGCCTTTTTCCCTGTGATGCTCAATCCGAGACCAGCTCCGAGAATGGCAGATTCGCAGAGTGGTGTATTTCTCACTCGATCTTTTGAATATGTTTCAGCTAAGCCTTCAGTGACCTTAAAAACACCACCATAATCAGCGATATCTTGTCCCATCAACACCAAATTAGGGTGCTTCTCCATCGCATGTTTCATTCCATCTGCTATCGCATCTACAAAGCGCATTTCTTGAACCTCGCTTGAAGGAGGTACAATTTCTGATGTATTTACAGCAAATAAATCCTCAACCTCTTCTTCAACGCTGGTTTGAATTGCTTCATAATAAAGTGCCTGATCAAAAGCTGCGGATATTTCTCGCTTCATCACTTCTTTTTTAGAATCAATATCGTTTCGCGTTATTAATCCTGAATTTATAAGAAACTGCTCATAATTGTCAACAGGGTCATGCTCTGACCATTGTTCTTGCAATCCTTCAGGATAATACTTGGTGCCACTAGCCTCCTCGTGTCCGCGCATTCTAAATGTTACGCATTCTAATAATATAGGCCTCGGGTTTTCTTTGATAGATTCCTTTAACTCCGCAACCTTGCTGTATACTTCCAGAATGTTATTTCCATTTACTTGCTCAGCTTGCATGCCATATCCTATTCCTTTATCAATAAATTGTTTGCAATTGAACTGCTCTGAACTAGGCGTGCTTAGGCCCCACTGATTATTCTCAATTACGAAAATTACGGGTAATCCCCATACAGCAGCCACATTGAGTGACTCATGAAAATCGCCTTCGCTGGTTCCACCATCCCCGGTAAACACCACGGTTGTTTTACCAGACTTATCTAATAATTGAGACAGCGCTATTCCATCTGCAATACCCAGTTGTGGACCTAAATGCGATATCATCCCCACAATATGATGCTGTTTTGAGCCAAAATGGAAAGAACGGTCTCGCCCTTTAGTAAAGCCCTCAGCCTTTCCTTGGAATTGAGCAAAAAGGCGCTCTAGAGGAACATTCCTAGTAGTAAACACTCCTAGGTTTCGATGCATAGTAAGAATATACTCATCTTGATCTAGCGCCATAGCGCAACCGACACTCACCGCCTCTTGGCCATAACCCGAAAACCATTTTGAAATTTTACCCTGTCTCAAATAAATGAGCATCTTCTCTTCAATCATGCGAGGCAATACCAATCGATGATAAACTTCTAGTAATTGGTCGTCAGTATAATTCGCTCTTTCAAACTTCATGCTGTGAAAATCAGATTCAATAATATGCCTTGTTTTTAGTCTTCGTCTAAAAATTCAAGCCTTTGGTCGTAATAACGCCATCAATAAGACTTTCTTATCGATACATTGTCATCACTCTACAAACCTTAAACTTTTATAAATATGAAAAACGTTTTCTTTCTACTTTCTTTTGCCTTTATCACTCTTACTCTTAACAGTTGTAATGATTGTAAAGATGTTGTATGTAACAACGGTGGAATATGTGAAGATGGCACTTGCGATTGTCCAAATGGATTCTCTGGAGCTAGCTGCGATGTTGAAGATTTATGCATAACTCAAAATGTTTCTTGCCAAAATGGTGGTGTTTGTGTTGATGGTGAATGCGATTGTGAAACAAACTACAGAGGTGAAAACTGCCAGACATATTGTGTCAATGGCTCTTTTTCTGCCGCAAACAGCACATGTAACTGTTTCCCTGGTTGGGAAGGTGATGGTTGCACGGTTGAGTCCAGAGACGCTTGGATTGGGTCATACACTCAAACCAACACAGATTGTAACCCTACAGCTTCTGGAACAGAAACAATTTCTGCGATGGATCACCCGGATGAAGACAGCTTAACTATAGCTGTGAATTATGTGAGCATTACTGGTCTTACTACTGCCGGTGACACGAAAGGTTACGGTATTATTGATGGCAACACACTTACCATTCCAAAACAGAATGTAAGAGATGAAAACAACACATCATTCTCTGTTGAATCAGAATCGCCAGCTGTTTTAAATGGAAACTCTTTTGAGCTGGTTATTATCAGAAAGTTCAACGGCAACCCAGCTACTTGCACATTGACATATTCGAAGCAGTAGTTAATAGCAATTTTATTGAAAGGCTGTCTCATAATAGGGGCGGCCTTTTTTTTTGCAATAACTAGTCTTGACAGACACATTTATCATAAGCTAACAAAGCATATTTCACCGATCTTTTTGCAATTTGAAATCAGACTAAGAAATAGTATAAATTTGCCACCCTAATTAAAATCAATTATGAAAAAATTAAACTTACTTTTTGTTGCTCTTATTGGAGCTTCTGCATTAACATTCACTTCGTGTACTGATGAGTGTAAAGATGTTGTGTGTGAAAACGGTGGTACTTGTGATGAAGAAACAGGTGCTTGTGATTGTCCAGCTAACTTCTACGGTGAAAGTTGTGAGACAGAGTGTATCAACGGAACTTACGCTGATGGATCTTGTACTTGTGACGCTGGTTATGAAGGCGATGCTTGTGGAACAGAAGAGCGTGAGAAATTCTTAGGTACTTGGTCTTACACAACTGGATGTGCTCCAGGTGAGTCTTTTCCTTCAACTCTTGCTGTAGTTTCTGACAACGTTGTAAGAATTACTTTATCTAACCTTACTAGTTTTAATGATAATACAGCTTATGCAGTAATTGATGGTGAAACATTCACGATTCCTGCACAAAGCATCGTAGATGAAGATGGAGATACATGGAATATTGAAGGAACAAGCACTGCTACTTTAGTAAGCAACTCTTTTAATATCACTATTAGTTTCTCTATTGGTGGGTCAACTTCAACTTGTGTATTGAACTACACGAAGTAAGAAAACAATACAACAATAAAAAAGGGGACGATATCGTCCCCTTTTTTTATGATCTAAATGCTAGGAATTATTTTCCTTTCATCTTAGCGCGAGCATCACCTTCAGCCTTTGCCTCTTCAGAAGTTCCTTCTTTCATTGACTTACGCATATCTTCTGCTGCTTCTGTTCCTTCTTTAGCTGCTTTACGAACGTCAGTTTCAACCTCCTCAACAACTTCTTCTACTTTAGTTTCAGCTTCTTTAGCTGCTTCCTCCACTACAGTTTCTGTAGCCTGAGCTGCTTCTTTAGCTTCTTCTTCAGCATTTTCTACTGCTGCTTCAACTTTTGTCGCGTCTTCCGTTCCTTCTTCATGTGACTCACCTCCACCACAAGCAGTCAAAACTGCTGCTGCAAACATGAACAACATTGCTGTTCTTGTAACTTTTTTCATATTAGATAGATTTTCAATTTGCTGCAAAATAAATCAATATTCTAGACTTGCAGCATGCTTGAAGCGTCTATTTGTCTAAAATGAGAATAATGACTTTCAAAATATCATTCTGCAAAGCTGAGAATGCCTTTTTCATATATTTACGCCTCAAATAGATATTCACTATGATAAGATCACTTTTACTCCCTGTTATTCTAGCCATTATCAGCCTTGGCTCTGTTTCATGCGGTGAATGCGTTGGTGCTTTCGGCAAAGAAAAAGTTGAGTGTAACAATGGCGGTACATGTAATGACGGTGAATGCGATTGTCTAAAAGGGTATTCGGGCGTTAGCTGCGATAGTTTAGATCTTTGTGAATTAAATGATGTTGTCTGCGTTTTTGGAGCTTGTCAAGATGGTTTGTGTGAATGCCAAAGTGGTTACGAAGGTGAACTGTGTGAAACAGAGTCGCGCATGAAATTTTTAGGAACATATCGAGTGTCTACTGAAGGGTGTGACCCACTTGACACCATTGCAGGTAGAGAGATTGAGATTAAGCGCGATCCTTTTGAGGCTAGTAAAATCACCATTTCAGACTTATTTAGTTATGAAAACTTTCCTGTCAATGGTTTCTTCTCTCTAGTTGAAGCATCAGCTACTCCAAACTCAATGAATTTTAACATCTTCGGTCAATCTCCAGATGATAATTCTAAAACAATAAGCGGTTCTGGCATGCTGGACTTGTCTGATACCAATGAAGTGAGAATATTAATCGATTACACCGTTATTAACGGTAATAAAGAATACACTTGCTCCTTAAACGGAAGACTGTTATAGTCAATGACACTCGAAACAAATAATAATTCGGGCCCTCTTCAGGGCCCTTTTTTATTCATTGTAAATCCAAATTCAGGTACAGGAGCTGTTGATGCTTTTAGAAAGTCAATTAGGTCTAATTCTTCACAAAAGTTTACTGTAATAGAAAGTAAAAGCCCTGAGCACTCTTTAGAATTAGCTCGAAATGCCAAATCAAGAGGATATGAAGCTGTAATAGCAGTTGGTGGTGATGGAAGCGTTCACGAAATAGGAGCTCAACTCATAGATTCTTCAATTCCACTTGGCATTATACCTACAGGATCTGGAAATGGCATTTCTCGACACTTAGGAATTTCCAATTCCATTCCTAAAGCTATTGACCAAATGCTTAAAGGAAAAGTTCGCTTTATGGATACATTCCAAGTAAATGGACAGCCTGCCATTGGGTTTTCAGGAATCGGAATTGATGCTCAAGTCGCTAAAATGTTTTCTGAGGCTTCCGAACGAGGGTTTAGTAATTATGTAAAACTGAGTATTGATGCATTCACTAATTATACGCCTACATCTTTTGCTCTGAAGATAGACGATGATGAACATGAAATCGCAGCTTATTCAGTGGTTTGCGCCAATACAAGCCAGTTCGGAAACAATGCATTCATCAATCCAAAAGCAGTAGATAATGATGGAGAATTGGAGTTGGTAGTTATAAAAGCTATGCCCCCAGCAATGCTCATGCCCGTTGCTTCTCGCCTATTCTTAAAGACTATCCATAAAAGCAAATGGGTGAAAGTATTCAAAGGAAAGCGATTCAACATTCAAAATATTGAAGAGGCTGAGCTTCAAATTGATGGCGAAGCGCTAGGAGTTTTCAAGAATCTTACTTTCGAAGTGAAACCTCAATCATTAATGGTAATTACACCTTGATATGTCAAAAAGCAAAAAAGATAAAGGAGGATTTGTATACTCCACGAACCCTTCGTTTTCATACGATGAAGATAAATCAGAAGTGCAAACTTTAGAGCCTGGTGAGCAATTGCTTGAGCTGCATCGTGAGACCAAAGGACGTGCTGGAAAGGCTGTAGTTATTGTGCGAAACTTTATCGGTTCAGATGACGACCTTTCTGATTTGGGAAAGAAGCTCAAAGCACATTGCGGAACTGGAGGTTCTGCAAAGGATGGAGAAATCATCATTCAAGGAGACCAAAGAGATAAAGTGGATGCTTATCTGAAAAGTAAGGGTTATAAAACTAAGCGCGTAGGCGGCTAAACGCTATTTAAGACTTCCCACTACTATGAGGTCTGACCTTCTATTCTTTTGATGATCGAAGTTAGGACATGGAGTTCCATCGCCACAATCATTGATCAAATTATCTTCCCCTACGCCCACTGCTGCAACTATTCTACTTTCATCAATTCCACGAGCTGTTAAGTATGCCACCGTTGATTTAGCTCTACGCGCAGAAAGAAGCATATTATATGCCTTTGATCCGCGTGAGTCACAATGACTAACAATTTGAATAACAGCAGTTGGATTATCCTTGAGCATTTGGATATTCTCGGCCATCAATTTACGTGCGTCAGAGCGGATATACATTTTGTCAAAATCAAAGTATATAGACTTCAAGTCAACTATAGGGCGATCCTTGGTATCGATCTTTTCTTCATCAACCTCGGTAATTGACAAAATCTCTGTTCCTTCATCCGCGGTATCCGCTGATGCCAAAATCTCCTCTTCCATAACAGAAATACTCAATGCTTCAACATGTCTGCTGCCGTCAGCTAGTTCAACTGTATAGGTGAAGTTATCATACCCAATAAAGGACGTCAATGGCGCATAAACAATAGTTCCTAGTTTAGCATCATAGATTTGGGTTGCGCCCATCACAGTTTTCGATACAGAAACAATCCGCGGCTTATCCTCTTCACTAAACTCATCATTCAGCAACACGTTAAATGAAACCATATTACTTTGAAAGGTAGAGGCGAAATCTGGAGAAGTTCGAGAGATTTTCGCTCCAGAACCAGTTACCATGTTTACTCTTACGAATGTTCTCTGCCGTCCTTCTTTCGGGTCATCCACAGCATATGTAAATACATCTTGACCTACAAATCCCTCATTAGGCTGATAGATGAATACACCTCTATTTAAGTCAATACCTTTTATATCGCCATTTTGAGGTGGAGTGGTTTCAGATATCTTATAACGTATACCCTCTTTCATAATGTCATTCTTAAACACCTGAATGGAAACGGCCTTATTCATGAGTGCATTTGCTGTGTCTTCTCTTACGATCTTGGAATAAACAAAAGGCTGATTATCTAATACCCGAATACCAATCCATGCCTTACCAACTGAACCGGAATCATCGATTGCATTTTAAGAAAATGCGTCCACACCATTATAGTCTTTAGTAGGGTAATAGAGAATGACTCCCTTCTTATCGTTTTCAATCACATTAGAACCGTGTCCGGGGCGAGAAACTTCGGTAAGCGCAATATTTCCCAGTTTCACAGCCGGATCATTATCTAATGCATTAATGTAAACCGGAGTATTCGTATAGGTTGTTACTACATCATTCTTCAAATCGAGCACAGAATCAACTTTTGGTATAGCCAAAAGCAATTCATTCTCCGTAGCTCCTTCTCGCAGTTTAGACAGACCAAGTTGAGCGACCGAATTATTATTGAATACGGAATCAGAAACAACATGTATGAGTTTATGAGTACATCCTGATTTAAACGACTGATTAACAGAGTCAAGGGTATTAACTTCCACCTTTACTTTGAACTGACCTACTTCCGTCAAAGGCTTTTCAAACCTGCGACCCATTGTTTGAACCTCACCGTTAATAGTCCAGTAAACCTTGCGCGGTTTTTGATTAGCCAGCAATGAACCATCGGTAGTAAGTATCAAGCGCGAGCCCACCAAAACAGTATCTGCTCCATTGATTACCAATCCTTGGTTTTCAGAGATGCAATCCTTTGCTGAACTCTGGAAAAACGCCACTTTGTAAATATCCATTCCTCCAAAGCCCTTCAGTCGATTTGAAGACAAGAAAGCAGAAGAACTATCAGCCAACATTTTGAAGTATATGTCATGAGCGGCAGAATTAATCGGCTGGTCTAAGCGATAGATAGTTTCATTATTTGCTTGTACTTTATAATAGTAAATATCGTACCCGCCATAACCATCTGTTCTATCGCTACTGAAAAACAAAGTCTTTCCATCAGCTTAAATCTCAGGACTGTCTTCATTGAACAATGTATTGACAGTGGGAGGAAGCGCCTCTGGCTTTGACCATTGTCCATCATCATTGAGATTAGTTCTAAAAATGTCGAAATGGAACTTGTTCAGCTTTTTATCAAGTACTTCAGCTGTAAAATACATCGTCTTTCCATCTGCAGTGAGTGAAGCGTGGCGATGGTAGTACTTAAAATTAATGCTTTTTGGATATTTCACAGGATCAGTATATCCGTCAACATCTCTAGTTGAAAACCATAAATCATTGTCTTTAAACAAAATGATAGTTGCTTCATTTTCAGAAATGTAAACCGGAGCCTCATGGTTCTTTGTGTTTACAACCCCTGTAAAAATAGATAAAGGCTCTTCACTTAAATTATTTGAAGAATAGACACCATTTTCCCATTTCGCTAAATTGATATCCTCTCGGTATTCTCCATCATCTGGATCCAGCTTCTTACCTGTAGTGGTATCTGACCGGGAAGTATAAAGCATGAACGTGCCGTCATGGCTGATAACCGGATTGTATTCGTTGAATTGAGAGTTGATACTTTCGCCAATATTGAATACCTCAAGGTCATCGCTAAACTCTTTCATGAAATCAGCTGAGGTTACTTTTCCCTGAGGCACTGACCTTTCCGTTTGCGCAACCGAACTAAGAGTAAAAAACGGCACAATTAATAATGCACCTAATAATCGAGTAAAATCTGCGCAATGGCTGCTAATCAGAGTTTTTCCTATGATTTCATGCTACTCGTTCAAGGTTTCGAGGAACGAAGTAATGTAAGTATGCTGGCGAAGATAATCACGATTCCACAGCCAATAGCATTATACCATAGAAAGCCGATATCTGTGGTGAAGAACATTACTAACACAACTGCCTCAGCCAACAATGCCGCTATAAAGACCTGAATACCTTTAATATACTTCAGGTAAAAGGCTGAAATAAAGATACCTAGTATAGTGCCATAAAATAATGACCCGAGGATGTTTACGAGTTCAATAAGGTTATCTACCAATTGAGCTGCTAAAGCAAATACAATCGCCATCAAGCCCCAGCCAACGGTTAAAAGCTTACTCGTTCTTACATCCCCTTCCCTTTCGGTTTGATCGCTTCTCAATCGCTTCACAAAATCATTCATCGTTGTTGATGCCAAGGCATTGAGTTCACCGGCAGTGGAAGACATGGCTGCGCTCAATATCACCGCCAACAGCAGTCCAATAGCACCATTGGGTAGATTATCTAACACCCATCGGATAAAAACGTAATCGGAGTCTTTTGTTTCAACAGCAGGATCAACTTCTTTGGCCAAAGCGGCATATTCATCAGAAACCGCTGTTTGCTGTTTTTCCAATTCTCGCAAGCCATCTTCATTCGATGCAATGCCTTGCTGCATCATTAGGTGCTTTTCCTCCTGAATTCCATTGAATTTATACACCAAATCTTCACCATCACTTGCACGATCAGATTCGCTTATTAATTCCACTACATTCTGATTGAAATGGATTGGTCGTTCGAAGTATTGGTAGAATACAAATACCATCACACCAGTCAAGAGAATGAAAAATTGCATAGGAATTTTCAAGATAGCATTGAACATTAACCCCATCCTACTCTCTCGCAAACTAGATCCAGAAATGTAGCGCTGCACTTGGCTTTGATCGGTTCCAAAATAGCTGAGTGCTAAAAACAAACCTCCTGTTAATCCACTCCAAATGGTGTAACGTTCATTGAAGTCAAAATCCCAATTGATAATCTCCATCTTACCATGAACTCCTGCTAATTCAATGGCTTCAAAGAAAGATACGTGTGGAGACAAGTAGTCGACAATCATGTAAAACGCATAGAACATTCCACCCATAATAATTGACATTTGCCACTTTTGGGTCAAACTCACGGCCTTAGTTCCACCTGAAACGGTATAAATGATTACTAGTAACCCAATTAGAATATTCATTGTATTCAAGTTCCAACCTAAAACGGTAGAAAGAACTATTGCTGGAGCGTAAATCGTTATACCCGCAGCCAATCCGCGTTGCAACAAAAATAAAAATGCCGTTAGCAAACGCATACGCAAATCGAACCGCTCTTCTAGGTATTCATAAGCTGTATAGACATTAAGCCTATAAAAGATCGGAATGATAGTAACAGAAAGAATAACTAGCGCTAAAGGCAAACCCAAATAGAATTGCAAAAAGCCCATTCCACTTTCAAAGGCTTGACCAGGAGTAGATAAAAATGTAATGGCTGAAGCTTGGGTAGCCATAACAGAAAGACCCACGGTGGCCCAATTAGCTTCTTGACCGCCTCTCAAATAAGAGTTCAGATCAGCTTGCTTCCTTGTTTTCCATGTTCCGTAAAAAACAATAAAACCTAGCGTAAAAAGCAGGATAACCCAATCTAATTCATTCATAGGTAATAATTACTTATGAGTGAATAGATGATGATTTGTAGGATCAAGAATCCTAACACAATGGAATAAACCAACTTCCAATTTTGTTTTTTCTCTTCTGCCATTTATGGTTGATATTCTATCATGTTAGCAAACAACCTGTATGCGCCAGAAACGCCTGCGGGCAGTTCTCTAAAAAATGAGATGCCGGTGTAAGTGAAACTTCCTTTGCCGTGTTTAGCCACTAGCAATCCTCCTTCGGTTGGATCTTCGCCTTTGTCGCTCCATGAAATTAGAGGCTTGTACGCCTTATCCCATTCGCTAGCAAAATAAAGCCCACGCTCTTGTACCCAGCCATTCCAATCATTTGGCGTAATGGCATTGGGAAGATTGAATATGGGATGCTTGACGTCTAGAATCGTGACTTTCGAAAACTCATCGGTAACACGGTTTCGCCCTAGAGCCAATTTGTATGGACCAATTTGATCGACCTTCAAACCATAGGTTGTGTTGTACTGAACAATCACATTGCCACCGCCCAAGGCATAAGCGTTCAGCATATCCATATTAGCCGCTAAATCATCATTGGTATTAAATGCACGAATGCCCACTACAATGGCTTTGTATTTAGCAAGTTCCGTTGGTGTTTGCCCTCCTAATTCTTTTGATTCAACATTGTACCCCATTTGAATTAATGCATCGTCTACTTCATCACCTGAGCCTTCTATGTATAAGATCTTGGCATCTGTAGTTACTTTCAAATCGAGCGGCACTAATTTAACAGCTGCTGTTGTATGCATTGTATTTTCAGGAATATGATCGTAGGCAATAACATTTGATGACTGATTCACCAACTTACCATCAATATTTATTGATAGCTCTACATTTCCTTCAACCGCATTCTCAGAAGGTGAAAGCGTCAACGAAAACACTTTTCGTTGGCCTTTTTTAAGGTAGAAGTTCTCCATTGTTTCGCTCATAGACCAACCTACTGGAAGCTTGGTATTCAATCTCACATTATCTAAATCTCTATATGCTATCACTTCCACATTGATTGAAGACTGAGCACCTTTTGGCACAACCAAAGACTTAGCTTTGGGATTGATGGAAGCAGGATTCACAAAAAGCATTGGCTGGGTAATTCCTCCTATTGATCTATCTCTCCACTTTCGATGCAGCGTTGATTCTCCTTTCACAAATTGATTGTCAACCTTGATGACGTATTGAATAACTTCATCCAACTTGTACGGCAATCCGATCTCACTTTCCTTATCAATTCCATACAACCACCCTTGGTAAGTGTTCACCAACCAGAAAGGATTAGACGGGTTACTTGGCGCTTTGAATGTTTCAGTCCAAGAAATAGACTCCATCGGTCCAACCGTAACTATTGAATCAATCACTATGTGCTTAAAATCAACTGTTTGCGAGTCTTTTGAGCTGTTAAAAACCTCAACAGTAACCTCGTAATCTGATCCAATCACAACAGCATCTTGCCCAGCAGAAACTTCTACTCGAATGCCGCTGATGTCTAATTTCAAATCATTGATTTTAGTCATCACACCGTTCATGTCTTGCGCCTCAGCCCACATGTTTCGTTGCGCCATCATAGGATAGAAATTCCTTTTCAAATTCCCGAAATTGGCATTACGATCGGTGAAGTCGAATTCGTCTACCACCTTTGCTAATGCTGCTGCATGTCCTGGCGACTGTTTCCAAAGGCCTTTCGCATCTTCAAAAGGCCTATCCGTCCATTCACCTTTCACTAATGCTAAATATTCAGATTGACTTCCTCTCGCTCTCATAGTGCCAAATGCCTGACAGCGGTGCTTACTTCGAGCCAAAGAAGCTATTTCATTCATGCTGTATCCCAGCAAGTCATTATACACACCTACGTCAACACGCAGCATGTTTCGCCCTTTCAATCCTGCAGCATCCAAATCGTCCAATGACTTGTCCCACCAAGATGAGGTATTATGATATAAATATTCTGGTTGCCATATTTCCATTGTTTTCAGCTGTTCTGGAAAAGCATTGGGATCAGCAGCTAAATCAAATGCCTCTTCCGCCAATATTGCTGATGCTTCATGATGTCCATGTCCTGCTCTTCTTGTGGGTGGAAAACGGGTAATGATCATGTGAGGCCTGAACTTACGGATGACATACACTACATCATGCAACACTTCATCTTTACCCCAAAAGTCAAAGCTTTCTTCCGCACTTTTAGAATAACCAAAGTCTATAGCTCGGGTAAAAAACTGTTCACCTCCATCAATCTTTCGTGCCTCCAACAGCTCATATGATCTTATTACACCTAACCCATCGCCTTTTTCATCTCCAATCAGGTTTTGACCACCTTGACCTCGAGTCAGCGATAAATAAGCTGTTTCAATGTGCTGATCATTTTCTAACCAAGAGATCAATCGCGTGTTCTCATCATCTGGGTGTGCTGCCAAATAAAGCACGCGCACTCCTTTTTGAAGTTCCTGTATATCCTTATAAATGTCAACCGTGCTCTTAAGCTCATAGTCTTGGGCATTCATATTAAATGCCATTGACAATAACAACCCGTAAATCAATCCTTTCTTCATTCTCATTAAAACTTCATTTTCGCACCTCAAAGAAACAATTTCGTTCTACTTTGACGTTTCTTTTTAGCACATGAATCTTTTTCCAACGGCACATATTCTTTTTGGTTCATTTCTTCTATTGCTTAGCACTGCTAAAGCGCAGAAGAATTTTACTAGTGAAATACTCGGAAACCCAAACCAATTCAGCGTATTCTTTGAAGAAACATTGCCCATTACTGAGGTTGAGATTTATCAATACAACAAAGCTGATCAGAGTGTTTTACTTGAAAATGGATACGCCAAATATCAATTCGAAAACAACAATGATTGGCCGCCTCAAGGAGTCAATGCAGTGCCAACAGAAGTGACGGTGATTTTCACCCAATACCCAAAACACAAAAGTTTTTGGTTAACTGATTATCACTGGCTGCTGGCAAAACGCTTGGAGGAATTATTCAGTTTAGATTCAGCTTTAAATGACACTTCTATCACCTACAGCATCGTGATGCAAACCGATTGCGTAAATGAATTCGAAGCCATGCAATTGTTTCATGGCATTGAAGTGAAGTACCGTATAAATGAAGATGAGAAAGTGATTCTAGAAGAAGAAGTTCAAGTTACACCCAAAGTGAAGACATCAGGCTCGAGCACCCAAGCCAAAAAGATCAAGCGTTTTATGGCGCGGCAGAAATACTATACCGACTCTGCCGTGTATTCTGTGCTGGACAGGCATCCTGAATGGCAAAAAAGTGTAATGGTGATTGATTGGACAGGTAGCATGCATGGTTATGGTGCTGAGGCCGTTTTATGGCAAGCGATGAATACATCGAAAAGTGGAATTGATAAGATTGCCTTGTTCAACGATGGTGACAAGAAAAAGAATCGCAAAAAGCAATTGGGCAGAACGGGCGGTATTTACATTGAAAACACTGGTTCCATCAGTAAAACCGTAAAGCTCTTCAACAAAGTGAAGAATAAAGGCACCGGTGGTGATAGTCCTGAAAATGACATTGAAGCCATTGCCGCAATGCTGACTGACGCACCCGAAGCCGATCGTGTAATTCTAATTGCCGACAACCAAAGTTGCATCCGAGATTTCGTCCTGGTCAATTGTATTGATAAGCCGGTGCATATAGTTCTTTGCGGAACAAAAAAAGGAGTAAACTCTCAATACTTGAATGTGGCATGGCGCACAGGTGGAAGCATCCATACTAAGGAGTATGACATAGAAAACATTCAAGAATTGGTGTTGAAAGACTCCCTCGAAATAGAAGGTATTCGCTTCATGCGCACCATTGATAATTTGCTCCTACCTGAGAACCGTTTTGCCAATAGATTCGGATATTGTGACCGCTATTACAAAGCGCCAAGAAGGAAACAAACATCTCGCAAACGCAAAGAACCCAAGTGCTACTTCACTGAATAAAACACACATCAAATGCCTTCACTTAGTCCTTTTCACCTGGCCATTCCGGTAAGCGATTTAGACCAAACCCGCACATTTTACAGAGAAACACTAGGTTGCGAAGAAGGCAGAAGTAGCGACCATTGGGTAGACTTCAACTTCTTTGGGCATCAGTTAGTACTGCACATAACCGATGTAAAGCAAGCAATTGATTCATCAAATGCAGTAGATGGAAAAGATGTTCCCGTACCACATTTTGGTGTGGTGCTTGGTTGGGAGGTTTGGAATGACTTGGCAGAACGACTGACACGTCAAGGCATTCAATTCGTAATTGAACCCTACATCCGTTTTAAGGGCAAAATTGGTGAGCAAGCCACTATGTTCTTTTATGATCCATCAGGAAATGCGCTCGAATTCAAGGCCTTTAAAGACCAAAGCCAGCTTTTCGCCAAATAAGATTAGGCGATGTTGGTGTACACTGCCTGTACATCATCATCTTCTTCCATCTTGTCGAGCATTTTCTCAATCTCTTCTAATTGCTCATCGCTGAAGTCAACTGGTGATGTAGGAATACGCTGCAAACTCGCCTTTTCGATTTCAATTCCTTTTTCTTCAAATGCAGAACCCATCGAGCCGAAATTGGTATAATCGGCATAGGCATATAGAGTACCTTCATTCTCAATGATCTCTTCTAGTCCTGAATCAATCAATTCAAATTCGAGTTCTTCCACATCAAGTTCTTCAGGTTTTTCAAACTGAAAAACGGCCTTCCTATTAAACATGAATTCCAATGAACCGCTAGGCACTAAGCTACCGCCTGACTTGGTGAAATAATGTTTTACGTTGGCCACGGTGCGCGTAGTATTGTCTGAAGCACACTCTACAAAAACCAACACTCCATGTGGGCCTTTTCCTTCATAGTTAATCTCAGTATAGTCAGCAGCATCCTTCCCTTCAGCACGTTTTATAGCCGACTCAATATTGTCTTTAGGCATGTTTTGTGCTTTCGCATTCTGAATGGCTGTGCGCAACGATGCGTTCATATCTGGATCACCTCCACCCTCTTTAGCAGCCATGGTTATGGCTTTTGCCAACTTTGGAAATATGCGAGACATCTTATCCCACCTCTTTTCTTTGGCTGCTCTTCTATACTCAAACGCTCTTCCCATGATGATTCAAAATTAGATGACGAAAATAATGACTTGAATTTTTCTTGAACATAATATTTGATTCAACAATTGCGTTTTCCTGAAAAACTTAAAAACACATGAAACTACACACCGCAATTCTATTCTCAATTGGCATCATCGTATTATCCTCATGTCAAAAACTAAACGAAAGTGTTCAAGGTTATTTCTTCATTCAAAACACAGAAGGAGAAGAATATTCACTAAAAATTAACGGCAAAGAAGTAGGTGTTTTAGCAGAAAGCAACATCATCCCCTTGGAATGTATAGACTCTACCCTGATTCAAACAACCATGTACACCATAGATACTAAGAAGAATGAGTATGAATTAAAAAACTCAAAAGGTGAATTAGTGGCTGTTGGAAAGTTTAAAATAACCGACAAAAGTTTGTCCATGACTGGAGATAAGGACTTAGGGGTAACACACATTAGTAGCTCTAAAAACTCACTTATTATGGGATTTAATGTTGATGCTCCAACACCAGAATACTTGAGTCAGTGTTTGCAAGAGTAGCTCTCTCTTAACGACTATTCTAAGCGCTACTTTGGGCTTTAAGCCTATACTTGCACTAAGAATTTTACCGCATTGAAAATCGTAGCAAAAACCCTTTTTGGCCTTGAATCTGTTTTATCTGATGAACTCAAATCATTGGGTGCCAAAAACATCGTTCCACTTAATCGAGCTGTGCAATTTGACGGAGATCAGGAGTTACTCTATCGTTGCAACTTGGCTTCACGCCTAGCATTGCGCTTCCTTGTTCCGATTACCCATTTTCAAGCGCATAATGATCGACATCTATACTCGCTGGCGGGCAAAGTAAATTGGGAGAAATACCTTACGCTAGATCAAACGTTTGTCATTGATAGCACTGCCAACAGCACGCGGTTCACACATTCGCAATATGCCGCTCAAAAAGTGAAGGACGCTATTGTTGATCAGTTCAAAGAAAAAACCGGCAAACGACCTTCTGTAAGTGTTGCAAATCCTGATGTGCGCATCAACCTGCACATATCAGAAAATGATGTCGATATTTCGTTAGACAGTTCGGGGGAAAGCTTGGAGAAGCGCGGCTACCGCACTGAAAGCAACGAAGCTCCGATGAGCGAAGTATTGGCCGCAGCCATGGTGAAGTTCAGTAGGTGGGATGAGAAAGAACCGCTTTTAGATGCAATGACTGGATCAGGTACAATTGCTATTGAAGCTGCTTTGATCGCCACCAATACAGCTCCAGGATTACACCGACCATTTGCCTTTCAAAACTGGGCCGATTATGACTCTGGCTTATTCGATCGCTTACAGTTTGAATTGAGAAGCGCTATCACTCCCATTAGTGACAAGATTTTGGCCAGAGACATTGACGAATCAACCATTTCGGTTGCTAAAAGAAACGCTGTGCGCGCTGGCGTTATTGACGATATTTCATTTGAATGCATAGATTTTACAGCTTCGGACCCAGTTACAGAATCTGCACTAATCTTGATGAACCCGCCTTATGGTGAACGACTAGATGAACCTGAAGAAATGATCGAATTTTACCATGAAATTGGATTTCGATTAAAGCACAATTATGCCAATCACACAGTGTGGGTGATCAGCTCAAACCTGCCTGCCATGAAACGGCTTGGCCTAAAACCTGATGAGCGCATAAAGGTGTTTAATGGATCATTGGAGTGCCGCTTGAACAAATACTCTTTGTTCAAGGGCAAAAGGATCGACCATATCAAGGAATAACCTATTCTCTACAATACCCAACTCTGTTCATTTGGGATACCATTTCGCATTCTTTAAGAAACGTTTTTTCGTTGAACCGCAGGTTCATGTCAACCAGTGGATGTTTGATAACAACTCGCCTGCAGGATTTAAAGAGTTTGACGATAAATATGGAAACGTTTTTCCTTTTGAGCCTAACCTTTATTTAGGGTTTAAATTTTAAATTATTGTCTGACAAGCCAAGACATAAAGTTCCTGGCTTGTCAGACTTTAAGAACAAAGCAACGCTTAAAATAAAAAGATGAAATCATTCTTCAATTCCGAACAAGGAAAACTGGACATTTTGAGGCTTTATGATGAAAAACTAAAGGAGCTAAATACTGACTTTGAGTGCATACAAGTTCAAACGAGCTTCGGAAAAACAAATATCATAGCCACAGGAGATGCATCAAATCCGCCCATGATCATCATTCATGGTTCAAATGGTTGTGCACCCATTGCGTTGGAAACGTATCCGAACCTAAGCAAATCGTTCAGAGTGTTTGCGGTTGATGTGATTGCTCAACCGAACAAAAGTGCAGAAACCAGACCGAGCATGAAAGATGATGCTTACGGAAAGTGGATGAATGAAGTCATTGATCAACTCAATATAACAGATGTGACGCTTGCTGGTTTTTCGTTTGGTGGATTAATCATTCTAAAAACGTTGGAGAATGATGAAAGCAAAATCAAGGAGGTGTTCCTGTCAGCGCCCGCTTATATTGTAAATGGAAACCCGTTAAAAGCGCTGTTTAAAATCTTCATTCCCATGAGGAGATACATGTGGTCTGGTAACCCCAAATTCGTAGAAGCGTTTTTGAAAGAGGTCTTTACAGATAGGGATGAATTTGCCATCAAATACCTGTCAAAAGTGTTCTTGCATTTTAAGATGGATTTCACACCTGTGCCCATAATAGACACGAAAAAGGCAAAGCTTATAAAAACACCTCTAACGCTGATTGCGGCAAAAGAAGATGCAATGTTTCCAGGCGAGAAAATGATAAAACGAGCTTCTAAAATATTCCCTTCACTTAAGAAGCATGCACTACTTGAAAATTCCAAACACGTTCAATCCAAAGAAGACAACGCGAATATTGAACGCATAATTTTGGAAGGGCTCAAATAATTTCAAGACCACTTTCAAAAAGCAACTATAAAACCCTCTACAGCCCATTGGAAAAATACTCTTAAGAATTGGTCTCTTAATCGGGTCTATAATAACTACTTTTTCAAACGGTCTTCAATATCCTTCAAATGAAGACGCAGCGCATAAATAGAAATTTGAATCTCTTTAATAAGCAAAGCCAAGGAAAGGATCAGCAATACCAATGCTAGGCCAAAAACCCAAATAGCCAATACTTGAAGCTTCACATAAATGAGAAACATAGTAAGCACACATAGTAAAAGACTAGAAATTCCGAAAATCTGCATGTAGCGCGTCAAATTTAGCCTCAACTTTAAATTCCTGATTTGCTCAATAAGTGAATCATCTTTTTTCTCTAAGTACTTATCTTTCAAACTCCTGACAACCGATGCATAGGCTAAAAAACGATTTGTATAAGCCAACATTATCAAAGAAATAGCCGAGAATAAAAGTGCTGGTGTGGTTAGTGTTAATTCTTCCATATGGATGATTAAAAAGTAAAATGACGAAGCCTTCAATCGAGTTTCAAAGATCACCAATTTAACTTAAAACTAAGGCTGCATAAAGTCCGAAGTGAAACTATAGCTTCCTGAACTGATCTGGATCACTGTGGTATTGGCATCAGATTTAAACATCTGGAATTCATTCAAGGAAGAAACATGCTGTCCGCTCTCTTTAATACTGTTTGCATTATTAGTTGGTAAATAAACCTTGGCAAAAGTATTAGCCGGAATGCTCACCTCAAGCTTAAACACTCCATCTTTCACTTCCCAAGCTGAAGAGATTAGCCCACGTATGGACTTATATCTTGCAGATGCATGACTAAGTCCACCGCCTGGTTTTGGATGGATCACGATTTTCTTAAATCCTCCACTGTCAGATTGAATACCAACAATAGTTGAGTACATCCACTCACCTATTGAACCATAGGCGTAATGATTGAATGAATTGATATCGTCATCAACAAATCCATTCTCTCGGGAATAGCCATCCCACCTTTCCCAGATGGTGGTAGCTCCATTTTTGATATGATGACCCCAAGAAGGGAAATCCGTCTTCTGTAAAAGCTTGTAGGCTAAATCTAAATGTCCATTTTCAGCAAGTGTCCTCAGCAATAAGTGTGTGCCAAGAATACCAGTGCTTAATGAAGAATCACGATCAGTGATATCCTTGATAAGATGACCCATCAATACTGGACGTAATGAGTCGGGAACCAAGTCAAAAGCCAGAGCCATCAAATAGCCAGTTTGTGTGCGGCCTTCAACATGACCGCTGTCATCCATTAGATTTTCATTGAATGATTGCTTAATCTTTCCTGAAAGAACATTGTACTTTTTAACATCTACATCAAGACCGAGCTCAACTGCAATTTTAGCCATAAGATCAGCACTTCGTTTAAAATATGCGGTAGCCACAACTTGTGTAGGTGTCTCGCTCTCAACATTTTGCCAATCACCAAAGCTTAAAAGTGTACTGAGTCCATTATCACTTTCTGATTCTGTGAACTTTAGCCACCTTTCCATCGTATCGTAATGGTTTGAAATAGTTTGCGTATCACCATAGATCTGGAAAAATTGCCACGGACATATTACCACTGCATCTCCCCATCCAGCAGCATAAGTTACGCGAACATAGGGCGCTGTGCTAGATAATCGCCCTTCTCCAAACCTCGCATCCGCAACATCAACCAACCACTTGGTATAAAATGGTGCTACATCCATATTATAACTCGCTGTGCGCATAAATAACTGGGCATCACCAAGCCAACCTGCACGCTCATCGCGCTGAGGACAATCAGTCGGTACTTCAAAATAATTAGAACGTTGACTCCACAAGATGTTTTTGTAAATCTTATTCACGAGCGCGCTCGAAGAAGTGAAGTCCCCAGTGCGCTCAAGGTCCGAATGCAGAACAACTCCTGTAATATCTTCTATACTTGGAGGATTCGAGCAACCGGTTATCTCAACATATTGATACCCGTGATACGTAAACCTAGGCTCCCATATTTCTTCTCCATTACCCTTTGAAATAAACAAATCTGAAGCCCTCGCACCTCGAAGGTTTCGTGTATATAGACTACTATCCTTTTTTAGCTTTTCAGCGAAGCGCATAGCGATTGAATCACCTTTTTTTGCATTGATTTGAATTTTTGCCCAGCCTGCAAAATTTTGTCCCATGTCAACCACATAAACACCGGGCCGAGTTTCAAAGACATCAACCGGCTTAATCTCTTCCGTTCTTTGAACAGTAACTCCAGGATAGGCATGCAGTTGAGCAGTTATTGAATCGCTTGAAACGACACCCTTCCATCGGCTGTCATCAAACCCATTGACCTTCCAACCTTCGGGCTCTAATCTAGCATCATAAGTTTCTCCGGCCTGCATGTCCGCTTCACGCAGTGCGCCATATGCAGCTTTCCAACTCTCATCGGTTACGATCATCATAGAATCACGCCCCTCAAACTGAAACTCAAACTGTGCCTTTAAACGCAAGTGTTGACCATAATAGTGCTGCCCCTTGTTCGCAATATTTCCCGCATACCAGCCGTCAGCAAGGATAACAGCAATGGTGTTTTTACCACTTTCAAGTAAGCTACCAATATCGTATGTGTTGTAGTAAATACGCTTGTTATAATCTGTCCATCCTGGCGTAAAATAGTCTTCCCCTACGCGCTCTCCGTTGATATGCAGCTCATAAAGTCCCAATGCAGTGATATAAACCTTTGCACTTTCAACAGTTTTATCAAGCTCAAACTCCTTTCTTAGATACGGACAAGGCAACGGACGGTATTCCTCTTTCCTTTTGATACCGTTTGCCCATGGTTGAGTTCCATATGTGACAGTATCATATAATGCCTCATCGAAACCTATCCATTTAGCATGCCAATCGGCAGAATCGAGTAATCCCATTGACCATTGAGCTGCAGTACTCCATGAAGAGGCTATTCCGTCTTGATCCCAAATTTTGACCTTCCAGAAGCAATTCACTCTCGAATTGAGATCTTCTCCTCGATAAGGGATGTTTGCTGTTTCATCGCTATCCACTTTACCAGAGTTCCAGAAATCACCAATACCTTGGTCTAAAAGTTCAGAACTACTGGCAACCAAGATTTGATATGCCGTTTGAGATTTACGTCTTTCATTGGCCTCAATCTCCCAGCTTAAACGTGGAGCGCTTTCTTCAATGGCTAATGGATTATAAAGGTATTCACACCTGAGATTATTCGGCTTAAGATCGGATAGTGGAGTCTCGCATCCGGAATTCAAAAATGATATAAGGACAATAGACTTAAAGAAAAGACTCTTCATCCTTCTCCAGCTTTGAATTCATCGTTCAGTGAAAGGTGATACGTTTTGCCCGTGCGATTTCCAGTTGCTTTGACTTCTCCTTCTATCTGCCAATTGCCATTAGGCAATACCTTCCCTCGTATTTCACCGGATTCAACGAACTGAATTCCTTTATCTTGGCATCGACAACGCTGAATATATAGTGTTTGATGTTTTGATAACTCCTCATCCTTGAATTGGAATTCATTCAATGCATTATCTGCTTGAAATGCAATCACCGATTCCGCCACTGAGCTATTGCCTGGCTCACCAGAATTAGTAGAAATGAATTGAAAAACAAAAAACTCTCCCTCCTTAACTGAATAAGACTGATAGCTTATTGAATCATGCTCGATGCGGCTATTCATAAATACCCGTTTTTCATCTACTACATCAAAGCTTTGAGCATTTAGTTGAAGCAGCAGCCCAAAATGCATCATAACCAGCATTATATATCGCGACCAGACCACCTAGCGAATGTATTGTATAGATGCTTTATTTATAACATCAGTATCCACACTCAATGCCTTTTGCACATCGCTTAATTCTTGAATGCCTTGTATCTTGATATCACTACTTTCCGAGCCTGACACCTTGACTACCATTTTTGTAGACGGATCGGCAACATAGTTTTGAATGTTGACATTACTGGTGTTCGATAGTATCACAGCGGGACTTTCCGAATCTTCAAGTCCTTGTCGACCTCGAAAATTTAAAATATCCACACCTGAACAATCTGAAATGTATAGCGCACTCCCCCACTTTTCTTCGGTATGCTGATCATTCCAATCAATATTGCAGTTATTCATAATCAAACCTTTCACATTGGAAGCATAAAATGCATGGTCAGCTCGCTTGTCAGCATAATCTTCTTGTTGCATTTCAAGATTAACATTGAAAAACCTGATATCCTGGATGCGCACGCCTTCAGTGCTCTCCAACTTGCTTGTCCCCATTCCTGTGGCAGAAATGTTTTCGAAAACAACATTCTTAATCAATCCTACTTTTGACTTCGTAGGATGCTTCTTAGTGAGGTAAATCCAAATGGGGTCTCCATTACCCCACCAATTGAAATGCCTACGCTTACACTCAATGCTGATGTTTGAAAACACGACATCCTCTACAGTTCCACCATTACGAACCACAATGCTAAGTCCTCGGTTAGAGTTTAGCACCTGACAATTTTCAAATCGGATGTCTCGAAAGTCCCCAAACGATTCCGTACCTAATTTGAGAGCTGTAGATGAAGATGTTAATACACAGTTGGAAACACGAATGCTTTCACAAGGGTCTTCATAGCGAGTTTTGATAGCAATAGCATCGTCTCCAGCAGTAATCTTACAGTTTTTGATGGTTACATCTTGACACGAGTTAATATCAATTCCGTCTGCATTGACTCCTTGTTCAAGGCTAGAATAAATAAACATATTCTGAATCAGTACTTCTTGACAGCGCACCATGTGTAGCGTCCAAAACGAGGATTCCACTAATGACGCATCTTCCATGGTGATGTTTTTACAATTGTAAAAAATGAACATGGCAACATCAGGTGGAACGACATAATACCTCTTCATCTCCACCCCAGAATTACGCGCATTTTCCGTGATATCACTAATAAATTCATCCACCTCACGAAGTTCTTCATACACTCTTCGGGCGTTTCCGTTAATCTCACCTTGTCCTTTCACTCCAATATTTTCAGCACCATTCGCATAAATAAAAACAGGGCGCGTGGCATCTTGCAATGGAGCCCGATAATCATCAATATTTCTGCTAGCATATAATGTAGCTTCTGCATCTAAATCAAGCACCACATTATCCTTTAGAATTATCGTTCCGCTCATGTATTCGCCTGGAGGAAAATAAACCGTTCCTCCGCCATATTGATAGCAGCTATCGATGGCATTTTGAATAGCTATTGTCGACACTGTATTCGTATCGCCTGAGGTCCCGAAATCAAGAACATTGTAGACACTATCAGTTCTTTGAGCCATTGCACAAACAAGTGACACATTGAAAAAAGGCACCAATATCAGTCTAATAATAATGTTTTTTAAGAGTTTGATAATCATTTATTTAGATGCTTTTTGCTCAATCAATTGTACACCCTCCCAAGTTGAGTCATCATCTCCCTTACCATAGATCAATAAATGACCTCCATATTCGCCTCCGTCAGGATCACAATGTACAATCATCATACTCAAAACATCTCCAACTTGAGGTTTTGTCCAATCATCATTTCCTGATCCAAAAGTTGCATTCATGTTAACTCTGGCTTCCAAAATATAGTCGGCCGAACTTCTATCCCAAGGATTCATCTTAATATGGTAATCCACGGCATCGAAGGGTAACGGTTCTTCTATATAAGATTGCTCAACATTGCCATGTCGCCACCAGGCACCATAATCAGGCCTCAAGGTGTCGCTTACAAAGCAAAAAGCATGATCACCTTCACCGAACCTCTCAGGGATGCTGTCGCGAGGGACTTCAAAAAAGAATGCAATAGCATCCTTATAATACCAGCGCTTTGGCTCGTGATTTGATTCTGTCACGTCATGCAAATTATCCTGAACTTCCGCACCAAAATAAAGGTAGCTCTGATCCCAAGCCATGTAATAGCGGGCCGTCAAATCGATCGCGTTTGTGTCTTCCAGTGAATCAATATTGAGACGATTGCGTTTTGGCTCGTACCAAGCACTTACCTTGACTCTATTAAGATCCCAAAAGCCGTCATGAAAAGCCTTCTCTTTCCATTCTGAGAGGTCTCCATCTATCTGAGGTGCATTTTCTAAGAATGGAATACTGCGTACAGGCAAATCTTGTCCAGATAGACTCATAACTAACCCAAAACAGCAGCAGATAACCAATCTAGAACGAAAAAGGTGTAAACGAAGCAAAGTCAAGGACATTTGGTTTCTTTGATAATCGAAGTTAAACAATGAGATCGACCAAAATGCAAAGCCAGCAATTCCAGAAATCTTTCCTCTCTGCTCTTGCTATTCTTTGCAGAACTCCTATGTCTTTGATCTTTCTTAGTCTGACTGTCTTGGTTAGCTGCATCAAGTCAGACATAGGTTGCGGTTCGGAAAGTGGAAACTGGCGAACACTTCAAAGCAACAATCAAAATGCAAATGATTCTACTCCCTATTTACAAACCAAAGGTGCCTTGCTACTCAGTTCATTCGAATCGTTTGAAGAATTAAAAACAGTCATTAAAATCGAATATAATGATGATATCCCTATGGTTCGAGTGAGTCATGAAAGTGATGACATAAACGTTTGCAGCACGCTGGAACCTGGCGTTGATGAAGGTGATTTCCGAAAAGCACGTGATGGCGGACTGATCGAAAAGGTATCACTCGCCTTTCGTTCGCCTTACGCTGCTTTCAATCGAGACCATTTAGTCCGTGTATTCATTCTAGCGAGAAGAAAACCCAACATTTTCGGAGAAAGTGATGTGGCATTCTTCAACATTGCGGAAGCGACTGTTTGTAATATGGACGCTATCAATTATGGAGCTTCGTCAAACCGCGATCTTTCTGAAAAAGGATACATCAACACCATTAACCACATCACAGCTCAAGCCATTATTACTACTTGCTTTTCAGAGGAAATGGCCGATTATATTGCCGATGTGCATGAGCGTTTTTACCATCCGGAATTAATCAGAGGAGAATTTACCTTGACTCAAATCAATGATCTAGAAGAAGGACCATTAGATAACTACATTGACATGATTAACAACGAATGGGGGCAAGAACTTGGTAAATCATTGAAAGCTAAATATAACATCAGCTCAAGTACTATTTGGACTCCACAATTGCTAGCGGCCTACCTCAATGGCACGCAAGAGTATTACAGCTATGCTTTTAATGTTGACTTTAGGCCCTTTAGCGAAAACGATTCCTTGGTGGTTAATTATGCTAAAAAAATGGTAAGAGTTATGGGTGATGTATCAGAATTGGAAGGACAGATCGGATCAAAGAATAATAAATAACACTGGCTTTACACTAATTTACATCCGTTCACTTTAGATCATTAGTTCTCCGTCTACATTTACGGAAACAAGCAAAAATCATGAACATCAAACACTTTCAAGCAATAGCTCTTTTCCTGATTATTACCTTCAATTCATGTTCTCAAAACAATGCAACTAAAGAAATTAATCAAGGTGAGAATGCAACAGAAGAAGCCACTACTAAAACTACTGTTCCGCATCAATATGGAGGATGGTACTGCCCTGATAATTTAAATGGTTTTCCAGCGGCAGGCATAAGCAATTGGAATTCTGTTCCGGTTGTGAATGGAAGGTTACCTACCAAAGAAGAAACGCAAAATGGAACCTCTCTCATTTTTGTTGATCTTGAAAAAAATCCTGATGCAAAGCCTTTGGGTATTGAAATGCCCAAATTGGCACTCTTTTACAATCCGTACTCCAAAAAAGAAGAGCTAATTATTGTGATACAAGCAATTAACGTATCCAATGACTCAGTTGTAGGATTCAGATACCTTAATGGTGGCAATGGCAGTGCATACTTGTCTGAGGTCACATTTTTGTCTGATGAGGAAATTGAATCAGTTACTCCATCGCGCTTTGTTTCCTTTAATCTGGATATTAAAGCAACCCAAACCGAGGTATGGAAAGTACTAACTCAACCAGAATATGCCTTTATTCTTCAGCCGATTTTTGATAGAGCTAACTCGCTTGGAGACAATTGGGTTGGTTCAACCAAAGTGAATTATAAAAATGTAAATGGAGACGAAATCACTTCGGAATTCGCAGAAAACCTTTTCGGAAATCAATACATCCAAATTGATTACACATCAAAAGACAACAATTACGTAGAGAAATTCCTTCTTTTAGAAGATGAAAAGACCAACAACACAGAATTGAAAATCGTGTGTGGGCCTTATCTTGATGATTATGAGAGTCAAAAAGACATCTTAGAAAACTGGGCTCAAAAAGTGAAGGAATTGAGTGAAGCTGAATAGTCTTTTGAGTAAATCAGCTTCATTGAACTGATGTAAAGTAACTTACGATAATATATACAGAGTGGTAATAATAACTCCTTTATTATCCTGAGACTGCACTGAAAGTAATTCCTTATGCCCCTTCACCTTAAAACCAAAAGGAGGCGCCATTAAATCAATCCCACTGTGTTTTTTTAATCGAATACCTTGACCAGAAATGATATCAATATTGGGAATGAAGTCTCCTTCGGGAATATGTTCCGATAAAATCACATACTTATACTGGTATAACTTATCTATAATCCGCTGAACTTCTGCATTGGATAAGTGCTGAAGCACTTGCCTGACTATTGCGCAATCACCTAGAGGTAAGTTTTCTGTTGCAATATCCAAACAATGAAATTCTAAGTTCTCAACTTTAAAATGCGCTTTGTTTCGTAGAATTAAATCTGGAACGATGTCAACAGCAATATATCGTTTAACATAATCCACCAGTTGCATTCCCACGTTAAAATCACCACATCCTAAATCGCAAACTATAAGCGGTATCTTAAAGGATGCTAAAAATGATTCTACAGTATTGACATATGGAATTACAATCTCAGGATCATGTGAACCAACTCCAGAATAAAAGTCAGACTCACTCCCACCCCAGAGATTATTCTTATACACTTGCTTCATGGCATCTTTAGTAGTCCACGGCTTTTTCGCTTGCTGAGTATCTTCTCTTTTAATTCCCATTAATAATGTAATCACAAAGATAACCTCAGGTTATGGCGATTTAGCCTAATTCTAGTAGTGACCATAAGGCCTCGTTTGCTCGAATTGAGAGCAACTTATGTCAAAAGAATCGCATACTTTACTTTAGATCTAAACGTTAGGTAATCAAAGATCCTTTCAATTATGATTAAGCCTTTTCTGTTTTTCAATGCCATATTAATACTTCTTCTGGCTTCCTGTCAAAAAGAAAATGAGTGTCTAAAAATGCGTTATGAAATCTCAGGTGACCAAACAAGCATCGACCTAATTGACTTCAGAGTCGCATCGGAGAGTTACTTTAAGCCAGATGTGCAGCGATTTCATGAGAATAAGTCCATACCATTTTCAGAAGAAGTGGAGATATGTGTAGACCATTTCGATTATAATTTGAGATGCTACACGACCGACTCCAACTTAAATATATCTTTTAAAGTGTATGCAAATGGCACTTTAATAGACGAAGAAGTTGGGAAGATTGGTGCTACCAGAAATTTCTATGAATTTGGTGGAGGCTTTTAAAAGCATGAAGACAACTTGTGCTTTTAAATTTTTATCCTGCCCCAATTAGCCCCGCTCTTCCCAAATGCATGCGAGATTGATTAGCGTCTCAACAGCCTTTTGCATGTCTTGAACACTCGCCCACTCCATTTTGCTGTGGAACGAATGTTCTCCTGCGAATATATTCGGACAAGGCAGTCCCATAAATGACAGCTTAGAGCCATCAGTACCACCTCGAATACTGCCGATACGAGGCTCAAGCCCCGCTCGCTCAATGGCTTCAATAGCATATTCAGAAACCTGAGGACATTTTTCAATCACATTCTTCATGTTTCGGTATTGCTCTGAAACCTCAAATGAAAACGTAGAATTAGGAAAGTCATTCACGACTTGTTCTAATATTGACCTCAAACGGTTTTCATACTCTACCAAATCACTATCCACAAATGACCGAATGATCATGGTGAATTCTGCATGCTCAACACCTCCGGTCATTTCATAAGGATGAACAAAACCTTCACGGCCTTCGGTAGTTTCAGGTGACCAAGTGTCTTTTGGCAATCGATCAACAAAAGCACATGCTGCTTTTAATGCACTTTCCAATTTTCCTTTTGCAAATCCTGGATGAAAATTGACACCTTCAATCTTGATGTTGACCATGTGCGCACTGAAGGTTTCGTCTTCAAAGGAGCCCAATGCTTCGCCATCAACCGTATAACCGAAGTCAGCGCCCAATTTTTCAATGTTTACGGCATCTGCTCCTCTGCCAATTTCTTCATCAGGAGTGAATAAAATACGAATCGCACCGTGCTTTACTTCAGGATGACTCATAAAATAATGGGCTGTATCCATTATCGCTGCCACGCCAGCCTTATTATCGGCTCCTAATAATGTAGTGCCATCTGCGGTAACAATATCATTTCCAATCTTCTTTGCCAACTCAGGGTGTGCTGCGGGATCAATCTTAATATTATTATCTGCCGGCAGGACCAATACACGACCATCATAATTTTCATGAATAACTGGAATCACATTCGTACCACTACTTTCTGGTGAAGTATCAACGTGTGAACAAAAACAAATAACAGGTACGGCCTTTTCTGTATTCGCTGGAATAGTAGCATATACATATCCCAAGTCATCCATTTCTGCATCATTCACACCCAGCTCTTTCAATTCTTGAACGAGTAATCTGCTCAAATCCTTTTGCTTTTCTGTAGAGGGAATTGAGTCGCTGTGGGGGTCAGATTGGGTATCAACCTTTACATATCGAAGAAAGCGATCAAGAACTGTGAACTTATAATCCATGAAATATCCTTTTGGTCAAAGATGCGGATTGAAAGGATAGAAATAAAGCAAGAAAATGCTTTAAGCGTCTCTATTTACTGGATTATCAAACGCTGGCTGAATTTAGAATCTTTGCCTATTACTGTCAGTAGGTAAACTCCTCTTGACTGTGCGGTTAAGTTCACATCATAGACTGCTGACTTACAGTCATTAGCAATTGACTGTTTCAAGACCATTCGCCCGAAAGTATCATATACAAAGAACTCAACATCTTCACCACATGCTTGATCCAACTTCACATTAAATTGACCATTAACACTAGGGTTAGGATAAGCAATAATTCCTTTTGAAGCTAAAGCTTTATCCTCGTCAACTCCAGTGAGCGTATCAAGGTCACCTCGAAAGATAGCCTCTGCATAATTAAAGGCTTCTATCCCCACAATTCGTCCCATTTTCCTGCCCAAAATGTCATCCGCGGGAGGGTGAATCCCACCCCAAATGCGCGATAAACTGCACTGGTCAGAAGCATCGTAATACTTTGCCCACTCTAAAACGATGGTGTCACTAGGACCTTTCTCAAAGACCAGAAAGTCATTTTTAGGAGCTACAAACCGCCCCACTCCGCCTGGAAAAAACTCATCGCCAGTGAGCATTGTCATCACTTCAGCCGCTGCTCGTGAATAAGTTGAGTGTCCAGATACAAACCCTGGAAAAGGTGGTGTCACAAAAGATGGTCTTTGGTATGGCCACCAATTACTCGCTAATATCCAACCAACATGGGCTATATCCGTTTCTGCATTGGATATAAAACTATGACCTCTCCATGCCTTCATTTTTATTTGCCCAACAAACTGGTTGTTATTTCCTGCCAAAGAATCCCCTACTTCAATTTGCTCAATGTATCCTGGTATTAGTTCAATTCCTGCTGGATGATAGTTTGGCAAGTTCTGGTCAGTGGATTGCCCCAGTTTGGCCATATATCTCAAAGCAGAAATTGGACGGATGTAATCATAATAACCTTTGACACCCCATGATGCAATTGCAACATCATGCATAGCTCCACCCAACGTTAAGTAAGCCTTAACTTGAAATTCTAAATGATCCAGCTCATCGCCTTGTCCTTTATATTTAAAATTGAACTCTGGATAATCCATAACTGCATTCAACAGCGTAAACCAATGACCTGGGGGCGTTTCGCTATCAGGTCCATCAGCCCAAAACTCAGCCAAAACTCGAGCATAATCACCCCGCTTTTTCAACTGTGGTGGATAAGGCAATCCCGTTGCTGGATTTAAATCATACCCCAAACTTATATCTCCACCATTTTCAAAATCATAAAATGAAGGATACTCCGCAAATGAATCTGGGTATGATTCAATAGGAATATTCCCAATACTATTAGGAGAAATATCCCAAACTGTTGTGTCCGAAGGATCCATATGGCTGCTCCATGCAGTAACCAATTCAAAGGTCCATTTGAAGAGATCTGAGTCACCTGTCCCATCTACCGTATCTAAATATGGTGGATGTCCAGGGTTTTGGTAAACCCACCATTCTTCTGAATCTCGTTCGAGAATCTCAAGGTCATTTTCAGTCAATGAAAATGCTCCAACTGCGCCCCATTCAGGACTAAGGCATTCAGGTGTTCCACCCAAAAATAGATTTCCACTTTGATCAACGAACGTGTCAAATTTGAGAGGCTGCCATCTATTCGGATCAATTAAGTATGGAATTCCCGGCTCACCTAAATCTAGGGGTGGGTTTACAGGATCATAAAAACGATTTGTGTAGTCATTGATTTCATTCGCTCCATCTTGTTGACCGTAATTGATCATGTAAGCGGCTACATAATTACCCAAGGCTGCTGGGTCACCTGAAGCATAATTCCAAGATGTTTTGTTCTTATCAAAGCCAAGTTCTGTAAATAGCGAATCCATTAAAAAAAGGCTATGACTAGCTCCTGGCGAATTCTCAAAGCGGTGAGTAAGCAGCCTGTATGCCGCATAGCTTATGGCTTCTTCTCGATACTTCTTCAATAAAAGCGGATCTAATGGCGCCTCTACACCGTTAAAAGGAACAGGAAAGCCATTCATTTCCTTTCCTAAGAACATTGTGCTGGCAGAATCATCATAAGCCGCCCAAACATCGTACATTACAACGGAGGTATGGAACAGATTTCTAGCGTGGACTGTCGGTCTTGCGAAGTCATTGCGAATCGCCTCTAACAAAACTTCATTCCAATCTCTTGCGATCGAGTTTTGACTTTGTGTATCAAACGAGACCGAGAACAAAGTGAATAAAAGAATTGCGATTTGAGTTTTCATAATCAGAACGGCATTAAGGTTTGTAGCTGACTCAGGTCGAATGTATAAAAATGTTCGATAAACAACCTAAATATGTCGCTCAGCATGATAACTACTCCTTACCAAAGGGCCACTCTCTACATGATCAATTCCTATAGACTCGCCATATTCTTTGTATTCATCAAAAATTTCTGGTTTAACCCAATCCTTGACAGGTAAGTGTTTCTTGGATGGCTGCAAGTACTGACCTATAGTTACTACTGAAACTCCTTGAGCATGCAGGTCCCTCAGTGTTTGATAAACTTCTTCTTTCTCTTCGCCAAGACCCACCATTATACCACTCTTGGTTCTCTTGATCCCGCCTTCTTTAAGGCGCTTTAACACTTCCATACTCCTCCAATATTTCGCTTGAATTCGCACATTTTTGGTTATGCGTTCAACAGTTTCAATATTGTGAGAAACAATTTCTGGCTTAACCTCTAAAATTGGATCAAGATTTTGCCATTCTCCTTTAAAGTCAGGAATAAGTGTTTCAATCGTAACCCCAGGATTCTTCTTGCGAATCATGTCAACTGTTTTCTTCCAATGATTCGCTCCACCGTCTGGCAAGTCATCCCTATCTACTGAGGTAATTACCGCATGCTTCAATCCCATAACGCGGATACTTTCAGCTACCTTGACAGGCTCAAAAACATCAACCTCTTCACCAGCTCCAGTGGCTACGTTGCAAAATTGGCATGATCGCGTACACGTATTACCAAGAATCATGAAGGTGGCCGTTCCAGCACTCCAGCATTCGCTTTGATTTGGACATTTACCACTCGAGCAAATGGTGTGAAGATTTCGCTCCTCAACCACTTCTTTTACGCGCAGATACTCTTTTCCGCCAGGTATCTTGACCTTTAACCAGCTAGGCTTTTGAATTCTTACCTCTTGATCTTCCTTGTTCTTTAATAAATTGGCCATTAAGAAATTACTTTTCGAATTCTGCTATTGTACTTTTAATAATAGCAATGCATTCCATTAATTGTTCTTCAGTCATTACTAGTGGTGGTGCAAATCGAATAATATTGCCGTGCGTTGGTTTGGCCAACAGTCCATTTTCCATTAACTTAACACAAATATCCCAAGCAGTTGAACTGTCCTCTGTATCATTGATTAAGACAGCATTAAGTAGGCCTCTTCCTCTCACAAGCTTTACAATAGAAAGTTCGTCAGCCAATTTGGACATTTCCGCTCTAAAAATCTCACCCAACCTGCGAGCATTCTGTGCTAATTTTTCATCCTTCACTACTTCCAACGCAGCTATCGCTACAGCTGCAGCTATAGGATTCCCACCAAACGTACTTCCATGCTCACCTGGTTTAATCACATTCATTATCTCGTCATCAGCTAAAACAGCCGAAACAGGATAAGCACCTCCGCTAAGGGCCTTTCCTAATATGAGAAGGTCTGGTCGAGTATACGTTGCTGCTTGACGCTCGCAATGTCCTTCGCACGAACAGTTGCCGCAAACAGCTAGTAAGGCTCCTGTGCGAGCAATACCTGTCTGAATTTCATCAGCAATGAACAAAACATTATTCTCAGCGCAAACCGCCTTCGCTTTTTGTATGTAATCATCGGCCGGTGTATTCACTCCTGCTTCACCTTGAATTGGTTCAACTAAGAATGCAACCACATTTTCTTCTTTCACCGCATTTGAAAGCGCATCCAAATCATTGTAGGCTATAGATTCAAAACCAGGTGTGTATGGGCCAAAATTCTTTCGGGCGTCTTGATCATTTGAAAATGAAACGATCGTAGTTGTCCGACCATGAAAATTATCGTTAGCCACAATAATTTTCGCTCTATCAGGAGTCACGCCCATTTTCTCATAACCGTATTTTCTAGCGATCTTTATTGCAGTTTCCACTGCCTCGGCACCAGAGTTCATCGGTAAGACTTTATCGAAAGAGAAGTACTCAGTGACAAACTTTTCATACTCACCCAACCTAGAGTTAAAGAATGCACGACTTGTTAATGTTAAGCGTTTAGCTTGTTCAACCATCGCATCTACTATTCTCGGATGACAATGACCTTGATTCACCGCGGAGTATGCCGACAAGAAGTCAAAGTATTTTTTCCCTTCTACGTCCCAAACATAAACGCCTTCACCTCTATCTAAAACAACAGGCAGCGGATGATAATTATGAGCACCATATTTATTCTCAAATGCTATTGCTTCGTCTGTCGTAAGTTGACCTAATTCCATGTAATAAGTGATTCAAAAATTCCGCTCAAAGATATAGGTTGTATTTTGGTCAACACGCGTTAAGACATTTTATATATCATCTAAAAAAATAGAACTTATGCATTTGAAAGGACAAATAATTGCAGCCATCTTCATTAGCTCATTTTTCACCCTTCAGGCCCAACGTCATGAAAGCTTAAACGAACTTTCGACTGACAGTAGGTTCGAAAACATAAAAGTCTCAGCGTTAGATGATTCTGATGATGCATCAAGTTTTGTTATTTGGGTAAAAGAGCATGTAAGAGAACATTACCATAAAGAGCATACGGAATTTGTTTACGTAATTGAAGGTGCTGGAGTAATGACCTTAGGAAAGGAGTCTTTTTCGATTGAAAAAGGAGAATATATTTTCATTCCAAGAGGCACTCGACACTCTGTTCGTGTATCTGAAAACCAAACTTTAAAGGTGATGAGTATACAGACACCTCACTTTGATGGCACAGACAGACACTTTACAAACCGCGATTAGTGTGGATTTTGAAGATTTTGATTGTTAAAATCTTTGAAAAACGTCAAAACACCCCCTCACTTATTAACAAAGGGGTGCTTTTATTAACAAAAGCACACGAAACACTTGCAGTCTGCGAGGTTGCGACACATATTTGTTCTCGTTGAAACAAAATGTTTAACCTAAAAACTATTTAAAATGAATAAAGCTGAATTGATTGACGCTATGGCTAACGGAGCCGGAATTTCTAAAGCTGATGCTAAAAAAGCATTAGATGCATTCATCGACACTACAACTGGCGCACTCAAGAAAGGTGACAGAGTTGCTCTTGTTGGTTTTGGTTCTTTTTCTGTGTCTAACCGCTCTGCTCGTACAGGTCGTAATCCACAAACTGGAAAAGAAATCAAAATTGCTGCTAAGAACGTTGTTAAGTTCAAAGCAGGAGCTGACCTTGGTGGAGCTGTAAACTAAGAATCACCTAAGAAATAAGAAAACCTCTCCGTTGGAGGGGTTTTTTTATGACTAATCCTCATCAATGGATTCCTATATTTGCCTCAAACCAATTTGAAAAATATGGGAAAAGGAGATAAAAAAACAGCGAAAGGAAAACGAATTGCAGGAAGCTATGGAAAAACGAGAAAGCGCAAGAAGGCTAGTCCTACTATTTCAACTCCGAAAAAGAAAACAGTAGCAAAAAAGACAACAGCTAAGAAAACCACGGAAAAGAAGACCACTGCAACTGCAGCTAAAAAAACTGCAACTAAAACAACTGCGACTAAGGCAGCAGCAGAAAAGAAAGCTCCTGCAAAAAAAGCTCCTGCGAAAAAAACAGCAGCTAAAAAGCCAGCGGCAAAAAAAGCAGACGATAAATAAAATTTACTTACTTTTAAGGAAAGAGCCTTTTGAATTTCCAACGATTTTCAAAGGGCTCATATTTTATCCTGTCGTGAAGCCGGCTCGCTCTGCCTTGCCAGAATTCAAACATATTTGGCTGAATAATGAACCCGCCCCAAAATTCTGGGCGAGGAACCTCTTGACCTTCAAACCTTAGGGCAAATTCCTCAGCCCTCTTCTCCAATTGATCTCTTGATGTCATTTCTTCACTTTGGGTGCTTGCCCAAGCTCCTATTTGACTTTCTCGAGGGCGAGACTTAAAATAAGCATCACTCTCTGCCTCAGGAAGTCTTACAACAGTTCCTTCAACTCTGACTTGACGTTCAAGCCAAGGCCAGAAAAAGTTCACCGCTACATTGGGGTTTTCATTTATATCCAAAGACTTTTTACTGGTGTAATTGGAATAAAAAACAACTCCGCGCTGGTCCAACTTCCTAATCAAAACCATCCTACTTGATGGCCTGCCCATGGCATCAACGGTAGTTAATGTCATAGCATTAGCATCTTCTGTTTCTTGAACTGCTTCGTGGAGCCAGCTCTCTAGCATTTCGATAGGACTTTCTAAGCAATCCGATTCTTCTAAAACATGCTTTACATAGTCTTTTCTTGCAGCTTCATAACTCATAATGCAGGTGTTTTAACAAATGTAAGAAAGGACTCACGAGCTTTTAAAATTAAGATTCAATCATTATTTATTCACACCCTTGTTTTATACATATACGTCTTCTATTTTGCAGTCGAATCAAATGTTTAAACCAGACAACATAGAGAATGAGTTTTTTCTGAAGCTCGGTTATAGCTTTTCACCTGCAGAGCTCGCTAAGGGCAAGGTTTTGATTTCTGAACCTTTTTTAGGCGACCCGAATTTTAGTCGATCAGTTATTCTGCTTCTCGAATATTCAGAAGAAGGTGGAGCTATAGGGTTTGTCTTAAATAAACCGACTGATTTATACATGTCGGATATAATTGATGACTACCCATCCGATTCTTTTCGATTTCATTATGGTGGCCCTGTAAAGCCAGAGAATGTATTCTTCCTACACTCAATAGGAGACGTTATTATTAATTCACAACAGATCATGCCTGGGTTGTGGTGGGGAGGTGATTTCGATCAAATTACTTCTTTGATTAAATCAGGTAGTATTTCTCCTGGTGAAGTGAAGTTTTTTGGTGGATACTCCGGTTGGTCTGCAACACAACTTGAGAGTGAACTTGCTGAACGAAGTTGGATACTAGGTGGCTTGAATATTGAAGAAATAATGAAGGAAGATATGGATGAATTGTGGCGTGAAAGCCTCAAATCTCTGGGTAAAAAGTTTTCAATTATTGCTGATTTTCCGGAAGATCCCGCGCTGAACTAATAAGAAGGTTTTCTAAATTATTCTTCACGTCTTCTAATATCTGGTTTTTGGAATGCTTTTGCCCTTGCATTCTCAACTGCACCACCCCAGCAATACTGCTCGTTAAAAAAACAGCCTCAGCAGCACGCGCATCACTGATCGAAATACTCTTTTCCTCACACCATTGATTTTTAATAAGTGTTCTCCGAATAATTCCATCTAAGCAGCCTGACGTTAGCGGAGGAGTCACAACTCTATCATTATTTATGATATAAACATTACCACTGACTGTTTCGCAGACATCATCGTCAGTATTTACCATAATAAGGTCGTCTAGTTCTCTTTCTTTCGCTTCTAGAGCCGCAAGCACTTGATGATGCTTATTAATCAGTTTGAAGTTACCTGATCGATCTATTGGAACCTTCATTCTTGAGAAATTAGTCTGCTTTGCAGAAGATTCGTTAAAGTAATTACGATTTAGATTTTCAATACTTAGATAGACTCGACATTCGTTAGCTTTTGGTAAGTACTTCCCTTCTCCTTCTCTAATGAACGTAAGCCTAGCTCTAGCTGCTTTATGGTTCTCTTCACGAACCAATAATTTTAGCGATGTGGCCATATCGTCAAAGGAAAAATTTTGTTCAATTTGGAGGTATTTCAACGTTTGCTTAGCTCGATCTATGCGGTCTTCCCAAAAGGTTGGATTTCCATCCAAAATGAGCATCGTGTCGAAGAAGCCATCTCCGTAAAGAAAGCCCCGATTATTGATATCAAGATGATCAATACGCTCAAAGTGATTATTTCTAAAAGCATAATTCATATCAGAGGAAAAAGCGCAGCAAAAGTTCTGGCCTGAGAATGAAAGTAAATACCAAACCGAAAACGGCACCAAAATAATGTGCTGAGTGCGCCACACGACTTTTACTATTCCGATCTAAATAGTATTCGAGTGCCAAGTATAACAATCCAAAAATCCACGCTGGAATCCGAAACGGAATGAGGAATAACCCTAGTGGCGCCATAGGCTCCATCAAAATAAAGGTATATACCACTGCACTCACAGCACCCGAAGCACCAACAGCGTGATAGTGATAGTTTGTCCTGTTTCTAGCATATCCCGGAATAGTACTGAAAAGAATACCACCTAAATACAGCAAACAGAAGTATAGGATCCATTTCGGTCCAAAAAACATCTCAAAATATGACTCCACCAATTTCCCAAATTGATAAAAGACAAACATATTCACCACTAAATGCCCCAAATCGGCATGAACAAAAGCATGAGAAACAAACCGATACCACTGTTTATTCCTATCGATCATGAAAGGCTGAAAATCGAGCTTGGTAAACAGCTCACGATTATTGAAGGCAGATACACTTACAATACCTGTCGCGATCAAAATGATTAGCGTAATACTCATTCTAAAACTTAAATGATTTCACAATGGCCTGACCCAAGTTAGCCGAGATATCAGAAGCAATTAGAGACGCCTGTCCTTGCTTTTCCATACCAATATCACCTGCCAGTCCATGAACATAAACGGCCGCTATTGTGGCCACCAAAGGGTCTTTCACATACGAAGTGAAGCCCGTTATTATTCCTGTTAGAACGTCACCGCTTCCAGCAGTAGCCATTCCAGGGTTTCCGGTGGAGTTAAAAAATACCCGACCATCAGAAGATGCTATTGCCGTATTAGCTCCTTTCAAAACTATGATCACCTTATATTTCACAGCCATTTCTCGCAGTAATTTTATGCGTTCATAGCTATTCTTTGATGTACCAAAAAGTCGTTCAAACTCTCGAAGATGAGGTGTTAGAATTGTGTTATGAGGAAGTGCTTTCAAGTAGTCTTTACTTTCCGAGATAATATTAAGTGAGTCTGCATCAAGTACAAGGCTTACCTTAACTTTTTCTAGTAAACCTCTCATCATTCTCTTGGTCTTTTTACTTCTTCCTATACCCGGGCCACAGCCTATGGATGAATAACCTGAAATGTTTGGAACCTCTCCTAAGAAATGATCATAATCATCAACCAAGCACATTGCTTCAGGAGCGGATGATTGCATGATTGAATAACCTACATGCGGAACGTAAGAAGTCAACCTTCCAACACCACTTCTCAACGCAGCGTTTACGGCTAAAATTGCAGCTCCCATTTTACCATAGCTGCCAGCCATTAATAAAGCATGACCGAAACTTCCTTTATGGTCAAACTTTTTACGCTCAAATAGGGACTTAAACTCATCAATAGCATCAATATAAATCAAATCAGATTCTTCTGAAGCTAAAAAGCTTGGATCAAGCCCGATATCAAGCACTTTCCAGTCTCCTAGAAACTCTTCATTTTCTGGAATAAAAAACGCCAATTTAGGTGATTGAAAAGTCAACGTAAATGAAGACAAGATTACAGGTGATGATGGTTGAGTAAATGCGTCAGAGTACAACCCTGAAGGGATATCGATTGAAACAACCTCAGCTATGCTTGCATTTATTTGTTGGATACACAACTCAGCCAGACCTTCAACCTTTCTATTCAATCCAGAACCAAATAAGCCATCAATTAGTACCGTGTTACTCGTAATTGTGGGGAATTGACTTTCTTCTAGTATGTAGTTAACATCATGTCCTAACTCGGTTAATCGATCCAAATTGATCTGTAAATCTTCAGAAAAGCACTCTGAATACCGAACCACATAACTCTCTACACTGAAACCTTGCTCCAATAGTTTCCGAGCCATGACCAAAGCATCACCACCGTTATTGCCAATGCCGGCAATCACGATTACCGGTCTATCCGAATTGTATTCTGCGGTGAACCAGTCTACACACTTACCTGCAGCTCTTTCCATCAAATCTACCGATGGTATAGACTCCCTTTGGATGGTCAGCCGATCAGCTTCTCTAATTTGAGTTGTTCTAAATATTTTTAGCATCTAAAGCAAATGTAGCCTTAAGAGAAGATAATTGCCTTACGGCCTATTATCGAAAAACTGAAAATGTTCAATAATATCCAAACCATAAGCCGTCAGCTTGTCTTGATTAAATAACACTGGATAAACAAACACCTTTTCTGGAGGATTATCGCCTTCGTCATCTACATTGATGATAAGACAATCTATGGATTTTCGTTGCAAATAATCAATTACGTTGTCACATTGCACGCAATGATTAGAAACGTATAAAATATAGCGTTTACCTTTTGAATTCAGCATGAAGTTTAGCGGTAGAAGTCTATTTTGCTACAAACTTTAAATCACGTTCAATTTCAGGTTGGAATGAACTTTTACCTAAAATTTTAACCTCAAAAGAGACTGGCTCGAAACCTGGAGAGTCTACAAAAACCTCAAACTCACCAGGTGGTAAAATGATAACATATCTCAGCGAGTTTGGATTCGGAGTATAAATGCCAAATAACTCGCCATTGTTCAAGTATGTTACGGTTATTTCTGCAGACAACACATCAAATTGAGGCTCACTACTGGTTATTTCACCACGAAGCACACTGTACTCACTTTCTACTTCATTGATCGTAACTCGGTAAATATCATAATCACCAAAACCTTCTTTTCTAAGTGCAGACATGTAACCATATCTTCCTGAACGTGAAATCCTAAAGTTCATATCATCATCAACAGAATTGATAGGATAACCGAGGTTTCTCGGAGTAACAAACCTCATAGAGTCCGTATTCCATTTTGACTTGAAAATATCGTAGCCACCCATAGAAAAGTGACCTTTTGAACTGAAATAAAGGAATTCACCATCTGGCGATAGATTAGGGAAGTCCTCGTCACGCTCTGTATTTACATCTGGTCCTGCATTAAATGGCACTCCCCAATTACCGGTAGGTAGCTTTTTAATAATCCAAATATCTGCACCTCCATAACCACCTGGTCTATCGCTAACAAAATAAATGGAGTTTCCATCTAGAGAATAGGAAGCAGCGATCTCTCTGTACTTGCTGTTAACCTTTTGATCAAGAGGATTCATATTGTCTAAAATGCCGTCATGGAAATCAGCTGATAAAATATCACCACTGATACCCTCTTCACCTTTCATCAAAAGTATCTGAGATCCATCACCAGACATCCCAACTATAACTTCACTTTCAGCAGGGTCATTCGTAGCTCCTGGCATAGGAATACCATCTTGATACTCACCTTCCTTTACTTCTGAAAAGTATATGTTAGACGCAAAGGTTCCGTTCGGCAGTTTTTCGCTTCCATCGTCACGTTTAGAAGTATACGCAATGAATCGTTCATCAACAGTCACAAAAGGGAAATAATCAGGATAAGCACTATTGATATGAGCCCCTAAATTCTCAAACGTACAATCCTTAGGAAATTTCATTAGTTCATATGCGTTTTCACAATATTCAACCTCGATCTGAGCCTCTTCTAAGGAGAACTCAGACCCCATATCATGAAACTCAATGAACTTATTAAACATATCAATGGCTCTGTCAAATTGATGATCAACCTGATAAGACTTACCCATCAAATAATAAACTGTGGAGGCTTCTTCGTCATAAAACACAACTTTTTCAAAATAAGGAATAGCCTTAATTTGGTCAAAATCAGCATTTAAATAACACAAACCTGTATTGAAATTGTACTTTAAATCTTCTGGATCTTCTTCTAGTAACAGCAAGTACTCTTTTAGAGCTGCTTTATAATTCTCATCGAAAAAATACTGATCAGCCTTGTTCTCATCTCCCGTTGCCACAGGATTCTCCGAGTCAACAGCAGTAGGAGTTTCCTGAGCTACAATAGCAGTTGACACTAATAAACTCAGGATGAGCAATAAAAAAAGGTTTTTCATCAAAGTTCTTTGGTATGCCAAATTTAACAATGCGCTGCAAAGGTGACACGTTTTTTATGAACTATGATCAGCAATAATGCACCATTTATTATTTATCCTTCTCCAAATGAGTGTAAAACGACCTTCCAAAGTATCGGAAATGCGAATCAAGCGCCACTCCCCAGTAGAATAAGCAGACTCAGACGAAAGCAACTCTATATTTAGATCATTAAAAGAAAGTCTCCCCATTTCCTCCTTGCTTGCATATGATTTTTGATACCTATCCAAAGTAGTCTTCCATCCTTTACTAATACTCTTCCCACCAGTAAAAACGAGGCTTTCATCATTCCAGTAACCCTGCATGTAAACTTTTAAATCACCCTTATTCCAAGAACTCACTTGATTATCAAGGACAGCATTAATCTCATCAAGATCTTGCCCTTCTTGATTACAAGAAATGAGCAAGAACAAACAGAAAATAATATAACTATATGTGGACATCTGCTTTGGAAACTTCCCATGTATGATCTCCCAAGAGCCTAATTGAACTCAGGTATTCCCAATCGGGTTTTTGCCTTCCCCATTCATGATCTGAGAGCATTGACACTTGATAACTACCATCTTCTTTTCTGTATAGATGATAAACATTACCAATTATTGGTTGAAAAGAAATCTTCGCTTCATAAATCTTTTCGGAAATAGACTTTCTCCTCTCAATAGCTTCGACTTGTTTAGCTAAGAGGGTGATCTGTTCTTTAATTTGGAGCAACTGTTGATCTGTTTGCTCATACATCGCAGAGAGCGAACGTCCTTTTATTTTCCCTTTATCCTCTGGTTTTATTATCGCACTTCCTACATGATGCGCATACTCAATTAATCCAGGAGCTTCGGAGATTTTATCTGGGTCAATAGGATTTACAAATTCTTTTTCTTCCATCTGTAGCTTAGAAACAACGGCTTTGCTTTTTATGTTTATCTGATCAAAGAAAAAGTGCCACTTATCTCTTTTTCCTCACCGTTTGAAGTTTCATAGCGAATGACATAAACGTAAGTCGTATTCGGTGCATACTTATTGCTGTTTGGCATTAAGCCGTTCCATTCAGCATCCATTCTAGACGATTCAAACATCAACTCTCCCCACCTATTGTACACTTCCAATTCAAAAGCTCTCCCTTCATTAAACCCTTCTACTGACCATTGATCATTAATACCATCTCCGTTAGGAGTAAAACCATTTGGAATATAAAGGACACTCAATGGATCTACATTTAAGCGCCATGTTTTGTCTTTAGTGCTTCTAAAATAATCTCCCCAACTTGGACTAAAAGCTGTATCAGGACAGTTGAAAGTATTCCATGCAACCTGATAAACTGGGTATTTTCCAGAGTTAACATACGTATGGCTAGGAGCAAAATCGTCTGAATTATTTCCGTCTCCAAAATCCCAATACCAGCGAATCCCGTTTGCTGAAGAATTAATAAAATCTACTATTGGATCAAACTTATTGACTTCCTGTTGTCTCATTCTAAAGGAAGCAGTTGGTCTTGGAAGAACCGTAATACTAGACGCAAACTCAATGGAAGCATCACACCCCAATTCACTAACTGCTCTCAAAGCAATTCGATGGAATGTTGGGATAACAGTATCATTATCAATCACAATTTTTGGTGACATTTCATTGGACACTAACGAATCATTCAAATACCATTCATAAGTCAAGCCTCCAGAAGTAATATCAGATAGATTTTCTGAGAAGACAGACAATGGAGCACAACCTTCTATTGGTTCTAGTGTGAAATCAACAATTGGTGTTTCAGGAATAGTAACTTCTTTTTCAACCTGATCTTCGCATCCTTTATTAGAAATAGCCTTTAGCTGAACGGTGTAAACGCCAGCGCTGTCGTAAACTTCAAAGGGATGTTCTTCAATTGAAATACTTCCATTTCCAAAATTCCAAATCGTTGATTCAATAGCTCCATTGGACACCTTTGAAGTATTTTTAAAACCTGTGGAGTCGCCTGAACAGCTAGGATCAAAGGTGAAGTCAGCTTTCGGAAGTGGAAAGATTGACGCTGTATTTGTTGAATAAGTTGAGCACCCATAATTGCTCCATGTTGTCAACCTCACATTAATATTATCTGGGGATGAAGTTGGATAAACTGGATTCTGAGTATTTATCGTATCCGTTAAATTAAAAACCCATTCCCAAGCAACTACTTGATCTCCGCCAGGAGTGATTTGAACAATTGACGATTGATCATTGAAAGGAAGAACTTCGCCCTCACAAACATTATTCAACCAACCAAAGGCTGTAAGCGGTGTAGGGTAAACCCTAATATATTTTTGAACTGAATCTTGACAGCCAAAGTTAGATTCAACGCTGTAGGTAACTTTATACTCTCCGGGCTGAGTGTAATTGTGTTGAGCGTTTGCCAGTAAGGATGAATTACCATCGCCAAACTCCCAATTATAACTACTCAGATTACCGCTTAAATTAAATGAGGTTCCCGTTAAACTCGTTGATTCGTTATCACATACGGTATCAGACACAAAGTCAGCCACAGGAAGAAAATAAACTTGAATTGTTTTCAAGATCGAGTCAACACATCCGCTGTCAGATGTAACTGTGAGTTTTACAGTTTTAGCTCCTGGAGACTGAAACTCATGATCAGGACCTGGAAAAACACCACTTCCAGAAGAGTAGCCATCGAGCGATCCATCGCCAAAATTCCACAAAAAATCTTGAACTAATCCTTGAACAATTGATGTGCTATCAACAAACTGGGTTTCATCATAAAAGCAAACTCCATCAGCAAAGAAATTTGCATCAGGAATCGGGTGAGCAGAAACCAATTTCACTATTGAATCTCTGCATCCATCTTGATCAAATACTTTCAACTCAACTGGGTAATCTCCATAAACACTAAAAACATGAGAGGCAGTATCAACAGTGTATTCGGTACTTCCATCATTATTTATATCCCATTCATAAGAGATAATTGGTGCTGCAGCCTGAGTAGAATTATCAAACAGCAAAACCCCTTCCCCAACGCATGCGTTTTCGAAGGAAAAATCTACCATTGGAGGGTCTTGCACTTCAACCAATGATTGAAGCGTATCTCGGCAACCAGCATTAGTTAGAATAATCAACTCGGCCAAATAGGAACCAGATTGCGCATAGGTATAGCTAGGATTTTGAACAGAATCAACTCCAACTCCATCACCCATATCCCAAGACCATGACACAATTGACCCCATTGGTAAATAGGTACTATCCACTAGGTTAACCGAATCACCTAAACAGCCCAAATTAGAAGTAAAGGCAGCTTGAGGAGGTGTGTGAATGAAAATATTTTTCATGCTAGTGTCCGTGCAACCATTAATATCAGTGGCGATCAAACTAACTGAAAACGTATCAGCAGTATTATAAATATGAGTCGGGTTGGTATCATTAGAAGTCGTTCCGTCACCAAAATCCCAATAAAAATTGACGAGGTTACTAAAGGCATTAGCCCCCGCACATCCGCTAGTATCAATAAAAAAGAACTCTGCTGTGTCACCTAAGCAAACATTTTGACTTTCAATTTGATAATCAACATAAAGTTCATAATTGAAATTCAAATATCGAGCTTGTGCTTGTGAGTAATTATAAAACCCAAATAACCCGGGTTCGAAACAGCCTGGCTGGTCAAAAATAGTATCGTTATCAATCTTAATAACCGCTCTAGTCGGTGTATAAAGCAACTCAAAATTGTAAAACGTATTCGGGACCCATCCATTAATAGCGCTGTAATCAGTTTGCAAAACATTAAATGTTGGAGAATTCGTATGAACCCAAAAACTCGGAAATACACTTGCATTGTTATACGCGAAATTTCCATCTACGTAGTTGAGAGAAAACCCTTCTTGAGCTATCCAACCAAGGTAGTTCTGTGTATTCTTTTTCCAATCAAAAAGGTAATACTCATGAGTCATTGAACTATTGGCTGCAGGTCCCCATGCAAACCCACTTGTCTCTTGAAAACCAAAAACAAACCCAACATAATCATCATCAGCGAAATCTTCAACCCTAAAAGTACCTGTGATCTTTACATTAATCAGTGTATCAGGCCCCATGAACATTGTTGGGAAATTTAAATTTACTCCTGAAAGTAATTCAGTATTAGCTGCCTGAACCGTCCAAACACTGTTATATGCACCTGTCGCAGACCAATTGTTGAAGTTTACGGATTGAACACACTGGGCACTTAAAAATAAAGTTTGCATTACCAATGCAACACTAATGAATATGTTCTTTAGAGTCTTCAATGTCGTAAAAGCGAATATACGTTTCAATCGATGTTAAAACGCAATTCTGGTCAATTGGTTGGCTCAATCGTTGAATTAGTCGAAGATAAATTATAATCCGTATTTATCAATCAAGTAAACTAAGGATGCTATTGAGGCAGTTCCAAGCTCGAGCTCGCGTTTGTTCACTGTATCAAATGTATCGTTAGCACTATGATGATGATCGAAGTACCGCTGGCTATCCGGAACGAAACCTATCAGCACATTCTCATCTGTTTTGAGCGGACCTATATCAGCTCCAGCTCCGCCTTTTTCAACCTGATGAATTCCATATTTATCCAGAATTGACTCCCAACCAGCGATTTTAGCAAGCTTACTTTCGCTGCCTTCAACATGAAAGCCTCGTGGAGTGAAACCACCACGATCAGATTCGATGGCTGCTATATGAACCTCATTAGATGACTCAGCGAATTCACTGTATGCCTTAGCTCCTCTTAGGCCATTTTCTTCATTCATGAAAAATACTACCCGTAGCGTATTCTTAGGCTTGTAGTTTAACTTTTTCAGCAACTCCAGCACGCCCAAAGACTGCATTACTCCTGCGCCATCATCATGGGCACCATCTCCAACATCCCAACTATCCAGATGACCGCCAACAAGAATCACCTTGTCCGGGTTCTCACTTCCTTTTATTTCACCGACAACATTGTATGACTCTGTATCTTCCAATGTTTCACACATTAATCGCATCATTATCGAAACTTTATCACCGCTTTTTATTAATTCAGATAATTCTTCAGCATCTTTCGTGCTAACAGCGGCTGCAGGAATCTTAGTGATATCCTCTTCATACTTCATGCTACCTGTATGAGGATAATCATCAATTCTCATATTCAGAGACCTCACTATCACTCCTACTGCCCCATATTTAGCAGCCTCAACAGCTCCACCCCATCTGTGCATTACACAATGGCCATAGCTATGAAAAGTATAAAGATTTTCGGGATTCATTTTTTCATTGAAAAAGACAATTTTCCCTTTCACTCCTTGTTCACCTAGCTTCTCGAGATCACCCCAAGTTTCGACTTCAACGACAGGGGCTAATAATCCTTCGTCTTTTGTTGATATCGAGCCTCCTAAAGCAAGAATGCTGAGCTCCCCTTTCTTTCCTTGGTCAGAGATGAAATATGCCAATTCTTTTTCGCCACGTTTCCAAACCGGAACCATCACGGGCTGTTTCCATGGATCTAAGTTGAGGTCATTCATGAGGTCAAAAGAATACTCAACAGCCTCTGCTGCCTGAGGCGACCCACTTAAGCGGTGCCCAATATTTGAACACATATCTCCCAACCATTCATAAGAGTGACTTTCTGTAAGTGCCAACCTGAATAACTCGGCTATTTGCAGACTATCTGTTGCAAACTGCTTATCTACAGAAACTTCATTCTCATTTGAAGTAATCTGAGCCTTAAAAGTTGGAGAATGCAATATCCCGATTATTACGGCTATCGAAGTAAAAGAATGCATTTTCATGCATCAAATGTATTGCGGAGAACTCAATTAAAATGTCTACCGCTTAACTATTCGTTTTTGGATAGTCTCACCATTTGAATTGATGAGAACAGAATATATACCTGATTCTAATGACTCCATTGAAATATTGACATTCGCAGAATTTGGAGTTAATGACATGAGCATAGAACCAGTCATTCCATAAACTCTAACCATATCAATATTGTGACTTGACTGAATAGAAAATTTTTCATTTACTGGGTTTGGAAAAACATCGAAGTCAGAAAGAATCTCATTGACAGAGAGTGGTTTGAAGCCTTTTTCAATTTCGTCTTGACCAAAATCATTATAGACGATAAGCTTCACAAAATATAACTCATCCATTGTGTATGTATGACATACCTGAGTTTCATTATTGGAATTTGTAGCTCCATCTCCAAAGAGCCAAAATAAAGTTTCAGCTCTGAGAGAAGTGCTAGTGAAACAAATTTCGTTCACGCTCCAATCCCAATAAAAATCAGCAATTGGGGCAAGACAAGAATCAAGTGTCACAGTGGCACTAGATGATACAGCAGAGTCTCCATTTGCATCAAATACAACACAACGATAGTCAGCAGAGCTTGGCGCGATTAAACCATCAGAGCAAACATGTAACGTGTCATTGTCTAATTGTGCTAGCCCAATATCTGAAAACCCTGAACCTGTATCTTGCTGCCATTGATATAATAAGTTGTTTCCAACAGCGGCAACATCTAAGAGAACACAACTGTCTATACAATTAACTGCATTCTGTGGATTTGATGTTATTACAGGTTGCGAGAACCCTAACAATGAGAGAAATATAAAAGTCAAAAAAGATGGCAGTAGCTTATTCATTGAGGCAATTTGTAAACAGGTAAATTTAACACTTAGACGCAAATGGTGACAAAGGCGGCTAATTTTAATTTTTTCTGTCAATTTTCAGACGAATACCAAAAAACACTTCTCTTCCATGCAAAGGCGCATAGGCATAAGAAGTATCAAAGAATGGACTAAAACCTGGGTTTGAGTTTGGGTCCCTAAACCCTACAAGTGGTGAATACGATTGAGCAAAATCAAATAGATTTTGAATCCCTCCATAGAACTCAAAGCGTTTAACTCCACGAAACTGTTTAGTAAATTGGAGATTGTGAATAAAAAACGGGTTGGAGATGATCGGCCTCGAATCATTTTGTGGTAACCCTGATTCATCCAACTCAAATACTTCAGGCAAGCTCATTGGGCCAGTAATATTGGACGAGTACGAAATATCCAGCTTCCACCTTTTTAGTCGATAATTCACGCTCAAAACTCCGCTCCAGAGTGGAGCAAATTGAAGTGCTTGAAAAGATTCTTCCCCATTTTCACTCAATGATTTTAATTCTGACCTATTAAAATTCAAGCCAATGTTATAGGTCAACGGAAAGGAGAATTGTTGACTAAAAGAAGCCACAACTCCATAACTCTGGGCCCAGTCTGCTGAATTAGAATAAATAATCTTACCCGGAGAATCATAGTTTGGAGCAATTTTATTGGTGAAACGCGTGTAGTACACATCAAAGTCTAAACTACCGGAGGTTCCAAACCATGCGTGGGTATGATTAAAATTAGACGAAACATTCCAAGATCTTTCAGGGTTTAGTTCCTCTTGAATTTCGACTACTCGTTGACCTGTAATAAATGCGTGATCTTCGGTAAATAGATTCACGATCTTGAAGCCAGTTCCTGCACTGAATCTGACATTAGTCCATTCGTTAAGCTTATACTTAGCGCCAAATCGTGGAGCAGGAATAAGGCCGTGCCTCTTATAATGGTCAACTCGAACTCCCGCAAGTAAGAGAACCCGAGAACTAACTTTCAACTCGTCTTCAAGAAAAACTCCAGGTATATATTGCAAAACTTCAGAGTTACCTGAGAGCTCATCTGTAGCAACTGTGTTATCATCATAGAATTGAACTCGATTTGTTACCCCAGCCGTTATAGAATGTTTCTTTTTAGTGAACTGCCAGATGAAGTTAGAGAATACAATTCCTTGTTTCGCTGAATAACGATCTGACCCATAGAAACTGTCTTGATCATGCCAGCTAAAAGAATAATCAACCTTCAAATTCGCAGAGGTAGGTAATTCATAAATTCCAAAAAGCTCAGCGCGCAGTGTGTAAATACTCTCGCCATAGACCTCATTACTTCCTCTTAAATTTCGGTATGCCCTATTTTTAAAGTAGTTTTCTACCCCATTCCTTCGGTCTTCATAGTAGAGTTTAGACGCAATGGTAAACTTCCGATAGTCCTTTCTCTTCATAGACCATTTCGAAAAAAGGCTCGCCCTATCCAAACCTGCTATATCTCCAAAACCATCACCATTATCATCGATAAAACTATTCATATGCGAAAGATTCAATCCCGAAAGAACCTTCCAAGAACCAACTTGATTACTGAATGAAATATTTCCGAAACCTTCGCCATGAGAACTTCCCATAAGGTCAATATTAACAAGAGGTTCAAACTCAGGATCTTTTGTGATAATATTTAATACTCCTGCTATCGCCTCCGATCCGTAAAGCGTAGAACTTGGTCCTTTAACCACTTCAATGCGGTCAATCATCTGTATGGGTATACCATTTAAACCATAGGTGGATGCCAAGCTTCCATAAATAGGTGTTCCATCCATCAATACTGCAGAATAATTCCCCGGCAACCCATTAATACTAATGCTATTGGTCATACATACTCCGCATGCTACAACCTCCTGAACTCCGTTAATCATTTTCAAACCTTGCATCAGGTTGGTTACAGGAATGTTTTTCAGCATGCGATCGGAGGAAATAACTTCCACCTTTATAGGTGAAGCTTTCACAAAAGTCTCTTTCATTGTACCTGTGACAACAATTTCATTCAACCCCAGTAGATCTTCTTTTAATTGAAGATCACCAAAATGAAATGGTTGTTCTGCCGCATTCACGTTTATTATTTTATCCTGATAACCTAGACTGGAAAGTTTGATTCTTGAAGCCCCCATAGGAAGAGAGTCAATTAGAAACCTTCCTGTAAAATCTGAAATAACACCTACTGAGCTTCCTATAACTAAGGCATGCACATATGGAATTGGATTTCCATTGTCACTTACCACCCGACCGCTTACTTGCGAATACGAAAGTTTCACCGAACAAATCAATGCTAAACTGAAAACCACAATCTGTTTCACACCGCAAATCTAAATATATTTTTAGACCAGTCTAAATTTAGATTTATATCTATTAAAAAATCAATTTATATTTGCCAAACAAACTAAAAGCATGGCCTCTTTTACGGTAGAAAACTATTTAAAGGCACTTTACAGTCTCAGCCGAAACAGTACTGCAGGTGTTTCAACCAATGCACTCGCTGATCATCTTGGCACCAAAGCCGCGACAGTTACCGATATGCTCAAAAAATTAAACACCAGCAAGCTTGTAAATTATAAAAAGTACCAAGCAACAACCCTTACCATTGAGGGTAAGAAAATTGCGCTTAACATCATAAGGAAACACAGGCTTTGGGAAGTATTTTTGGTTGATAAACTTGATTTCAAGTGGGATGAAGTTCACGATATGGCCGAAGAGCTAGAGCACATAGAATCCAATGAGCTAATCGATCGATTGGAACACTTTTTAGATAATCCGAAATTTGACCCTCATGGAGATCCCATTCCAAGTAAGGAGGGAATAGTTGAACGCAGAGATCAGATATTATTGACAGAATTAAAAGCTGGTCAACAAGGATATGTAACTGGAGTAAAGGACAGTTCCAAAGAGTTCCTTCAGCACTTAGACACGCAAAACATAGAGCTGGGAAACCAAATCGAAGTAAAAGAAATTTTTGAGTACGATAAGTCACGAGTATTATCAGTTGAAGGCGTTGATACCACCTTTAGCCAACAAGTCTGTAAAAACCTTTTTATTAATATATCGGAATAATGGAAGCTATACTTGATTTCATGGGTGATCTAGACCCCATGCTTGCGGCCTTGATTGCAACATTGTTTACTTGGCTAATGACAGCTGCTGGAGCATCCCTTGTCTTTTTATTCAAAGAAATGAAGCGGGTTTGGCTTGATGGAATGCTCGGTTTTACGGGTGGTGTAATGATTGCAGCTAGTTTTTGGTCTCTTTTAGCACCATCGATCGCTATGGCAGAAAACCAAGGACAAATAGCTTGGTTACCAGCTGCTATTGGTTTTGCTGCTGGAGCGTTGTTTTTATTTGTACTAGATAGATATTTACCCCACCTGCATATCAACTTTAAAAGAGAAGAAGCAGAGGGTGTGGAAACAAACCTTCACAAGACTACACTCCTTGTTTTAGCTATCACCTTACACAATATACCTGAAGGGTTAGCTGTAGGAGTATTATTTGGTGGTGTGGCTGCAGGAATAGAAGGAGCAACTATTGGCGCAGCTGTGGCTTTAGCTATTGGAATAGGCATTCAAAACTTCCCAGAAGGTCTTGCAGTATCAATGCCTTTAAGGCGTCAAGGTGTTTCGAGGGGAAGATCTTTCTGGTATGGTCAACTTAGTGCTATTGTAGAACCGATAGCTGGAGTCGTTGGAGCAGCAGCTGTTCTGTTTTTTGAGCCTATTCTTCCATATGCCCTATCATTTGCCGCTGGCGCGATGATTTATGTAGTAATTGAAGAAGTTGTGCCTGAAACTCAGAGGGACAAATACACAGACATAGCAACCCTTGGTTTTATTGGCGGGTTTCTTGTGATGATGATTCTAGACGTAGCTCTTGGTTAAAGACTAATCTCCTACTCCATAATCCTTTGGATTTTCACCAAGAGGAACAAAGACCATTGCCGCTGAATTCAAGCAGTAACGCAACCCTGTGGGAGGAGGTCCATCATTAAAAACGTGACCTAAATGACTGCCACTTTTACTATCCAGAATTTCTATGCGTTGCATGCCATGAGCATTATCTGCCCGATAAATGATAGCATTTTTATCAATAGGCTCAAAAAATGAAGGCCAACCACAACCTGAATCAAATTTGGCATCAGAAAGAAACAAAGGCTGACCCGAAGCAAGGCTATAATAAGTACCTGTTTCCTTTGAATTCCAATATTTACCAGTGTACGCGCTCTCAGTACCCTGCTGTCGCAATACATTGTAAGATTCAGAAGGAAGTTTTTCCTTCCACTCTTCTTCACTTAACTTCACTTCCACAGGCACTTCTTCTCCCGAACTGTAAATCTTCTCAATCAAATCGTATCCTTCCATTTGTTGCTTGCTTTGGCCACATGCATTCAATGATATGGCAAATGTGATTATAATTAAAAGTGTCTTCATGCGGCTATTTAACGATTTGAGAATATGAATTGTTTAATCAATTCATTATCCTTTGAAGATCGCTGCCACTAATTCTTACAATATTATCCGGAAGAATAAAATATGTTAGGTCGATTGGCTCATGCTTTACTTCACGAGCAGTAAGTTTTAAAATAATTCCATTCTTAACTAGAGAATACTCCAAGGGTAAATAGTTTAGTCCTCGTAATTCATATTTCATTGGGTTCTGATACTTTTTATCAACCCAAGCAGCAAAGTGCTGCCCCGTACCAGATTGTAAATACATTTCGTGTGTTTCAATACCAGCGATAATCTTTTCTTTATCTTTTTCTACAACTCGATACTTTACTGATTTATTATCTATTGGCTCCGCTATTAAAACGTGGCTATCCATAAAGTGGAAAATCTGAAAAATAGTATCAACTCCAGCACGATGAATTTGAAGTAATTCCCCAGCAAGTATGCTTTGCTGAGATATCCTCACGTTCTGCCCCTTAACAATCATCGTCATTTGCTGAGGTAGAGACTGCTCTACCCCTTCCATTCCTTCCGGAAAGGATACATACTCAACATCGAAGACAATCCTTCCTTCAAATGCCTTTTGAGCTTTCAAACACAAACTCACTGAGAATAGAGCTAATAAGAAGCCTGTCTTAGTCAACATTCGCCTTTTTTATCTTATCAATGGAATCACTCAATTGCTGATACAACTCTCTACTTATTGGCGCCAACGGAAGTCTAACATGTGCTTCCGCTACACCTAAGATCTCTAATGCAGCTTTTATCCCTCCCGGGTTACCTTCAGCAAACAATTGATAGATGAAATCAACAAGCAAATAATGATACTTGCGTGCTTTGTTGTAATCGCCAATAAAACAAGCTTTTGAAATAGCAGAAAATTCCTTAGGAAAGGCGTTGGCTACTACAGAAATCACCCCATCTCCACCAAGAGACATATGAGGAACGACTAAAGGGTCGTCACCACTAAGTACTAAAAACTTAGCAGGCTTTCTCTTGATAATTGCTCCGACCTGATCTAAGTTACCTGAAGCTTCTTTCATCGCAATAATATTGGGATGCTCTGCAAGTTCGAGGGTTGTTGATGAAAGCATATTTGAGGATGTTCGACCTGGAACATTGTACAAAATCACAGGTAGAGGACTTGCGTCAGCTAACGCTCTATAATGAGAAATAATACCGTTTTGAGTGGGCTTGTTGTAATAGGGACTTGCTGAAAGAATTGCATCTACACCTGTTAAATCGATATTATCAAACCCGTCAATCAACGTCCGTGTATTGTTTCCGCCATGTCCAAAAACAATGGGAAGTCGACCATCATTCACATCTACCACACAATCAAGAACCTCCTGTTTTTCACTTTGAGTCAACGTGGCTGACTCGCCAGTAGTTCCTTGTACAACTAGATAATCAACACCACCTTCTACCAAGTGATTCGTCAATTTTTCTAGTGCAGGGAAATCAACTTCGCCAGATGCCTTAAATGGAGTCACCATTGCTACTCCTGTATCTCTAAAATCTTTCATGCCGCCTTTGTATTATTGAATTGGGTAATGTAATGATCCAAATGATGAATTAGTTTTCGAATATCCTGCTCATCTTTCATATCAATCATAAAATCCAATAAATATGACCTTTCCAAATCATGTGCTCCGGCTTTCCATGTTGCGCTTAATTTGGAAACCAAAACATCGCATGCCAAAGAATTGCCAAGTGATAAATCAATCAAAACTTCATATTCTTTTCTCAATGCACCAACAAGGTTTGGTGATGTAACCTTTCCAAAAAGATTAAAATCTGCACCGCTGAATTGAATCGTTCTTTCGGCTGATTCGTATTTCTCCATCAATTTTTTTGAAGAGAAAAACACATAAAAATCCACAACTTTCTTTCCTCGTTTCCGCAACTCTTTCACATAAGAAACAATATGAGAGAAAGACTCATCATCGGAGTAATGCGCAACCACCGCAATTTTCATAATCAAGTCACCATGCACCAAACTTGATGTTCGATCGCTTTCCTTAGCTCTCTTGCGCAGAAGGTATTTAACTATTGGTTTAAACACTGCTCAAAAATAATTATCTAAGGTTTTGATCTTCTGGAGGATCATTGTAAATTCTATCTTTTGATCCAGCCTTCAATTCCACGTCTTCCACAAAGACCCATTTTCTCCTTTTCCATTCAAAAGCATCAAATTCAAGCACTGGAATGTAAAACTCATATAAACCTTCTAAATCGGGCTGCATAGGCACTAAATGGTTAAAGACGATGCGCTTTTTCTGCTTATCATAATTCATAAACACGCTAGCATCGGCTTTATACTTGATTATAAATCGCTTGATTTTCGATTCGTACGGATAGTCAAAAATATCCGCACCGAACTTCAGCCCTCGTTTTGTTATGCTCATCACATCTATAACTTTCAAAGAAGAGTATTGATCTTGACCATCCCACCCAAGCAGCATGTATGCCCGCTTTCGCTTTTTACGACCTGACGCCTTCGATGGAATTATCTTGTAATACAAAGCTCCATACCAATCTTTTTCACTGAATATTTTGCGATACTCATCTTCAAGGTCTCTGTAACCTCTCTTAAGTTCAATCACTTTGTGGATGTTTTCCTTTTTATCGAAGTATTGCACAAAGCAGAAGTACCTGTTAGTTTGATCGTCATATGGAAGGTTCCAATTGATCATTCTAAAATACCCATCTCCACTGCGCAAATCAGCGATCATAGGAATTGTATCAAATTCTGTAACGAAGCTTTTGGGGTGGTTCAATGCATCACGCATGAACATTAAGAATTCAGCATTCGCTTGAACGCGCACATCATCATTTTCAGCATCGAGGACAGCTTGACGAAGAACAACTAATTGTTTCAACTTAGCCTTGATACTTACATCTTGTCCATCTTCAGCATAAACAATAACACTGGAGAATAAGAAACAGCAGAATATTAATCGAGTAATCATCAATACGAATATTGATCGATTATTCATTCAAAAAATAGAATGTTGAGAAAGTAATTGACGTTTAAAGGTGAAGAAACTCTTTCTTACCTAATAAATCCTCTTCAGATTCACGAAAATCTGGATCATCAATGCAGCAATCTACTGGACAAACTGCGGCACATTGTGGCTCATCATGGAAACCAACACATTCTGTGCACTTATCAGTAACGATATAGTAAACATCCATTGATTTAGGCTCATTCTCTGCGTCAGCGTCAGCTTCAGCGCCATTTTCACCCTTAACATCACCAGTTAACCCAGTACCATCGGCAAAGCGCCACTCCATTCCACCTTCATAAATTGCATTATTTGGACACTCTGGTTCACAGGCCCCACAGTTAATGCATTCGTCAGTAATCATTATCGCCATGACCGCAATTCATTTTTTGATTAGGCAGCAAATGTAACACGATGAAATGTGAATTGAATAAAGTTCTTTGTATCATTTAGAATAAAAACCACCCCATGACCGACATCGAATCTCGAGAAGATATTGAGACCCTTATTCAATCGTTTTACTCGAAAGCAATGAAGGATAAGGTAATCAGTCATTTTTTCACAGAAATAGTCCAGCTAGAACTTGATGAGCATTTACCTAAGATGTATGACTTTTGGGAAATGATGCTTTTCGATTCCGCTTCATACAAGGGAAATCCGAGGCAAACACATTTAGACCTCAATAAAAAAAGTCCATTAAAGAAGGTTCACTTTGAGGCTTGGATTCGGATATTCAATGAAACCGTTGATGATTTATTTGAAGGACCAAATGCTGAGAATGCAAAAACGAGGGCTTTATCTATGGCTACAATGATCCAAATAAAGACCAATCAATAGTTTTCGAGTCCTTATACGTTGAATCTGAAGTGCATTACATCTCCATCTTTTACAACGTACTCCTTTCCTTCGATATGAAGTTTTCCAGCATCTTTTACTGCACTTTCTGATTTGTATTGGATATAATCATCATATCCGATGACCTCAGCACGGATGAAACCTTTTTCGAAATCAGTATGAATCACTCCCGCTGCCTGAGGCGCTTTAAATCCTTCTAAAATTGTCCAGGCACGCACCTCTTTGACACCAGCAGTAAAATATGTTTTCAGATTGAGAAGACGGTATGCGCTATTAATGAGCTTAGACACCCCAGCTTGCTCTAGACCTAGGTCTTCAAGGAACATTTGGCGTTCTTCGAATGTGTCTAAGGAGGCTATATCAGCTTCTATTCCAACACCCAAAACCAAAACTTCAGCATTCTCGTCTTTCACTGCTTCTTTCACTTGATCAACCAATGCATTTCCATTAACTACAGATGATTCATCAACATTGCAGACATACATTACCGGCTTATTGGTAAGTAGGTATAGGTCAGAAGTTAATTCGCGTTCTTTCTCATCAATTTCTGCCGAACGCGCTGACTTGCCCATTTCAAGATGAAGCCTGTACTTTTCATAAATATCAAAAAGCTTCTTCGAGTCTTTATCACCTACTTGGGCTTGCTTTCTGATTTTATCCGCTCGTTTTTGAAGAGTTTCTAGGTCTTTCAACTGCAACTCCATATCTATCACGTCCTTGTCTCTCACTGGGTTTACGTTGCCATCAACGTGCACAACATTTCCGTCTTCAAAGCATCGTAAAACGTGAATAATAGCATCGCACTCCCTTATATTTCCAAGAAACTGATTTCCCAAGCCTTCGCCTTTACTAGCACCTTTCACTAAACCTGCAATATCAACGATTTCAATTGTTGTAGGCAAAATACGTTCTGGATTTACAAGTTCAGCTAACTTGTTTAATCGCTCATCAGGAACAGTAATTGTTCCTACGTTGGGCTCAATCGTACAAAAAGGAAAATTAGCTGCTTGAGCCTTTGCATTACTCAAACAATTGAAAAGGGTCGATTTACCAACATTTGGTAGACCGACAATACCACACTTTAATGCCATTACACGTTCAAATTGGGCGGCAAATGTAGGTTAAAACTTAGCGTAATACGGTGACATTATCCTTTACTTCTACTACAGGAACATCAGTACAAACAGTCTTCCCTTCGAATAAATAAAAATAGGTTCCTTTTTCAACCGGATCGCCTGCTGGTGTGCGCCCATCCCAATTGTGATTGATATACTCTGAACTGAACAGCAAAGCACCCCAACGATTATATACATATAAATGATAGTCGGTAATTAAGCTTGGGTCAGCGATTTTTAACCCAAGATCATCATTGATGCCATCTCCATTTGGAGTAATTACATTAGGAACCAATATCAGTGAATCGAAGTTCAGGCGTTGGAATGAAACACGAATCTCTTCTGTCTTTTCGCACCCTTGAAAGAACATTGATGCACTTACAATCCCCGAGTCATTCACGATAATTAAAGATGAAGTATCACCAGTACTCCACCGTACTGATGACCACAATGAGTCTACTTCAATCTTCGTAGTTTGGCCGTTGCAGATTACTTGATTTCCCCCGAGACTAAAGTTTGGAGAAGAACCAAACCGCACCTGAACAGAATCCGATTGACTGCAGAATGGTGTTGATACATTGACATAATAGAGACCCTCATCCTTTACTGTAATAGTTTTTGTTGTATCTGAAGTATTCCATAAAAAAGTAAAACTTTCGTCACCAGGCGCATCGATAAGTCCGCTGTCTTCATCGCAGAACAAATATTCGGTAGATTCAAAACTAAACTGCTGTAATTCAATATCTATGGAATCAGTTCCAGAGCAAAATTCATTTTCAACTATAACCCAGTATAAGCCCGAAGAGTCAACCATGATGGACGCAGACGAATCACCGGTACTCCATACATATGATATAAGATCAGAGTCAAAAGCAGAGATCTCGGTCTGCTCGCAAATTACGGTATCTGGACCAGCATCTACCCTGGCTGAACCAAGAGTGAGGTCTAAAGAGTCTGTAGTTGAGCAAAACCCATTATTTAAGACTACCCAATATTGTCCACTTTCAGTTAGCGTTATCGCATTCAAAGTATCTCCGGTAGACCAAAGTGTACTTCCTCCCTGATTTGCAACAGTTATTGTATAGACAGAATCACAGATGACAGTGTCACCAGAGCTGAAATTGGTGTAAGATGTCACAACAATGATAGTATCTACTGCTGAACAGAATTCATTACTCGCAGTCAGTACATATTTCCCTGCAGAATCAATGGAAATAAATTGAGTGGTATCACCCGTATTCCATTGAAATGAAACCCCGTTTAAAGGTCCATTGACAATGAAGCCAGGCTGACAAATACCCGTATCGGCCGGAAGTTGAAACTCATATGGAGGAATGATTTCTATTTCAATGGTATCTGTGAACACCCCACATGCATTTTCTATTTCCACCCAGTATTCACCGCTTTGATCTACTGCAATTGTTTCAGAGGTTTGCCCCGTTGACCAAGTATATTGAGCAAATGGACTATCCGTATAAAGTTCAACCTCGTTAATGCAAATAATAGAATCCGATAATATGTTGATCTCGGTCGTATCGTAAACAACTAAAACCAAGCTGGACGTATCACTTAACACACACCCTACCGTGTCGAATATTACATAACTCACTTCGTATATTCCGGGTTCATCAAAAGTGTGCGTGGGAGTTTGGGTATTGGCAGTATCGCCATCGCCAAAATCCCAAAAATGGCTTAATCCAGCACTTCCAAAATTTGTAAAGTCAACAGTGAAAGGAACGCAGCCCGTGCTATTCGGAGCAACTTGAGCATTGGCAACTGCTGCTTGAATCTCAAAATCTATTTTGAAAAGTGTTAAGTCCCATGTTCCATTTTGATTTGTGGAATAAGCATTATTGTTAGTTGGGAAAAAACCTCCCGTACAAGTCGCTTGATAAACCGCTCCACGTTTATCAAATCGGCTTGTACCTCCATCAACATGAGAACCACCAGAACCATAATAAGAACCGAAAACTATAGTGTCAGCATCCGGTGAAAGTGCCATTAAGTAAAACCCACCCTGAGTTGCCTGCACTGCATCTATTGTATCAACTAGCCCTGGCCCATTTCCAGCAGCGTAAATATTCTTGCAATTGTCTACCAAAAAGGCCGAATGTGATAAACTGGTAAATGTTGATGTCCAATACAAACTATCCAACTCTTTAGTATACTTCCTTATAAACGAACCAGAGCCTGGGCCGGCATATTTATTCGTATCCGCTTGAATAGAGTCAGAAGTTCCTAAAATGTATACATCACCAGAACGATCAATTTGAAGGAAGAAACCTTTATCGTTTCCATTGGAGTCCGACTGCACATAAGTACTCTGTAAAATTGACTCGCCATCTGGAGCTAATCTAGTAATGAAGGCATCATACTGGCCAAAATTCCATGTCTCATCATGAGAACCAGTTGAAGTAGGAAAATCGTCACCTCCTGTGGCACCAACCACATATACACTATTGTCTTTTGCAGGCTTCAAATTGAATGCAGCATCATTGGCAGACGTACCTAGATATGTACTAAAAATTAACTGACTTAAGTTGTAATTCAACTTAGTTACAGTGCCATCCTGACTACTATCTCTTTGTGTTTGAAATGCATTTTGAGTTATTAAAAACGAATCACTACTTGATGTGCTTGCGACATAAACATTACTATATAAATCACATACCACTTCGCCTTTAAAGTTCGAGTATGATGCTGGAATAACATTGTTCCCGTCATCACCTTCACCTCCCAAATAGGTTGATCCAACTAGAACATCACCACTATCGGAGAGTACTGTGACGCAAATATCCCATCCTCCATTGTATGTTGTATCAACCGCTGTTTCAGAAACTGGATAATCAATTGAATTTGTTTTTCCGTAAACTATGACATCATTGAATCCATTCACCACAATGCTATGAACAAACTCTTGATTCGACCCTCCGATATATGTGCTCCAAAGTAGGTCGCTACCATCTTCATTTAATTTAGACAATCCGATATCAACTCCACCTCCAGCAAAATCGATTTGAAACGAACCGGTATCCGTTGGATATCCCGAACCAAATGGCCTTCCTCCACCATAAATATTTCCAAACTGATCAAAGGTCGCGGAATGACCGTAAGTACTCACAGTGGCACCAATATTCGTAGAGGCTACAACTACTGGGTCAATAAATAGTGGAAGAGCTGTATTGTATTCACCAACATCAAAAAAGACTTTATTCCCCTTTACGTTGAAGCCGCAAGACACTTCTTGAACCTCATCATCTATTATTTGATAAGCAAAAGGCTTTTGTTCTTTCACTTCTAAATTCGGCAACTCAATGATTAAGTTTTCATCAATTACTGCCAAAGAACGAATCGCAGAATACTCCATGTATACATCATCAGGATCAACTCCTTGACTCAGTTGGTATGTGTATTTGACATTACCATTTTCAATCGTCCAATTCAAATCTACTCCAGGCTTTATTCCATCATAGGAACACATATCATACACACCAACTTTCGATGCCCATTTTGATCTATTGTTGCCTATAAAATAATTGACGTAATCACTATGTTTTCCTGAAAAATCGACTGAAGTATTCGCATCAGAACCGAAGCGCATTGAATAAGCATGGCCATCAACTAAAATACTTTCATCTCCTTCATATTCGTGGGCCAATTCAACAGCTTCAACAAACGTCTCTTCTTCAATAATTGGAATGACTACCCTATCTTCTTTGAACCACACGACTCCGTTCGCCAAAGCGTACTTGGCCACAACATCATCACTCCATTGACCTTTGTTTTGAATATAGCCAACGGATTGAGCGATAATCTGAGAAGAAAACAAAAACCCTAACCCCAGAGCTAAATAAAATTTATTCATGATTAGAAAATTAATTTTTCCTTTTTCTATCTTTTTACAACTTCTCAAAAGTTTTAAACATTCGTTTTCTGCCCAAGCAAGGCCTTCTATTTTCGCGATCTGAAGCAAAAATATATGGCAGAGATAGACTTCCTAACGAAACGTTCCTCACAAGTAAGACGTGATATTGTCAAAATGGTGCACTCGTGCTCAAGCGGTCACCCTGGAGGGTCTCTTGGATGTGCTGATTTTTTCGTTGCACTTTATGGCGAAATGATGCACTATGACCCTCAAAATTTTAACATGGACGGAACTGGTGAAGACCTATTCTTTCTTTCAAATGGCCATATTAGCCCTGTTTGGTATTCGTCACTGGCACGAAGTGGATATTTTCCTATCAAAGAATTGGCAACATTTCGACAAATAGATTCTCGACTTCAAGGTCACCCAACAACCGCAGAGCATTTGCCAGGAATTAGAATGGCATCAGGTTCATTGGGCCAAGGACTGAGTGTTGCTATTGGCGCTGCGCTGTCTAAAAGGCTGAATAATGATGACCACATCGTATACACATTACATGGTGATGGCGAATTGCAAGAGGGTCAAATTTGGGAAGCCGCGATGTATGCTCCGCATCACAAAGTGGACAACCTTATTGCTACCATAGACTACAATATGCGCCAGATTGATGGTGATGTAGATGACGTGCTATCGCTTGGAAACCTTAAAGCCAAGTGGGAAGCATTTGGCTGGGAGGTGCTTGAATCCAATGGCAACAACATGGCTGAATTAGTAGCAACACTAAAAAAAGCCAAAGGATTGACTGGTAACGGAAAGCCAATCGTAATAATTATGACAACCGAAATGGGTCAAGGTGTGGATTTCATGATGGGAAGTCACAAATGGCACGGCGTTGCTCCAAATGACGAACAATTGGCCCAAGCTTTGAGTCAACTGGCGGAAACGGAAGGTGATTACTAAATCACTTTCAAAACAAATAACATGCGATACCAACTTGTTCTAGCCTTTATTCTTTCTTTGTTTTGTTCGAATCTATTCGCACAACAAGAGCAACCTTTAACGCGCATTCTCTTCATTTTCGATGCATCAAACAGCATGAATGGTGTTTGGGATAACAAGCCCAAAATTGATGTTGCAACTAGACTTTTGTCAACCGCATTAGATTCTCTAAAAGACATTGAGAACCTAGAAATGGCCTTGCGTGTTTATGGTCATGAAAAATACTATCAGAAAGGACAAGACTGTGACGACACAAAACTCTTAGTTCCATTTGGCACACGAAATGCCGTGCGCATGAAAAATGAACTTAGGCAATTAAAACCCAAAGGGACTACACCAATAGCAGCTACTCTAGAAAAATCCGCTGATGACTTTCCTTCCTGTCCAAGATCAGAATGCAGAAACATAATCATCTTGATTACTGATGGCATTGAAGAATGCAATGGTGATCCATGTGCAGTATCCTTAGCACTTCAAAAAAGAAACATCATCCTAAAGCCATTTGTGATTGGAGTTGGACTCAATGTTGAATTTAGAGAAGCTTTTGAATGCGTTGGAACTTACTTTGACGCCACGAATGAAAAGAAGTTCAAGTCAGCTTTGGACATTGTAATTTCTCAAGCATTGAATAATACTACTGCTCAAGTAAACCTATTAGACTTTGCAGGGAACCCCACTGAAACAAATGTGAACATGACGTTTTACGACCAGCATTCAGAATCTATAGTTCACAACTTCGTGCACACCATGAACAACCGTGGAAATCCGGATACACTTGCGCTTCACCCGGTGCACATGTTTCGAGTAGTTGCGCACACAATTCCTACAAGAGAAACAGACAGTGTTGTAATTACGGCAGGGAAACACACGATCATCGGCATCCCAACCCCCCAGGGAGATCTCATTTTTAAGATGCAAGGTGTAAATCCAGAAAATAATAGTATTCCTGTAATCGTTCGCGAATCGGGATCAATGAAAACCTTGAATATTCAGCTTTTTTCAGAGAAGCAGAAATACATCGTTGGAAAATATGACTTGGAAATCTTAACCACACCAAGAACCTATATCAATGATGTTGAAATTTCTCAAAGCCACACTACCACCATAGAAATACCTCAACCAGGCATCGCATCCTTTAGCAAGTTAGGTTACGGCTATGGAAGTGTATATGTGGTAAGAAATAACCAATTGCACTTGGTTGCGACACTAGACCTCATTAAAGAACGCGAAACATTAAGCCTTCAACCTGGAGAATACATTGCTGTATTCAGACCTAAGCAGGCAAGAGAAAGTATTTTTACGGTAGAAAAAAGATTTAAAGTGACTTCAGGTGCTTCAGTTGCAGTGAAGTTTAATTAATAAGTTTATGAGCATACACGATTTAAACCCAACGGATAAGAAGGATACTCGAAGTGGATTTGGAGATGCATTGCATGAATTGGGCAAAGAAGATGAACGTGTTGTTGCGCTTTGTGCTGACCTTACAGGATCACTAAAAATGAATGCCTTCGCAAATGAATTCCCTGATCGTTTTTTTCAAACAGGAATCGCGGAAGCGAATATGATGGGAATGGCAGCCGGCTTAACTATTGGAGATAAGATTCCATTTACCGGAACATTTGCCAACTTCAGCACAGGCCGAGTGTATGATCAAATTCGTCAGTCAATTGCCTATTCGCAGAAAAACGTAAAAATCTGTGCTTCACACGCAGGTTTGACCTTAGGTGAAGACGGAGCAACGCATCAGATTTTAGAAGACATTGGACTAATGCGTATGCTCCCAAATATGACAGTTATTAATCCATGCGACTATAACCAGACTTTTGCTGCAACAAAAGCGATTAAGGACCATGAAGGTCCTGTTTACTTAAGATTCGGAAGACCAAGCTGGCCAATTTTCGCTTCAAAAACTTCATTTGAAATTGGAAAGGCTTGGAAAATCAATGACGGAAAAGATGTTACGATCATCGCCACTGGTCATATGGTTTGGTATGCTGTGTTAGCCGCTAAAGAGTTGGAGAAATTAGGCATCACTGTTGACCTTTTGAATATGCATACTATTAAGCCGATCGATGAAGAAGCTATTTTAACTTCAGTTGCGAAGACAGGTTGCGTGGTAACTGCTGAAGAGCATAATCGATTTGGAGGATTGGGCGAAGCCGTAGCCCAAGTTACAACAGCTAACATGCCTGTACCCCAAGAATTTGTAGCTGTGAATGACAGCTTTGGCGAAAGTGGAAAACCAACTGATTTGCTGAAAAAGTATGGTCTTGACGTGAGCGACATTGTTAAGGCTGCGAAAAAGGCTGTTGAGAGAAAGTAAATCTCTGATTGTTCGATTAACTTTCGAGCCTAATTGAATATTTAAGATGGCATTTTCAGAACACCTCGCACAAACTAGCCCTTTTCCGTTAGGAATTGAAATCGCGCGTGCAGATGGATGCTACATTTTCGATGCTGACGGAAAACGTTATTTAGACCTGGTTTCTGGAATTGCGGTTACGAATATTGGACACCGACACCCACATGTTATTGAAAGCATAAAAGCGCAGCTAGACCTTTATCAACATGTAATTCCTTTTGGTGAGTTTTCTCAAGATCCACAAAACAAACTCGCTGATAAGTTAGCCTCTCTCCTCCCCGACCAACTGAACTGCAGCTATTTCGTCAATAGCGGAACGGAAGCCAATGAAGCAGCATTGAAATTGGCAAAACGTGCGACAGGTCGATATGAAATTGTAGCAATGAACAGAAGCTACCATGGTGGTACGCATGGATCGTTGAGTGTAAGTGGTAATGAAGTAAAAAAGCAGAAATTCAGACCATTTGTTCCAGGCACCACCTTCATCGATTTCAATGACGAAGATCAACTTCATCACATTACGGTGAAAACAGCCGCAGTGATTGTTGAGCCAGTGCAAGGCGATGCCGGAGTGCGCATTCCAACCAGACATTACCTCCGTGCCTTGCGCAAAAAATGCGATGAAACAGGCACGCTGCTCATTTTTGATGAAATTCAAACCGGAATGGGACGCACGGGATCTTTGTTTGCCTTTGAGCAATTTGATGTGATTCCAGATATTCTGACTATTGCCAAAGCCTTTGGAGGAGGAATGCCCATAGGCGCATTTATCAGTTCTAAGGAGAACATGGCACTGCTCACTCAGGATCCCATTCTTGGACACATTACCACTTTTGGAGGCCATCCTGTGTGCTGCGCAGCAGCCTTAGCCAACCTTGAGGTAATCACAGAAAAAGAATCATGGTTGTCTGAAGTGCAAGACAAAGGCAATCAGTTTGTTCGACTTTTGCAACATAGGCGGGTGAAAGAAATAAGGCAAATTGGATTAATGATGGCAGTTGAGCTAAACAGTGCCGAAGAAGTAGATCACATTATTCAAGAATTGATGAAGGAAGGCATTATAGGTTTCTACTTCTTGAGCACACGCAATGCATTCAGACTAGCTCCTCCTTTATGCATCGCATCACATGAAATTGAATGGGCATGCTCTCGAATTACAGGCGTTTTAGATAGGCTATAGAATTCTGCTTGTTTTTTCCTTTGGACCTTAGTCTTCAAACAACCTTCGCTGTCGAGACGGAGCCGCTCCCATTCCTTCTAAATTGAGGGAAGAATACAACTCGTAATCATACTCCTTGAATACTCGTTCGCCAATGGGTTGCAACAAATGCAAACTATCGTTCTTGGGGCTTTTAATGTCTGCTGAAATCGGATATGCATTCATTCGATCTCCAGACATCGGATGCAGCAGTGAAGTCACATCACTCAATTCAGCTGCAGAATCCAACCACAGAGCTTCATCTTCCTGATTTAGAATTATAGGCGATCTATGGTGCCCAATTTTCTGAGTTAGGCTGTTCGCTTGGGTTGTGATGATCGCGAACGATTTGAATACTTCTCCACTTGATTTATCAACCCATTCATCCCATATTCCGGCAAAAGCAAATGGTCGTTCTCCATTACGTATGTGCACGCAATACGGTTTACTTAGTTTTCCCACCTTAGGACCTTCTATGAAGGCATCAGCAATAACTAAGCACCGTTTTGAACGAATGGAAGAGCGAAACATAGGCTTCGAAATGATGCCCTTTGCACCATGATAATTCACATCATCTTCCTTATTATGATCTCCTTCAGACCTTGCGTTGATCACATACATCTTCTTCTTTGCCCATGAAGGCGTGAACCCGAAGGTTAACATACTTAATTCCTTGGGAGTGGCATTTGTAATAACTGGAGCTAATTGTCCTGCAGAAACGTTGGCGCTCTGCTTTATTTGAAGTCCATTGGCGGCAACACCAAATCGCTTTTCAATCTCTTTGACTTTTGTTACGTTAACATATCTGCCGCACATAAAACGAAGATGAAGAACTTTAAGATCACAAAAAAGCCCCGAATCAGGGGGCTTATATTTTTAGTTATTGGCTAATCCTTACTTCGACTCAACTTTCTGTGAGATCAATTGGGCCTTGAAGATTTTTTCATACAGCATAAACAAAGCGAGTGAATAAACTAAGTCTCCAGCGAGTGTGTTTTGAAAAAATGGAATTGCAGCTGCATAACAGGCAATAAGCCCATCAATAGACATTGGATACATTGTGCCACCCGCCCAAACACCAAAATTGGATACAATAAAGAAAATAGCTGATGCAGCAATACTTCCTCCAAGCATCCTACCTAAAGTTACTTTCGAAAGCAGCTTAGAACCTAGCAGATAAATAAGAGCAATACTTCCATAGATGAAAATTGCTCCGTCAGTAAATAGTGTAAAACCACCTGACGAATAAACCAAGTTGTTCAGCAAAAGATCACTTATCATCCAAGCCACCATGGTGACTAGTAATCCAACTCCTTTCCTTCCTAAATATGCTGATCCAAATAAAGCCATTGCACCTAGTGGCGCAAAATTCATCGGATGTGGTATCAACCTAGTAAGCGCAGCAGCGACAATAATGCCGAATATTGCGATAGTCTTCTTGTTCATTTGCATGATGCGAAAATAGCTATCGTATTGAAAAGACAATTCATGAACTAGCCTCATTTTGTTTCCTTTGATTCAATTTGCACCAATATATACTCATTAGAACTTCTGGAAAGCTTAAAAAGCCATGCAAAAGAAGAAAAACGATTAGGTATGGAAGCCTACATGAAGAATCAGTTTTCGTTTATTGGCACATCCTCAGAACTTAGAAAACAAGTTTTGAAGCAACACATTCAGGATCATCAACTACCAGCCGACAATCAATTTGAAGCTATTGTAAAATCACTTTGGTTATTAAAGAAAAGAGAGTTAAACTATTGCGCTCAAGAGATGGAGCTAAGGAAAAAGTGGTTTCAAAAAAAAGAGTCTATCCATTTGATAGAATGGATGATTATCAATGATTCGTGGTGGGATACTGTAGACTTTATTGCAGCGTCTTTAGCAGGAGGGTATTTCACTTCTTTTCCTGATCAAAAAGAGATTATAACTAGACAATGGAATAACTCTAACAACATGTGGCTGGTTCGATCTTCCATCATATTTCAATTGAAGTACAAAGAAAAAGTAGACTTAGAATTACTTTCAGAACTCTTGACTCCTCATCTTGATTCCAAAGAATTCTTCATTCAAAAAGCTATTGGTTGGTCATTGAGACAAGTTTCCAAAACATTCCCTGAGTTTGTAAGAGTATTTATCGCCTCGCACGACTTGAAGCCGATAAGCAGGCGCGAAGCGATTAAATACATCTAATTAAATCTTGAAACGTGCAGACCAAACCAAGTCATTGCATCGAAGCATGACGATATAAACCCCACTTTGTAAGTTGTTTGAAATCTGTTTGTGTGTGTTAACGCCTCCTCTTTTCACTTGGTCTGTAAAGCTCTTCACTTTTACACCTTGAATGTCATAAACATCAACAGCATATACCGCTTCATCTTCAGACATTATCATCAAACCAAATCCATCGAAATTATTGAACATGGTGATTTCAAAACCCAATTGATCAAAGGATACTTCCACATCAACATTTATCGATTCAGAAATAGTGAATTTACCATCAAAATCGACTTGTTTTAGCCTATAGTAGTTTGTTCCTGCTTTAGGTTCATAGTCCTCCATTTTGTAGCTAACAGGCCTATTGCTGTTTCCAGCAGCTGAAAGCTCAGAAATCGTCTTCCAAACCACGCCATTGGTTGATCGTTGAACTTCAAAGTAGGAATTATCCACTTCCGAATCAGTCGTCCAGCTAAGTAGAACTGCATCTCCATTGACAAAACCAGTAAACGAACTTAAATGAATTGGCATAGTTCCAAAGGGGCTAATTCCATGAATTACGCCATCAATATGATTTCCTGTTGCGTCATTAGCGGTTGAGTCATCAAAATTCCAATATGAGACTAGTCCAAGGGCATCATAATTCACTCCAGTTACTGACTCTGGGTTAACCAAAATAGAATCGATTTCTATGGTTGTAAGCGCTCTGTTCCAAATAGACACTTCATCAACATGCCCCTTAAACTCTCGGTACCCACTGCTAGGGTTCGGCCACCTTCCCATTGTCATTTTGGTTTTATTCGGTGGGTTTCTGATGTTTCCAGATTTATTCCTACTTGATTGCTGCCCTCCATTCACATACAACTTCATGTTATTGTTTGGCAAACTCCCATCATAAACTGCTGCAATATGATACCAGACACTATCAGCAATGTCACTTGAGCTTTGAATATAGCTTCGACCTGTAGAATGAATAGCGAATTCTAATTTTGAATTAATCGAGTTGTGCTGAATCCAAAAAACTCCATTGTCACCCGACCCACCAGAGTCGGACATGGTCAGAATATTAGCCCAATTTCCAACATCAGGATTCTCTCTTCCCCACCAACGCATCCAGAGGGTTAACGTTATTTTATCGCTACCCCAAATGGTATCAAAAGGAGCAATATCCAAGGCTCGACCGTAGTCTACATAAACATCGAGCGTAGGATCTGCAGCAAAGTATTGATTATGCTGTGCTTTCAACTCAAATTGACATAAACTAAACACCAAAACTAATAACGCAAATATCGTCTCACTAATTGCTTTCATGGCTTCTAACTTTTAGATAATAAAATTGATGAAACATTTTGATTTACAATAATTTACGTAGATGATACAAGTCATTTCAAAAGCTGTTTATAGACATTTTAATTCATTCGAATTAGTACCGTGAAAAACATGTGTTTAGAAATGGGAATCTTAGTTGGATTAAACTATTGTCATTCTATATGCTTGTTTATTTTTGGAGTCCACGCCTTTTTTGGTGAATTACACAGAATAAATGAGTGAGAAGCTTCTGAAAGCGTTGATGCAGCTGTTTGCGATTATAGCTGACGTTGACGAACTAAACAATAAGAGTCGAATCGTAGTTGAGCACTTCCTTAAACAACGGTTGGCACTTGATCAAGTGGAAATCTATCTTGGTCATTATGATAAGTACTTAGAGACGCACCACAAAGTCTCAACCAAAAAAGAGGGCAAGCGAAAGAAAACATCGCTTAACTCTGTAAAGGTTCTAAAGATTTGTACTCAAATAAATGGCGAGCTTGAGCAACGTCAAAAGATTTTTGTTTTACTCAGATTGGTGGAATACATCAATACAGATAAAACACTGACAGACCAAGAACTTGAATTTGTTGATACAGTTTCTGACGTATTCAACATACCAGGAGAAGAACTTGAAGACATCAAGAAGTTTGTGATCTGTTCAGAAACTTCAGCCGAAGATTCTGAAAAGCTGCTCATTATCAATTCGAAAGAAGCTCTTTCTGCAAGAAAGAAAAACAAGCATATTAAGCACGATACACTTTCTGGTTCTCTCTTGATCCTTTCTGTGGAAAGTGTGAGCATGTATGCACTTAAGTTTTTTGGTGACGATGAACTTTTATTGAATGGACAAATTATTGATCCTGAAAGAGTCTATATTTTAACTCAAGGATCTTCTATTAGAAGTTCAAAGGTTAGCCCAATTTACTACAGCGATATTATTAGTCGCTTCTTGAGTGATAAAAGTGTCAGTAAAATCATTTTTACTGCTGATGATATTACATATCGATTCAAAGGCGGTACAATCGGACTACATCCCCTCAGTTTTAGTGAAGAGTCGGGCAAGCTCATTGGAATAATGGGTGCTAGTGGTTCAGGTAAATCAACTCTACTCAATATTCTTAATGGAAACTACACTCCATATTCTGGAACAGTAACGATTAATGGTAATGACATTCACCATAGTCGTGGTGATGTAAGCGGAATGATTGGATACATCTCACAAGATGATCTTTTAATTGAAGAGCTTACGGTTTACCAAAACCTTTTTCTAAACGCAAAACTTTGCTTTGACGGTCTTAGTGATGAAGCCATCTACGAGCGAGTAGACAAAACACTTGTCTCTTTAGGGCTATATGAAATTAAAGATATCGAGGTTGGAAGCCCGATGAATAAAAAAATTAGCGGTGGGCAAAGAAAAAGGTTAAACTGTGGACTAGAGCTTATTCGCGAGCCGTCAGTCTTGTTTGTTGATGAACCAACTTCGGGGTTATCATCAAGAGACTCCGAAAATATAATGGACTTGCTCAAAGAACTTGCACTTAAAGGCAAGTTGATCTTTGTGGTTATTCACCAACCTTCATCAGAAATCTTCAAGATGTTTGATAAGCTGATGATCACAGATACTGGTGGATTCCCAATCTATTTTGGAAACCCTCTTGACGCTATTGTTTATTTCAAAAGTGAGGTGCAGGCTATTAATCAGTCTGAAAGCGAATGCGCACGTTGCGGTAATGTAAACCCAGAGCAGATTTTCAACATCATCGAAGCAAAGGTGGTAGATGAATATGGAAACCTTACGGAAAAACGAAAAACTTCTCCGAAAGAATGGAATGACATATTCAATGAAAAATTCAATGAGGAACTGAATAAAGAGAAACCAGAATTACCCGAAGTAGAGTTTAAAACTCCAAATTTCCTCAATCAGTTCAAGGTATTTGTAACTCGTGATGTTTTATCAAAAATCACAAACAAACAATACCTCGCTATTAACCTGTTAGAAGCTCCTCTTCTCGGTTTTATTTTAAGCTACTTTTTGCGTTACGTAATGATTGGCGACCAAGACTCTGGAGAGTATGTCTTTTATGAAAATGACAACTTGATTGTATACATGTTCATGGCAATCATTGTTGCGTTATTTCTTGGTCTTACAGTCAGTGCAGAGGAAATTTTTAAAGATCAAAAAATACGAAAGAGAGAGTCATTCCTTAACTTAAGTAAAGGGAGTTATTTGATTTCGAAGATTGTAATCATGTTCTTGCTTTCAGGCATTCAAATGTTCATGTTCATCGTACTCGGAAATATGATTTTGGGTATTGATGGAATGCTCTGGGACTACTGGCTAATCCTGTTCTCTACTGCATGTTTTGCGAATATGCTCGGGCTTAATATTTCTGCCAGTTTTAATTCTGCTGTAACTATTTACATTATAATTCCATTCTTGATTATCCCTCAAATTTTATTTAGTGGTGTATTGGTGAAATTTGAAAAGCTTAATCCCGTTATCACTTCTCAAAGCATCGTTCCTTTAATTGGAGAGGTAATGGCATCAAGATGGGCATTTGAAGCATTAGCCGTGAATCAGTTCATTGAAAACGATTACGAAGAGCTTTTCTACGATTTCGACCAACAAATGAGCGATGCCAACTTTAAGAAGAACTTCTGGATTCCAGAGATGAAGGCTAAAGTGGGTAAATTCAAAGAATTCCTTAGAAATAAGGAAGAAGCGAAAGAGGAAGATATTGCTTCTGATCTGAAAACAGTGCGACATGAAGTAGCGAAGGAAAATAAGATCAATGACGCACTTTCTTTTGATGAATTAGATCAATTCACAGCAGAAGGATTAAACAAAGAGCTTCTGGAAGATTTCTCCACCTATTTGACTACCCTTAATAATCTATACGTTCGACAGTGGAATTACAATAGTGACGAGAAGGATCGTGTTATTAGAGAACATCAAAAAACTGATGAAGAGAAGGCCGCTTTTAACGCGTTGAGGAATAATTTCGAGAATGAATCTTTAAGTGATTTGGTAACCAACAAGAATGAGTTTAATCAGATTACTGAATATGACGGTGAACTTATACAGCGAGCCGATCCTGTTTTGAACATTCCTGATGGGTTCAGATCTCATTTCTACGCACCTAAGAAGTTGGTGTTTGGTAAGTACTACAGCACCAAGCAAGTAAACATTATTGTGCTTTGGTTAATGTCTCTTGGCTTGGCTATCAGTTTATATTTTGACGGCTTAAAAAGACTACTCAACTTGTTCTCGGAGATAAAGATTTTCGGGAAAAAGAATTAATGATAATAATCATTATCATCTTTTAACGCCTGTTAAGAGACATAGAGTTTCTATCTTCATGATATAAAATCAAGAATCATGAAATGGGACATTCAAACAGTCGGATTCAGCGCTAAAGAAGAGTTGATGGACACTACCAAGGAACAAGTTTTGAACCTTGAAAAATATTACAATCCGATTATTGGCGCTGAAGTTTATTTGCGTCTTGAATATGACGAGCATAAAGAAAACAAAAAAGTAGAAATGAAGCTGAATATACCTGGCGAGGATGTATTCGCTGAACATCATTCAGATACGTTTGAGCACTCTTTGCATCAAGCAATAGATAAGGTTAAACGACAATTAGTTAAAAAGAAAGAGTTGGAAAGAGCTCACCGCTAATAAAAAAAGCCCCGATATCGGGGCTTTTTTTTGTTGTATTACTTTCTTGTTTTTAACTCCACTTATCCATCACTTTAGATGAAATACCAGTAGTGGAAAATCCGCCATCGTGATAAAGGTTTTGCATCGTAACATAACGAGTGAGATCACTAAACATAGCTACACAATAATCTGCACATGAATCGGCATCAGCGTTTCCAAGCGGAGACATATCATCGGCAAAATCGAAGAATTTATCAAATCCTGCTATTCCGCTGCCTGCAGAGGTCACTGTTGGTGATTGAGAAATGGTATTCACTCTCACCTTATTCTTAACACCATAATGATATCCAAAGCTTCGCGCTATAGACTCAAGCACTGACTTCGCATCAGCCATATCTCCATAAAATGGATAAGCTTCTTGAGCAGCAATATAAGAAAGGGCTAAAATAGACCCCCAATCATTCATTGCATCTTTTGAATATGCTGTTTGAAGTACTTTATGAAAAGAAAGACCTGAAATATCTAAAGTCTTCAAAAACCAATCGTGGTTCAAATCGGTATAAGATTTATTCTTTCTAACATTCGGTGACATGCCTATTGAGTGTAAAACAAAATCTAACTTCCCAAAACGATCAGTTGCTGTATCAAACAACTTTCCCAAATCTTCCATACTAGTCGCATCTGCAGGAACCAAGATAGTTCCACACTTTTCAGCTAGTTCGTTTATTTTACCCATTCTCATTGCCACGGGCGCGTTGCTCAACACAAACTCACCTCCTTGTTCATGCACTTTTTCAGCTACTTTCCATGCAATTGAACGCTCATCAAGAGCACCGAATATTATCCCTTTTTTGTTTTGCAGTAATTTGCTCATATCTCTCTTCCTAGATTAGTTAGTGCGTAAAAATAGTATTGTTCGTCAAAGTCAGTTTTCCTGTAGTAAATTTCTTGCGCTTTCAAGAGCAGCATCCGTTAATTTATGCCCTGAGAACATCGCAGCTATCTCTTTAATGCGCTCATCTTCATTCAGCTGTTCTAAACGAGAAAATACAACTTCTTTTTCTTCTTTTTTCTGGATTTTAAAATGATTCTCACCTTTAGCCGCTACGCCTGGCAAATGAGTTACTGCCAGTATTTGAGTTGTATTACTTATTGTTTTCATCAATGAACCAATTTGCTTCGCAACTTCACCACTCACTCCAGTATCAATTTCATCAAAAATTAATGTAGGAGTTTTATCGTTAGCCGCTAAAATGCTTTTCAAAGCCAACATAAGCCTGCTTACCTCACCACCCGAAGCACTTTCACGAAGTGGAACAAGGCTTTTACTGCCATTCGCATCAAACAACATATCAATCGTGTCCTTACCTGAAGCACTAAGGTCATCACTTTCACCTAACAAGACATTTACTGTAGCCTTAGACATTCCAAGTTGTCTCACTCGCCCGATTAAACCGGCTTCGAATTGAGGTAAAACAGATCTGCGACTATTGGATAGCACTTCAGCATTTTGATGTGCTTCTTTTTTTGCTAGCTCTAACTTATCTTCTAATTCTTCAAGTTCAGTATCATAGGAAGCTATACCATCAAGTTTAATGCGGTATTCTTCCTTAATCTCAATCAATTCAGTCACCGTATCAACACTATGCTTGTGGAGCAACTTATGATATAAGTCCAACCGTTCACGAACTTGTTCAAGTCGCTGTGGGTTCCACTCTACAGACTGTTGCACTCGATTGCATTCTGCAATTACATCCTCCAATTCAATCAGAGATGAATTCAATCGTTCAAATAACTCAAGTAATTTGGTGCTGTATGACTGCACGCTTCTTAGCTCACTTAGTGCTGTTCTCGCAGCACTTAACGCGCTATTATGATCACCATCTATTGCTTCTTGAGCGATCATCAGAGAGCGCTGAATATCCTCTGCGTGCTCTAGCTCTCCCAGTTCATTTGTGAGACCCTCAAATTCTTCGACATTCAATTCGATACTATTGAGCTCTTCATATTGAAAAGAAAAGTAGTCCTGATCTTTCCTCACCTGAGCAGCGGCATCTTTCAATTGACTCAGTTGTTTGTCAATTGATTTCAGCACATGAAAAGACTGATTATATGCATTAAACAAATCAGAGTTTTGTGCGAAAGCATCAAGCTGTTTTAGCTGATAAGAAGGCGTTTGAAGCGAGATGTTTTCTTGCTGACCATGCAAATCAACCAAGAATATAGAAATCTCCTTCAATACAGAAATACTGACTGGTGTGTCATTAATGAACCCTCTGCTCCTTCCAGATCGCGTTATTTCTCGTCTTAGAATGAGTTCATCCCAAAGGTCCAAACTGTTATTCTTCAAAAACGAATCAACGAGAGGGTCATTATAATCAAAAGATGCCTCAATAAAACACTTCTCTTCACCCTTTCTAATGCTATTGAAGTTAGCACGACTGCCAAGCACTAGCCCCAAAGCCTCCAGTAGTATAGACTTACCAGCTCCGGTTTCTCCCGTAATCACAGTGAATCCCTTTTCAAAGGATACCTCCGTACGAGCGATTAACGCATAATTTGTAATATGAAGATGCTTGAGCATAGGTGCCAGTAGAATTGCTTCAAATCTATAACCATTGCGCAGAAATGCATGCATATCCTGATAATTTTGCAAACAGATTATGAGGCTGCTTCCGATACTACTTTTTCTACTTTCTAAACTTCCTCTAGAAGCACTCTATCTTCTAAGCGATATTTTAAGGATAGTTTTCCAATACTTAATTCGATATAGAAAAGAGATAATCACGAACAATCTATCTAGAAGTTTTCCTGAAAAAACAGCTGAAGAGATTGAAGTTCTCGTAGCCAAGTATTATCAGCACTTATGTGATGTGATGGTTGAAACTATTCGACTTAAATCAATGAATAGCAAAGAGCTCAGAAAACGCTGCACGTTCTCTAATCCAGAACTGCTAGAGCGCTATGAAAAGCAAAACCAGAATGTACTTATCATGATGGGGCATTCAGGTAATTGGGAATGGGCTGGGTGCGCCACTCAAGTGCAGTTTAACTTCACTGTGTTACCGATATATCGAAAATTGAAAAATAAAGACATGAATCAATTTTTCAAATTGATACGTTCTAGGTTCGGATCGCTTCCGATTAAAGATAAAGATGCTTTCTCTGAAATTTCAAAAAACAAGAACCATCATGCAGTAGCTGTTTTGGCGGATCAAACGCCCGGTTCAAAAAAAGGCTGGTGGATAAATTTTCTGAATCAACCTACTCCATTTTTTCGTGGATCCGAAATTCTAGCCCAACGATTAGGGTATGAGGTTGTTTTTGCACATGTAGTTCGACTAAAGAGAGGATACTATTCAATTGAGTTAACACCCCACAATGAAAATATTAACGAGCGATTTAACCTCACAAAGTCTTTTGCCCATTATCTGGAACGTGAAATCCATAAACAACCTGAAAATTGGCTTTGGTCGCACAAACGATGGAAGCATCGGGCAAGAGAAAATTCAGTTTGGATGACTAAATCGCCCCTGCTTCAATAAGATAAATTATATTCTCGATTTCAGCATCTTCACCATGAGGGTCATATCTACTCTTTAAGTCTTGATTAAACATTTTAGAAAGTCCTTGCCAGAAAAAGGCTGTGACATTACCCCGAAATTCTTGAACAATCTCATAAGAAGAGTTACCAGTTTCGCGATCTATTAGTTTGACTAAGATGCGTCCTTGGGTAGTAGTCATTTTGCGAATATCATCATCAAACTCAGCCTTTAACTCCTTTTCAATAAGCTTGAAATATTTCTTACGCTGTCTTTGAGTTTCAACAGAGTCAAGCTGCACTTGATATTTGTTTAGTAAACTACCAGCAAGTTTTGCATAAGGATACACCTTTTTGACATTTCGCTTTAACCGCTGCCATTTGCGTCTTTCAAAGTCACTTCTGAACTTCTTCTCCTCTACAATTGTAACGTAAGGCAAATAACGCATAGGAAAAGTATCGCCATTAACCACTTCAGCTGTTACTACAATTCCTTTAGAACCGTCTCCTTGACCAGCCGCACGGAAGAAAGCGCCCATAAACAAACACAAGAGAAGTACTATGAATAATTGATTCGTGACCACTAGATTATGATTATTTCAAAGGCCATACCAAAATTAATGGACCTCAATCTATCGTCTATTTATTTTCCATTGAGAAGTAATAGGCTTCTGAAGGTTTTGAGATGCTGCAGCAGTAGCATCAGAAAGTAAAACAGAACCAATAAATGCTGCCAGCGCTTGCTCATTCTCAATTTGGGGAACATCCAAATATTCAGGTTTGAAGTGATCCTCCACGAAGTGTGTATCAAAGTTACCTGAAACAAATGCTTCATGATTAATCGCAAAACGACAAAATTCTAAGGTAGTAGCAACACCCGAAATTTCATATTCATCAATCGCACGTGTCATTCTATCTATGGCTGATTTTCGATCCTCTGCAAATGTTACCAACTTGGCAATCATAGGGTCATAGTAAATCGGAATCGTCATACCTTCTTCAAATCCATCATCTACCCTCACACCCGGCCCCTGGGGTCTGCGGTAAGTTTGAAGTGTACCAATGTCAGGTAAGAAATTATTTCTTGGATCTTCTGCATATACCCTCACCTCAAGGGCATGCCCTCTGATTTGAAGATCTTCTTGTTTGAAGGCAAGCTTCTCACCACGAGCCACCAAAATTTGTTGCTTTACTAAATCTATATCCGTGATCATTTCGGTAACAGGATGCTCTACCTGCAAACGCGTATTCATTTCTAAAAAGAAGAAATTCATCTTATCGTCCACCAAAAACTCAACTGTTCCCGCACCTTTGTAGTCACATCCTTTTGCTAAGCTTACCGCACATTCACCCATCTCCTTCCGCATTTCAGGCGTTAATATAGATGCTGGTGCCTCTTCAATCACTTTTTGGTGTCTTCGTTGAATACTGCATTCACGATCAAACAAATAGACGCAATTCCCATGCTTGTCAGCAAGGACTTGAACTTCAATATGCCTCGGAGAGGTGACGTATCGTTCAATAAAAACACTTGGATCACCGAATGCCGAGCGGGCCTCGTTCATCGCTAAATGTAATTCTTCGTCAATGGACTCTTCATTATAAACTGCACGCATTCCTTTTCCGCCACCACCTGCTGAAGCTTTGATCAAGAGTGGAAAGCCCACTTCTCGTGCTACAGCTTTGGCTTCTTCAAGGTCTGTAACCGCACCATCTGAACCAGGGACCAACGGGACACCTTGCTTTAAAGCTGTTTCCTTAGCAGCTAATTTGTCTCCCATCACTTCCATAGAGTGAGCTGATGGACCAATGAGTTCTATACCTTCTTGCTCTAATCTGCGAGCGAAAGATGCATTTTCAGAGAGAAATCCATAGCCAGGATGCACACCATCCGCACCTGACATTTTTGCAACATCAATAATTTTATCAATTACTAAGTATGACTGTGATGAGGATGGCGGACCAATACAATAAGCCTCGTCAGCAAATCGCACAAAAAGAGCATTTCGATCTGCTTCGGAATAAACAGCCACAGTTTTAATATCCATTTCTCTGCATGTACGCATTATGCGCAGCGCAATCTCTCCCCTGTTAGCGACTAATATTTTTTTCATCTTCCTAATCTAAATGATATACTAAATCGATTATATGTATTGCTTAAAGTCCTCTTTTCATTGCCCATATCCCCAAAGTAAATAACTCTTGTCGGATTAACACCTATCATGTAATACATGGATACTCTGCCAAACCTCAGTCCTAGACGACTGACAACGGAGGCCCAACTTAGCATTCCTTGATAATCACTCCGCTGATAACCTTCCAGAAAGTTCATCATTAATGGTGCGGTGATATAGTTAACTCCTGCCGAGAAACTAAGTCCAGCACCATTGGTATTCTCAATAGTCGACCCTTGGAATAAATTAAGCGAAAGCAAAGCCCCTAATTCTGAATTAAGCGCTCCAAGAGAAGAAGAGCGCTCTTTGGCATAAATTCCTGTACTTATATCGTTTGCCGTAACCTCTTCAGTAGAATAACTAATCCCACTGCGGGTTCTTAAATCAACAGTAGACAGAGCGCCCGTTATAGGTAAGTCCAAAGAAATGGACATATTAGAACCTAGTTCCATCAGCCTAAATTGAGGTTCATACGTCATGGCAAAAACTCCGAATAATCTATTAAAAACAGGTTGAGGATATGAAACACCAGATGCAACCAGGTTATATTCGGCCATAACAGGAGAAACGGCATAATGACTGAGAAATGAGAAACCCAACTCTTTGCGAAATGATGACTTAAAGTGCTTAAAACTCAAAAAGTAGACCGATGTAGAACCTTCACTATTCTGAGAAAAACCATGCTGATGAAAGCCAAACGAAAAGAATAGTAACAAGACTAATACACGGAGCTTCATCACAAATAATATTCTAACAATTGATTAATGTATCCACTAATTGCAAGGGTTTCGAGGTCATAAATAAACAACCCATTTCGGGTTCCAATGTAAACAGTATTGCCTAATACATCAATATCTTGAATAGAACTGCTGTTTGGGAGCTCGCTACTAGCTTGAATACTTAACAGGTCACAATTGGAATTAGACAGATCATAACTCAGTAAATAACCCAGAACATTGCTCTCTCCATTGGGCTGACTTGATGAGCTCCGAATATAAAATCGAGCTACATCTGCATTATTGTCTACAAGCTTTACTACTCCGCGAGAAAACTCAGGAAACTGACATGCGCTTTCCAAGGAAACAAGCTGAACATCATTCTCATTGACAACAGTGGTCAATATGTTTTGAAGTGGTGAATTGATGTCTGGAATTCTTTCAAGTCCAATCAAACGACCAGAAGTGGAATTAAGATATGGCATGTACATCGTTTCATAATCGAAACTAGCTCCCGCTTTTCCTATCAGCGTAAACTCCGTGATAGACTTGGTGAAACTGCTTACAATATATTGAGGGTTAGTAGCAATAAGCAGATCGCCATCGGCTGTAAAGACACTATTAGGGTCAGAGACATTATCACTTTTGATGATCATTTCTGTTTGGTACTCTTCCCAAGTGTTATTTAAATTTCCTAAATATTTATAAATCCCTATATATAAATCTGTGGTAAACCCGCTTGAAGATCCAGCCCAAAGCTCTTTGTAAAAGCCAATTCTATGCAGCTCTCCCTCATTGGACAAGACATAATCAAAGTAGTTTGAGGTGGATATATTAAATTGAGTTTGATCTATATGAATATTTAACCTCTTTGAGCGATCAAGCGTCATGAATACAGAGTCTTGAATGACCCAAAATGTTTCTGTGGCGCTAGAGTATAAAACCTCTGTATTTTCCCAATCAATTAAATTCAAATCAGGAAATCTATCCGCATCTAAGATCACCTGTTCCTTCTCTTCTCCATACAATAATAACACACCACCATCAGTCGCTATCAGCGCTGCATTTTCTTGATCGAAGCATTCTACTTTCCTAACGAAGTCCTGAACTAAATCAGGTAGTTCAAACGGCTGAAGGGTAACCTCTTTGACGCATGATGAGAGAACCAAAAGGGTGAAAATTACGTAATATATGTGCTTAAATCTAGTCATACTTAAGACCCAAGACGTTGTATAGGTAGCGTGCGTCAATAGCAAACCCCAAACCTTCAACCCCATTTTCAATAAACTTAGAATTGATAATTCCAACGATTTCACCGTTCATATTGATAAGTGGACTTCCAGAGTTTCCAGGACTGATTTTTGTATCTGTTTGAAGGATCTTGACTCCATCATTCGACCTTTTTCCACTAATTATTCCTTTACTAACGCTCTGCCCTAGCTCTTTAAACCCAGGGGCACCAACAGCAAATACTTCATCGCCTTGCCTAACACTTTCTGGATCGCTAGTTATTGGCAATGCTGTTAAACCACCGGCCCTCACCTTTATCAATGCCAAGTCATATTTTTCTGAAGATGTTATAACATCTCCTGGAAGAATAATTCCATTAGCAAATTGCACATCAATATACTTGGCACCATCAACAACATGATGATTCGTCACTATATAGCCGTTTGAACTTACAACTACACCACTGCCGTGACCGCGATCTTCTATAAGCACCGTAGCACTTGCATTTGTTGACAATTCCACTAAATCGGCAAACACATCCATTTTTTCAAGTTGAACATAAGGAATTGAAATCTCATTATCATAAAAGATTTGATCTTCAAACAATTCTGATTCAGTTGAAATTTCAGGTCTTTCATCAACTAAGGCACTATCACCTTTAACTTCATCGGAACTTGAATTCTCTGAAGTGGTTGAGGAAAAATCGACCCTTAATGCCTTATGATTTTCAAGGATTGACTTCAATTCATTTCCTTTTCCAAACAAGACATAAAAATTCTCGATAACTGAATTATAAAACTCCTCGGTTATCAAGCTGGATTCGAAGAAATACTTGGAAGAAATGGTTTCCTTAAAAATGATTTCCTTTTTATGTCTATCGTAAAACTGCCAATTAATTTCAATCTCAGAATTATATCCCGAAGAACTGGAGTAATATCCACCAGAACCTCCTCTTTCAAGACTAAATTCCTCTACACGGCCTGCAATGAGTATGTCAGCCGACTTGGGTTTATTATTACCTGTGTTGAAAAGATCTTCACTAGGACCATCAATAGTTTTAAGCCCCATCTTTGACAAAATCTCGACCATCTTATACTTTTTCTGATCGAGGTCTATTTCTTCATTATATCGAAATTTCCAGCGAGTATTTGCTCCTACTTCAGTAGAATATTCAACCCCTGAAACAACTTTTTCGACATCTATATATAGCTCTGGTGATGGGTTAAAGGAAGAAAGCTCACGTTCTAGTTTTACTACCAAAGTCTCTTTGCGACCCATTCCGAACTCAAAAACCTTTTTATAGTCTTCATAGCCATCAGCTCTCAAGACTATTTCGTGTTCAATAATTCCTTTCCTTTCATTAAAGCCAAATTTCAAAGTTTTCAAATTGGCTTTTCCCAAGTCCTCACCATCCAGAATAACCTCAGCAGTTCGAGGTGTAACTTTTAAGGTCACCTTAGATTGCTGAGCTATAAGGCTCAAGGTTGAAAGAAGTAGGATCAGAAAAGATCCAAAAAACTTCATATTTATGCTATTATGCCAGCACCTCTTTTACGATATCTGCAGCTTCTTGAAGAGCAATGGCTGATTGAACTTTAAGTCCTGATTCATCAATAATCTTTTTCGCTTCTTCAGCATTTGTTCCCTGTAAACGAACGATAATCGGCACGGGAATCTCACCAATATTCTTGTATGCATCAACAACACCTTGAGCTACGCGATCACATCGTACTATACCTCCAAAGATGTTGATCAAAATTGCTTTTACATTTTCATCTTGCAGAATGATTCGGAATGCATTCTCAACACGCTCAGCATTCGCAGTTCCTCCAACATCCAAGAAATTAGCCGGCTCTCCTCCACTCAATTTAATCATATCCATGGTAGCCATTGCTAAACCAGCTCCGTTAACCATACAACCAACATTACCGTCTAGCTTCACATAGTTCAAATTAAACTTACCTGCTTCCACTTCGGTTGGATCTTCTTCTGTAACATCGCGCATTTCAGCGTAGTCACTGTGTCTGAACAATGAGTTCCCATCTAAAGTAACTTTAGAGTCAACCGCCATGATTTTATCGTCAGATGTTTTCAATACTGGATTGATCTCAAACATTGAAGCATCACAACCTTCATAAGCCTTGTATAAAGACGTCACAAACTTTGTCATTTCCTTTAGCGCATTGCCTGAAAGGCCTAAGTTGTATGCCACCTTGCGCGCTTGAAATGGCATTAAGCCTACTTTAGGATCAATCTCTTCTTGAAAAATAAGATGAGGTGTTTGTTCTGCAACCGTTTCAATGTCCATTCCACCCTCTGTAGAATACATGATCATATTTCTTCCCGTTTGACGGTTTAATAAGACACTCATGTAAAACTCGGAGGTCTCGCTTTCGCCAGGGTAATAAACGTCTTGTGCAACTAATACCTTGCTCACCAATTTTCCTTTCTCTCCTGTCTGTACGGTAACTAATGTTCCACCAAGGATGTTAGAAGCGATTGTTTTAACGTCATCTAGAGACTTAGCCAATGCTACACCATGTTGTTCGCTTCCTACGATTTTTCCTTTACCTCTGCCTCCAGCATGAATTTGAGCCTTAACAACCCACCAACCTGTTCCGGTTTCTTCTTGAAGTTTCTTTGCTGCAGCAACAGCTTCATCAGCATTGGCGGCAACTATACCTTCTTGTATTCTTACTCCAAAACTTTTTAATATTGATTTACCTTGGTATTCGTGTAGATTCATGATTTCAGTTATTCTAGTTGTTGTTGGTTTTCAAATGTATACTTACAAATAAAAGATTCAAATTCATTTTCTTAAGGCAGCATCGCCTTAAAGTCATCATAGCTGGTTGGAGCAAAATACTCAGTTGAGCAACCTAATTCAGCAGCTTTTGCTCTAATATCCTCAACCCTTGTCTCAGGATTTGGATGCGTGCTTAAAAATGTCGGAACGCTAGCCCCTTCTCCTTCAGCTGATATTCTTTCAAAAAATGTCGCAGCACCGTCACACCTATATGGCGTGGAGGATAGATAATCAACCGAATAAGCATCAGCCTCAGATTCATCAGAACGGCTGAATTTAAGCACTGCTGCATTTTCTGCAAGACCTGCTGCTATCGATGCTATACCAGAAGGATTATCTCCTAGCGCCATTGACAAAACTGTTTGCACACCATACGACTCTAACATCTGTTTCGCAGAATGGCGTCTGTCTGCATGAGCAATTTCGTGTCCTAATACCCCCATCAAATCATCTTCATTGTCCAAATATTTAATAATACCTGTGTAGAAGTAGATATAGCCACCAGGAGCCGCGAAAGCGTTCAAGACGTCTTCGTCAATGATGTGAACCTCCCAAGTAAACTCATCCTTAAACCTTATTTCAGATGATTCTAGCACTTGATCCCGCAAACCTTCTAGATATGCATAAGCATCAGCATATTGCGCTCGATCTAGTACTGGATATTCATCTGGCTTCGAGGCAATTTCAGACTGCAACTGAAGTCCTAAGCTTTTATCGTCTTCTAGGGTATAAACTAAATCAACCAAATCTTTGTCACAACCACTCAATCCCAATGTGGAAACTAAAATGAAAACAAAAAGCCTAGCTAGAGGATATTTGGATACTAGTATCATTTAAGACCTTTTTTATGACGATCAAGATGTGCACTTAACAATGGAAAGGCAAAAGATTGAAATACGGTAGAATTAGCGTTAAAAACCTTGTCATATATAGACTCTAAGTTCTTGCTGAATTCAGTTGTAAATACTGGTCCCACTTCCTTTAAAATATCCATAGACTCTTCCAATTTCTTTTGAATAAAGCCTTCCTTTTTTTCATACTCCTCGGGCAATAAAGCCGTGTAGGTATCAAAATCACGCTCAAAATGAAGATCTAACTTCTCATAGATTGGTTGGAGGTATTCAGCTGAGCTAAAAGTTCGCACATGTGTTTGTTTAATGGCCACCGCTCTTTCCTCTTCATTGATCACTCCATCTTGGTGAATTGCAGCTAAAATTGTTGTCCAAACGATTGCATCTCCAAGTTTTGCGATTACCTCATCAGAATACTCATATACATCTTCCATCAACTAATTTTAGTTGGGCTGCAAAAATGTAATTTTAAAACGTCAAGTTATCACATGATGCGTGAAGTTTTCAAAACAAAATGAACCAAGAGTGGTGCTGCACTTATTTTAATTTATCCGCAAATGCTTTTCTAAACTTTTCGACTTTAGGTTGGATTACAAACGTACAATAAGGCTGAGAGGTGTTACTGTTGTAGTAATTTTGGTGATAATCTTCAGCTACATAAAAATCTGTCAGCTCTTCAATAGTCGTAACTACAGGGTTAGGGTAAGCACCTGATTCATCAAGTTTTCGTTTGTAGTACTCAGTCTTTTCTTTCTGCTTTTCATTATGGTAAAACACTGATGACCGATATTGAGTTCCTATATCATTTCCTTGCCTATTCAACGTTGTAGGATCATGTGTCTTCCAAAAAACTTCCAACAACTCATCAAATGATATAACATCAGGATCAAATACTATTTGAGCTACTTCGGCATGCCCCGTCCTACCTGTGCAAACTTCTTTGTAAGAGGGATTCTTTATAAAGCCTCCAGCATAGCCAGACGTAACACTTTCCACCCCTTTGAGCTCCTGAAAAACAGCTTCAATACACCAAAAGCATCCAGCTCCAAGTGTAGCGGTATCCATTCCTTCTGCGATCATTTCTTTATCCATTTTTTCAGATAGCACTGCTTCATTTCTCTTTTCTTCTGCATTACTGCATGAGAAAGAAGTCATCATGACAAGAGCAGTTGCTAAGGTTTTAATTGTTGCATTCATGTCTATCATCTTAACAATGGTAAAGACGATAAAGTTGTGATGCACTTACAATTCACCTTATTCCGCTATATCTCGGAAACCATCATCGTCATCATCATCCTCTAAATCATCAAGATGAGACTCTAATTCACGCACCTCTATTGTACCACCGAAATCAAATATTGGACAGTCCTGAGCCATCTCTACGGCCATTTCCATGTCAGTAGTTTCGAGGATCAGATAACCAGTAACGCTATCATCAGCACTTTCTTGTCTTGCAGATGCGCCATTTTTATCTACTATAACCGCATGATCCTTCATCGGAAGACCATCAATTAAAACACCTTCTTCCTCTAAGCTATCCATCCACTGATCCCAAGCGCGCTCATGCTCATCTAACTCTTGGTCATTTGCCGAGTTGGTTTTACCCCCTTTGAAAAGAAATATATACTCTTTCATTTTATTTTGTTTTAGAGCGCTAATTAAAGACAATCATTCTATAACTCACACGTCTAATATCAAAAGATTTCACTGACTTACCATTTGCTAAAAATTAACCTTTAATTCATAGGTCTTTTTCTACTATTGAAGTCAAATTTGCTGTTATGAAAATGATTACAGGATTCATTTGCATGCTTATTTTAAGCATCCCTGCACATAGCCAAGTGCACATTGAAAGTGGACCAATGCTAGGATACAATTCACTAAACGAAGCAAGTATTTGGGTTCAGCTTAGCGACTCAGCAAAAGTTTCTATTGAATTTTGGGAGTCGGAAAATGACTTGAGCAAACGCGAATTAAAACCCGAGCTCAATGATATGAATGAAACCCATATCGCGACATTCATTGCGAGTGAGTTAACTCCGGGCACAACATACAACTATGAAATTTTGGTAAATGGGATAGTACAAAATTTTGAGCCTCATTTAAGTTTTAAAACACAACAATTATGGCAATACAGATCTGACCCTCCCACTACTCGAGTTGCTCTAGGAAGCTGCACTTATATTAATGAAGCCGCTTATGACCGTCCGGGCAAACCATACGGAAGCAACTATCAAATCTTTGAACATATTGCCGATAAGAATCCTGATGCAATGATTTGGTTGGGCGATAACATCTATCTGCGCGAGTACGATTATTTCACTTGGAAAGGCTATTTGCATCGCTACAATCACACACGAAAAACACCAGAAATTCAAAGACTATTGCGCTCTACCACCAACTACGCCATTTGGGATGATCATGATTTTGGCCCCAATGATGCCAACGGAAGCTGGATTCACAAAGATTGGGCTTTAGAAGCTTTTAAGCTGTATTGGATGAACCCATCCTTTGGAATAGCAGGTACTCCAGGAATAAATACAGCATTTCCTGTGAACGATGCGCACTTCTTTTTTATGGATAATCGATATAATCGAACATCACCAGACAACAAGGGAGTTGATCCACATATACTTGGCAAGGCACAAATTGAATGGTTGATAGAAGCGCTTAAATTCAGCAAAGCTCCTTTCAAGATGATAGCCGTTGGTGGACAAGTACTCAATCCCTCGAATGTTTATGAAAACCACGCTCGCTATGCAGACGAGAGGAAATATTTGCTGGACCGCATTGTAGAGGAAAAAATTGACGGAGTGGTCTTTCTTACCGGTGATCGGCATCATACTGAACTACGAAAAGAAAGCATTGATGGCATTACCATTCATGATTTAACCGTGAGTCCATTAACTTCAGGTGTACACAGACCTAACAATGAAGACAACCAAAACCTAGTGGAAGGCACCTTGGTTTCAGAACATAATTTTGCCATTTTAGAATTTACAGGCGAACGCTTGTCTCGTCAAATGAAAATATCCATTTTTGACAAAGAAGGTTCGGATATTTGGAGCCGAACGATAAATCCTAAATAAAAGTTATAGGTGATTTTTAAAACGGACTTTCAGACCAAGCGATCATCAATGCTTCGGGCAGAACGTGGCACCAATGGTTTGATGAATTGAAACAAAAAGGCTTTGATCAACAACCTGAAAATGTGATATTGATATCTAGTGCGTCCTGCCGGAATGAATTACCTCTTCGTTATCGCTTTCAGCGTTTTATTCCTATATATGAATTGATACCCAGTTGGTTATTGAGGCAAGGTGCCTTAATTCTACAACCTATTGTTGAGCCAGACAGGAAAATGCATGAATCGACATTCATTTCTATGCTCAAAGACAAGGATAAACGCTTTTTAAAACGCACAATTAGAATGATTATTCGTTGGGAAAAAGAAGACTGTGATGGCGCTATTTATAATCTCCATGGCGATAACGACCATACTTTGCCCATAAAGAATATTTCAGCTGACGAAGTTATTCAAGATGGTTCGCATATGATGATGTTGACCAGAGCAAGCGACCTCAGTCCATTAATCGAAAACTTTTTAAAACGAAATAGCTCTCAATAAAGGTTCTCAATATCTCCCAACCCTTGTCTAATTACTTCTATTTCTCCAGATGAGCAATCGACAATTGTAGATGCTGTTTGATTACCATAACCTCCATCAATAACACAATCAACAATGTTTTCAAACTTCTCATGAATCAATTCTGGATCTGTAGAATACTCCATAATATCATCTTCATCACGAATAGAGGTTGTGACAATTGGGTTACCTAAGAGTCGCACTAGTTCACGAGGAATATTATGATCAGGGATTCGAATTCCAATGGTTTTCTTCTTAGCAGTGAAAATCTTCGGAATCAAATTGCTGGCTTCCAAAATAAAAGTGAATGGACCTGGAAGCCCTTTTTTCATCATCTTAAAGGTTTTATTATCAACATGTTTCGCGTAATCAGTAATATGACTCAAATCATAACAAATGATTGACAAATTTGCTTTTTCAACCTTTAACCCCTTAATCTGAGCGACTCGCTCCACTGCCTTTTTACTATTGATATCACACCCTAGTCCATAAACAGTATCGGTAGGATAAATAATAACACCACCTTTTTTTAAGATATCAACCACCTTCAGAAGCTCTCGCTCGTTAGGGTTTTCTGGGTAAATGCGTAAAATCATCGATCAATTAAGTGTATAACAATATTAACGATTCACCCTTTGATTAGCCTTATTAATTCAGCATTGAATTATACTTGTGATCAAATTGTAAACAATGAGAATAACAACCTTACTCCTAGCATTGACGCTTTCGGCAATAACTATTGCACAAAATACCTTAACTCCAGAAAGTTTGTGGCAACTAAAGCGAATTTATGGAGAGTCCGTTTCGCCAAATCAAAAAGCCATCATCTTCTCTGAAAAGGAATATGAACTTGACAAGGACAAAGGTATCTCTCACCTATATTTCATGGATATTGATGGAAATAACATAAAAAGAATTTCTGATGGTAATAGCAGCATCTATTCAGCGCAATGGCGCCCTGATGGAACTAAGATTGGTTATTTGAGCAATCAAAGTGGCAGCATGCAGCTTTGGGAAATGAACCCGGATGGTTCTGATGCTAAGCAAGTGAGCTTTTTTAGCGAAGGAATCGCCAATTGGAGCTATTCACCCAACATGGAATTTATCAGCTACACAATGGATGTCAAAGTCGAAGAATCACTTTCAGACAAGTATTCAGATTTACCAAAAGCGACAGGCCGTGCTTATGACAACCTCATGTTTCGTCATTGGACGCAATGGCATGATTACACTTATTCGCATGTTTTCTTTAGCCAATATTCAGATGCTCAGATCGCGCCAGACCAAAACGATATAATGGCATCAGAACCCTATGACTCTCCAATGAATCCTTTTGGTGGTTCAGAGCAAATTGCTTGGAGCAAAGACGGCAAGTCTTTGTTTTATGTAAGTAAAAAGCTTGTAGGCAAAGAATATGCAGTCAGCACTAATTCAGAAATCTATCGTTACAACATAAGCACCGGCAAAACCACCAACATTACCGATGGTAACTTGGGTTATGACAACGAACCAGTTGTGTCACCTGATGGAAGTAAAATTGCTTGGATGAGCATGGCTCGCAATGGCTTTGAATCAGACAAAAATGACATACTTATTCTAGATCTCAACACAGGCACTCAAACGAATATTACCAATGATATTGATCAAACATTTGGGAGCATAGTTTGGTCGGCCGAAGGCAAAAATATTTATGCATTGAGTCCAGTAAATGCTACCTATCAAATATTCGAACTTGGCATTGACAAGAATATGAAACGGTCGTCTTTTAGAGCTGTTTCAATAGGTGAGCACAATATTAACTCCATTCAATTAGCAGGAAACTCATTGATTGGAACCAAGAGCACCATAAGCAGCCCAAATGCCCTTTACAGTTGGGAAATAAAAACGGGAAAAGAAACGAAGCTCTCTAAATCGAATGATGCTCAGCTTAGAGCGACTTCAATGGGGGAAGTTGAAAAACGTATGATCAAAACCTCTGATGGAAAAGACATGCTCACCTGGTTTATCTACCCTCCAGACTTCGACCCAACCAAAAAATACCCAACTCTACTGTATTGTCAAGGTGGACCGCAAAGCGCTGTTAGTCAGTTTTTCAGCTTTAGATGGAATTTCCAGCTAATGGCTGCAAATGGCTACATTGTTGTAGCGCCAAATCGAAGAGGACTTCCAAGCTTTGGTCAAAAATGGAATGATGATATTTCAAAAGACTGGGGTGGACAAGCAATTCAAGATTACTTAAGCGCGATTGATGAAGTGGCGAAAGAGCCTTTTGTAGATAATGACAAACTAGGTGCTGTAGGAGCTAGTTATGGTGGGTATAGCGTATATTATTTAGCCGGAGTTCATGAAGGCAGATTTAAAACCTTCATTAGCCATTGTGGACTCTTTAATCTTGAAAGTTGGTATGCCAGCACAGAAGAGTTGTTCTTCGCCAACTGGGACATTGGAGGACCATATTGGGAGAGTCCAATCCCTCAGAGTTACAAGAGCTTCAGCCCGCATAAGAAAGTGGGCAATTGGGACACCCCGATAATGGTAATCCATAACGAACTCGATTTTAGAGTTCCTCTAAACCAAGGGTTAGAAGCATTTACAGCCGCCCAAATCAAAGGAATACCCAGTAAGCTTCTATACTATCCTGATGAAGGACATTGGGTTTTGAAACCACAAAATGGAGTAATGTGGCACCGCGAATTTTACGGCTGGTTAGATGAATGGTTGAAATAATCTATAATTCTTCCACTGGAATAACGAATCGCACATCAGACCATTCGCAGATAATTTGGATACCTGAGTCACTTTCCCCTAGTCGAATAGTAAACCGCTTAATTGACTGAGCTAGGTGCTCAACAGGCACGTTCAATTTTACGATATCCTGCGAGTAGTCAGGCTCTGAAAATCCCCAACGGTCCCATGTTTTGTTAAGTGCAATAGCGAACGAATCTTGGCCTGGAAAGGCATGAATACCATACGTTCCATCGGGAATCAGTGTTCCATTAATTGTCACATCCTCGCTAAATTCAGCAACAGTGGCTTCATTAGCACCTAGTCTCCAATACATGCCATATGGCTGCAAAGCGCCTTCTTCTTCAGTTCCAAATATTAATCTACCTCGCACAGAAGGTCGACTATAGTCAATGCTCACAGTCAATCCACCGTTGGTAGTAATCCGCTGCTCAGCTGAAGGGCTTAAGGTTCTATTTCTATAGTTTGAATAAAACATTCCAGCGCCTAACAGCACAACAATTAACCCTATAGCGATGAGTATATTTTTCTTCACAATGATTAAATCGAGGCCAAAAATAAATTTATTCTTTGCTTAGTATCAGCAATAATTCAATCTCTGTAAAGGAAGGCGATCACATCACCAAACAGAGCGCATTCTTATCAAGCTCAAAAACAATGCTTTCATTTTCGTAGAGGATGTCAAGAAACTCACCATCCGTTTCTACCGGCATTTGTCCGCTAAGCACAGTGATTTTTACCTTGTTACTTGAATAGTATGTCACTTCATGCCTATCTATTCTATCTTTCTTACTTAGCTTGGCTCGAAAAGAAATCATCTCCCAAACTGAAGCTCTTGAAACCACTGTAACCCCAAAGTCACCGCCTGAGAGTTTTGCTTGGGGAGCAAAACCTAACCCATTGCTTACGAAGTGTCCTTTACCCATGACAGATAATAGCATCTCACCTTCATAAACTTCATTATCCATTTCAATCTTTACAAATGGACGTTTGTACTTGATTACCCAAGCCAAGGTATTCACCAAATAATTCAATTTCGATGGCAAGCTTCTTCGCAATGTTGAAACATCCTTGCATACTAATGCGCCTATACCGGCTGTAGATCCATTCACAAACCTTCTCTCTTTTCCGTTTCTTTCAATAAAAGCGCAATCAATGCTTTCATGCTTACCGGAAATTATTCCTTCCAGGTAGTATTTCAAGTCATGCCCCCCTATTGTTTTTGCAAGATCATTCGCATTACCACATGGGTAATGAGCAAACAAAACTCTATTTTGAGGATTAGCATTAAAGGCACCATTAACTACCTCGTTTAGCGTACCATCACCACCACAAGCCAAGATAGCATCTACTTTGTGCGTGGTCGCTCCATAAGCATAACGAAAGGAATCTCCCGCAGATTTGGTTACACGAATATCAACGCTATGTTCTGGATAAGACTTGATCAGAGTGGCCGCTGAGGCTTCAACTGAAACAGATTTATCTGACAAGCCATTTATGACGATAAGGATATTCATTGGGTGGGCCAAATGTATTGCTATTTGAAAGAATAGAAATAAATGTAATAATACCTCATTATAGGTATTGTTCTGTGAACATTGGAGTCGTTCTTTTGTCCTTATCTAAACTTAATCTAAATAAGATAAAATCTTAATATGGCGATAAAGCTTACGAAGTCAACACTACTTACTATAGTGCTATTAATTAGCACTTTAAATATATCATTCGCCATAAATGATGCAGAAACCACGAAAGTTAGAATGCTCATCAATCTAATGGATTACATCGCTAAAGATTATAAAATGGCGGTGTCGGATGGAGAGGTCATTAATGAATTTGAGTTTGGAGAAATGAGCGAGTTTTCAGGCAGCGCGGTAAATTTCTACGGTGATTTAGTGAGTTCGCAGACCGTGAATGAAGATGAACAAATCATTAAAGAACTTCAAAAATTACGTTCCCTCGTTGCAAGTAAGGGCAATTTCACTGAAGTAAAAAAGAGCGCAAATAAAGTAAAACAAGCAATCATCAGTTTAGACTTAGTTTCACTTGCACCAGCAGCTTGGCCAAATATTAAACAGGGTAAATCTATTTTCGAAACTGAGTGCGCATCATGCCACGGAATTACTGGAGCTGGAGACGGAGCCGCAGGCGTTGAACTTAATCCTTCACCAACAAAACTGAATGACCCTGAAATAATGCACGGTGTTTCTCCTTTACAAGCGTTTAACACAATTACTTTAGGAATTGAAGGGACCGCTATGAGAGCATTCACTGAGCTAAGCAGTGAAGAGATTTGGGATTTATCATTCTATATCATGCAACTGCAATATGGAAAGCAAGAGGGAGAGCCTGTCTCGGCCAGGCATTCAGTTGATTTGGTTGAATTGGCCACTATGAGCAATGAAGACTTGCTCGCACAGAACACAGCATTAGATGTAGAGCTGCTGCGCACAACTGTTCCTGCTATTAACGATGACCACATAACAATTGCAAGAGAGTTACTGAGTGAATCTGAAAAGGCCCTTAGAATTGGTTCTACAGAACAGGCAACGACATCTGCCTTGGCTGCTTATCTTAAAGGTGTAGAACCAATAGAGCCACGTGTTAAAGCCTCAGATAATAAGCTTTTTGAAGAATTAGAGTCAGCGATGCTTGGTGTAAGAACATTGATAAAATCAAACCCAAGCGAGCAAGAGATCACAACTGGCTTTTCAAAAGCTTATGCGGCACTTGACGAAGCTGAGTTACTTTTAGGAGAAGCCGATCGTGGTTTATTTATGACTGCTGCGCTTACATTCTCCATCTTAATAAGAGAGGCGTTAGAAGCATTTTTCGTGATCCTAGCCATATTGAGCATTCTTCAGTCAGTGAATGCAAAAACAGCCATTCGATATGTACATGGTGGTTGGATTACAGCATTGGTTTTCGGTTTGATTGGATGGTTTTTTGCTGGTTATCTCATGCAGTGGGATGCTCAAAGTAGAGAATTGATGGAAGGAGTAATTGCGTTATTTGCTGTGTCTGTATTGTTATACCTCGGTTTTTGGATGCACGGAAAATCAAACGCGAGTAAATGGAAAGCATTTGTGGAAGACAGGGTAAAGGGATTGCTTTCTAAGAATAATATGATCGGCTTAGCTTCATTTTCCTTCTTGGTGGTATTTAGAGAGGCTTTTGAGTCTGTTATCTTCGTTTCTTCACTCACTCTTGATGGAAATCCAGACAGCGAAATTGGTGTATTATTTGGCGCTATAGTTTCAGCTGTTGTATTATTTGGCTTTGCATGGAGCATGCTTAAGTGGTTCAAAAAAATGCCCATCACCAAAGTATTCCTCTACTCTACTTACGTTGTTTTAGCCCTTGCATTTATTTTGGCTGGACAAGGAATTCATGCCATACAAGAAGGTGGATACCTGAATATCAGCTCGTTTCCGCTGAACTTAAAATGGACACTGATTGGTTTGTATCCAACGTATGAAACAATCCTAACTCAACTTTTAGTCTTTGGATTAATTGTATTCCTTTGGAAACTTAGCACGAAAAAGCTAGCCAAAGCTTAAATTCTACTGAAGGTGTTGGTTTAACTGCAGATTAGTCTCACCTTAGCTTAAATTTTAAGACTATGGACGCCACACATGCACATTTACTGACCAACCACATTCCAATTTTAGGATCAATATTCGGAGTAGTTCTGCTCATTATCGGAATGCTCTTGAAGAACAAATCTGTTGAAATAACTGCTATTTCGACAATCCTTCTCGCATCAATTTTCACAATACCCGTTTACTTATCAGGCGAAGAAGCAGAGCATAAAGTTGAACACATGCAAGGTGTTTCTGAACATGAATTAGAAGAGCATGAAGAGCATGCTGAACTTTCTCTTTGGCTGATGCTTGTAGGCGGAGGTTTAGCATTGATGACCTTGGCATCATACAAAATGGCTCCTAAGCTTACAAAAACAGCTCGTTTATCGACACTTATTGTAATGGGTGTGGCATTTTTAAGTTTGATTCCATTAGCGAATCATGGAGGAAAGATCATGCATTCTGAATTAAGAGATACAGGTACTTCAACAGAAGGAGTAATTGAAGAACATGACGATGATGATTAACTCTAATAATGAAAACAAAAAAGGGCGCTAATAGCGCCCTTTTTAATTGCTCACCATATCTCAATCACTCTTCTTCACTCACCTTCTCGGTTTCCTTAATTGGTTTCCTGAAGGCGTATTCTCCATCAAAAATGTCTAGCACTACATCTTGACCTTTCTTCACCTTACCTGCCAAGATTTGCTTACTCAACTCATTCAAGATATTCTTTTGAATCAATCGTTTGATTGGACGTGCACCAAATTGAGGATCAAAGCCTTCGCTGCTCAAATGATCAATGACTTCGTCTGTTGCAACCATTCGAATATCCTGTGACTTCAAGTGCTCGAACAAATGCCTCAACTGAATCTGGACGATAGACTTCACATCGCGCTTATTCAATGGTTTGAAGATGATGGTTTCATCAATACGATTGATAAACTCTGGCTTTAATGTTCTGCGAAGCATTTCTTTCATTTCAACTTCTGTTTTGGCCAACACAGAATCTAGATTAGAGTCCGTAATTCCATCGAAGTTTTGACTAATGATATCAGATCCAAGGTTAGACGTCATGATGATGATCGTGTTCTTAAAATTCGCCACACGACCTTTGTTATCGGTTAACCTTCCTTCGTCTAATACCTGCAACAAAATGTTGAACACATCCGGATGAGCCTTTTCGATTTCATCCAATAAGACCACTGAATAAGGTTTTCGTCTTACAGCTTCTGTAAGCTGTCCACCTTCATCATAACCAACATATCCTGGAGGTGCTCCGACCAACCTACTTACCGCATGTCTCTCTTGATATTCGCTCATGTCAATGCGTGTAATTGCATTTTCATTGTCAAACAAATACTCTGCGAGTGCTTTGGCTAATTCCGTTTTACCTACACCTGTTGTTCCCATAAAAATGAACGAACCAATTGGTCTATTCATATCCTGTAAACCACTTCTACTTCTTCGCACGGCATCCGCTACAGCAGTAATCGCTTCTTCTTGACTCACTACACGCTTATGCAATTCATCTTCCAAGTGAAGCAGCTTTTCTACCTCGCTTTGAAGCATCTTACGAACGGGAATCCCCGTCCATTTTGCCACTACTTCAGCAATGTCTTCCGCATCCACTTCTTCTTTGATCATGCGAGAGCCACTCGTCTCTAATTGGCTCCATTGCGTTTCATATTCTTTGAGTTTAGCTTCAGCCTCAGCTACCTTTCCATATCTAATTTCAGCCACTTTACCCAAATCGCCATTGCGTTCTGCCTTGTCTGCTTCGAGCTTCAACTCTTCAATACGCGTCTTCTCAATTTGAATACCTTCAACGACCTCTTTCTCACCTTCCCACTTCGCTTTCAAGCTGTCGCGCTTTTCTTGTAACTCAGCAATCTGTCGGTTCAATACCTCTAGCTTCTTATCGTCACTCTCCCGCTTAATCGCCTCGCGTTCAATCTCTAACTGACGCATTTTGCGTTGCACTTCATCCAGTTCAACAGGCATACTATTGATCTGCATGCGAAGCTTAGAAGCTGACTCATCGATCAAGTCAAGCGCTTTATCTGGTAAGAATCGATCTGTAATATAGCGCTGGCTTAACTGCACTGCACCAATAATCGCTTCGTCTTTGATACGCACCTTGTGATGTGTTTCATAACGCTCCTTCAAACCTCTTAAAATGCTGATGGCATCTTCTTCAGATGGCTCGTCTACAAGTACAGTCTGAAACCTGCGTTCCAACGCCTTGTCATTTTCAAAATACTTTTGGTATTCACTGAGTGTAGTCGCACCAATTGCTCTTAATTCACCTCTCGCTAACGCAGGCTTTAGAATGTTGGCCGCGTCCATAGCTCCATCGCTCTTTCCTGCACCAACTAAAGTGTGTATCTCGTCTATGAACAGAACGATTTTACCATCACTTCCAGTCACTTCTTTAACCACCGACTTGAGACGTTCTTCAAATTCACCTTTGTATTTCGCTCCGGCAATTAAAGCGCCCATATCTAAGCTATAGAGCTCTTTATCCTTTAGGTTTTCTGGAACATCACCGTTTACAATACGATGCGCTAATCCTTCTGCAATAGCTGTTTTACCCACTCCTGGTTCACCTATTAAAATTGGATTATTCTTGGTTCTTCTTGACAGTATTTGCAAGACTCTCCGTATTTCTTCATCTCTACCAATTACCGGATCTAGTTTTCCATTTCTCGCTTGCTCATTAAGATGTATCGCAAATTTGTTGAGTGAGTTGTAATTCTCCTCAGCCGATTGTGAAGTCACCTTCTCGCCTTTTCTCAGTTCCTCTATGGCCTTTTTTAGTGTTGAGGTATCAATGCCACTGTCTTTCATCAATGTCGAAGCCTGATCTTTCACATCGAGTAATGCTAGCAATACATGCTCAATGGAAACAAACTCGTCTCCAAAACCTTTGATTAGTTCTTCCGCTTTCGCAAGCACTTGATTTGCTTTTTGACTCAAGTATTGATTGCCGCCATCTACTTTGGGCATCGATTCAATCATCTTATCCAAAGCCAGATTAAGCATCTGAGCATTAGCGCCCACCTTTTTAAAAAGGTATGGTGAAACATTTTCATCTACCTCAAGCACACCCCTTAATATGTGGGCCGGCTCGATGGATTGATGTCCCTTAATCATGGCAATTTGCTGTGCTTGCTGCACTGCTTCTTGCGCCTTGATTGTAAATTTATTAAAATTCATATCCGTTGTTTTAAGTTAAATCAACATCTGGCCTTCAACTGCACGTTAATTCTCTCATCCAATTGAGAGTCAGACGCTGACGTGAACGATAGAGCAAAATACAGTCCAAGGAGTTTTGACCCGATGATTCAGGTCATATTGACGCACGAAACCCTTACGCCAAGCCATTTTGACGGTGATTTTTAAAATCGTCTGACGTTATGCTAGGAAAACTATTTGATCACGATTTCAAATCCAGCACGAAACCATCGTCCAGGCATAAGAGCATTCGCAGTTTCGATATACTGTGTATCAAGAATATTTGTGCAATCAAGCCAAAACGAGGCGTTCGACACACGATATTGTATGCGTGAGTCCACCAGCCAATAACTATTATAAATTGGTCTATCGAGGTAGCGAGATGTTAGGCTTAGGCTGAGCTTGTTGCTGTAAGAAAAAGTGGTTTGAAATGTCAATTGATTGCGCAAATTACTAATGGCATAGCGTGAAATGCTTTCACCTTGGCTTTGTGCCTGCATATCAAGGTATGTGTAACCTATTCGAGCCATATCCCAAGAAAATAGACTATTACCGATGTTTTGCTTCACACGCAGCTCATAGTTAAACTCAAGACCAGTAGTTACAACCGATTCGTAATTCTGTGGTTGCCAAGGCTGAGAAACACTATCACGAACCCAATCTATTAGATCTCTTGCATCTTCATAAAAGCCACTTAACTGAATAAAGTGAGCTCCTTCTTTTGCTTTTAATCCTGCTTCATAATTAGTGCTGCTTTCAGGTTTTAAATCAGCATTTCCCACATTGGTCGGACCGACATAATAAAGGTCAGTAAATGTTGGAACTCTAAATGACTGTCCGGCATTTCCAAATAGAGCTAATCGCTTATTAATCTTGTAATTCAACTCGATGGAAGGAAGAATTTGAGTTCCAAAATCACTAGACACATTAATGTAAGCTCCTGTGTTTATTGCCAACCTTTCTTTCATGAGCCACAATCGATTCTCAACGAACACACCAATATTGTCCCTTGTCCATAAACCTAGATTACTGCTATTGATGGCTTCTCTTCTATACTCTGTTCCAAGCCCAATGGTTCCAACTTTATACGTGTAAGTTCCATGAACCTCAGCGCCTTCTACATCGGTGCGATGTACATTCTGAAATACTTCAGGTCGCTTTCTAAATAAAGTGTAAGTGTCAAAATTCTTTCGGCTATAGACTTTCGAATGCAAACGAAATGCTCCCTTCGTAAATGTGTGCTGAATGGCTGTAAGAAAAGTATTAACTTCTTCTTCACTAGACGAGTCAATTGGAAAAGCATAGAAGCCACTTGCTCCAAAGGCGTTGCTCACAAAAGAGCCCATCACATTGAATGTTCCGATGCTAGATTCAGTGATGGATTGATACATGACCGTATTGCGATTTAGATCAGTATTTGGTCTGTAACCTGTTGACTGCGTTCGTGATCCACTCAGTAAATGCCGCGACTTCTTAGAACCAACATGCACTGTGGTTCGTGCATCATAACCGCCATAAAACTCATTCGGAAGTTGGGAATCATATGCTTGTCCTGTTGCAGCAGATACACTAACTTGATCATCAGACGCAGGCTCTGTAATGATGTTGATGACTCCACTGAATGAGTTCAATCCGTATCGCGAAGCCGCAGGCCCTTTGATGACTTCAATTTGCTTGATACTGCTTAACTCAATGCCTAAATTCATCGAATGATGACCCGTTTGTGGGTCTGATACTTTGATTCCATTCACCAAGATGAGCGTTTGATCAAAGGTACCACCGCGTAAGCTCACATCAGCCTGTGCGCCCCAAGCGCCTCGCTGACGGAAATCAACGCCAGAAACGTGTTGTAAAAGATCATTCAAGTTTTGCACAGGCAGTGCTTCGATTTGCTTCTTGGTAAGCACTTGCACATTTCTTCCAGACTCCATGACTGAAGTCTCTATGCGGTTATCAGTTACCACCACTTCATTCAAAGAATTCGTGTCTTGACCGTATGAAAAGGCAGGAAAAAGCAGAAGGAATAGAATTCTTCTCATCGTTTTTTTGATTGGTGCTGCGAAGGTATTTTTTCAGACCACTTTTCAAAGCAGTTAATAATTGCATGACCTTCATCATGGTTAATGCCACAATATGAAGTCATCTTTGCCACTAACTTAAAACAACCCCATGAGTCAATCGAGAGAAGAAATACTGAAACGATTAGAGGATAAATACGAAGGCATAGGTCAAAAATTGGATACACATTTGAGTGGATTACTTCATTCTACCCCAATCACTTATTGGGATTATATTCAAACTGACGCATTGCTCAACCTTCAGACACAGCGCACTAATCAACCCGATGAAATGGTATTCATCATGTATCATCAAGTTAATGAGCTGCTATTTAAAATGATTTTATGGGAAATTGATCAAGTAGCTGAAAATGAAAATTTGACTACTGAATTCTTCGCTGAACGACTTGGTAGAATCAGCCGCTACTTCGATGTATTGTCGTCATCGTTTACGGTTATGGGAGACGGAATGGACGTAGCTCAATACATGAAATTTAGAGATACACTTACACCAGCCAGTGGGTTTCAAAGTGCGCAATATCGAATGATTGAGTTTGCTTCAACTGAGTTGATCAACCTTATCGACATTCGTTTCAGAGATACTATTGATCGTAACACTCCATTCAAACATGCTTTCGATCATTTGTATTGGCAAGCCGCAGGGAAGGACCATGCAACCGGAAAGAAAACAACATTATTGCAATTATTTGAAGAGCGCTACATGGATGATTTCATTCTTTTCATGCAGCGTTATAACACCTTGAATCTATGGACGAAGTTTCAGCAACTGCCTGCTGAAAATCAAGCCAATATTGAATTGCGCAATGCCATGCGCCATTATGATCACACCGTGAATGTGAAATGGGTAATGGCACATTATGATGCCGCGGGAAAATATTTGAATAGCGGAAAGGAAAAAGCAGAAGCCACAGGTGGAAGCGATTGGCAGAAGTATATGCACCCTCGTTATCAAAAGCGTATTTTCTTTCCTGGATTATGGTCTGAAGATGAACTGAATAATTGGGGAATCGACAACCTTGAAAGCATCAGTATTCTGAAGTAAAACTTCATGAAAACCTAATTTCTCACGTTCAACTCTCATAGAATTGATTGTGCTTGCTATATTGTCGCCCAATCATGCATATACACGAACCTTTACTTACAAATGACGCCACCGTCTTAGGCATATTAATGGGACTTTTAGGTGTTATCTTCTACACAAACTCCATCAAAACAGGTGCTTGGAGCAAATTCTACACTTACGTTCCCGCACTTCTTTTATGCTATTTCCTGCCTAGTGTTTTCACTTCTCTCGGCATAATAGCTCCAAGTTGGTATGACCTGGCCTCACTCGCAGATCATTTAAAAGAGTTGGGCTACACGCTTCCGCAAAATTGGAATGCGAAAGACCTCCAAGTTGGAGTAAACTCTCTTGGTCTTGAAATAGAAGATTTAAGTGCTTTTAAAAGAGAGTCGAAATTATATTTCGTGGCATCACGCTACTTTTTGCCTGCCAGTTTAGTATTGCTCACATTGAGTATTAGCATGAAAGAATTGGTAAAGCTCGGCCCAAAAGCATTGATCATGTTCCTCACAGGCACTGTTGGCGTTTTGATTGGTGGACCATTGGCAATACTTGCATTTTCATTCATTGCACCGGACGTAGTAGGTGGTGTTGGCCCTGAAGCCGTTTGGCGCGGAATGACAACTATAGCTGGAAGTTGGATTGGTGGAGGTGCTAATCAAGCTGCAATGTTTGAAGTATTTGAACCAAGTTCGAAGCTCTATTCAATCATGATTACGGTAGACGTGATCGTAGCAGAAATATGGATGGCTGTTTTACTGTTTGGTGTTGGTAAAGCAGGCAGTATCGACCGTTTCTTCAAGGCTGATGCTAGTAGCGTAGAAAACTTGAAGAATAAGATGCACGAATTCAGTCAGAAAATGGCGCGTATTCCAAGCATGACAGACCTTTTCATCATTTTGGGTATAGCATTGATTGCAACAGGCGCTGCACACTTGCTTGCGGACAATCTTGCTCCTTATATTGCTGAGAATTTATCTTCATTAAAGAAGTTTAGCCTCGATTCAAAATTCTTTTGGCTAATAGTATTAGCGACCACTTTCGGCCTAATATTCAGTTTCACCAAATTAAGAAACTACGAAGGCGCTGGTGCTTCTAAGATAGGAGGTGTATTCATATACTTCTTGGTAGCCACTATTGGAATGAAAATGAACGTGATGGAGATCTTTTCCAATCCGGCAATATTCTTAGTTGGATTGCTTTGGATGGCGATACACGTTGTTCTATTAATTGTTGTTGCCAAATTAATTAGAGCTCCATTCTTCTTCTTAGCTGTAGGGTCGAAAGCCAACATTGGAGGAGCAGCTTCTGCTCCAGTTGTCGCAGCAGCATTCCACCCATCATTAGCTCCAGTAGGAGTATTACTAGCAGTTTTGGGGTATGCTCTAGGCACCTATGGCGCTTACATCTGTGGATTACTAATGCAGGCAGTTGCTCCTTAGAAAATAAGAAAGCTCAGAATAAATACAATAACGCCATAGCGCGCAAAGGCGCCTGCTGAATAAAATACAGCGCTCGGTCTGTCCACAAATAGAATAAGTACAGGAACCAAAATAAAAAGCAAGAAAAAAAGATATGGCGGTTTATTAAACCCGCTAACTGAAAACTCCCTAAAGTTTTTATTCACGATATGAATTTTCGGAACATCCCTAAAAATCATCGTTTCTGCCAAGCTGATATATGAAGCCTCTGAAATATTGTTCGCTGGTCTGGTTCCTAAAATAACATTACTTCCATCCTTAAAACCAACGGAATAGCCAGTGGTCACTTCAACACCAAAAGCTTCAATGGTGATTGGTGTTTTTGAAACAACGTAGCCAGAATGAACAATATTGACTGTAAAAGCATCAACCAAGATCAAGATGATAAAGATTAATGAGAAATAGCTCATGCCCATTGTCCAAGGATAATACAATGTGCGCTTAAACCTCGCAAACTGCTTCGCATCGCGCTGTAACCTAATTTCTTCATAGCGCTTGAGCTTTTCTCGCGCCCTACTCATCGCTTCTTGCTTACTCAGCTTTTCCTTGTCTCGGTCGCGTGATTTTCTTGATGAAGATTTAATCACTGGTTCTTGATTAAACGTACGATCAGCAGTGAGAATAATGTCGTACGCCTTTTTTAAGATGATGAACTTCTCCTTGGCTTCAGGCCTTGAGTTTAAATCAGGGTGATAGCGCAAAGCCAACCTGCGATAAGCCTTCTTAACCTGACCTAGACTTGCATCAGGAGAGAGTTCGAGTATTTCATATGCCTTGCGAAAGCGTTCCATCTATTATTAAAACGAAAATAAGGTGACTATGGTTGACTAGAACACCTTCAAAATGAGAATGTGGAAGTAACTTCGCAGTATGCAAGGTTCTAATTTCAGAGTAGGAGATCGCGTAAGATTGCTAGACCAAGAAGGCGAAGGTGTGGTTTGCGGTGTCACTGGACCTAAGGTGATCATTGACCTTGACGGCATGGAAATGACCTTTGAGGCAGCAGAGTTAGTGGTAGTAGAACATGATGACTTGGTTGATCATAAAATAGTTTCGAAAGACATCAGTGCGAAAGACAAAGAAATTAGAAAGCAAGGAAAAGCTAAGCTCAAGGATTTAGAAGAAGCTACACAGGCTGTATATGAGCTGGACCTTCACATTCATGAGTTATTGGATCATTACAACAATATGACCAATGGGGAAATCTTGCAACACCAAATGCGTGCATGTCGGCAATTTGTTCGAGAAGCTATCGACAAGCGCTACCAAAAGATTGTTTTGATTCATGGTGTTGGTGAGGGTGTTTTGCGTACTGAAATCCACCATTATTTGGATACGCTTCAGCGCATTGAATACCACGATGCACCTTATCGAACTTATGGTTACGGAGCTACTGAAGTGATCATTCATCGTTGAATTAGAGATACCTTTGCAGCGAAATCGTTCTGTCGCTCTCAGCGGCTTCGGCCAGTGAGGGAGGAAAGTCCGGACAGCATAGAGCACTGCACCTTGAGAAACTGAGGGTGTTGGCAGAGGAATCTGCTGATATCAGAAAGTGCCACAGAAAATATACAGCCTATGCTTGAGTTTCGGCTTGAGCAGGTGATGGTGAAAACGTGAGGTAAGAGCTCACGCACTGCGCTGGCAACAGCGCTTTGGGTAAACCTTGCGGGCTGCAAGACCATGTAAACCCAGGTTTGAGGGCTGCTCGCCTGACTGGGAGGGTAGGTCGCATAGATAAATGGCAGAACATCATCTTAGGATGAGGACAGAATCCGGCTTATAGATTTCATCAGGCTACCTTCGGGTAGCCTTTTTTTATTAATCGTAACTAATGCGCTGATGAAAGATTCCTTTCAAAGCAGACTTAAGCACACTCTTAGCTGTAGTAATATCTCTAAACGTAATTGGAGCTTCAGTAAATTGACCGTCATCTTTTTGACCATCAATGATCATTTCAACCAATCGTTCTAAACTTTCATGGTCATACTTTTTCAAACTTCTTGATGCTGCCTCTATTGAATCGGCCATCATTAAAATTGCCTGTTCTTTAGTGCTTGGTCGAGGACCGGGATAGGTAAATATTGCTGCATCAGCTTCAGGGTTGGCTTCAAGTGCACGCTTAAAGAAATACCGTGCTTTACTTGTACCATGGTGCGTTTGAATAAACTGAATAATGTCAATCGGAATATTATGCTGCAAGGCTTTGTCTATGCCATGGCGCACATGGCCAATGATTATTTGCGCGCTCTCTTCAGGCTCTAGGTCATCGTGCGGATTATTATCAGGCAATTGATTCTCTATGAAGAACTGAGGTTCACTCATCTTACCAATATCATGATACATGGCGGCTGTGCGCAAAAGCACTGAATTTCCTCCAATTTTCGAGGAGATCTTTTCAGCCAAATTTGCTACTTGCAGAGAATGCTGAAAAGTACCAGGTGCTTTTACAGCCAATTCTTTAAGTAATGGTTGATTACTATCTGAAAGCTCTAAGAGTGTCGTTTCTGAAGTATAGCCAAATACTTTTTCTACCACATAAATCAGAGGAAAGACCATCATACATAGCAATCCATTGATGGCGAACCATCCGAAATTTGCCGTAATAATTCCATTCATACCTCCATTCTGTGCGACAGAAATAGCAATATAAATGACTGAGTAGCCTATGAAAACCAATAATGCTGTTCCAAGCATTCGCGAGCGCTTGACAGAAGAGGATTGATATAAAGTGGCAAAAGAAATAGCACTCATTTGCACCAAAATGTATTCTAAGGGATTAGAGAAAAACAAAGCAACCATCAGTATGAGAATGAGAAAACTGAAGATTGAAACCCTAAAATCAAAAAACATCCGCAGCAATAATGGTGCAATCCCTATTGGAATGATATATATTGAAACGGCATTGCTCGAATAAGCAATGGCACTCATTACAAAGCCCAAAGTGACAAGAGACAATGAAAGCGTAATCGGGCGAGGATCATTAAACAAACGAGATTGATTCATGTAAATGAACAACCCTAGCAAACCCAATAATATAGTTACGATGGCCATCTGACCAACCAACGACCACTGAAAGCCAGTAACCGACATGGTGCGCTCAGTAAACTCTTTTTCAAGACTGATCAAAACTTTGTATCGTTCGTTGTTCACAATCTCACCTCTATCGATGATCGACTGGCCTTTATTTACCTTTCCTTCAATCTCAATGATATCTGCATAACTATTTTCAATCAAGCGTTGCGTTAATCTGTCATTGTAAGTTGCATTAGAAACTAGGTTTTCGGTAATAATGCGCATGACGATTGGCGCACAATGACTGTCTGCTTCCACTTCTACCATACCAGCCATATAATCAAACACCAAATTGATGTTTAGAGCTTCACCATAAGGAATGGACGTAAGGTTGCCGCCTCTATCTATAAAAATAGGATCGAAACGAGAAAGATTGCGGGTTTCTTCTCCTCGCTTTATGATTCCTTTGCTTAACCACTCTCCTATCAATTCCATACTTCCTTTACGAATAGAATCGCAGGTGTTATTGCTATCTACGCTATGTTCCCATTCATCATCAATCCTTGCAAGGAGTAACTCATTAAAGGACTGATCTATAGAAAAAACGGGAGCTTGATTGGATGAAATTTCCTCTTTCTTTTGTGTGATTTCTTCTACCGATTTACGAATTCCAAAATCAAACGGAGCAAACAATTTGTCGTGCTTCCAAGGTTGATTCAGTTGATACTCATAGCGGATCATCCCTTCGTTTGGAAAGAATAAAAACACCACCAACAATGTCAATAGAAAAGCAACGATGCGCTGTATCAACGCAAAGTTCTTGAACCGATCTTTAAAGTTATACTTCACTTAGGCGAATGTAGTATTATGATCATGATTAATAATTGATGATTCGGGTAATCCTCAACAACTTCTTTTCTGTTTCCACTTTAACAATACCAGAAAAAAGAATTAATCATCTCTTTAGTCAGCGTGATATGAAGCCTTTTCTGATCCGCCCTACGATTCTTACTTTTGTCGCCCTTTAAAAACAGAGTTCAGTACTCAAACTATAAATAAAATCAGATGAAAGAAGTTGTAATCGTAAGCGCAGTGCGCACACCTATGGGAAGCTTCATGGGAAGTCTATCGAGCATTCCAGCTACTAAACTAGGCGCAACGGCCATAAAAGGAGCGGTAGCTAAAGCAGGTATAGATGCCAACGCTGTACAAGAAGTATTCATGGGCAATGTATTGCAAGCAGGAGTTGGTCAAGCACCAGCAAGACAAGCGGCAATTTTTGCAGGATTGAGCACCGATGTTCCTTGCACTACAATCAATAAAGTATGTGCTTCAGGTATGAAATCTATCATGTTGGGAGCGCAGAGCATCATGACTGGCATGAACGACATCGTAGTTGCGGGAGGAATGGAAAACATGAGCCAAGCACCTCACTATGTAAGTATGCGCAATGGTCATAAATACGGAAATGGCAAAATGGTTGACGGCATCATCAACGATGGATTGATGGATGTTTATTCAGACCAATTGATGGGAACTTGCGCTGAGCTATGTGCTGAAGAGCATAAATTCTCTCGCGAAGACCAAGACAATTTTGCGATCGATTCTTACAAGAAGTCTGCAAAAGCTTGGGATAATGGCTGGTTTGACGAAGAAATTGTTCCAGTGGAGATTCCTCAGCGAAAGGGTGATCCTATTATGTTCAGCAAGGATGAAGAGTATACTAACGTCAAGTTTGAAAAAATCCCCGCGTTAAGAACAGTATTCAAGAAAGACGGAACAGTAACTGCAGCTAATGCATCTACCATCAATGATGGTGCTTCTGCCTTGGTATTGATGAGCGCAGAAAAAGCTGCAGAGCTTGGATTGAAGCCTATCGCTAAGATTAAGTCATTTGCAGATGCTGCGCAAAGCAGTGAATGGTTCACAACTGCTCCAGCTAAGGCAGTGCCAATTGCATTAGACCGTGCTGGAATGAGTGTAAATGATGTAGACTTCTGGGAGTTAAACGAGGCATTCTCCGTGGTAAGTTTGGCTAACGTAAAGCTCTTAGGCATTGATCCAGCTAAAGTTGATGTTCACGGTGGAGCTGTTTCTTTGGGGCACCCGCTGGGTAACTCAGGAAGTAGAATCATTGTTACGTTAATCAACGTATTACGCCAACAAGGCGGCAAAATTGGTGGCGCTGGAATATGCAACGGTGGTGGTGGCGCAAGTGCCATGATCATTGAGTTGGCATAACAACTCTCTCAACACTATATGATAAAAGCACTTCTTTCGGAGTGCTTTTTTTTTGCCATAAAACACCATTTGCGTGCCTTTCTCTAATTCAAGCAAGCACATAATGAGATTTAAGCAAGAATCACCTCATATTGTCGTTAGAAAAGAAAAACTATGAATATTAAATCAATCGCCTCCACCCTGCTCATATCTATCGCACTCATTGGCTGCAACAAAGATTGTGATGAGCCCATTCCTGAGTATTGTCAAACCATTGACTATGACCCAGATTATTATGACCCTGTTTGCGGATGTGATGGAGAAACATACAATAGCAGCATAGTGCCAATATGGTATTGTCGAACACTCACAAGGGAAGTGCAAATAAACCAAAGCATTACGCCTTCCAGTCGCGAATAATGAAGTATAACGTAGGCTTATCTGCCTGCGGTTTCCATTCATCGTAGATTTTAAATCCATAGCGCAAATACATCTTGAGGGCGCCTTTTGACGAAGTTTCAGCTGCGATGGGCAATTGGCACTCTTTAGCGTATTCGAAACAAAAATCGCGGACTTGGATCATCCGTTGAAGATCCTTCACAGAATTATCAAAGCCCAATAGCCAGAAATAAAGGTGTTTTTCTTTGGTTCTTCTTTTTTGCAACCTAAGCTCACGAATAATCATTTGTGGCGCTCTTTGCCAAGTGATACCATAATGTACGAGATTGAAATAATTAGAGACCGTACTTGCAAAAGTCAGTTTCTTCCAACTCTTGAATAGCAAGGCTACGCCCATTTCATCAGCGGTAAAAAAAGCACCTTCTTTCTCCATGGCCACGTTGACACAAAAGTTGAAAAGAACCTTAACCCTCTCTTCCTTCTTATGATCATATTTTATGATAGAAGTAACCGCATCAATACCCTCGAATGCAGTGCAAATAATTTCTACCGCTTTATTTTTGGTTGCTGAAGTTATCTGCTTCACTTAATTGTGTTTTTCTTTCATTAAGGAGATGAACAGCAAAAATACAATCACACAGATTTCAACCTATTTGAGATCATTGATCTTAGAGCATAAGAAAACACGCAAAAAAGACTCATCTATGAAATCCTCAGGCACGAATCGGAACTGTATCAATTTTTAAAATAGCTCTTGTACTGCCATATTCTGGGTAAAAAAGACAACAACAACAAAGGATAAAAAAGCACATCAGTAATGATATTTCCTGTAGCGTAAGACATGTTATCTTCAATGATAGTTCTGCTTCCTTCAGCATGTAAGATATGTTTGTGCTTCCATTTTTTTAGCGGAAAAGGAAGCTTTCGGCCTTCATCAATGAAGTAACACTTAGCCTCCGAACTACCGTCTTCGATTATTTCACTGATCCATTCTCCAACAAGGGGAAGTTTGAGATGGACCCTATCCCCTTTTTTTGACCCACCGAACTCAATCAATTGTGCCCTAGGAGGCAACAGATAACGGAATAAGTCCGCGTCAAAACGATCATAAACCGTTCTTAAATCCCCATAGACCTTTGACTTGAGCGTAATGTTCATAATATCAAGTAACTGCCTCTGCCAGAATTTGTTCAATAAATTAACAGCGTAAGAAGCGAAATAATCCAGAGTTGAAAGAGACGGACTCAAAAACATGTATTGGGCAAAGCAAGTATTAATTGATTCATAGGTTTTAGACTATTGCGCTACTTCTGAAAATGATTAGGTTCGGCTCCATCTTAACGGAGAGAAAAAAGAACAGGTGAAAAAGGCGGAAAATGAAGAGACTTACTGGACAGCATGTCAAGAATGTCAAGGTCGCGGTAAAAAAAGCCGCAGACTCCGCAAAAAGGCAAGGCTTCGCTATCAAGCAGAACTCGAAGAATTTGAAAAAACAAACCATGAAGGCCCAGCTCCGATTCGCCCTAAAGGTCACTTATACTCTTGCTCACATTGCAACGGATCTGGATTAACTCCTTCAGCTAGCCATCCGATTTCAGATAAAGAGAACTTCCCACACGTTGCTATTATTGGCGGTGGAATTAGCGGAGTAGCTCTGGCAGTAGCATGCTTGCATCGTGGCATTCCATTTACGCTATATGAACGTGATGTCAGCTTTAGCTCTCGATCTCAAGGCTATGGACTGACACTGCAACAAGCTAGCAAAGCCATCCAAGGTCTAGGACTTATGCAGTTGAATGATGGGGTAGTTTCAACAAGGCATGTGGTGCATACGACAGAAGGAGAAATGATTGGCGAATGGGGAATGAGAAAGTGGCTTCCTGAAGATGCAAATACATCACCCAGACGCACAAATGTGCATATAGCGCGACAGTCATTACGACAAGCACTTCTTGATCAGCTCGGTGGAGATCATATGGTTCAATGGGGCCATGAGTTAATGGATGTAAAGCAAAATGAACGAGTAAATCTGAGGTTTGATGTAAACGGAGAAATAAAGCATAAAGAAGCTGATCTTGTAGTCGGGGCAGATGGAATTCGAAGCAGAATTCGAAGCTTAATCATTGATGAAGACCTTACCCCATTGCGATATTTAAATTGCATAGTAATACTGGGAATTTGTCCTTTGAAAAATCTAGAAGGCCTAGAAAGCTCATTACTTGACTCAGCCACCGTATTTCAAACCGCCAATGGCAATGAACGGATTTATATGATGCCCTATTCTTCTGATTCGGTAATGTGGCAATTGAGCTTTCCTATGCCAGAATTGGAAGCAAAAGCGCTAAGTGCGAAAGGGGCGAAAGCACTCAAGGAAGAAGCCCATAGACGAACACCATGGCACTCACCTATACCAGAAATATTGGCCGCTACCGAAGAATCCTTGATTTCTGGCTATCCTGTTTATGATCGGGATTTGCTCAAATCTGAATTATTGGAAAAGACTCAGAAAGCAACACTGATAGGTGATGCTGCACACCCAATGAGTCCGTTCAAAGGTCAAGGAGCCAACCAAGCATTATTAGATGCCTTGGCACTTGCACGTGCGATCTTTAATGGTTGCCGACCACAAAGCAAATGGAGAGACATTGGGATAAGAGAAAGTGTTCTGAAAGACTTTGAGGCAGAAATGATAGAACGCACTGCTATCAAGGTAAAGGATTCAGCCGAAGCGGCTAAGTTCCTGCATTCAGAAGTAGTTCTTCACCAGGCAGATGAACCAAGAGGACGAATTTTAAAAAGGAAAAAAGCATAACTATGGAAAGCATCTCAAATAGAGCATTGATCAGTCGGTTGTACAGCTCAGCCAATCAGCAAGTAGAAAACGCCCAGTTTGACATTGAAAATTGGACACAATGGTATGCAGTTGTTCAAGGTCTCACTGGCCCAGAAAAGATGGTTTACGTGATCGTGAAATTGAATCAAAGCGTCACCAATGGCGGAATGGCAGAGTTTTACGAAACCTCTTTTGGCATATTTGCTCCTGAGATCATTCATGCGCTCAACGAAATTAAAGCCTTTGCTACGGCCGATATTGTTTCTAGTTCATTGCCTATTGTAAACCCAACAGAGCTTTTGGATGATGACTATAAAGCTTTTGTTTTCAACCTTCAACTCTCAGAGCAGCAACGCAAGCAGCTTTTCGCTTTAGATATCAGATACGATCAATTGCACGGTCATGAAAACTTGGAAGATCTGCTTGGTGATTATCTACAAGCTATGCTCAAATGATGCGCGGTTCATAATTGAGCAACTATCTTCGAAGAATACCGAATTAAGTATTAAAGCATGAGACGATTAATAACATTTCTTGCAATTTCCATTAGTTTAATAGCCTGCCATCCAGAAAATAGAGTTTATGTAGAACACCAAGAATTATCGCCTGAAGTGGAGTGGCTTAAAAAAGATGTGCGAGAGTTTAAAGTTCCTATTGAGGATAGCAGTGTTGAATACAACATGAGCCTGTCGTTTCGATATGCCACGGGATATCAATTTCAAACCGCGATTGTAAAGGTGACAGAAACAAGTCCAAGTGGTATTGAAACTGTAAAAGACTACACGCTAAAAGTGCGGGAAGAGAACGGAGATTATATTGGAGAGCCCGGTTTCGATATTTGGGATAGCGATCATCTAGTTGAGCCGAATAAAAGCTATGCAGAAACAGGAACGTACACTTACGTCATCGAACAAAACACGCCAGTTGACCCACTAAATTTCGCCATGGAAATTGGAATCGTTTTGGATAAAGTAGTTGAATAGAACTAATTTCAGTTAATTGGTTATTGTATGAAATTAAGACCCGTTCAAGCAGAAGACAACAAGCGGCTTGCTAATATGATTCGGCAAGTATTTGAAGAGCATAACGCTCCTACTGAAGGAACAGTCTACACCGATCCCACGACTGATCATTTATTTGAATTGTTTCAACATCCAAAATCTGTGTTGTGGGTAGCTGAAGAAAATGGCGTATTGCTAGGTTGTTGCGGAGTATACCCAACTTCTGGTCTGCCAGAAACATGCATTGAATTGGTGAAATATTATCTACCGAAAGAAGCCCGAGGAAAAGGCATCGGTAAGCGACTGATGGAACTGAGCATCGCTTCTGCTAAAGACCTGAGATATTCAGAAAATTACATTGAAAGTCTTCCCGTATTCTCACGAGCAGTTAGAATCTATGAGCAACAAGGTTTCGTACAACTCGACTCGCCCATGGGTGAATCAGGACATCCTGGTTGTACAATTTGGATGAGGAAAGAAATCAACCAATAGTTCGCTAAGAGCTACTTCTTTTGAAGCATATCCAGCGCTACATCCACAATCATATCTTCTTGACCGCCTACCATTTTGCGCTTTCCGAGTTCTTCTAAAATAGATCGTGTATCGATTCCATATTTGTCAGACGCTCGTTCAGAATGCAATAAGAAGCTAGAATAAACACCTGCATATCCCAAAGACAGCGTTTCTCTATCCACACGAACAGGACGTGTTTGCAATGGGCGAACAACATCGTCTGCTGCATCCATCAATTTGTAGAGATCGCTATTGTGCTTCGCATCCATGTTGTTCAAAGCCGCAATCAATACTTCCAACGGACAGTTTCCAGCGCCTGCACCCATTCCCGCCAATGATGCGTCTAAACGAGTAGCTCCGTGCTCCTTTGCAACAATGGTGTTGGCAACGCCCAATCCCAAATTGTGGTGGCAATGGATTCCAATTTCAGTCTCTGGTTTTAACACATCCTTGAAGGCCTTCATTCGATCAGCTACATCATTCATGAGCAGTGCTCCAGCAGAATCGGTGACATAAACGCAATCGGCACCATACGACTCCATCAATATCGCTTGCTGAGCCAATTTCTTGGGCTCAGACATGTGTGCCATCATCAAAAATCCACCCACATCCATTCCCATTTTCTTAGCAGCTTCAATGTGTTGAGCAGAGATATCTGCCTCGGTGCAATGTGTGGCAATACGCACACTTTCTACGCCCAGATCACGCGCTCGTTGCAAGTCTTCTATCGTTCCAATACCAGGCAATAAAAGCGTAGTTAACTTAGCGTACTTCAAGTTTTCAGCGATACCTTCCAACCAATCCCAGTCGGTGTGGGCACCAAAACCATAGTTGAAGCTAGAACCAGCCAATCCATCGCCATGGGCGATTTCAATAGCGTCTACTTTTGCTTCATCCAGCAATAGGGCCAACTCCATCACTTTTTCTTTGCTGTATTGATGGCGAATGGCATGCATTCCATCTCTCAGCGTAACATCTTGTATGTAAAGTTTCTTCTCCATCACTTATGCTGTTTGGTATTTGATCGATGCAATTTTCTCAGCCGTTGCTTTTGCCGCAGAAGTCATGATATCGAGGTTTCCAGCATATGCTGGTAAGTAATGCCCTGCTCCTTCTACTTCCAATAGCACCATCGTTTTAAGACCGTGACGATATCCCAATCCTTCTATAAACACGGGCTTATCTTCAGGAATATCATCAAACTGAACTTCTTGATGCAATCTGTAACCAGGCACATATTTCTGAACCTCAGCAGCCATATCAGCGATGCTTTTGCGAATAGCGTCTTTATCTGCTTGCTCGCTCAAAGTCAACACCGTGTCGCGCATGATCAATGGTGGCTCAGCAGGATTTAAAATGATGATTGCTTTTCCGCGCTCCGCTCCTCCAACTTCCTCAATGGCATGAGATGTGGTTTCAGTAAACTCATCAATGTTAGCTCTCGTTCCCGGTCCCGCAGACTTGCTGGCAATGGATGCTACGATTTCTCCATAATGCACTTTAGCTACGCGCGAAACAGCCGCCACCATCGGTATGGTAGCTTGACCGCCACATGTCACCATATTGACATTGTCAACATCTTCAATGGCTGAAGAATTGACCGGAGGAATTAAATAAGGACCCACAGCAGCGGGCGTTAGATCAATCATTTGCTTATTCGGAAAAGCTTTGATCTTATCGTAGTTGTACAAATGCGCTTTGGCAGAAGTTGCATCAAAAATTATCGAAATGTCTTTGAATTCTACCATGGCAATGAGCCCATCCACACCTTCATGTGTGGTTGCCACATCCATGCGTTTTGCTCGGGCTAGTCCATCAGAAGCTGGATCAATACCCACCATCACGCTCATTTCCAAAACATCAGAATAACGCAAAATCTTGATCATCAAGTCTGTCCCAATGTTCCCTGATCCGATAATGGCACATTTTACTTTTCCCATAATCTATAACTTAAATCGTGCTAAAATTAACCGACACTTCACCTAACCCTTCAATCGATGCACGCACTCTGTCGCCTGGCTTCACTGGAGCCATGGGCCCGAGTGCACCAGATAGAATTACATCTCCCGCTTTTAGTGGCTTACCCAATTTACCCATTGTGTTAGCCAGCCATAGTGCTGCATTGATGGGTGAGCCCATGCACGCTTCACCCCTACCTTCCGAAACCACTTCATCATTCAACCACAATTTCATCTTATATTCCACTAAATCCAATCCTTGAATAGCATGACGCTCTGTTCCCAGCACATAATGACTAGCCGAAGCATTGTCTGCAATGGTGTCGGTGATGCGGATGTCCCAATTTTCAACCCTGCTACCCACAATTTCGATGGATGCAACGGCATATTCAATCGCCTCAAGAAGCATTGACTCAGAAACATCACCTGAAGGCAAGTCAGACTTGAGTACAAAAGCGACTTCCGCTTCTACTTTGGGTTGCATCAACAAACTATAGTCTGCTGTGCCTCCTTGTTCAACAACCATATCATCCAACAGAATTCCGAAATCAGGCTGATCAACGCCCAGTTGTTTTTGCACTGCAAATGATGTCAATCCCACTTTACAGCCTACTGGCTTTGCACCGTTTTTTATGCGCTCGGCAATATTGATTTCTTGCACTTTGTATGCCGCTTCAATATCGGTGGCACCAATAAGCTCGCGCACTGGGCTGCAAGTGGCCTTTGTTTTACTGGAATTGCGCAGCTGCAATGCTGCTTCGTTGATGTTTGACATCTTGGATTATCTTAGTCGTTTTAGAGCGGACTAACTTACTCAATTGCCGCGGGATGTAAGGCACAGTCACAAGGAATTTCTATTACCTTTCAATCAGAGTTTCTTGCAAGGTTGCCCACTCCGTCCACGAACCATCATACATAGCCAACGGATTCGGCAATACCAATTCTGCTGCCAGCAGCGTAATGCAAGCCGTAAGTCCTGATCCACAAGAAAAAACCAATGGCTTATCCCCGAGTGTGAGTTTATCGAAGATTGCCCTCAACTCCTCTTCTGACTTCATAAATCCGTTTTCGAGGACATCCTGAAAAGGAAGATTGCACGATCCTTGAACATGTCCGCTGCTCAACCCTTCGCGCGGTTCGTGTGCAGTACCCTCAAACCGCCCTTTGCTTCGTGCATCGATCAGCATGAATTCCTTAGATGAGATGTTGGCTTTTACTTTGTCCATTGCCACTATTGCACGTGCATTGAATGAAGCTGTAAAATTTCCATGACCAAAATCTGTTGCATGGTTTTCTGAAGTGGGATTTCCCTCATTCACCCAAGCTGAAAGTCCACCATCCAACACTGAAACATGCTGATGCCCCATGGCTTTCAACATCCACCACACCCGCGGACTGTTGTAAAGCCCCAAGTTATCATACACCACAATGATGGATTCAGTATTGATCCCAAGATTGCGCGCTTCTTTTTGAAACTGCTCAGCAGATGGCATGGTGTTCGGAAAAGGCGCACTACCATCACTAAACTTATTCTTCAGGTCAAAATGCCGTGCACCTTGAATGACGCAGTTTTCAAATTCAGGCTTCTTACCCGAAATGTTCGATTCGGAACTCGCGTCCAAAATAATGAGTTGAGGATTGTTGTTGCGCTGTGCCAGCCAGGAGGCAGAAACCAAAGGTGAATTCATGGATTAAGGTTTTGATAAATGTACACCTGATCTGGTTATTTTAAAACCAAAAAGCCAGTCTCTGCAGACTGGCTTTTTGATAACCTAAACCTATGAAAAAAATTGTTGTTTATGGGTAAACCAGATCAAAGCGATCAAGCTTCATCACCTTATCCCAAGCGGCTACAAAGTCGTTCACAAACTTCTCTTGCGATCCGGCACTTGCATAAACTTCTGCCAATGCTCGCAACTCTGAGTTCGAACCGAAAATCAAGTCGGCACGTGTAGCTGTATATTTCACTTCGCCAGAAGACCTGTCTATTCCTTCAAATTTCTCTTTGGTGTCATCCATCGCTTTCCACTCGGTGCTCATGTCAAGCAAATTCACGAAGAAGTCATTGTTCAATTGATCTTTACTATCAGAGAAAACACCATGCTTTGAACCATCATAATTGGCACCCAAGGCGCGCATTCCACTAACCAACACCGTCATTTCAGGAGCTGAAAGCGTCAACAATTGCGCTTTGTCTATCAACAACTCTTCTGTAGAAATGGTGTATTGTGTTTTCAAGTAATTGCGGAAACCATCTGCCATGGGCTCTAATAAATTCATTGATTCAATGTCGGTTTGCTCTTGTGTAGCATCCATTCTACCAGGCGTAAATGGCACTTGTACGGGGTAACCTGCATTTGTGGCCGCTAGCTCCACTGCAGCGCCTCCTGCCAATACGATTAAGTCAGCCATTGAAATTTTCTTATCACCTCCATTTGCATTAAAATCGCTTTGAATGTTCTTGTAGACATCCAATACTTTAGCCAATTCGGTTGGGTTATTCACTTCCCAATCTTTTTGAGGAGCAAGCATAATGCGCGCACCATTGGCGCCACCTCTTCTGTCAGATCCGCGATAGGTGGATGCTGAAGCCCAGGAAGTTGTAACCATTTCGCCGATGGACAATCCTGAATTGAGCAAGGTTTGTTTCAATGCCTTAATGTCTTGAGCGTTCACCAACTTATGATCAACAGCGGGAATAGGATCTTGCCAGATCAAATCTTCTGTTGGCGCTTCTGGACCAATATACGTAGTGTTCGGCCCCATGTCTCTGTGGGTCAGCTTAAACCATGCTCTTGCAAAAGCATCGTTGAATGACTCTGGATTCTCAAGGAATGCACGAGAAATCTTTTCGTATTCAGGATCGAAACGCAAAGATAGATCTGTAGTAAGCATGGTCGGCTTGTGCATCTTCTCAGGGTCATATGCATCTGGCACCATCACTTTAGGGTCTTTTGCTACCCACTGGTTTGCACCAGCAGGGCTTTTCGTTAATTCCCATTCGTTTTCAAACAAGCTCATGAAGAAACCATGGCTCCATTGCACTGGTGTGGCGGTCCAAGTAACTTCCAATCCAGAAGTGATCGCATCAGCACCTTTGCCGGACTTGTAATCGCTTTTCCAACCAAAACCTTGCTCTTCAATATCAGCTGCTTCCGGCTCTGGACCAACATGAGAAGCTGGACCTGCACCGTGCGTTTTACCCAATGTGTGTCCACCAGCAATCAAGGCTACTGTTTCTTCATCGTTCATTCCCATTCTTCCAAACGTGGCACGAATATCTTTAGCAGCAAGCACTGGATCAGGGTTTCCATTTGGTCCTTCAGGATTTACATATATCAATCCCATTTGAACTGCAGCCAAAGGGTTCTCTAGCTCACGATCACCTGAATATCTTTTCTCATCAGAAAGCCACTTTTCTTCTGCTCCCCAATACACGTCCATTTCTGGTTCCCAAACATCTGTTCTACCACCAGAAAACCCAAAGGTCTCAAAACCCATATCTTCCAATGCCACATTCCCTGTCAAAACCATAAGGTCTGCCCAAGAAATTTTCTCTCCATATTTCTGCTTTATCGGCCAAATAAGTCTTCTTGCTTTATCAAGGTTGGCATTATCAGGCCAGCTATTCAATGGAGCAAACCTTTGCTGTCCGGCACGTGATCCACCACGTCCATCAGCCGTACGATATGTTCCTGCGCTGTGCCAAGCCATACGGATGAATAACCCTCCGTAATGTCCAAAGTCCGCTGGCCACCAATCTTGTGATTCCGTCAATACTTTTCTGATGTCTGCCTTCAAAGCGTCATAATCAACACTGTTGAATTCTGCCACATAGTCGAAATCATCGTCCATTGGGTTAGACTTCTGAGAATGCTGTCTTAGAATATTTAAGTTTAATTGCTGAGGCCACCAATCGCTATTGCTCGTTGCCTTCATGTTTGATTTACTCTTCATGGTAGCTCCAGTAGAGTAATCAACTGCAGCCTCTTCTTTGGTTTCTTGTTGACACGAGGAAATAAGGATTCCAGCGAACAACAGCCAACCTGCATATTTAATTTTTCTCATCGTTTTGTAGTTTAGATTAAAACAGATCAAAAGTATCCTATTGAGTCAGAGCGGGGCGTATAATCTCTATCAATAATTATTATACACATATAATTGCCAGCTATATACAGAGAGCCTTCGCCTTAAATTCAAAAGTCAATAGAAACAAGCGAGAAAGAAATAAGTACTTTGCTCCAAGGATAAAAGCAGCAGTGTTCGAGTATCCAAAATAATTACAGAGTAATGAAAGAAAAAGCACTTCACCCAAAAGTAGTAAAGACTCTAAAAGACCTTAAAACTCCATGGAAGTTGAAGTTTTTCTTTTGGAAGAAATTACCAAGCCTACTTTTCTGGCGTGTTAAACTTCAACATTTAGATACCGAGAGTGCTTCTGTTTCGATTCCCTTTCTCAAGAAAACACAAAATCCTTTTCGATCCATTTATTTCGCTGCGCAAGCTGGGGCAGCAGAATTTTCTACTGGTCTATTGGCCATATTGGCGATTGAAGGGAGAGCCAACGTCTCTATGCTCGTGACTGATTTGCGCTGCGAGTTTTACAAGAAAGCGGCTGAAACGATAGTGTTCACTTGCAATCAAGGCAACGAGGTTTTTGATACTGTAACTCAAGCCATAGAAACCAAAGAAGGTCAGAAGATTACCATGCTTAGCGAAGGAAAAAATAGCGCAGGAGAGACAGTGACCAAAGTTTGGATCGAATGGAGCTTTAAGGTTAAAGGCACATAACTATAAACCCTTCGCCCACTCGGGAATTACACCAGACTCAATATTGAACATTTCAGTCCCCCAGAAGTAGGTGATCAGTACTATACAAATGATCGCTAAAAAGTTGATAATAAGCCCTGCAGCCACCATATCTTTTATGGCCAATTTACCGGAACCAAATACAATGGCATTAGGCGCAGTGGCAACAGGAAACATAAAGGCCATTGATGCGGCCAAAGTCATAGGCAACATCAATAACAAAGGATTAGTCTGAATTTCATTGGCTATTCCGGCCGCAATAGGCAACATCATTTCTGCTGTGGCCAAATTGGAGGTTAGTTCTGTTAAGAAAGTCATCAACCCAGTTACTGAGAAAATAAGCTCAATTTCACTTAATACCCCTACTCCAACTAGCTGACCTCCAATAAAACCAGCTAAACCAGAATCGATGAATCCCTTTGCCAAAGCAAATCCACCACCGATAAGCAACACAATTCCCCAAGGAATTTTGGTAATTATTGGCCAAGTAATTAAGCCTTCATTGTTGCTTTTTTCAGATGAAGGCACAATGAACAATAAAAAGGCAACGAATATGGCAATGGTTCCATCATTGATAAATGAAGGAGAAGCAAAAAACTCACTCCAACCAGGTAACACAAAATCACCAATGATTATCGGTTTTCTGAATACCCATAAAAACACCAGTGTAACAAACAACCAAAGCACTCTGATTTCATTGACGGTAATTGGTCCCAGTTCACTGTAGCTCTTTTTAAAAAACCCTTTATCAAGCACTTCCAAATCCTTTTTTGCGGGATATAAAAAGAAAAGAACCACTAGAACTATACTCAACATAATGAAGCTAAGCGGAAGTGCGAATACAAGCCATTGTCCAAAAGAAATCTCAGTTGCAGTGGGATAAATAATCTCAAAAATTCGGACAAACGAAAGGTTCGTGGGTGTTCCAACGAGTGTAGCAACTCCTCCCACAGAGCAGCTATACGCTACACCTAAAAGCAGAGCAGTTCCCAGCTTGCCCAATTTTTGTCGGCCATGCGTCTCTTCTAGTGCAGAGGTTACTGAAAATACTATAGGTAGCATCATCATTGTGGTGGCTGTATTTGACATCCACATCGATAAAAATGCCGATGCTAGCATGAAGCCCAAAAGAATACGAAACGGGCTTCCTCCTAACCATGATAATATCTTGAGGGCAATCCGCTTATGTAAACCCCATTTTTGAATGGCCAATGCCATAAAAAAGCCGCCAATAAAAAGGAAGATGACATAGTTGATGTAGGCTTCAGAAATATCCTTTCCATCCAAAACACCGAAAGCTGGAAAGAGAATGATTGGCAACAAACTGGTTAATCCAATTGGCAACGCTTCAGTGACCCACCACAAAGCCATCAAAACAGCGATAGCAGCAGTAATGGTAATTTCAGGCTTACCAGGAGATAAATCCAAGAAAGAAATCATTCCCGCAAAAAGCATCACTCCAAGAATAATGACGTTATACTTTATTCCCTTATTCGATCCCTCATCATTCATATTAATCGAGCATCAATTCTATGATGCAGCGGCTAAAATATCTTTTTCCGAATAGGTGAAGAACGAAAAGTTGTGGATTTAGATGCGACTTTGATACGTATACAGTTCGTAGTATCGCCCTTTCTTTTCGATCAATTCATCGTGCTTGCCTCGCTCAACGATGTTTCCTTCTTCAATTACTAGAATTTGGTCTGCTTGCTGAATCGTGCTCAAGCGGTGGGCAATTACAAATGTGGTGCGGTCTTTCATCAACTCATTCAAACTCTTTTGTATGAATGATTCACTCTCTGTATCAAGGTTAGAAGTAGCTTCATCTAAGATGATAATCTTCGGATTGGCCAATAAAGCGCGCGCGATGGAAATTCGCTGGCGCTGGCCTCCCGATAGCTTCACACCACGCTCACCAATTACTGTTTCCAGTCCTTCCTCAAAGCGATCTGTAAATTCATTGACATAGGCACCTTTCACAGCAGCTTGCAATTGCTCCTCAGTAGCACCTGGACGCGGAAAAAGAATATTCTCCCTGATGGTGCCTTCATATAAGAAGTCGTCTTGAAGTACTACTCCTAAATTAGCCCTATAGCTGCTCAAGTTTACCTCAGAGAGATCGGCACCATCAATGGTAATCAATCCGCCTTTTGGGTTGAGGAACGAAGCTGCCAGTCCGGCTATGGTAGTCTTTCCAGAACCAGAAGACCCCACTAATGCTGTGACACTTCCAGCCGGAGCATCAAATGAAATACTATGCAGCACTTCCTTAGCCTCTTCATAACTGAATGAAACATCCTTAAACACAATATCACCTTTCACTGACTTGAGTACAATGTTTCGCTTTTCCGCATCATCCTCCTCCGTCATATTCATCAATTCTTGAGTCCGATCAAGGCCTGCCATGGCTTCTGTCAATTGACTGCCAATGTTGCTCATTTGAACAATAGGTGCAATCATAAATCCTAGAAAGAGGGTAAACGAAACAAATTCACCATAAGTCATGGAGTCATGCATGATGAAGTAGCCTCCAATGCCCATTATACCGGCTGACGCCAAACCCAATAAAAAGGTAGACGAACTTGTTATTAATGCAGTAGCAGTTAGACTTTTCTTGACATTCAAATACAATCGCTCCACTCCTTCTTCAAAGGTTCTATTCTCTTGTTGCTCTGCGTTAAACCCTTTGATTACGCGCACTCCATTGAGTGTTTCAGTCAAACGTCCGGTTACCTCTGCATTGATTTTACCTCGATCTCTGAATATGGGGCGGATGTATCCGAATGCTTTCAAAGCAATGAGTGCAAATATCGCCACGGGCACCAATACAAAAACAGTCATGGTTGCATTGAGACGAATTAAGATCACCAATGAAATAACTGCCGTTATTGAACCTCCGATCAACTGTACCAACCCTGTTCCAACCAGGTTTCTTACACCTTCAACATCCGTCATCACTCTTGAAACCAAGGCTCCAGACTTATTATTATCGAAGAAACTTATCGGTAATGCCAATAACTTCTTTTGAACCGCTGCTCTCAACAGAGAAATCAGATGCTGTGCCTCAACACTCAAAAGTCTTGTCAATGAAAAAGAACTCACCGCTTGTACCAGAATGGCTGAGCAAACTACTATAAGCAACATCCAAAGGGTATCTAAGTCTTTCGAGGGAATGACATCGTCAATAAGACTTTTACTCGCATAAGGCAAAACCAAACCCGCTAAACTCCTGACTATAATTAACGCTAACCCAACAGAAATGATTCCTCTTCGCGGCCAAATGAACTCCTTAAATGCCCAACCGTAACTTACTTTTTGCTTACTCATGAACTTCTCTTAGCGAAACACGAGCCAAAGAAGAATTATGACATTAAGACAGACTACGTATTGAGGTGAAAAGGTTTCACGACAAGAATCATGTTTTTAAGTGTTTCTGTATGACATGTGTCACAATGCATCGGCATAACACAATCTATTTTTGAGTAAAACAAATAAGCCATGAGACGCTCTATTCTTTTTCTCGCTGTTTTCCTTACAACCTCTTTTTTATCTACAGGTCAAAATATTGGAATTTCAGATTACGACAGCACATTCACACCTGACAACTCTGCCGCCTTAGAAATAAAGTCAACTTCAAGAGGAGTATTGGTGCCGCGATTAACAACTGCACAAAAAAACGCCATCTCCTCTCCGGCAGAAGGACTTTTAGTGTATGACACTGATTTGGACTACTTCTTTTTCTACAGCACAGGATGACAGCAGTTAGGAGGTGCAGCTGGAGGCGGGGGCAGTGCTATAATAGATGCTGATGCGGATACCAAGGTTACTGTCGAGAGTTCATCTGATATTGACAAGATAGAAATGACAACCAACGAAATAAAACGAATGGAAATAGATGATGATGGAAATATCAAACTAGGAGGGGATGCAAATTATACCAACATTGAAAGCGATGGTTCCCTCAGAATGCATGGAAGTGCAACCACCTTTAATGATTTGACGATACCAATTACAAGTACAAAAAGAGGTGGAACAAAAGATCCTGACTTCAACGAGTTCAAGGATAATGGTTCAGGGAGTCAAGGAGTATTTGGGTTTGATTTTGACGATGACACTGAAGAGGAATTATACTTCATGGTTCAGATGCCTCATAGTTGGGTAGAAGGAACTACAATCTACCCTCACGTTCATTGGGCCTCAGACAACGCAAATGTCGGCACTGACAAAGTAAGATGGGGCTTAGAATATACTTGGAGCAATGTAGGAGAAGAATTCCCGTTGACAACAATTATTTACGGGGAGGACCCTATTGCTCAATGTGACCCAGTTCTCGAAGATTATCATGCAATTACACCTTTAGGTGGTATAACTGCCGCGGGAAAGACATTATCTAGCATTTTAGTTTGCCGTGTTTTCAGGCATGCAAATCACGCCAACGATAATTTTAATAGAGATGCTAATTTACTTATGCTAGACTTCCATTTTGAGGAGGATGCTTTCGGAAGTAGAACAGAATACGGGAAATAATGAAATTTAACGTCAACATATTGTCATTAGGGTTCAGTTTATTAATCGCTGGAGCTCAAGCTCAAGTGCTTGACAACTCTGCGCACATTAACTTGACTTCTGGCTCAAACCTAATCGTCAATGGCACCTACATTGAAAACAACAGCAATATCAGAAGCGAAAATGAATCCATAGTAAATCTGAAGGGCAATGATCAAATCAAAGTCAGCGGAACCAATAGCTTGAGTTTTGGAACAGTCAAGTTAGACAATAGTCAGGGAGTAATTCTAATCAACCCAATGACTGTATCAAGCAAGATGATCTTCAGTGATGGGGTATTGACAACTAAAAATGGTGGGTTTGTTCTCTTTGAAAGTACCGCTCAATCAAGTGTTGTATCAGACAGCATTTTTGTAAATGGAATCATAAAAAAAGAAGGGACTGGTTCATTTCAATTTAACGTTGGCTCTAATTCGATTGGCAGACCTTTGAGTGTTTCAGAAATGACTGGAATTAATACAATTTCTGTGGAATACTTTAAGGCCAACCCATGCGACTCTGGATACAACACAAGTTTGGTTAGTGATAGCCTTCAACAAATAAGTTTGTGCGAATTTTGGAAAGTGACAGGTGCTTCTTCGACCGATAGTCGTATCACACTAAGTTGGAATGGCATTGAAAGTTGCGGTGTAGGAAATGTTGCTGATTTGCGTGTTTCAAAGTGGGACGGGTCACAGTGGACAAATGAAGGCGCAACAAGCGTAACCGGTAATACGGCAAGTGGAGAGTTAAGCACATCCTCGACTCCTGATTTGATTGGCTCGTCCATATTCACTTTAGGATCAATCTCCATGAATAATCCTCTTCCTATTGAGCTCGGATATTTTCTAGCCACTTTAGATAATCAATACAGCGCAAGGTTGGATTGGTCCACACTCTCTGAAATCAATAGCGACTATTTCATTATTGAGAAAAGTGAAGATGGAGTGAACTACACAGAAATTGATCGAATAGACGCTGCAGGTACTTCCAACCAAGTACTCACCTATTTAGCTTTTGATGACTTTATAGATAACGTCAACCATTATGCACTTTATCTTGTAGACATAGATGGACATAAAGAGCATTTAGCCGATGCCTTATTGATCAATGAAACCTATCAAAAGACTCAATTCAAAATTGGAAATAACTTCATAGAAATGCCTCAAAGCAGAACATCAAGCACTATTCGATTAACCATTTACGATTTAAAAGGAAGCATGATTTTGGATGAAGTGTATGGATTAGGTGCCAATATTGATTTCATGGAAATCATACCTCCTGAAGGCTTAAAAGGAATGTATATAGGTCAACTCTCATGCGGAAATGAATTGGTTTCTAAAAAACTACAATTTATCAGATAAAGTGATCTTGAAAGTTTTCATGGAGATTTCAATAAAAAGTCGCGTGATAAACAAAGTATGATTAAAAGCAATGGTTGTAATAAATCACTACTTTAGAAATTCGCTCTTTCTTTTCTATTTCATATTAACATAAAGCTATTCATAACACACCTATCTAATAATTGATTACTTTAGAGCAATAGCGTTATTTGCCAGCTCGGAAAGAGGTTTAAATTAAGTGAAGCATGGTGAGTATTGAATTTGATGAAGAAACGAATATCCTTAAATTGAATTATTCCAATTCAATTGATAAGGCTGATATTGCAAAATTCATTCAATACATTGGTAATTCATACAGCCTTCCCACAGACCTTAAGATATATCACCGTGGTGCTGACTTGGGGAGCACCATGAAAATGAAAGACTTAATGCGTTTTTCAAAAGAGATGAAGCAGGGTACTGGCAAATATGAAACAGTGAGAGCAGCCGTTTACACTACTAACTCATTGGCTTTAACACTTTCTAAATTGTATGAAAAGCTCAATATTGACTCCAACACAAAGCACAAGACCTTCAATAGCGAAAGAGCCGCTATATCATGGCTGATTGATCTTTAATTATCTAAAAGCCCTCAGAATATCATTGCCATTCGCGAAGATCAATAATCCCAATAGAAGGATCATTCCTGCCATTTGAGCATACTCTAAAAATTTATCTCCAGGCTTTCGTCCTGTAATCATTTCATAGAGAAGGAACATCACATGACCTCCATCTAAAGCCGGAATTGGCAGGATATTCATAAACGCTAAAATTAGTGACAAGAAAGCTGTCATACTCCAGAATGTTTGCCAATTCCAAGTGGCTGGAAATAAACCACCAATGGCACCAAAACCTCCAATTTGTGAGGCGCCCTCTTTAGTGAATATGAGCTTCATGCTCGTGATGTAGTTGCCTAAAATATCCTTCGTTTCTTGAACACCAGCTGGAATAGCCTGCCAAAAACCATACTTGTAGGTTTCAGTTTGAACATAATCAGTTACGCTCTTCAAGCCAATACCTATGCGTCCTTCTTCACTTACACTTACCTCTTTTGAAATGATACTTCCATTGCGCTCAACATCAATTGTCACAGTTTCTGACTTGTGCGATCTCACCGCTTTTAACCCTTCGATTATGCCTTCAGTGGGTTCACCATCAACAGACACAATTCTATCATTCTTTAGAAAGCCAGCCTCCTCAGCAGCACTTCCCGTAACTACACTATCTACAGCGAATGGATAACGTGGGGAGAAAAGTGTTCTCACTTCTTTAGCAAGAATAGTTTGTTCGACATCTTCTGGCAATTGAATGGTCATTGATTCGCCATCGCGCTCGATCTCTAAAGTGCGCGCACCATTAATTAGAATTTCTTTTCCTAGTTCTTCATAATACTTCACATTACCATCAGTAACTGCAACGATCTTATCGCCATCCATCAGCCCGTAATCCATCATGGTGCTGTCCACATAAACTCCATATTCAAGATTCTCAAGAGGCAATCTTTCTTTACCCCAAGTGAATAAGATCATGCTGTAGATAAGAAATCCTAGTATCAAATTCACAGTAACTCCGCCTATCATAATGATCAAACGTTGCCAAGCGGGTTTACTTCTAAATTCATGTGGCTGAGGCTCTTGGGCTAATTGATCCTTATCCATTGACTCATCAATCATCCCAGAAATTTTGACATAACCCCCTAGTGGAAGCCAGCCCACACCATATTCAGTGTCACCTTTCTTGAACTTGAATAATGAAAACCAAGGATCAAAAAACAGATAGAACTTCTCTACCCTCGTCTTGAACAATTTGGCTGGAATAAAGTGACCCAACTCGTGTAAAACCACCAAAATAGAAAGGCTCAGGATTAACTGCGCTGCCTTAATTAAAAATACTTCCATCTTACTTTATCAGTTCTTTTGTTAAGGCTCTTGCCTCATTATCTGTGTCTATATATTGCTCCAATGTGGGGTGCTCAATAAATGAGGCCCTATCCATTGTTTTCTCAATCATTTCATGGATTTGGAGAAACTTAATCTCATCATTCAAAAATGCTGCAACAGCAATTTCATTGGCGGCATTCATAATACAAGGCATATTTCCTCCTTCACTCATCGCCCTAAATGCAAGTCCAAGATTACCGAAGGTTTCTATATCTGGCTGCTCAAAAGTGAGGGATGGGTAATCTAAGAAGTTGAATCTCGGAAAATCAGATGATAAGCGGTTAGGGTAAGCTAACGCATACTGAATTGGCAACTTCATATCGGGTAAACCCATCTGCGCCTTCATGCTGCCGTCTGTAAACTGAACGATGCTATGAATGATACTCTGAGGATGCACTATCACATCAATTTGTTCTGGTTTCAGGGCAAAGAGCCATTTGGCCTCAATTACCTCGAGACCTTTATTCATTAATGTAGCAGAGTCTATCGTAATCTTAGCTCCCATTTCCCAATTGGGATGTTTAAGTGCTTGAGCCTTCGTTACACCAGCTAAATCAGAGCGCTTCTTTCCTCTGAAAGGCCCACCAGAAGCAGTCAAATAAATTTTCTCTATTGGGTTGTGAAACTCACCAGCTAAACATTGAAAAATAGCGCTATGCTCAGAGTCGACAGGGTAAATATTAACACCAGCTTCTCGAGCTGCTTTGGTCACCAACTCTCCCGCTACAACAAGGGTTTCCTTGTTGGCCAAAGCGATCTGCTTTCCTGCAGCAATAGCTTTCATAGTAGGCCTTAATCCTGCAAAACCAACCAATGCTGTTAATGCTACATCAACCGATTCCATCTCCACTACTTGCTCTAAAGCCTCAGCTCCGGCAAATACTTTGATTCCTTCATCCCACAGCGCATCGCTAACAGCGGAATACTTTGATTCATCACCAATTACAACCGCGTTCGGTTTGAACTTTCTCGCCTGCTCGACCAAAAGCTCAGCATTAGAACCAGCAGTAAGCACTTCAACAGAGAATTGATCTGCTTGAGATTCAATTACATCAAGAGCCTGGGTACCAATACTTCCAGTAGAACCTAAGATGGCTATTCCGCGTTTTTTTTCTTCACTCATAAAGGGCTGCAAATATGCGCTTTGAGAATGAAACGGAGGTGCATAAAAGGATCTAAATTGATCGAGTTTTAAGAAAGTTTATCAGCAATGCTTCTGTCATTGCTAAGTCGCGCAAGCTTATTCTGACCACCCAATTTACCTTGACTAGACATATAAGCATTAAAACTCCCCAAAGGCAAAAGATTGACTTTAAGTGGTTGCAGCACTTTACCCTGAATCAAGTCTTTGTAATACGAGTTCAGCTTTTGCATTTTTTCATCCAATGCCTTTTCAAATCCGTCAGGAATAGGGTTTGATGACTCAATAAACCACTGATGATAAGGCAGACCTTCAGAGGGATTAACTTGCGGAGCAACATGAAACTCTATAAAACTAAATTTCATCATTGAGGCAATTTCACTTATGGCACTTTCTACTTCTTCGGCAATTACATGCTCACCGAAAGCAGAAATAAAATGCTTCAACCTGCCCGTAACGATGATGCGGAAAGGTGATGTGGAGACAAATTTCACCGTATCACCAATTACATAACCCCATAAACCGCTTGAAGTATTCAAGACAATGGCGTAGTTCACTCCGATCACTACTTCTTCTAAACTAACCCTTCGAGGATCATCAGAATGAAAGTCCTCAACAGGAACAAACTCATAGAATATTCCTGCATCTAAATTGAGCAGTAAACCTTCGGTATTTTGCAAGTCTTGAAAAGCTATAAAGCCTTCAGAAGCAGGATACGTCTCTATCGAATCTACCTTACCTCCTATCAACTTCTCCATTGTTGATTTGTAAGGCTCATAATTCACACCTCCATGAGCAAATACAGAGAAGTTTGGAAATATCTCTTTAATGGTCTTTTTATCAGATTGCTCAATCAATCGCTCAAAATACATCTGCACCCATGGTGGTATGCCGCTAATTAAGCGCATGTCTTCAGACATAGTTTCCGAAACCACCGCATCCACTTTCTTCTCCCAATCTTCAATTGAGTTTGTCTTCCAAGAAGGCATTCGGTTTCGCTGTAAGTAGCTTGGCACATGATGAGCAACTATTCCTGACAAACGACCAATACTAATACCTTGCTTCTTTTCCAATTTGGGGCTTCCTTGAAGGAACATCATCTTACCATCAGTGAATGAGCTGTTATTAGTTTCATTGATGTAAAGCAACAAGGCTGAGCGCGCAGCTTTAATTTGAGCTTGGATGCCTTCATCACTCATCGGAATGTATTTAACGCCTGAAGTTGTGCCTGAAGTCTTACAGAAATAAACTGGTTTACCCTTCCAAAGCACATTCATCTCTCCTTCTAAAATACGCTCAACATAGGGGTATAGGGCTTCATAATCACGCAATGGAACACGTGTTTTCCATTGCTCATAAGTGGTATGAGACTTTATTCCATGATCGATACCAAAGTCTGTCGACTCAAGCACAGATGTCAAATATGTAAGTGTATCTTTTTGTGATTGAATCGGCTTTATTGACCACTTGTCAACTTTAACTTTCTCTCGCCTCGCAAGCCATTTTGCTACTATTGATTTCAACCCCATTAATCGCGAATGTAAAGGATGAATTTTACATCAAGCCGAGGTTGGTTCTGAATAGTTTAACGGCAATTGCTAAAAGGATAATTCCAAATACTTTTCTAACGACCGCAATACCTCCAGGACCTAATAATCGTTCGATATGTTTGGTGTTTTTCAACACCACATACACTAGAAGAATGTTAAGTATAATAGCTACAACGATGTTTTGAATCGCATATTCCGCTCTAAGAGAAACCAATGTGGTCATACTTCCAGCACCAGCGATTAAAGGAAAAGCCAAAGGAACAATTGATGTGCTACTCACATTTGCTTCTTGATGCTCATCATCCTTATACAATTTGATACCAAGAATAAGCTCAAGGGATAAGAAAAACAAAATGAAAGAACCTGCAATTGCAAATGAGTTTACGTCAATTCCAATCAATTGAAGGATTTCATCTCCCAAGTACAGAAATGCTATCATGATGATTAAAGAGACGATACTCGCCTTCTCAGATTGAATATGACCCGTTCGTTGACGCAACTGTATGATAATCGGAATCGAGCCAATGATATCAATCACAGCAAACAAAACCATAGTAGCAGTGCTAATCTCCTTTAAATCAAACATTTAATTACTTAATTTAACGTGTTATTTGAAAGCGCGAAAGTAGTCGTTTTAATCATGAATTCCATGAATTGGCAGCACTCAATTATTCAATTAGACGAGTAGTAATAATTCACCTTTCAAAAGCTATAATGAAGGTTTGAAATAGATAGTTTATTCGCTGAAATCTTCTTCGTTACTGACCATATTCTCAAAGAGCTTTTGACACAATTCAGAATTTGCGTTAATTAGATGAATGAAGTTAATCAGATGCTTTTTGTTACTAGTTTGCTTCAGTTTTGGAGAACTGACGGCACAAACTATACCTGACTCTTTACAATTGAGCGAAGGAACATTCAGCTATAGCTTCTATCAAGGTCCAATGCAAGTTGGAAACAACCGCTTAAAGGTTTTAATGAAAGACTGTCCAATAGCTCTTAAACGCTATGAGTCAGGCAAACGAACAGAGTCTTTTGGAATATTGTTAGCAGCCATTGGGCTCGTTACATCCGCTGCTTCATTGGGCAACTATTACTTCAATCAGGGAACAGAGTTCCCCACAGGATATGTGGCTACCGGTGCTTTATGTGTTGGCGTGGGAATCCCCATTTACTTTTCAGGAGGCAATACCGCTAAATCTTCTGTTCTGTTATTCAATCAAAAATGCACTCGCTGACTCTATTCAGTCAAAGCATTATCAGTGGCCATTAGAGCCTCTATCTCACTAATTTTTCTGGGTGACCTTTCTGAAAGAACTTTTGCTGGCCCATCAGTGATTAGTATATCATCCTCAATTCTAACGAAAATACCCCACCACTTTTCATCACAAGGCGAGCCTTTGGGAATGTAAATACCTGGCTCAACTGTAATCACTTCACCAGGTTGTAAAGCAGAATAAAGCCCTGCATCATGGACATCCAGTCCTAAATAATGGGAGGTTCCGTGAATAAAATACTTACCGATATCTCCCCATTCAGTAATTATGCCTAAGGCGATTAATCCTTTCCCGATTGTTCTATACGCCTCTTCATGAGGAGTCCAAAACTTATAGCCTTTTGTGGCATAGCGAATAGCAACTGTTTGAGCATCCAGCACCAATTGATAAACCTTTTTTTGCTCTTCCGAAAAAACTCCTGACACAGGAATTGTGCGGGTAATATCGGCCGCATATCCCTCATATTCAGCTCCAATATCCATAATCACCATATCACCTGGAATCAATAACTCACGGTTTTCAGTGTAATGCATAATAGCACCATTATCACCTGACGCAACTATAGATGGAAAAGCTACCTCAGCCCCATTGAATTGAAAGGTGTATTCTATCATCGCCTGCAATTGGTATTCTGTCATTTCGGGACGAATCATCTTCATAACATTTATATGAGCATCTCCTGTAATATCAATTGCCCTTTGCATCATATCTAATTCTTCTTTGGACTTTTTCTGACGCAACTTTGCGTAAAGATCTTCACCCTCATTCACAAGGATTTCTTTACCCGCACGTTCAGTTTTTAGCTTAAAGTGACTTACCATGCTAGCTAAGTCACCTGGGTGCTTTAAATCATCTAGCTCAATAAATAGGTTATTGTTCGAGTATACATCCTTGATTTCAGCCCAATTAAACTCCATCGTTTTAAACTCTGTGTTGGACATTACTGTAGCAACACCGCTCACATCTTTTGCTTGATCAGCACCTAAAACAGGTCCATTCCAAACTTGCTTAATCATATTATCGTTTTCAATGAATAAGATTTCACGGTACCATTTTTCATTGATTCTCATTGGGTTCTTGAAGACAACAAGCATTGCGTTATCTTCATTCACACCTGTAAAGTAGTAGAAATCAGGGTCTTGACGAAAGGGGTAATCGATGTCGTTGGTGCGTGTTCTAATTGGAGCTGAAAAAAGCACTACCATAGAACTATCAGGGAGGATTTCCCTTAGTCGTTCTCTGTTTTCGAAAAAGAAGGATGACGATAACTCCTCAGGAATAGAAGGAGCTGCCGCAATTTTAAAATGTGGAACATTGGTTTTGTTAGGAGCAGGTACATCTTGCCCCATTAAACTGAATGATGCGAATGCATTAACAACAATAAGAAACAACAGACTTAATCTCATAACTGCAAAGCAACAATCAATGATGGCTTGCAATTAAGTAGTTGTCTCCATTTTTAAACAACCCGAGACTTATAAGCATAAAAAAAGCCCAGACGAGTCTGAGCTTTTAAATATTTTGAATATTCCTTGTTATAAGAATCCTTTTGCTTTAGCTTCTTTCAAGCAAGCTGCTAATCCTTTCTTACTAATGTTGCGGATGCCAGCGGAACTTACTTTTAGAGTCACCCACTCACCTGTTTCATCGTTAAAGAACTTCTTTGTATGAAGATTAACGTCAAACTTTCTATTCGTCTTGTGATTAGAGTGAGAAACGTAGTGTCCTGATTGAGCAGTCTTTCCTGTGATTTGGCAGATTTTCATAATTTCCTTGAAATTGGGCTGCAAATATAAATGTATTATTCATTTAAGAAAGAGCTTCTTTCAATGAAATTCCAAGATTTTTAAAAACCTCTTTACGAATAAGTTGAAATGCTTGCAGTGCAGACTTTCGAATGTTGCGCTCTCGGTGTGTTCCCATTGAATATTTTAACGCGTATGAGCCATTTTGACTTGAGACTCCAATCCAAATTGTTCCCACAGGTTTTTCAGCAGTTCCTCCATCTGGACCAGCAATTCCAGTTGTTGAAACAGCATAATCTGTTCGAAATTTCTTTCTAACACCCTCTGCCATTTGAATTGCCACCTGCTCACTTACGGCCCCATATTTTTCAAACGTAGCTGGATCTACTCCTAAAACATCCTGCTTTGCGTCATTAGAATATGTTACAGCTGAACCCTTAAAATAAGCGCTGCTTCCAGAAACTGACGTAAGTAGGTGCGAGATGTATCCTCCGGTGCAGCTTTCAGCGGTCGAGAGAGTCAAACTATTGGATTTCAAAACTGAACCGATTACCTCCTCTAGTTTCGCCTCATCAAACCCATAGGCATACTCTTCAACAAGAGGAAGTGCCGCCAAGACTTGAGCATCAACCCTTTCTTGAAGTCCTTCACCATATTCCGAAACACCCGTAATCCTCAATCGAACAGAACCTACAGATGGCAAATAGGCCAATTTTAAATCCCCCAAATTGTTTTCCCAATCAGCGATGATTTCCATCAAAGTGCTCTCGCCTATTCCCTGCGTCATGATGGTACGATGAACAATGTGTTTTCCAACAAAGCGCTTTTGAATCCTCGGCACTGCTTGATCTGCGAAAATTGATTTCATTTCAAAAGGAACGCCTGGCATAGATATAAATACTGTTCCGTTTTGCTCAAACCACATTCCTGGGGCCGTACCATTTTCATTCGCAAGAACAATGCAATTATCGGGCACCATAGCCTGACCCTTATTCACTTCTGGCATTATCACTCCACGCAAACTAAAATGTTGCTCAACTCGATTAAGGACTGCTTGATCTTCGCTCCATCCACTTTCAAACCACTTTGCTAATGCGTGCTTGGTGATGTCATCCTTAGTTGGCCCTAGTCCTCCCGTCATCAAAACCAATTGAATGCTGGAATCAACTTCGCCAAGAGCGAGATGAATTGCTTCTTGTGTATCAGAAATACTGACAATACTTTCCACACCAATTCCTAAGTCATTTAATCTACCTGCCAACCATGCCGAATTCGTATCTATAATCTGACCAATTAAAATTTCATCTCCGATGGTAATTATGCGCGCTTTCATCGGGCATAAAACTATCTAAATGTCATAGGTTTGAAAAATCAATTTTTTCAACGATGAATCCACAAGAAAGCGAGCTTGTTCTAAACGATGACGGAAGCGTATATCACCTCAAACTTTTGCCAAAGCACATTGCACCAAACGTAATATTGGTGGGCGATCCAGGAAGAGTTTCAGTTATTAGCTCAATGTTTGATACGATTGAATATCAAATCAGTAATCGTGAGTTTGTCACACATACTGGCACATACAAAGGCACAAAAATTACCGCTTTAGCAACAGGAATTGGAACGGATAACATCGATATTGTAGTTAATGAGTTGGACGCTGCGGTGAATTTCGACCTTGAAACAAGAAGAGTTAAAACTGAACTTCAACAACTAAATTTAATTCGCTTAGGAACATGCGGAGCTTTACAGAAGGAGCTTGAGGTCAACAGCACTGTAATTACTGAATACTCCATTGGAATGGACGGAGTCAAGCACTTTTATGACATTAAAGAAACTGACGCTGAACGTCATGTGCGTATTGCTTTTGAGGGGTTCACAGAGTTTGATGACTCTATCAATAAACCCTATGCAAGTCAGTCTGACCTTGACCTTTTCAATAAATTCGCGCATCTTGGAAAAGCAGGTTGCACATTAACAGCCAACGGATTTTTTGGGCCTCAAGGACGATCATTGAGGTTACCGCTCAGTTTACCGACTTTCAATGATGATATTGAGCGATTTGAAGTCAGTGATCGACAAGTTCTCAACTACGAAATGGAAAGCTCAGCATTGTATGCTCTGGGCAAGGCTCTTGGCCATAAATGCCTGTGCATGTGTATTGTTGTAGCCAACAGAAAAGCCATGCAGTTTAGTAAAGATTATCATCCTGCCATGAAGCAATTGATCAAAAATGTACTAGAGGGTCTTTCGAACTAATGTTTCCGCTATTAACAGGTTCTATGTTAATAGCTCGCCAAAAGCCAAATCTTATGGGCATCGAACCCCCGTAATTTTGGCAAAGCATGAAACAGCAGACTGACATCTCTTCTTTAATTCAATTACTAGACGATCAAGATGAATTGGTGTACAGCCATGTGAAGACCCAAATACTTTCCATTGGCGAAGTAGTGATTCCGAATTTAGAAGAAGCATGGGAGTCGAACTTATTTGGTGTGTTGTTTCAAAATCGCATCGAGGAACTGATACATGACATCCAATTTGAAGCAGTTTCTAGAAGCTTGGGGCAATGGGCTAAAGAAGAGGGCGCAAGTCTATTGGATGGCGTAATGATCATCAATAGGTATCAATACCCAGACTTCGATCAAGAAAAAATGCTCAAAACTTTGGAGCAAATTCAGCAAGACATTTGGCTTGAGTTGAACACCAACCTTACAGCTTTTGAACAGGTCAAAGTCATCAATCATATCTTGTTTCAGATTTATGGTTTCAGCGGAAATACTGCTGACTACCACTCACCTAAAAACTCTTTCCTCAGTGAAGTATTGGAAACCAAGAAAGGGAATCCGTTGAGCCTGAGCTTAATCTATTCTATTATTTCTCAGAACTTAGATCTTCCTATTTATGGAGTGAATTTGCCACATCACTTTATTCTTGCCTACTTAGATAGATTTAGCCTGTACAAAACAAACAACATTTTTGAAACTGATGTTCTTTTCTATGTAAATCCGTTTAGCAAGGGGACTGTTTTTAGCAAGAAAGAAATTGATTATTTCTTAGAACAGTTGAAGCTCGAGCCTCAAGACGATTTTTTCAAACCAGCTACAAATGTTTCTATAATCCGCAGAGCATTGAGTAATCTTGAGAATAGCTACACAAAACTCGGTAATGAAGATCGCGTGAAAGAGATAAAACATCTTATCGCTCAATTAGAGGCGAAAACACCTCTTTGATTGCAGTGATTATCGAATATATGATAATTGCAAATCACATCTTAACTCTGCAATAAAAGGCAAACTTCAGATTACCAACCAACCTTCTTCCCTAAGAAGTAAAGCATTTAAACATATAGCCTTTATTTGGGTTATATTTACACCGATTTTACAGGAAGTCCTTACCACAGCTTCCTTCTTATTAATGACTGAATTTAATTAATGGCTATTCTAATTTTCTTTGCAGCTCACTGGTATTTATCACTGTTTACGCAGACATTCTTTCACCATAGATATGCTGCTCATCAAATGTTTACGATGAGCAAAGGATGGGAGCGATTCTTTCAAGTATTATCCCTCGTGTTTCAAGGCTCAAGTTACTTGAGTGCTCGCACGTACGGTATTCTGCATAGAATGCATCACGCGCATGCCGACACAGAATTGGATCCACATTCACCAAAATATGACAAGAACTTGTTTGCCATGATGTGGCGCACTAAAACAGTTTACTCGAACATTGCTTATGGTAGAGTGCCGATTGAAGACAAGTGGAAAAAGGATCTTCCTGAATGGTTTACATTCGAAAAATTCGCTTCTAGCTGGCCAGTGCGCTTATTCTGGGCGTTTTTCTACATTGCTTTCTACATCGCTTTTGCTACGCATTGGTGGATGTATTTATTATTGCCTATCCATTTTGTAATGGGGCCTGCGCATGGGGCGATCATTAATTGGTTTGCCCATCGTTATGGATACACTAATTACGAGGTTGCTGATACATCTAAAAACCTTCTTCCTGTTGATGTCTTGATGCTCGGAGAAAGCTATCACAATAATCACCATAAGTTTGGTGCACGTCCAAATTTTGGCGTGAAGTGGCACGAAATTGATCCTGTATACATCGCCATCAAGTTGTTAGACAAGGTGGGTGTGATAAAGATCAAATTGCAGCCAGTAAAGATTAAGTAACTATTGCTTGCAGCGCTCAAGTTGAGCTCGCACTTCTGAAATCTGATAAGGATCTTTCTGATCATTTAGGTCCACTAAAATGTAGTGAACGAGATTATTGATTTCAATCTCCGTTAACTGAGAGTTGCCCGCCATTTTTCCTGTATAAAGTTGCCCATTCACCATCATTTCTCCTTCTATTCCATTCCGTATTAGACAAGCGATACCTTCTCTGTGATTGACAACATAGTCTGATTTTGCTACCGGTGGAATAAGCTTACCCAGTCCTTGACCATTTTCCATATGGCAACTTTGACATTCTTTCTCGTAAAGAACGCGACCCTGGTTGCGCGGCTTGTAATCACAGCTAATAAGCACTAATAATAAAGCTGCTATAGAATAGCTAAGGCTGCGCTTCATCATTCAACAGCTTTTGAATATCTTCTTTCAATTGATCAACTTCTTCGGCACTGGTGCCATCGTAAATTCCTCTAATCTGTTTACTCTTATCAACCAATAAAAATGCACCACTATGAGCATAACCTCCTGGAGCCAATTTATCTTCCTGCGCAGCGATCATGTAGTGCTTGGCCATGCTATAAATATCATCACGCTCGCCTGTCATCAAATGCCATCTTTCTGACGATATGCCCAACTTCTCTGCGTAATCATGCAAACGAGCAACCGAATCGCGTTTAGGATCTATACTGTGGGAGAGAAAAATGACGTCATCGTTATCTTCAAAGTCATTATACAATCGAAGCATCTGCTGCTTCATTTTAGGACAAATGGTAGGACATGAAGTGAAAAAGAAGTCTGTAATATATACTTTACCGTTTGTGGTGACTTCTGTAACCTCATTCCCATCCTGATCAGTAAAAGAAAACGGCCTCACTGCGGTAAATGTGGTATCCGTATTCAACATACCATCAATAATAGTGTCATTAACTTCGTAAGGACCTAGCAGCGGCAAAGGTCTAGAAGCTGACTCTTCGCAGCCTTCCGCTAAAAAACCAATCAATAACAAACTAACGCTTAAGCTCTTCCAATAAATTCTCTGCTTCATCAATGCTCTCTTCTATGTTCGTCTTTACCTCTTTAATTTCCTTCTCTTGCCCTGAATAATAAACAATGGACGAGTCTGTTGGGTTTTCATTTTCGAAGCCAGGCTCATAGTCTGCCATCCAACCCATCATTCCTTCGTATGCCATGTCAAGCTCATCAATCTGATTTGAAATCGTTAATCTAACTAAACTTACTGAGTCTGATGTATCATTGATCATTTCCTCCCTAATTGCCTTTAGTTGAGACGACAACTCAGCCACTTCACCCATTCTGGGCATTACTTCATCGTGTAACTCTATGGTCGTTGCCTTCAGCTTTTTTATTTCGTCCTGTTGCGGATTCGAGCAAGAAATTACCATTAGAAGAGAAAACCCCACTAATAGCTTCATTTTTATATTCATTTTAATTCATTGATTGCGATCCAGGCCATCAAGCCCGCACCAATTTTTAAAGATTCTTCATCAGCGTCAAACAAAGACGAATGCACCGGATGCACTATTCCTTTTGCTTTATTAGCAACACCAAGGCGATAAAACGTTCCCGGCATGGCTTGAGTGTAAAAACTAAAGTCTTCGCCTGTAGCGCGCATGGGTAACTCTACCACATTTGACTCACCAAGATATTGAACAGCACTTTGACGAGCCTTTGCTGTGAGCGACTCATCATTAAACACTAATGGATATCCCTTTTGGATATCAATTTCGCACGTACCACCCATAGAAAGCACTAAATTCTCGGTTATGGATACAATTTCTTTGTGGGCTTCATTTCGCCAATGCTCATCAAATGTTCTAAATGTTCCTTCAAGCTTCACCTTATCAGGAATCACATTGGTTGCACCATTGCCCATAAACTTTCCAATCGTCAACACAGAAGGCGTCAAAGGATTCGATCTTCTGCTTACCACTTGCTGCAATGCAATAACGAGATGAGATGAGATCAAAATGGGATCAACAGCCAAATGAGGCATAGCGCCATGCCCTCCTTTTCCTTTCACAGTAATGTGAATTTCATCGCAACTCGCCATGTATTGACCAGAGCGGAATCCTACTTTACCCACTTCCAACTCAGGGAAAACATGTTGACCAAAAATGGCAATTGGTTCCGGGTTTTTCAAAACTCCCTCTTTGATCATAATAGAAGCACCTCCAGGCAGCTTCTCTTCACCAGGTTGGAAAATCAATTTAATCGTTCCTGAAAACTCCGATTTCAAATCATTCAGAATCATTGCAGCTCCCAACAATGAAGCTGTATGCACATCATGACCGCATGCGTGCATCACTCCATCATTTTTAGACTTATACTGCACGTCATTAGCTTCTAGAATAGGCAATGCATCTAAATCTGCTCTTAAGGCAACCACAGGACCAGGGTGCGCCCCTTCAATCAAAGCAACTACTCCTGTTTCAGCCATGCGCTGAGGTTTAAGCCCCATCGATTTAAGCGTATCAAAAACATAATTAGCCGTATTCTCCTCTTGAAAAGAAAGCTCAGGATTTTGATGCAAGTACCTTCTAATTTCAACCGCTTTTGTAAAATAGCGATCTGCCTTTTCTTTTACTTTTTCTAATGTCATGAAGCACTTCCTTTAGTGAAAAATATCAGTTTGATAGCCATGGCTAGCATCAGCACTCCAAAAACTCTTTTCAACATCACTTCACTTATACCTAGAGAAAACTTAGATCCGAAATAACCACCAACAACAAAGCTGAGGGCAATGATTATGGCAAATTTCACATTGAGTTCACCTGCTTTATAGTAATTGTAAGCAGCTACTGCCGCGACAGGAATAACGAGAACACCCAAGCTAGTGCCTTGGGCAGAATGCTGACTCATGGCCAAGAAAAACACCATTGCCGGCACCATAACTAAACCACCACCTATTCCGAACATTCCACTAAAAGCTCCTGCTATTAGTCCAATTAATACAAGAATTATTATTTCGTTCATGGTTTAAAAGTCAAGTCCTAATGACAGGTGTGTAATCGGGTCCAAAAATAAGCCGTTTTCAATGCCCCAAGCATAATCAAACCTGACGAAATAGCCCCAAATTTTGGCCCTTAACCCCCACCCTAAACTTCCGATGAATGGGTCAGTTTGGTTTTCATAGATCACAGTCACAGATGAGTTAGACACAGTAATTTTATTAAAGGTATTCTCTTCTGAATATGGCGAAACACCAGTCCATGCAGTTCCTAAATCACCAAAACCAATGACTTGAAAAGACGAAAGAAACTCACTCTTGATAGGCTTGTTCGTAAAGTATCTAATCACTGGCCATCGAAGTTCACTGTTTAAAACGGCAAAATTGTTTCCATTTCTAGCGTTCTGAATAAAACCACGCATATTAGTGGCAATAGTTTGAAAACGATATCCTTGAGTTGGAGATATCTCAGTAGACCGGTCAAAGCGTTCTCTATTTCCCAGCACAATCCAATCATCCACACTTCCCATGTAGTAAACCAGCTTATTAGGACCAAAACTCGAGCTTCCAGCAAAGCGGTTGGCCCAAATAAGTTCTCTGTGGATTGGTATGTAATTTCTTGCATCTATGCCTGTGACAAACAACGATGTAGAGGGATCAATAACACTTCGGTAATGCTCAGCAAAAACCTTAGCTCGACTCCCTGTCAGAATATTAAGTCCTTTCGCTAATGTATTATCAAAAATATATTCTGCCTTGGCTCCAAGCATCAAATCAGTGACATCGCTTTCAGCCAAACGCTGCGCGTCACTACCCTTTGTAATCAATCTATCGTAACGTCCAAACGCTGTAAACTGAACTGCTTGCACCTCATCAAACGGATATCGAAAGATACCTTTAGCGAGGTACATTTTATTGACTTGTGTAAGCTGAACGGTTTCTCCTACCTGTAAAGACTGTCGCTGAAGAATATACTTTTTATCCCATCGCTTTGCACGGTTTTCAAGAGATATAAAGTATTCTGTTCCACTTTGATTAAAAGAATACCTAAAACCACCTTCAACTTTATAGTCTTCGAATACATCCAACATTCCCACTTTGATGAATGATCCTAGTCCAGGTTGAACATAAGGGCCATAATTAAACGGTTGGTACAATGCAGTTACATAATCAAAATCGAATTGGGTTGTAAGGTCAGTAGCGACAAATGCAATATTGTAGTTGCGCATCTCAGGAATTCTAAGTCTGCTCACCTTCTTAGCAACCAGAGTCGTATCTGGCATTTCGGGCTTCGACTCACGTACCTCACCATCACTGCCTGCCTCTTGCAGCGATTCTGAATCAAATTGATAATTGAATATATCAATTGCTCCATCTTCATTTAATTTACCAGGAACAGATTCAGGGAATACTTGCTTTTTTACTATGGTAATGCCCAGCGTATCTTTCTCTAACTGTTCTACCTCTTCCTTCTCCGTTTCCTCGAAATATTGATCTTGAACGAAGTTTGATTTGCTTGGCACATATTCATCAACAACCTCATTACCTTCTTTCGACATAAACTTAAATCGCCCATCCAATAAGAATAGCTCAGCAATCTTTTTTTCATTTCGATTGAAATCAAACTCTCGAAGATTCCTGAAATACGCAGTTAGGGGCTCATTTTTCGAAAAGTAACGATACGTAATCGCAGTATCAATGCTTAGTATAGAACTATCAATACGTCCAATGTATCGATTTCTAATGCCTGACTCATCTCCCAAGTAAATATACTTTTCGTCATTATATGCTGCTGGAGATTTTTCATCATAAGTAGGCGTTTGAGTAAGGTTAAATGCTACTTCGTCATCATTGAGGTCAAGCTGGTAAATATCCTTCGATTCCAGCGGTGCAAACTCCAAATAGTTATTGGCCAAATTAACGGTGTCGTTGGCTCTATTAGATGCGAAGAGGATGGAGTTCCCTTTCCAAAAGGCTGGGTAACGATCGTCATAAATATCATTCGTTAGCTGCTTTTGGCTATTGGCTGCAATACTATAGAGATAGATATCAGACTGGCCTTTATTAATTGCTGAAAATAAAATCTGCTTGCCATCTGGCGAGAAATCCATCTCCATCACCTTCTCTAGCCGCAGTAATTCAATTTTTGAAACCTTACCTTTTTCAGGATCAATACGCGTCATCCATAGCTTACCCTTTTTCTCGGTAATGACATGCAACTCTCCCGTCACTGGATTCCAGTCCATAATAGGATAAGATTGATCATTGAGGCGGTCTAACTTATGTCCTTGCCTGAGATATCGTTTGCGCTTATTTTTCACGTAGTCATAAATGAAGACCTTTGTCTTACTCATTTGATTCGATGCATATGTCAAGTAACGACCATCATCACTCACCTTTGGCTCTGAATAATCTGCCGATCTTTTCGTACGTATTGGATCAAAATCAACAAATTCTTGCGCTCCATATTCATCTGTTTCATATCTGAATTCAAAATATTCCTGAGCATCTTTCATTAAGGTCTCCAAGGAAATTCCGAGCACAAACAAAAACCCTGACTCAATGCTTCTTGTAACTCTCGACATATACAAGATGTTTGGAATAACATTTGACCCATAGGTTTCAGCAATATAGTACCAGACAGATTGACCGGCTATTTCAACATTATCTCCTTTTAAACGATTAAAGTTAGAGTACTTATCGCGACCAATCAAGTCACGCAGTCGATCATCAATATCAACATCCCAAGGTTGTGCGGCATAATTCGTCAACCCTTTTGTAAACCAAGTAGGAAAACTGATCAAGGCATTGTTCTTGATCATCTCACGCCAGTTATCACCAAATAACATTTGCCCTACAAGCACTTCTGCGATTCCTTTTCTAATCTGAGTTCTGAACTCATTTAAATCCCCGGGATAATAGACGAAAATCTTTGATCCAACTATTTGTGTTTTACCACCAATATTAGAGTCATCGGCATCAGGAATTCCAACGTTGCTTTGCCTAAAATGCTCCAACTTTTGATAAACAACAATTTGCAAGCGCCCGCTGCGAAGAGAGTAATCGAAAAATTGCTCCATCTCTTCAAGCATGTCTCCAGCATTGCGCGCGGTATAAACCGCCAAGTTTTTCCCCTCACCATAGAAAAACATCGTAAAATAATCGAACTCATACTTCATCCAATCAAACTGCTCGTGCTGAATTCTGTTCTTACCAAAAGGTTGGCGCATGCCATTGTAAAACTGAGCATACAGCGAACTACCAAGCATAAAACTTAGTAAAAAAGCAACGGTTATCCTTCTAATTTTGTCGATCATTAGATATAGGCGCTAAAGGTAGCAAGAGACAATTAGAATAATACAACAAAAAACAAGACGAATGGTGCATATTCAACATTTCGAGTTTAGTCCATTTCAAGAAAACACCTACATTCTCTACACTAACGATAAAACGTGTTGGATAATTGACCCTGGTTGCTATTTTCCAGAAGAAAAACAAAAGTTGAAGGCATTCATTGCTTCGAATGATCTGAAAGTTGAACGTCTTTTGCTAACGCATTGTCACCTCGATCATGTATTCGGGAATTCCTTTATTTATAAGGAATATGGAATAGAGCCAGAATATCATGAGTTAGATGAACCTACCATGAAGATGGCACCGATTTCAGCGAATATGTATAATATTCCAGGATTTGAACCATCTCCACCAGTAAGATCATATTTAAAAGAAGGCCAGACGTTAAAGCTTGGAAGTGAAGAATTTGAAATACGCTTTTGCCCTGGACATGCTCCTGGTCATGTAGTTTTCATCCATCACAATCAAAGAATAGTCATTGGCGGTGATGTCATCTTCAGAGTGAGTATTGGAAGAACAGATCTACCCGGAGGAAATCACGCTACTCTAATTCAATCTATCAAAGAACAAATACTCACGTTACCAGAAGATTACACTATTTATTCTGGTCATGGAGACACCACGACTGTTGGACATGAGAAAAAACACAACCCCTTCTTATAGATAAGAGATGAAAGTTATTTCTTTGCAAAAATTACTAAACACTTAGTAAAATGGAAAATATAGAACAGTATTTGGAGTTGATGACCAATTTCATCGTCACTTACGGAATGAAGCTTATAGGTGCCGCAGTGGCGCTAATTATTGGTCTCTGGGTGATCAGCATGATCATGAATAGATTCAAAGCGGTAATGACGAAACGTGACGTTGACCCAAGTCTAGTTCCATTTTTAATTAGTGTATTAGGCATTTCAATGCGTGTAGCACTCATCATTAGTGTTGCTGGCATGGTCGGCATAGAAATGACATCATTTGTAGCCATTTTAGGAGCCGCAGGTTTAGCTGTTGGTCTTGCGTTGCAAGGCACATTGCAAAATTTCGCTGGAGGAGTGATTATCTTATTGCTTAAGCCTTTCAAAGTAGGAGATTTTGTTGATGTTGGCGGTCACATGGGAACTGTCAAGGAGATTCAAATTTTTACCACAATCATGGTTACGCCAGACAACAAAGTAATTATCATCCCTAATGGCGGATTAGCTAACGCTAGTATGACCAATTTCAGTGCGATGCCAACGAGAAGAGTTGATTTTTCTTTTGGAATTGGATATGGAGATGATTTCGAAAAAGCAAAATCATTGATCAAAGGTTTGATTGATGCAGACAGCAGAATTTTGAAAGATCCAGAACCTTTTGTTCGAGTAGGTGAATTGGCCGATAGCTCTGTAAACATAACTACAAGAGTCTGGGTTAACTCTGCAGATTATTGGGCTGTTCATTTCGATATGATCGAAAATGTGAAGAAAACGTTTGACAAAGAAGGTGTGAGCATACCATATCCTCAAATGGATGTTCATATGGCGAAATAAGCCACGCAACTATACATACAGGCCCTGCTTTACTTAAGGATTCGTTAAAGCAGGGCTTTTTTTGTGGTAATAATTGAAACATTTGCAGCGAATTTTGTTCCATACGAATATGACCTTAAGGCCTTTCCTGATTTTCTTTCTCATTACTTGTGTTTTGATTATCAAATCGAACGCTCAGGGGCGTGGTGAATTTTCACCAAACAGCATAGTTGGAAAAGCAACGGATGATAGTGGTGAAGGAGTTCCTTTTGCGAATGTTGTCTTGTATAATCAAGATTCGAGCATAGCAGCAGGTGCATCTACAAACGATCAAGGGTTATTCAGTCTTGAAGCAAAGCCAGGCGTATATTTCCTTCAAATTCAATTTCTTTCATACGGAACAGCTACTGTTAGTGATATCGTAAAAGAAACTGGGAAAACACTGCGATTAAAACCAGTGATAATGAAGGAAAATGCTGCAATTCTCGATGAGGTAGTGATCCAAGCAGAACGCAGTCAAATGGAGTTTAAACTAGACAAACGCGTTTTTAATGTAGGTCAAGATTTAGGAAATGTCGGTAGCAATGCAGCTGAAATTTTAGCCAATGTGCCTTCTGTAGATGTAGACATTGAAGGTAACGTAAGTTTGAGGGGAAGCGAGAATGTGCGCATCTTGGTAAATGGAAAGCAATCAGGGTTGGTTGGTTCAGGCAATGCAGATGCGTTAAGATTGTTGCAAGGAAACATGATTGAAAAAATTGAGGTAATTACTAATCCGTCATCAAAATATGAAGCCGAAGGTGAAGTTGGAATACTCAACATCGTATTAAAGAAGGAAAAGGAAAAAGGGTTTAATGGTTCTTTCGAATTAAAAACTGGCTACCCTGATAATCATGGAGCATCATTCAGCATCAACTACAGAAGAAAGTGGGTGAATATGTTTGCCAGCTCTGGAGTTAACTATAGATCAGCACCTGGTTTTGGTTCATCCTATCAGCGATACACAGGGCCCGATACGTCCTATGTTTTTGAAAGCGACAGAAACCACAGGCGAGGCGGTTTGTCATCAGTAAACAGAGCTGGAGCCGATTTCTTCATCAACAATAAAAACACCTTGACCGCGGCTTTGCTTTATAAATATGCCGATGCAGACAATACTGCAACTATTGAATACCGCGATATCAATAACGCCAATGAAGTAACGGCTACCACCGTGAGGGATGAGCTAGAAAATGAAATTTCAGAGGACATCGAGGCTTCTCTTACCCATGTTAAAACCTTTGACAAAAAAGATAGAAAATGGACTACAGACATACGATTGTCTCAAAACTATGATACAGAAATATCAAACTTAGTAGAATCATATTCAGCTACTAACCTATCTCCCTCGTATCAAAAGAGCAGCAATACTGAGGATGAAGTGAACTACTTGATGCAGACGGACTATGAGCATCCGGTAGGGAAAAATGGAAAGTTTGAGACTGGAGCACGCGTTTCTTTGCGAGAAATACAGAATAACTATAAGGTAGAACTTAGTGATGATGAGGTAGAATTTAAAACCTTAGAAGCCTTCACTGACAATCTTCTTTACACTGAAAATATATATGCTGCTTATGCCCTCTTTGGCAACGAATGGAAGCGTTTTTCCTATCAATTAGGACTAAGAGGTGAATATTCAGACATCAGAACCGACTTGCAAATCTCGGGCATCTCTAATCCTAGAGAATATTTTAATCTGTTCCCAAGTGGTCATTTCAACTATAAGATTTCAGAAAACAACAGCCTTCAATTAAGCTATAGTAGACGCTTAAGCAGACCTCGATTTCGTGAATTGATTCCATTTTTCAGTTATACCGATCCTCGCAGATTTTACGGAGGAAACCCTGACTTAAACCCTGAATTTACCGATTCTTATGAGGCAGGTTTCTTGCGCATGTTTGAAAAAGGTAGCTTCTTAGGCAGTGTATACTATCGCCACACCAACAATGTGGTGCAAAGAATTACACTAACGGATACAACAGGGTTATTAAGAACGCTGCCTGTCAACCTTGGCACACAAGATGCTTATGGCATTGAAATGACCATGTCTTATACCATAAACGATTGGTGGCGAATGAATGGAAGCGCCAATGCTTATTATGCCAATATTCAAGGAGCATATGAAGGCGTGAACTATGGAACTACATTAACCACCTTCACTACTAACATCACTTCTATCATCAACCTACCAAAAGACATTGATTTTCAGGCCAGCATGCGGTATCGCGCTCCTAGAAATACTCCCCAAGGAAGAGCATTATCGGTAACGGTTTTAGATGCTGGTCTTTCAAAGGATGTTTTGAAAGGCAATGGCACTTTGGTTCTGAGCGTGAAAGATTTGTTTCAATCCGGCAGAAGACGAAGTATCATTGATACAGAAACGCTTTATGCTGAAAGCGATTTCTTATGGCGTGCACGCCAGTTTCAGTTAATATTCAATTACCGCATCAACCAAAAGAAAAAGCGTGGTGGCGGACGCCCCGGTGGTGACGGAGATAACTTTTAAATCTATCTAGAGCAAACGAAATATCCCATTCCTTAGGATTGAAAATCAAGCACTTAAAACTCATATTTCAATTATCTTACCAAGGCACTCAAAATTATTTGCACCGAAACGTTATTTATCTAATTTTGCCGTCCTTTAAAAAAGGAAAAGTTCTTGGTCCGGTAGTTCAGTTGGTTAGAATACCTGCCTGTCACGCAGGGGGTCGCGNNAGTTCGAGTCTCGTCCGGACCGCTAAGTGGGATCTAAAAATCCCCGAGAAAGCACGAAAAGCTCTAGTTTTACTAGGGCTTTTTTCTTTTTCACTAATTTTAAAGGCATAAAAAAGGGGGCAAAATCACCCCCGAAAACGACCCCTGACTTTTCCATCGGGGTGGAAATAGACTTAATTCACCGTTACCTGACCATTCATTAGCATAGGCAATAACCAATCTCTTAATTCGGATAACTTATTACTTTCAAATTGATTATTAGAGATTAATCGGAAGACAGATTCAAACTTTTCATTATACAAATTCATTCTCTTATCATCCGGAATAACAAGCGGTATATTATCTAATTGCTCACCACTTATATTCGGTTGAGCAGCCCCTCCAGCAACTTGAAATATTTTACTTCTAAAAAACTCTTGTTTCATAGAGTTAATAAGAAAAGGTAATTTAGAAAAAGGAGAATCGCCTAAATTATATAATCCAACCCTTTGATTTATAAGCAGGGTCGATTCGTATTTAGGTATAAGAGCGAACTTACCAATCGTAGCACCAGTCATAGCTATTATTACGTCTCCTTCTTTAGAATTAAACCTAGAGGCTACTTTTTTCTTATCAAAATCAACATAGGAAAGTTCATTCGTATTTAGCGTATAATCCTCATTTATATCCTTAATTTTTACAACAGGCACCCCCGATTCTCGCAACCTCTTTTAAATTTCGATTAAAAGGCTGAAGAGTTAGAACTCCAAACAAATAGTCCGACTCTACAATCCTTCTAACTCGGTGTATCATCATTCGAGCTTCTCGATTAAGAATAATCTCAACCGGATTTTTCGTTTTCTTTTGCACAATCTCAAGGGCGACAACTCCGGTCTTATTATCCGTTTTCAGTCCAGATAGTTTAGCTCCATTTACATCGGAAAATCTTAAACCGGTATTCAACTAAAATGGTACATGTGATTTAAGGGTGATCGATTCCTTTGTAACTGGATGAATAAACTCCAACTGCGCAGCGTGCAGATGCAGTCGATCGCTCAGGGTTCCATATAAATCATCACCAACAATGGGAGAATTCAACCCTGATTGATGAGCCGAATGAATGCGCAGTTGATGTGTTCGGCCAGTGATCGGATAAAAATGCACACGTGACTTTCCATCCTTCACTTCAATCAATTCCCATTTTGTTCTAGCCTGCTTTCCGTGATCGTAGCACACTAATTGATGCGGACGATTATCTATATCCACACGAAGCGGTAAGTCTACCTCCCCACTCGTTTGATTTAATTCACCATCAAGCAGTGCCACATAGCGCTTCTTTACAGTCCGCTTTAAAAATTGGCGCTGCAAGCTTTTGTGCATATCCTTTGTTTTGGCTAATAGTAAGATACCAGAAGTGCTCATATCCAAGCGGTGTACGATCAGTGGACCAGTCGCTTCAGGGTACATTGCCTTTATACGAGTATATACAGAGTCAATAATTGTTTTACCCGGAACTGACAAAAACTCAGCAGGCTTATTGACAGCTAAAATGAATTCATCCTCATAGATAACCTCTAGTACTTTGCCTTCGGCAGGGTTCATTAGCATCGGATTCGGATCCACGTTTAACCCTTTCAGCATATGACCCAAAATCGGTTCGCATTTACCGCGACAAGCAGGGTAAAACTGCTGATGCTTTCTCACTTCAGATTTTGGAGAAGCTCCCCACCAAAACTCAGCCATAGCAATCGGCTTTAAATCATTCTGATAAGCGTATTGCATCAACTTCGGAGCAGCACATTCTCCTGCACCAGCTGGTGGTACCTGTTGTTCCGTAAATGAAAAAATCGACCATAGACTTTTCCATTCCTTTTCAGCATTTAAAAATTTGTACTCATCAAATAAGCGTTTCTGCAAGTTTGCTGATCGTGTTTTCCGTTCTTCTTTTAAGATCTTAATCTGTAACATCAGTTCATCGAATCGACTTTGAATCTGCGCTAACTCAGTCCCCCAATGCTTCACCAATCGTTTATATTGAAACTGATCGTCTAAACTCAATTTCACTAACTCGGCTTCTATCAATACGTAGTTTTCGTCATTCAAACTTGCCTTTGCTTCTGCCCTCTTCTGTTTACGAGCCTTTTTACCTTCCTTAATCAACCTACGATGGTCACTCAATTCTTTATCTGAAAGATATTTAGCACTCTGTAAACTCTCTAAAGCTTCCTTGAAGGGATCACTATTCTCAAGCAATTCAATCTCCTGATTGAGCCTGTTCAACTCCTTCTCCTCCTGGCGAAAGAAGCTGTCTTTAGGTAGCATATCAAATACTGGAGGAACAAACATTGGATGGTGATTTTCCTTGGCTAACTTACCAGAAAACGCAGCCAAATAACCTAGTTCTCCATCTACAGATTGCACGACTAACACCCCAAACATCTTGCCGATGACCATTCCTTCTTGATCAGGATTCAACCCAAAATTATGATCCCATTTTTGCAATGAAATATATTCTTGAAGCTGTTTAGCTGCAATTGTGCTGAGTTCATGAGGTTCATAATAAAATGGAAAAGTGAATCGCTCAGGCAATGCAACATGATCAACCTTACGTTGAAATCGAATAAAGCAATTGGGCTTTTGGGTCATGTAAGTGCAAAGGAATGAAACAGCATCGAGTTGGTATAAACAAAAACTACGAACATTGCAGCAATGAAGTACCTGTTGATCATTTATGCCATAGCAATAAACCTTAACATTCAGGGGCAAGACACAACTCGGCACATTGGTTTTTCTCTAGTTTACTCAGAAAAACACTAACAAGCTGTACTAGTTACTTACACCTTAACTAAAAAAGAAACTATAGCCCTTTATGAAAGGTCAAATAATTTCAGGCCTGATCCATTAATCTCAACAGAGTCAACCAATGACAATGACTATAAAGGATCAGGATACGACCGCGGACACCTTGCACCTGCTGCAGATATGGCTTGGTCTGTAGAGTCAATGTCTGAATCGTTTTACTACAGCAACATGAGTCCGCAAAACCCATCTTTCAATCGCGGCATTTGGAAAAAACTAGAGGAACAAGTGCGGTCATGGGCGGTGGTGTATGACTCTGTTCTCATAGTTACTGGACCTGTTCTCGAAGATGGTCTTCTAAGAATAGGAGAAAATGGAGTTTCTGTGCCTAACTATCACTACAAAGTGGTTTTAGACAATAGAGTAAATAGACAGCAAGCCATCGGCTTTGTGCTAGCCAATAAAAAGAGTCCTTGGCCGATACAGAGTTTTGCTATGAGTGTTGATAGCGTTGAAAAGATCACCGGTCTCGACTTCTACACTGAGCTAGACGATGTGTTAGAACGCAATCTAGAAGCAACCCTTTGTGTTGATTGCTGGGATTGGTCTATTACTAAACTATCACGTCCTAATTCAAATAATGTGAATTCGGTGCATTGCTCGGGAAAAACTCAAAATGGTTATTGCCATGTGCATCAAGATCAACGACCTAATTTGGAAAGAGCATCAAAGAGGTCAACTACAGTTAGATGTACTGGAACGACCAAAGCTAACACCCAATGCAAACACATGACTTACAGTCCTAATGGACGTTGTTTTCAGCATGGGGGAAATTAATTTTACTCGGCAATTACATTGACTCCGATCAGCTCATCGCGCGTGCTCGCAACTACCACATAAATGCCTTGGGGTACTTTATCGTCAGCCAAAATCACAAGCTTACCATCAATTAACTTCAATCTTTCACTCACGTACACCTCTTGGCCTTGATAATTCCGCAGAACGAGTAATAATTTTAAATCGTGAAACTCAGATAGGTTGACCAAACGGGTTTCGGGATTATTCGGATCAATAGGCACTATCATGGATCCTTTCTCCATTCTATCCAAACCATAAAACACAGGTGCAACCCCAGAAAAAACGCTATCATGGTCTGCTACCACCTGCTTAATGCGGTAATATGACCAACCTAAATAGGGCTCATAATCTACCTCAAAATACTCCATGGCTTTAGGCTCGTCTACTCCACCGTCAAGCACTTTAAATGTTTCAAACTTTTTTGCATCTCTGCTTCGCTGAATCTCATACGAAGCAATCTCATGTCTTGATAGTGTTGTCCAAGTAATCTTTATGTGATCTTCCTGACTGTAAACAGTGAAATCTGTCAGCTTAGAAAACTCTGTATTCCAATCAGCTGGAGCAGACTGATTGAACAGTAACTCAAGAAAAAACAAAAGAATAACGCTTAGGGTTTTCATATCATTAACGACCTAAAGACAGCTGTGTGGTTGATTTAAGAAGCTGCAAGATATAGATGAGAAATGAATTACACACTAAATAGAAGTAGAAGGATTCTTTCTCGTTTTAAAATAATCTATCAATGAATAGACAGAAACTGCAGTCCACGCTCCTTGTAGAATAATGAAAGGCCAATAATTCAAAAAGTAAGAAGCAAAGCCAGCCACCACAGCTCCTATCAAATTAAGTAATATATAGATTAACCCTTTAGCATCAATCTTATTCAGTGCCACCAAAAATACGCCAACAACAAAATAAAGACGCCAACTGTTCCTATCCAATCCGTTAAATTCATGGAAGCAAAAGTAAAGCTACTTTGTCCATACTTAAACTTCTAAAATGGCTATGAAAGAAGCCTTGCAACATTTACACCAAGACCACCAGCTTAAACTCGTTTTAGAAGAAGTTCCTTTGCGTTTGCCTAAGCAGCATCCTGACGTTTATTTCACCTTGCTACGCTCGATTATTGAACAGCAATTAAGTCTAAAAGCGGCCGCCACTATTTGGAAACGTTTTCTCGCCCTTTTTGGAGACTACCCTTATCCCAATGAAATATTAGCTAGAGAAGATGAATACTTGAAGAGCTGTGGGCTTTCATACCAAAAAGTAAACTACATCAAAAACATTGCGCACTTCGCAATTAATCATGACTTAAGCGATGATTACATCAATAATTTGAACGATCACGAAGTACTGAAATACCTAACCCAAATTAAAGGTGTTGGCAGGTGGACCACCGAAATGATCTTGATGTTTTCGATGGGTCGTCAAGATGTTTTCCCTGTGGATGACTTAGTGATCAAAAAAGCGATGGTTAGCCTATATGATTTAAAAAGTGAAAAACGCGCCTTGATTAAGGAGTTAGAGGCAATTGCTGAAAATTGGAAGCCATATAGAAGTTATGCTTGCTTCATTCTTTGGGATTGGAAAGACGCTAAGTAAAGTGCTAATAACTATTAATTCCAGCATACATTTCATCGCAAAACATTAATTTGCACCAACCAAACAAACAATTATATGCACAGAAGTCTAGAGGATTTTGAACAAAAACTAAAAGAGTTCTTCGATCGACATGATAAAGACAAGAAGGGTTTATCGCATACCATAGCCAAACACTTTGTGAATCATCAAGACGAAGTTTTCGAACACCTTTCAGAGTTGTACCACAAAAAAGAGGGTATTGACGTTACGGAAGATGCGATTTTCAACACGTCTTTTGGTCCTAACACAGGAGCCACACCTTATTAAAAACTTGAAGCAAAGGCTGATCTATTGCCTTTGCTTTTTTTTAATGATTCATTAAGGTCTGATTAAGAATCAACAACTTAACAGTCATTTTCTTTTTGAGTTCGCTGCCTTTATTTTAGAAGGTTTATTAAAGGTAAATCTATTTATCTTCCCGCCTCTCTATGGAAACAAACGAGCTAATTGAAACCGCTGCGCGTTTTGTAAATAATACCAACGCAAATATTTTCTTGACAGGAAAAGCCGGAACAGGGAAAACGACCTTTCTCAAAGATTTAGCGAATAAAACCCATAAGAACTTTGTCATTGTTGCACCTACAGGAATTGCAGCGTTGAATGCCCAAGGTGTTACTATTCATTCCCAATTTTTACTTCCTATGGGGACGTTTCTGCCTGTGCGCGATCCTTCTGGCGAGCATTCAGATGGGGCAAGAGTTTTCACACAATATACGCTTACAAGAAAGCATCCATTAAATGCAGTAAGAAAACAAGTCCTTAGGGATATTGATTTATTGATCATTGATGAAGTAAGCATGCTCAGAGCAGATATCTTGGATGCTATTGATCACCGATTAAAAGCAGCAAAACGCAATTACAATCAGCCTTTTGGCGGTACACAACTTCTGATGATTGGGGATTTATATCAGTTACCCCCGGTTGTAAAAGACCATGAATGGTCCATCCTTAGAAATCACTATCAAAGTGCTTTTTTCTTTGATGCTGCAGCGCTACGAGAAAGCGGCTTTGTTTACATCGAACTGGAAAAAATATTCCGTCAACAAGACAATGTTTTCATTCGAATTCTCAACAATTTAAGGAATAACCTAGCTACTGAAGAAGACATTGCTGAACTCAATCAACATTATCGTCAAGACATCAATAAAAATCCAATTCCGGAAGTAGTTACGCTAACTACGCATAACTATCGCGCTGACGATATCAATCGATCTGCACTGGATACCATCGATAAAAAGTCATTTACCTATAGTGCTGAAATAGAAGGCGATTTTCCTGAGTCTATGTATCCTGTTGAAACAGATATGCAACTGAAAGTAGGAGCTCAAGTGATGTTCATTAAAAATGACAATAGCGAAGGACGCTACTTCAACGGAAAGTTAGCTACCATAAAAGATCTCGATGGAATAAGCATCACCGTTGAGCTGCACGGTGAAAAGGAAGAATTGGTACTTCGTCAAGAAAAGTGGGAAAATAAAAAATACACTATTGATCAGAAATCAAAGGAACTAGAAGAAGAAATTGTTGGGTCTTTCATGCAGTTTCCAATTAAGCTAGCATGGGCGATCACCGTTCATAAAAGTCAAGGCTTAACCTTCGACAAAGCGATAATTGATGTTGGCAAGGCGTTTGCTCCAGGTCAGGTCTATGTAGCTCTTTCTCGTCTCCGCAGTCTTGATGGTTTGATATTAGGAACGCGCATTGATCCAAGGGTGATCTCTAGCGATGCACAGGTGATTAATTTTAGCAAACGCAAAGACACTCAAACCGACCTCAATGAACTGCTGAATACAGGTCAGCGCCATTACCTCTATCATCTTATAGAATCCGCTTTTGACTTTTCTGCCATTACCATGCAGCTAAGACAGCGCAATTCTGATAAGCTTTCGAAAACAGAGTTTGAAGATGAAAGTATGCGCACAGCCCTTCAAAACATTGAACTAAAATTCAACAAGGAAAAAGAGAATACCGAAAAATTCAGACGACAGTTATTTGGGTTAATTAAGAATACTGACGCTAAACTACTCCTTGATCGAATTGAAAAAGGAAGTTCGTACTATACAGCACTTTTCGAGACCAGCATCACTGAGCTTTTCGCTCATATAGCAGAAGTTAAGCAATTTACAAAGACGAAAACCTATCTCAATTTCCTCCTTGAAATTGATCAACTACTGAACAAACAATACATTGAATTGAAGGCGATTGGTTATATCGCTCAATGCGTTCTTGAAGGCACCGATATTGATAAAAACTCCGAATCCTACCAACAAGCAAAAAGCTTCAGGGAAAAACTATTATCGATGTCAGACGCGTTTGCTGAAGACAAAGCATCCCGGAGTAAACGTAAAACCGGTAAAAAGCGTAAAACGGGAGATAGCAGCGGTAAAAAAGCCAAAGGTGAAACCTATAAAGTAAGTTTAGGACTATTCAAAGAAGACTGGACCATCGAGCAAATTGCCGAGAAACGCGGCATGAGCGCATCGACTATTGAAGGGCATGCTGCTAAGCTGATTGGCGATGGAGAATTAGAAGTAAACCACTTTATGCCAGAAGATGCTTCTAAGGAAATTGCGAAAGCCATTGCTAGCTCAGATGGAAAAGGAATTGGATCAGTTGTAGCTGCACTCAACGGGAAATATTCATTCGGTCAAGTTCGTATGGTGTTGGCGGTGGTTCAGCGCGGTGCAAAAAAATAATTCTAATCAAATTTAAAGGTGAAAGAAGTCCCTTAATCCACTTAAGATACTTTGAATAGCGTATGAGGCCAAAATCAAGCCCATTATCTTACTAATTACGGTAATTCCATATTCACCAATCTGTTTTTGAACTTTATTTGCTGCAAGCAGCAAAACACCTGTAAGTGCAACAACCAACAATACTAACACTGTAGTCAAGGCTTGCTGTTGTATGGTGTAAATATGATTGTCTGTCATCAGCACTACGGCCATTATCGCACCCGGAGAAGCAATGGAAGGAATAGCTACTGGAAAGATGGTAACATGCCGATAGTCCGTAATCAACCCTTTCTCCATGGTGGATTTACCATCTCCAAAAATCATAGTAAGCGCAAACAAGAAAAGAATCACACCACCCGAAATCTGAAAGGCATCTAAAGAAATCTCCATTCCTTCCAGAATCAACTGTCCAATCAGGATGAAGAACAATAAAATAAGAAAGGCAACAAAAGAAGCACGGATTGCAATCTTACGTTTATGAACACGATAAAACTGCTTGGTAGCCTCAAGATAAACAGGAACTGAACCCAGCGGATCAATCACGGCAAAAAAGGAATAATATGGCGGTAATAATCTCAGTCATCGCTTCGCTTGAATGCCATTGGTCGTAAAAGACAACCCTTGCTGACCAGATGTAGAAATCATAATAGCTTCAAAAAGTGGCTCATTCGAACCTTGTTTAATTCTCCAATCAAACAAAAAGTTTGCTCCTGTGCCCCCTTCGCGATCTCCTTCATCAATAACAATCTCGACAGTCTCTAATGGGGCGAGGTAAATGGGATGATCAAAATAAGAACGAAGTAATTCTCCTTGGGTATTATAATATTCTGCATTCAAGATGAATATTGAATCGTTAACACTGGTATTTCGGATACTGATCGTAGCCGTAAGGTCATGCTGACGATGTTCTGAAAGACTATAAATCTGAGAATAAACAGAAAGATAAGAATGACCAAATTCTAAAGAATCAAGCATAAACTCGTGAGCCTCTCTGTCATCCCAGTTTTCTATGGCAATAGAACTTAGCTCTTGAGGTTCTTTGCATGAAGAAACAAGAAGAACACAAGTCAAAATAAGTAAAACATGAAATCTTTTCATGCAACAAATGTACGATGGCTTAAGTCACTCACCGTTGGTGTATTAGTGAATAAAGACTGCAGTAGCACTTAAAATTCGTTAATAGAGTAATTGCATCTATTCATAGAGTCCCAGCAATATCTCATCTAATTAACAAGAAGAAACAAAATAAAATACCGGATTTAATTGTTTATACAAATGAATAATCTGATTAACCATGATTCTACGAACATTTATTCTATCCATATTCAAAATCGCTTTTTTTTGTAATCAAGGATTTGCCGAAGTTCAAACCATTGACAAACTGTTAAGCTCTGGGCAACTGCTACTATCCATTAGCAGCTTAGGAGGCCACAGTGAAAATTGTATTGAATTGGTAGCATCAAACACCAGTTCAAACGCACTTTTCACTCGCATAGAACCTGGAAGAGTTTTACTCTCTAATGACCCAAATGCTCAAGACATAATTATTACTCAAGAGGTAATTATTGCTTTAGCGCCAAGAGGTGAAGTGATTAAACAAGCATATGGTTTTTGTTGTCAAAGTCAAAATAGTGGACCAAGCTTCGGGAGCGAATATGCAATCGGAAAAATGAGCAATGGTCAGCTATTGGAAGTAGCAAAATACCTCAATCGAAATAGGAGTTTGGATCAAGATGCTCAGCAGCATGCCATTTGGGTGATGTCAGATTGCGCTCCTGTCAGTTCCATATCACAATTCACCCCTAATGAAAATGCCCTTGTTGCGTTTGTTTCAGAATCATTGGGTCTCCCAAAACCATGGTACAAAACTGATCACAGACCTTCTGCAGATGCGCTCTTTTCAGCTAAAGTAGACCGAATTAGAGGTCAAATGGCATTCAGCGTGAGTCAGTATGATAGAATCAGTGTAGTAATTATGAACGCCAATAATCAAACTATCAAGACGGTTCTATCACCCACTGTTTTCGGACCGGGATCCTATGACTTACCCTTGGACCTTTTTGTGAATTTCTGGGAATCTGGTAATTACAATGTTGTCTTTGAAGGCGAAAAAACAGGATTGATTGACTCCTATGCGTTTACCATTTAAAATCAATTTAATCTGTCGAGGTAATCCACTGTAAAATATGCTGGGTCCAACTCCACATTAAATCGATAATCGGTATAATCATAGCTTTCATACAACCCTTTTTCATCATAATTAGCAATTCGGGTAGGCAAACCATGCTTAGCATCGATATACAACTCAACTACTTGACCATAGTGAGAAGGAACTCTGATCGTTTTGCCATTGCAGTCTTCAGCATATGTCTCAATATTATCATTATTCTCAATTAATAAATAAGCCGAAACACTCAGTTTATTTGAAATACTGAGTACGGTTTCACCCTCACTTGCAATATATTCTCGCCATTCAAATTGATCAGTTTCAGCACGTATTAGGATTTCATCATTTCCATTGCGAACAACCCTTGTGCACTGAAAGTTTTCAGGTAAACGCTGATATTCTCTTCTAATAATCCCCAAAATAAATTCACATCCCGCATCAGAAATGGTATAATGGTTTAACCCTCGAAAGATTTTTCCTTGAATATCAAGCATCAAATTGGTAAATGGAAAGCCATTAGAAATGTACATAGCTTCCTTTTCAGATACTATTGGATCATAAAGAATGAAATGCCCTTTTTCTGACATTCTTCCCGCAACCTTAAACGGACTTCTTTGCACAGTAAAATCAAACTCTGCATAGTCATCATCCTTCAGATGTCGTTCATATTTTTTTGAGTGGTATTGCATATTACTAACTCCAGCCCACTGAGAATAAACGAACTCAAAGGTCTCTTCACAGTCGACAGTATTTTGTGAAAAAGCATTGAGACCAAGCAATACATACACAGAAAACAATAAAAATCTCATGAAACGAATATAACACTGATGAAAGCGCTGGAGGTAGAATCGTTCATTGAAAATCAACAAATGATTAACGATTAAGAAATTCTATTTCCTGTCAATCAACTCCTAACAATTCAAGAGCCTGATCATCACTCCAGTCGCGCATTCCTTTTGACTGATAAATGAGTTTGCCTTGAGGATCAATAATAAAAGTTGTTGGAAGTGACGGAGAAGAAATCTCAGCTGGAGGAGCTATGCTGTAATAAAATACGGGCAGTTCCCATTGTTTTCGTGCCAAATGCTTCACGACCTTTTCCTTGCTTTCATGGGTCAGAAAAACATATTTCACCTTGCCCTTTGTTTTCTCCATTAGGTCAATAATACTAGGCATTTCAGCATTGCATGGTGGGCACCAAGTAGCCCAATAATTCAAAAAGACCGTTTGGCCTTCAAAATCTTTTAAACTAGCAGCACGGCCGTTTTCATCTTCAAACCTCCATACCATCGACTCCTCAGAAAGCACTCGTGATTCATTGGAATTAAAATCACCAAAAACTCCAGTTTTCAAAATCATTCTCTGAAAAAATATACGTCCATCAGTGGTAAGCATCATGAAAATAAAAACCAAAAAAAGGATATCAGTAAACTTCCCCCAAAGCGATTTGGCCTTGAACTTCTCCCATTGTCGTTTCAATACATTCATGCCGCAAATGTGCGATAATTCAATAGTGACCTTTGTGCATTTTGTTACTTAGGTCACAATATGTAGGAAAATGAATTGCTCTTTTCGTATGCTTGTATGCATAAGCACAAATAGTAAATTGAACATCAGCATGGGAGCATATTACGAATCAAACGACCTCAGGAAATTTGGAAAAATTGCAGATTACGACAAAGAACTAGCTGATAAATTCTTTGAATGGTATGGAGCAGTATTTGAAGAAGGTGCTCTAAGTGCAAGAGAAAAAGCATTGATCGCATTAGCCGTTTCGCATGCCGTGCAATGTCCTTATTGTATCGATGCTTACACGGAAGAAAGCCTCAAATTTGGCATAGATAAAGAACAAATGATGGAGGCTGTGCATGTGGCAAGTGCTATTCGTGGCGGAGCTTCATTAGTGCATGGTATTCAAATGATGAATAAGGTTAATAAACAAGAGATGTAATGGCACTGATTAAATCATTGCATGCAAGGGCAAGTGAACTTGCAAACTCAAAAGCTCAAGTCGATTTCTTATCATCAGGAATGTTCGAAAAAGGTGGAGCACAAACATTTAAAGAGATACTTGATGAGCATGACCAATTCCCTCTAAAACCAGGTAAGCTCAAAATTTTTCAAGTGAATTTGGGATACATGTGCAATCAAACATGCAAGCATTGTCATGTAGACGCTGGTCCAGACCGAAAAGAAATCATGGTGAAAGAAACCATGCTGCAATGCATTGAAGTGCTTAAGTCAAACGAAATTGAAACTCTTGACTTGACTGGAGGGGCACCTGAAATGAATCCGAATTTCAAATGGTTTGTGGAAACTGCTAGTCAGTATGTTAAAGAAATTATTGTACGGTCAAACCTCACCATCATTGAATCCAACGACACCTACAGGCAACTTCCAGAGTTTTTTGCGAAACATAAGGTTCGCCTGATCTCTTCCCTACCCTTTTACAATGCCGATAAAACAGATCGGCAACGTGGAAAAGGAGTTTTTGAAAAATCCATAAAAGCATTAATTAAGCTCAATGCAGTAGGATATGGCAAACCAGAAACAGGACTGATCATTGATTTGGTTTACAACCCAACCGGTGCCTTTTTACCCGCATCTCAGCACTCGTTAAGAAAGGAATTTAAACAGGTCTTGAAGGAAGAGTTTGATATATGTTTCAACCAACTTTTTTGCATCACCAATTTACCTATCAGCAGATTTTTAGATTATTTGATCGAGACAGAGAATTATGAGGACTATATGTATAAACTTATTGAAGCATTTAACCCAATGGCTTTAGAGGGTGTAATGTGTAAAAACACTATCTCGATAGATTGGACTGGTCAACTTTTTGATTGTGACTTTAATCAGATGCTCAATATCACACTAGATTACAACGCTCCGCAGTCGATCGGAGATTTCAACATCCATAAGCTAAATAACAGAATAATAGCTGTGAATCAGCATTGTTTTGGGTGCACCGCTGGTGCAGGTTCGTCATGTCAAGGTTCATTGCTTTAAATTTGTTTTGTGACAGACAACGATCGCCTAATCATTTTTGTAAAAAACCTAGAATTGGGGAAGGTAAAAACTCGCCTTGCTAAGTCAATTGGGGAAGATCAAGCTTTAAGTATATACCAGAAGTTATTACTCTACACCAAAGAGATAACAAAAAGTCTAAATGCTGAGAAAGCAGTCTATTATTCAGAACGAGTAGACAACAATGATCTTTGGGATAACATGCTGTTCAGTAAAGCTCTTCAGCAAGGAGAAGATTTAGGTGAAAAAATGCAAAATGCCTTTGCAGATGCCTTTGCCCAAGGAAAACAGCGAGTCATAATAATCGGTAGTGACTGTTTAGAACTCGAGACCTATATGATCAAAGAGGCTTTTGCGGTCTTAGAAAATAACGATGTCGTTCTTGGACCAGCCAAAGATGGTGGTTACTACCTAATTGGTATGACAAAGTTTCTACCTACACTCTTCGAAGGAAAAAACTGGAGCACTGAGGATTTGTTAATGGATACCATCTTGGACTTGAAAAAGATGAAGGCTAAATACTACTTGCTCAAAACATTAAACGACATCGACACAGTTGAAGACTTAAAATCTCTTGATAAGTTCCCAAACCAAAAGAGCGAAGACTGGTTTTAAATCTGCTATTTTGCAACTATGTGCGGGATTTTAGGCCTTATTGATCTTGACCGTGACGCTGGAAAATTCAAGCAATTTGATCCCGCGCTTCAGACCCTACATCATCGTGGTCCAGACCATCAAAAAACCATTATAAAGCCACAGATAGCGTTAGGGCATGCTCGCCTATCCATTATTGATTTAGACGCCCGTTCGCACCAACCAATGGTAGACATATCGGGTAGATATACGTTGGTTTTCAACGGTGAGATTTACAATTACAAAGAGCTTCGAAACGAATGTGAACAACTCGGTTATACATTCAAAACAGAAAGCGATACTGAAGTGCTTTTAGTTCTGTACATGCATTTTGGTGAAAAATGTCTTCCAAAACTCAATGGTTTTTTTGCCTTTGGTATTCATGATAAAAAGGAAAAATCTTTATTCATTGCCCGTGACAGGTTCGGTATCAAGCCTCTTGTTTACTTTCAAAGTGATAAATCTTTCGGATTTGCTTCTGAGCTGAAAGCCTTAATGAAACTGGGGTTCAAAAAAGACATTGATAAAGTATCCTTATTCACATTTTTCAAGTTCAATTACATTCCTGCTCCTGCCACCATTTTGAAAAACCACTTCAAATTAGAGCTAGGTCATAGCCTGAGAATAGAATGGGAAGATGATGAATTGGTTTATTCAAAAAACCAATGGTACAGTATACCATATGATCCGGCAGAAGAAAAAGATCTTAGTGCGCATGATTATCAGCAATCTCAAAAAGTATTGAAACGGTTCATGCGCGAGTCTGTGCGAAGACGTTTAGTCGCTGACGTTCCAGTGGGGACTTTCTTGAGCGGTGGAATTGATTCGAGCATAATAACGGCCATCGCCAAAGAAGAAAAGGAAGATATTGAAGCTTTCAGTATAGGCTTTTCAGATCAGCCGTTTTATGATGAATCGAATTATGCTTCAAGTGTCGCTAAGCACTTAGGCATCAAACATCACATATTTGATGTTAAAGCCAATGATTTATTAGAAACAGCTGACTTTGTGCTGAATCATTTGGATGAACCATTTGCCGATTCATCATCGCTTAATGTATTCTTACTATCAAAACATACCAAACCTCACGTAAAAGTTGCCCTAAGCGGTGATGGAGGTGATGAACTTTTTGGTGGATACAACAAACACGGAGCAGAGTTCATGTTGAGGTATCCGCAACTTAGAGAACACGCGATAGGTAAATTAAAGCCCATTTGGAACCGACTGCCCTCTTCAAGAAGTGGATCATTAGGCAATGTTGCCCGACAGCTTCAAAAATTTGCTGACGGCTATAGTCTCAATGCAAGAGATCGATATTGGAGATGGGCAGGTATTCTTACAGAGGAGCAAGCCAATTATCTTCTGAAAGAACAAATGTTGGAGCGCGATCAAAGACTTTCAGATGATGGACATACATTCAAAAAGAGGAAAGATTTACTATTAAAACACATTCGCAAAAATGGAACACTAAATGAAGTGTTACGAAGCGATATGTTGCTTGTATTACCAAACGATATACTTTATAAAGTGGATAGCATGTCTATGTCTCACGGGTTAGAAGTTAGAACACCATTTCTAGATCAGCACTTGGTTAAGCATGCGTTTAAATTGCCATTGATGTTTAAGGTTAACCACACTACCAAAAAGAAAATACTTCAAGATTCATATCGAGACCAGCTACCTCATGAAGTGTTTGACCGAAAGAAAAAAGGGTTTGAAGTTCCATTGCTAGAATGGTTTCAAGGACCTATGAAATCAATTTTTATTGACTTCGCTAATGACAAGACCTTCATTCAGGAACAAGACTTATTCAATCAAGACGCTATAAACGACTTAAGCTCTAAGCTTTTTTCTAATGCTCCAGGTGATACACCAGCCAGTGCATGGGCATTTATTGTATTTCAATCATGGTATAAACAGCACATGCTATGAGTGAAGGCAAGGAGAAAATAAGAGTATTAAGGATCATTAACCGATTCAACTTGGGCGGACCTACATTTAACGTTGCTTATCTGACGCGTTATATGGATGACAGGTTTGAAACAATGCTTTTAGGAGGAACGAAGGATGAGTCTGAAGCATCGTCTGAATTTATCTTAGAAGAGTTGGGTATAAAGCCAACCGTGATCTCAGAAATGAAGCGGGCTATTTCTCCAATGAGTGATTACAAATCTTACCTGGAAATTTCAAAAGTGATCAGAGAATTTAGGCCACATATTGTACATACTCATGCCGCAAAATCAGGAACATTAGGTCGAATCGCAGCAATACACAATAATGTCCCAGTTGTACTACACACTTTTCACGGACATGTATTTCATTCATACTTCGGAAAGGTTAAGACAGGAATGTACAAATGGATTGAGCGCTATTTAGCCAATCATACCTCACGTATCATAGCCATCAGTCAAATTCAATCTGATGAACTTTCTATGATTCATAGAATAGCAGATTCTTCTAAAATTGAAATAGTGCCTTTAGGTTTTGACCTCAGTCGATTCCAAAAAAATCAAGCGGAAAAACGAAAAGCCTTCAGAAATCGGTTTAATCTAAATGACGATGATATTGCCATTGGAATCATTGGACGATTAGTGCCCATTAAAAATCATACGATGTTTCTTGACGCGGTAAAGCCGGTGCATAAAGCAAACCCTCACACTCGTTTTTTTATTATTGGTGATGGCGAATCGAAAGATGCTCTGTTAGAATACTGCAAAAAATCAAAAATAGAATTCAACTGGTTGGATGCACCAGAGAGTCAAACACCATTGTGCTTCACTTCTTGGATCAAAGAGATTGATCAAGTGATGGCTGGCTTAGATATTGTAGCCTTGACATCATTAAACGAAGGCACACCAGTGAGCCTAATTGAAGCACAAAGCGCATCCAGGCCAGTCGTTTCAACTCGTGTAGGTGGAATCGAAGACATTGTGGTTGAGGATGGCTCAGCCCTCTTATGCGGGATTTACGATCAAGCAATGTTCAATCAGCACCTTATTCAGCTTTCCAATGACCAGTTAAGACGCACGACAATGGGTAAAATTGGACAAGCCCATGTGATTGAGCAATTTAGCTACCATTGTTTAGTGAGCGATATGCAATCACTTTACCAGAAGTTACTTGAAGAAAAGAATATTAATATCAATACATAGAATTTCACTTACTTTGCAATTCAAAGTGCTTTTAAAATGAGAATAAAACCTTTACTTATCCTGTTGATTTTAACAGGAATCATATCTAGTTGTAGAGTTTTCGACCCTTCAGTAATGTTGCGTACAAATCGCAGTTATGATTACTCAGAAGCCTCTGACACTTTGAAACGAAACTATATACTGCAGTCTGGAGACATTATTAGTTTTCGATTATTCTCTAATCAAGGTTTTAAAATAATAGACCTTACTTCTCTAGATGAGGGAACTCGTGTTAATGTGAACAATAGTCAAAATGTCTTTACTTATCTCATTGAGGTGAATGGAGCGATTAACTTACCGATTATCGGTCGTGTTCAAATTGCTGGCTTAAACTTAAAAGAAGCTGAATTATTTCTCGAAGAGAAATACAGTAATTATTACAATGATCCATACGTCATGCTGCAAGTCAACAATCGAAGAATGATCGTTTTTCCTGGGACTGGTGGAGATGCTAAAGTGATTGAGTTGCAAAATGAATATACCTCAATTATTGAAGCTTTGGCTATCGCAGGTGGAATATCAACTGGTGGAAAGGCTCACAAAGTCAAGTTAATCAGAGGAAACCTAAAAGACCCAGAAATATATCAACTCGATTTGTCTACTGCTCAAGGACTAAAAGAAGCCAACCTATACTATGTTAGGGCAAATGATATAATTTATGTTCAACCATCATACTTCGCTGGAAAACAAATACTGTCAAGCACTGCTCAAGTTCTAGGTGTTATATCCTCGCTTATACTTACATATTTCTTAATCAATAATTTCAGAGCGCAAGCCTAGCAAATGAGCGAGATAAACTCAAATACTAACGATAGTAATTTCGGACTTAGTAACGGCGCTGAGTCATATGGTAGAGGATATGGAGCTAAATATGGATACGGCTATGGTTACGGGTACGGTTACGGGTACACTTCTGGTAATGGATATTACTCAGAAGATAATGAAGAGAAAGAGTCTAAGTTAAAATTTCTTCGAAATTTGCGGTCAAATTCTGATAATGACGATAAGCGAAACTCCGATTAAAGGCCTTTTAGTATTTGAGCCGACAGTATTTAAAGATGAACGTGGCTACTTCTTTGAAAATTTCAGACTGTCATGGCTAGAAGGTCGAGGAGTTAACACTCGTTTTGTGCAAGACAACGAGTCTAAAAGCGATAAAAACGTGCTACGCGGACTACACTTGCAGGCACCTCCTTTTGGGCAGCAGAAGTTATTACGAGTAGTCAAAGGTGCTATATACGATGTTGCCGTAGACCTAAGAAAAAAATCTCCTACATATGGCGAGTATTATGGTCTGGAATTGAATGAAAAGAATAAAGCAATGCTCTACATTCCAGAAGGCTTTGCTCATGGATTTTGTTGTATAGAAGACGACACCATTGTGCAATACAAATGCTCTAATTATTATAACAAAGCATCAGAGATAGGTATAGCATGGAATGACCCTGAAATAAATATTAATTGGCCTGTAAGTAATCCTTTAATCTCAGAAAAGGACCTCATCCTTCCTTCTCTTGATGAATTCAATTCTCCTTTTTAAAAGGTGTTCACAACTCTCGAGTGTTTTCCCAGAAATCAGAATTGGCGTTATTACCTTAGATTCTCAATTTATTCATTAGAATGTCGTTAGGATCCCTCATTCTTGTATTCATTCTTGACTGTTTTCTGGGCAGTAGCTGTAATGAATAGTATAAATATGCTCGATAACATGGATGGAATCACAACAATCGTGAGTATTTTTATATTGCTAGCTGCAGCGATTGGAAGTGGATTAATAATGAGCAGCAACTTCTTTTACACTTTTGTTTGTGGTGGAACAGTTTCAGCTCTAGTGGGCTTTCTAATCTTCAACTGGAACCCCTCTAAGATTTTCATGGGTGATACTGGAAGTCAGATGATCGGTGCCCTTTTAGCATCAGTTGGAGTAATCTTCTTCTGGAATAACGACCTGATAAGCATCCATCATGCATGGTATTCAAAACTCGCTATTGTGATGACTGCTTTTGTAATCCCCATTGCAGATTCACTAACTGTCACAATTAACCGGATTAGACGCGGTCAATCACCATTTGTTGGAGGCAAAGACCATACAACTCACCACCTTTCTTATGCCGGGCTAAGCGACCGACAAGTCGCATTGGTAATGATTCTTATTTCAAGTATCTCCTTAGCTCTCATAACCTGCTTATACAATGCAAGCATCAACGCGAAACACCTCTGCTACACTATTCTTTTAATCTACTCATTTAATCTACTCATTCTCTGTAATTGGCTTCCTATACAGCTCAACAATTTGGAAGAAGTCCAAAGCAATTTTTGAATCTAAATATTCTAAATAAACCCATGAATATCCCCATCAAACAATTCCTTATTACTGCTGTGGTTCTGTTAGTCTCTTTTGCAACAATAAAAGTATTTACAGCGTCAACTTTTGAAGGAAAGGAAAAAGAGCAATTCAAATCAAACTTTCACAACAACTATAAAATCTTCGCGCTTAGCTTACCTAGTGAAATTGATTTCGCAGATGAAAAAGCACCTCTCAATCTGATTGATGTAAAAGAAAAAATGGATCGCGAACTGCTAGTAAATACCTATTGGCAATCGCAAACGCTTCTACTTCTGAAAAGAAGCTATCGTTACTTCCCTATAATAGAGAAGATACTCAAAGAAGAAGGTGTTCCAGAAGATTTCAAATTCTTGGCGCTTATGGAAAGTGGCTTAACCAATGTTGTTTCTCCAGCAGGGGCAACTGGATTTTGGCAACTAATGAAGGATGCTGCACGTGAACGCGGTCTTGAGGTGAACTCGAAAGTAGACGAACGCTATCATTTGGAAAAATCAACGAGAGCAGCATGTGCCTATCTCAAAGAGGCGAAAGAACGATTCGGTTCGTGGACACTCGCTGCTGCTTCATACAACATGGGGATGGCAGGTCTGGCCAATCAATTGGAACGTCAAAAAGCTACCAATTACTATGACCTAGTTTTGAATGAGGAAACATCACGCTACGTTTTTCGAATTCTTGCTGCCAAATTGATTCTAACAAACCCAAAAGACTACGGCTTCATTTATCGAGATGAAGATTTATATGGCCCTTTAAGACATAAGGAAATTGAAGTAAGTTCAACGGTAGAAAACCTTGCTGATTTCGCATTTGGAAACGGGATTAATTACAAAACCTTAAAATACCTAAACCCTTGGTTAAGAGATAACTACTTACCAAACACGTCAAGCAAAACCTATGTCATTCATATTCCTTCTGAACCTCTTTCTGCTGTATTGGTTCATGACAAGGCGCAAGTTGCTAATTTCGCGCGCTCAAGTAAGGAAGGTATAAATGAAAGCGGAGAAGGAAATACAAGTGAATGATGAACAAATAGAGATCATTGGGGCCCGCGAACACAACCTGAAAGATCTTAACTTAATCATTCCACGAAACCAGCTTGTAGTAATTACAGGGCTTAGCGGCAGCGGTAAATCTTCTTTAGCTTTTGACACTATTTATGCTGAAGGTCAAAGAAGATATATTGAAACATTCTCCTCTTATGCCCGGCAATTTATTGGTGGATTGGAACGACCTGATGTAGATAAAATAAATGGCCTGAGCCCAGTTATATCAATCGAGCAAAAGACGGTTAATAAAAACCCAAGATCTACCGTAGGAACCATCACTGAAATCTATGACTTCATGCGTTTGCTATTTGCGCGAGCATCAGATGCTTTTAGCTATGTCACGGGAGAGAGAATGGTTCGCTATTCTGATCAGCAAATCATTGACTTAATAACCGAGACGTACCTCGGGAAAGAAATCACCTTGCTTTCTCCTCTGATTAAAGGAAGAAAAGGTCACTATAGAGAGCTATTTGAACAGGTTGCCCGAAAAGGATTCTTGCGAATGCGCGTTGATGGGAGTATCGAAAAAATCAAGCACCGCATGCAAGTAGATCGCTACAAAGTGCATGACATTGAGTTGGTTGTAGATAGAATTAGCATTGACAATGGAAACTTAAATCGTTTAAAACAATCCATACTTACTGCATTAAAGGAAGGAAAAGGTCAATTGATGCTGCTTGAATCAGACGATAAGACAATACGCTATTTCAGTCGCTCCTTAATGTGCCCAACGAGTGGGATATCTTATGATGAGCCAGCGCCTAACATATTTTCTTTCAATAGTCCATATGGTGCGTGTACAAAGTGCAATGGATTAGGGGAAGTAAGACAAATAGATGTCGACAAGATCATCCCAGATAAGTCATTGTCTATCAAAAAAGGAGGCTTAGCGCCTTTAGGTGAATACAAGAAAAACTGGGTGTTCCAGCAAATAGAATTACTAGGTGAGAAATACGATTTCAAACTCACTACTCCTCTACAAGAAATATCAGCTGAAGTTATTGATGTTATTCTGTATGGTACTAATGAGCAACTTGAGATTAAGAGTGACGCGCTGGGGATCACAAAATCATATCAAATTAAGTTTGACGGTGTAGCCAATATATTGATGGATCAATTTGAAGATGGTGCTTCATCAAATTATCAAAAATGGGCTTCTGCCTTTATGAATAAGGTAGCATGTCCAGAATGCCATGGAACACGCCTTAAGAAAGAGTCATTGAACTTTAAAATTGATGATAAAAACATCGCTGAACTTGCCGCTTTAGAGCTGAAGGAGCTCAAAGAATGGTTTGAAGATATTGAGACTCGATTGAGCGAAAAGCAAAACTTGATTGCAGAAGATGTTTTAAAGGAAATCAGGAGCAGAATTACGTTTCTTCTGAATGTTGGTATTGAATACTTAACCCTCAATCGATCAGCCAGAACACTCAGTGGCGGTGAAGCACAAAGAATAAGACTAGCAGCACAAATCGGCTCACAATTGGTAGGTGTATTATACATCTTAGATGAACCTAGTATCGGTCTTCATCAAAGGGATAATAGTAGATTAATTACCGCATTGAAAGAGCTTCGGGACAATGGCAATAGTGTGTTAGTCGTTGAGCATGACAAAGACATGATGCTAGAGTCAGATTACGTAATTGACATTGGACCGAGAGCTGGAATACATGGTGGGGAAATTGTAGCTAAAGGAACACCGTCTGAAATTCTGAAGTCTGGGTCAATGACATCTAAATTCTTAACTGGTGAAGAAGAAATAGCCTTGCCTGCCAAGCGAAGAAAAGGAAACGGAAAAACACTTTCGCTCAAGGGAGCCAATGGTCACAATTTACAAAATGTTGATGTTGACTTTCCTTTGGGAAAATTCATCTGTGTAACAGGAGTTTCAGGAAGTGG
>DGQE01000024.1 GCA_002389645.1 Flavobacteriales bacterium UBA4422
GAAACCATAGTCTGTTCAACAGCAGTTAACGGAGATACTGGTTTGGTAAATGGTAAAACAATCACTGCAGTAGATGAAACTACACTTAGATCAAAAATCAATAGTGGAGATGCTGATCTAGATTGTATATGTACCTCATTAGTTACAGATATGAATCGCCTATTCGAGAATAAAACAACAAATCAAGATATCTCTTCTTGGGATACCTCGAATGTTACAAATATGCGAGCAATGTTTAAAAGTGCTAATGTTTCTTCAACACTCAACAATTGGAACACTAGTAATGTGAATACTATGTATGAAATGTTTGGTGGAAATTCAGGGTTCAATCAGGATATTGGATCTTGGGATACCTCAAGTGTGACTTCCATGAAATACATGTTTAGTGGCGCTTCATCTTTTAACCAAGCGATTGGAAACTGGAACACCTCCAGTGTTACAGACATGAGTCACATGTTTGGTACTGCTATTGCTTTTAATCAAAATATTGATTCGTGGGATACAAGTAATGTGACCAATATGCAATATATGTTTAATGGGGCAAGTGTATTTAATCAACCATTAAATTCTTGGGATACATCGAGTGTTACTGCCATGGATCATATGTTTAGAATGGCTATTGTATTCAACCAAAACCTCAATGATTGGGATCTATCTAATGTTACTAATATCCGTTCCATGTTCATTGGAGCCTATGCATTTAACGGAAATATATCAAATTGGAATACGGCAAATGTAACCAACATGAGGGCCTTATTTTATGAAAACTTTGCATTTAATCAAGATATTGGTGATTGGAATGTATCCTCAGTAACTGATATGTTTGACATGTTTAAGGTTGCACGAGTATTTAATCAAGACATCAGTGATTGGGATGTTTCTTCTGTTACTACTATGGGACAAATGTTCATGAGTGCTCAAAACTTTAATCAAGACATCAGGACTTGGAATACAACTAATGTAACAAATATGGATGATATGTTTAATGGGGCATCAAACTTTAATCAAAATCTATCTTATTGGTGTACAACTAATATTACTAGTCTTCCAAGCGGATTTGCAAATTCATCTAATTTAAGTGCAAATAACTATCCTCAATGGGGATCATGCGATACCACTCCACCAATAGTTCAGTTGACTTCTAATACAACCAACAATGCTATTCGTTCAAACAGTAATGTCGTCTTTACTGCTATAATAAACGAACCAATAAATAAAGCCCCAGTAATTTCAATTGGAGGATTTCAAACAGTCGAAATGAGCCAAACAAATTCTAATACTGTTTGGACATATGAATGGACAGTTCCAGCTAACATCAGTGGAAACATATCTGCAAATGTAACAGCAACTGACAGAGCAGGAAATCCATCGAGTCAACCTGGAACCCTTACTTTAACAATTGACAATGATGCCCCTGTAATCACAGAAATTAGAATAGCAAATGATAATGAAATCGTTTATGTTACTTTTAATGAAGCTGTTTACACTGAGTATTCTAATGGGGTTGCAAGTGGTACTCTTATTGAATCGGATATTGAGTTAGACCTATCGAGTGATGAACTAAGTATAGACAATACATTTTCGAGGAATTTTATTCAATCTTCAAATCTTAATGAATTAAGATTATCTCTTAAAATCATAGGAGCAGCAACCACAGAAAATTCTCTAAAAATAAATATTAATTCAAATTCAATATTTGATTCCGCAGGAAACCCCATGGCATCAAATCAAGTTACAACAACTGTTTACTTAAATGATATTTATGCACCATTCATTAAAAAAGCTCGGGTACTGAATTCAAGTTCATTGAGTTTAACTCTAAACGAACCTGCTTTGAGATCTAACAATGAATTGTTATTGAATACAAGTTTCAGCCTCACGCTCAGCACTGGCTCAGCGACAATGCAAAATAATACCCCCGAAAGAATAGTACAAAATGATAATACTAATTACACCATATTCTTTGAGGTTACGGGTATTCCAGATGAAAGTCAAACTATCACAATCGATTTAGCAGAAACTATCAAAGATGCAAGCAACAACGCTACCAGTACCTTCAGTATAAATAATGTAATCTCAATGATTGCTGACTCCGATAACGATGGTATTCCCGATGATTTAGATATCTGTCCTAATACCCCTTCAGAAGAAATAGCAGACTCAGAGGGATGTTCAATTAGTCAAAAGGACGATGATGAAGACGGAATTAACAATGGAACTGACAAATGCCCAGGAACTCCATCAGGTGAGGAGGTAAATGAATTTGGATGTTCAGAATTACAAAACGACTTAGATCAAGATGGAATAATTAATGATGAAGATCAGTGTCCTGGAACTGATGAAGGATTAGAGGTTGATGAAAATGGTTGTGCTAGAATTCAACTTGATGAAGACCTTGACGGAGTTCCAGATACTGTTGATAAATGTAAAAACTCAAGACCAGGAACTATTGTTGATGAATTTGGCTGTGATAAAAAGCAAAACGATGAAGACTTAGATGGAGTAATAAATGAAGATGATCTTTGTCCTGGAACAGAAGGTGGACCAGAAAGTGTTGATGAGTTTGGATGTTCTATTTTACAAAAAGAAACGAGTGACGACTCTGATTTGGATGGTGTTAAAGACGAATTTGACCAGTGTCCAGAATCTCCACTTGGTGCAATTGTTGATCCTGAAACGGGATGTTCTGAAAAAGAATTGAGTGAAATCGAAGATTTAAAAGATGATGATGGAGACAGAGTGCCTAACAAATTAGATTTATGTAAAAATACTTTACCTGGAGCGATCGTTGATCAAACAGGGTGTACCCAAAGCGAGCTCGTCATAATTGCAGAGGTAGACAAAGATTTTGATGGTATACCCGACACGATAGATTCTTGTCCCGAAACAAATAAAGGAGAAGAAGTAAATGAATTTGGTTGTTCCATAAGTCAAATAGATAGTGATAAGGATAAGGTTATGGATGACAAAGACCTTTGTCCAAACACAACTATAGGAGAAATAGTAAATGAATCTGGTTGCTCCATCAATCAGTTAGAAAATGATTTGGATCTTGACGGAGTGTTAAATGAAGATGATCTTTGTGAAAACACACCTTATGGAGAAGTCGTAGATAAAAACGGTTGTACAAAAAATCAAATTGATTTTGATACTGATCTTGACGGTGTACTGGATATAATTGATAAATGTCTGGACACCAAACTCGGTCTAGAAGTTGATGAATTTGGGTGTAATGAAAGTCAGTTGGACGATGATCAGGATGGAGTTTCTAATGAACTAGATCGCTGTCCAGAAACTCCCTTAAACACAGAGGTAAATGAAGATGGCTGTTCCATAGAACAATTAGATCAGGACAGTGATAACGATGGAGTTTTGAATGAAGATGATTTTTGTCCAAACACAGAAGAAGGAGCCCCCGTGGATCCAAAAGGTTGTCCCTACAAGCCACCAACTATATTTGGAAATGAATTTGAAACAAAAGAATTTAGTAATATTACTTCATTTGATAACAGCCCTCAAGAGTTTGAAGAAATAGTTTTAGGTAAGATTATTAGTTTTGATAATAATCCTCCTCTAGACTCTGGAGACAACAGTATTTCTTTTTCTGTTAAAAGCGGTGCAGACTCAAGCTTCTTCGATGTAAAAGGCGATATCTTGTATCTCACTAGGCCAACAGATTTCGAGGAAAAGAACAAATTAAAAGTTGAGATTGAGGCAACAAACAGTAGGGGAGTTTCTTCCAGTGCAGTATTTAGACTTAAGGTATTAGATATTCCAAATACCTATGCGTTTGCAAGCTATTCTTTAAGTGTTTTTGATGTTGAAACTGAAACAAGTGGTTCCAAAGTTGGTCACAAGAGGTATTACTATCCTAACGTAAATAAAGGAGTTGGTAAATGGAAAATCAAAAAGAAAATTAGTGGTGGAAAAGATGCAGCTTTATTTAAGATAGGAACCAGTGGTGACATGAACAAAGGAGGAAGTAGTGAATCAGAGGATTTCTTAGAATTTATTTATCCTCCAGATTTTGAAGACCCAAAAGATCACAATAAAGACAATATTTATGAAGTTGAAGTAATCAACATAAATACTGAAGATGGAGATACTAATGTTCCAGTTGTTGTAACTCAAACACAACTTGTTGTTCCTGAAGGAAATGCAACTGCTATTCAGTTACAAACTGTAGCAGCTTCTCCATTAGATGATACAGATGGCGACGGAATCGCAGATATATTTGACAATAGTCCACTAAAAAGCAACCCAGATCAAAGCGATTCTGATGGAGATGGAGTTGGTGATGTTACAGATGACGCAGATCATGATGGAGTTTGGAATCCTTTTGATAAATGTGCCGAAACACCCTACGGGTCTTTGGTAGATAACAGTGGATGTATCATATTCTATTTACCGCCAACAAATTTTTCACTCTCCAAAACTGAAAAATGTAAAGACACCAACAGCATTAGTTTAATTGTGGAAGACACATCACTAACCTACAACATAAATGTTAGTGGTGAAATTACCACCAATGAAACCCTAAACAGTGGATCTTGGGACATTAACAATCTTTCTCAAGGAAATTATTCTATTTGTGTAACTGTAGAAGGAATTGATCCAAATGAATTTGAACGTTGTTTTGATGTGACTATAAACGATCCTCAACCACTTTCAGTCTACAGTATGGCTAGCAAAAGTCTAGAAAGTGTAAGTTACCAACTAAAAGGAGGGAAAAGTTATTCAATTACACACAATGGAATTACCAAACAAACCACAGAAAGCGAATATACACTTTACTTAGAAAAAGGAGTTAATAATGTATCCATAAGTACAGGCATTGCCTGTCAAGGAATATTTGAACAATCTTACTTCAATTCGGAAACTGTTGTATTTGCTCCGAATCCCTTTAAGGAAACCCTAGGAATTTACATCGGAGGAAAAGAATTGAATGCTAATATTGAACTTTTCACTAGTGATGGAAAGAAAGTTCTTTCAGAAGAATATTCTTTAACTACGAACAATCGTACCATCTATATTAACACCTCAAGTTTAACAAGTGGGAGTTATGTAGTGAAAGTAATTAATGCTTCCGTTAACCAATCTCAAATTGTGATTAAAGAGTAATGAAAATGAAAAAGATACAATCATTTATTGCATTGATCGGATTTATCTTAATCTTATGGAGTTGTTCCAGTTCACCAGCACCTCTAGATCCAACTATCCCAACATTAAGTTTTCCAGTGAACAATGAAACCTGTCAAGAAGGGGTGTCCATAAATGACTCGCAAAGCAGTCTTGAATTTAGGTGGAATAGTTCTCAAAATGCTGAGAAATACGTGTTGTCATTAACAAATTTAGATAACAATCAAAATCAAAGTTTTGAAACAAGTGGAACCTCGCTTTCGGTAACACTTCTTAATGGTAACCCTTATTCTTGGATTATTACAGCCAAAGGAGAGGAAGGTAGTACGGATGTAAGTAGTGTTTCATGGAAGTTTTATTTGGCAAGTTCAGGTATTACAAACTATGCCCCTTTTCCTACAGAATTATTAGCACCAAGATCAGGAACAACAGTAACTCCTTTGAATGGAGAGATTATCTTAAACTGGGCTGGATCTGATGTAGATGGAGATTTAGATTATTTCGAGCTTTACTTGGACGAAACAGATGCCTCTACCTTTATAAAGCAAATCGATGCAATTTCAACATCTTCAGAAACCAGTATTGAAGTTCAAAGTGAAACTGCTTATAGTTGGAAAATAATAGCCGTTGACAGTAATGGTAACAAAAGTAATTCTGGAATTTACACCTTCCGAACGGATTAGCTACTGAGAAATAGCCTTCAAAATTATTTCTTCAAAATCAGCTAATGAATGTAATGTTTGATTGCCCGAATTCATATCCTTCAAAATAAAAGTTTTGTTTTCAAATTCTTCAGAACCCAAAACAACCATAAATGGTATTTCTTTTGCATTTGCATAAGAAAACTGTTTTTTTATTTTTATTGAATCGGGATAGTATTCACATCTGATCTTGTGAGAACGTAACTTTTCAATCATTCTAAGGCAGCTTACAGCCATATCTGTTCCGAAATTTGCAAAGAGAACTTGAGTCCTTTTTTGAGCAGATTTTGGAAATAAATTAAGTTCTTCCATTACCAAATAAATACGATCAAAACCAAAAGAAATACCAACTCCACTGGTGTCTTTCAGTCCAAAACCTGCAGTCAGATCATCATAACGCCCTCCTCCACCAATAGATCCCATCTTAATCTCTTGAGGAGCCACTACTTCAAAGATACATCCTGTATAATAATTTAATCCTCGGGCTAGAGTAACATCAACATCTAATTTAATGGATTTTAAACCCAACTGACTAACCGTGTCGACTACAAAACGAAGTTCTTCAACTCCTTTGATCCCTTGTTCCGAACTTTCTAAAAAATCAGTTAAAAGATCCAGTTTTGAATTAAAATCTCCGGTCAATCCCATCAAGGGTAATACGCTATTTACAGAATCAATTGTAAAGCCTTTGGTCAAAAGTTGATCAATCACACCCTCTTGACCAATTTTATCCAATTTGTCTAGAGCAACTGTAAAATCAATGATCCGTTCTGAAGCTCCCAAAACCTCAGCTATTCCTGCCAAAATCTTACGGTTGTTAATTTTCAAAACAGCTCCATTTAAATGCAAACGATGAAACACATCGTCATATAAACCACACAACTCAACCTCTTGCCAGAGTGATTTACTACCAACAATATCAGCATCACACTGAAAAAATTCTTGAAATCGTCCATGCTGTGGGCGATCTGCCCTCCAAACAGGTTGAATCTGATAACGTTTAAATGGAAAGCTAATGTCATTTTGGTGTTGTACGACATAACGAGCAAAAGGAACTGTTAAATCATAACGTAAAGCTTTCTCAGAAAGAGAATTTGAAAAGGCAGCGAGTTTTTGATTCGCTAATGCATCCAAATCAGCCTTTTTGAGTTTATCACCAGAGTTTAAGATTTTAAAAATCAAACGATCCCCTTCTTCTCCATATTTACCAAGAAGTGTAGTTGTTTTTTCAAAGGAAGGCGTTTCGATAGGCTCGAAACCGTAATTTTCAAAAGAAGAAGAAAGAATGTTTTTTAAATAACTCCTTTGGGCAACTTCTTTGGGCGAAAAATCTCTTGTACCCTTAGGTATGGATGGCTTCATGCTG
>DGQE01000034.1 GCA_002389645.1 Flavobacteriales bacterium UBA4422
TTGCGGAATTGATACGATGTACCTCAGCAGATATAACTTTGATTGCAGCGACATAGGTGTGCCTCAGCCAGTGATGCTTTATGCTGTTGACGTAAATGGAAACATTGATTCTTCAGCCAATTTTGTGTCAGTGTTTGACACGATCTCTCCAAACGTAGTTGCAAACAATGTTCAGTTGTTTTTAGATGCTACGGGCTTAGCTTCAATTACTCCGGCTTCTGTTAATGGAGGCTCGTCTGACGCTTGTGGAATCGACTCACTTTACCTTAGTCAAATGGATTTCCAATGCAGCGATACCGGTACTAATGTGGTAGCACTCTTTGCAATCGATGTGAATGGTAATATAGATTCAGCATTTTTCTCTGTTTCGGTCTTTGATACGATAGCTCCATCTATCATAGCGAATAACCTGACCGCCTATGTAGATGCTGCAGGAAATACTGTTGTATCTGTTGATTCAGCAAATGCAGGAACTTTTGATAACTGCAGTGTAGATAGTATTTGGCTGAGTCAAGAGAGCTTTGATTGCTCGCATATTGGTACAAACACGGTGACGTTTGATGCTAAAGATATTTCAGGAAATCAATCTTCAACTCAGATTAGTATTACGGTGCTTGACACCTTTTCTCCAACAGTATATCCATTTCAGCTAATAGCTTTAGGGTTAGATGCTAATGGAACAGTCTCTCTTTCATCGGCTCAGGCAGACAGTGCTACAGTTGATTGTGATTTGGACTCAATTTGGTTGAGTCAAACAGAGTTTACATGCAGTGAAATTGGACTGAATAGTGTTTTACTGTATGCCATAGATAGTTCTAGTAATATAGATTCAGCATTTTTCTCTGTTTCGGTCTTTGATACTTTGAGTCAGTTAGAAATCGTTCTGGACGCTGAAATCCTATGCCATGGTGATAGCTCTGCAGTTATTTCAGCATTGCCTTCAGGTATGAATGGAGCGTATGGTTATATCTGGAATACAGGAGATACAACCGCTCAAATTGAGAGCCTAAGTCCAGGAAGTTATTTCGTAACAGCTACATCCGAAGCTGGATGCACAATAAGCGATTCGATCAGCATATCTGAACCAGAACCATATGCGACTTTGCTAACCGCTTCTAGTGATTCTGTTTGTGCTGATGATAGCACTGCATTTATTGCTGCATTGGTAGAAGGTAATAATGCTCCGTACAGTTTTCTATGGAGCAACGGATCAACGAATGACTCATTGATTGGAATTGGTGCAGGACTTTATTTTGTCAGTATCAGCGATATTAATGGTTGTCAGACTTTTGATTCAGTTAGTATTGCTCTTCTTGACTGTGATACTTCGACAATAGGCATCAAGGAGACATTTGCGATCAACGATCTTTCCATTTTTCCTAACCCTGCATCTAATGTCTTGAATGTCAATTTTGGGTTTTGGAAAGTCGAGGAAGATGTGACGATGACATTAATGAGTTCAACAGGTCAATTCGTTAAAGCGTTTAACCGAGATCAATGGAACCGAGTCAATCCAAATGAAGTACAGTTGAATCTAGATGGAGTTGCCACGGGTGTTTATTTGCTGAATATCCAAATGAACGGCACTGTTGCGACCAAGCGCTTTATCATCGGTCGATAACAAAAGCACACAACCTTTTTCAGTGGTCAAGGCCTTTGAAGTAGATTTGTCTCATTGAAAAATAAATAAGACTATGAGTGTTTCGCAACAAATCAATGATGACATAAAGAAGGCAATGCTTGCCAAAGACAAGAAAAGACTGGAAGCATTAAGAGCGATTAAAAGTGCAATCATGCTCATTGCATCTGAAAAGGCTGGGAGTGAAGTAAGCGATGAGGATGCCATCACAGTAATGCAGAAGTTGGTGAAACAACGTAAGGATTCAGCTTCTATTTATCGTGAGCAAGGCAGAGATGACATGGCTGAAGACGAAGAATTTCAATTTGCAGTAATTGAAGAGTATTTGCCTGCCATGATGGGCGAAGAGGAAGTGAGAAAATTGGTAATCGAAAAAATTGCTGCTGTTTCCGCTTCAGGCCCACAAGACATTGGAAAAGTTATGGGACCATTATCAGGTCAACTAAAAGGTAAGGCTGATGGCAAGATGATTTCGCAACTGGTGAAAGAAGAGCTGGCTAAGCTGTAGAAAAAAGTATTACATAAAAAAAGCCCCTGCATCAATCGATGCAGGGGCTTTTTTTATGTTAAGGATTGATGATGAATTACATCATTCCACCCATTCCGCCCATTCCACCTGGAGGCATTGCTGGAGCATCTTCTTCTGGCTCATCAGCTAATACACATTCAGTTGTAAGCAATAGACCTGCAATTGATGCTGCGTTCTCTAAAGAAACACGAGAAACTTTTGTTGGGTCAATTACTCCGGCTTCGTGCAAGTTTTCATAGATGCTTGTTGCAGCATTGTAACCGAAATCTGCTTTGCCTTCCATCACACGTTGAACAACGATTGAACCTTCTCCGCCTGCGTTAGCAACGATTTGACGTAAAGGCTCTTCTAATGCTCTGCGCACGATGGCAATACCTGTAGTTTGATCGGCATTGTCTCCTTCAAGGTTTTTAAGCGCCTCGATAGAGCGAATGAATGATACACCACCGCCAGGAACGATTCCTTCTTCCACAGCAGCTCTAGTTGCATGAAGAGCATCGTCTACACGATCTTTCTTCTCTTTCATTTCCATCTCAGTAGCAGCACCGATATAAAGAACAGCAACACCACCAGCCAATTTAGCCAAACGCTCTTGAAGTTTTTCCTTATCGTAATCGCTCGTAGTTGACTCCATTTGAGACTTGATCTGACCAATTCTCGCTTGGATATCTTCTTTCTTTCCAGTGCCGTTGGTAATGGTTGTGTTGTCCTTATTGATGTCTACTTTTTCAGCTTGACCTAGGAATGACATATCAGCATTTTCTAGGCTGAAACCTCTCTCTTCGCTGATCACTTGTCCGCCTGTTAAAATTGCGATGTCTTCCAACATTGCTTTTCTTCTGTCTCCAAACCCTGGAGCTTTAACAGCAGCCACCTTCAATCCACCTCTCAATTTGTTTACTACCAACCCTGAAAGAGCAGTTCCTTCAACATCTTCAGCTATAATTAACAGAGGGCGTCCGCTTTGAGCAACTTTCTCTAATATTGGAACGATGTCTTGAAGGTTTGAGATTTTTTTGTCATGAATTAGAATGTGAGGATTCTCTAATTCAGCAATCATTTTGTCAGTATCTGTAACGAAGTATGGAGAAAGGTATCCTCGGTCAAACTGCATTCCTTCAACTAAATCAACTGTAGTCTCAGTTCCTTTAGCTTCTTCAACAGTGATAACACCTTCTTTTCCTACTTTCTTCATCGCCTCAGCAATCAACTTACCAATGGTAGTATCGTTATTGGCAGAAATAGTTCCTACTTGCTCAACTTTAGCGTAATCGTCACCAACAACTTGAGAAAGTTTTGCCAAATGCTGTGTAATTGCTTGCACTGCTTTGTCAATTCCTCTTTTCAAATCCATTGGATTTGCTCCTGCAGTTACGTTTTTCAAACCAGCAGTCACGATAGCTTGAGCAAGAACAGTTGCTGTAGTTGTTCCATCACCTGCTACATCAGCAGTTTTAGAAGCAACTTCTTTCACCATTTGAGCGCCCATGTTTTCAAGAGCGTCTTTTAATTCGATCTCTTTTGCAACACTCACACCATCTTTAGTAATGGTCGGTGCGCCAAATTTACGATCGATAACTACGTTTCTTCCTTTAGGACCTAAGGTTACTTTAACAGCATTTGCCAATGCGTCTACTCCTCTCTTAAGGCCGTCTCTCGCTTCAGCGTCAAAATATATGTCTTTAGCCATTATTGATTTTTTTTGAGTTTATTTTTTATTTTTAAGATCGACTTCCCAGAATGTCAGATGCCTTCATAATCAAATAGTCCTTGCCCTCGATATTGATCTCGGTTCCGGAGTATTTTCCATAAAACACAGTTGCGCCTACTTTAAGTGTAATTGGCTCATCTTTTTTACCGGGTCCAATAGCAACTACCTTTCCAAGTTGTGGTTTTTCCTTTGCGGTATCAGGAATGATGATACCTCCTGCGGTGTTTTTTTCTGGTTGAGCAACTTCTACAAGCACTCGGTCTTCGTTTGGTATAAAATTCACTTCTGCCATTTTTAAAATGTTTGATAATATTATCACTCCTAGTCATTTATTATGCCAATGGAAGTTTTTGAATGATTTTTGTCAGGGAGCAAAAAAAATGTCAGCCCGTACGTGACAAGCTGACATTTGTTTGAATGCTTTTGTTTCTTCTAATCCTATTCGGGAAGAGGAACCGTGTTCTCATCTAAGCCTTGAACAGGTGCGATAGCTTCTTGATCAATAATAGACTCTAGCTGACTAGAAGCGTCTTCTACAGTTTCACCACCGATAAATGCGGTTGATACTAAACACAATACTAGAAGTGATACAGCTAAGATCCATGTTCCTTTCTCTAAAAAGTCTGTTGTTCTCTGAACTCCAGCAATTTGATTGCTTGATGAGAAGCCTGAAGCTAATCCACCACCTTTTGAGTTTTGGATCAATACAATACCCATTAACAATAAGCTAACAAGTAATATGAGGATAGAAATGATGATCATGATTTATTGTCTTTTTTCTCTGATTTCAATTTTTCAATAAGGGCGGCAAAATAACTGCTTTTTTCAGGATGCAGCAAACTGAGTTTATTATAAGTCGAAATTGCTTTGTTTATGTTGCCTTGAGCCGCATAAATACTGGCTAATGTTTCCGTTACGACAGAATCATTATCTTCTAAACTAGCTTTCGCGGCTTTACTTGGAGAGAAGAATTCTGCACGTTTTGGCACTAAACTGTCTTCTTTCTCAATAAAATTATCAATGATGGAGATGACTTTCTTCTTTTCTTCTTGGTCTCGTGGAAAGACTGTTTGCAGAGGTTCTATTATTGACTGCTTTACAGTTGATTTAACTTCTTGGTCTGATAAGAAATTCATCCAATGAGAAAAACTCTGTTTTGAGGGGGGCTCAATATTTATTTCTTCATCTGCTCCTTCTGCCTGCTTTAGCTCTTCTTGTTTTTCTACTTCGACAGAATCTGGATTGTCATCTGTTGTTTCTTTTTCGTCAACTTCAGGTCCTTCAGATAAAAGATCTATTGCGGCTCCAGCATTAATCGCTTCCGTGATAAACTGCTTAAGTAGTGGATCTTCATCTTGATCTGAATCGATTGAGTTATTCTTAAGTTCTTTTTGCTCTGCAGATGAAATACGCTCTTCTCTCGTTTCATTTTTCTCCTCAATCTTAGTTTCGACTGATGGACTCTCCTCAAGGATTTCGTCAGGTGTATTATTTTGAGTTGATTCGTTGAAGAGAAATTCGTGGAGTTGCTTCCTATTGTTAGTAAGTATAGCAGTTTTTCTAATGTGACTTTCTAACCGAATGTCATTATTCAAAACATATGCCTTGGCAAGAATAATAGCTAAAGTCGAAGAATAAGGATGCTCATTAAATGATTGCTCCAGACTTTCTATGCTCGCTTTGCTTATTGTGCTTCCCGCTAATATTTTCTCAATGGCGCTTTGCATTACCAGTTACCTAATGATTTGTTGAAAATATCCTGGGCTAATTTCTCATTAATTTCATCAATCAACTGGGTTTCTGCGTTCGCTAATGTCTGTCTTGAATCGAATTGAGCAAAGTTTGAAAAGGTTTGCTCATAACTATTCTCTTCATTTTTAGTGTCTATATACCTGACTTTAACGTTAATGGTTAACCGGCTTAATGATGACACGTCATTTCCTGTTACCGCTTCGTCAGATTGCCTGTACCCTGTAATGTCTCCTTCAATAATGATGTCTCCATTATTCTTTACCAAAGTCAAACTTGTTTGCCTTAAAAATATGTCTTTAAGAGATTCAGAAAACGATTGGCTCAAAGAGGGTGGAGCTAATGGCGCTTGATATGAAGGGAAGGTGGCTATGGAAATAGTTTTTGTGTCAGGCGAAACGCTAGCTCCTGTATAAGAATAGCTCACTTTGCATCCTACCGCCAAAAAAAGCAAGGAGGATAGAATCAAAGAGCTTACTTTAGTTGAGCTCATATTCTTTGATTTTTCTGTAAAGTGTACGCTCAGAAATCCCAAGTTCTTGTGCTGCATTTTTTCTTCTGCCTCGATGCTTATCCAAGGCTTTTTTTATCAGCTCTTTTTCTTTTTCTTCAATACTTAATGACTCTTCAACAACTTCGGGGTCATATATGGCATCGTCCTGATCGTAAACAGGTTCAGCCCTAGAAATCTCAAAGTCATAAGTCTCTTTCGAAGTTGCTGGGGAAGACTCATTCGAAGGATTTATTACCGGGTAAAGTCTTTTGTATGCGGCTTCATCAAAGGATGAATCATCATTTCGAATCATTCCAGAAACGAGTTTCTTAAGGTCTTGCACCTCGTTGCGCATCTCAAAAATAATCTTGTAAAGAATCTCTCGCTCAGACAAGTCAGATTGATTCTCTTTTTCAATCACCATAGGTAGCTTGCTAGTCTGCGAATCAGGCAGGTATACAGCAAGTTTAGGGCCGTTAATGTCTCGTTCACTTTCAATGACAGACACTTGCTCAGTAACATTCTTTAGTTGACGAATGTTTCCAGGCCATCTGTAACTCTCTAGCATTGCCACTGCGTCAGGAGATAGCCGCACAGGAGGCATTCTGTATTTCTCACCGAAATCAGCTGCAAATTTTCTGAATAATAAATGGACATCTTCTTTCCGCTCGCGTAATGGCGGTAAATGAATCGGAACAGTGTTTAGTCGATAATAAAGGTCTTCTCTGAATTTGCCTTTTTTGATTGCTTCAGGAATATTGATATTGGTAGCAGCAACAATTCTTACATCCGTCTTTTGGCTTTTACTTGAACCAACTTTTAAGAATTCTCCGCTTTCCAAAACACGAAGCAATCGAACTTGCGTAGAAATGGGTAGTTCAGCAACTTCATCTAAAAATATCGTTCCGCCATCAGCAACTTCAAAATACCCCTTTCGGGTTTCGTGTGCTCCAGTAAATGATCCTTTTTCATGACCGAACAATTCCGAATCGATAGTTCCTTCAGGAATTGCTCCGCAATTAACAGCGATATAACCATTGTGTTTTCTGGTGGAGTTGTGGTGGATAATTTGAGGCATCCGTTCCTTACCAACACCGCTTTCTCCAGTGATCAATACGGATAAATCTGTAGGAGCTACACGAAGTGCAGTTTCAATGGCTCTGTCCAAAATAGGACTTATGCCAATGATGCCAAATCGTTGCTTTGCTTGCTGAATTGTCATGTTTAATCTACAATTTCTCCCATTAAAGTTGCTGCAGTGCATTCAGTGACATGAACGTTCACATAATCGCCAATCTTATAGTCTCCGGTAGGAAATACACACATCACATTCTGAGTGTTTCTCCCACAAAAATGATCTTTACTCCTTTTTGAGTAGCCTTCGATAAGCACCTTATGGGTTTTATTGACCGCCTTTTTGTTACTTATTAAGGAATGCTCCATCTGAAGGTCGATGATTTCGTTCAGTCTTCTTTTTTTCACATCAATCGGAACGTCATCCTCGTATTTCCTTTCTGCTAGCGTTTTAGGTCGCTCAGAATAATAAAACATGTAGGCAAAGTCATATTGAACGGCTTGCATCAAAGACAAGGTTTCTTGATGCTGTTCTTCTGTTTCTCCACAAAACCCTGCAATTACGTCTGTTGAAATTCCGCAATTGGGCATGATTCTATTTATTGCATCAATGCGATCAAAGTACCACTCGCGTGTATATCCACGATTCATTCTTTTTAGAACATCACTGTTTCCTGATTGAACAGGGAGGTGGATGTATTCACAAATATTCTCGTGCTTAGCCATAGAGTAAAGCACGTCATCGGTCATGTCTTTTGGGTGCGAAGTAGAGAATCGTATACGTAAATCAGGATTAACTAGCGCTACCTTCTCTAGCAATTGCGCGAAGTTCACAGTTTTCTCGTCAGGGTTAAGGATTTCTCCTTTCTTGGAGAGGTTCCATCGATAACTATCTACATTTTGCCCTAAAAGTGTAACCTCTCTATAGCCTTTGTCAAAAAGGTCGGCAGCTTCTTCAACGATACTTTTAGGATCTCTGCTTCTTTCTCTGCCTCTTGTAAAAGGAACCACGCAAAAACTGCACATGTTATCGCAACCTCGCATGATCGAAATAAATGCGCTTACTCCATTTGAATCCAGTCGAACAGGAGATATCTCCGCGTAAGTTTCTTCTCTCGAAAGCAAAACGTTTACGGCTTTTTGTCCTGATTCTACTTCAGAAACGAGACCTGGAAGTTCTCTGTAGGCATCTGGTCCAGCTACTAGGTCTACCAATTTTTCTTCTTCCAATAATTGCGATTTTAATCGCTCGGCCATACAACCAAGAATTCCAATGACCTTTTCAGGACTGTCTCTTTTGGTTTTCTGAAACTGCTTTAGACGATTTCTAACCCTCAATTCAGCATTATCTCTTATAGAGCAGGTGTTGATTAAAACAACATCCGCTTCATCCGCATTTTTTGTTGTCTCGTAGCCGGCCTTGCCCATTATAGATGCTACAATCTCGCTATCTGAAAAATTCATTTGACAGCCATAACTCTCTACATAAAGCTTCTTACCATTTAGAAAATTACTTTCCTGATCGGTAATTACTGCTTCGCCTTGACGGACTTCTTCTAATAATTTATCTTCCATTTGGACTTAAATATAAACGGGTGGCAAAGGTATGGATTAGGCACGTCTGCAAAAATGTCAGTCGGTGATTTTTGAATTTATTAATGACAACAAAGCAGGGTTTGGTGCGGACCACATTATTTTGCGTTTTATTTGCACTCATTGAAAAGCGCTGTTGATTATGAATTTGGTGATAGTAGAGTCCCCTGCAAAGGCAAAAACAATTGAAGGTTATCTTGGAAAAGATTACGTTGTTAAATCTAGTTATGGTCACGTTAGAGACCTCCCTACAAAGGGCCTTTCTGTTGATTTAGAGAATGAATTTAAACCGGATTATGTCGTAATGCCGGACAAGAAAAAAGTCATTACTGAGCTGAAAAAGTTAAGTAAGGACGCTGATATAGTTTGGTTAGCCACGGATGAGGATCGCGAGGGAGAAGCTATAAGTTGGCATTTGTTTGAGGCACTTGGGTTGAAAGAAAACAAGACCAAAAGAATAGTTTTTCATGAAATTACTAAACCAGCAATCACAAAAGCGATTGAGAATCCCAGAGTAATTGATAAAAACTTAGTCGATGCACAGCAGGCTAGAAGAGTATTGGATAGAATTGTTGGTTTCGAGCTGAGTCCAGTTCTATGGAAAAAGGTGAAGCCATCACTTTCGGCAGGACGTGTGCAAAGTGTAACGGTAAGATTAATCGTTGAACGTGAAAAAGAGATTGAGGCTTTCAATTCAGAACCATACTTTAGAGTAAAGGCTGTCTTTGAAGCAAAAGGTAAAAGCTTCTCTGCGGACTTGAATAAGAGGCTGAAGTCTGAGGATGAGGTTAATGCATTTCTTAAGGCCTGCGCCAACTCCGACTTTTCAGTTGAGACCATTGATAAAAAACCAGGAAAGAAAACACCTTCGGCTCCATTTACAACTTCAACACTTCAGCAGGAGGCAGCAAGAAAGTTAGGATACTCAGTTGCCCAAACTATGCGCTTAGCTCAAAGTTTGTATGAAGCTGGTAAGATCACCTATATGAGAACGGATAGTGTGAATTTGAGCGGCACTGCTATTGAAGGTGTAACAGCTGAGATTTTAGATCAATATGGTGATGATTATCTAAATCCTCGAAAGTATTCGACCAAAACAGCCAATGCCCAGGAGGCTCACGAAGCAATTCGACCTACCTATTTTAATCAGAAGAATGGATCTTCAGATGCTCGTGAACAAAGGCTTTATGAGTTGATTTGGAAGCGCGCAATTGCTTCGCAAATGAGTGATGCGAAGTTGATGCGAACGACAATCAAGATTGGAGCATCCGGCTTAGATGAAAAGTTTGAAGTAAAAGGAGAGATCATCACATTTGAAGGATTCTTGAAAGTATATCTTGAAGGTACTGATGATGAGCAGGACGAAGAAAGCAATGCTAATCTACCTAACGTTTCTGAAGGAGATGAGTTGAGTCAAAAGGGTGTTGAAGCGACACAAAAGTTTACCCAGCACCCGGCCCGATACAGTGAAGCAAGTTTGGTGAAGAAATTAGAGGAACTTGGAATTGGTAGACCTTCAACATACGCGCCAACAATCAGCACAGTTCAGAAAAGAGGCTACGTAGTTAAGGAAGACAGAGATGGTCATCCACGTAATTATAAAGTAATCACGCTTGATGGATCTAATATTAAAGAGGAAATCAAAACGGAGAACACTGGCGCTGAACGTAATAAATTGTTTCCAACTGATATTGGAGTGGTGGTAAATGACTTTTTACAAGAACATTTTGGAGCTATTTTGGATTATCATTTTACCGCTTCAGTTGAAGAAGAATTTGACCACATATCACGAGGTGAATTGGTTTGGACTAATATGCTTTCCAAGTTTTATAAACCGTTCCACGATACCGTGGAGGATACACTAGAAAATTCAGAAAGAGCTACTGGAGAAAGGATATTAGGAGAAGACCCGAAAACGGGAAAGCCGGTATTAGCGAGGTTAGGGCGATATGGGCCGATGGTTCAAATAGGTGATGTTTCTGATGAAGAGAAACCTCAGTTCGCGAAGCTGAGAGATGGACAAAGTATCCAAAGCATCAGTTTTGAAGAAGCTATGGAACTTTTTAAACTTCCAAGGAGTTTAGGTGAGTGGGAGGGGAATGAAATAGTCGCCTCAGCTGGTCGTTTTGGTCCATTTGTAAGATATGATGGTAGCTTCTACAATCTAGGTGATTTAGATCCGTTAGAAATTACTTTTGATCAGGCAATAGAGGTGATTAAAAAGAAGAAGGAAGAGGCATTGAAGGCTATTATTCACGTCTTTGATCATGATCCTGAAATAAAAATCTTGAAAGGCCGATATGGACCTTACATGTCAGTTGGAAAGGATAATTACAAGCTTCCGAAAACTGAAGATCCTGAAGCGTTGACATTGGAAAGATGTTTAGAAATAATGAGCACCTCAAGTCCAACGAATAAAGGAAAAAAGCGAAAGGCTTCTAAAAAGTAGATTTATGGAGATAGCCAGTTACTTTGATCCTTTGGGTAATATGCAGTCGGAGAAAACTTCTCTCGTGTCTGAAATGGTTGCCTATTCGGATTCTTTAGATGTGAAGGAGTTTGATCTTGCTATTATGTATGTTCCCGAGAATCGATGGAATGGGCAGGGCGCGAGTAACGTTTCAGAAATATTTAACCAGATCAATTTATCCTTAGGCAATCTTTTTACGCACGATTGCGAACCCAAAATCATGAATTTGGGGATTTTCAAAATTGGAAGTGAGATTTCAGATACTGAGGCAGGTCTTTCTGATGTTATTCAATTCTTGGTGAGACAGAAAGTTGTGCCAATAATCATTGGAGGAGGGCGAGAGCTTGCTTACACAATTTATAAAGCATTTAAAAAGGAAGAGCAAATTGTAAACCTCACATCGATTGATAATTATCTGAATTTGGATGAATCGGGAGATTATAATTATGTGGGAAAAATTATAAAAGAACAGCCGAACTACCTTTTTAATTATTCGAACATAGGCTTTCAAACTTATTTCGTTTCACCAGAAGAGCTTGAGTTAGCCGATGAGTTATATTTCGATTCATATAGACTCGGTTCAGTGCGAGGAAACGTGAGCAGCATAGAACCTGTGATTCGGAACGCTGAAATCATTTCATGTTCATTAGAGGTTTTAAAGTCAAGTGATTTTAGAAGCTCGGTTAACCCTCAGCCCAACGGATTATATGCAGAAGAGGTTTGTCAAATCATGAGGTACGCAGGTTTGGCTGAGAAGAATAAAGTTGTTTTAATATCCGATTTGAATCTTTCTAAAGTTTATGCTAGTGATATAACGCTCATTGCGGAAATGGTTTGGTGTCAAATTGATGGCTTTTATAGTCGAAAGTCAGAGCTGCCTTCATCAAACAGGGAGGGTTTCTTAAAATATCGTGTTCCACTGCGAAATGATGAATTTCAGCTTATTTTTTACAAGAGCCTTTTTACGGATAGATGGTGGATGGAGGTCCCAGTTCCTCCTCAATTCGCAAATAAGTATCGCAAACATCATTTAATACCTTGTTCTTATGAAGATTATTTGATTGCTACACGCGATGATTTACCAGAAAGGTGGTGGAAAGCTTATAAAAAGATGCTGTAAAATTAAAATTGGTCGGATTTGTTCATCCATTGATATTGAAAAAGAGGTACGTTCGTGGAAATTTCTTGACTCGACTTGAAATTTGAGTAATTTAGCAAGTCTCAACGTTTAGACCTACAATCTATTTATGAAATTAAAATTCGGAGTAGCTTCATTGATCATTATGTTGACGTTAGTGTTTAAATCTAATGCTCAGCAGGATCCTCAATTCAGCCAGAATATGCATAATAAACTGCTGTTTAATCCTGCGTATGCGGGAATGAATGACGGAATATGTGTTTACACAATTGCTAGACAGCAATGGGTTGGTTTTGAAGGACGCCCCGAAACATATTTGTTTGGCGGTCATGGGACTTTTATTATTCCTGGCATTAATTTGCGCAGTGGCGGAGGTTTAGTTATCACAGGTGATGCATTGGGTCAGATGCACTTTACTTCTATTAAGGCATCATATAGCGCGCACATACCTCTAAATTTAATCGCGAGTGATATTGGGTATCTTGGTATAGGTTTTAGCGCTGGTTGGTTGCAGTTTGGTTTAGGAAACAATTGGAGAAGTACTAATCCTTATTTTTCGGATCCATCAATCCCCGATGAAGGCTTCCAGTCTAGTGCTTTTGATATGGATTTAGGCCTTTACTATAAGACTAACCGCATGTTCATTGGTGCTTCCTTAACACATTTGAATGGAGCTTCGTTTGCTGATTCAGGGCCTGGCCTTGCAAATCAGTTTCCAAATAATCCAGCAGTTGTGGATTACAATACGAGTTTTTCCATGAAATCTCACTTGTTTGTAATGGGAGGGTACGACTTTCCTTTGCCTAATCCATTGTTCGTCTTAAAGCCATCTGTCTTTGTGAAGTCAGACCTTGTTTCTGCCCAAGTTGATGTAAATGCTTTGGTTGAATACAATAATTTTATCTGGGGAGGGTTATCATATAGGTACATTGATGCTGTAGCTGTAATGGCCGGTGTAAATTGGGAGCCAGGTACAATTCCTGGAACACTTAGAACTGGATATGCATATGATGTTACAACTAATAAGCTTGCTTCTGGAAGCAATGGGTCACATGAAATATTTGTTCAATATTGCTTGAAGTTAAAGCAGAAATCCCCTGTTTCACGACATAAGAGCGTAAGATTCTTATAGTAAATAGATTACTTTTGTAACTTTTCGTTTAAAAGCATCCCCAAAAAGATATTAATAAATAAAGGAGATAATATGAAAAACTCGCTCAAATACGCAATGGTAATGCTGATAGCATTACCCATCTTCCTGAGCAGTTGCGGCAGCTCTGGAAATGGACAACTTATAGGTGTTCAAAATAGAATTGCATGGTATCAGCCAGATCCTTACGGAATGCTCTACCTTCCTATGGGGTCTTATAATATGGGGCCAAGTGATCAAGATGTACCTTATGCATCTACTGCAAAATCAAAAACAGTTTCTGTTCAGGCATTTTACATGGATGAAACAGAAATTACAAATAATGAGTATCGTCAGTTTGTATTCTGGGTCCGCGATAGTATCGCTCGAAGAATTTTAGGTGAAGAAGTTGATGAGGAAGAATACCTTTTTACTATAAACGATTACGATGAGGATATAGATCCCCCTCATATTAATTGGAACTCTAGAATTGATTGGTTTGACCCTGATCAAAGAGAGGCGCTTGAGGTAATGTATTATCCTGAGTTTGAAAGATTCAGAGGGCGTAGAGAAATAGATTCTAGAAAACTTGATTATGAGTATTTCTGGATTGATTACAGAGATGCTGCGCGAAAAGGTGGTCCCGGGGCTCCCTTGCGTCAGAGAGGTATGACAGATAGATCAATCTTTATCAAAAGAGACGTTATCAATGTTTATCCTGATACATTATGTTGGGTTCATGATTTTACTTACTCATTCAATGAGCCAATGACCAAGATGTATTTTAGTCACCCTGCTTATGATGAGTACCCTGTTGTTGGAGTTACATGGAAACAAGCCAGGGCATTCAGTATTTGGAGAACTGAACTTTTAAACAGTTATCTGAAAGAAATTGGCGGAGGAGTAGTTCAGGACTTCAGAATGCCTACAGAATCGGAATGGGAATATGCCGCTAGAGGAGGTTTAGACTTAGACCCTTATCCTTGGGGAGGCCCTTACATACGAAATACAAGAGGCTGTTTCTTGGCTAACTTTAAGCCTATGCGAGGTAACTATGTTGATGATGGAGGGTTTCACACTGTTCCTGCTACTTCATATTCACCCAATGATTATGGTCTTTACTGTATGTCTGGAAATGTTGCAGAATGGACTAGTAATGCTTACGATGAGTCTTCATTTGATTTTGCACATGATTTAAACATGGATTATGTTTATGATGCGAAAGATGATGATCCACCTGTCTTAAAGAGAAAAGTAATTCGTGGAGGTAGCTGGAAAGATATTGGATACTATCTACAAACTGGAACTCGAACGTACGAATATCAAGATACAGCCAAAAGCTACATAGGTTTTAGAAATGTAATGTCATTTCTTGGACGTGCTAAAGGCGATGACATTTAACCTAAACAATTTAACTTAAACATAAATACCTAATAAATTCAATTATGTCTCAAGAAGTCAAAGGATTCAGACCTGGAAGTAAAAGTTGGAAGAACTTCATGGCTAAGCTTTATGGAATTGGAGCAGCAGTAGTAATCGTAGGAGCTTTGTTTAAAATTATGCATTGGCCTTTTTCTGGTCCATTGTTAGTAGTAGGTCTTTCGACTGAAGCTGTTATTTTCTTCTTTTCAGCGTTTGAACCAATGCATGATGAGCCGAAGTGGGAATTAGTTTATCCTGAGTTGGCAATGGCACATGAAGAGGATGAGGATGACGAGCATGAAGCAATTGAAGAAACATCTCACGACAGCGATTCGAAAGAAGAGCTACCTATAACTGAACAGCTGGATAATATGTTAGAAGAGGCTAAGATTGGCCCTGAGCTAATTGAAAGTTTAGGAACTGGGCTTCGTTCTCTATCTGACAATGCAGGTAAATTAAGCAACATTTCAGATGCTTCAGTAGCAACTAACGAATACGTAGACAGTGTTAAGAACGCTGCATCTAATGTTACTACGTTATCACAGACATACTCTAAAGCTTCTGAAAGTTTAGTGAGCATCAGCATGACTTCTGATGATGGAAATACATATGCTGACAGTTTAAGATCCGTTACTTCAAAGCTTCAAGAGCTTGGTGGTGTGTATGACGCGCAGCTTCAAGGAAGTAAGGAGCAAATGGAGTCAACTAATCAATTCTACAATGGCATCTCTGAATTAATGTCTAACCTTCAGTCTTCAGTTGAGGACACGAAGCGTTACAAGGAGAGTATTTCTGAATTGTCCAATAATTTGACTGCTCTTAATAGAGTATATGGAAATATGTTAGCGGCAATGAACGTTGGCGCGGGAAATAACTCATAGTATTATTTTAACTCACTAGTATATAAGAAACTATGGCAGGCGGTAAAGAAACCCCAAGGCAGAAGATGATCGGTATGATGTACTTAGTACTCACGGCTCTTCTGGCAATGAACGTATCAAAGGATATTCTTAATGCATTTGTGATCATTAATGAAGGATTGCAAGTGACTAACGAGAATTTCATGGCTAAGAATGAATTCACTTATGCTCAGTTTGAAAAGGCGAAAGCTAATGACCCTGAGAAAGTTGCTGAATTCTACAACAAGGCGATGAGAGCAAAGGGATTATCTGATGAAATATATCTTCACATTGAAGAGTTAAAGAAATACTTGACAGCCGTTACGGCTGGTAAAGCAAGCATTGAGGAAGTTGAGGATGATTCTCTATTTGATCTTCGAAATGTTGAGTCAAAAGACAACTATGACATTCCAACCCTTTGGTTGGTTGGCTCGGAGCCTCAAGCACCTAAAGAAGGTGAATGGTCAGCTCTTGAATTGAAAGGTAAAATAGAGAACTTTAAGTCTGAACTTCTTTATCTTTTCGATAATGAAGAAGAGCGTCAAGCATTACAATTAGGTTTGGCAACAGAAGGAGATTTTGGTAAAGAAGATGGAGTGCCACAAACATGGGTTACTGCTAACTTTTATCACTTGCCTTTAGCAGCAGTTGTTACTAATTTGTCTAAAATGCAAGCTGATATTCGAAATGCGGAGGCCGATATAATCAAGGCGTTATATAGGAATATTAGCGCTGATGACTTTAAGTTTGACACACTTGCAGCGAAGGTTATCCCAAGATCTACGTATGTAATTCAAGGTGATAGTTTCATTGCTGATGTAATTGTTGCTGCATTTAGCACAACTCAGCCTCCGAGAATGAGGTTAGCCAATCAGTTTAGTGATACCAACGATATGCCTGTATACGACAGCTTTGACGAACTGGATAGTTCAAACATTAGTGTTGTAAATGGCGCTTCCCGATATGCAGTGGCAGCTTCTGCTGAAGGGTTGAAGGAATGGGGAGGAGTTATCCAGATTAAGGGCCCAGATGGTACTTATCGATCATTCAAAATACCGAAGCAAACATATACTGTTGCTAAGCCAGCTCTTGTTGTGTCTCCAACGGCAATGAATGTGTTTTACCGAGGTCTTGAAAACCCAGTTGAAGTTTCCGTACCTGGTGTGCCGACTGAAAAATTGGAGATTGCTATTTCTAATGCAAGCAAAAGTGGCTCTAATGGAAACTTTATGGTTAAGCCAGGAAAAGGGCAGACATGCAGTGTGACCGTTAGTGCTGAATTAAACGGCAAGAAGCAAAACTTTGGTAAAAAAGAATTCCGTGTTAAGAATGTCCCAGATCCAAAGCCATTTTTTGGTGGAGCAACAGGTTCGGACAATATTAAGATGAAGGACTTTTTGGCTGCACCTGGTATTATCGCTAAAATGGAGAACTTTGAGTTTGACTTAAGGTTTGAAATTGTAAGCTATGTTGTATCTGCGACAATAAAGGGTAAAGTGGTTGAGGCTCCATGTTCTGGTCCTTACCTTTCTTCTAATGCTAAAAAGATTAGAGGAGAAATGAAGTCTGGTCAAAAGATTTATCTTGAGAAGATTAAAGCGCGTGGGCCGGATGGAACACAACGTGACCTTGGAACACTTTCTTTAAAGGTGATATAAGATCAAATATTTAGATTATGAAAAGATTAATTTTTTCTATTGTAGTGTTGTCGTCAATATTATTGTCGACATCTCAAGTTACTGCTCAAGACGTGTTGGATGGTATTTACAGACCTGAACACACTCTTGAAAGAAAGGTCATTGCCTATGCTCCATTGCGTGAAGCAGACATTATGTGGTTGCAGCGCGTTTGGAGAAGGATTGACTTAAGAGAAAAAATTAATCATCCGATGTACTATCCTGAAAAGCCTTCACAAGGCAGGAAGTCACTATTTGATGTTATTAAGGATGCCATACTTAACGATGGGACACTGACAGCCTACGATCCGGGAGCACTTGGAGACGATGATATGTTTACTAAACGAATGACTACAGATGAGGTTCGTAATTTGCTCTCCAAGATCGATACTAGTTATACTGAGAATTTGATGACTGGCGAAATGGAGCCTGTCATTGTTAACATCGATGTGAAGTCTGGTGATGTTAAGTGGTATGAGGTCAAGGAGGAGTGGTTTTTTGATCGTCAGAGATCGGTTATGGACGTCAGAATTATTGGAATTTGTCCAATGGTTGCGAAAAAAGATGACGCTGGAGAGTATCGTGGATTGAAGCCCTTGTTTTGGATCTACTACCCTGAGGCTAGATATGTTTTCGTGAAGTCTGAGGTTTACAATCGTGGTAACGATGTGGAACGAAGAACATATGAAGACATCTTTTGGAAAAGACAGTTTGGTAGCTTTATCATTAAGACATCAAATGTTTATGATCGAAGTATTTCCCAGTTTAAAACAGGTTTAAATGCTCTTATTGAAGCCGAGGCTATTAAGGCTAAGATCACGAACATGGAGCATGATCTTTGGAGTTATTAATACTTTTATGATTTATCAAAAAGGGGCCTTGTGCCCCTTTTTTTATGCCATGATTTTATTCGTATGCTGCTGATAGGGTATGTAAGGCTCTTCATTTAAGAAGCAAGCACCCCGAATTGTATTCTTACTGTCTATTGACTCTGGATTGGCTCAAGTTGTAACCCGGAATGGAGTTTAGTATTGGATACTATACCCACGCCATCTGATTATGTTTGTGATGACAATGTTATTTGGATCTACTAACGGTTTTCGTATTGAGATCGATAATAATCTTGGTAGCTGCCTGTTTTGATATTCTGAATCCATTCCTCATTCTTCAAATACCAATCAATAGTTTGGCTGAGTCCATTCTCGAATGTTGTTTTCGGGGACCAATCATGCTCTTTTTTAATTTTTGAGCAGTCAATGGCGTACCTAAAATCATGTCCAGCTCTGTCTTTTACATAGGAAATTAGTTGTTCGCATTCACCGTTCTGACGACCCAACTTCTCGTCCATTTTGGTGCAAAGAAGTTGAATGAGCTTGATGTTACTCCATTCATTTTCACCGCCAATATTATAGGTCTCTTGAGATATGCCTTCATGGTAAATAAGGTCTATTGCTTCAGCATGATCTTCAACGTAAAGCCAGTCACGAACATTTTCACCTTTTCCATAAACGGGCAAAGGCTTTTTCTCAACGATGTTACTTATGAAAAGAGGAATTAATTTTTCTGGGAATTGATTAGGACCGTAATTGTTACTGCAGTTTGAAATCACAATCGGAAGTCCGTATGTATGACCGAATGCTCTTACAAGATGGTCAGAACTTGCTTTTGATGCAGAATAAGGACTTTTAGGGTCATATGGAGTGCTTTCAAGGAAAAAACCATCATCTCCTAAAGAACCAAACACTTCGTCTGTTGAAACATGGTAAAATAGTTTGTCTGAAAAATCGGATTTCCAAAATGCAACGGCACAGTTCAAAAGGTTTGCCGTTCCTACAATGTTTGTTTGGATAAAAGCCAAAGGCTCAGAAATTGACCGGTCAACATGCGATTCAGCAGCCAAATGAATTACACCATTTACGTTGTATTTCTCGAAAATTGACAAGATGCCAGTCTCATCACATATATCAATTTTCTCAAAGCGATAGTTTGGCAGCTTATCGATATCATGCAAGTTTTCAAGGTTTCCAGCGTAAGTCAGAATATCAACGTTAATTATCAAATACTCAGGATACCGATTAACCAACCTTCTCACGACATGAGAGCCAATGAACCCAGCTCCGCCAGTTACTATGATGCGTTTTTTAAACTCCATACCTGCAGTTATAAACTCCAGTAGTTAAGTGTTTTGATTTTTGCTTTAAATATTCCTTTTACATCAACGAATATTCCTTTGTCATCGACCATGAGGTTTTTGAAATCAGACTCTTCCATTTTTACATACTCATCGTGATTAACAGCAACGATCACTGCGTCATATGATTGGCTAACGATCTCTGATAAACCAAAGCCATATTCATGCTGAAGTTCATCACTTTCTGCATAAGGGTCAGCTACAGCAACATCCACCATAAACGAACGTAGCTCTTTTACGACATCTGCTACTTTAGAGTTTCTAATGTCGCTTACATTTTCTTTGAATGTGGCGCCCATTACTAAGACTTTAGCTCCTGCAACATTTTTACCCTGAGCTAGAATCTTTTTTACGGTGGTTTTCGCAATGTAATTGCCCATACTATCATTTACGTAGCGTCCAGAATTGATAATCCTTGCGTGATAACCAAGTTTTTCAGCTTTATAAGTAAGGTAATAGGGGTCTACTCCGATGCAATGCCCACCTACTAATCCAGGAGAGAATTTTAAGAAATTCCATTTTGTCCCAGCAGCCTCTAGCACTTCGTATGTGTTTATGCCAATTCGATTAAATATAATCGATAGTTCATTCATCAACGCGATATTCACATCGCGCTGGGTATTCTCGATAATTTTAGCCGCCTCTGCAACTTTAATACTTGAAGCTTGATGAACACCAGGCTCAACTATTATTTTATAGGTGTCAGCAATAATTCCTGATGATTCTTCGTCACAACCAGAAACTACTTTCAAAATTGTCGTGATTGTATGCTCTTTATCCCCTGGGTTGATTCTTTCAGGTGAATAGCCAACTTTAAAATCATTGATGTAAGTTAATCCCGACAACTCCTCTAGGACAGGAACACAATCGTCTTCAGTACAACCAGGGTATACGGTTGATTCGAAAACCACATAGTCGCCTTTTTTCAATACGCTTCCTATTGTTTTCGAAGCACCAAGAAGAGGTCTTAGGTCAGGCTTATTATAATTGTCAATAGGGGTAGGTACAGCAACAATGAAAAATTTCACATCTTTCAAATCTTCAGTATTGGCCGTAAAAGTGATATCACTGTTTTCGAAGTCGCTTGATTCTAATTCGTCACTTGGATCAACATTATTATTCATCATTGCAACGCGTTCAGCATTGATGTCAAACCCTACAACAGATACCTTTTTAGCAAATGCCAATGCAATTGGAAGGCCTACATATCCTAAACCGATTACTCCAATTTTTGCTTCTTTTTTTAAAATTTGATCGTATAGATTACTCATATCCAATAATTAAAGTTTAGAGACCCTTCCGTTTTCGAGCCTATATGTTGATGATGATTCAGGGCAAGTTGCCAAGCCCTCTGAATTAAAATTTAATCGATGTCCAAATTCACTCATCCAACCAATTTGTTTGGCAGGATTACCTACAACCAGTGCGTAAGCAGATACCTGTTTTGTTACTACAGCTCCAGCACCAATAAATGCATATTCTCCAATATTGTGTCCGCAAACAATTGTAGCATTCGCTCCTATTGACACCCCTTTTTTAACAATAGTTTTAGTGTATTGCCCTCTGCGGTTGACACCGCTTCTAGGGTTGGTCACGTTTGTAAAAACCATACTTGGGCCTAAAAACACGTCATCTTCGCAGATCACACCTGTGTAGACAGATACATTATTTTGAATTTTCACATTGTTTCCGAGGATCACCTCAGGTGAAATGACGCAGTTCTGACCGATGTTGCAGTTTTCGCCAATCACACAGTTAGGCATAACATGACTAAAGTGCCAAACCTTAGTTCCGGAACCTATCGTGCAGCCTTCATCAATAATTGCCGTGTCATGAGCGAAATATTTCATGTTATCTGAAATAGGCATCGAAATTCTTGTGTTCGTTTTTACGTAGTTCCTCTTCTGAAAGTTGCTTGAAATAATCGTATGTAATTTTCAAGCCTTCACTTCTTTGAACTTTAGGCTCCCATCCTAAAACTTCTTTTGCTTTAGAAATATCCGGTCTGCGTTTTTCTGGATCGCCCTCAGGTAAATCTTTAAAAACTACTTTTTGATTTGTTCCCGTCAGCTTGATTATTTCTTCCGCAAAATCTTTGATAGATATTTCGTCTGGATTACCGATGTTCATAGGTAAGGAATAGTCGCTTAATAGCAAACGATATATACCTTCTATTAGATCATCCATAAAGCAGAATGAGCGGGTTTGACTGCCGTCTCCAAATATGGTTATATCTTCTCCTCTTAAAGCTTGCCCAATAAATGCGGGAAGAACCCTTCCGTCATTCAATCGCATTCTTGGTCCGTACGTATTGAATATCCTTACGATTCTAGTTTCCAAATTATGAATTCTATTGTAGGCTATAGTCATGGCTTCTTGAAACCTTTTCGCTTCATCGTAAACCCCTCTTGGGCCAACAGGATTAACATTGCCCCAATACTCTTCAGTTTGAGGGTGTTCTAAAGGGTTTCCATAAACTTCAGAAGTTGAAGCAACCAGAATTCGAGCTTTTTTGACACGAGCCAAACCAAGCAGGTTATGTGTTCCTAGAGAACTAACCTTTAAAGTTTGGATTGGAATTTTTAAATAGTCAATCGGACTAGCCGGTGAGGCAAAGTGCAAAATGTAATCGAGTTTACCCGGAACATGAATAAAAGAGCTAACGTCATGATTATAAAATGAAAAACTTTCATGGGCGAACAAGTGCTCAATGTTCTTAAGATCACCGGTTATTAGATTGTCCATGCCAATGACTCGATAGCCTTCGTTGATGAACCTATCGCAAAGATGGGATCCTAGAAAGCCAGCTGCACCTGTTATTAAAACGCTTTTCACTTTTTATTGATTTGCAGTTTCTCTTCCGATACTTCTATAGAAATACCCTTTTTCTCTCATTTTTTTGACTTCGTATAAATTACGCCCGTCAAAAATTGTTTTTGATTTAAGCCTTGAGTCTAACTCGTGAAAGTCAGGTGTTCTGAAAACAGACCATTCTGTGCATATGATTAATGCATCTGCATTGTCTAATGCATCGTATTCATTCAAGGCGTAATCAATTTTATTACCGATTTGTTTTTGAACATTGCTCATTGCTTCTGGATCATAAGCTTTGATTGTGGCGCCCTGCTCAATGAGTTTGTCAATAATATACAATGATGGAGCTTCGCGAATGTCATCAGTATCTGGCTTAAATGCCAGTCCCCACATTGCGAAATGTTTGCCTTTCAATTCACCTTTGTAAGAATTCAGTATGGAAGGAAGTAAAATTGTCTTTTGTGACTCATTAACTTTCATTACTGATTCGAGTATTTCGAGATTGTAATTGTGATCTTTTGCCGTCTTTACGATCGCTTGCACATCTTTTGGAAAGCAGCTGCCACCATAGCCTATACCTGGAAAAAGAAAACGATTTCCAATTCTAGAATCGGATCCAATGCCAACTCGTACCTTATCTACATCAGCTCCAACTATTTCACATAGATTGGCGATTTCGTTCATGAAAGAAATCTTGGTAGCTAAAAATGCATTGGCAGCGTACTTCGTCATTTCTGCGGACTTTTCATCCATGAAGATGATAGGGTTTCCTTGTCTAACGAATGGTTTAAACAACTCTTCTAATACTTCTTGTGCTCGTGATGACTCAGTGCCAATAACTACTCTGTCAGGCTTCATGAAGTCATCTACAGCAAAACCTTCACGCAAAAACTCTGGATTAGAAACAACGTCAAACTCTCCATTGTAGTTTGCCGAAATCGCAGCATGAACTTTATCAGCTGTGCCTACTGGAACAGTACTTTTATCAATGATAATACTATAATCCGAAAGCATTTTCCCGAGGTCATCAGCAACTTTTAGAATGTACTGAAGGTCAGCTGAGCCATCTGCACCTGGAGGTGTAGGTAATGCCAAGAAAATGACATTAGCATGCTTAACAGCATCTTCAAGGTTGGTCGTGAATTCTAGTCTCTTTTGCTTGATATTTCGTTCGAAAAGATTATCAAGATGAGGTTCGTAAATAGGTATTACCCCATTTTTCATTTTGTGAACTTTTTCTTCATCTATGTCTACACAAACAACGTGATTGCCTGTTTCAGCCAAGCACGTGCCTGTTACTAATCCTACGTATCCAGTTCCAACTACCGCAATATTCATCCTTTTATAAATCTAATAACGTGACCTACAATGTATTGTAATTGATCTTCAGTAAGTTCAGTATGCATAGGTAAACTTAGAACCTTAGAAGTCAAACTTTCTGTTTTTGGCATGTCACCAGCTTTTGCGCCATATTCAGTATATCCTTTTTGTAAATGCACTGGAACGGGATAATAGATGTTGGCTGGGATGTCATTTTCATTCAAGTATTCCTGCAAAGCATCGCGATCAACATTATCTAATTTAATAGTATACTGATGAAAACCATGACTTGAGTATGGAGCAAGATAAGGAGTTGTGATTTCCTCTATGTTTTTAAACGCTTCGCTGTAAAAGTCTGCTGCAGCATTTCTTGCTTCGGTGTATTCATCTAAGTGCTTGAGCTTAATCCGCAAAACAGCGGCCTGAATGGAGTCAAGGCGAGAATTACAGCCTATCATATCATGATGATATTTGATGCGCTGTCCGTGGTTTGAAATCATTTTCAGCTGAGCAGCGAGTTCATCATCATTAGTCATCATTGCCCCTCCATCTCCATAGCAGCCTAAGTTTTTTGATGGGAAAAATGAGGTGGTTCCAATATGTCCAATACAACCAGCTTTTGCTTTTTCGCCTGAACTATTTGTGTAGTCACTTCCAATTGCTTGAGCAGTATCTTCTATCACAAAAATGTTCTCTTTATTCGCTAACTCCATAATGGCATCCATGTTTGCGCATTGACCGTAAAGGTGCACTGGAATGATAGCTTTCGTTTTGGACGTGATTTTTGATTTAGCGTCTTCCACATCAATCGTAAATGTATCAGTATCAACTTCAACAAAAATGGGCTTTAATTGCAATAACGCGATCACCTCAGCCGTAGCGATATAGGTGAAGCTTGGAGTTAAAATTTCATCCCCTGGTTTTGCTCCGATTGCCATCAACGCGATTTGAAGTGCATCCGTGCCGTTGGCACAAGGAATAACGTGCTTTACATTAAGGTAAGCTTCAAGTTCTGCTGCGAACGATTTCACCTCGGGGCCATTGATAAAGGCCGTGCTGTCTATTACATTGAGCACAGCAGTGTCAATTTCTTCTTTGATTTTGAGATACTGCGTGTGCAGATCTACTAATTGAATTTGATTCATTCAGTCCTAAAAATGAGGCGCAAAGATATTCTTTTAAGCTACTCCTTTTTACTTTGAACCCCGTATTCTCAAATGAATCTTATGATGTTAAACCTACCTGAATCCTTTGCTATTTTCGCAGTATGTTCAGAATAGTTTTAGTGGTTTCATTTTTCCTTTTAAGTGCAGCAAGTTTTGCGCAAAAAAGTATTCAAGATACGGCTATTCGATTTTTTGCTATTTCGGCCGAGATAGGAATGCAATCTGGGTTTGCCGATTTAGGCGAAAGGTTTGGATACGGGGGAATCGCAGGCGGATCATTTCTTTACAAATCTGCTTCTAATTTTACTCTAGAGGCAAACTATGGTTTCTTCTTTGGAAACAGGGTGAATGAGGATACTATTCTGTCTTCCCTCAGAACGGAAAGCGGTGATATTATTGGCAGAGATGGTGGTCCAGCGGATGTGTTTTTATATCAGAGAGGATTTGTTTCTACTGTTAGGGTCGGGAAAATTTTTCCGATCGTTGGTCCAAATCCTAATTCAGGATTGCACATAGCATTGGGAGGCGGAGTAATGCAGCATAAGATTAAAATTATTGAAGTTGCTGAACAAGTTCCTCAACTTATGGGTGACTATAGCAAAGGTTATGATCAATTGACCTATGGCTTTACCTTATCTCAATCAATAGGTTATCAGCATTTTAGTAATTATCGATTACTCAACTTTTATGTCGGTGCCGAAATCTATGAAGGGTTCACCCAGAATAGACGAAGCATAAACTTCAATACTAAATCCGCTGATCCTACTCAGCGTTTAGATATTTTAGCGAACCTTGTTGTGAGGTGGTACTTCCCGTTATACAGGCGTCAAGCCAGTGATTTTTATTTCTATTAATTAACTTATGCTGCGTTTTTACACATTACTTCTTAGAATGGGATTGATTTTGGTCCCATTATTCAGTAGTAAAAATGTCAAGGTGAGAAAGTGGTTTGATGCAAGAGAAAAATGGAAGGAAGACCTAGGTTCATTCAATAAACACAAGACGGTTATTTGGTTTCATTGCGCGTCAATAGGTGAATTCGAACAAGCTCGACCAGTCATCGAAAAGCTCGCGCAAACTGATCGTTATCAGCTTGCGATTACTTTTTTTTCAAGTTCGGGATATGAGGCGAAAGCCAACTACGAATTTGCGGATCTAATTACCTATTTGCCTTCCGATCTGCCAGAGAATGCAGAAGATTTTGTAAATAAGTTAAACCCTGACGCAGCCATTTTTGTGAAGTATGAGTTTTGGTTCAACTTCATGGATGTGCTTTACACGAAGAACATTCCAATGGCATTAATCAGCGCCTACTTTCCAGATAAGCACTGGACAATAGAATGGCCGGGTATATTATTGGGAGAGATGTTGTCTCAGTTCGATGTGATTTTTACTCAGGATGAAATGAGTTGTAATATTCTCGCTAGTGTAATGATAGATAATGCAAGAAGCGTTGGAGACACGAGAGTTGATAGAGTACTTGATGTAAAGAAACAAGCTTGGGAATTTGACCCAATAAACAGCTTTATTGGAGAAGGTGAACACGTGCTCGTTGTCGGAAGTAATTGGTCGGCAGATGATCGAAATTTGATACCAGTTATAAAAAATCACCCGAATTTGAAAGTTATAGTGGTGCCGCATGAGCTTCATGAAAATCAAAAGTCTTCATGGAAGGAAAACTTTAAGAGCCAGATGCTATCTATTGCCGAACTCGAGTCTGGAGAATTTGTTAACCAGCGAGTTTTATATGTCGATCGTATGGGATTACTTTCAAGGGTATACAGATTTGCTTCTGTCGCTTACATTGGCGGTGGGTTTGGGAAAGCAGTTCACAATACGTTGGAAGCCGCTGTTTATAATATACCCGTAATCTTTGGGCCGGAGAATGGGCGGTTTCAAGAGATTCAATATTTGAAAGAGTTAGGTGTAGGAATTGAAGTCAAGTCTCAATCCGAGTTATCAGCAGCACTTGATAAGGCGCTATCTGATAAAGAGTATCGTGCTCTAGTCAATCGAGCTTCCAATGAATTTTTTCAAAGTCAGTTGGGCGCAAGTGACGAAATTTTTCAATGGATTGAAAAAGTGTCTAAACGCAAATAAGCCCCTTCATTCGAAGAGGCTTATTAAGTACAAGGAAGCCGACAAATACCGAACTTTATTATGCAGGATGTGGACATAATTCTCTACCATGCAAAGCTTGTGGGTGAGGTTTTAAAAAAAGATTATTTAGCTATTTCTGTGTATTAGATTTAGCCAATTCATTACCCCCTTAGAATTTTTAAATAATACTTCTGACCTGCTTTTTAGAACTCATAAAATAGTTTGCGAATTGCGTGGATTTCTTGATCGGATAGATAAATGAAGTTGCGTTACAAAGAATATTTTCCCTCAAACTTACAATGTAATAATTATCTTTTTCTGCCTATGAATTTACAGCTTACTCCGCAAAATTTATGCCGGTTGAACACTTAAAAGAAGCCAAAAAGCTATCGTAAGAAACTTCACTTTATTTTACGGAAGTAGACTATGCTGCTGATTTTACAATGGGACTCGTTTTATTACTTTCTTTTCATAAAGCCACTGGTCAAACCCCTATAGCTGGAAATTGAGTCATTTATTTCTTGAATTTTTAGATGCCCCAAAAAAATGGGACAGGTTTGATACGAAACCAAGATAATGTTAAGCAGTTACCTCACCCATTTATTTTTTGAGCATTGGAAATTCCATTGATGAGGGAGTTGCAATTCACGCAATAATCGATAACAAGCTCGTGAGCCTCTGACACCAGAATATCTGCAGATTCAAGCCAACTAAAACTGCCATCATCAAGCGAATGATGCTGTTGAGACAAGTCCAATTTGTTTGTATATCCAATGTTAACCTTTTTCCTAATTTTTATAATCAATTAAGTTCATTCAAATGCTCAAACACCATTACCATAGCTAAGATATCTAACTCACAATACTTTAAAAGCGCTTTTCGGATATTATCACGCTCTAATTCACTCATGTCGGTATATTGAGTTAAACCGTAAGCGGTTAGAGCGGCACCGCCATTATTAATTTCTTCAATATCACTTTTGTGTTCAAAATCAGTATCCCAGTCTTCAAATGGTTTTTCTAAAGCTTTGTAGGGGTCCTCGATTTCACCATTTACAATTCTTAACCACTTGTAATGACGGGGGAAGTTTTTGCTCGTCATGTTGATGTCTGCAATGGGTTGACTATACTTTTCTCTAATGAATTCCGAAGTATTGAAAATAGCGGGCAATATAGCTTTAATGGAATTACTCCCTTTGGTATGTGGGTTGTAGTAATAGGCTTTGATTACTTCACAAAGATCAATCATACCCCTTTCAGGTTGCCAAATCTCATAGCTGTAATGCTTGTCCTTCGGAGGAGTTGTTAATGTTTTAATGAACGTGATTAAGCTATCTTTATCAGGCTCTGTTGAAGCTTCCAATTGTCGTTTGACTTGATTTAAAGTAGAGTTTTCATAAGGCGAAAACTGGAACACTGAACCACTGTTTTGTTCTAATGTAGCTTTTAGTGCTCTTACAAACTCAAAATTGGCTTAACGGAGATACTGGATGATATTTTCGCCACTTCCTTACTCATAGCCAAGCGAACTAAAAACACCGAAGAGCCGAACAAAACAAGATTTACCAAACTCACCACCGGAATACGAAGGTTTGAAGGCTTTTTGATCGCTGAAAACTTCAAAATTGAAGATGCCATACTTGCAGCAGGTAAAGCAGCTTACCTCGCCAAACAATTAAAAAACAAAGACCATTTAGCCCCAGAGAAATTTAATGCTCAGGACATTAGCAAACTGGAAATATCGGGAGAACTAAACTTCCTGAACAAGCTCAAAAAGTCGAGAGACAAAGCAGCATTTTTCTATTGGTATAAGGCATTGAATTAACAATAAAACCAACTTTTCTAAATAAAAAAAGCACCTTAATTTCTTAAGATGCTTTTGTACCCGGGGCGGGACTTGAACCCGCACGACCGCGATGGTCACAGGATTTTAAGTCCTGCGTGTCTACCAATTCCACCACCCGGGCAGATATTTCGTCAAAAAAAGACCTCCATTGAGGGAGGTCTTTAAGTGACTTTGAGCGAGAGACGGGATTCGAACCCGCGACCCCGACCTTGGCAAGGTCGTGCTCTACCAGCTGAGCTACTCTCGCAAAAGGACGGCAAAAATAAATGTTTCTCGCTTATAGTAAACCCTCTTTTGAAAAAATCTCATTTATGATCGTTTTCCGATCACTTTCTTGATTTCATTTAGCTTGAACAGCGCTTCAACTGGGGTTAATGAATTAATATCGATGTTTGATATTTCATCACGTATTTGCGATAAAACAGGGTCGTCAAGCTGGAAAAAGCTGAGTTGCATTTTATCTTTAGCGCTTTTGAGTGCATCTTTTGAAAGGTCGCTCCGATCTGACTTCTCGAGTTCAGTTAAAATGATCTGCGCTCTTTTAATCAACGAGTGTGGCATGCCAGCCATTTTAGCGACATGAATACCGAAGCTGTGTTCGCTTCCTCCAGGAACAAGCTTTCGCAAAAACACAATTTTGTCTTTTGTCTCTTTGATTGAGATGGTGTAGTTCTTGATCCTTTTAAAACTATCCGTCATTTCATTCAGCTCATGATAATGAGTTGCGAATAGGGTCATCGGTTTGCCCTGATGTTCATGCAGATATTCAGCAATAGACCAGGCAATAGATATTCCATCATAAGTGCTTGTACCGCGCCCGATCTCATCTAACAGAATCAAGCTTCGATTTGATAGGTTATTCAGAATGCTTGCCGTTTCATTCATTTCAACCATAAAGGTTGACTCTCCTTGCGAAATATTGTCACTTGCTCCTACACGAGTGAATAACTTGTCTATCAATCCTAATTGAGCAGATTTAGCAGGAACATAACTTCCCATTTGAGCCATTAAAGATATCAGAGCGGTTTGTCTTAATAATGCGCTTTTTCCAGCCATATTCGGCCCTGTTAGCATAATAATTTGCTGGGTTTCATTGTCCAACATTACATCATTAGCTATATATGATTCACCTAAGGGCATTTCTTGCTCGATTACTGGATGTCTTCCAGCTTCAATCTGAATACGATGAGATTGATTTATGGATGGCTTACAATAATTGTTATTTATTGCATTGATTGCAAAAGTTGTCAGGCAGTCTATTTCTGCTAGTCTTTTGGCAGTGTTTTGGATGTTAGAAATGTATGGCTGGAGTTGATCGAGCATTTGCTCATAGATTATGGCCTCCAGAGCTGATATTTTTTCTTCTGCACCAAGTATTTTCTGTTCGTATTCCTTTAATTCTTCAGTAATGTATCGTTCTGCATTCGTTAGAGTTTGTTTCCTCATCCATTCTTGTGGAACCTTGTCCTTATGAACGTTTGTTACTTCTAAGTAATATCCAAAGACATTGTTAAACCCTATTTTCAGTGAGGAAATTCCTGTTTTCGCAGCTTCCCTACCTTGAATTTTTAATAGAAAGTCCTTTCCAGAGTAAGCAATGCTTCTAAGTTCATCAAGCTCTTGATTCACTCCGTTTGCAATAACATTTCCTTTTGATAAGATTGCTGGTGGGTCAGGCTTGAGCTGTGATTGAATCAGGTCGATTATGGGATCTGCATTACCTAAACCATTCGCCAGAGGTTTGATCGTCTTTTTATTGCTGAGTAACTTAGCAATAGGTTTAGCTTCCGAAAGAGAACGTGCAAGTTGAATAGCTTCTTTAGGTCCTAATTTCCCAATGGCTAATCGCGAAGTCATGCGTTCTAAGTCTCCAATCTTTTTTAGTTGATCAATTAGAGATTGTCTAATTTCTTGATTATCAAAGAATACAGCAACACTCTTTAGTCGTTGATTGATAGAGTCAATATTGTTTAAAGGAAATGCTAACCATTGCTTCATCAACCTTGAACCCATTGGGGTGATGGTTTTGTCAATAATCGCAAGTAAAGATTTACCACCTTGATTTGAGGTACTAAACAGCTCTAGATTTCTTTGGGTGAATCGATCAAGCCACACGTGATCGTTTCCGTCAATTCTTGATAATTGAGAGATGTGATGAATGCGGTCATGCTGTGTTTCACTTACATAATGCAATGCAGCACCGGCAGCAATAATGGCATGAAAATGTTCTTCTACTCCAAACCCCTTTAGTGATTGAGTCTTAAATTGCCTAGTTAAAGCTTCGTAGGCAAATTCATGCTGAAAGGCCCAATCTTCCAAATGATAAGTGTGGTACTTATTTCCAAACAATTCTTCATAGTTTGCTTTCTGACCTCGCTCGAATAATATTTCACTTGGGTTAAAGCCAGCGATGAGCTTCTCGATGTAATACTTGGGCCCTTCCGCTACAAAAAACTCACCTGTAGAAACATCTAAAAAAGCAGCACCTAAAATATCTTTTGAGAAGTGGATTGCAGCTAGGAAATTATTCTCGTTGCTTTCAAGAATTTGAGAGTTAAAGCTTACTCCAGGAGTCACCAACTCTGTAACACCTCGCTTTACAATTGTTTTCGTTTGCTTTGGGTCTTCCAATTGATCACAAATTGCAACACGCAATCCAGCCCGAACTAGCTTTGGTAAATAAACGTCCAGACTGTGATGAGGGAACCCGGCTAATTCAACGCTAGCTGATGCTCCGTTTTTTCTTTGAGTAAGAACAATGCCGAGTATTTTCGAGGTCTTAATTGCATCTTCGCTGAAGGTTTCGTAAAAATCACCAACTCGGAAAAGAAGAAGCGCATTAGGGTGCTTTGCTTTAATGGCATAGTACTGCTTCATTAAAGGAGTTTCCTTCGGGTCTTTTTTTTCTTTGGTAGCCATTTTAGTGAAGCAGTAAAGTTAGAACCACTCTTCGGAGTACTATTAATTGAGCCCTTTATATTTTTAAGAGTTATGAACAGAAAGCTTGCGAATGAGGCATTGAACAGACCTTCAGTCGATGATTTTAGAAATCAACAGAAGTTTCCAATTACATTAGTGCTTGATGACATTAGAAGTCTTGCTAATGTTGGTTCAATTTTTCGAACAGCAGATTCCTTCAATGTTGAGGAAGTTGTTTTATGTGGTATAACGGGTCAGCCTCCTCATCGTGATATTCAAAAAACAGCACTTGGAGCAACTGAGAGTGTTTCATGGTCATACAATGAAAGCGCTGTTAATGCGGTGAATGAATTCCGGTCTAGAGGTTATAGGATAATTTCACTTGAACAATGTGAACGCAGTACTGACCCCAGATTAGTTGAAATAGAAGCAAGCGATCGAATATGCTTGGTTTTAGGTAATGAAGTGAATGGTGTAGACCAAGCAATTATTGATCTGTCGGATGAAGTAATGGAAATTCCTCAACTCGGTACAAAGCATAGCCTGAATGTAACCGTGGCCGGAGGAATAGCTCTATGGGAAATTTTTAAAAGATACCTAACAGGAAAATCTTAATTACCTTCCTCTGTGCATTCCCAATTAGAGCGGGTGTAAATTTCTATTTGGTCGTCATAGTCTCTACCACTGCCGCATACTTCGTCCTCAATTACTTGTCCAAATGTTTCAGGATCTTCTGAAGTGCTTGAGCATGTTGAACATTTTTCACAGGATGAAAGCGCAGTAACTGAAAATGCGCATAATAAGAAGGCGTAAACTTTATTCATGATACCAATTATGTAATGGACAAATATAATGGTTAATAAATGCGATGAAACTGCAAATTAGGAAACGGTAAATAAAAAAAGGGGCGTATTCAATACGCCCCTTTTTTCGAAAACCTTGGTTTGATTACATACCTAATAAGGTAGTAAATGCTTGAGACTCTCTATAGTTTAAGAACTCAGCATCACTCTTAGCTTTAGCTTTAAGTGTATCGTCTTTTTCAATAGCAGCCTTCAAGTTTTGAAGCAACATTTCTTCGTTGCTAGTTCTAGCACCAATGATTGCTTTGAGGTAATAACCTTCCGCGTTAGCTTTCGCTTCAGAAGCTTCAAGAGTATTGATTGCGTCTTCAGTGGAACCATTTAACGCTTTTGCTAAAGCAGAATTGAAAGTATTGAAACTTCCCATGTTGCTAACAGCATCTTCGTAGTTACCGTCCATAATGTTCAAGATGCCAATGTTGTAGTTTACTTCAGATCCAGCTCCTTTGGCTTTCTCATAATACTCAGCAGCTCCTTCTCGGTCACCCATTAAACGTGTAACTGCTCCCATGTTGTTCATCGCTACCTTCTCACCAGCGCTTGCTTTGTCAGCTTTCTCAAAATGAGCTTTGGCTTCTAATACTTTGTTCTGAAGAACAAGAACATAACCTACATTATTGTGACCTCTCCAGTCATCAGCATGAACTTGAGCACAAGCCTTATAAACTTCTAATTTTTCGTTTAAATCGTTGTAAAGCGTAGCAGTGTAAAGAATTTCTTCTGCTGTGAGCTCAGATGGATTCTCTTTTACTAATTGCTTCAACTCATCGTCAGTTTTAGCCTCTTCTTCTGCATTGATTTTGATTACAGATCTTCTCAACGGAGGAAGGATTTCTTCAGCGATAACTCTGTAAGTAGCAGCTAAGTTCTTAATCTCTTCTTCTCTTTTTGTGTCATCACTGTACATTCCTAGAATTCGTAAGATCATGTCTTTATCAGCGATAGAAGAAGCTTCCATTTTTGATTTGAATCCCATCCAGTCTTCACCTTTTGGAGACTTCTTAAACCAATCGTCAGTCGCTTTGACCTTCTTCTTAGAGAATAATGATGTGATAGCTCTAGAAGCAGTATTTGCTCTATCGCCAGCTAGATTGTCGTTTAATGCAGTTTCACCATCAGGAGAGGCGTAAGAAGTAATCTCAACGCTCTTCCAAGTGTACTCGTAAGTGATTCCTTTCTCAATAAAAGCCTCAACAGCTTTAATATCGTCTTGCTTCAATTCAGCTGGCTTAACATAGCTTGACTGGATGTCATAATTCAATTCAGCTGTAATAGAGCGCGGAGAAACCTTAGTGAACTTGTCCTTTCCTAAAATTGGCATTTCATCGCTTTGAACCCACAACGGAGTCGTTACAGTTCCATTACCCAACGCAACTGGATCAAACTCTTTAGTCTTTGTTTTAAAACCAGCGGTTACTCTCACCTCTAATTTTACATTTTCCATTGCTGCCTCATATGGAACCTTGTTAGAAACACTGAAGCTTCCTCCGGTTTTCATGATTTTGGTTCCTTCACCTTCTGCTGCCTCACCGATCAATTTGATGTTCTCAAACTCCTTAACAATGTTGCCGTTCATGTCTACCATAACAGGCTTCACATTAGCAACAGCTTTTTTGTGGAAAAATTTAGCTGGATAACGACCGCTAACACTAATAGCTACAGAGTCGCCATGAAGCTCTAATGGATTAGGATCAAGCGTGTACTTAACAATACCATGCTTTTTATTCATCTTGTTTAGCGGGTTACATCCTGTAACTGCTATTAACGTTAATGCGCCTATAATCGCAATTCCTGAGTAGGTTGATCTCATCTTAATTGGTTTTCGTTTAATCATAACTGATCTATGCGTTTTGCAGGGTGCAATATTAAGTAATTTATATAAGTGCATAGCGTCTTAGAAATACAATCATTTAATGTTTTGAAGAGAATAACGTGATAAACCGTTTGGCCAATCCGCTTTCAAGATAGATTCAACAGCAGCAAGGCTTTGATCGATAGTACGCTCAGCTTTTGGTTCTTCCTCTAACAAAACGATTGGAAAGCGATTTTCTTCCTTGAGGTAATTAATGTATGCTTTTTCAATGCTGGTGAGGTATTCAGTGGGAATATTTTGTTCATACTCTCGTCCTCTTCGAGAAATTTGTTTAACTACTTTTTCTAGTGGGATGTGCAAATAAATTAATATGTCCGGCTTGGGCATGAAGCGCTCCATTATTCTGAATAGATTGAGAAACAATTCATGTTCAGAATGTGAAAGATTAATCCCACTAAATAATGCACTCTTTGCAAAAACGTAATCAGAAATGGTGTGCGAATGAAAAATATCTCCTAAAAGGTTCTTAGAAAGCTGGTGGTAACGCTCGGCTAAAAAAAACATTTCAACTTGAAACGCATATCGCTCTCGATCTTGATAGAAAAGTTCGAGAAATGGGTTGTTTTCGAATGACTCAAGAATCAATCTCGCATTTAACTTTTCTGCAAGAGCTTTGGCAAGTGTTGTTTTTCCTGCGCCAATGTTACCTTCTATACTTATGTTGTTGTATGAAAAAGTCATTATATGCGCTCAATGATTGAATGGTCTGTGCAAATATTAAGTAAGTCGCTCTGATTTTTGCCCAAAACAGGATGAATTAAAGAAGGTGCGATTTCACACATCGGCTTCAAAACAAATCTTCTTTCTTGAATGCGTGGATGCGGAATAACTAGATTGTCAGAATTCAACACCTTGTTATCGTAATACAGGATGTCTATGTCAATTGTTCTCGACTCATATGGTTTGTGATTATCAAGAGACCTCTTCCTGCCTAATTCCTCCTCAATCTTTAATATCATATTTAGCAGTTTGTCTGGATCAATCTTGCACTTTATTTCCAATACTTGATTGTGAAACCATTGCTCAGTATCCATAGACCAGGGTTCGGTTCTGAATATAGAAGATGATTTACTGATCTCACCTATTTGTTGACTTATATGTATTCGTGCAGATGAAAGAAATGAAATGCTATCTCCCATATTAGAGCCTAAAAGAAGATAAACGATATGCTTCATTTTCCTTTTAAAATTGAATTTAAACCACTTGTCAAGTATCTCTAAGATAATCATGACAGCCCAGTAAATTTGTCGCGAATATTAAAATCAAAAATGATGAAGCAATTTTTAAAATACCTTTTTGCGTCAACACTGGGAACTATTGTGGGTTTAGTGCTGATTGTTTTCTTGTCTGGATTGATTCTGGCTGGAATAGTTGGCTCCGCAATTATGGCTGGAAAGAGCAGCAAAGAAGTAAATGTGAAAGCAAACAGTGTAATGGTGATCGATTTAACCAAAGGCATTGTTGAACGCACTCCTGAAAATCCGTTTGAAGGATTACAAATAGAAGGGCTCAGTGGCAACACTGGCTTAGAGCTGGATGATTTCATTTTTGCTTTGGATGCAGCTGCTAAAGACACCAATATCAAAGGTGTGCTCATAAGAGGAGCTTATTTCAGCGGAGGAATGGCGACTATGCAAACGGCAAGAGACCATATCGTTCAATTCAAGGACTCTTCTGATAAATTCATAATCTCTTACGAAGAAGCATATACTCAAGGAGCTTACTATATAGCGTCTGCTTCTGACGAAGTTTATATGTTCCCTGAAGGAGCAATGGATTTTAGAGGGTTAAGAAGCGAAATTGCTTTCTTAAAAGGTGCTATGGACAAGTTGGGAATAGATGCAACTATTATTAAAGGCCCAGACAATATTTATAAGAGTGCCGTTGAACCGCTTTATCGTGAGGATATGAGTGAACCAAATAAGCGTCAAATTCAGAGAATTTTAGATAATGTTTGGGGTGAAATGCTCGCTGATATTGGCCAATCCAGAGGGATTTCTGTAGATGAGTTTAATCGCATTGCAGATGAAATGGCGATTAGAAAACCTGAGGATGCAAAGAGCTTAGGGTTAATTGATGATCTTGTTTATTATGATCAAATTCAATCAAATTTGCGAAAGAAGTTAGGTCTTGAAGAGGATGATGATATTGAAGCAATTAGTATATCGAAATATGCAATTAGCGCCAGAAGAAGTGCTAATAAGAACGAGGATAAAAGTTGGGAATTAAAGGACGAAGTAGCTGTTATTTATGCCGTTGGTGGGATAAACAGTGGTGAAGGAGATGAAGAAAATATTGGTTCTGAAACCTTGGCGAAAGCCATCCGTGAAGCGCGTTTAGATGAAGATGTGAAAGCTATTGTGTTGCGCGTTAATTCGCCTGGTGGAAGTGCTTTGGCAAGCGATGTAATATGGAGAGAAACGGTTTTAGCAGGTGACGTAAAACCTTTTGTTGTATCGTTTGGCGATGTGGCTGCATCAGGTGGTTACTACATAAGTGCAAATGCTGATCGCATTTTCGCGATGCCAAATACAATTACAGGTTCAATTGGAGCTTTCGGAGTGATCCCTAATTTGAGGGGGTTCTTTAATGATAAATTGGGAATTACGTTTGATGGTGTGAAAACTAATAAACACGCTGACTTTGGTTCCTTAGCCCGCGATTTTGACGAGGAAGAAATCGGCTTGTTGAATGGATACCTTGAGCAGATTTACACAGAGTTTGTGCAAAAGGTTGCCGATGGAAGAGGCGTTTCTTACGCAGATATAGATTCTATCGGTCGCGGCCGTGTGTGGACTGGTTCTGATGCACTTGAAATTGGCTTGGTAGATGAATATGGCGGTCTTGAAGATGCTATTAGCTATGCTGCTGAAAAGGCTGAATTGAAAGACTTCGATATTCTAAACCTTCCAAAGAAGTCAGATCCTTTTGAAAAATTCATGAAAGACTTTAGTGGTTCAATGAAAGCTGAACTTGGCTCTTGGATATTAGGTGATGAAGCTAAGTGGCTTGAGAAAATTGAAGACATCAAAAAGATGGAGGGAATTCAATCAAGAATGCTATACGATATTCGAATTTATTAATCCCTGCAAAGCTTAGGGTTACTGAATAGAAATTAATTAACTTGATAGAAGGCCAGTAGGAATTTTAATTCCTACTGGCCTTTTTGACTTAATCCTCTCTTTGAGAAAGCTATTTTCGAAGTTGATTCAAAATAATATTTAGAAGCAAGATGAATGGAGAATAAGGAAATTGCATCGGTGTTGAAGACGGTGGGCCAATTAATGGAGCTTCATAATGAAGATAAGTTTAAAACCCGATCCTATATAAATGCTGCTTTTCAAATTGGAAAGTATGCGAATCCATTGAGAGAATTGGATGATAGTGAGTTGTTGTTAGTGCCTGGAATTGGTAAAAATCTTGTTCCTAAGATTCGAGAATTGATCGATACTAGCGAAATGTCCTATCTGAATCAATGGTTGGAGAAAACGCCAGAAGGATTACTCGAAATACTTCGGATTAAAGGCATCGGTCCGAGCAAAGTACGATTGATTTGGAAGGAAATGGAGATTGAGACTGTCGGTGAGTTATTATATGCTTGCAACGAAAACAGGTTGGTTGATCTAAAGGGCTTTGGTGAGAAAACTCAAGCTCAAGTCAAGCAGTCAATCGAGTTTATTATGGACAATCAAGACAAGTTTCTATTTGCCTCCATCGAACCCCTCATTCAAGATATCAAGGATTGGATTAAACATAAATATCCGGACGGATTAGTCTCTGAAACAGGAGCTGCGCTGAGACGAGACCTGATCATTGATGAACTTGAAATTGTCGTAAGTGATAATGTACTTGAGCGGCCTGATACTTCTGAGACCAATGTGAAAGTTGTGTTTTATAGTGCGTCTAAGGACGGTTTTGAAAAATTAGTCTTTGAAAAATCATGTACTAAAGAGCACTTAAACGTGCTGAATACTTCAGGTATCCAGCCTGTGTTGCCTGAAATGAGAGATAATACTTGGTTTGTTGAATGGTTGAAAAAGCATACCGAAAATGATTTACTGACAGATGATCACTTGTTAGGTTCGCTTCATAATCATACAACCTATAGTGATGGAATGCATACGCTAGAAGAAATGGCCACTTACTTAAAGGATTTGGGGTACGAATATTTTGGAGTTTGCGATCACTCCAAATCTGCTTTTTACGCTAATGGTCTGCAAGAAGACCGAATCATTAAACAGCACAACGAAATTGACCTTCTGAATGAAAAACTGAATCCATTCAAGATTTTGAAGGGAATAGAAAGTGATATTTTGATGGATGGTTCACTTGATTACTCAGCAGAGGTGCTTAAGACTTTTGATTTTGTTGTCGCTTCAGTGCACTCTGTTTTAAGAATGGATAAAGATACCGCCACCAACAGATTGATCAAGGCGGTTGAAAACCCCTATACGAGTATTTTGGGTCACCCAACAGGACGACTTTTACTTTCACGACCAGGTTATCCAATTGACCATAAAAAGGTGATTGATGCTTGTGCTTCCAATAATGTTGTGGTAGAGTTAAACGCAAACCCAATGCGATTAGATATAGATTATACATGGATTCCATATTGCATGGAAAGAGGAGTGAAAGTGTCAATAAACCCTGATGCACATAGAAAAGAAGGCTTTCACCATATGCGTTATGGGGTGATGGCAGCGCGAAAGGGAGGGCTAACAAAAGATATGACGTTAAATGCGCTAGGGTTAAAGGATATAGAAAACTATTTTCGTTCGAAATCTTAAAGCCACGAGACCCGATAATCTATTGTTTGCTTGAGCGTCATCAATTCTATATTCAGTTGGTACATTAAAAAGAGGATCCACCAGATTGATCTATTCATGAAGTATCCTCATGATGTTCAGAGCGAGTGGCTGAATAAGTTGCTGACTACTGCAAAAGATACAGAATGGGGAAGGCGATACAAGTATGGCGAGATTGACAGCCTTGTTCAATTCAAGGAACGAGTGCCAATCAATACATATGAGGGGCTAGAAAAAGACATTGATCGAACATTGAAAGGCGAGCAAGGTATACTTTGGCCAACTCCTATTAAGATGTTTGCAAAGTCAAGTGGAACGACCAATTCAAAAAGTAAGTTCATTCCAGTTAGCGAAGAGTCGTTAGAAGAGTGTCACTACAAAGGAGGGAAAGACTTGATTTCATTATACTATAATCAGTTCCCCGATTCCCGATTGATGGCAGGGAAGGGCCTGGTAATGGGTGGAAGCTCCAACTTTGTGCCTCTTAATGATGAAACCTATTATGGAGATCTGTCAGCAATCATTATTAAGAATCTACCGTTTTGGGCTCAATTACATCGCACTCCTGATGTTGATGTTGCGCTAAACCCATCTTGGGAAGAGAAGATTGAGCAGATTGTTGATATAACGATACCTCAAGACATTACTAATATCTCTGGTGTTCCCAGCTGGATGCTGGTCTTATTAGAAAGAGTACTGGAAAAAACAGGTAAACAATCCATTATGGAGGTGTGGCCTAACCTTGAATGGTATGTACATGGAGGTGTGAATTTTACGCCTTATCTCGATAGGTTCAAGCAAATAATCGGAACTCAGCACAAATTGAATTATTCGGAAACGTACAATGCGTCAGAAGGGTTTTTTGGTATACAAGACGATACTTCAAGAGATGATCTACTATTAATGCTTGACTATGGTATTTTCTATGAATTCATGCCAATGAGTGAATACGGCAAGGAAAGCCCGAAAACACTGCAATTAGATGGAGTTAAGATAGGGGAGAATTATGCCTTGATTATTTCTACAAATGGTGGGTTATGGCGCTATTTAATTGGCGATACGGTTCAATTCACAACCTTGAACCCTTACCGAATCAAAGTCAGCGGCCGCACAAAACACTACATAAATGCATTTGGGGAGGAGTTGATTGTTGAGAATGCAGATCAAGCCATCGGCATTGCAAGTCAAAAATCGGGTTCTATCGTGAAAGAGTATTCTGCGGCCCCAAAGTATATGGATGAGAATGGAGCTGGAGCGCATGAATGGGTAATTGAGTTTGAGCAAGAGCCTAGCGATTTAGAATACTTTGCCGAAATGCTGGACAACGCACTAAAAAATGTAAACAGCGATTATGAAGCTAAGCGCTATCATGACAAGGTGTTGAAGCTCCCAATAATTAATAAGGTTCCAGTAGGTACGTTTTATCGTTGGATGAAACACAATGGAAAGTTAGGTGGACAGCATAAAGTTCCTAGATTGTCGAACAATCGAGATTACATAGATGAAATCTTAAAATACCAGCATGCGTAAACTTGTTCTAGTTTTGATTCTATTCAGTCTGTGCTCTGGACTAATGTTTGCTCAAGGAACGAAATGGGTGATGCAAGAGGTGCTTGAAAGTCCAGTTTCTAGGGTTAAAGTTGATCAGTTAAATAATATATACGGTATTCTAAAGGGCGAGATTGTAAAGTATGACACTGAAGGGAAGCTACTAACTCGATATAGCAATAAACTTATCGGTGAAGATGTGAAATTGGATGTGACAAACCCAATGAAAGTGATCTTGTATTCAGAAGACCAGATGAGGCTCATTTTTCTGGATTCACGATTAGGGGAATTGCGTCAAGAAATCAATTTATTTAATCAAGGATATGAGCAAATAAGTTTGGCAGCTACTTCACATAGCAATGGCTTTTGGTTGTATGACCCTATTAATTTTAAATTGATTCGCTTTGATCAATACTTTAAAAAGGAACGAGAATCATTGAATATTGCTCAATTATTACGGGTTGAGTTTTACCCTACTGATATTCTTGAAGTAGATAACAAAGTGTACCTTACCGATCCTAAAAATGGTATTTATGTGTTTGATATTTATGGTAATTATATCAAGCGCTTGCCTTTAAAAGGAGTGAATGAATTGCACATCAACGATCGGAGGTTGTTCTTTGAGCGAGGTGGAAAACTGTTCGGACTTAATTTGGTAAATCAAGCTGAAGAATCAGTTCAAATAGAAACACCTGTAGGTTCATCTTTCGCCTTAAATCGCAATATGATTTGTTTAGTTTCATCAAAAGGAATAATTATTTACAAGCCTGAGGAATAAGACTTTTTATTTTCAATGGGTTTATCTTAATTCGTAACCCCAAAGTGATTCGTTGAATAACAGGGGAATCGAAGTTATCGTTATAAAATATGGAGGATAAGAAAAGTAATTTGCACGTTGCCGTTTCGGGCAATATTGGGTCTGGTAAGACAACTTTGACAGGGTTGCTTGGAAAGCATTACAACTGGGAAATGCACTATGAAGATGTGGATGGAAACCCATACATTAATGACTTCTATGCTGAAATGCAGCGTTGGTCTTTCAATATGCAGATCTATTATGTGAATAATAGATTCAATCAAGTAATGGAGATTAGAGAAGGTAAGAAGAATGTTATTCAAGACAGAACTATTTATGAAGATGCGTACATCTTCGCTCCTAACCTTCACTCTATGGGGTTAATGACTACACGAGATTTTGAGACCTATTTCTCCTTATTCAACTTACTTGATAAATTTGTTCAAGCGCCAGACTTGCTAATTTATTTGAGGGCAAGTGTCCCAAGACTAGTAAGTCAAATTCAAAGCAGAGGACGTGAATATGAAGAGGCCATTCGATTGGATTACTTAAAGAGATTGAACGAGCGTTATGAAGCGTGGATTTCAACGTACGATAAAGGAAAGTTGCTCATCATTGACGTGGACAACAACAACTTTATCGATAGCCCAGAAGATTTGGGGGAAATCATCCAAAAAATTGATGCTGAATTACACGGATTGTTTTAATTTAATGATGAATGACATATTAAAGACCTCTCGATGAGGTCTTTTTTTTGCCCTCAATTAGATAAAACTAAAAAGGCTTTCCATTTGGAAAGCCTTTCTTTATTTCTATGAAGTGTTCAGTTAGTCTGAAAGAACAATCACTTTGTTCTTCACTACTTCTACAACACCACCTTTAATCTCAAACTCAGATTCTTGACCTGAATTTGTAACCTTAACCACTCCATGTTTCAACGTTGCAATGATAGGTGCGTGGTTTTCTAGAATACCAAATGAACCATCTTTTCCAGGAAGCTGAATAGCATCAGCCTCGCCTTTAAAAATTAGGTTTTCTGGAGATAGAATTTCTAGTGTCATCTTTAATCGTTTGATTCAGCAAGCATTTTCTTACCTGCTTCGATTACTTCTTCAATTGTTCCTTTCAAGTTGAAAGCTGCTTCAGGGTATTGGTCAACCTCTCCTTCAAGAATCATATTGAATCCTTTGATTGTTTCTTCGATTGGAACGAATACTCCTTTCAAACCTGTAAACTGCTCTGCCACATGGAATGGTTGAGATAGGAATCTCTGAATTCTTCTCGCTCTGTGAACAACCAGTTTATCTTCTTCACTCAATTCATCCATTCCTAAAATGGCAATGATGTCTTGAAGCTCTTTCATCCTTTGAAGAATCTCTTTCACCCTTTGAGCTGTATCGTAGTGCTCATCACCAACAATATCTGCTGTCAAAATTCTTGAAGTAGAATCCAATGGGTCAACCGCTGGATAAATACCTAGTTCAGCAATCTTTCTACTTAATACTGTTGTTGCATCAAGGTGAGCAAAAGTTGTCGCAGGAGCAGGGTCAGTCAAGTCATCAGCAGGAACGTATACCGCCTGAACCGATGTAATAGAACCTCTCTTGGTAGAAGTAATACGTTCTTGCATTTCACCCATTTCAGATGCTAACGTTGGCTGATATCCTACCGCAGAAGGCATACGGCCTAAAAGTGCAGATACCTCAGAACCTGCCTGAGTAAATCGGAAGATATTATCTACGAAGAATAGGATATCACGTCCACCACTTTCTTCGTCTCCATCACGGAAATATTCTGCTGCCGTCAAACCAGTTAAGGCTACACGTGCTCTCGCACCTGGAGGCTCATTCATCTGTCCGAATACAAATGTTGCTTTCGACTCTTTCAATGATGCATCATCGACTTTGCTTAAGTCCCAACCGCCTTTTTCCATTGAGTGCATAAAGTCATCACCGTATCTTACAATACCAGATTCTAACATCTCTCTCAAAAGGTCATTTCCTTCACGAGTTCGTTCACCTACACCAGCAAAAACTGAATAACCATCGTAACCTTTCGCGATGTTATTGATTAACTCTTGAATAAGTACAGTTTTACCAACACCAGCACCACCGAATAAACCAATTTTACCACCTTTTGCATATGGCTCGATTAAGTCAATCACCTTAATTCCTGTGAAAAGAATTTCTGAAGCTGTAGAAAGATCCTCAAATTTAGGAGCTTCAGCGTGGATTGGACGTCCGCCAGCTTGTTCCACACTATGAATACCATCGATGGCTTCACCAATTACGTTAAAGGTTCTTCCTTTAATTTGGTCACCAACTGGCATTGTGATTTGCTGACCTGTTGCTGTAACCTCCATTCCTCGGGTCAAACCTTCAGAAGAGTCCATTGCAATAGTTCTCACGGTATCCTCACCAATGTGTTGCTGACACTCGAGAACTACGCGCTCCCCAGTTCCTTTAGTTACCTCTAGTGCGTCTAAAATATTTGGAAGAGCATCGTCTCCAACGCTGAATCGCACATCAATTACAGGTCCGATCACCTGTATTATTTTTCCTTTTCTCACAGCCATTTATGCTGAATTTTAGATAGTTACGTAAAGTTTCTTATCGTCCTTAAATCGGGTGCAAATCTATGTATTTCAATTTGTATGAAGACCCCTATCTTCATTTTTTTAATTGTATACATTTGATGATCGTTAAGAACTGAATTAAAGTTCAGTATATCAGTAAGTTAAGAAATTCATACGCGTTAATAAATTGAGAGTATTTAGAGGGATTGAATCTTATGATGGCATCGAAGAAACATGTTTAACAACAGGCACGTTTGATGGTGTGCATATTGGGCATCTAAAAATCATTAGTCAGCTCAATAAGATTGCTAAAGAAGAAGGCAGGAGAAGTGTGATGCTTACCTTTTTTCCACACCCGAGAAAAGTCCTTTTTCCTGATGATCATGGGCTAAGACTTTTAACTACGATGGATGAAAAACTGGCTTTGTTCGAAAAGGCAGGGATAGATGATGTTATTATTCATCCCTTTTCCAAAGATTTTTCTCGCCTGAACGCGGTTGAATACGTTCGGGATCTATTAGTTGAAGGAATAAATATGAAACATATGGTCATTGGATATGATCATCATTTTGGCCGTAATAGAGAAGGAGGTATCGATCAGTTGAGGGATATGGCACCTCTTTATGACTTCAATGTGACGGAGATTTCAGCAAAGGATGTTGATGATGTTAATGTCAGTTCAACCAAGATTCGCACTGCACTTGATGATGGCAATGTTGATATAGCTAGCACATATCTTGGGTATCTGTACTCTTTCGAGGGTAAGGTTGTTCATGGCAAAAAGAGAGGAAATCAAATCGGATATCCAACCGCCAACATAGCTGATGTTGATGACACAAAGCTTATTCCGAAGAATGGTGTTTATTCCGTTGAGGTTGAATTAAATGGAATGCTGTTCAGAGCTATGATGAATATAGGGTTCAACCCTACATTTGAGGGAAGCGCTGATCGATCAATAGAAGTTCACATTTTTGATTTTGATGAAGACATATACGGAGAACAAATCCGTGTGTTTGTTTTAAAATATTTAAGGACCGAAAGACGTTTTAGCGATGTGAGAGAACTTGTCAAACAAATGGATATCGATAAACAAAACGCGCTCGATGTTTAGGTTGCCGATAATCTTCCTTTTGATCTTTGCATGCCATATTGATCTTTGTGCCCAAGAACCGCAAGTGAAATTTGACAAATTGGAGGAGGCATTGCTTAGTCCTGATCAAGTGGAGGTGTTGATACTAAAGAGAGAAAAACTTGAGGAATGGCCTGAAGTGCTGAATAGATTTAAAAACTTGAAGGTTTTGGATTTAAGTAATAATAGAATCAAGGAAATTCCTAAGAACCTTGCTGCATTCAGTCAGCTGGAGGAACTTGATTTAACAGGTAACAAGCTAGATTCACTTCAAAGCTCAATTGGGGACCTTTCATCACTTAAAAAATTGATGGTTGGTAACAATGAGATTTATCACGTTACTGAAAGGATTGGCGATTTGAAGAACCTTACATATTTTGAACTTTGGAGCAACAATATTTATTATTTACCTCTTAGTATTTCAGAATTAGAACGTCTTGAAGAAATTGACTTACGAGGTATTCAAATGAATGAAGAACACCAAGATGCTATCAAGGCATTGTTTGGTCCGAGCATTAATATAAGATTATCAATTAGTTGTAATTGCGACTAATAGAAGATTCTAAACACTAGTTTTGAAGAATGAAAAATGCGCCAATTAAAATCACGGGGCTTTTAAAAGTGGCATCCATTGCCATGTTGCTCATGTTTTTTATTGCCAGCTGTGCATCCTCTTCAGGGTATCACAAGAGGCCACCTGCAGGTAAGTTTAAGTGCAAGTAATAGCGCTTACTCTATGATCTCGCATTCGATTACCACATCATTTATCGGCCAATTTCCTGAATCGCGCTTCTCATTTGAAATAGCAACAACTACATCCATTCCATTTACTACTTCTCCGAATACGGTGTGCACACCATCTAAATGAGGTGTTCCTCCGATGCTCGAATATATTTTTCTATTTGCTGGGGGTATGCTTATTCCATATTCTTCCTCAACAGCATCAAGTCCGCCTTCTCCCAAGGGAGTGCCAATAACAATGTAATAGCTGTATTGGGCAGATTTCTTTTTTGGGTTGTCGTCATAGCTCATAGCCATGGCGACAGCGCCTCTTTTATGAATTAAGTGTGGCTGGCATTCATTAGGAATGTAGTATGCCTCTTCTTCCTCTCTTTTTTCAAGGGTTTTATCATTGTCTGAATTGCCTCCTTGAATCATGAAATCTGGAACTACTCTATAAAAGATGGTTTGGTGGTAAAGTTCTTCGTTGATGTTGTAAAGAAAATTTCCACGATGAATGGGTGTTTCATCATACAGTTTTATATCGATATCACCCATTCGAGTTTTCAGTCGCACCATGTTCGATGGATGCTCTTCTGCATAATCTGTGAAAAACTGTTTGATATTTCCACTGTGAGGTTTTCTAACTTTCTTTTCAATCTTTTTTTTGACTTTTTTCACAGACTCTGTTTCCTGCTTTTCAGATTTAGCAACCTCATTAGGACGAGAACTTGGATTACAAGAAGAAAGTAGAATGATGTGAAGGATAGTTAAAAAGGCAAGAACAGTTTTCATTAGTCAGCAAATCGTTGATTTATGAGCATACATTTGCATGCAATGTTCGGAAAGATAACCCAGATATTTAAAAAGTCGGAAAAGCTAGTAGATCCAATTGATCTCTCCGTTTTAGGTGTAGATGTGCATTCTCATTTTATTCCGGGAATAGATGATGGTGCACAAAACATGGATGAGTCGCTAGAATTGTTGCGTGAAATGAAAGCTTTGGGTTATCAAAAAGTCATTACTACACCTCATGTGATGAGCGATTATTACCGTAACACTCCTGAAATTATTCTTTCAGGTAGAGATGATTTGCGCAAAGCTGCCGAAAATGAAGGCATTGAAATCGACATTGATTGTGCTGCAGAGTATTATTTAGACGCTGATTTCATGGCTAAGATCAAAGCCAAAGAATTGCTCACTTTCGGAGATAAATACGTTCTTTTTGAACTACCTTTTTTAAGCGAACCACCTAATTTGGCTGAAGTGGTCTTTGAAATGCAATTGGCGGGATATAAACCGGTTTTGGCACACCCAGAGCGTTATGCATTTTGGCATTTGCAGTTTGATAAATACCAGCAGATGTTTGATAAAGGAGTAATTCTCCAGTTGAACATCAATTCAATTACTGGACATTATTCGCCTGAAGTAAAGGCTATTTCTAAAAAGCTAATAGAAGCTGAGTTGATTGGTTTGTTGGGTTCTGATTGCCACCATGTTAGACATGTAAATCTAATGAAACATGCCCGACAATTCCAACCCCTTAACAAATTGATTCAGTCGGGCAATCTCTTAAACGCCACGCTTTAAGCTTGAGAAACTTCTGCTTCTCTGTGGATTTTCTTCACTAATCCAGATAGTACTTTTCCTGGGCCAACCTCTACAAAATGAGTGCCTCCGTCCTTCACCATTTGCTCTACGCTTTGCGTCCATCGAACTGGTGCAGTAAGCTGAGCTATGAGGTTTTGCTTGATTTCGGAAGGAGACGAGATTGCACTTGCTGTTACATTCTGGTAAACGGGACAGATTGGAGTGCTAAATTCGGTGTTTTCAATTGCCTCTTGAAGTTCGGCTCTCGCTGGCTCCATTAATGGAGAGTGAAAAGCACCTCCAACAGGAAGTAATAAAGCGCGTTTCGCACCCTTTTCTTTCAACGCTTCGCATGCTGCTTCAACTGCCTCGATGCTTCCACTGATGACTAATTGACCCGGGCAATTGTAATTTGCTGCCACTACTACTCCATCAATCGAAGCACATGTTTCCACAACAATATTATCTTCTAATCCAAGAATAGCTGCCATTGTTGATGGATTCATTTCGCATGCTTTTTGCATTGCCAATGCTCGTTTATAAACGAGTTTTAATCCATCTTCAAAACTCAGTGTTTTGTTCGCAACCAAAGCTGAAAGCTCACCAAGACTATGACCAGCAACCATGTCTGGTTTGAAGTTCTCAATTGTGCTTGCTAAAACCACCGAATGTAAAAATACTGCAGGTTGGGTGACCTTTGTTTCTTTTAGTTCATCAACCGTTCCCTCGAACATGATTTTGGTGATTTCGAAACCTAGTATTTCATTCGCTTTGTCGAAAAGTTTTTTTGCTTCGTTATTTGTCTCATATAATTCTTTGCCCATTCCTGAGAATTGAGCTCCTTGTCCTGGAAATACATATGCTGTTTTCATATTTAGCTGAGTTTTGCTGATATTAAACTGATAAATTCTTGACGCGTAGAGTCTTTTAAAAACTCACCCGTAAATGCGGATGTCGTTGTTACTGAATTTTGTTTTTGAACACCGCGCATTTGCATGCACATGTGCCGCGCCTCAATTACAACCGCTACTCCTGACGCCTGAAGCGTTTCTTGAATACAATCTCTGATCTGATGTGTTAATCGCTCTTGCACTTGAAGTCTGCGCGCAAAAACATCAACAACCCTAGGCAACTTGCTTAGTCCTACAATTTTTCCATTTGGGATATAAGCGATATGCGCTTTCCCGAAAAAAGGTAACATATGATGCTCGCAAAGTGAATACATTTCTATATCCTTCACCAAAACCATCTGTTGATGTTCTTCTTCAAATAGGGCAGACTTTAAAATAGCTGATGCATCTTGTTCATAACCCTGAGTAATAAATTGCATTGCTTTTGCGGCTCTCTCGGGAGTTTTTAGAAGACCTTCTCTTGTAGCATCTTCGCCAACATGGCTTATAATCCCCTCGAAATTTTTCTTCAATGCATTCAAATCAGCTTCGTTGTAAATGTCTTTCCTTTCAAAGCCTAGTGAATCGTCAGAATGATCAGCCATAATATTCTACGAAATTGTTTTCAGTTTCCTGAAGTTTAAGATAGTGCAATGTGGCGCCATACTTAGCTATTTCGTCCGCAAGCTGATCCCATATTGCAATACAAATATTTTCAGTAGATGCCATGACCCCCTCCATGAAGGGAGTATCAAGGTTGATGTTTTTATGATCTAAGTGTTGAATCACTCGGTCTTTAATCAAATCACTTAAAACCTTAAGATCCATTACAAATCCGGTTTCGGACTTTACTTCGCCCTTCACAGTAACATAAAGGTCATAGTTATGTCCGTGCCAATTGGGATTTGCGCATTTCCCGAAGACCTCATAATTCTTTTCATCGCTCCAATCACTCTTCGATAATTTGTGCGCGGCAGAAAACCTTTCTCTGCGTGTTATGTAAATCAGATTTGACATCTTTCAAAATTGGCGGCAAAGATAGGTCGCAAAGGTGATTGAGTACATTTGTTGCTTAATCCAAATGGAAAATGATTGTAATTACCGGTGCAGCGGGCTTTATAGGAAGTGTTTTAGCTAAAACTATGTTACCCCTGTATGACGGTGAAATTGTCATTGTGGATGATTTTACCCATCAGGCGAAGGCCTCAAATCTCGATGCATTAAAAGGACTGCTCCAAGTAGATAGAGGTGTATTTTTCGATTGGTTAGAGGAAGAGCATGATATAAAAGCCATCTTCCACATTGGTGCACGAACAGATACAACAGAGTTTGATTATTCTATTCTAGAAGAGTTCAACTTGGATTATACTAAGAGGATTTGGCGGTACTGTGCTGAGAAGGACACGACATTGATTTATGCATCTTCAGCAGCCACTTACGGTGATGGAGAGTTTGGCTATGATGACTCTCATGATGTGGTTGAACGGCTTCAGCCATTGAATCCTTATGGGATCTCAAAAAATGAGTTTGATAAGTGGGCTTTGAAGCAAGCCGATGCACCTAAACATTGGTATGGATTGAAGTTTTTCAATGTGTACGGTCCCAATGAATTTCATAAGGAAAGGATGGCTTCCGTTATATTCCATGCGTTCAATCAGATTCAAGAGAAAGGTGAGATGAAGTTATTCAGGTCTCATAATTCAGATTTTAAGGATGGTGAGCAACTAAGAGATTTCGTTTATGTAAAGGACGTTGTGAACGTTATTCAGTTCCTATTTGAAGAAAAACCCTTAAGTGGCTTGTATAATCTTGGGTCAGGGAAGGCTCGAACGTTTTTAGATTTGACTCGAAGTGTTTTTGCGTCATTAGGAAAAGAAGAGAATATTTCATTCGTTGATACTCCGGAGGATATTCGAGATAAGTATCAATATTTTACGGAGGCCAATATGGCTAAATTGATTGCTGCAGGTTACAGTAAGTCGTTCACTATCCTTGAAGATGGAGTTGAGGATTACGTTAAGAACTTTTTGGTTGGAAGAAAGAACTATTAAAGAGATTCTTTCAGTTCCAAAAGCATGTCCTTGACATGATTCAAAGATTCTATCATTTCAGATTTTTCAAGCAAAGCTTTATGCTGATCCTTGATTTTCTTTTTAGCACCCTCAAGTGTAAATCCTCTTTGCTTCACTAAGTGATGAATCAACTTTAGATTTTTGAGGTCCTGCTCTTTGTAAATGCGATTGCCCTTGGCGTTTTTCTGAGGCTTGATGATGTCAAACTCTTTTTCCCAAAATCGAAGAAGAGAAGCGTTTACGTCCAGCATTTCGGCCACTTCGCCAATAGAATAATACAACTTAAAGGACTCTCTTTCTTTTACGGGCATATGGCAGCAGTTTAATCAAATGACTGGTTTTCCTGAGAAGATAATTTGATCATCAAGTCATATTCTTCAGGACTCAGATCGCTAAAGTAAAAGTTTATTGGATTAATAGGGCGGTTGTTTTTATGAACCTCATAATGCAAGTGAGGACCACTTGATTTGCCAGTATTTCCTACGTAACCAATTATTTCTCCTCTTGAAACTTTTTGTCCTGGTTTTGCGGCTATCTCACTCATGTGAGCGTAAAGCGTTAGATAACCAAAACCATGATCTATACGAACATGGTTACCATAACCTCTTGATCTGTTGTCAGCTCTAGCGATAACGCCATCACCGGTAGCATAAATTGGAGTTCCTGTAGGAGCAGTAAAATCCATTCCTTCATGAAAAGCTGGAGTCTTATAATGAGGGTCTATTCGCATTCCATATCCACTGGCCATGCGTGTCAAATCTTTATTAGAAACGGGCTGAATTGCAGGGATGCTAGCAAGCAATTCTTTTTTTTGTTTTGCTAACTTATAAATTTCATCAAATGATTTTGATTGGATGTATAACTGTTTGGACAATCGATCAAGTTTTTTTGTGGTGCTGATTACGATATCTGCCTCTCCTTTGAATTTTTCGAGATTTTTATATCGGTTAATCCCTCCAATTCCAGCTTTTCTTAGGTTGTCAGGGATTGGTTCAGCTTCAAATATGGTTCTGTAAATATTATCGTCTCTGTTTTCTAAATCGGCTAGAATTATGCTTGTTTGATCAAGTTTGTTGTTCAGCAGTTCGTATTGCAGCAGCAACTCTTCTTTTTCAGCAATTAATTGTTTTTCCTTCGGTGAGTCATATATCACATTGAAGCCAATATAGATCAATCCACCAAAGAAAAACGAAGCAGTCATAAACCACAGAAAGTTCAGTAGCCTCCTCCATGGAGTCACTTTAACCTTCTCATAACTGAGAGAACTTTCGTTATATTGATAACGGACTTTTGCCAAATTGTAAATATTCGATTGCGAAAATAGGACAACAGCTACTTTTGCATCCTTTAACAAACGGAATTTCACCGAAATTAACAGATTATGGAGTGGACTACGCGTAAAGTGCGATCAAGGTTTCAAGAGTATTTTAAAGAAAAAGGACATCACATTGTTACCTCAGCGCCTATAGTGATAAAGGATGATCCTACGCTTATGTTCACTAATGCGGGGATGAATCAGTTCAAAAGCAATTTTGTTGGAAATGAGGAAACCCATCATTCTCGCGTTGCCGATACTCAGAAGTGCCTGCGTGTGTCAGGAAAGCATAATGACCTTGAAGAGGTTGGTCGGGACCACTATCATCATACCATGTTTGAAATGCTGGGTAATTGGTCTTTCGGAGACTATTTTAAAAAGGAGGCCATTAATTATGCTTGGGAATTGTTGGTTGACGTTTATGGATTGGATAAAGACCGACTTTATGTTTCGATTTTTTCAGGTGATAAGGAACTTGGTGTCGAGGTGGATGATGAAGCTGAACAACTATGGCTAAATCATGTACCTGCAGAAAGAATTTTAAAATTTGGAAGAAAAGAGAATTTCTGGGAAATGGGTGAAACGGGTCCTTGTGGTCCGTGTTCTGAGATTCATGCTGATTTACGCTCAGATGCAGAGCGTAAAAAAGTGGATGGAAGAACGCTTGTAAACATGGATGATCCAGAGGTAATTGAAATTTGGAATCTAGTATTCATGCAATTCAATAGGCTAGAGAATGGGAAATTGGAGGCATTAAAGAATACCCATATTGACACGGGCATGGGTTTAGAGCGACTAGTTCGTGTTCTTCAAGGCGTTTCTTCAAATTATGATACAGATGTCTTCGCTTCTTTGATTCGAAGTATTGAGAAGGAATCAGGCCAACGATACAAGAGAAGTGCTGAGCTTTCAGATGTAGCTTTTCGAGTTATCGCAGATCATGTGAGAGCCGTTGGGTTTTGTATTGCAGATGGCCAGTTGCCCTCAAACACAGGTGCTGGATACGTGATACGCAGAGTACTAAGAAGGGCGATTAGATATGGATTCAGCCAGCTTAACATGAAGCAGCCTTTCATAAATAAGGTTGTAATGAAGTTGATTGAGGAAATGGGCGCTGACTTTCCAGAATTAAACAGAAACAAAGACCTGATTGTGAAGGTGGTTAAAGAAGAGGAAAGTTCTTTTTTATCAACTTTAGATAAAGGATTGGATAAATTGAATGCCATTTTTCAGAATGGAGGTGAAAATATGATATCGGGTGAGATTGCATTTGAGTTGTATGATACGTATGGCTTTCCGATTGACCTGACCAATTTAATTGCCTCTGAAAATGAATGGACTGTAGATATGCAAGGTTTTTCGGTGGCTCTGGAAGCTCAGAAGAATCGTTCAAGAAGTGCTACAAAGACTTCATTTGGAGACTGGACAAGTATCGATGACGGTCCAAATAGTTCCTTTCTTGGTTATGATCAATTGATATGTAAAACCAAAATCGCTAAGTATAGATCTGCCACAGTTAAAGGCAAAGAAGTTGTTCAACTTGTTTTAGTTGAAACTCCATTTTACGCTGAAAGTGGAGGTCAAGTAGGTGACTCGGGTAGATTGAATGTTGACGGTCAAGAAATACAAGTGTATGATACGAAAAAGGAGAATAATGAGATAATTCATTTTGTTTCTGAGATGGTCAATTCACCTCATTCTGAAGTATCTGCTTCAGTTAATGCTGCCAGAAGAACGGATATAAAGAAAAATCATTCAGCAACCCATTTATTGCACCATGCGCTTCGTTCAGTACTTGGCCAACATTTGGAACAAAAAGGGTCATTGGTTTCTCCTGATAAATTGAGATTTGATTTTTCGCACTTTGAAAGAATATCTGATGAGCAAATTAAGCAGGTTGAGACTATAGTTCAGGAGCTAATCCAAGAGCAAATTGAACTTCAAGAATGGCGTAAGATGCCAATTGAAGAGGCGAAACAAATGGGAGCGATGGCACTATTTGGTGAAAAGTATGGTGATGAGGTACGTGTCGTGAAGTTCGGAGAATCCGTTGAGCTTTGCGGAGGTATTCATGTCGACTCTACTTCAGAAATTGGCGGGTTTAAAATCGTGTCTGAGAGCAGTGTCGCTAGTGGTATTCGAAGAGTGGAAGCTTTAACGGGAAAGGTTTACTCTGCATATGTTTCAGATGCTTTGGAGTTAATTGATAATATCAATGAAGAATTGGCTCATCCAAAAGACCTTTTAGCTGCAATTCAGAAACTTCAGAAAGATGTTCGCGTTTCCCAAAAACTCATCGAAAACTTCGAGCAACGAGAAAAGGGAAGGTTAAAAGAAAGCCTTGCTCAGTCTATAGGAAATAAAGGAGATAGAAAGGTACTAATTCAGCGAATTAGTGGTGTTGAAGGGAAATCTGCTAAGGATATGGTATATGGTTTAACTCTTGATATGGATAATTTGATTGCAATAATAGGCGGTGAATATGAAGCCAAACCATACATTATTGTCGGGGTTAGTAAGGCTCTTTCTGAAAAAGAAGGAATTGACGCGTCTAAAATAGTGCGTGAATTGGCTTCAGAAATTGATGGGGGTGGAGGTGGACAAAAGTTTTTAGCGATGGCCGGGGGTAAAAACAGCGAAGGGCTCCAAAGAGCCCTTGACCGTGCTAAAACATTAACTTAATCAGGCGAGTTGACCCTCTAGCTGATCACTCTTTTCTTTTTTACCATAAACAGGACCTTTGTATTTTTCAGAATAGGATAATCCTAAGTGAAGAACATAAAAACCGTTGAATATGATTACTAATGCGTAATCCAACAGTTTATGATGGCCAAAGCTTTGGCACAGCTCTATGTATACTTTCATCATGAAAAATCCCCATACTCCTGCAAAGGCTCCTGCTACGATATAAGACATCATGGTATTATCAATATATACCAAGCTTAAAATTATGATGGGAGGTGGTATCATTACGAGTAGACTGTGTGATGCAGGACGTCCTACAATCTTTAAAAAAGAGATTACATTTTTGACGGGAATGACGCAATCAATTCCAGGTAAGCCGCATTTGTCATAAAGTGACCATTGGGCAAGTATACCTACAAGGGCAAAACACGATAGAGGGATAAGAACACCTGGTCCGAAAGATTCGAGGAAAGGGAAAGTTTCGATGAATGAGTTTAAAATTGATTCCATAATACTTTAGCGTTAATGATTAGGCTAAAATAATAAAATTATTGTCCAAAATACCATTAGTCGTAAAAAATTAGCTTTTAGTCGAAAAATAGAGTGTATTGGGCGTAGTTGGTGTTCTCTAAACGCTATTGTTCGCCACACTTGAGGCCTTGATAGTAACTTGCCTTGACTATGTTCAGGCGTATTTTTTTGTCAACTCCACCGTTATGGAGCCTTCTGCCATTATTGTTAGTCTCTCGATAGTATTTCTTAGTTGCCGGATATTTCCTGTCCAATCAAGTTCGCTCAAGTATTCAATGGCTTTGCCATCAATTTGGTGCAGTGATGCGCCAGATTCATTGGCAATTTGATCTAAAAAATGATGAATTAAAACTGGGATGTCATCTTTCCGGTCCTTCAATGAAGGAACTTCAATAATGATTACTGATAGTCGGTGAAATAAATCTTCGCGAAAATTCCCCTTACCAATCTCTTCTTTCAGATTCTTATTCGTAGCGGCAATAACTCTTGGTGTTACTTTAATCTCTTTGTCACCTCCAACTCGTGTTATGGTATTTTCTTGAAGGGCACGCAATACTTTTGCCTGCGCACTTAAAGACATATCTCCAATTTCGTCAAGAAAAAGTGTTCCTCCAGATGCCTGTTCAAACTTTCCTATACGTTGTTTTATAGCAGAGGTGAATGCGCCTTTTTCATGGCCGAAAAGCTCGCTCTCGATAAGTTCAGAAGGTATCGCTGCACAATTCACCTCTATGAATGGACCTTTTTGGCAGTTGCTTTTTTTGTGAAGTTGACTAGCTACAAGTTCTTTTCCAACCCCATTTGGTCCTGTGATTAGAACACGCGCTTCTGTTGGAGCTACTTTCTCAATCATATGTCGCACATCTTCAATGGCAGAAGAGCTTCCTATTATGGGAGACTCCGTTTTAACGCCAGCTTTTTTCTTTAGGGCTTTGGTCTCCTTAATTAGATCTTTTCGATCTATTGCATTTCGAATTGAAACGAGTAAACGATTGAGGTCTGGTGGTTTAGAGATGTAGTCATACGCTCCTTTCTTTAGCGACTCTACAGCGGTATCGATGTTCCCATGACCACTAATCATGATCACTGGTACATCAGGATTTATGCCCTGAATTTTTTCTAAAACCTCTATCCCATCCATTCCTGGCATTTTTATGTCGCAAAGAACGATATCGTAGGAGTTTTTTTGAAACTTCTCAATGCCAATACGGCCATCTTCGGCTTCTTCAACCGCGATTTTTTCATATTCCAAGATGTCTCGAAGGGTAGAACGAATTGGACGTTCGTCATCGATAATTAAAACTTTGGCCATAGCATTAATAGTTTATCCATTTAAGAATCTCTCGAAGCGTAGGTTTTTTCCCGTACATCAAGATTCCAACGCGGTAAATTTTGCCCGACATCCATACAGCACCAAGAAAAGATCCGATAAGCAGCGCCATTGATAAATAGACTTGCCACATATCAGCACTTTCAATTCCAACAGCAACTCTAATCATCATAATAACCGGTGATGTTAATGGGATGATGCTGAGCCACACCGCCATATCACTTGAAGGGTTTTCGAAAACACTAAAAGACAATATGTATGCTAGAAGTAGAGGAAAGGTAATTGGAAAGATGAATTGTTGGGTATCGGTATCATTGTCAACGGCTGAGCCAACAGCTGCCATAAGAGCACTGTACAATAAATAACCACCTAGGAAGTAAAACAAGAAAACGGCTATCATCACAGGGAAATTGACCCTGCGAATTTTATTGAAGAGGTTGTCTTTTTGGCTGAGCTGGGTGAGGTTTAAAGCTTGTTCTTGATCAACTTGTTGTTGAACCAATTCTGTCATTGGAGTTTTTACTTGTGAAGCATCATATTTATTAGCAAGAATAGCAAATTGTCCACCAACCGCTAAAACTATTGTCAATAAGATCCATAAAGCAAATTGTGTAAGACCAACTGCGCCAACTCCGATGATTTTACCCATCATTAACTGAAAAGGTTTAACGGAGCTGATCATTACTTCTATGATACGATTTGTTTTTTCCTCTATTACTCCGCGCATTACTTGAACGCTGTACATGAAAATGAAAAAGTAAATAAGGATACCAAAAACCAGTCCGACTATTGCGGGAAGTATGTTCGTCTCTTCAGCTTCAGCACCAGCTCCTTTGAATTGAAATGTCAGCAGGTCAAAAGGCGCTTTAAGTCTTCTATAATCTACTTCTGATATATTGAACTCCTTCAATTTACTCAATTCTAGATATTGCTGAATATTCTGTTCAATTTGCCTTTGAACTTTAATCGAAGGTTGTTTTTTGAAAATTAGTTGACCTGATTTGCTTTGAAGAATGTTCTTAGGTAAGTAAAGTAGAGCAGTGTAGTCTGAAACCTCTAATAGCGCTTCACCTTGGGTTAACGAAACATCCATAATGTTATACGTCAACTTCGAAGAACCATCTAGATTTTCGAAAAATGGGTAGTTGTCATCTACAACCAATACCTTTTGATCTTCACTCTCCTCCAAACTGGTCCATAGTGCAAATGTTAATACACCAGCCATAATCAACGGCCCTAAAAGACTCATTAAGATGAATGACTTTTTTCTCACTCTAGTGAGGTACTCTCTTCTGATTATTAGCCCAATTTTATTTGTACCCATACTTAAACCGATTCACTTTGAGGACGTCCGATTAAGTCTATAAAAATGTCATTCATTGACGGAAGCTTTTCTTGAAATGAAATCAATTCAACATGTTGAATTAATGAACTCAATAACTCTTTTGAGCCTACACCTTGGTGTGCTAAAACAGTTGCATTCGTATGATCTGAAGTTTCGAAAATTTCGTCAATTTCAAATTGAAATCCTAAGGCATTCGCAAATGCCACCTTACTTCCTTTGAATTGAATTTGAAATAAGCTTTTGCTAAAAGATTTCCTGATCTCACTTACAGAACCACTTAGAATGTTTTCGCCTCTGTTTATCAAGGTTATATTTTGACAAAGCTCCTCTACACTTGCCATATTGTGCGTTGAAAATACTATTGTAGTGCCAGCATCCTTTAGATCAAGGATGTGATTTTTGATTGTTTCAGTATTAACTGGATCAAATCCACTGAATGGTTCATCCAAGATTAAAAGCTTCGGATTGTGAGCAACAGTGATAGCAAACTGCAACTTCTGTTGCATTCCTTTTGAAAGCTCTTCAACTTTTTTATTCCACCATGATTCCATTTCCAATTTCTCGAACCAAGGTTTTAATTTGGCAAGAGCATCTTTCTTATCTAAGCCCTTAATTTGACATAGGTATAAAGCCTGTTCGCCAACCTTCATTTTACGGTACAGACCGCGTTCCTCAGGAAGGTATCCGAATTCTGAACTTTTAAAAGATTTTAGAGGATGGCCTTTGTAAAGAATCTCACCAAGATCTGGCGCTGTGATTTGAGTTAATGTGCGAATCAGAGTTGTTTTACCAGCACCATTGGGGCCTAGTAAGCCGAAAATTTGCCCTTCAGGAATCGCAATACTAACCTCGTTTAAAACTTTGAAATTGCCGTAGTACTTATTGATGTTTTTTCCTTCAAGAATATAGTTCATCGACATCAGTCTTTAAGCGAGCAATTTAACACATAGAGATCAATGAGCGAAAAACTCTTTCATCTTAGAAAAGAAGCCTTTTTCATCAGAACTTGGATTGGGAGCAAAATTCTCTGATTTCCTCATTTTTTCAAGAATATCCTTTTCCTCATCGTTCAGTTTTTGGGGTGTCCAAACATTGATATGTACCAATAAGTCACCATTGTTGTATGAGTTAACAGAAGGAAGTCCTTTACCTTTTAAACGCAATATTTTTCCTGAGTGGGTGCCTGGAGCGATTTTGATTTTGGCTTTTCCGCTTATAGTGGGTACTTCATAGCTTTCTCCGAGTACGGCATCTGCGAAATTCAAATACAAATCAAAATGCAGGTTAGATCCATCTCTTGTTAATACTTCATGAGGAATTTCTTCTATCAGAACGATTAGGTCTCCTGCCGGACCATTCATAGGCCCATCATTTCCTTTGCCTCTAACACTGAGTTGCATGCCTTCCTCAACTCCAGCTGGAATTTCAATTGGTATAACAACTTCTTTTCTTTCTAAACCATCAGGCATAACACCTGGCTTAGAGGTCTTAACTTGTTTGCCCGTTCCTTGACAAGTGGGGCATGCGCTAGCAGTCTGCATTTGTCCTAAGAACGTTTGAGTAACTCTCATAACGCGTCCCGACCCACCACAAGTGCTGCAGTTTGAATACTCTACACCTTCTGCATGAACAAGTTTATTTACTTTGATTTTCTTCTCCGTACCATTGGCGATTTCCTCTAAAGTAAGTTTAACTCGTACTCTAAGGTTTGAGCCCCGCCTCATTCTGGCTTGCCCGCCACCTTGACTTTGTCCACCACCAAAACCAAACGCCCCACCAAAAATATCTCCGAAATTTTCGAAAATATCCTCCATGTTCATTCCTTGACCACTAAATCCGCCTTGGCCACCCATGCCCGCATGACCGAAACGATCATATTTAGCTCGCTTATCGTCATGACTTAATACTTCATAAGCTTCAGCCGCTTCCTTGAAGTTTTCTTCAGCTGCGCTGTCACCTGGGTTTTTGTCTGGATGATATTTAATAGCAAGTTTCCTGTAAGCCTTCTTAATTTCATCTTTTGAAGCGCTTTTAGAAACTCCTAGTATCTCGTAATAATCTCTTTTAGCCATAAATCTCTTAGTTTCCTACCACCACTTTTGGATGACGAATTATCTTATCATTCAGTTCGTATCCTTTCTCTACAACATCAATTATCTTCCCCTTCTTTTTCTTGTCTTCGACAGGGACCTGCGCAATTGCCTCGTGCTTATCAGCGTCAAATGTCTGTCCCATTGAATCAAATGATTTCAAACCTTTACTCTCAAGTATCTTGGTGAGTTTGTTATGCAATAGGGTGAAACCTTCTTTCACAGCTGTCAAATCTTCCGCAGTTTGGTTGGATTGAATAGCTCTGTCAAAATCATCTAGAATAGTAAGCATCTCTTTCATGATGTCAGCACTTGCGGTGCCTATTAACTCAATGCGCTCTTTAGCCGTTCGTCTTCTGAAATTTTCAAATTCAGCATAAAGTCTGAGATGCTTGTTTTTTTCTTCTAAAATATCGTTTTCGAGTTTTACAATGGGGTCTAGTGGTTCTGCTTCTCCGAATTCCTTTTCGGCTTTTTCGTCAACAGTCTCTTCAGCATTTACAAGCTCTTCTTGATTTTCTTGTAATTCTTCTTCTTTTTCGCTCATTTCATTTCAATTTGTGGGCGCTAGTGGCACTGCAAATCTTCTGCCATAGCATTTGTTGAGACATTATGTCAGCAAAAAATTGGTTTTAATTTAAGAGAGTGTCAGCTACAAACTTTTAATAAGCTTGTCAAGCTGAAGGTCGATTTGGTTACCACGCAAATTTTTGGCGATTACTATGCCATTGGCATCAATTAAAAAGCTGCTAGGTATTGAGCCGACTCCATAGAGTTGAGCTGCTTCGCTTCTCCATTTCTTCAAATCGCTGACATGATATTTCCAAATCATTCCGTCTTGCTTAATCGCTTTCGCCCAAGCGCCTTGGTTATTATCTAGAGAGACGCTAAATACCTCAAAACCTTTGGCATCTTTAAACTTTGCCTTATTATACTTTTTGTAAGCTCTAACAACGTTTGGGTTTTCCCTTCTGCAGGGCCCACACCACGATGCCCAAAAATCGATCAAGACTATTTGACCTTTTAACGAAGAAAGCTTCATTATTTTTCCTTCAGGTCCAGGTTGTTCAATTTCTGGTGCTTTATCACCGATTTTTATACCTCTTGATTGTTTGGTGTCGAGGGTTGGAGAGATTGAATTTAAATCAGATGAAAAAGTTAATAGGGTAATCAGAGTGAGTATAATAATTCGCATGCCGATGCTTTTAACCTTCGTTCCGTACAATATTCGCACCAATCGCGTTCAGTCGTTTATCGATATTCTGATAACCTCTATCGATTTGCTCAATATTCCTAATAATGCTGGTTCCTTCGGCTGAAAGGGCGGCAATCAATAATGAGACACCAGCTCGAATATCTGGTGAGGTCATTTGGATTCCCCGCAATCTGTTTGTTCTTCCGTGTCCTATAACCGTTGCTCTGTGAGGATCACAAAGAATTATTTGTGCTCCCATGTCGATTAGCTTATCAACAAAGAATAAGCGGCTTTCAAACATTTTTTGATGGATAAGTACACTACCCTTTGCTTGTGTAGCAACAACCAATACAATACTCAATAAATCAGGAGTGAAACCTGGCCACGGAGCATCAGCTATGGTCATGATGGAGCCATCAATAAACGACTCTATTTCATATGTTTCCTGCTCTGGAATTAAAAGGTCGTCTCCTTGTAATTCCATTTTAATACCAAGCTTTTTAAATACCTCTGGAATCATACCAAGATGCTCATAACCAACATTTTTCAGAAGGATCTCCGATTGCGTCATTGCGGCAAGTCCAATAAAACTGCCTACTTCAATCATGTCTGGTAGGACTCGGTGTTTACAGCCATGCATTTCGTTTACACCTTCTATGGTAATAAGATTTGAGCCAATGCCGGAAACTTTAGCTCCCATGGCATTCATCATCTTACATAATTGTTGGATATAGGGCTCGCATGCTGCATTATATATGTTTGTCTTTCCTTCGGCAAGCACAGCCGCCATAATCACATTTGCCGTTCCTGTGACACTTGCTTCATCAAGAAGCATAAATGTTCCTTTTAGTTTTTTTGCTTCTGCTTTATAAAAATGTGTTTTCGCGTCATAGGAAAATGTTGCACCTAGTTTCTCGAATCCGATAAAGTGTGTATCGAGTCTTCTTCTTCCTATTTTGTCTCCACCAGGCTTCGGGATGTAGCCTTTTCCAAACCTACCTAATAGAGGGCCAACTATCATTATCGAACCTCTTAAACTGGAGCCTTTTGCGTGAAATTCTTTTGAAGTAAGGTAGTCGAGGTCTATTTCATCTGCTTGGAAGATGTAATGCCCAATTCCTTTTTTCTGAATCTTAACCCCAAGCGAGCCTAATAAGTCGATTAACTTATTGACATCAACTATGTCAGGAATGTTCTCAATTTCCACCTTGTCGGGTGTGAGAAGAGTAGCACAGAGAATTTGTAAAATTTCATTTTTCGCACCTTGAGGAGTGAGTTCTCCTTTAAGCTTTCTACCTCCTTCAATTTGAAATGACCCCATATTGTTATTTTACTTTTTCCATTTGCGCTTTGAACGCGATTTACCTGATTTGCCTGAATTTCTTGGTTGACTTCCTAAAATATCATTGGTGTGCTGAAATCTGAAATTCTCGTCAAGTTTTAACTGACCGCCTGACATCTCCTTCAATTGATCTATAATCATTTCCTCATTCACGGAGTCTCTATTGTAATTAAGATAGCTCCGTTTCATTAGATTAGCGATGAGTTGAGTCAAGGCTTGTTGCTCTTGATTGTCCTCAATAGACCTTGCAACCTCGATAAGGTTTTCAATCGATTTGCCATAATGTCGATACTTGAAATCACCCTTGGGGTAATCAATTTTTTCTGCTTCAATATTTTCTGCTGGCTCTGGTTTTTCGTAGGGTGAGTCAATGTCAAGCTGATAGTTTGACATTACATGCAAATCATCCCAAAGTTTATGAATCAATTCATCATTTCCTTTGTACGAAGGGTTCATTACAGTCATTAATTGAATAATGGCTTGAGCTGCCTTATTTCTTTCTTCTCTGTTTTCGAGCGATAAAGCGTGTTCCATCATTTCTTGAACATACCTTCCGTACTCCGCAAGTGCTAGAGGTTTTCTTTGAGTATTGTATTCCATTTGTTATGTATCTCGCTTCCTATTTTAGGATTTGTAGCTTGGCAAATTTGAGCAAAAGTTGCTTCTTACCAATGTTTTGAAATTCAACAGTCGCTTTTCTGTTCGGAAATTCACCTTCTAAGCCAGTAATTTCTCCTTTTCCAAAACGATCATGACTGACTTTTATGCCTATCATTAGTTGGTTCATTTCCTCAGCGGAAATGGGGCTTGTGGAACTTTGGGAGGGTTTCACTAATTTCTTGCGAACGGCATGGTTTACCAGGGCGTAATTCTTTTTAGAAATTAATTCTCGTTTTTCAGATTTTTGAATGGTTGGGGACTCAATAAGGTCTTGGCTGATTTCCGAAATGAATCTGCTTGGCTCATTATACTGCATGTTTCCATACTTGAATCGTGTGGCAGCAAAAGAAAGTGTTGCTTTTTTCTCTGCTCTAGTCAACGCAACATAAAAAAGTCTTCTTTCTTCCTCAAGGTCGCTGCGGGAACTCACACTGAGTTGTGAAGGGAATAAATCTTCTTCAAGACCGGCAATAAATACATAAGGAAACTCTAGTCCTTTCGCAGAGTGAATAGTCATCATTGAAACTTTCGGGCTCTCATCATCTTTATTGTCTTTTACATCTGTGTCGGTCATTAAGGATACCTCTTCTAAGAACACACTCAATGACCTTGGGTTTTCATTGTCCTTTTCCTCATCACTCAATTCTATCTCAGTAAATTCTTTGATGGCCGAAAGAAGTTCTTGGACGTTTTCGTAGCGACTGATTCCCTCTGGTGTGCGATCAGAGTAAAACTCCTTCAGAATTCCTGTTGCTGATGCGATATGTTGTGCGGTTTCGTAAGCATCTTTTTCTACAGCTAAGTTTTGAAAACTCCGAATCAAATGAACGAACTCTAGGATCTTATTTTTCGTTCCACCATTGATTGGGAGGTGTGCTTCATTCACATTGCTGATAATTGTCATTGGTGATTTACCTTCTTCTGAAGCTGCCATCATAATTTTGCTCTCCGTAGTCTTTCCTATACCACGCGCAGGGTAATTGAGAACTCGTTTAAAAGCCTCTTCATCATTTGGATTCGCGCACAATTTGAAATAGGCGAGCAGGTCTTTGATCTCTTTGCGTTGATAAAAGCTCAACCCTCCATATATCCTATACTTAATATTTTTTCTTCTGAGAGCTTCTTCAATAGCTCTTGATTGCGCATTGGTTCTGTAGAGAATAGCAAAGTCATCTTCAGAGGCATTTTTATTCGTTTTAGTGTCAATGATTTCACTTGCGATAAAGGAACCTTCTTCTGATTCGCTCAAGCATTTTATGAGTTTTATTGAGTCTCCTTCTTGGTTGGAAGTCCAGACATCCTTTTTAAGCTGCTCTGTGTTATTGTCAATAACTTGATTTGCTGCTGCTACTATGGTTTTTGTGGATCTGTAATTCTGTTCAAGCTTGAAAACCGCCACATCAGGATATAAGCTTTTGAACTGAAGGATGTTTTGAATGTTGGCGCCTCTAAATGCATAAATGCTTTGAGCGTCATCTCCTACCACACAAATGTTTTCGTGTCTGGCAGCTAGCATTTTTAAAATATTGCTTTGAGCAAAATTGGTGTCTTGAAACTCATCAACTAAAATATAACGGAACTTATTCTGATATTTTAATAGAACATCAGCGTGATTCTTCAATAAAATATTCGTCTTATAGAGTAAGTCGTCAAAATCCATAGCGCTTGCTTTGAAGCACCTCTTCTCATATGTGCCATATATTTTTCCGAGCAATGGCTTTTTCGCTTGTAAATCGTCATTATAGATAATCGTATCATTTTGATACTCTGTAGCACTTATAAGTCCGTTCTTGGCCGAAGAAATTCTTCTTTGGACGAGTTGCGGTTTATAAACCTTATCATCGAGATTCATTTCTTTGATAATTGTTCGAATCAGACTTTTTGAATCATCACTATCGTAAATCGTGAAATTACTGGGGTATCCGATCTTTTCAGACTCAAAGCGAAGAATCTTGGCGAATACCGAGTGAAACGTCCCCATCCATAATGCCTTGGCATTTCCCTCACCAACCAACTGACTTATTCGATTTTTCATTTCTCTTGCCGCTTTATTGGTAAACGTCAGAGAGAGTATGTTATAAGGGTCGGCTCCCGTATCTATGAGGTGAGCAATTCTGAATGTGAGCACACGTGTCTTTCCCGAGCCTGCGCCAGCCAAAACCATGACAGGACCATCAAGGTGCGTTGCAGCTTTTCGTTGGACATCATTGAGCTGATCTAAATAGGACATTTATAGAATGTTAAAATGATAAAGTGATGTCCAAAGTTACCCTTCATGGTTATGACGAGCGTTGAAAAGTGGGTTGAATTTTATCAACAACGAGTTTTTTTATCGCGCTATATCCTCGGCCATCAAACAGGTTTTGACTTTTTGAAGTGTAGAATTACGGGGTGAGAAAAAAAAATAATGAGCCCCATATTGTGAATAAGATTTAATCGTGTACCTTTGCGCCCCCTTTTTAGTGGGGAAATATTGTCTTTAATGCTCAGAAAATAGATATACAGCGAATGCCAACGATATCACAATTAGTAAGAAAAGGTCGTCAGACGATGAAGAAAACCAGCAAATCTGCTGCGTTAACTTCATGTCCACAGAGACGCGGGGTATGTGTACGAGTGTACACCACTACTCCTAAGAAGCCTAACTCAGCTATGCGTAAAGTAGCAAGGGTGAGGTTAACTAATCAAAACGAGGTGAATGCCTACATACCTGGAGAGGGTCACAACCTTCAAGAGCACTCAATAGTGCTTGTAAGAGGTGGAAGGGTGAAAGATTTGCCTGGAGTTCGTTATCACGTTGTTCGTGGAGCATTAGACACTGCTGGTGTTGAAGGAAGAAAGCAAAGACGTTCAAAATATGGCGCTAAGCGTCCAAAGAAATAATTCTCAAGGATGAGAAAAGGAAGAGCCAAAGATCGAATCATTGTTCCAGACCCACGCTACAAAAGCGAGTTGGTTTCAAAGTTTGTGAACAATTTAATGGAAGACGGTAAGAAAAGTACCGCCTACAAAATTTTTTATGAAGCCATGGATCGCATGGAGCAAAAAGGAATCGAAGATCCTTTAGAGACATGGAAAAAAGGTTTGGAAAATGTTACACCTCAAGTAGAAGTCAGAAGTAGACGAGTAGGAGGGGCTACTTTTCAAATTCCTCAAGAAATTAGAAACTCAAGAAAATTGAGTCAAGGAATGAAGTGGTTACTCCAGTATGCTGCCAAAAGAAACGGTAAGAGCATGGGTGAGAAATTAGCTGACGAATCGATAGCAGCTTCGAAAGAAGAGGGTGCTGCATTTAAAAAGAAAGAAGACACGCATAGAATGGCTGAAGCGAACAAGGCGTTTGCTCACTATAGATTCTAATTTGGTTACGCTGAATTGACATGGCAAAAAGAGATTTAACATACACGAGAAACATTGGTATTGCTGCTCACATTGATGCAGGAAAGACCACTACAACAGAGCGTATCCTTTATTATGGTGGAGTAAGCCATAAAATTGGGGAAGTACATGATGGTGCTGCCACTATGGACTGGATGGAGCANNGAAAGAGGTATTACTATTACTTCAGCTGCTACTACTCTTAACTGGAATTATAGAGGTGAAGAGTACCATGTGAATATTATTGACACACCGGGTCACGTTGATTTCACTGTTGAGGTGAATCGATCATTGCGTGTGCTGGATGGTTTAGTTTTCTTGTTTAGTGCTGTTGATGGTGTTGAACCACAATCGGAAACTAACTGGAGATTGGCCAACAACTACAACGTGCCAAGAATTGGTTTCGTTAATAAAATGGACCGTCAAGGGTCTGACTTTTTAAATGTTTGTCGCCAGGTAAAAGAAATGCTTGGAAGTCATGCGCTTCCGCTTCAAATTCCCATTGGTAATGAAGAGAATTTCAGAGGTGTTGTTGATTTGATCAACTTCAAGGGTATCGTTTGGAATGAAGAAGACCAAGGAATGACTTTTAGTGAAGTTGAAATTCCTGCTGACATCTTGGAAGAAGCTACAGAATATCGAGAAAAATTGTTGGAAGCAGTTGCTGAATTCAATGATACTCTGATGGAGAAATATTTCGAGGATCCAGAGTCGCTTACAGAGCGGGAAATTCTTGAGGCATTGCGTGAAGCAACAATTTCTGGAAAAGTTGTTCCGATGATGTGTGGATCTGCTTTTAAGAATAAAGGTGTTCAGGCAATGCTTGATATGGTGATGGAAATTCTTCCTTCTCCTATGGACACTGAGGCTATAGTCGGGGTTAATCCAAAGACTGAGCAAGAAGAAAAAAGAAAGCCTTCATTGGATGAGCCATTTGCTGCACTTGCTTTCAAGATTGCAACAGATCCATTTGTAGGTCGCTTGTGTTTTACCAGAGCTTACTCTGGTAAGCTAGATGCTGGATCCTACGTTATGAATACTCGTTCTGGAAACAAAGAAAGAATTTCTAGAATTTTTCAGATGCATGCTAACAAGCAAAATCAGATTCCTGAACTAGCTTGTGGTGATATTGCCGCTTTGGTTGGATTTAAAGATATTAAGACTGGAGACACACTGTGTGATGAGAAACATCCGATTGTTTTGGAATCAATGGATTTCCCAGAGCCAGTTATTGGATTAGCTATTGAGCCAAAAACTCAGGCTGATGTGGATAAGTTAGGGATGGCTTTAGCTAAGTTGGCTGAAGAGGATCCAACCTTCCAAGTAAAAACTGATGAAGAAACTGGTCAAACTGTAATTAGTGGTATGGGTGAGCTTCACCTAGACATTATTGTTGACCGTTTACGAAGAGAATTTAAAGTTGAGGCCAATCAAGGTGCTCCCCAAGTGAACTATAAAGAATCTATCACCGGAAATACGCAGCATCGTGAGGTGTTTAAGAAACAGTCTGGTGGTCGAGGTAAGTTTGCTGATATTGTAGTGACCATCGAGCCTGGGGATGCTGAAAAGCCAGGGTTAATTTTTGAAAGTAAAGTTAAAGGTGGTAACGTTCCTAAGGAATTCATTCCTTCGATTGAGAAAGGTTTTAAAGAGGCAATGAAGAATGGTGTGCTTGCAGGTTATCAGGTTGATAATTTGAAGATAACATTGTTGGATGGTTCATTCCACGCAGTTGACTCAGATCAATTGTCTTTTGAGCTTGCAGCAAAAATGGCTTACAGAAATGCTCTTCCATTGTGTAATCCAGTAATACTTGAGCCAATTATGAAGCTTGAGGCATTGACTCCAGAGGAGAATATGGGTGATATTGTTGGTGACTTGAACCGAAGAAGAGGTATGGTTGAAGGTATGAGCGATAGAGCTGGAGCGAAAGTGATTAAGGCTAAAGTTCCATTATCAGAAATGTTTGGATACGTAACTCAATTGAGAACAATGTCATCAGGTCGCGCAACATCGACCATGGAATTCTCTCACTTTGCTGAGTGTCCTAAGAATATTGCTGATGCGGTAATCGCTGAAGTGAAAGGTAATTTACAAAAAGCATAATAGAAAGGAAAGAATGGCGCAACGAATCAGAATCAAATTAAAGTCCTACGATCACAACTTGGTTGACAAATCAGCTGAGAAGATCGTGAAGACAGTGAAGACTACCGGAGCTGTTGTTAGTGGACCGATTCCTCTGCCCACGCAAAAGCAGATTTATACGGTACTAAGATCGCCTCACGTGAATAAGAAGGCACGTGAGCAGTTTCAATTATCCAGCTATAAGCGTTTGATGGATATTTATAGTAGTTCATCTAAAACAATTGACGCACTTATGGGCCTTGAGCTCCCAAGTGGTGTGGATGTAGAAATTAAAGTGTAATCGCTTCAAAAGCTTAGAGTTATGTTAGGAATAATTGGAAAGAAAGTTGGAATGACCAGCGTTTTTGGCGAGGATGGTAAAAACATTCCATGTACCGTGATAGAGGCGGGGCCATGCGTTATTACGCAGATTAAGACAGATGAGACAGATGGCTACACTGCGTGTCAGTTATCTTTTGAAGATATATCAGAGAAGCATTCTACTAAAGGTCAATTGGGTCACTTTGCTAAGGCTGATACAGCTCCAAAACGAAAAGTTATGGAGTTTCGTGATTGGTCTGGTGATCAAAAGATTGGTGATTCAGTAGATGTGTCAATTTTTGAAGAAGGAGAATTTGTTGACGTTGTTGGAACGTCAAAGGGTAAAGGATTTCAGGGCGTTGTTAAACGCCATGGCTTTGCTGGAGTTGGAGACGCTACTCACGGTCAGCATAACAGATTAAGAGCTCCTGGTTCAATTGGAGCTTGTTCTACTCCATCTAGAGTTTTTAAAGGAATGCGGATGGCTGGAAAGATGGGTAATGATCGTGTTAAAATGATCAACCTTCAAGTAATTAAGATTTTAGCAGATAAGAATGTGGTTTTAGTTAAAGGAGCAGTTCCTGGAACTAAAGGTTCATACGTTATAATTGAGAAATAATGGAATTAGCAGTACTTAACACAGCAGGTAAAGAGACCGGTAAGAAGGTCAAGCTAGAGAAAAGTGTTTTTGGTGTTGAGCCAAGTGAGCATTCAATCTACCTCGATGTGAAGCAATACTTGGCTAATCAACGTCAAGGAACTCACAAATCAAAGCAAAGAGCTGAGGTTTCTTATTCTACAAGAAAAATTAAGCGTCAAAAAGGAACTGGTACGGCAAGAGCAGGAAGTATTAAGAGTCCTGTTTTCGTTGGAGGTGGTCGCGCTTTTGGACCAGAGCCAAGAGACTACGGTTTCAAATTGAACAAGAAAGTTAAAAGACTTGCTCGTATGTCAGCACTTTCACTAAAGGCTCAAAATAAGAATGTTCGCGTTCTTGAAGACCTTTCGATGGATGCTCCAAAGACGAAAGAGTTTGTTTCATTAATTAAGAATCTTGAGTTGGTAGGCAACAAAGCTTTATTCGTCACTGAAGATGTTAACTCAAATGTTGTTTTGAGTGCTAGGAACATCAGCAAAGCGAAGGTGGTTACTGCTGCAAATCTGAATACATATGACATTATGAATGCTAATGTGTTGGTGGTTTGTGAAGGTGCTTTAGGTAAGATCAACGAAGTTTTAAGTAAATAAGACATGAGCGTATTAATTAAGCCCCTTATCACTGAAAAAATGACTGAATTGAGCGAGAAGCGCAATCAGTATGGTTTTATTGTGAATCGCAAAGCGAATAAGATTGAAATCCGTAAGGCGATTGAAGATCAGTATAATGTTGCTGTAACTTCTATCAATACTATGGTTTACGCGGGTAAGTCTAAGAAGAGATTTACTAAGTCTGCAATATTGGACGGTAGAACGAATCATTTTAAGAAGGCAATCGTAACTGTTGCTGACGGAGATGTGATTGATTTCTACGCAAACATTTAAGAACTGAGGAGAAATGGCAGTAAGAAAGTTAAACCCAACGACACCAGGACAACGACATAAAGTCGTTAGTAAATTCGAAGTAGTCACAACGGATACTCCGGAGAGAAGTTTGTTGGCTCCTATAAAGAAATCTGGCGGTAGAAATAATACCGGTAAGATGACCATGCGTAATCGTGGTGGTGGGCACAAGAGAAGATATCGTGTTATCGATTTTAAGAGAGATAAGCATGATGTTTCAGCTACTGTGAAGACAGTAGAGTATGATCCAAATAGAAATGCACGCATTGCGCTATTGGAATATGCCGATGGCGAAAAGAGATACATCATTGCCCCAACTGGAATTCAAGTTGGACAGCAGGTAGTAAGCGGTGAGAATGCAGCTCCTGAAATTGGCAATGCTCTTTATCTTAAGACTGTTCCGTTGGGTACAATAGTTCACAATATTGAATTGAGCCCGCGTCAAGGCGGTAAAATGGCGAGAAGTGCTGGTACTTACGGTCAATTGACTGCTAAGGAAGGTAAGTATGCTGTTATTAAGTTACCGAGTGGTGAAGTGAGAATGGTATTGCTGACATGTATGGCAACTATTGGTACTGTTTCAAATTCAGATCACACTCTCGAAAGAAGCGGTAAGGCTGGTAAGAGCAGATGGTTAGGAAGAAGACCTAGAGTTAGAGGTGTTGCTATGAATCCAGTGGATCACCCAATGGGTGGTGGTGAAGGCCGCTCATCAGGAGGGCATCCTAGATCTAGAAAAGGACTTCCGTCAAAAGGATATAAAACAAGGTCTAAGACCAAGTTTTCGAATAAGTTTATAGTAGAGAAAAGAAAGAAATAATTAAGGCATGAGTAGATCGCTTAAAAAACCGCCATTCGTTCACTACAAACTCCAAAAGAGAGTTGATGAATCACAGTCAGCATCAAAGAAGAGTGTGATTAAAACTTGGAGCAGAGCATCGATGATCACACCAGATTTTGTTGGTTTGACGATCGCAGTGCATAATGGTAATAAATTCATTCCTGTATTTGTAACAGAGAACATGGTAGGTCATAAGCTAGGAGAGTTTGCTCCTACAAGAAACTTCCGTGGTCATACTGGTGGCAAAAAAGGTAAAAAGTAATTGATATAAGTCATGGGGAGTCGAAAGTCAAATATGGCCAACAACATTCGCGAAGAGCGCAAAACGCAGTACATGGCGAGCCTTCGTAATTGTCCTACATCACCACGAAAAATGCGATTAGTCGCTGATTTGGTTAGAGGTATGGATGTTACTAAAGCGTCAGCAGTATTGCAGTTTACTAAGAAACATGCCGCACGTGATCTAGAGAAGCTTCTGCGTTCAGCTATATCTAACTTCGAACAGAAGTCAGGTGAACGCTGGGAAGATGCAGATCTTTTTATAAAAGAGATCTCTGTAGATGGTGGACGTGTTCTTAAAAGAATTCAGCCAGCTCCGCAAGGAAGAGCGTTTAGAGTGCGTAAGCGTTCGAACCACGTGACTTTGGTTTTAGGGTCTGCAAGTGCAGCTACTCCTAGCAAGAAAGAAACTTCAAAAGAAACAAAAGAAACAGTAGCTTAATGGGACAGAAAACTAATCCAATCGGCAACAGACTAGGTTTCATCAGAGGATGGGATTCTCAGTGGTATGGTGGAAAGAGATTCGCTGACAAGTTGGTAGAGGATCACAAGATCCGCGAGTATGTTTATGCCCGTCTAAAGAACGCTAGTGTTTCTCACATTGTTATTTCGAGAACATTAAAGTTAGTTTCTGTGACTATCAACACTGCGCGTCCGGGTATCATTATCGGTAAGGGAGGTCAAGAGGTTGATAAATTGAAAGAAGAATTAAAGAAGCTTACTAAGAAGGAAGTTCAAATCAACATTTATGAGATTAAGCGTCCAGAGCTTGATGCAAAACTTGTTGCGGATTCAATTGCTAGGCAAATTGAAGGAAGAATTTCTTTTAGAAGAGCAGCAAAAATGTCAATAGCTTCAACCATGAGAATGGGAGCCGAAGGGATCAAAGTAATGGTCAGTGGAAGGTTGAATGGAGCTGAAATGGCAAGAACAGAACAATATAAAGATGGTAGAACGCCTCTTCATACGTTCAGAGCAGAGATAGATTATGCTCTTGCTGAAGCCCAAACTACCTATGGTAAAATTGGGATCAAAGTTTGGATTTGTAAAGGAGAAGTTTACGGTAAGAGAGATCTTTCTACTACTGTAGGTTCTGGTACTCCAAACAAAGGTGGAGGAGGTGGAAATAAGCCATCAGGTCCAAGAGGCGGAGGAAGAAGGAAGTCTAATTCATAAATTGATTTGAGAGATGTTATCACCAAGAAAAACTAAATATCGAAAGCAACAGAAAGGCCGCATTAAGGGCAATGCTATGCGAGGAAACCAATTGGCTTTTGGGACATTTGGTATCAAATCATTGGATACAGGGCGGTTAACTTCAAGACAGATTGAAGCTGCTCGTATCGCTGTTACACGTTTTATGAAGCGTGAAGGACAGGTTTGGATTAGAATATTTCCAGATACGCCAATTACAAAGAAACCAGCCGAAGTACGTATGGGTAAGGGTAAAGGTGCTCTTGACCATTGGGCGGCTAAAATAGAACCAGGAAGAGTTCTTTTTGAAATCGAAGGAGTGTCATTAGAAGTAGGACGAGAAGCGCTAAGGCTAGCAGCTCAAAAGCTTCCATTGGTGACAAAGTTTGTTGTTCGAAGAGACTATACCGAAAATAATTAAGAGGCCATGAAGTCATCTGTAATAAGAGAAATGACCACTGACGAAGTTCAGGATGCTTTACTTAACGAAAAGGAAAGTTTATCAAAGTTGAAAATGCAACATGCAATTTCACCTTTAGAGAACCCGATGGTTCTTAAAGAGAAAAGAAAAGATGTTTCAAGACTTCTAACCGAATTGACTAAAAGGTCTAAAGAAGCTCAACAATAAGATATCATGTCAGAAAGAAATTTAAGAAAAGAGCGAATTGGTGTGGTTACCAGTAACAAGATGGACAAGTCTATCGTAGTTACAGTATCGCGTAAAACGATGCACCCGAAGTACGGGAAGTTCGTTAATGTGTCAAAAAAGTTTATGGCACATGATGATAAGAACGAATGTGGAATTGGTGACTCAGTTCGCATCATGGAAATTCGTCCGCTCAGCAAGCGTAAGCGCTGGAGACTAGTTGAGATTGTAGAAAAAGCTAAATAAGATTTAAAGATGTTACAGCAGGAGTCACGAATGAAAGTTGCCGATAATAGCGGAGCCAAAGAGGTTCTGTGTATTCGGGTACTTGGAGGAACAAAAAGAAGATACGCAAGTATTGGTGATACCGTGGTTGTTTCCGTAAAGGAGGCAATGCCTTCGGGAAATATCAAGAAAGGAGCGGTTAGCCGAGCTGTTGTAGTTCGAACTAGAAAGGAAATAAGAAGAGCAGATGGTTCTTATATCCGATTTGATGAGAATGCTGTTGTTCTTTTGAATCAAGGAGGAGAAATGAGAGGAACACGAATCTTTGGCCCAGTAGCTAGAGAGTTGCGTGAAAAACAATTCATGAAAATCGTTTCGTTGGCCCCTGAGGTGCTTTAAATTATAGAAGAAATGCAAAAGAAGCTGCACATAAAAAAAGGTGATCAAGTAGTGGTTATTTCCGGAAATGAAAAAGGAAAGAGCGGCAGAGTGCTTGAGGTAAACCGTGATAAGATGAGAGCATTGGTAGAAGGATTGAATATGATTTCCCTTCACTCGAAACCAAGTGCTGCAAATCCTGACGGTGGCATCGTGAAAAAAGAAGGTCCAATTCATATTTCTAACCTATTGCATGCTGATCCAAAGGATGGTAAGCCTTGCAGAATAGGAAGAAAGGTAGATGAAGCTGGAGTAAAAGTTAGATATTCTAAAAGATCTGGGGAGGTAATCAAATGAGTGAATACACACCACGACTAAAAAAGCAGTACAACGAAGAAATCGTTGGTGCATTAAAGGAAAAGTTCCAGTACACTAGTGTTATGCAAGTGCCAAGACTTCAGAAAATTGTTTTGAACCAAGGACTTGGTGATGCAACAGCAGATAAGAAAGTTATCGAAAGTGCAGTGCAAGAAATGGGTTTAATTTCTGGTCAAAAGGCTATTGCAACGTATGCTAAGAAAGACATCTCTAACTTCAAGTTAAGAAAGGGAATGCCTATTGGAGCTAAAGTGACTTTGCGAGGAGATATGATGTATGAATTTTTAGACAGATTCATTTCAGTTTCTCTTCCACGAACCAGAGACTTTAGAGGTATTAACCCTAAAGGATTCGACAAGAGAGGAAATTACAATTTGGGAATTACTGAGCAAATCATTTTCCCAGAAATAGATATTGACAAGATCGTTAGAGTAACTGGCATGGATATCACATTTGTGACATCAGCCAATACTGACGAAGAAGGTTTTGAATTATTAAAAGCATTTGGATTACCATTCAAAAAATAAGTTATGGCAAAGGAATCAATGAAAGCCAGAGAGCGCAAACGTCAACAATTGGTTGATAGATATGCTGAAAAGCGCGCTCAGTTAAAAGCAGAAGGAAAGTGGGAAGAGCTTCAAAAGCTTCCAAAGAACTCGTCTGCTGTTAGACTTCATAATAGATGTCAATTGACAGGTCGACCTAGAGGTTACATGCGTCAGTTTGGAATTTCTAGAGTGTTGTTCCGTGAGATGGCGAATCAAGGTTTGATTCCTGGAGTATCAAAAGCAAGTTGGTAATTCAAGACAAGTTTAAAGAAAGAAGAAAAAATGGTTGTTACTGATCCAATAGCAGATTACCTAACTAGATTGAGAAACGCAATAGGCGCGAATCATCGAGTAGTAGACATTCCTGCATCGAACATTAAGAAAGAGATGACGAAGATTCTCTTTGAAAAGGGATACATCCTCAATTACAAGTTTGAAGAGGTAGGACCTCAAGGGAATATTAAAATTGCCTTGAAATATGACAAGGTGACTAAGTCTTCTGCCATAAAAGGTTTGAAGAGAATTAGTAAGCCAGGTTTACGCAAGTATACTGGATCAGACAGTTTACCTCGTGTATTGAATGGCTTGGGTATCGCAATTCTTTCAACATCGAAAGGGTTAATGAGCGATAAGGAAGCTCGTCAAGACAAAGTAGGAGGAGAAGTTTTGTGTTACGTCTATTAAAAGATTGAATAATGTCACGAATTGGAAAAGCACCAATAACAATTCCCTCAGGAGTTGAAGTTAAGATGGATGGAACTACCATTCATGTTAAAGGATCGAAGGGAGAATTGAAGCAAGAAATTGATAGTTGTATTTCAGTTAAAATTGAAGATAACGTCATTACCTTTGCACGAGAAAACGATCATAAAGATCAGCGCTCAATGCATGGACTTTATCGTTCACTTGTGAGCAACATGATTAAAGGCGTTTCAAATGGTTTTGTCATCAAGCAAGAATTGGTTGGTGTGGGTTATAGAGCAGCAGTTCAAGGTCAAAGACTGGAGTTGTCTTTGGGTTACTCGCACAACGTATTGTTTGAGATCCCATCTGAAGTTTCAGTTAAAGCAGAACAAGAAAGAGGTAAGAATCCTATTGTGACATTTGAATCTCATGATAAGCAATTGATTGGACAGGTTGCTGCTAAATTGAGATCGTTGAGAAAACCAGAACCTTACAAAGGAAAAGGTATTCGTTTCGTAGGAGAACAGATTAGAAGAAAAGCCGGTAAGTCGGCCGCTAAAAAATAAGTAGTAAGAATGGCACTTAGCAAATTACAAAGGAGAGCGCGAATTAAGAAGCGTATCCGAAAGAATATTACTGGAACTACTGAGACACCAAGGTTAACTGTGTTCAGAAGTAACAAGGAGATTTACGCCCAAATTATCAATGATTTGGATGGGAAGACTTTGGTCGCAGTATCATCGTTAGGTGATAAGGCAGCCAAAGGAGTTTCTAAGATCGAACAAGCTTCTTTAATCGGTAAGAAGATAGCAGAGGTAGCTACAGCTGCTGGTGTTAGCGATGTAGTATTCGATCGTAATGGCTATTTGTATCACGGACGTGTTAAGGCTTTGGCTGAGGCAGCACGTGAGAATGGATTAAAATTCTAAGAGCAACCAACATGGCAAGCGAAAACATAAAGAGAGTAAAGTCAAGCGAGATCGAGTTAAAAGACCGTCTTGTTGAAGTGAGAAGAGTAACCAAGGTTACCAAAGGTGGTCGTGCTTTTGGCTTCTCAGCAGTAGTTGTGGTTGGAAATGAGAATGGCGTTGTAGGTCATGGTCTTGGAAAGGCCAAGGAAGCTACAAGTGCTATTGAAAAGGCCATCGATGACGCTAAGAAGAATCTAATTAAGGTACCTATTCAAGGAGGAACTGTTCCACACGAGCAGCTAGGTCGTTTTGGAGGTGCGTTCATCTTCTTGAAGCCTGCATCTCATGGTACTGGAGTAATTGCTGGTGGTGCAATGCGTGCAGTGTTGGAAAGTGTTGGAATTACGGACGTATTAGCAAAGTCTAAGGGTTCATCAAATCCTGCCAATGTTGTCAAAGCAACAATTGAAGCATTGACTCAGTTGCGTGATGCGAATACAATTGCTCGTCAAAGAGGTGTTAATCTTGATACAGTTTTCAACGGATAAGAAAATATGGAAAAGTTTAAACTAACATTGGTTCGTTCAATCATCAAGAGACCAGGAGATCAAAAAGCTACTATTGCCGCACTTGGTCTTAAAAGAATGAATTCTACCGTTGAGGTTGTGGGTACTCCACAAATCATGGGTATGATCAAAAAAGTGAACCATTTAATTAAAGTCGAAGACGTTAAATAATCCACAATTATGGACTTAAGTAATTTAAAGCCTGCAAAAGGTTCTGTTAAGAAGAACAACCGACTAGGTCGAGGTGAAGGTTCTGGTAGTGGAGGAACAGCGTCTCGTGGTCACAAAGGAGCAAAGTCTCGAAGTGGCTATTCTAAGAAGGTTGGTTTTGAAGGAGGTCAAATGCCACTTCAAAGACGTGTTCCTAAGTTTGGATTTAAGAACCCAAACAGGAAGGAGTTTCATGGTATTAACCTAGACACACTTCAAGCGTTGGCTGATCAGTATAAGACTACAGAGATTAATGCTGACTTCCTAGTTGAGAAATCAATTGTAGGAAAGAAAGATTTAATCAAAGTTTTAGGTCGCGGTGAATTGAGTGCTAAACTTTCAGTTGAAGTTCATGCATTTTCAAAAACTGCAAAAGAGGCAATTGAATCAAAAGGTGGATCTACAAAGATCATAGAATAGGTATGAAACGATTTATAGAAACACTTCAGAACATTTGGAAGATCGAAGATCTTAGGGTTAGAATTTTGAATACCCTTGGTTTTCTTTTGATCTATCGCTTGGGTGCCTTCGTGGTATTGCCAGGTGTTGATCCAGCTGTTTTGGGGGATGTTAATGGTGAGGCTTCTGGTATAGCAGCCCTTCTTAACATTTTTGCTGGAGGAGCGTTTTCTAGAGCTTCAGTTTTTGCTCTTGGTATTATGCCTTATATCTCTGCTTCCATTGTTATGCAGCTTATGGGTATAGCCGTTCCGGCAATCCAGAAAATGCAGCGAGAAGGAGAAAGTGGAAGAAGGAAAATCAACCAGTATACGCGTTTCTTGACAATCGGTATTACTGCTTTTCAAGCACCAAGTTATATTTCAACTCAAATTCCGGCTCAAGCTGTGGCTGGCGGAACGACTACATTTTGGTGGATAAGTACTATAGTTCTTTTGATTACAGGTACTGTGTTCGTAATGTGGTTAGGTGAAAAAATTACGGATAAAGGAATTGGTAATGGTATTTCCATGATCATTATGATCGGAATTATCGCTCAGCTTCCTAGTTCGTTTTTCTTTGAAATTGAGCAAAGGACCAGTGCTGGTGGATTTGTGATGTTACTTATTGAGCTAGTCTTTCTCTTGTTAGTCACTATTGCAACAGTTGCGCTAGTGCAGGGCACTCGAAGGATACCGGTAAATTTCGCCAAAAAGGTTGTGGGTAACAAGCAATATGGAGGTGTAAGACAGTATATTCCGTTGAAAGTGAATGCTGCTGGAGTTATGCCAATTATCTTTGCACAAGCCTTGATGTTTCTACCGATCACTTTGGTTGGATTTACAAGTTCTGATGCTGCTACAGGTTTCGCCTCTGCATTTGCAGATATTACTGGTTTTTGGTACAATTTTGTGTTCTTTGTGTTAATAATAGCATTTACGTACTTCTACACTGCGATCACTGTGAACCCTAATCAGATGGCAGAAGACCTTAAAAGAAACGGAGGATTCATTCCAGGAGTAAAGCCAGGAAAGAAAACATCAGAGTTTTTGGATAACGTTCTTTCAAGAATTACACTTCCAGGCTCTATATTCTTAGGAATTGTTGCAATTTTGCCCGCTTTTGCGATGATCGCAGGAGTGTCAACAGGATTTGCATACTTCTTTGGGGGTACGTCACTTTTGATTATGGTTGGAGTTATCCTTGATACACTTCAGCAAATTGAAAGTCATTTATTGATGAGACATTATGATGGATTGATGAAATCCGGAAAAATAAAAGGCCGCTCTTCTTCCGCTTTTGGAATGGCTGGCTAAGGGAGAAAGATATGTTGAGAGGAAAAAGCGGAGAAGAAATTGAATTAGTTAGAGAGAGTTCTTTACTTGTTGGAAAAACTTTAGCAGAAGTAGCCTCCTTGGTTAGACCAGGGGTTACTCCTTTAGAACTGGATAAACGAGCTTATGAGTTCATACATGATCACGGTGCAGTGCCTGGTTTTTTGAACTACAATGGCTTCCCGAATAGTTTATGCATTTCTAAGAATGAAGCGGTTGTACACGGTATTCCTGATGAAAAGGAAGTTGTGGATGGTGATATATTATCCGTTGACTGCGGTGTTCTTATGAATGGATACTATGGGGATTCGGCCTACACTTTTAAAGTAGGTGAAGTTTCGAAGGAAGTCGATGACTTACTAGAAACAACTAAAAGGAGTTTGATGCTTGGAATTGAACAAGCTGTGGCCGGTAACCGTGTTGGTGATATTGGTTTTGCGGTTCAGTTAGAAGCAGAGAGAAATGGTTATGGAGTAGTAAGAGAGTTGGTAGGTCATGGGTTGGGTAAGAAATTACATGAAGCTCCTGAAGTGCCAAATTTTGGAAAGAGAGGAAGAGGTCCGGTTTTGGTTGATGGTTTGGTGATAGCAATAGAGCCAATGATTAACCTTGGCAAGAAGGGCGTTTCTCAATTAAGAGATGGATGGACGATTGTAACTGCTGATAGGAAACCATCAGCGCATTATGAGCACACCATCGTGGTGAGAAAAGGAAAAGCAGAAGTGCTTTCAACATTTGAGTTTATAGAAGAAAAATTAAAAATAGAAGCATAAAGAAACATGGCAAAACAGGCGTCCATAGAACAAGACGGAACGATTACAGAAGCATTATCGAATGCAATGTTTCGCGTAGAACTTGAAAATGGTCACGTGATAACTGCTCATATTTCTGGCAAGATGCGCATGCATTATATTAAAATATTACCTGGAGATAAAGTGAAGGTGGAAATGTCGCCTTACGATTTGTCAAAAGGAAGAATTATATACAGATACAAATAATAGGCTGGATCATGAAAATTAGAGCATCCGTAAAAAAGAGATCTGCTGATGATAAAATCGTCAAGAGAAAAGGACGTGTTTATGTCATCAATAAGAAGAATCCGAAACACAAACAAAGACAAGGATAAAATTTAAGATATGGCTCGTATAGCAGGTATAGATCTACCAAGAAATAAAAGAGGCGAAATCGGACTAACCTACATCTTTGGTATAGGACGTTCGAAAGCTCAAGAGATTTTGACAAAAGCAGGCATTGACTGGAGTAAGAAGGTTAGTGAATGGAACGATGATGAATTGGCTCTTGTAAGAGAGTACATCAATCAAAATATCAAGGTAGAAGGTGCGCTACGTTCAGAGGTCCAGCTGAACATAAAGCGCTTGATGGATATAGGTTGTTACAGAGGTGTTCGTCATAGAGTTGGCTTGCCACTTCGTGGTCAACGCACCAAGAATAACAGCCGTACTCGAAAAGGAAAAAGAAAGACTGTTGCTAACAAGAAGAAGGCAACTAAGTAATAACTAACTAGAATACGTTTTCCATGGCGAAGACTCAGACAAAAAAGAAGAAAGTAAAAGTAGACGCGTTAGGAGAAGCACACATCCACGCATCATTCAACAACATTATTGTTTCGTTGACCAATGCTAATGGTGATGTGATCTCTTGGTCATCTGCAGGAAAGATGGGTTTCCGAGGTTCCAAGAAGAATACTCCGTATGCTGCACAAATGTGTGCTCAGGACTGTGCTAAAGTAGCTCATGAATCTGGCCTACGTAAAGTTAAAGTGTACGTTAAAGGACCTGGTTCAGGTCGTGAGAGCGCTATCCGAAGTATCTCTAATATGGGTATTGAGGTGACCGAAATCAATGACGTAACTCCGCTACCGCACAACGGTTGCAGACCATCTAAAAGAAGAAGAGTTTAATAATTAGAAGAAATGGCAAGATACACAGGACCCAAGTCTAAAATCGCAAGAAAGTTCCGCGATCCAATTTTCGGACCGGATAAGGCACTTGAGCGCAAGAATTATGGACCGGGAATGCACGGGCCTAACAAGCGTAGAATGAAGCAGTCTGAATATGCAGTTCAGCTTCAAGAAAAGCAAAAGGCCAAGTATACTTACGGAATCCTTGAACGTCAATTTTCTAATCTTTTTGCTGAGGCTTCAAGAAGGAAAGGAATTACAGGTGAGAACCTATTGATGCTATGTGAATCGAGATTAGACAACACTGTTTTTCGTTTGGGAATTGCCCCAAGCAGAAGAGGTGCTCGTCAGCTGGTTTCTCATAGACACATCACCGTTAATGGTGATATTGTAAATATTCCATCCTATCATCTAAGACCAGGTGATGTAATTGCGGTAAGAGAAAAGTCTAAATCTCTTGAAGCAGTTTCTAACTCTGTGAGTGGAAGTTCGGTTAAAAGTTATCCTTGGCTTGACTTCGATAAGGTCGCATTGTCTGGAACATTTATTGCTGCTCCAACAAGAGATCAAATTCCGGAGAATATCCGTGAGCAGTTGATAGTTGAATTGTACTCGAAATAATTAATTAATTCATTGTATCTGAGCAAAAATGTTTGAATGTGCTCTTCTTCAAGCACCTTAAACGAAGACACTTGGACACAATTAAAACTGAAGAAAAATAATATGGCAATTTTAGATTTTCAAAGACCAGACAAGGTCATAATGATTCAGGCGGACGACCTTAAAGGTCAGTTTGAATTCCGTCCTCTCGAACCAGGCTATGGCATTACTATCGGCAATGCTCTTAGAAGAATTTTGTTGTCCTCTTTAGAGGGGTTCGCAATCACGTCAATTCGAATTGAAGGAGTTGATCACGAATTCAGCACTCTTAAAGGAGTTATTGAAGACGTAACTGAAATTGTACTTAACTTAAAGGAAGTTCGCTTTAAGCAACAAATCAAAGAGGAAGACACTGAGAAGGTGCGTATTAAGGTTAGTGGCCAAGATAAGTTCACTGCTGGTGATATAGGAAAATTCACAACATCTTTCCAAGTGTTAAATCCTGATCATGTGATTTGTCACATGGATGAGTCGGTAAACTTCGAAATGGAAGTGACTATTGGAAAAGGACGTGGATATGTTCCTTCTGAGGAAAACAAGACTGCTAACCCAGCTCTTGGAACAATCTTCCTGGATTCAGTTTTCACTCCAATTCGTAATGTGCGATACACGATTGAAAACTATAGAGTTGAACAAAAGACTGACTACGAAAAGTTGATCTTTGATATTGATTCTGATGGGTCTATTCATCCGAAAGAAGCTTTGAAAGAAGCTGCAAAGATTTTGATTCATCACTTCATGCTCTTCAGCGATGAGCGTATTACGCTTGATCAGGTTGAGAAGAAAGCTGAAGAAGAATTAGATGAGAATACGCTACATATGCGTCAATTGCTTAAGACAAAATTGGTAGACATGGACCTTTCAGTTCGTGCTTTGAACTGTCTTAAAGCTGCTGATGTTGAAACGTTAGGAGACCTTGTTACTTTCGAAAAGAACGATCTTCTTAAGTTTAGAAACTTTGGTAAGAAATCTCTTACTGAATTGGAAGACTTAGTGCAGATTAAGGGCTTGCATTTCGGAATGAACGTAGGTAAATATTTGTTAGAAAAGGAATAAGAACGCTTGATACTTGAGCAATGAGAAATCGTAATAAAATCAATCAATTAGGTAGAACTTCTTCGCATCGTGATGCGTTGATGATGAACCTTGCTAACGCCTTAATTACGCACAAGCGTATTACTACTACGTTGGCCAAAGCTAAAGCTCTTCGTGGGTATGTTGAACCTTTGATTACAAAATCAAAGAATGATACAACTCATTCTAGAAGACTAGTTTTTAGTCAACTACAAAGCAAAGAGGCAGTAGCTGAACTCTTCAGAGAAGTTGCTCCGAAGATCGCTGAGCGACCAGGAGGTTATACCCGCATTATTAAAACAGGTTTTCGATCAGGTGACTCTGCCGAAATGTGTTTAATAGAGTTGGTTGATTTCAATGAGATTTATACAACTGAGTCTGCAACTGCTACTAAGAAAACTAGAAGATCGAGAAGAGGCTCTGGTTCTTCTACTGCGAAAGCTGAGACTAAGGCAACTCCGAAAGCGGAATCAACTCCTATTGTTGAAGATGCTGTTGAGGTGACTGAAGATGAGGCTAAAGTTGAAGATTCAAAGACACCTGAAACTGACTCAAAAGCAGAGGGTGAAGAGAAAAAAGAAGATGACAAGTAAATGATGTTTCAAACTTGTTGAAAATACGAAGAGGATAGGTCGAACCTATCCTCTTTTTTTTGCCTAAAAATTGACAATATTGCTCTATGAAATATAAAGAAGGACAAGCTGCAGTTATTTTACTTGAGGACGGTACTCATTTTTGGGGAAAGGCCGCGGGATCAGTAGGAACTACTACTGGTGAAATAGCTTTCAATACTGGGATGACAGGTTATCAGGAAATTTTTACTGATCCATCATACTTTGGTCAGATTCTTCTGATGACTCCTTCTCATATCGGTAATTATGGGATTCACGATGAAGAAGTTGAGTCTGAATCTGTGAAGATTTCCGGTTTGGTATGTAAAAAGTTTTCTCAAATCTTTTCACGTGCAGCATCTGAGGAGTCCATTCAAGCTTATTTTGAACGTCAGAATCTTGTTGGCATTTCAGATGTAGATACAAGGGCGCTTGTTCGACACATTAGGGATAAGGGCGCCATGAATGCTATTATCTCGAGTGAGATTTTAGATGTGGAGCAATTAAAATCAAAGCTGGCTAAGGTTCCTAGCATGGATGGATTAGAGCTTTCATCAAAGGTTTGTACAAAGGAGGTTTTTGAGTTTGGCGATCCAAACGCTGATTTTAAAGTTTCAGTAATTGACTTTGGTGTTAAAACCAACATTTTGCGTTGCTTAGGTATAAGAAACTGTTTTTTGAGAGTTTTCCCTATGGAAGCTTCGTTAGAAGATATTACCTCTTGGAATCCGGATGGAATAATGCTCAGTAATGGCCCAGGTGATCCATCTTCTATGAATGATTCAGTAAAGTTGATTCAGGGATTAGTTGAAACACAAATTCCAATGTTTGGGATTTGTCTTGGCCATCAGTTGCTAGCGTTAGCATCTGGATTGACGACATACAAAATGCATAATGGTCATCGAGGAATTAATCACCCTATTTTAAATCTTGCCACTGGTAAGTGTGAAATCACGTCTCAAAATCATGGCTTCGTAGTTGATCGAAAAGCTGCCGAAGGTCGCGATGATATAGAGATTACGCATGTTCATTTGAATGATGATACGCTCGCTGGAATCAAACTCAAGAATAAAAATGTATTTTCAGTTCAGTATCATCCTGAATCTTCAGCAGGCCCTCATGATTCTCGTTATCTATTTGATGATTTTGTTGAGTTAATGAGAAGCGTTAAATATTAAAATCAAGAAGTTTAAGCTATGAGCTATATATCACAAATCCTGTCCCGTGAAATTTTAGATTCTCGCGGTAATCCAACCGTTGAAGTCGATGTTATACTTGAAACCGGTGTTATTGGCAGTGCGGCAGTGCCTTCTGGAGCTTCTACTGGCATCCATGAGGCAGTGGAACTAAGGGACGGAGATACGTCAAGATACATGGGTAAGGGTGTACTCAAGGCTGTTCAAAACGTCAGAGAGGTTCTGGCAAAGGAATTGACTGGTGCCTTTGTATCAAGTCAAGGAGCAATAGATCAGCTCATGATTTCATTGGATGGCACTCCGAATAAAGCCAACCTTGGCGCAAATTCAATTTTAGCTGTCTCAATGGCCATTGCAAAAGCTGCTGCTCAAGATCATGGAATGCCTCTATATAGATATATAGGTGGCGTTAATGCTAATGTGCTTCCTATTCCTATGATGAATATTTTGAATGGTGGAGCACATGCTGATAATAAAATAGATTTTCAAGAGTTTATGATCATGCCTGTCGGAGCTGATCAGTTCAGTGAGTCCCTTAGAATGGGGACTGAAGTGTTTCATCATTTGAAAAAGGTTTTGCAAAAGGATGGCTTTTCGACTAATGTTGGAGATGAAGGTGGTTTTGCTCCTAACTTAGGTAGTAATCAGCAGGCCATTGAATATGTGCTTCGCGCCATTGAATCAGCAGGATACAAGCCAGGTGAAGATATATTTATAACGATGGACGCTGCTAGTAGCGAATTCTTTGATGAGAAAAAGAACCGTTACATTTTTAAGAAAAGCTCGGGTGAAGAACTCGAACCTGAAGCGATGGTTGATTTTTGGAAGGAATGGTCAGCTAAGTATCCAATTATATCTATCGAAGACGGAATGGCTGAAGACGACTGGGCAGGTTGGAAAAAGCTTACAGAAGTTATTGGAGAAAAAGTGCAATTGGTAGGAGATGATTTGTTCGTCACAAATACTAAGCGATTGCAAAAAGGTATTGATGAAGAAATTGCCAATTCTATATTGGTAAAAGTGAATCAAATTGGCACACTTACAGAAACCATTGATGCAGTTTCTCTTGCACATTTAAACTCATATACTTCTGTAATGAGTCACAGAAGTGGTGAAACAGAAGATACAACTATCGCAGATTTGGCTGTAGCACTTTCAACTGGGCAGATAAAAACTGGCTCGGCTTCAAGAAGTGACCGTATCGCAAAGTATAACAGATTACTCCGCATAGAGGAAGAGCTTGGGTCAAGCGCTCGATTTAATGGCAGAAATTTCAGGTTCTTATAATGCACCTTCCTTGTAATTGAACTATTTGGATATTACTTTCGTGAGCCTTCGATGTGAAGGAGTATTAGAATAACAAGAAAAAAAGAGAGAAGATGTCAGATTTTGCAGAATTACACTTCGAAGGAGAAGTTTATAAGCTTCCCGTAGTAGAAGGCACAGAGAACGAAAAAGCACTTGATATATCGAAGATGAGAGGCCAGTCGGGATTAATCACCATTGACCCGGGATATAAGAATACTGGTTCAACTGAAAGTGCAATCACCTTTCTCGATGGTGAAAAGGGAATTCTGCGATACAGAGGTTATCCTATTGAGCAGCTGGCAGAGAAGTCTTCATTTTTAGAGGTAGCATATCTTATTATTTATGGAGAGCTTCCAAACGCTGAGGAATTGAAAAAGTGGGAAACTGAGATCACTTATCATACCCTTATTCATGAGGATTTTAAAGTGCTTTTAGAAGGCTTCCCATCGAATGCACACCCTATGGGTGTTTTGTCTTCCTGTGTAACTGCTCTTACTGCATTTTACCCAGATTCCTTAGATCCTGTTAGGTCAAAAGATGAGGTGAGAATTAGTATTGTACGCTTGATGGCTAAGCTTCCTACGTTGGCATCTTGGGCTTACAAGAATGAAATTGGACAGCCCTTGCTATACCCAAAGAATAACATGGATTATGCGAGCAATTTCCTTCGTATGATGTTTGCCACTCCAGCTGAGGACTTCACTCCAGACCCTGTGGTGGTTAGTGCTTTAAGTACATTGTTGATTTTGCACGCTGATCACGAGCAAAATTGTTCTACTAGTACAGTTCGCATAGTTGGCTCGTCTCATGCAAGTTTATATGCATCTGTTTCTGCTGGAATTAATGCTTTGTGGGGACCACTTCACGGTGGTGCTAACCAAGCAGTAATCGAAATGCTCGAGGCAATAAAAGCTGACGGAGGAGATGCCGATAAGTATTTGGCAAAAGCTAAAGACAAAGATGATCCTTTTAGACTGATGGGTTTTGGTCACAGAGTTTACAAGAACTTTGATCCTAGAGCTAGAATCATAAAGAAGGCGGCAGATGATGTTTTAGGTAAATTAGGAGTGAACGATCCAATACTAGAGATTGCTAAGAAATTAGAAGAAGCAGCATTAGTTGACCCTTATTTCGTAGAAAGAAAGCTTTATCCAAATGTTGACTTCTACTCTGGAATCATCTATCGTGCATTAGGCATTCCAACTAATATGTTCACTGTTATGTTCGCACTAGGAAGACTTCCTGGATGGATTGGTCAGTGGAAGGAAATGCGTGAGAATAATGAGCCAATTGGCCGCCCAAGACAAGTATATACTGGTGAAAATGAGCGAGATTACAAAGACGTAGGATCTAGATAGATTCTCAATGAATATTATGTGAAAAATGCCTCTGGTTAGCAGGGGTATTTTTTTGGAATAGAGTATAATTACATTGTTAGATATAAAAAAAGCCCCTTGGATTTCCAAGGGGCTTTTTCAAAAATTATAAAAGCTTACTTAAGCGACAATTGCTTTCTGAGTTAAATCTTTAATTTTCTCGGATTCTTCCTGAGCTAATTCAGCATCAACTAATATTCTTCCGCTGTGCTCATCAGTAATGATTTTCTTTCGAGCCGCAATGTCTAGTTGTCTTTGTGGTGGAATTTTAATAAATGATCCCCCCGAAGAACCTCTTTCAACAGGAACAACAGCTAAGCCGTTTTTCACGCTAGTTCTAATTCTGTTGTATGCTGAAAACAGCCTTTCTTCTATACTGTTGGCAGCATCTTCTGATGCTTTAACTAATGCTTTTTCCTCTTTTTCAGTTTCTTTAACGATACTGTCTAATTCAGACTTTTTGTGATCAAGATCTTTCTTGCGCTCGTTAAGATTATTTTCAGCAACAGTCATCACTTCTTTTTTCTGGATGATAAGAGCTTCAAATTCTCTCATTCTTTTTTCAGAGAGCTGAATTTCCAAAGTTTGATATTCAATTTCTTTCGAAAGGGAATCAAACTCTCGATTGTTACGTACGTTTTTTTGTTGCTCTTCATACTTCTTGATCAAATCGCTTGATTCAAGAATTGCATTCTTTCTTTCTGCTACTTTAGCCTCTAAATCTTCCAGCTCAGTTTGTAGATTGTTTGATCTTGTTTGTAAACCTTCAATTTCATCTTGAAGATCTTCAACTTCCAGAGGAAGTTCACCTCTTACTGTTCTGATTTTATCGATTGCAGCATCGATCAATTGAAGACGATATAAAGCTCTTAGCTTTTCTTCTACTGATACGTCTTTCGCGCTTTTATTTGTCGCCATATATTATGAAATGAAATAATGTACAGGGTTTGTTTTTACCTCTGACAAAAGGACGGCAAAGGTATGAAATTTTTTCTCCAATAATTGCTTCAATAATTCAGGTGTAAACTGTTCGCTTTCAAAGTGTCCAACATCTAGAATCAGAATTTTGCTTTCAGAGTCAAAAAACTCGTGGTATTTAAAGTCTCCAGTAATAAAAACATCAGCACCTTCTCCTCGAGCATGGCTAAGAAGAAAACTGCCAGCCCCACCACAATAGGCAACTTTTTGAATAGGTCTGTTTAGTAGGTTCGTGTGACGAATAACTGGAACCTTGAATATCTCAGCAGTATGCTTTAAGAAGTCTTTTTCCGATATAGGTTCACTTAGTTCTCCAATCATACCTGACCCTACCCGATTGTGATTATTTTCTAATGCCATGATATCATAGGCTGCTTCCTCATAAGGATGACTTTTTTTAAGGGTTGAAATTATAGTTGATTTAAGATGTTCTGGAAAAACGATCTCAACTCTTATTTCCTCTTCATTATGCAATTCACCTTTCTTGCCTATGTGTGGGTTTGAGTTTTCTCCAGCTAAAAATGTTCCTAGCCCATTCATATTAAAACTACAATGACTGTACCCTCCAATATGACCGCCACCTGCTTTAAATATGGCATCCCTCACTGCTTCTGCATTCGATATGGGGACAAATGTGTGGAGTTTGTAAAGGATGCCCTGTTTTGGAGATAGTATTCGTAAATTTTTCAATGAAAGTTTTTCGCCTATCATGCGATTCACTCCTTCCCAACTATGATCAAGGTTTGTGTGGGTTGCATATATGGCTATATCATTTTTGATTGCTTTAATGATCGTTCTCTCCACGTAATCTTTACCAGTAAGGGACTTTAATCCTTTGAAGAGAATCGGGTGGTGAGCAACGATTAATTCGCACTTTTTATTTATAGCTTCATTCACCACTTCTTCTGTGCAATCTAGAGTGCACAAGACAGATGTGACCTTCGCTTTTCTATCTCCACAGATTAGTTTAGAGTTGTCATAAGGTTCTTGATATTCACTTGGTGCTAAATGCTCTAAGTGTTGGATAATATTTTGAATGGTCATATTCTGCTAATTTGGCGACTAAGAGCGTATAAAGATAATAGGAGAACCTACCTTTGCTAAGTGAAATTTCTCCTCAGTCCAATTGCTATCATTTATACTCTGATTGTCTTAGTTCGGAATAAATTGTTTGACCTTCGAGTTTTCACTTCTGTGGAATATGACTTTCCTTTGATTGCCGTGGGCAATTTGAGGGTTGGTGGAACAGGCAAAACCCCTATGATTGGATATCTGCTGAGAATGTTGCATGCCAATACTGAGACTGCAGTTTTGAGTCGTGGTTACGGAAGGAAGTCCAAAGGATTCTTGTTAGCGAATGATAATTCGTCAGCTGAGCAAATTGGAGATGAGCCACTTTTGATCAAATCAACCTTTCCAAGTGTTAATGTTGCAGTTGATGAAAAGCGCGTTCGGGGCGTTGAGAAGTTAAGACGACTCCAAAATGAACCCGAAGTCATCTTGCTAGATGACGCAATGCAACATAGAAGCATTAGGCCAGGTCTGTTGATCTTATTGACAGCCTATAATAAGCTTTTTTTGGATGACTTCCCTCTGCCTGCTGGTAGATTAAGAGAACCAAAGTCAGCTGCAAATAGGGCAGATGTAATCGTAGTAACGAAATGTCCAACTAGCTTATCTATAGAGGAAAGAAATACATTGGAAACAAGAATAAAGACAGTTTCTAATAAGCCTGTTTTTTTTGCTTATGAGTCGTACAACTCCTTGCGACCGTTGACTGAAGGCTTGAAAGAGGTCTCATTGACTGATTTATCGCACTATTCTGTAGTTCTTTTTTCAGGTTTAGCAGATCCTTCAAATCTTTTAAACTGGGTTAGGGAAAGCGCTGAAAATGTTAACCATATTGAATTTAACGATCATCACTGGTTTTCTGAAACTGACTTCGAAAGAATTAAATCTGTATTTGAGAAAACAACTTCTGAAAAGAAGCTTGTGCTCACCACACAAAAAGATGCAATTCGTATCTCTAAGTTGCTTCAAAATAAGAAATTCGCAGATCTTCCGATTTATGTCATTGAGCATGAAATGAGCATCTTTAAGGAAGGTCAAGTCCCATTTGAAAAGAAGATTAATGACTTTATCAGATCGTATTCAACAAACGCGTGATTTTATTCTCGGCAAGATTGACTGTGAAAACCCTATTGGAGTAATACTAGGCACTGGGCTAGGCGGTTTCGCTGAAGAAATCAAAATTCAGGCAGAGATTTCTTATTCTGACATCCCTCATTTTCCTCAAAGTACCGTTGAAGGTCATGACGGGAAATTGATTTTCGGAAGTCTGTCAGGCAAACAAGTGCTTGCCTTGAAGGGGCGCTTTCATTATTATGAAGGTTATGATATGAAGGATGTGGTTTATCCGATCCGCGTTATGCATAGCCTCGGGGTAAAGAATCTCATTTTATCCAATGCTAGTGGTGGGGTTAATCCATCTTTTAAAGTTGGAGATATTATGTTGATCAATGATCATATCAATCTATTTCCATCTAATCCTCTTATAGGGCCTAACGATGACTCTTTGGGTCCTAGATTCCCCGATATGTCAGAGCCCTACAGTAAATTGTTTATACAAAAGATGAAAGCGGCTGCAGAATCGGAATCGATTTTATTACGAGAAGGTGTTTATGCGGGTGTTTCAGGGCCATGTTTTGAGACGCCAGCTGAATACAAGTATTTAAGGATCATTGGTGCTGATGCTGTTGGAATGAGCACTGTGCCTGAAACTATTGCGGCAAAGCATTTGGGAATGAATGTAGCAGCATTATCCGTTATTACAGATCTTGGAATAGAAGGAATAGTGGAACAGGTTAGTCATGAAGAGGTTCAAAAAGCAGCGAATGAGGCCGAGCCAAAAATGAGTGCTATTGTTAAATCATTTCTTTCATCAATCTAATAGCGCCTTAACTTTGCCAGTCATGAATATTAGCTCAGAAATTTTAGATCAATATCAAGCTGTAATTGGTTTAGAAGTGCACGCTCAGTTATTGACAAAGTCAAAAGCATTTTCTTCCGATAGGAATGAATATGGCAATATGCCTAATTCGAACACCAGTCCGATTAGTTTAGGGCATCCTGGTACACTTCCCGTATTGAATGAAAAATCTGCGGAATTTGCAGTTAGACTTGGTTTGGCTTGCAGTTGTGAAATTAGAGAGCATAATGAATTTGCTCGAAAGAACTACTTCTATGCTGACCTTCCAAAAGGGTATCAAATTACGCAAGACACCACTCCAATTTGTACAGGAGGTCATATAAGGATTAAAACCCCAGACGGAGTTGGTAAGAATGTCGGACTAACCAGAATTCACATGGAAGAGGATTCGGGAAAAAGTATCCATGATCTTTCTCCATTTGAAACATTGATTGACTTAAACCGAGCAGGAGTTCCGTTGCTTGAGATTGTTTCTGAACCTGATATGTCTTCTGCAGATGAGGCATATGCCTACCTCACAGAAGTAAGAAAGCTGGTTCGGTATCTTGAGATTTGTGATGGGAATATGGAAGAAGGAAGTTTGCGTTGCGATGCGAACGTCTCAGTAATGAAGAAGGGAAGTACAGTTTATGGTACAAGAGTTGAGATCAAAAACCTAAATAGTATTAGAAATGTAAGACGGTCGATCGAATTTGAAATCTTACGTCATATCTCTGTACTCGAAGATGGGGGAGAAATAAAGAAGGCTACCTTAACCTTCAATGCTGCTTCAGGAGAAACTTCGATGATGCGAACAAAGGAAGAGGCAGATGATTACAGGTACTTTCCTGAACCGGATCTGCAGCCTTTAATGATCACCCAAGATTATGTACAGGGTATTAAGCACACTATGCCTCCGTTGCCAAACGAGCTGTTCAGCAAGTATGTGGATGAACTTAAATTAAGTGAATATGACGCGGGCGTGCTAACAGATGATAAATACTTTGCGCTATACTTTGAAGAGCTTTTGAAGCAAGTTGATAGTGCGAAAACAGCCGCAAACTGGATGATGGGCGAGGTGAAAGGTTACCTCAACGAGATGGCCATTGAAATTGATAAATTTGATTGTACGCCAGCGCGTTTGGGCGAATTGATCAATATGGTAGATAGCGGTAAAATGGGTAGAACTTTGGCCGCCCAACAATTATTTCCGTTGATTATACAGAATCCTGATAAGTCAGCCCAAACATTGGCTGAAGAGTTTCAGTTGGTGCAAGTTGGCAATGAAGATGAACTCCAAAGCTGGATTCAACAAGCCTTGGATAAATATCCTGATAAGGTAGAGGAGTACCGTGGAGGAAAAAAAGGAATCATTGGCTTGTTTATGGGAGAGGTAATGCGGCTTAGTCAAGGAAAGGCTGACCCGAAGAAAACAAGCGCTTTGGTGCAAAAAGCTTTAGATCAATAGAATATAGAATTATGATATTAAAAAAGAGATTACATTTCATTTTATCATTTGTACTACTTGCAGTTGCATGCTCAAATCAGAGCGCTGAGACAAATGATCAATTGGTTGAATCTGCAGTGGATGCCTCGAATGAAAAATCTGCAAAAATATCCGGTGTAATTAATGGCTCGGCAAATGCAGATATTTATCTTCAATCACTTGGTGCATCTGCAGTAGAGGGAATTGATACAGTTAAAACTGATGATAAGGGGAGCTTCTCTTTTGAGTTTTCAATAGCAACACCAGGGTTTTATAGAATAGGGTTAACAGAACAAAACATGTGTGTATTGATTGTGTATCCTAATGATGATATCAACATCACAGCGGATGGGTCGAACATTTACAAAACGTATAATGTAGATGGGTCTGAGGAAAGTAATAATTTGAAGAATCTCAATTCTATTTTGACCGCTCGTGACTCCATTAACATGGTTCTTCAAAAAGCGCAGATGACACGCAATCAGCAATTGTTTCAAGAGGCAGTTGTTGTCTACAATCAAATTACTGAAAGTGTTGATGCTCAAATTAAAGCCTTCATTACTAAACAACCAGGAACAATGGCTTCACTGGCTGCCATACAAAACTTGAGTATGGATAATGACTATCAGTATTTTAAGCAAGTAACAGAAGCACTGAAAGGAAAGGCTGATGGTAATGAATTTTATGAGTCAATTAAAACTCAAGTTCAACAGCAGGGTAAGCTGGCAATAGGAGCGCCAGCGCCAGAAATTGCTCTTCCTCAACCGAATGGTGAGGTTTTGAAGCTGTCGGACCTCAAGGGGCAATATGTGCTTATTGATTTTTGGGCATCTTGGTGTGGTCCATGCCGTAAAGAGAATCCAAATGTTAGAAAGGTCTATGCCAAATATCATGATAAAGGATTTGAAATTTTGGGAGTTTCGTTAGATAAGAACTCCTCTGCATGGTTGAATGCAATTAAGCAAGATGATTTACAATGGAGGCATATTAGCGACCTCAAGTACTGGCAGTCAGATGTGGTTCCTGAATATCAGATTAAAGGCATTCCGTTAACTTACCTTGTTGACCCAGAAGGCAATATTGCTGCAAAGAATCTTAGAGGAACTTCTCTTGAACAAAAACTGGCAGAAATCTTTGGGGAATAAGGTAATGAAGGCTGCCGTCTTCTCACTTTTATTATTCACGATAAATACTCTTGCAGCACAAGAATATTGGCAACAAGAAGTTGACTATACTATTGATGTGGTGCTAGATGATTCAAGTCATGTGCTTCGTGGGTTCGAATCTGTCAACTACCTTAATAATAGTCCTGATACCCTAGATTTTCTCATTTTTCATTTATGGCCAAATGCCTATTCAAGTAAACATTCTGCTCTCGCAAAACAGCTAACAAGAATGGGGCAGACAGATCTTTATTTTGCGTCTCGAGATGAGATGGGCGGTATTGACAGTTTAGCGTTTACATTAGATGGCCTTCCTTGTGTCTGGAAATACGACAAACAGAATATAGATATCTGCACCCTGCAATTAGAGAAAGCTTTACTTCCTAGAAAGAGTGTGAAAGTTGAAACTCCTTTTCGGGTTAAAATTCCATCAGGTAATATTTCGCGGCTTGGTCATATTGGAGAAAGCTATCAAATTACACAATGGTACCCAAAACCTGCAGTGTACGATCAATCAGGATGGCACGGAATGCCTTATTTAACCATTGGAGAGTTTTATTCTGAATTTGGATCGTTCGATGTAAAGATTACGGTTCCTCAGAATTATACATTAGGAGCTACTGGTGATTTGCAAACACAATCTGAAGTTCAGCGACTAGACAGCTTGAATACAATTACTCGGCAATGGATAGATGAAAGGAAGAAAAACGACTCATGGAAGCAATTTGAGTCTGACCTAGACTTCCCGCTGAGCTCAGATCGATTTAAAACATTGCATTACAAACAAGAGAATGTACACGATTTTGCTTGGTTTGCAGACAAAAGGTTTCATGTGCTCAAGGGAAATGTTTTGCTTCCACACTCTGATCAAAGCGTTGACGTTTATACAATGTTCACCAATAAAAAGGCTTCTTTGTGGAGTAGTAGCATCGAATACATGAAAGATGCGATCTTCTATTATTCACTTTGGAATGGTGACTATCCTTATACGCAGGCTACAGCAATTGACGGTACTATTAGTGCTGGTGGTGGCATGGAGTACCCAAATGTGACGGTGATTGGTGATGCTCAATCATCGATTTCTTTGGAAACAGTTATAATGCACGAGGTTGGGCATAATTGGTTTTATGGAATCTTAGGAAGTAACGAGCGTGATTTTGCTTGGATGGATGAAGGTCTTAACAGTTATAATGAACAGCGCTATTTAAGCACAAAGTACCCAAATGGTTATATGTTTTTTGGGGAACAATCTTCTAAGTTGTTTGATAGACTTGGACTCAGTGCTTACGGTATGGAGGGTCTACACTACTTTTCTTACCTGGTTTCTGCTAGAGCCAATAAGGATCAGCCGTTAAGTCTTTCTTCTAATAAATTTTCGCCCATCAATTATGGTACGATAGTATACTCAAAGAGTGCAGTGTTCTTTAATTACCTCCGTCATTATTTAGGTGATGAAAAAATGGATCAAGTAATGCATGATTATTTCGAAGAATTCAAGTTTAAGCACCCGCAGCCGGATGACTTCTTTGATGTGCTTGAACGAGAAACGGACGAGGAGTTCTCTTGGCTTCAAAATGAAGTATTACAGACGACATCGAAGTTAGATTATAAAATTGGTAGAGCCCGCAATGCTAGAACTGAGCCGAAGCTTTTAATAAAGAATCGAGGGTTTATTGCAGGGCCATTGCAGCTTGGGTTGTTCAAAGATGGTCAAATGAAAGATAGTATTTGGGTTGAGGGTTTCAAGAAAGATACCGTCATTCAAATCAAGAGTGGATATGATCGCGTAGAAATAGATCCGAATTGGATCATGCCTGAAGTAAAAAGAGATAATAACTATTCTAACATAACGGGCTTGCTCCCTAGAATTGAGCCTTTAGAACTTTCATTTTTAGGGGAAATTGAAAACCCAAAAAAGAACCAAGTGTCCTGGTTACCTATTCTTTCTGCTAGTGTTCCAAATGGTCCAATGGTTGGGATTAGTTTCTACAATTCAATTCTACCTGTTAAGAAGTTTAACTACTTGATTACACCGATGTATGCGATAGGTGCAAATCAATTTGTCGGAGTTGGCGAGGCTTATTACATGTTCACACCAACGTCTTCTTCATTTGAGTCGATAGATCTGGGACTGAAAGCAAAACGCTTTGTTCGTGATGCTACATTGCCAAATGATGATTTGAGTTTTTTACGCTTTGAGCCATACATTAGACTCGCGTTTCGCCCTGCAAGGTACAGCGGTTACTGGAGTCAAGAGCTGACATTCAGTTCTGTGATTACCTATAATGATGTGCATGATGGTGTGAGGAAATTGACTGAACAGGCGGTTTTTAATAGGGTCAATTATTCAGCGGATTTTAAGCATCCAGCATTCAAATCTAATTTTTCCGTTGATGTTGAACAGTTTGACGAGTTTTTAAAAGCATCGATTGAGGTCAAGAACAGGTGGAGTATCACCAAAGAACTTCGTTTGCGTTCCAGATTTTTTGCAGGACACTTCCTTTATAATAATGCCACTGACCCGAAGTATAATTGGAGAATGGATGGGCAAACAGGAAGAAACGACTATGCTTTTGATGCCATGCTCATAGATCGTAGTAAGTCAAATGCTTTGTTTGACAATCAATTTGTATCTAACCATGGCGCATTTAAAGTGCCTACGGCAAATGCAAGTTCTTTGTCTGGATTGATGGCGTATAATGCAGAATTAAGCTTCGGAAAGTTGCCCATTGGTTTGTTTGGGGATCTAGGATATTCTGCAGAAGATGTGTTCGTGTCGGATGGAGGATTGTATATATCATTGGTCAAAGAAATATTTAAAGTCTACTTCCCTTTGGTGTATTCGTCTAATATTCAATCGGAGATAGATGCAAATGGCTACAACTTCGGTGATTTAGTTCGTTTTCAAATCGACTTTAAAAAACTAAACTTATTGAACATTAGACGTAAATTAGACTTTTGAAAACACTAGGCTCAAATATTTACTTCGCGTCAGACTTTCACCTGAATTCCTTTGCGGACAAATCCAACCCACATGAACGTGAAAAAAAGATTGTGCGATGGTTAGACTCCATTATTGATGATTGTGCTGAATTATACTTGCTAGGAGACATCTTCGACTTTTGGTTCGAATACAAGCATGTAGTTCCTAAGGGAGGAGTGAGGTTATTGGGTAAACTTGCCGAATTTGGAGATCGCGGTATTCCAATTCATATATTCACTGGAAACCATGACGTATGGATGTTTGGATATTTTACTGATGAATTTGGAGCTGTTATTCATACAAAGCAGATCGTCAGGGAGTGGAATGGTAAAAAGTTTATGATTGGACATGGTGATGGACTAGGTCCAGGAGATCATGGTTATAAGGTGATTAAGGCTGTGTTTACTAATGGTTCGGCACAGAGACTGTTTGCGTTTTTACATCCTTTTATCGGTGTTTCTCTTGCTACCTTCTTTTCTAAAACAAGTCGTGAATCCACAGGACATAAGGATCAAATATTCTTGGGCGATAAAGAGTATTTAATACAGTATATCAAGGATGTTTTGCGCTCTGAGCATTACGATTATTTCATCTTTGGACATAGGCATCTTGTGATAGATGAAAAAATAGGGAATGCTCGATATATTAATCTTGGAGAGTGGTTTTCAACCTGTAATTATGCAAAGTTCGATGGCCAAGAATTATATCTTCAACCCTTCGAGAGCTGATTCATTTTAAATACAAGATCAGCTAATCTATTAGAATAACCCCATTCGTTGTCATACCAGCTCACGACTTTTATCATTTTTCCCAATACTGATGTCAACTGAGCATCGAAAATTGAAGAGTGGGGATTATCGATTATATCTCTAGATACAATAGGGTCTGTTGTATATTCTAATATTCCTTTTAGCGAACCATTCGATGCGGCTTTAAATGCATCATTAATCTCATGAACCTCAGTATCTTCTTTCAGCATGCAAGTAAGATCTGTCAATGATCCGTTTGGTACAGGAACACGAATACCTGCTCCTCCAATATGGCCCTCAAGATGAGGGAATATTTTTGTGAGAGCTTTCGCTGCTCCAGTAGTCGTTGGGACGATACTTTCTGATGCAGACCGCCCTCTTCGCCAATCTTTATGAGGGGCATCATGAAGTCTCTGATCTGATGTGTACGAATGAACAGTAGAAATGTATGCCTCTTGGATGCCCCAATTTTCTGATAATACCTTAATCAATGGAGCAGCGCTATTTGTGGTGCATGATGCATTTGAAACAATGATATCATCCTTTGTCAATAAATGATCATTTACTCCAATGACTATCGATTTGGTTTCAGCATCATCTGCAGGAGCTGAGATGATAACTGAACGAGCACCGGCATCTATGTGCTTTTGAGCTTGCTTTCTTGATTTGAAGTGTCCAGTAGCTTCTATAACATAGTCAATCTTCATCTCTCGCCATGGCAAACGAGAAGGGTCCTTCTCATTGAATACTTTGACTGGAGTTCCATCAATTATTATTTCATTTTGAAGTGAGTCAACTACTCCATTAAATCTACCGTGAACACTATCATACTTGAGTAGATGCGCAAGGTTGGGGGCTTCTGCTAGATCATTAATAGCAATGATTTCTATTTCGGGATAATTCTGTGCCACACGTGTGAATGTTCTTCCAATTCTTCCAAAACCATTAATTGCTATTCTCAATCGACTCATTTTCAAGTAATCTTCTTTGGTCAAAGGTATGTGTGTAAACAAAAACGGACTCCATTGAGGAGCCCTTTCTTTTAAAATCTTGACTTATACTATTTAATCACAAGGAACTTAGAACTTTGTCTATTTCCTCCTGACGTTATGGTAGCGAAATAGGATCCAGACTTCATTGTTATAGTATTAAACGTAAGCGTGTTCTGACCGCTACTAACACGTTCTGACCAAGCTTTAACTTGACGACCATTGATGTCGTAAATTACAATGTCAACCTGATCAGAATTAGCTGCTTCAAACGAAATCCTTCCTTCAGACTGAATAGGGTTAGGGTAGATCTTGAAATCAGAAATGAACTTTTCAGAACTTGGAACATCACCAAATTCCGGGGTTCCAACTAACTTTTCAGAAGTAGATTGCCAGAAACCTCTTCCGAAAGACCCAACATAAAGCACTCCTGAATTTGAAGCTTCTTCTCTTGTCAATTGTTGCTGCCTGATAGCGTACGTAGGAACATATCCGTTTTCATTGGTTTCGTCACTCCAAGCAACACTTCCTGCCGTTATATCCTCAGTAGCCCAAATTCCAAATTCTGTACCTAATATGACCATATTAGGATCATTGAGGTTGAAAGTAGCAGCATAGATTGGCATTGGTGCTAAATTCCCGTGAACGTTTCTAAAGGTTGGATTAGCTGATAATGCATTTTCAGAGTATTGAACACGATTTGATCCACCATATCCCCCGGCAGAAACAATAAGCCTATTGTTGTCGTTTGGATCTAGATTGATTCCTGTTACACCTCCAGCCCCAACATTTAAGATAGTTTCAACTGTCAATTTATTGTCAGCGTCTTCTTGGGTATATACATCTCGTAAGCCAGTTACTCTTCTAAGTGTTCCTGAAGAGTTTCCGATAAACGCTACATTTCCATCTTTCGATACCTCAACAAAAGTTGGACTTCCGCTAATTCCTTCAATTCCAATTGCATCTGGAGCCGCTTCTTGAGCGTTTAAAACATTTCTATAAAAGCGTATTCCTCCTCCTGCAGTTGCTTCACCAGTGCTAAAAAGGTAAGACTGAACAGGATCTTGAACTTTAATTACATCTCCTGGGTTCAGCGCGTTTTCCAACCTATGTTCAAAAGTGTAAGCACCTTGAAGAGAGTTCAAATTTTCACTTTCCAATACTAAAATCGAATTGGCTGAATATCGCTCGTCATAGCTTACGAAAACATTCGAGTTTTCAGTTGGAGCAACGTCAAAAGTCACGGACACATCTATTGAATTATCATTGTTAAAGGTTACTGTGCCTTCTCCATCTCCTATTAACTCTCCTGGGTTAGATGGATCAATAGTTAAGGTTTGACCACTGGACCTTACCTCAATGCTGTTTTGAATTACTCTAGCAGATTCTTGAAGAGGTGAAAAACTCTCATTGAAATTTCTTACTATACCATTTCCTGAAGCAATAGCGAACTCTGTTCTTTCAACAGAGAATATCACAGAGTCTTTACTCGTCAAATCGTTGCTGTTTTCCCATAGTTTTACCACTGTGTGAAAAGGGCCACCAGAATTCATTTCACTAAAAAGCAAGAAAGGAGGTTGTGTTTGAGTGTTCGCGGTTGATAAATCAGTTCTAACCACTAAACCATTCTGAGAAGACGCAAATGCTATATCCATTTGCTGAGATGCATCACTCAAAATGCCGTCATTACCAAACACTTGGTAACCTATTAAACCATCATTTTCATTTTCACCTAACACAACTAATGTCCCATTATCTTGAGAACCACCAAACACTGCTCCACCGCCATTAAAGTGACTTACAGCATAAAACTGTGTTGTGATAAAGCCTTTATTAAGACCTTGCCATGTCGAACCGCGATTTTCAGTTTTGGATATTCCTCCGTCAGAAGTCACATACATTCTTCTTCTGTCGTTAGGACTGTTATAAAAATAATGTTTGTCAGCATGAACGTAAACGGGACTGACATCTTGGAACGGAGGGGCTCCTCCTTCAGTTGCTACTCTGGTTAAAGAACCGTCAAATCTCCAAAGGGTGATACCGCCTATGAATAGTGTTCCAGGATCTGTGGCAGAAACTCCAATTGCAGCATCATACACACCTTGGCACCTGCCATTTTGCCCCATAGGAGTGAAATCATCATGAGGCTCAAGAATTTTTGAAAATGATACACCTCCATTGGTGGATCTGTAAATTGCACTTAAACAGGCAGAACCATCAATAAACATTACATAGATGTAGTCTGCATCTGTTGGCGAAATTGCTAAACATGTTCTTGTTCCGCTAGCTTGAAGACCAGTTGGAACATTACTGAAAACAAATTCAGAATTCGCGTCATCTTTTATAAAAACTCTACCTCCGTAATACGATACGATAACCTTTCCACTCTTGGTAATTGCAACATCAGCACATTTATCATTTACGTTAAAGGTTTGATTTGGATCAGTGTATACTGGGTTTTCCCAAGAAATACCGCCATCTTCAGAATACATTAATCCCCTTTCTGTAGCGGCATAAATGTGTCCTTCTAGCGTAGTTCTAATTCTATTGACAGCTATCCAAGATTCACCACTTTCAGCGTATCGATTGTCAGGAGCAGTGCTGGAGAGATGTTGGAATGTCAAACCTTCATCTTCTGAAACATACATTCCGTATCCTGGCCAAGGTACACGGGCTGTGTTAGCAAATGCATCAAAGCTGCATCCAGTGCCCACATAAATCTTTTTATTTACTGTGTCTTGATGGATACTCGAAATCATTGCAGAAGATGAGTCAAGATTATTGAACTGGTTGTGAGGTTGCCAATTTCCACCGCCATTATAGCTTACCCATAAACCCCCTGAAACACCTCCTGAATAGAGAGTGTCAGGCTTCCCAATTAATTCAATTATTGCTCTAGTTCTACCACCAACATTATCAGGGCCTCTCATAGCAAACTCCAAACCTATTTCGCCAGCTCTTGAAGCCCTTTGGTTTATCATCGACTTTGCTTGAAGGCGCGACATTGGATTAAATTCTCCCGTGTTCACATCTACTTGAGCCCATTCCATTATGTTGGGTTCAGATTCGTTGACAATCTCGACTCTCTCAGAATATTGTTTTTTAGCTGAGCTGTAAAACCCTGATATTAGAGCTATTCCAACTATCGCAGTGAAGCTGGGTAAAAGTATTTTTTTAATCATAATTCTGTTATTTCTCTGTTTCCAAAAACGAGGTGCAATTTATATAAAAAACATCCTTTTATTAAGACAAAATAAAAGTAAGAGTGTTCAAATTAGAAAACGGCTAGTTATCAATGTTTTGCGGCAGAACTTTAGAGGAAACGCCTTCCAAAGTGGAAAGAAAGGTATAGCGTTACAAAAAATTGGTCGTTGTACGTTTTTGCTAAAATCGGAATCTCTTTTCCAAAGGCATCGAAGGTTGAACCTATTTCTAAACTTTTTATGTCTTCATCATTTCCAGAGTATTCGAAATTCAGAGCGAACTTGGTGTGTATACCTGGGAATATTCTTGTTTCATCAACACCTAATAGGTAAGAGGCTCTTCCGTAGATGAAAGTTTGAGTACTGTGCTTGTCGTAATCATAGCGCTCTGTAGCCTGTGTGCCTGAGGGGTCATTATAAAGCACATTGATATATATTGGCTTTGCAAAGGCCAAAGTTGGGCCGAATAGAAAAAAGTAACTTACTCGAACCCCTCTCTTGACTTCCTTATCATACAACGTTTTTTGCCATCCAAATGAATTTCGTAAGAAGAAGACAGAATTGAGTTTTCCTTCGAAATAAGACTGGGTGCCGTTATCGATTTTAAACTGCTTAGGATGGTTTACGTTCAGTACCTCTACGTTGTAAATTTTGTTTGAAAACCCCGTTTGTCTCCATCCTCTCCTGTAATAAACACCGTAACCTCGGGTATGGGCATATCCACCATACATATTCATTGTTCTGTAGAACCCTCTTTTTTCAATAGGATTTCCTGCATCTTTCTGGGAGGTCAATGTGTTTGAAGTTCCAATTAGAAGGATGAAGAGTAATATGTATCTAAAGCTACTGAGCACTTTTCCAAAATTATCAAATAATCACCGAGATAAGATCAATTATCGGTTGTAAACCTATAACATGTAAGCTTTGACGATTCATTGTACTTTAAGGAAAGTCACAAAGAGTCAAAATGTTCATTGAGAACTATTTTGAAAAGAAAAATTGGCAATGCGTTAAATCGCAGTCAATTATGCACTTGCTTCTACGCACTCTGAAGAATCAGTAGCGCCATATGCAGGACAGGTTTCATGTGTCTTACAAGAGCTGATAGAAGCAACTAGTAGCAAAGTAGCGAACGCAATTATGGTAACTTTATTCATTTGATAGATGTTGAAGAAATCAAACAGATTTCCAAGATTCTTCAAAGTTAAACGATTCATTCTTTGATTTCGTTTATTATTTGGATGCATTTCATATAAAGTTTTAACATCGCAATTGGGAAAAAGCCAAATTGCAGCATGAATGGAAGTGAATTAGGTGAGGAATGGAAGGAGGTATTAAAGGATGAAATTGGAAAGCCTTACTTCAAAAAGTTGAAAGAAATCGTTGAAACCGATCGATCTAATTATACTGTTTTCCCCAAACCATCTCATGTTTTTAATGCCTACAAGCTAACAGGTTTTGATGAAGTGAAGGTTGTTATAGTAGGTCAAGATCCTTATCATGGTGAAGGTCAAGCTCACGGTTTGTCATTTTCAGTGTTAGAAGGAATCGCTTTTCCACCATCTTTAAGAAACGTGTTGAAGGAGTTGAAAAATGATTTTCCAAATACTGATTTTGGTTCTGGAAACCTTTCAAGATGGGCTGCTCAGGGAGTTTTTTTAATTAACTCTGTGCTAACCGTGCGCAAAAAAGAACCTGCATCACATCAGAAAATGGGCTGGGAGACGTTTACTGATGCAACTATTAGTGCACTTTCAGAAAGAAGAGAACATATAGTTTTCTTACTTTGGGGTAACTATGCGCAGTCAAAAAAAGGGTTAATTAATTCAAATAAGCATCTTGTTCTCGAAGCTCCACATCCATCTCCGTTTTCTGCGCATAAAGGCTTTTTTGGGTGCAGGCACTTTTCTAAAACGAATGAGTATTTGGTTAGGAACAGCATTGATCCTATTGATTGGAGTTTGCCTGGAAACCAACTTGTACTCTCAGGACTCTGATACTTTGCGCTTATACTTTGCGCACTTAAAAGTTTCTGGAGGTACCAAGCAGCTTCAAAAAAGGTATGATGCTAAAACGCTGAAATATGATCGGTTTATTTCGACTGACGCTCAAGAATTGAACTATGCCTTGCTTTCAAATGGTTTTTTAGCTTTTTCAAGAGAGGATACTAAGGCAAATGACACCTTATATGTCAAGATTAATTGTGGGTCTCGCTATTTCTGGTCTAGCTTAGAGCTCACAGAAGAGTCAGAGACTGTATTCAGAGAGGCTGGAGTGAACGTTAATAGGTTCAGATCAGAGTCAATATCACCATTTCGCATTGAGTCAAGTCTGGAAAAAGGATTGAAGTATTTAGAGAATAATGGTTTCCCCTTTGCTAAATTTGAATTTGACAGTTTGTCCTTTGACTCTAATAAAGTTTCTGGTAAACTCACTTTGGAAAAAAGCCGACTTGTACGTATCGATAGTGTGGTTGTTATAGGGGACCTCAAGCTCAGAGAATCTTATCTAACCAACTTTTTAAACATCAAAGAAGGCAGCTTGTATAGCGAACGTGCTATTCAAAAAACCCCCAAGAAATTGGAGGCTATTCGTTTTCTGAGGCAGATAAAAACACCAATTGTAACTTTTCAAGATGATATTACCAAAGTTGTTTTGTCTTTGAATAAAAGACAAGCAAGCAGTTTTGATGGTATCATAGGTTTCTTGCCCGATAATGTAACAGGTGATATACTGATAACGGGTGATGTTAAACTTCATCTCGAAAATGCGTTGAAGCAAGGGGAAATAGTAGACTTAAATTGGAGAAAACTGCAAACTAATACTCAAGAGTTGAACGTTGAGTTGATTAGTCCTTTCATATTGAACTCACCCTTTAGTCTTGATGGGAAGTTGAAAATTTATCGAAGAGACACATTATTCACTGATGTATTTAGGCAGGTTGGAGCGAGGTTTGTTTTCGGCAGTGGCAACTTTTTTCGACTCTTTGCGGAGCGACAAACAACAAACTTAATTTCTACAGATCAGTATGCTAATATCACATCTCAACCGCAATTTTTAGACCGTTCAATTACGGGATATGGAGCAGGGTTGAATATTGTGAATGTTGATAACCGCTTGAACCCTTCAAAGGGATTTGAGCTGGTTCCAGAAATTTCTGCCGGAAACAAAACGATCATTGAAAATCAAAAGCTTCCGGAAGTAATCTACGATTCACTAACGCTGAAAAGCTTGCAGATCAGGTCTACACTAAATGCCGCATACTATTTGCCTATTGTACCGCGCTTGATCTGGCATCAACGTGGCATCGCAGCGTCTTTAATCAATGATCAATTATTCAATAATGAGGCGTATAGGATTGGAGGGCTTAAATCGTTGCGAGGGTTTGATGAGGAATCAATATTTGCTTCTACCTATTTTATTCTGAGAACGGAGTTAAGGTATCAAATAGATCAAGATGGATACTTTTTTGGTTTTTTTGATGGTGCCTGGTATGAAAACAAATCTTTGAACCACATCGGTCAGAAAAGAGACCTTCCCTATGGCTTTGGTGCAGGAATTACCTTTAGCACAAAGGCTGGGCTATTTAGTTTGTCATATGCACTAGGAAGTCAACAAGGTAATCCCATCTTGATCAGGGCCGCAAAAATTCATTTTGGATTCATTAGTCTGTTTTAAAAATGACGAATCATACAATTATCGGGTGAATTGGGTTTTAGAAGTCATTTCTTTGCAGCTTTAAGATTCTACTATTTGAGACTCCATCTAAACTATATCTGTGGTTTTTGTCTAATTAGCTTTGCACTGCTATCACTCAATCAGTGTACTTTAGAGAAAAGTGTCTCAGGAAAAAATATTAGCTTCTTGTACAAAGAGGAAGTTCCTGAATTGTTAGCTGAAACAAGTATTCTTAATAAAGAGGGTAAGACCAATATATTGTTGAGATTCAATGCAAGTGACTTTGGAAAGTCAAAATCAGATAGAGGTGGAGATGAACTTAGCTATTCATTAAGATATAAGGTTTATGAGAATTACTCCTCTCCGATCGTTTTAGATAGTGGTAAAGTAATTCGAAAAGGACTGGGTTATAGAGGTGAGGAATATGTTTTAGATAGCATTGAAATAGCCTCAGCCATGGGTCGTAATTATTTGGTGGAGTGTGTAATTAATGATTTTAATAGCGGAAAGAATAACACGCAATTGATTGATGTGAATCGCTCGATGCGTTTTAATGCGCAGTCAATGAGGTTGTTCAAGTCTTCCGGGCAGTTAATTTTTACAGACTATGTTTTAGGGGTAGATAGCTACTATGTTAATGTCGATGTGCCCAGACAAAACCTTTATGCTAAATATTATTCACGCGATTTTCCTCCATCTTCTCCACCTTTTTCGACTATTGCTCCACGTCCATTTGATTTTACTCCAGATCGAGTAGATGAGTTGCAAAAAATTCATGAGACCAATTTTAAATTGGTTATTTCCAGGCCAGGCTTTTACCAGGTTACGGATGATACGAATCGTAAAACAGGCGGAACAGTTTATTACTTCGGTGTATCATACCCACAAGCCAAAACTTTGCTCGATCTTGTTAACCCTTTGCGCTACTTGACAACAAATGAAGAATATGAGCAGATTATTGAAGGTCAAAATTTGAAAAAGGGTGTTGATGCGTATTGGTTGAAAATTGGAGATAACCCTCAACGAGCAAGAGAGTTAATTCGTGCATTTTATAGCAGAGTTCAATGCGCGAACACCTATTTCACATCCTATTTAGAAGGTTGGAAATCTGATCGAGGGATGTGCTACATTGTTTACGGCCCCCCTGATGTGGTGTATCGATCTACAGCGACTGAAACATGGCTCTATGGTGAAGAAGGAAACTACAATTCACTTAGTCTTACTTTTACTAGAGTAGTAAACCCATTTACTACCAATGATTATAGATTGAATAGATCTGGGTCGTTGAAAACCTCTTGGTATCGTGCAGTTGAATATTGGCGGCAAGGACGTGTATTGACATATAGATAGATGAAAAAAGATAATAATCAGATTTACGGTCTTCATCCTGTAATGGAGGCATTGCTTTCAGGGAATACCTTGGATAAAGTATTTATTCAAGATGATTTGAAAAATGATCAAGCCAAAGAGCTCAAAGATTTAGCTAGAAACCTCGGGGTTTCAGTGATTAAGGCTCCAAAGGAGAAGCTTAATAAACTTTGTAGGAAAAACCATCAGGGTGTTGTAGCCTTTACCTCTCCAGTTGAGTTTGGTGATATTGAAGAAATCATCCAAAGTGTTTATGAACGAAGTGAAACACCTCTTTTCTTAATGCTTGATAAAGTGAGTGATGTTCGCAATTTTGGATCTATTGCAAGGTCAGCGTTGTCCGCTGGCTGCCATGCAATTATCATTCCTCATAAAGGTTCATCGGCTATTAACGATGAATCTGTTAAGACCTCTGCAGGAGCATTGTATCATATTCCTGTTTGCAAAGTGTTTTCATTGGGTGATACAATTCAATTGATGAGAGCTTCCGGTATTGCATCAATTGCTTGTAGTGAGAAAGCTGAACAAACCATATTTCATTGTGATTTAGAACGCCCAATGAATTTATTATTTGGAAATGAAGGTGAGGGTATTGATCCTCATCTTTTGAGAATGGCAAAAGAAGAAGCTATGATACCTATGAAGGGTCAGGTTGGATCTTTGAATGTTGCTGTAGCCTGCGCAGTAAGTTTGTATGAGGTTGTTCGGCAACGCGATTATTTCCCTAAGGCAGAATTATAGTTGGTTTTTCTTAACTCTCCGTATGGCATAGATAGAATCTGTGCTTCCACCCAGGTTAAATAATCGAAATACTCTAAAGCGACCTTTTCATTTCGGTTCATTAAAAGCAGAGCTAAGTCTTCCTTCATTTCTTTGAATATGTGAGAAGCTCGTTCACCTTGTCTCAAAGCCTTGGAAAGTTTTTTGAAATACCCAACAAAGGCAGCTTCAAATTCATACCCTAGTTTTAACGCTTTACTGCGTTTATTGAAAAATCGCTCAGTTGATTTTATCAAATAGTCGAGTAAGTCATAATTACCGAGTTCATAGTGGATAACCAAATTAAACAGTTTTGAAAAACTGTAAATATCTTGTCTGAGATTATTCTCATTATCATTTAAAACGAGGTTTAATTGCCTTAAAGACTCTCTATATTGCTGAGCTCCGAAATATATTTTGGCGATGATGTGTCTGAAAACAATTTCATCTTCTTTTGTCACTTTTTCTCCGAAAGCTCGAAGCTTTTCTTTCACTGGGTCAATCATGCTAAGCGCTTTGTCATATTCTCCCCTTCGCTCGTAAGCCAGCATTTCGAAATAGGTGGTTGAAATGAAAATTCTTATTTCAATGTCTATTCGATTAAAGCCAAGTTGGGATTTTAGACCTCTCATTTTTTCAATAAGCTCGAAAAGCTTTTCGAAATCATCATTTCCTAAATAGTAGTAGAATAAATTTCCTAATGACTTTATGTACTGTTTGGGGATATCTTGAATCAGATTTGAATTCTCCTCAAAGATTCGCACAACTTTGTTGAAATTTTCAAATGAATCTTCTACATCATTATTAGTAATGGCGCAAAGTCCTTTTACATAATAGCAAGTGGCAGCGGCTCGTTTTGATAGGGCGGTGTTTTTACCTTTAATCAACTCATGTGATTGGATTTCATTCACAATTTCACGCTCCTGCTCATTACGCACATAACCACCTTGTCTGAAAACGTAGTTGATTTTTGAATAGAGAATTTGATATTCAGCCAAGTTCCTTAATCGCTTTATGACCAGTTGCTCTTCTTTCATCAGCTTATTGAGGTCGCGATCGAATTTGCCTGATTGAAACTCCTCTTCTAGTAAGGTTTTTTCCCATTTCATCAATTCAAATAAATAGTAGAACCGCTCATGTGATTCGGCTATTTTTTTTGCCTTCGAAACGAGCTTTGAACATTCGTTGTAAAGGGCTTTATTGTAGAGAATTTCGATGCTTTGAATATGTTCTGCCAGTATTGCTGAAATACTATTTTCTGAGTAGAATAACCTTAAGCTCTTAAGTATTAGTTTGTAGAGATGATTCTTTTCAGAAGGCAGATGCTTTATAAATGTTTCAGTTTTAAACTGCACTTTAATTGCCTCCTCATCATATTCAGCTTGCTTTTCAATGGCGTCAAAGAGTTTGATGTAGTTCTTTTCACCCGATTGCAATGATGACATTAACTTAAAGAACCTCTTTTCAGACTTGCTAAGAGATCTAATCAGGCGGAATAATTCATGGGATGGCTTCATATGCTATGTTGGCTTTTCAAACAACGTATTGCTCATATTGTGGATAATAGACGTTTCTAAAGAAACAAAAGCCAGTTAAGAATCCAAATACTTTTAGACCAAGAGAGGTTTCATCTCGTCAGATTATACCTAAAACTGCAGCAGAAAAGTGACTTTATCTATCAAGATGTAATTTTGGACAAAACCAATTCATGAAATTTTTAATCCTATCTCTCCTTTTCTCCGTAATTCAAGTTGCGGCCTTGCAAGGACAAAGCTCTAATTGCAGTCATCATGGTGCACATTCTGGAGAGCGAACAGAGATCGATGATTTTAGAAGTGATTCAATAGATATCATACACACCTTAATTTCTATTGACTTTAGTAATTCTGTTGGGCAGAGTTTAGAAGGTAATTCAGTTATTACACTTCAACCTAAGTTAGATGGGGTAAGTCAAGTAACTTTTGATTTTGAAGGGTTGACTGTGGATAGTGTCGTGGGCACTAATGTTGAGTCATTTGATCATCTTGATTCATTTTTGATTGTGAACTTTTCATCAATGTTGCCGATGAATCAAAATCAAGAGCTTACTGTATACTATCATGGGTCTCCACTTAAAGATGCTTCAGGTTGGGGCGGGTTTTATTTTACAGGTGGATTTGTTTTCAATCTTGGTGTAGGCTTTGCTGCCGACCCTCACAGTTACGGTAGAGTGTGGTTTCCTTGTTTTGATAACTTCATTGAGCGGTCAACATTTGAGTTTTACATCACTACTGCATCTGATAAAAGAGCAGCTTGTAATGGTCAGCTTTTGTCTGAGTCAGTTAATCAGGATAGTACACGATTGTATCATTGGAAACTGGAACAACCTATACCGTCTTACCTAACATGTGTTGCGGTTGGCTCATACGAAATAGTCAATGATGAAGTCATGGGAGAAAATGGAGTGATTCCAATTCAATTATTTGCTCGAGGGGGCGACACAAATAACTTAAAATCCTCCTTCATTCATTTGAAAGATGCAATCACGAAGTTTGAAAACTCCTATGGCGACTATAAGTTTAATAAGGTAGGTTATAGCTTGGTCCCTTTTAATGGTGGGGCGATGGAGCATGCAACTAATATTACATATCCGATTTCTGCGGCAAATGGCGGCCTCGGCAGTGAAGGCCTTATGGCGCATGAATTGGCTCACATGTGGTGGGGTGATAATATTACCTGTCAAACAGACGGGGATATGTGGATTAATGAAGGTTGGGCTTCATTTTCGGTCTATTTGTTTTTTGAAGAAGTATATGGACGCAAGGCTTATGAAGACGCAATGGTGGATGACTTGGCTTATATGTTAAGATATGGACATCACTATGAAGAAGGGTTTAGGTCAGTTTCTGGGCAGCCTCATGAATATGTTTATGGAGATCATGTATATAAGAAAGGTGCTCTTGTTGCTCATAATCTACGTGGTTACCTTGGTGATAATGTCTTTTTTGAGGTTATCGAAAAATTCATGGATCAATATCAGTTTCAACCAGTGAGTTCTGATACGCTTGAGAGATTTTTCTCGGAAGAAAGTGGTGTTGATTTGAGCTTCTTTTTTCGAGATTGGGTTTTTCATGGAGGTTATAATGTTGTTGTGCTTGATTCATTTGAGTATTCCAACTCAGGAACAACAAGGCTTTTTTTGCAGCAAAAACTTAGAGGAATAGATCAGTTTCACGATAATGTTCCGGTATACTATAGAATGTATGATGAAAACAGAAATACAGAGGAAGGTATGGTTTCGATGTCTGGAAAATATGCCGAAGTAGAGGTGACGTCTTCATTTGAACCAGTATTTATTGTTCTTAACCCAAAGAATGAGCTAGCTCAAGCCAGAACTTCTGACTTTCGATCGATTACGAATACAGGCTTTCTGGGTCTAGATCACATGCTGTGGCAGGTTACGGTAGATCAATTGACTGACTCTGCTTGGGTTTGGTTTGATCAATTGTGGACTTACCCAGACCCGATTAAAGATTGGAGTAATAAACCATATCGAATGAATGATAATCGATACTGGAGTGTAAAAGGAATTGATCTTGAGAATGTGGAAATGTCAGCTATTGTATTCTACAATGGGAAAACTGAGGGAAGCACAGGCTTTTTGGATATCTCTCTTGTTTCCGAAACTGAAGATAGTTTGATTCTGCTTCATCGACCAAATTCAAGAGAAGATTGGAATGAATATGATCATTATACGAAGAACGTTCTGGGTGATGCTTCAAATGCCACGGGATATGTGGAATTAAGTAAAGTGCTTCCTGGTGAGTATGTTTTAGCCAATGTGGATCAGTCAGTTTTAAGTGCTCCAGTAACTTCTGATATTGAGAATGCGCGCGTTTTTCCAAACCCATCCAATGGAAAGATAACTGTGATTAATAATGTTGGTGATGTACTTGGTATTAAGGTCTTTTCTATGGACGGTAAAATCGCAGATGAAAAGGCTATTAAAAAAGGATCAGACCAAGTGGAGATAAGTGTTGAATCTTCTGGGATATACCTTTACGAATTACTTGATACTAATAAAAAAGTCGTAGAAAAAGGTAAGATCATTATTCAGAAATAATACTAGAACTTATATCCAAATGTTATGGATATTCTATGATCAGTAAAAGTTGTGGTTCCTGCCTCAACCAAACTAGGGTCGTAGATGTATTCTTTGTTCTCAGAAAACTTGAGCTGATAGCTTCCGTCAATGAAAAAATCTTCTGTTCTATATCCAATCCCTAAGCTGTAAAGATTAAAGCCTCCAAGATTGTCAGCTGAAGTGTTGTATGGGTTACCAAATATAGCGTAGCCAGCTCTTAAGCTAACCAGTTGGGTCAACCTAAATTCTCCCCCAAACTTTAAGTTGACCGTAGGAGTGAGGAAGGTTTGGATTGCATCTTCTTCAGAAGAGAAGTTATAGCCATCGCTAATTCCTTGCATCCTGATTCCTGTGTAATTAACGTATTCAGCATCTGCGCTTAAAAGTCCGAATTTGCCAAACACATAGGCAACTCCAAATGAAGCCTGCAAAGGAGATGTTAATCTAAAGTCATAGTCACCAATAGATGGTGATTGAGTATAAAATGGGTCAAAATCTTCAAAAATGGCGGTATTTTCACTTTCGTATTCGATATTCAGTGAATTGATTGTGGGTGTTTTAAAAGATGCTCCAACGCGCAGTTGATCCGTAGGGCGATAGATTAAGCCTAAGTTTATCCCAGCTCCTAGCCCTGAAATATTCTCATTAAATCGAAACGAATATTCATTTAAAGTTGTAGTCGTATCACTAGGATTAATATTCTCATCGATTATGTAGTCATTGGTGAAGTTTATTCTCGAAAAACGAATACTACCTCCAATGTATAGCTTATCGTCATAATTTCCTCCAAACGCCAGAAAGGTTTCTCTTTTTGATCCGCTTTTTTCAACTGAATATGTCTGATCAATGGGCATAACTCCTGTCGCATTGTAAAATACGGAGTCTGATTCAAATATGGGATAGTCCAATAAGAAGTTTTGCCATGCTAAGAATATGTCAAATCCATATGGTGCGTTGGTCACATCAAGATCTTCTGGACCTAGTCCATTTTGGATCAGCGTGTTTTGGTAAGAGTCAATTAAGGAACTTGGAACGTCTTGTGCTGAAAATGTATAAGCTCTGTGAAAAGATAAGGATCTGTTCATTCCAAAAGCTACGGAGCTTGAGCGCCATTTACCAACTTTATTCAGGTTCTTAACACCTACTATCCCAATAGACCCTAAGTTGAAGTTGGATTTTGAGTCTATTGTCTCTTGACCGTAATAGGTGCTATTAGATATGTTGGTGTGATAAGCCGGTGTTATCGAGAACTCATTTGATCGAAGCACACCAAGACCTGCTGGGTTTATTTCTATGGCTGAGAAGTCTCCTCCAAGGGCGGTGAACGCACCTCCCATCGCTATTGTGCGTGCAGAGCCTGTTACTTCTTCTCTAGAAAGGTTAAGCGCATCAATCTCGTTTTGTGCATTTACCGACAAGGCACAAACAATGAGTCCAATTACAATATGAAGGCGGTTGAATATCATGTTTATACTTTATCTTCTTCCTCCTCTATTAGGTGAAGAGCTTCCTCTTGAGCCACTTGAAGGCGCAGATCTTGGGGCACTGCTTCTTGAAGGAGCTGACATTGATCCTGAAGGAGAAGAGCTTCTTGACGGAGCGACCTTGCTTCTGGAGCTGCTTCCACTTCGCACAGCAGGCGAACTAGGCCTACTTGGTCGAGGAGATACATTAGGGGAAGTTCGCTTTGGACTAGAATATTGTCTAGTTCTAGCTCTACTTGGCGAAGTTCTACTTTGATTCTTTTGGTAGTATCTCGGTGCAGATGATCTATTTGGAGTGGAAACATTATTGCTTCTACTTGAAGATGATCTAACATTTGGAGAAGTGCTTCTGCTCTTCGTTGATTGCTGAGTAGTTGTTTTTCTTGCTGAGCTTGAACTTCTGGTTGGCTCAATGTTGGAGTTTACACTTGAACTTCTGACAGGAGCTTGATAGCGTTTGTTTGGGCTTTCAGCCCTAGATAAAGTGCTTGACTCATACTTGGTTCTCGAATTCACAGTGCTTTGAGTTCTTCCAGGAGTTTTGTATCGTGAAGAAGATGTCTTTGAGTTCGGGTTAGCCAACTCTGATTTTGTTACTTCGTTTCTGATCGTGTTATTTGGCGACTTCACCGGATTTACTTGATAAATGCTTGATGAAGATGCCATACGACCGCTACTTCTGTTGTCACTGTTGTTCGGTGAAACGCTGGCATTTTTTGGACTTTGGTTTGAGCTTGCTACTCGATTACGAATTGCTGAGTTAGGGTTACCACTGTTTCGATTGGATCCTACGATTCCTGTGTTGTTCGATAAGTCTCTTCTTCCGTTATATCGGCCTCTTCCAGAATTCCCACCATTATTGTTTGCGTAAAAGCCATCGTAGAAACCATTGTAGTAGCCATTGTTAAATCCGTTTCCTCTCCAATTATTTCCCCAACCCCAGTTGTTTCCCCAACCCCAGTTGTTTCTGCCGCAGAAATAAGGATTTCCCATTCCAAAACCATAGGGGTTCCAATAATTATTTCCCCACATTCCAGCGTAGCCCCATTGGTTGCCATACATTGGGCCCCAACCGCTATTGAATCCAACATTCCATCCTGACCAGCTATTCCAGCCCACATTCCATCCAGTATTTGGGTAAGGATTCCAAGCAGACCATCCATAATTCCAAAAAGGATCTACAAAGAATGGGTCGTAGTAACCATATCCAGGAGCTGCATTAAACCTTCTTATGCGAGCAGCATAGTCTGTATCATAGTAATCGTCACTATAAACTGTAGTATTTCCATAGTAATTATTGACAGTCGGCCCTTCAGTGGATTCCGGTGCGATATTGTTTTCGCTTGAGTTGAATTCGGCAGGAATTTGTTCTGCCGAGTTTGAATAAGCATTTGCTGATTTCGGATTTTGATCGTTTTGCTTGGTCGATGATCCTTTGAAAAAGTATCCATTACTTTCATCCTTGAAATCATCTTGCGTGGCATAATTACTTCCGTCAGTCTCTGTAACTGTGCTAAATTCATTTTGAGTTGATTCAAAGCGATCAGTCGAAGAGTAGTAAATGTCATCAGTTTCGGAAGAAGCGTATCTCTGACTTGAGCACGATACTACGATCATTCCAAGTATAGCGATTGATATGTATTTTAAGTTTTTCATGACTTCCAAATTTTTACTATAGTATTCCAAGACCGTGCCAAACTCTGTTAACGTTGTATTACCTGACCTTCAAGCACTAAATATAGAGATAGTTATTAATGTGCTCAAATTCCTTAATTATAAATAACAAAGTCTGCGTTTCAAGGTTCGAAAACTTAAATCAAATTCAAAAGTCCATTGACGATGTTTAAATTTTCTATCGATCTGCGAGAGAGGTATGGCTATTTTTGCCACGTCAAATAAAAATAGACTTAGAATGGCAAAGTTGACAAGTAGGGCTGAGAATTATTCTCAATGGTACAATGAATTGGTGGGTAAAGCAGATTTAGCAGAGAATAGTGATGTTAGAGGTTGCATGATCATAAAACCACATGGTTACTCCATATGGGAAAAGATGCAGTCAGCATTGGATAAAATGTTTAAAGATACTGGGCACTCAAATGCCTATTTCCCTCTCTTTATTCCAAAGTCTTATTTAAGCAAAGAAGCAGATCATGTTGAAGGTTTCGCTAAGGAATGTGCTGTTGTCACTCATTATCGTTTAAAAGCAGCCGAAGATGGCTCTGGTTTAATTGTTGACCCAGACGCAAAGTTGGAAGAAGAATTGATTGTTAGACCGACTTCTGAGACCATTATTTGGAATAGCTACAAGAATTGGATTCAATCTTATCGCGATTTACCAATCCTTTTGAATCAGTGGGCTAATGTTGTTCGCTGGGAAATGAGAACTAGGTTGTTTTTAAGAACAGCTGAATTTTTATGGCAAGAGGGTCATACTGCTCATGCTACGAAGGGTGAGGCTGTCAAAGAAGCTGAGCAAATGCTTGAGGTGTATGCAGCATTCGCAGAGGAGTTTATGGCTGTTCCTGTTTTGAAAGGATTGAAAACAGCGAGTGAGCGTTTTGCTGGAGCTTTAGAGACATACTGTATTGAAGCTTTGATGCAGGATGGTAGGGCTTTACAGGCGGGTACGAGTCACTTCTTGGGTCAAAATTTCGCAAAAGCTTTTGATGTAAAGTTTGCTACAAAGGAAGGTAAGCAGGAATACGTTTGGGCCACTAGTTGGGGTGTTTCAACACGCCTGATGGGAGCTTTGATTATGTCACATTCCGATGATTTAGGATTAGTGATTCCTCCAAAATTGGCGCCAATTCATGTAGTAATTGTTCCAATTTATAAGGGAGAAGAACAGCTTTCTCAAATTTCTGAATACGCATTAAAGTTGAAGGGAGAATTGCAGCAAAAAGGCCTGACCGTGAAGTTTGATGATAGAGACACGTACAAGCCAGGATTTAAATTTGCTGAATATGAAATGAAAGGTGTTCCAGTGAGGGTTGCGATAGGTCCGAAAGATCTTGCAAATGGCACAATTGAGGTTGCTCGAAGAGATACCTTGGAGAAAAGTACTATTTCAAACACTAAAGCCACAGATCATATTTATGGTTTAATGAATATTATTCAGAAGAATATTTACAACAAGGCCTTAAAGTTTAGGGAAGATTCATCGCACAAGGTTGATGACTATGATGAGTTTAAGCGGATAATAGCAAACGAAGGTGGCTTTGTTTATGCACATTGGGATGGTAGCGCTGAAACCGAAGAGCTTATAAAACAAGAAACAAAAGCGACCATCAGATGCATTCCATTGGATCAGGAGAAGGAGGAAGGTAAGTGCATCAGGTCAGGTAAGCCGTCAAAGGGAAGAGTAGTGTTCGCAAAAGCGTATTAAAAATGACAAAATCAGTTAGGGGCATGTCAGAGCTCAAAGAGCTTATTGTATCAAAATCAAGTGTTAAGCAGGATGTTTTTACTGTCACCAAGGAAGTGTTTGTTGATTTGAAGGATGTATTGGCTGATATAGCTATGGAGCTTGAGGCTTTTGCGAATAAATCTGATAGGAGGGTTAATGTCTCTCTTAACGCTCCTGATGACTTTGAATGTCAGATGATGTTGGCGGGCGATACAACTATCTTTCAAATGCACACCAATGTGTTTGTGTTTCCGCCTTCCCATATGATTCATCGGAGTCCTTATGTTATGAATGAGGCTAAGAATGGATATTGTGGAGTTATTAATATTTTCAACTTTCTAACGGATTCTTTCCGCTATCAAAGAATGAATGATAGTGGGTATCTGATTGCTAGAATATTCGTGAATAGAGAAAGGCACTTTTTTGTTGAGGGTCAGCAGCAACTAGGTTATTTGTTTAATGATTTCAATAAAGCTGAACTCACAAAAAAAGAGCTCAGAAAAGTGTTGGAACTTGCTCTGAAATACATTCTAAATTTCGAGTTATACACTCCATCCTTTTCCACATTTAAGGAAGTGAAATTGAGCGATATTCAAGAGTTGACGCAGAGTTTGAAGCTTCAAACATCTAAAAGGTTAGGGTTTAGATTTCAATCTGAAGAAGAAAATGACGTAGACTTTTGAAATATTTCACTATTCTATTGCGTCAATTGAAGATATCATTACATTTGCAGTCCTTTTTAAAAGACGGCCCGTTCGTCTAGGGGTTAGGACGCCAGATTTTCATTCTGGTAACAGGGGTTCGATTCCCCTACGGGCTACAATAGATTAAATTATGGCAAATCATAAGTCAGCGTTAAAGAGAATAAGACAAAATTCGGTTCGTAGAGACCGTAATGCTTATTATCACAAGACAACTCGTAATGCAGTAAGAAAGCTTCGTGGGTTAAGTGATAAGAAAGAGGCAAGCGATTTGTTGCCTAAGGTGGCTTCCATGCTTGACAAGCTGGCGAAGAATAATGTTATTCATAAGAAAAAAGCAGCGAATTTGAAGTCAAGCTTGACAAAGCACGTGTCTGCGCTATAATTGAAAATTAAATTTTTTGGAAAAGGCTCTTCAATCGAAGGGCCTTTTTTATTTTCGGCAAGATGAGTACGAAAGAATTCACGAATAGCGAGAATTTTGGAATCAAGTCTTGGGCTGAAGATGACCGTCCCCGTGAGAAATTGATGTCTAAGGGAAGATCTGTGCTTTCTGATGCTGAACTTATTGCTATTCTTATTGGGTCGGGAAATAAAAATGAGTCTGCCGTTGAGCTTTCTAAAAAAATCTTAGCCTCAGTAGGAAACAACCTCAATAAGTTGGGGCAACTCTCGTTGAACGAGTTGATTAGGTTTAATGGCATAGGAGAGGCTAAGGCAATAAGTATTATTTCAGCTTTAGAATTAGGTCGAAGACGCAAAATGTTTGTGAATGATAAGCCATCCAAAATTGAGTCTAGTCAATCGGCCTTTGAAGGATTATACCCTTACCTTGCTGATCTGGATCATGAGCAGTTTTATACGATTTTACTTAACCGAAGTAACAAGGTGATAGATATTATAAAGGTTAGTCAAGGCGGAGTGGCAGGAACAATAGCAGATGCTAGATTGATCTTTAAATCGGCTGTTGAAAAACTTGCTTCTGGAATTATTTTGGCTCATAACCACCCTTCTGGTAATTTAAAACCAAGTCAAGCTGATATAGCACTTACTAAAAAGATCAAGGAGGCGGGCGTTCTTTTAGACATCTCTGTTCTTGATCATATTATTATTGCGAATGACAAGTATTTTAGTTTTTCAGATCAAGGAATGATATAGATGAATGCCAATCATCTAAATATTTACTCTGTAAAACGAAATCATCGATTCAACTACGTGATCAGTGAGCTTTTTGAGAGGAGAATGGGCTTAAAGGTGGCTGTGTTCACAAACCTGGAGGAATTCATCAAACAGGTTGGACCTCGATTCAATTATTCTCATCAAAGCATTAAGGATGTACCTCAGATCATTCCAGCAAAGTTGCTTTTTGAAAAGCGCATCCAAGAGCAAGATCTGGATATAAGTAATCATGACCTTTTTAAGCTATACTCCACTAAAACTAATACTCTTGGGTTTGATCCTCTAGCTGCCGCATTTTTCTTTTTGAGCATGTATGAGGAGTATCTTCCTCATCTTGAAGATGAACATGGCAGGTTTTTATACACTGAACGTGTTACGGTTAAGAATCAAGTGCACCATTTGCCTCTTGTTGAACACTATGCGATTATCTTAAACGAATGGCTTTGCAATGTTTATCCTGACTTGGCTCTTATTGATAAAAACTCGAAGATTTCTGTGACTATTGATGTTGATCAATTATTTGCGGTTAAGGCAAAAGGTTTAGCGCGATCTATTTTAGGATTAATTGCAGATACCTTTCGTGGTAAATTGTTTTCTCGTCTCGCAATTCTTACAGGTAGATCACCTGACCCGAATGAGATTTACGATAAGATTATTACTCTATGTCAATCAAAGGGAATTCCACTGACGTTCTTTTTCCAAGTAGGAGATAATAGTCGCTTTGATATCAATAACCCTCCACATTTGAATGAGGTTAAACAGAGAATCAATGAGATTGCCTTATCCTCAAATGTTGGTATTCATCCTAGTTATTTCTCTTCTGATAATCACGAAAAACTAGAGTCAGAAGTTGATCGGTTGAGATCAATTTTGACTACGCCAGTTACCAGAAGTAGACAACACTTTTTTCGATATCAGCTTCCGAAAACCTTACTAGAATTAAGTGAGCTAGGAGTAACAGATGATTATAGTATCGGCTTTACTGAGTGTAATGGATTTCGAGCATCCACTTGCAAACCGTTTAGGCTTTTTGACCTAGAGCGCGATGAAGTTACTTCTGTTACGTTTCATCCGATGACGAGTATGGATTCATGTTCACAAAAACTTTATCATAATTCTGAGAAAGCCCTAGAGGAGTTGATTCAGCTAAGAAAATCGATTCAAGAAGTGGGCGGTGAGATGGTTACAACTTGGCATGTAGAGGTATTAACGGGGCAGACTGGAAACTGGCCTTCTTTTGATTTGCTAGAGAAGTTCTTGGAACATGAATGACATGAAGCTTCTAGAACGCAATGAAATTGATGATGAACGATGGGACGCGCGTGTTCTGTCCAGTCCATTTTTTCGCCATTATGCCTTGACGTATTATCTAGATGCTGCATGTGAGCTTTGGATGGGGCTTACTAACGAAGATTATTCATGGGTTTGGCCTGTCCCTGTAAAAAAAGTTCCCGTAAGACGAGTTTATCAGCCTCTGTTAATTCAGCAATTGGGACCATTTTGCCAAAATGTCGACAAAGAGCTAATTGAAAGAGGAATTGGATTTTTAAAAACTCAATTCGCTCAGGTTCGAATAAAGTTTAATGATGAAATTAAGTCAGAGCATTTGAGTGGTGAAGTTCAAGAGCATCAAAACTTTGAATTAGATCTTTTACCAGCCTATTCGGTTAAAAGGTACAATAGAACAGTTCAATCAAATTTGAAAAAGTCTGAAAAGGCTAATTTGACTATTGAATCTCAAGGTGAGTTTGACGAATGGTGTGTGAATACGTTTAAAAGTACTAAAGGCCACGAAGTTAAAGCACTGAATTCAGAGTTTTATTCGAAAGTAAAGGCAGTATTTTCCTCTTTTGCTCAGAGAGATTCAGCGATTTGCTATACCGCTAAAATTAATGGTGAAAAAGTGGCTCAGGTATATTTACTTAGAACTAATGGCAGGTTGCTTTTCTTGTTTAGTGCTTCAAACCATGTCGGAAAGGAGTGTGGAGCCATGCATTCCATTGTTGATGCTGTAATCAAAGAGCATTCAGGACAAGAATTTGTGTTAGACTTTGAGGGAAGTAATGATAAGGGTTTGGCATACTTCTACGGTAGTTTTGGAGCTGAGCATAAAGTATATTTGCAGTTAACAGAATCAAGGCTTAAATGGCCTTTAAACAGACTTATTAAGTGACACAAATTCACAATCTTTCAGACTCTCCTACTGCTGTGTCTAATTATATGTATGAACTTCGCAGTTTAGATGTCCAAAACGACAGAGAAAAGTTTAGGAATAATATTCAAAAAATTGGCCGGGCAATAGGCTATGAGATTAGTAAGACTCTCACCTATAAGAAAGCTGTTGTTCAAACTCCTTTGAAAGAACACGCTCAGAGTGTTATTGAAGATGAAGTTGTAGTGGTGACAATTCTTCGTGCTGGACTTCCTTTACACCAGGGTATTTTGGATGTGTTTCCACAGGCCGACAATGGCTTTATTTCAGCTTATCGAAAGCACGATGGTCATGATTTTGTAATCGAGGTAGAATATGTTGCTTGTCCTTCACTTGAAAACAAGGTTCTTGTTTTAAACGACCCAATGCTTGCAACAGGGCAATCATTTATCAACGCTTTGAAAGCCCTATCTCAATATGGAAGGCCTAAAAGAGTTATACTAGCTGCCGTAGTTGGCAGCCAAGAAGGGGTGGAGTATATCCAGAAAGAGGCTGAAGAGCCTTTTGATTTATGGGTCGCTGCTATCGATCCTGAACTCAATGATCAAAAATACATTGTGCCAGGCTTGGGCGATGCTGGTGATTTAGCGTTTGGAACTAAAATTCAACGTTGAAAGGATGTACATTGAGGCCTTTCAGATTATTGGACTGATTCTTTTCAGTAGCGTAAAGTTCTTTTTTGCTCCTTCAACCATTTATCTCGCAGGTTATTCATACTTGGAAACAATAGCCATAACGATAGCAGGTGGAGCGCTAGGTGTTTTTGTTTTTTTCTATACCGAAAGTGCAATTTTCAGATTCATAGGTGACAGGTTTTATTCGAGCAAACCAAGAAAATCATTCAACAGGAAAAATCGATTGATAATCAAAGTAAAAAGCTCTTGGGGATTAGTTGGTCTCGCATTGATTAGTCCAACATTAATATCGATTCCACTCGGCTGTTTGTTAGCGTCAAGGTACTTTAGAAACGATAGGAGAACAATCCCTTTTCTAATCGGTTCTGTTGTATTCTGGTCATTTGTATTAACTTCTTTAACCGCCCTCGTAGGTCCTTTATTTGACTAACATTAAGCACATTTTCTTTGATCTAGATCACACTTTATGGGATTTTCATTCCAATAGCCTAGAAACACTTGCTGAGATTTATCGAATTTTTGAATTGGAGAAAAGGGCTCCTGATTTTAGCTCTTCTCATTTCATAGACAGGTATGTTTTTCATAATGAGCGCATGTGGGGTTTGTATCGTCAAGACAGAATGAGTAAATCTCTATTGCGGAAGGCCAGGTTTGAATATGCATTACGCGATATTCGTATTGAAGATAAGATGCTTGCTAAAGAAATGGGGAATAGCTATCTGGAAATCTGTCCTAGAAAAACGAGATTGAATGAAGGAGCTATTGAAGTTTTAGAGTTGCTAAAAGATAAATATGCATTGCATATTCTCTCCAACGGATTTCATGAAACCCAGCTGATTAAATTAGAGCAAAGCGGATTAACGCACTATTTCCAGCAGATTATTACCTCTGAAAAAGCAGCTGCAAAAAAGCCAAATAAGCGGATGTATGATTATGCTCAAGTGCATACTGGTGCGCTTCCTGGTGAATCATTGATGGTAGGTGACAACCTGGAGATTGATGTAGTAGGCGCGCTGAATTATGGTTGGGACGCAATCCATTATAACCCAGATGGTGATAAGCATGAATATAGATCGGTGAAGGCTCTATTAGAGATTCCTGAATTACTTCTTAAATGAGGCTATGATAGTTTGACCCCCAACTGTTTTTTGATCTAGATTAACCTCAACATTCGCATCAAGTGGAAATAATAGATCAACCCTGCTTCCAAATTTAATAAAGCCCATTTCTTCGCCTTGTTCAATTTGACTTCCTTGTTCAGAGTAATTGACAATTCTTCGTGCCATAGCACCAGCAATTTGTTTGGACAGTACCTCTCCAAATTTCGGGTGTTTCACTACTACGCTATGGCGTTCGTTATCTGTAGATGATTTCGGGTGCCACGCAACCAAGTATTTTCCTGGGTGATATTTTGAATAAACAACTTCTCCTGAAATAGGATACCAGTTGATATGCACATTCGTGGGTGACATAAAGATGCTCACTTGTCTGACTTTGCCCTTAAAATACTCAGGATCTTCTACCTCTTCAATCACAACCACCTTGCCATCTGCAGGCGCGATGATCACATCATTCATTTGAAGCATCCTTCTTCTTGGATATCGAAAAAACTGAAGTATGGCTATCATTAATAAGGTTGCTATTGCTAGAGCAATGGGCTGAAAAGCCTTGAAGTCAGCAAAAACAAAGTATGCAGTAAGTATGATTCCGATTGAAACCACTGTTGCAATAAGGATGGACACTCGTCCTTCTCGGTGAAACTTCATGTATTAGTGCTTAGGAAGAATGGTCTCAAAGAAAAGAATAGCAGTTGGAATTGCGAGCATCATTGCATCAAATCGATCAAAAAAACCTCCGTGACCTGGAAGGAAGACTCCTGAATCCTTTACTCCAGCAGCTCTTTTTATTCTTGATTCGAACAAATCGCCCAATGATCCTGACAGCACACAAACCAATGAAAACGATATCATAATTTCCCAACGTGGCATACCTTCAATAAAACTTAAGCAATACCCAGCAAGCATTGCAAATACGAGGCCTGCTAGGCTTCCTTCTATTGTTTTATTAGGTGAAAGGCGTTCAAATAGTTTTGTCTTACCAATTTTTCTGCCTACCAAATAGGCTGCTGAATCATTGATCCAGATAAGTGCAAATACACTAACTGTTAACCAAGGTGATGGAAGATCATCGCGATAGACGAAAAAGTATGCAATGCCGAGAAAAGAGAGTGCGGTAAAGCCCGGGGCAGCCAGGGATGTGGCTATGCTTTCAAAAGGATTAGCGTTTTGTCGAAATATCTCAATGAAAAAGGTGGCTAAAGTAGTTGCAGCTAATGCCAGGATCAGGTAGTGAGTATGATCACTTTCGATGAAAAGCCATTCGTAAACTAACACGACTAAAAGGCCATAGGTGATTGCGCCTAATAACTTTATTGGAGTCGAACCTGTTTTTTGAGTTAGGTTCATCAATTCATTTAATGTGAATAATCCAAGTATTGCATAAAGTGAGAAGGCTATTCGAACGCTGAGAAACAGCGGCCCAATGATGAGCACCACAAAAACAATTGATGATAAAATTCTCTTTACGAGGTTACTCACGTTTCAGACGCTTTAATTATTCTAGTGGCCTCTTCTAGTTGGCCTTTGTGGACATAAAGCGCTGATTCTTGGTTTTGTGTTAGTGCGTTGAAGACATGATCTTGGTGTGAGACCATTTCTGCTTTTATGTCATTTTCAGAAAGCATAGCCTGCACGATAGACAACTCATACTCTGAAGCCGACTTAAACACAACTACCCAATTCTCAGCTGGTTGATCCATCCTTATTTTCGTTATTCTCTTTTGGCTTAGACTCTTCTTTTGATGTATCAGGTGAAGATTCAGCTACTTCAGGTTTAGTCTCTTTAGCTTTTTCTTCAAGCGCTTTTTGCGCTTTCTTTTCATCTTCATTATGAATTAGCGGTGCTTCGTCCTTAATGAAAGGTCTAGCCCCAAAAATACGTTCCATATCTTCTTTAAAAATTACCTCTTTTTCAAGAAGTAATTCCGCTAGCTCATTCAATTTATTTCTGTTTTCGCTTAGGATCTTTTTTGTTCTGATATAAGCATTATCAATAATCAACTTTGCTTCAGCATCAATTGTCTCTGCAGTTTTTTCACTGTATGGTTTGTTGAAAGAATAGTCGCTTTGACCGCTACTATCGTAAAAACTGATATTTCCGATTTTTTCATTCAAACCATAAATGCTCACCATATTATATGCTTGCTTTGTGATCTTTTCAAGATCTGAAAGCGCACCCGTGGAAATCTCACCAAACACAATTTCTTCTGCGGCTCGGCCTCCCAATGCAGCGCACATTTCGTCTAGCATTTGAACTGGAGTTGTTATCTGCCTTTCTTCAGGAAGGTACCAAGCAGCACCCAAGGATCTTCCTCTAGGAACGATAGTTACCTTAATTAATGGAGAGGCATGCTCAGTTAACCAGCTGACAGCAGCATGTCCAGCTTCGTGATAAGCAATAGTCTTCTTTTCTTTTGGGGTAATGATTCTGCTTTTCTTTTCAAGACCAGCAACAACCCTGTCAACAGCATCAATGAAGTCTTGCTTCTCCACTGTTTTCTTGTTGCGTCTTGCGGCAATCAAAGCTGCTTCATTACAAATGTTAGCGATGTCTGCTCCCGAAAAACCTGGAGTTTGTTTAGCTAAAAACTCAACATCAACTTTATCATCAAGTTTCAAAGGCTTTAAGTGAACTTTGAAAATTTCCTTTCTTTCATTCAAGTCAGGCATGTCCACATGAATCTGCCTGTCAAATCTACCGGGGCGCAATAATGCTCTGTCTAGTATGTCAGCTCTGTTAGTCGCTGCCATTAAGATAACACCACTGTTCGTTCCGAAACCGTCCATCTCAGTGAGTAACTGATTCAATGTGTTTTCACGTTCATCGTTTGAACCTTGTGCTGCGTTTCTTCCGCGAGCCCGGCCTATAGCATCAATTTCATCAATGAAAATAATTGATGGAGCTTTCTCTTTGGCTTGCTTAAATAAGTCCCGCACTCTTGATGCTCCAACTCCAACAAACATCTCCACGAAATCAGAACCTGAAAGCGAAAAGAATGGCACTTGGGCTTCACCCGCAACGGCTTTTGCTAGTAACGTCTTTCCTGTTCCTGGAGGTCCTACAAGTAATACTCCTTTTGGAATATGTGCACCTAATGCTGTGTATCGATCTGGATTTTTTAAGAAGTCAACAATTTCCTCAATTTCTTCTTTTGCTTCTTCTTGTCCAGCAACATCCTTGAATGTGACTTTTACTTGAGTGTTCTTGTCAAAAAGAACGGCTTTCGATTTACCGATATTGAAAATCTGACCACCACCACCGCCTGGTCCGCTCATTCTTCTCATAATGAATATCCACAATCCAACCATCAGGGCTATTGGAATTAGCCAGCTCAATGCTTCACCACCCCAGTTTTTCCTATTGTCGTATTCTTCTTTTATGCGCTCATCTGCTGGTAGTTCAGCTTGAACATTTTCTAGTTCTTCACTGAATCGCTCAACAGTACTAATTGTTAGAACATAGTGTGGACCTAGATTATTTACTTGGCCGAAGGTTTTCTTTTGAACTTCGGCATATTTTTCCTTCGAAAGAGCATTTGGGTCTACATAAATTTCGGCAAGGTTTTCATAACGAACTACAACTACTCTAGAGACATCTCCTTCAAGTAGCATTTCATTCACAAACTCTTTCCACTCAACGGTTTTAGTTCCAGAGCTGAAGCTAAATAGTAGTTGAGAAATTAAGATTACCGCAATTACAACGTAAATCCAATATGGATTAAACGGGCGGTTGGCTAATGGTTTTTTCTTTTTGTTTTTTGGGTCATTTGAGCCTTGCCCAAAAATATCCTTCTGCTTATTTGTATCACTCATCTATTCTGTCTCCTTATTCGTCAACTTCAATTAATCTTTTATTTTTTCTAATGGTGCATCCGCCCATAAATCTTCCAGAGAATATAATTCCCTCATTTTTTCTTGAAACACATGAACCACTACATCTACATAGTCTAACAATATCCACTCAGCATTAGTTCTACCTTCGATGGAATTTGGTCGATCTCCAATGGATTCTCTTACTGCTTCAAGCACCGATTCTGCAATGGCATCAACTTGCCTATTTGAACTACCGTGACAAACTATGAAAAAATCCGAAATTGAATTTCCGATTTTTCTCAAATCAATTTGTACAATATCCAATCCCTTCTTCTCCTTGATTCCCTCAATTATTTGGGCTGCCAATATTTCCGAATTAGAGAGCTTATTTTTCTTTGTCATGTTGTTATTCAAACGGATGTCAAAATTAACGAATCAAATGCCGTCCTTTGATGCTATTATTTGTCTTGTTTTCAAGCATTATGAGCGGTAAAAGAATTCATTTGTCGGTAGTGGTATCAACCAATATGCATACCACGGATTTATTGAGCCATTCTGGCATTGAACCGTGGACTATTGTGTCGGCAGATTTTCAATCTGGAGGCAAAGGACAAAGAGGTAGGGTATGGGAAAGCGAGGCAGGAGAGAACCTAACGTTTAGTGTGGTATTAAAGCCAAAAATTAAAATTGCTGATCAATACCTTATTTCAGCTTCGGTTAGTCTAGCGATTGTTGATTTGATGGGAAACCATGGTTGTCATGGATTTGTGAAGTGGCCGAATGACATAATTGTTAATGATCATAAGATTGCAGGTTTGCTCATAGAAAATCAAATAAAAGGAAATCAGGTCGAGTATTCCATCGCTGGAATAGGATTGAATGTAAACCAAGTACACTTCAACACATACCGTTGGCCAGCTACATCATTGAAGTTGGAGAACGCCACTCAGCTCTCATTCGACCGAGAGCAAATTCTTTCAGAGCTTATCAATCGTTTGAAAGTTCGATTAGCAGAGGCAGAAAGAGATGGGCGCAAATTAATTGAAACCCTTAATGAGCATTTGTATAAGAAAGGTGAGTCAGTATTTTTCTTAAAAAATGGAGAATCGACTCATGGCATTGTTAGAGAAGTAACCCCTGATGGGCGGCTGCTATTGAGTGAAAAGGATGGTTTGATTTCTTATAGTAACGGTGAGATTACCTTTATGAATACTTTCGATTGAGCGCTTTTCCGAGTGAGTTCAAGAAATTAGTCAACGGTGTTTTAAGCATCATGCCCATAAAACTGTTGACGTCAGCATCAAACTTGGCACTTATTGAAGAACCACCTTCTGCCTCGTTTAGCATTACAATTAATTTGAATGGAAATGGTTTCTCAGATGTTGAAACATACGTTACTTCTGAATCAGTCGCATTCTCTAATTTGAGAGCAATGTCTGCTAAACCTTTGATTTTAAAAGAACATTGATCTCCATCAATTTTCCAATTTTCTATTCGTTCTTGAGGTAAGATTTCATGCAAATTAGCGGGTTGTGCTAAAAAATCAGAAACTTCTTTCTGGCCGGTAGAAAGAGAATAAGTATCGCTGTTAAAAGAAGTCATGTTAAGCTGTTTGAGGATTCCATGTGCTTGGACTTGCTCTCCACTCTTTTAATGATTCTAAGTCAGCCTCTTGAATGTAATTACTTTCATTTGCTTTTTCAAGAACAGCCTCATAATCTGTTAGAGTTACAAGTGGACATTTGTGATCAAGAAAATTCTTTTTGGCCAGGTCGAAGTTGTAGCTAAAAATTGCCACCATTCCTTTTACAGAGCATCCAGCTTCTCTTAATGCATCGACAGCTACCAAGCTGGAATTACCAGTAGAAACCAAGTCTTCAATAACGATGACTGATTGGCCTGATTCTACAACACCTTCGATTTGACTTTGTGTTCCGTGTGCTTTAGCGCTTGGTCTAACATAGATTAAAGGAAGTCCAAACTCTTGAGCAACCAATGCAGCTTGCGCTATTCCACCGGTAGCCACGCCAGCGATTAAATCGGGACGGCCAAAGTTTTCATCAATGGCTTTCACGATTTCTTGACGAATGAACGTCCTGATGCGCGGATAAGACAATATTTTTCGGTTATCGCAATAAATCGGTGACTTCCAACCTGATGCCCAATCGAAAGGATTGTCAGGTCGTAAAGAGATTGATTTTATCTGAAGTAAAAACTCTGCTACTTTGTGCGTAGAATTGAAGCTGTAATTCATGAATCAAAAGTATAAGTTTTTCATCAAGGGGAATGCCGTCATCTTCAGACAGACAGCGGAATTTCAAGAAAATAAGCCACAATTAACAAACTATTGGATCGATCGACTCAAGAAGATGGATCTGTCAGAAGATACAATGGTGGAGGTTAGTGACTTGCGGTCTTTTATAGACCAAGTCAAGTTTAGTCTGTTGTTCATAAAAGCTGGTGGTGGATATGTTTTGAATTCTCAGAGAGAGCTATTGATGATATACAGAAGAGGGTTTTGGGATTTACCTAAAGGCAAACTTGACGAAGGAGAAACCATTGAAGAATGTGCTGTCAGAGAGGTGGAAGAAGAGTGCGGTATATCTCAATTAAGTACTCAATCAAAACCATTTTCCACGTTTCATCTTTATGAAGAAAAGGGTAAGGCTGTAGTGAAAGAATCTGTTTGGTTTAAAATGACATGTGCGGATGACAATGAATTGATTCCGCAAACCGAGGAAGATATTTTGGAGGCGCGATGGGTTAAAACACCTATTCCAAAAGAATTAAATGATGGAGCATACCTATCAATTAGAGAAGTGCTCAATCACTTCGCTTAGTTGTCGTGAGGTAACAGTGGCTCTTCAGTAACTTCTGGCGGTTGAAGCTTAAAGAGTAATGGTTTGTTGGGGTGTTCTTCGTTCCAGGTTTTTGCAAAAAGCACCTCGATTCTGCTTCCTGGAGGTGGTGATGGAACTTTTATGAATTTCAAGTCTTTATCCAGATAAAAATATGCTGGTAGAGCGCGTAAGTCATAGTTTGTTAGCAATGACCCAGGAGTTTGAGCAGTGCCAAAAACCCAATTGAAATCGTATTTTTTTGTGAAGGATTTTAACCTTGCTGGATTTTCTTTTGTAGAAATGCTGAACATGGCTATATCTGTTCCATAACCTTCTTTCAAAATCTTCATTAGACTCATTTCTTTCAGCGTTTCAGCGGTAAAATTGTCGAAGAATTGAATGTATACATACCTGCCTTTGAACTCAGACATTCGGTAAGTGTTTCCCTGAGCATCAGCAAATTCAAAGTCAGAAGCCAAGGCTCCGGGTGAAAACCGAGTTAGAAGCTGTTCTGCATTTGCAGCAATTAGTCTACATGCATCATCTTGTGCATTCATAATCAATGAATCAAGCAAAGAGATAATATCATTTAGGTTCGCTTTCTGCTCTGCTCCCAATTCGTATAGTTCAGTTGCAATTAAAAGCTCTCGAAAGGTTCGCTTTTCTAAAAATGGATCAACTTCCATACAAGAATAGATTAAGTCGTAATTTGTATTTGCAATGGCGGAGTCGGCAATTGATTGGAACCTATATGCGGATGATGGATTAAGGAATGTCAGGTATTCTTCGAAAAAGAAACCAAAGGCCGTTGAGAAGCTGATGTGATTGTATGCAGGGGAATAGTTTTTAAAGTACTTGTCGTATACCTTTTGTTTTCCGTGATTAGTTTGCAGCTCTAGTGTCGCTAATCTGAAATGAAGGTGAGTTTTTAAGTATTCACTTTTAGTGTCAGAATACAATTCATTCAGAAGAATGACTAATGAGTCAGCTTTGGGGATGATCTTTTGACTCACTCCTCGTCCATAGTATCTAGAGTTATCTATAAGAAACTGATTAATGCTCTTTTCAATATCTGTTATGTGCTTATTGAGTTTGCCATCAGACTCGAAAATGTCTGGCATTATAAAAATGTCCTTCGCGAGATTGTAGCTTTCTTCTCCCTCGGGTTTATCATAAACCAGCGTGTATTGATTTCCAGGTTCAATAAAAAGGTGGGCATTTATTCTGCCAATTTTAACTAAGAATAGCCCTGTTTTTTCGACATTGAATTGAAATTTGAAACTACCGTCTGATTGGATCTCCATTTTTTCCAAAACAGAAGACTTAAAGGTGAAAAGATCTAAATATTGACGTATTTCTATCGTTTTCCCTCTGTAGTAAAAAGCATTTCCTTGAATGGTGGTTTGCTCAGAAAAACCAACGAATGAAACAAAGAAAAAGCTGAGGACTAATAGTGTTATTTTATTAAATCTAAGCATTGAGTGTCATAGCTTTCGGAAGGAACTGGGTGATATCACCTTCATTTTTATATATCTCACGTACAATGCTGGAACTTATTGCGGCATATTCAGGATCGCAGATTAAAAATACAGAGGTTACATCTGAATTTAGGGCTTGATTCATTTGAGCTATTGAGCTTTCATATTGATAATCATTGGGGTTTCTCAAACCGCGAAGAATGAATTGTGCATTCTGCTCTCGGCAAAATTCCACGGTGAGTCCTTTAAACGAAGTCACTTTTACTTTAGAATTATCGGCAAATGTTTCTTTAATCCACTGAGTTCGCTTTTCTAACTCAAAAGTGCTATTCTTTGATGTGTTTGCCCCAATAGCGACAATTATGCGATCAAATAGGGGTAAGGCTTTTCGCACGATTGACTCGTGACCTAAGGTGAATGGATCAAATGACCCTGGGAAAACGGCTGTTTTCATATTTCTTTGTTTCTGAAGAAGGTGAATTTGACTTCACCATACTTACGATCTTGTGCAAAGTTCGCATGTTCTTCGAAACTAATATTTTGTCGGTGTTCAAGTATGAACAAACCTTCGTTCATCAATACCTTTTCTAAAACGGATGTGATTAAACGCTCGTATTGATCGTATTCATAAGGAGGGTCAGCAAATACTAAATCAAATTGACGCTCATTTTGGTTTAGCCAAGACTGAGCATCAGCTTTTATTGCTTGCAAGTTATTTATATTTAAGTCTTTGCTCATTTGAGAAATCCAGCGTATCGAATGATAGTTGTTGTCTAACGAAAGAACAGTTTTCGCTCCCCGAGAGATCGCCTCGATGCTAATTCCGCCAATGCCAGCAAATAAATCAAGCATAGAAATATCTGGCCAACTGATTTCGTGTTGTAGAATATTAAATAGCGATTCTTTGGCGTAATCAGTGGTTGGTCTTGCAGGAATCGACTTTGGTGCTGTCAGTCTTCGACCTTTAAATTTTCCGCTTATGATGCGCACAACAAAGCATGCGTTAAGTGATGATAAGCAACTGCCACATCACTGGATAGTTTATCGCTGATTTTGATGCGTGAAAGAGGTTCAACCAATGAGATGTTTTTCCAATACTTTGAGAGTAATACCCAAACGTCATCGCCCATTTTAATATCTCCGCTAAGAATAAGCTGAGTCTTTTCGGGGTTAACTTCCATTACATCACTGCTATATAAAAGATAATAGGCAATATCTTCTTTTCCGGTTTGGTAGAAAGCATTTGACAAAGAGAGCTTTTTGTTTGTATAAATGCGGATATCCATTGACTCTGATGACACGTGCGTGTAAATAGCTGTGTCAGATTGGAGAGATCGCAGGTTATTCATCTCTTGTTCTATGCGGGGAGCAATGTGCGGTAGAATCTTGAAATGTTTGAAACTTGAAGTAATCTCGGACTCCAACTCTATGGATAAGGGGTGGATAATCTCGCTTTTTAGATTCACTAATCCTGTTTTGCGAAGCACTTCGGTTTCGCTATCTAAAGAGTTCGAAAGTTTGAAGACCTCCTGAGAGTGGCCATCAAATATATTCTTTGGACTAAGTAAATAGTTGGCATTCTCTATGCAAACCAAAACTTCCTTGAATTCGGAAGCTAGAAAAGGATGCGACTGAATAAGATTACTGATACTTCCGTCAAATGGGTAGGATGCAAAACCAGTAACTAAATTCTTTGTAGAGTGAAACCAGGCAGCCTTAACGACTTTGGACTGTATTTCCAGGATTAAATAATAGTATGACGCTGGCTCATTCGAATACGTCAGGTCAAAAAACTCTTCGGTATCGGTTGAAAGGGGTGCCAAAATATTATTCCCAATTACCGTTGGTCTTCGGATCACTCATTGAACCAACCTGCATTGGGTCTCTTGGGTCAAATGGTTTGCTATCTGTAGCTTGGAAAACAGGTACGTCAACACCTGAACGTTCAACCTTTCCTGCTTGGATGTCAAATTTCGCACCTCCAGAAAAAGGAACGATTACCATTGAGTCAGGATTAAATGGCATCAATCTATCACTCGACCTTCCTCCAAAAAGGCTATCCAGCACATTAACATAAAGCGTGTCTCTCATAGCAATTCCCGCCTTAATCGCGTCTTCTAAACTCATCGTATCTGGCACTTCACCTATTGCCTTTATGAATGGGATGGAGTCATATTTAACGAATGCTACCAAAGAATCGGCATCGGCTTGAAACTTTTGGTATTTGGCTTTGTAGGCTAATTCAGCTGTTCTAATATCTTTTAAGTGCTCAACGACATGAGCATATCTTTTTACTTTCTCTGCTTCAAACTCAATAGGAACTTTGATAGACATGAAGTTAGCGTATGCCATACCACTTACCAATAACCCTAAAACAACACTTACGATTAGGCGTAGTTTTTTATCTAAATGGACCATTGAAGAGACCAAACTTACCGCTCCAGCCAACAAAATGGCAAAGGCACCAAGCATGAACGTTCCATTTTGATGAGATGTGACGCCATTAATTACGGCTATTAAGCCGATGAGTGTGAATACCGCAGGGAAAATGTACTTTTTATAGTCGCTCATAATTCTTGAAACAATGATTGTAAGGAGGGCAAATCTACAATTTTTCCAATCTTAAAAAATACTTGTTTGTTAGCATTAGATTAAGTCTATTTTTCGGCCGTAATGAAGCAGGAAAGTGCATTTATTGAAGAGGTTTCGGAGTTGATTGATGTGCCCTTGAAGGAAGATCAGCTGCAAGCACTCAAGTCTGTCTATGAGTTTCTTTTCTATGGCGGGCCTCAGTCATCATTCATTTTGTGTGGTTATGCAGGAACAGGTAAAACCACCTTGATGGGCGGTTTAATTCGTTGGTTTCACCAAGTAAATCGCAAGACAGTCTTAATGGCCCCAACGGGAAGGTCGGCAAAAGTATTGGCATCACATTCGGGTTACCCAGCATCTACAATTCATCGAAGAATTTATTCTTTAAAAGAAAATGAAGATGGGCGACCTAAAATGCAGTTGATACAGAATAAGTCTGAGAAAACCATTTTTATTGTAGATGAGGCTTCAATGATTGGTGAGGCAAACCCTGAGGATGGCTTGTATGCTCGCTCTCTTTTGGAAGACCTTTTTTCCTATGTCTATTCTGGAGAACGATGTCGTTTGATTTTAATTGGAGATGACGCTCAATTGCCTCCGGTTGGTATGGACTTGAGTCCAGCATTAGATAAAAAGCGTTTGGCGGCCATTACTCATTCTTCTGTTTTTGGTAGCGTGTTGACAGATGTTGTTCGACAGCAACTCGAGTCCCTTATTTTGAAAAATGCTACAGAAATTCGTTCTCAAATTTCCTCAGGAGATTTTGAAACGCTGCAGATCAAAGAGTCTTCACATGAAGATGTATCGTCTGTTGATCCTTATGATTTAGAGGATAAACTTTCTCAATTCTTTTATGGTGACGCTGCTCACGAAAGTGTTATCATTTGCAGGTCAAACAAAGATGCTAACCAGTTTAATCATCAAATCAGGTCTCGCATTTTAATGCGTGAAAGTGAGATAGAAGCAGGGGATCGGTTAATGATAGTAAAGAACAATTATCACTGGAAGTTACCAGGAAAAAGACAAAATTTCCTTGCCAATGGTGATATGGTGACAGTTGAACGAGTGCACGCTATTCGCGAGTTTGGTGAGTTCCGATTTGCTGCGGCTCAAGTATATTTTTCAGATGATCCAAACACTTCGTTTGATCTAATTCTATTGCTGAATGCACTGGACTTTGCTGGGCCTTCAATTCCTGGAAAACAAATTCTAAAATTGAGGAATGACCTCATTGAATCGGGTGAAATTGATGAGGCAGAAGCTTACGAGAAATTTTTTCAAAACCCTTATTTTCATGCAGTACAGGTAAAGTATGCCTATGCGATCACTTGTCATAAATCTCAAGGCGGGCAGTGGAAGAATGTCTTGATCTTTCAAGGTTATTTCACTGAAGAGATGCTTGATCGTTCATACTTCAGATGGTTGTACACAGCCCTTACGAGAGCAACCTCAAATGTTTACTTGATTAACTTTCATCAGGAACTAGTTATTACCTTACCAGCTTAAAGTTGCAATTTTGGTTTTATGAAAGCATTGATTTCTAAGTGGGTGTTAGCAATCTTCGGTTGGAGTGTTAGCGGATTATATGAAGATGATTTGAAGAATTGCATCATTGTGGTTGCTCCACACACTAGTAATTGGGACTTCATTTGGGGAATTTTGGCGCGCAATGTTTACAAGTTGAAGGCACGTTACCTAATTAAAGATTCATTTTTCAAGCCAGGAATGGCTTGGTTTTTTCGCTGGACAGGAGGTATTCCTGTTAATCGCTCTCAAAAGACAGATTTAACCGACAGACTGAAGGCCATGCTGAAATCAGGCAGGAAACTGCAGATCGTTTTCACCCCTGAAGGAACGCGCAAAAGAGTGGAGAAATGGAAAACAGGTTTCTACTATGTAGCTATTGATACAGGGCTGCCAATAGTTATGCATGGCATTGATTACGCCAAAAAAGAGTTTACTACACATCCACCATTCTACCCTACGGGAGATTGGCAAGAAGATAAAAAGGTATTTGAAGCTTTTTTTGCTGATAAAACTCCTGGTAATCCAGAGGGATTTAACCCCGTTTTTTAGCGCAGTTTACCTTCTTTTCCTTCCGCTTGTTTTTCGGCTTTTTGGTTTTTGACTTTTTGATCCTGGCTTGGGCTTCGATCTATGGTTACTTCCTGGTTTTGCCTTTTTATTTGAAGGCTGCTTGGGTCTTGGTGGCTTGGATTTGGTGGCTGGCTTAGGTTTTGCTGATGATCCTTTTGAACTCGTCTTTTGAGTCTTTGAAGATTCAGCCAACAAAGCATTTAACGCACTTAATTCTGTTTCAGTGAAATCTCGAAACTGCCCAGGTGGAACATCCAGTTTGATGTTCATTATCCGTGTTCGCTTCAGCTTTTGAACTTCATAACCGAAATGCTCGCACATCCTTCTGATTTGTCGATTAAGTCCTTGGGTTAAGACAATGCTGAAACTGTAAGGACTCGTTTGCTCTACTTTACATTTGCGTGTCATGGTTCCCATAATTGGAACTCCATTCCCCATTTTTTGAATGAAATCTGCCGTTACAGGTTTGTCTACGCTTACTTCATATTCTTTTTCGTGATTGTTGTGGGCACGCAGGATTTTATTGACGATGTCTCCATCATTGGTCATGAAGATTAACCCCTCACTGGCTTTGTCTAACCTGCCAATCGGAAAAATACGCTTTGGATAATTGATATAGTCAATAATATTGTCTCTCTCGCCAGTGGTATCAGTTGTGGTTACATTGCCAATGGGTTTATTAAAAACTAGATAGATGTCCTCCTCTGTATTTTCTGAAACTAAGTGGCCATCTACATACACCTTGTCTCTTCTTCCTACTTTATCGCCAATAACAGGACGTCTTTTGTTAAGAGTTACTCGACCTTGTTCAATCATACGGTCAGCCTCTCTTCTTGAACAGAACCCAATTTCACTCAAGTATTTGTTGATGCGAGTGCCTTCCTTTTCGTTCTTGCTCATGAAGTCTTAGTCTGGTTCTTTTTTTGAAGCATCATTTTCGTGATATTGTTCGAAGATAAAGCTGTTCTACTTTTTCACGTGCCCAAGGTGTCCGTCTTAAGAAAGTAAGACTTGATTTGACCGAAGGGTTTTCGTTAAAACATCTGATGTTAATTCGATAGCCCAATTCGTCCCAACCATATTCATCCACTAAATACTCAACAATATCAGCTAGTTTAATACCGTGTAGGGGATTGTTCGGTTGAGAGTTTGTTGTCATGAAGTTATGATTATCAGACGCAAATGTATAGTTGATTTAAATGATGGCACACGTTTTTGATCCTTGGCGGTCACATGGTGCTAAAACATAATTCTTGCTATTAATGTTATCTTGACTTAATTATTGATCTCAGAATGGAGTATGATTGGAATAGATAAGAAGGAGGTTACAGCAGAGGCGTCAGATGTGTTGCAGTTGTTTGATGCTCATCAAGCAAAGTCTAGGAAAGTTTCTTTGTCAAATGTCAAAGATAGAAAGGCAAAACTTAGGAGTTTAGAGCGCTCCATATTGAAACATCGCGATGCTATTTGCGAAGGAATGCATCGGGACTTTAACAAACCAGCAACTGAAATTGACTTAACTGAAATTTACCCTGTCTTGCTCGAAATTCGGCACGCGATTTCTAATTTATCCCATTGGATGAAGGATGAAAATGTCCCAACTCCGTTGAGCTTGTTTGGTGCTAAGTCCAAGATTCGGTTTGAGCCGAAAGGCACTTCATTGATCATTGCTCCGTGGAATTATCCGTTTCAACTTTTGCTTGCTCCTTTGGTTTCTGCGATCGCTGCAGGATGTACTTCCGTTTTAAAACCATCTGAATCTGCTGCGAATACTACAATAGCTATTAAAAAGATCATACAGGATTGCTTTAATGAAGATGAAGTTAGCATTGTTGAAGGTGGTGTGGAGGTGTCAACGAAATTGTTAAAACTCAAATTTGACCACATATTCTTTACAGGATCATCTCAAGTTGGTAAGATTGTGATGTCAGCCGCAGCTAAGAATTTGACGAGTGTGACATTAGAATTGGGAGGAAAATCTCCAACCATTATTGACGAAACAGCTGATCTCAATGCGACAGTTTCGAGAATTGTTTGGGCCAAGTTTATCAATGCCGGACAAACCTGTATTGCGCCAGATTATATTCTCATTCATGAGGCGCAAAAGGAAGAGTTTGTGAAAAAGATGGTTGAACAGCTTGAGAAGAATTATGGCAAGAACACTGCGGAAACAAAAGATATGGCAAGTATTATCAATCAGAAGCAATTTGATCGACTGAATACCATGCTCAAACAAGCGATAGAACTTGGTGCAAAAGTTGTTTTTAAAGGTGTTTCCAATGGTTCTGAGAAAGGTATTGCTCCAACGTTGATCGAAGGAGTATCTCTTGATAGTCAGCTTATGCAAGAAGAAATATTTGGTCCCTTGCTTCCGATCATCATTTATGAGGATAAAAGAGAAGTAGTTGATCTCATTCAATCGAAGGATAAGCCGCTAGCTCTTTACGTGTATAGCAAGAGTAAAAAGAATATCGACTATTTCTTAAACAACACTTCTTCTGGTGGCATTGGCATCAATATGTCTGCAGCGCATATTGGCAATTCAAATCTACCATTTGGAGGAGTAAACAATAGTGGGATTGGAAAATCGAGAGGGCGCTTTGGTTTCTTAGAATTCTCTAATCAACGCGGAATACTTGATCAGAAAATGAAGAGTAGTATCGAGTTTCTTTCTCCACCCTATACGAGTGGTAAACAAAAGCTCATTTCATTCTTGATGAAATATTTTTAAGCCGCAAAAAGCTTAGATCTCATAATTAACTAGCTCTACTGTCATTTCATTCCTTCTGTTCGTCATTTGATATGGCGGATTGTAACCAAGAAAGATGAATTTCCCAGTATGTTGAATTCCTTTCTTTGCAAGAAAATCAGTCAATTCCTTTTGTTTTTGAGCTAATTTTTCATCATTGGCCCAACCTCTGAAACTTATGGCTGCTATGATTTTACTTGATTCAGATTCGAATTGAATGCTGCTATCATTTGGTTTAGGCAAATCGCTGATTTGATACTCCTTTGGAATGATGAATTTCATTCTCATGGTATCTCCCATTTCCATGGCAACTGGTGTGGTCATTGCGATTGACTTATTCTCTTCATTACCACCAAAAATATATCCTGCTAATACTCTGAACCCCGAGCCTGAGGCGTCCTTGTAAGATTGTTTGACCATAGAAATACTGGAATAGTTCACATTCGGATATGAACGTATTTCAAATTCATCATAGGATTGAAGAACCTTATAGTCGACTGTTTCTGTTGAATTGGTTGATCTGCTCACGAATGCTTGTAAAATGATGAATGCTAAAACTAAAATTGCTGCTACTAAAAGAATGTTGTTGGTGGCTTTCATTGTTTCTGTTTTTAATATAAACGAAAGAACAAGCACTTAAGTTCTGAAAACCTTTATATCCAACCCCGTAATTCGTAATAGGTAAGTGCAACATATTCTCTTGCCACACGAATCTCATATTGCAAATAACTCCAAAGGTTGTAGCGCCATGCAAGGCTTGGGGCGAAATACTCCTTGTCTTCTTTCAAGCTTTCTGGTGTCAAGTCATGTTCGAAAGCTGGAGACCCACCGACAAATTGAAACCCTTCTGATTTGAAACAAGCTGCTGCTCTGGTCATATGCTCAGGAGAGGTAACAACTAGGATACGTTTAGATTTTTCTATTTTATTTGAGACTGAAACCGCTTGCTCATGCGTGTTAGCACCGTCTGTTTCAAAGGAAATCCGCTCTTTTTCAACACCCCTCAATATTAACTCACTAGCCATCAATTCAGACGCTGATAGTGGTTCGTCTGATAATTCATTTTTCGGAAGAGCAATGATGATTTCTGTTCCTGGATAGTACAATGCTTTTTCTGCCGCTTTATAGCAGCGCATTAAGCCATCTGCACTGGGCATTCCTTCGCCACCCAAGAGGATAATAACTTCAGGAGATTCACTGTAGTTAGATTCCACCTTACCTAAATCGGCATAGGCGTAAAAAGGAATGTCTGTAAATGCCAGTATGAACATTGAGATGAAGGTAAATCCCGCAGCAATGAAGGTCCACTTCAAAAGTCGAAAAACAGAAAAACGCTTTTCTTGCGCTGTTGTGCTGTTTTTGGTTTTAAGCTTCTTCAAAGTTTTCACAGGATCTGTACTTTTCATGGCGCCAAACTAAATTTTACCAGTGCTTTTTTAGCATCATCATAGCCTTGCTTCATTAAACTATCCACTTGATCGGTATTAGACCTGCTGAAAGATGAGAGATCTGGCTTGATAAGTAAATCGGCATCTTTTGTTTGAAGTTTAGATGAAGTAAGTAATGTGAAGTGAAAACTGTTCAAGAGCACATCAAATATATGTTTTGGTTTTTCATATTTAAACTGGGCATTAAGGTCAATACCAATCACATAGTAAGCACCCATGTTTCGAACTGTATCGATGGGCACATTTTCGACAATGCCGCCGTCAATCATCATTTTATTATTGATTTTTATTGGATTAAAAATACCAGGTATGCACGTACTCGCCTTCACAGCGTCAGTAATAGAACCGTCTTTAATTACTACTTTTTCTCCGCTTGCGGCATCTGTGGCTACCATTGAAATTGGAATTTTACTTTCTGTTATAAGCTCGTCTCCAATGTGTTTTTTAATCAATTCCCCCATTTTTTCATTTGACAATAGTCCATAGCGAGATAGAGATAGCTCTGCTATGTCAATCCAGTTTAGTTGAAGTGCAATTTCCTCTATTTCTTCACATGACTTTCCGAATGCATAGAACGCGCCAACAAAGGCCCCTATACTTGTTCCAGAAATGTATCGATGTTAATCTCGGCTTCTCTAAGTGCTTTTAAAACGCCCACATGGGCTGCTCCTAATACTGCTCCGCCACCAAGTGCTAACCCAATTTTTTTGTTTGATTTCCCCATTCGTTCGTGTGAATTATTTCTTCCTGCCGACAAATCTTATAACGGCACTCTGCCCGACATGATAAAGCCCTTCTTTCAATTCTACTTCTTTTTCTTCTAGTTCAATGATGTCGAAATTGCTGAAATCACTTTTAAGTTCTTCAGAAGAAAAAAGCATGTCAATGTTTTTTGGTCCACCTGCCTTAGGATTGACTGAATTGAATTGAAGGTGCTTTTTGTTAAAGCCTTCAAGAATGAGAATTCCTCCAGGTTTCAAAAATTGGGTGAGTTGTTGATGATACTTCGTTCTGAGATTTGATGGGAAATGAACATAAACCAACCCGATGGCATCGAATTCGCTTTCCAAGTAGTTGATTTGACTCAATTCTCCTACTTTATAGTCAATGTGTACTCCTAGATCATCTGCTAGAGCTTCGGCTTTAATCTTGCCTTCAGAGCTCATGTCGAAAGCCGAAACATCCCAACCCAGTGTGGCTGCATATACGGCATTTCTTCCTTCACCTTCAGCAGGCATCAAAAGCTTGCCTGGCTTTAGTTCTGAGATTTGTTGTTTGAAATAGTCATTTGGCTCCTTGCCGAAGGCAAATGCATCATCTTTATATCGCGAGTCCCAAAATTCTTTCATAAATTCTTTGGTTCAATTATTAGGAAAATAGCGGTGTCTTCTCCAATGTTTAGGACTTCATGCCATTCAATGAAATCATTGTAAAAACTATAGTTAGTAGGCACATTCACTTCTCTAGTTCCAGTGGTGTCGGTAATTTGAAACTTACTTCCTTTCAGAGTATATCCAAAGTGAGCGCTGTGAAAATGACGTTCGTGGCCTACGCCCGGAGGAAAGGTGCATTTCAACGACCTGATCGATTCATTTTCCTCTAACACTTTACAAACTGATTCACCATGCCATCCTGCTGCCAAAGGGTCGGGAAGCTTGGTTTGATTGCCACAGGACGAAATTACTGCCACGAGGATTAAATGAAGCAATGAGAAATACTTGCTTCTCTGGGTTTGAATTTTTTCAAAAATTAATGCGCTCATGCCTTAAGTTCCAATTCATTTCTAAATTTCTCTTACAAAATCTTTAAAAACCTCTTTGTGTCGATTAAGGTCCATGTTCGCAGAAAGAGAAACACGTGCAATATAATCCTTGTCGCCTTCTTTGGTTGTGCCTTGGGTTGATGTTGCGGGTATAGTCCAATAGCATCCTTTCAATTGACCATAGCTCACACAGTATTTGCTTTCATCAGGTATTTCTGTAATCATCAAATCAATTAATTTGAGATTCAATGCTCGTTTATAAGTTTCTCTTTCTTCATCCGTATCTCCTTTCGTAGGAAGATCAAGAGAGAATACAGAAGGCGTGAATCCTCTTTGCGCCAGCTCTTCAGAAACAAAATTGATTTTGGCTGTTGGCAATGCTTCTTTGATGAAGTTGACAAAGGCGCGTGTATTCTTATAGGCATCTGCAATGCGCTGCACCATTGACGGCATTTGCTTGGCTAAAATTTCATACTGAAGCTGAGTCGCTTCATTGTCGCAAAGAGAGAGGTGTTTTTCGATGCTATCCATTAAAGCTTCCGATTTTGTATTTCCCACACAATAACCCGCGGTGCATTTTCCACCACTTGGAAACTTTGACCCACTCACATAAGAGATCGTTCTAACGGTTGATAGTATTTCACCATCACCTAAAAAATGAACGTTGGGGCAAAAAGTTTGGTCTAGAATGAAAACGGGGTCGATGGCTTCTTTGCCAGAAGCAGTTTTTCGTTGTCGACTCAGTGCCTCTTTTAATTTATCAAGGTCAGGCACTTCAACCCTAGGGTTTGTAGGAATTTCTGCGATGATATACGGCACAGCATCTTCTTCTGCAATTTGAGCCAACACCGTTTCGACACTTTGTACCATGTCGTTGTCGCCATCAACAGGTAGATCTACAACCTCAACATTTTTTATGCTAGCAGCCACACGTCTTGCTTGATCATTGGTTCCGCCATAACAGTTTGGTGGAACGATGAATTTTATTGCCTTTCCACTATGATGGCGTTGTGCATCATCAATTAGTCCCATCATTATAGCATACTGCACCGAAAGGCCACTAGAACCTACCAATGCTTTTGTATTAGAACCTGTGATGTTTTTGATTGATTGGATAACCGATGCCTTATCTGCGGCTGTATCGCCCTTAAAGGTGACGATGGCTGATTGTTCAACCAGAGATTTCAATGCGGGAATGCAATTGGCCGGAGTCATTGCAATAGATTCTCTTCTTCGCACGTGCTGAATCGCAGAAACATAGTTGTCATTTTGCTTGCCATTAATAAGGAGGATGCTGCCTAAGTCGCCATGCTCATGAATGGAAAAGTCAATGTTTTCGCTAAGATCAGTTTTGCTAACAGTGTTTTCTTCTGAAATGAAAACGGTACTGCCATCAAAAGCAGAAAGTGATGCTAAATCATCTACACGTTCCAACTCAAATTTATAGCCATAGACCTCCTTTAGTGTTGCTTCATTAAAAGAGTGGGGGAGCGATTCGGTATAAACGATACGTGTGTTTTTATTCGTCAATAGGTTTGTTCTCAGTATAGCTAACAAAGGCATAGTTGCAGACGAAAAACTAATTACATTTTCTGTCTTTAAATTATGAAGTTGTGCTATTCCCCATTCTAGAACACAAGATAGGGGATGACCTAGCCGAATATAATCGTAAGCAGTAGGTAATTCATTGAGTGCTGATGTAGATGAATCATTCGCGTGATAAAGCTGTTCAAATTGCTCTAAGAACTGAGTTTTAGCCAAACTTTCATCGTAAATATCTAGGCGATGGGTGGTTAGGTTTAGCCAATCGGTTGGCATGTTTTCTAAAACATCTTTGAGGTAATCGAGCATGGTATTTTCTTGCATAGTATTCTCCTTTCAAAAGGGGCGAAAGCTACGGTTATTAAATTATTTGAGAAGTGTTTGATCGGTCTTTTGTCAAGTTAATTCACGGACCTTACTTGGCTCGATATTGCTTGTCATTTTTATAAAACACCTTGACGACTCATCTCTTTTAATAGCTTCTCTATCCAGAGTTTGTATTGCATGCCAGACGGGTGAAGGCCATCATTAGCAACTAATTTTGGCTCTTTAATGCCTCTGCGAGAAATGGGGGTGATGTCAATGAAAGATACCTGCATTGAGTCGCAAATGCTTTTAGCGTATGCGTTGTATGTGTCAAGCTCTTCCGAAACCCATTCACCTTTTTGCTCTTGGCCAAATGGAGTGAAATAATAATCGGGAATACTCAAGACGAAAACTCGATTGGGATCATTTTGAGCGTAGAAAATGGCAGAATCTAATAGGGTTATAAACTCATTTTCATACTGTGAAAAAGGGCGACCTTGATACTGATTATTCACGCCAATAAGAAGGGTTGCAAAATCATAATTGTTATCTGGTTTTGCTTCAGAAATTGCTTTTAGAAGGTCATCAGTTCTCCACCCTGTCTGGTCAATGTCAGTTGGTTCAGTCCATGTGTAGGCTTTATTTATGGCCTCGTAAAGCTGAACATAGAGATTTTCACTGTCGGGTACCGATTCTCCGTAAGTATATGAATCTCCTAGTGAAAGAAACTTGCTCATGTCTTGAGCGAAACTCAGCGAGCAGACTATCAACAAAAGACAAAGAGCAATGATGGGTTTAAGCATGGCCTTTATAATCACTTTTCAGCTCGTTTGAATGTTTGATTTCTCCAAATATCTGAGAAGAAAGAAGATATATTTCTTCTGTAAAAATTGACTTAAAGTCAGGGTCATCTGAATAGTAAATGATGGTTTCTCCTGTCCATTCAGTCAAATGAAGGTCATATCCGATTGGATGTAAATGTCATTTTCTTTTAGGTTTATGAGAAGGTCATTGATTTGACCTACTGTTCTCATGCCGTCAGGAACTGAAAACCCACTTCCAATAATTAGGGATATGCTCTTCATTTTTTAATTGCGGCTAACTTGTAATAACGCTAACAAAGCTGTCGTTTAACGGATTTATTCTCCCTTTTTCGATAGGTTTTATTGTTGAATTCTATTTCTTGTTATTGATCAGGGATTCGCCAGCAATGCGCTAAAATAAAAAAGTGCCTTTACAAATGAATGTAAAAGCACTTTCTAATTTATTGTAAGTGTGGCACTTATCCAGCAATCAATGCATTAAGCGTTGCGCTTGGGCGCATTGCATCTGCTGTCAATGTATCGTTAGCGTGGTAATATCCACCAATCTTCACCGCTGGGCCTTGTGCCTCATTTAGCTCACCAACAATCTTTGCTTCGCTGTCTGCAAATGCTTTTGCGAATGCGCTGAACTCAGCTTTCAAATCAGCATCCTTGTCTTGAGCGGCTAATGCTTCTGCCCAATACATGGCTAAGTAAAAATGGCTACCTCTGTTATCTAACTCACCCACCTTGCGTGATGGAGATTTGTCGTTCAACAAAAACTTGCTGGTGGCTTCATCCAATGTTTCACCCAAAACAATTGCTTTCGGGTTTTCATAGGCATTGCCTAAATGCTCTAGTGACACCGCCAAGGCTAAAAATTCGCCCAAAGAATCCCAACGCAAATGATTTTCTTCTACAAATTGCTGCACGTGCTTTGGTGCCGAACCTCCAGCGCCTGTTTCAAACAAGCCACCGCCATTCATTAACGGCACAATAGATAGCATCTTGGCACTCGTGCCAACTTCTAAAATAGGGAAGAGGTCAGTCAAATAATCACGCAATACATTGCCTGTTACAGAAATAGTGTCTTTGCCTTCTATAATACGCTGGCAAGAAAACTCAGTAGCCTCAACGGGTGTCATGATGCGGATGTCTAATCCTTTGGTGTCATAGTCAGCCAAATAGGCTTTTACCTTTTTGATGATCTGCTCATCGTGTCCTCGTTGTTCATCTAACCAGAAAATAGCAGGATTGCCAGTGGCTTTTGCTCTATTTACGGCCAACTTCACCCAGTCTTGAATGGGTGCGTCTTTGGTTTGGCACATTCTCCAGATGTCACCTTCTTCTGCGTTGTGCTCAAGAAGGGTGTTTCCAGCTTCATCGGTTACTTTAACGGTTCCGTTTCCAGCCATCTCAAATGTCTTGTCATGAGAGCCGTATTCTTCTGCCTTCTGCGCCATCAAACCAACGTTTGATACACTTCCCATAGTTGTTGGGTCAAAAGCTCCGTTGCGCTTGCAGAAATCAATCGTAGCTTGGTAAATGCCTGCGTAGCTTCTATCTGGAATAACTGCCTTCGTGTCTTGAGATTTTCCGAGCTTGTTCCACATTTGTCCTGAAGTGCGAATCATAGCAGGCATAGAAGCGTCAATAATGACATCACTAGGAACGTGCAGGTTGGTAATGCCATTATCAGAATTCACCATCGCTAAATCTGGTCCTGTGGCATAAGCAGCATCAATATCACGCATAATTTCGTTGCGCTTCGCTTCTGGTAGGTCTTTAATGTCATTTATCAAATTGCCTAACCCATTGTTTGGGTTGAAACCAATCTGTTCGAACGTAGCAGCATGTTTTGCAAACACATCGCTGAAGTACGCTTCTACCGCATGACCAAAAATGATAGGGTCAGAAACCTTCATCATGGTCGCCTTTAAGTGCACTGAAAAAAGCACTCCTTTTTGCTTGGCATCTTCTTTCTGTTCAGCTAAGAATTGAGTCAACGCTTTTTTGCTCATTACAGATGCGTCAATGATTTCGCCAGCGCGAAGTGGAGTGGAGGCTTTCAGTACCTGGCTGCTGCCATCTTCTCCAACAAATTCAATTTTTACGCTGCCCGCTTTGCGCGTACAAACTGACTTTTCACTTCCGTAAAAATCGCCTCCGGTCATGCTTGCAACATGTGTTTTAGAGTCTGCACTCCAAGCTCCCATTTTGTGAGGGTTTTTTCGAGCGTATTCTTTTACGGCCTTCGGTGCTCTTCGGTCAGAATTTCCTTCTCGAAGTACTGGGTTAACTGCGCTTCCTTTGATTTTGTCATAGCGTGCTTTTGCATCTTTTTCAGCATCTGTAGTTGGCTCATCTGCGTAATCAGGAATGTTAAATCCTTGACCTTGCAATTCTTTGATAGCCGCTTTCAACTGAGGAATAGATGCACTGATGTTAGGCAGCTTAATAATGTTTGCCTCTGGAGTTTTCGCCAATTCTCCTAACTGAGCTAACGCATCTTCTACTTTTTGATCATCGTTTAATAGATCAGGAAAGGCAGAAAGAATTCTACCTGCCAAGGAAATGTCTTTGGTTTCAATTTCAATTCCAGATGATCTCACAAAGCGCTTTACTATTGGTAAGAATGAAACAGTTGCTAATGCCGGTGCTTCGTCTGTCTTCGTGTAAATGATGCTTGGGTTCTTAGTGCTCATGTATTTCGATCAATTTGTTGTTATAAAAAAGAGGAGCAAAGTTAGACTTCTACTCCCCTTTATGAAATGTGGTTTAATGATTTAGGTCATCATTAGAGATGGGCCTTAGTATCCGAATACTTCTTCCAATGAAAGTTCTTTCACTGGACCTAGCTTTTTCAAAGCATCGAAGTCTGTTTCACTCTTTTTGCCAATCATCACATAGGTGTATGTTTTGCCTTTAATGTTTTGATCAAAGAATGTCTGAAGAGCGTCAAAGGTTAATCCTTCCAACTGAGGATAGATTTTTTCATTGAGGTCATAATCAATGCCCAGTTTTTGAGCACGCTCATAGCTCCAAAGAATACTGCTTCCAGTAGTTCTGTTGGTTTCAATTTGCTTCATAGCGCTCAACTTAGCTCCTTCATATTGCTTGTCTGCACGCGGAATATTGCTCATCAATTCAAGCAATGCATTCGTAGCATCACCTAATTTGTTGGCTTGTGTTCCGATGTAACCTCTTACGTAGTTATGCTTATCTCTTTCTCTTGGGGTTGAGAATCCTGCATAAGCTGAGTAAGCCAGCGCTTTAGATTCTCTAATCTCTTGAAAAACGATGGATGAAAGACCACCACCAAAGTATTCATTGAATATTCTTGACGCAGGCAAAATGCTCTCATCAAATGTTTCTCCTCTGTGGTACATCATCAACTCGGTTTGAACCATGTCGTATTCGCAGAAATAAACCACGTTTTCGTCAGTAGCCAATTCAGGATATTCCTTCTCAGCTGGCAAGGCCATCAATGTTTCTGGCATTTTGTGATTAGCTTCAAGCACTTTGCTTACTGCATTGATGTCTTGTGGGCCGTAGTATAAGATGCGATGCTCATAGCTGGTAAGCTGATGCAAAAGGTCGGTCAATTCATTCGGATCAATAGCCTTCAAGTCATCTGCTGAAATCACATCGTTGAATGGATTCTCAGATCCATACTTCGCATAATCAGCCATTCCTCTAAAAAGGATTTGCCCTTTATTCAATTTGCTGTCAGAACGCTTTTTCAACTCGCCCATCACCATCTCTTGGTAGCTGTTTTCGTCCGCGACTACAGATGCCAAAATCTTTTCGAAAAGCTGAACTCCTTCTTCAAAAGTTTCTTCTAATCCTGTTAAAGTGATGTATGACTTGTCGCTAGAAGTATAAACGTCAAAGCTTACTCCAAGCTTGAATAATTCCTTTTGAACTTCGGCAGGTGATAATTCATCAGTTCCTAAGTATGGAAGGTAGTCTACGGCCAAGGCTACTTTCTTATCGTGGTTTTTACCCATGTCAAGTAAATAGTTCATCGTAAACAACTCATTCATCTCATTTTTCACATAATGCAATGGCACCTTGCCTCCGATGCTTGATTTTTGAATGGCAGCAGAAAAGTCAATAAACTGAGGTTCTAAACGCATAGACTCCATAGTGTCAATCATGGTGAAGAAATCAGAACTCTCCTCACGATTGATATCAATTGGCGTAATTTGAGGCTTGTCTACTTTGTGGATGTCTTTCTCTCCGATGCGCTTATTCACCGCCACGTAGTTGTTGTCAAAGTTCTCTTTTGTCCAAGCGATCAATTCGTCTTTGGTGACTTTAGCCATGTCATCATATTTAGTGACTACGTCTTTCCAATCTTCGTTCAAAATGAATGCGTCAGAGATGATGTAAGCTCTAATCCAGTTGGCCTCCATTTGGCTCATCAAGTCTTTTTTCTTTGAACGCACCACAGCATCAATCATCCAATCTTCGAAGTTGCCGTTTTTCACACTATCCAATTGCGCAAGAAGCAGGTCTCTCACTTCTTCTAATTTTTGACCATTGCGGGCATAACCAGTAAGCATAAACCATGAATAGTCTTCGTTGATAGAAGGAGAGGAGTATGCGCGAAGCACTTTTTGCTGCTGATTTAAGTTGAGATCAATCAGGCCAGCATTGCCATTGCTTAATATTCCATCCAAAAGCTCTGCATATATGGCGTCTTTTGTATGCACACCACCCAATCGAAATGACACCATTTCAAACTCAGCTTCACTTCCCATTACGTCTGCAATTACTGGTTCTGTAATTGGCTCTTCAGTTGGCATCGTAATTTCTTCTACAGGCTTAGATTCCATCTTGCCAAAATGCTCATCAATCATTTCGATGGTCTTATCAGGATCTAAATCACCAGCCAGGATAATTGCCATGTTATTTGGCACATATCTTCTGTTGAAATAGTCGTGAATCTTCTCCATGCTCGGGCTCTTCAAATGCTCGCCTGTTCCAATAGTTGTTTGCTGACCATAAGGGTGGTTAGGGAAGAGTAACTCTAGTGATTTGTAATAACCTTGTCTTCTGTCGCTGTCTTGGCCGCGGTTAAACTCTTCATACACTGCTTCAAGTTCAGTATGAAAAAGGCGAAGTACCAATTCACTAAATCGCTCAGACTCTATCGTTAACCACTTTTCAAGTTCAGTACTTGGTATGTCGTTGATGTAAACAGTACGCTCATTGCTTGTGTAAGCATTGGTTCCTTGCGCACCCAAACCACTGATCATCTTGTCATATTCATTGGTTGAAACGAATGTGGCTGCTATTTGCGAAAGGCTATCAATCTTGCCGTAGATAACTTTTCGAGCATCCATATCTTCTGTGTTTCGGTGCTCTTCATAAAGGTCAGAAATCATTTTCAGGTATTTCTTTTCTTCTTCCCAATTCAATGAACCTATTTTAGAAGTTCCTTTGAATACCATGTGCTCTAAGTAGTGAGCCAATCCTGTTGCGTCTGATGGGTCTTGCTTGCTACCTGTTCTAACTGCAATGTTTGTTTGAATGCGTGGTTCAGCATGATTCTCAGAGATGTAGACTTCCAGACCATTATCTAAGGTGTAAATGCGTAATCCGAAAGGATCGTTCTCTATTGATTCATAGGAATACTTTGATGTTTCAGCTGCTTTTTCTTCACCAGCATTTGAGCATGATGTTAAGGCAATTGAAGCGATGCCAAGCACTAGGATGAGCGACTTAATGTTCATAGGTTAATTTAATTTAATGTGAAATATCAAGATCTAAATCTTGTTTTAGTTGCCTTAAGGCAGGGTTTTGACCGGCTAAATATTCAAATTTATCTTGAGCCGTGAATAATTTGGTTTCGTGTTTTGTCTCTTGAACGAGTGTTTTTAATCCTAATGAAGGGTTGTGCATGTAGTTCCGCAGCTTCATTAATACATTGGCGCTGTGCTGCACAAATTCTTCCTGATCTACTTCGTGTGAGAGGATTACAGTGATTACGTCCTCTTCAAACTGCTCGTCAATTTTTTGCTTCGCTAAGATGCTGTAAAGTGCACTTTTACCATCTTCAAAAGATTCTGTACTCAACCTTTTCCACGCTGATTCTAAATCTAACTTTTCGTCTGCGGGCTCGCTTGGTTGACCTTGAAGTTCGCTTACTTGTTCTTCAAATAGTTCTTTCACTGCAGGAGCTTCCTCTTTAATCGGGTTGTCCAATTTTAATGAAACAGTAGATGGCTTTCTTCTTGTTCTTTTAGAAACAGGTGCATCATCTACAACTGCAGATTTTTCTTCCGGTTTTGCTGGCTCTTCAGCATCTTCTTCAACTTGTGGTTCCGCTGTTACTTCTTCATCTGGCTTTTCCTCTTCTTTGATTTCTGGAGTCGCAGATATAACTTCTGCAGGTGACTCTGGGGTTTTGGAAACAGCAGGTTCTGGCGCAGCTTGTTTTTCAGGGGTTGGCTCAAGCTTCTTTTTTTCGGTGGGAGCTTGAAGTATTTTTACTTCTTGACTAGAGTTTTTTTTTTCTAGCTCAATACTGGCTATGCTGAGCATTGCTGTTTCGAGCAGCAAGCGTTGATTGCTCGCATTGCGATACTTGAAGTCAGTTTCAGAGGCTAATGATAGCGCTGCTAAAATCCAATTACTCTCAATTTTTTGCGCTTGCTCACTGTATTTAGCTTTGACTGAATCTCCTACTTCAAGCAAGCCAAGTGTTCGAGGATCTTTACATACCAATAGGTCTCTGAAGTGACTGGCCAGTCCACCAATAAAATGACTTCCGTTAAAACCTTGTTTTAGAATGGAGTCTAGGATTACCAAAACTTCAGCAAAATCGGAGGTATATAAAGAGTCGGTTACTTTAAAGTAATAGTCGTAATCTAGAACGTGGAGGTTCTTAAGTACGGCTTCATAACTTAGGTTCTCGTTAGTAAAACTCGAAAGTTGATCGAAGATTGAAAGCGCATCGCGCATCGCACCATCAGCTTTTTGAGCCACAACGTGCAAAGCTTCTTCTTCGTATTTGATATTTTCTTGCTCTGCAATACTCTTCAGCTGACCAACAATGTCTTCAACACCGATGCGGTTGAAATCGTAAATCTGACAGCGGCTTAAAATCGTTGGGATGATTTTATGCTTCTCTGTAGTTGCTAATATGAATATCGCATGCTTTGGTGGCTCTTCCAATGTTTTCAAGAAGGCATTAAAGGCCTGCTTGGATAACATATGCACCTCATCAATAATGTAAACTTTGTATTTTCCTACTTGTGGTGGAATGCGCACTTGATCTGTTAATGATCTAATGTCCTCCACACTGTTGTTTGATGCAGCATCTAACTCGAAAATGTTGAATGAGAAATCTTCATCCTCGCTGTGATCTTCGCTACGATTGATTTCTTTAGCGAATATTCTTGCGCAAGTTGTCTTTCCAACTCCTCTAGGTCCACAGAACAAATAAGCATGCGCCATGTGATCTTGCTGAATCGAATTAAGCAAGGTTTCAGTAATGGACTCTTGTCCTATTACTTCTTTCCAACTCTCAGGACGATACTTCCTCGCAGAAACAATAAAATTTTCTTGGCCTGTTGACATCGCGTCAAAAGTATATTTCTTGAACTTATTATTCACCAAGTAGTCTGCTTCAATTCGAATTATAGCATCGTAGTCTGCTGAGGTGGGCAATTAATGAATTGAGAGTTAAGTGTTTTGAGCTTGTTCGATAAGATAATGTTTGTATCTTTGCGCCCCATTTTTAAAAAGTAAATTGAAAGTTTATGACAAATCGTTATGAAACTGTTTTCATTCTAACTCCCGTTTTGTCTGAGGACCAGACAAAGGAAACAGTGAAGAAGTTTATGGCTTTCCTCAAGGATGGTGGTGTTAAAATCACTCATGAGGAAAACTGGGGCCTAAAGAAATTGGCCTACCCTATCCAGAAGAAGTCCACTGGATTCTATTATTTGGTTGAATTTGAGGCTGAGCCTGAATTCATCATATCCCTTGAAACGGAGTTTATCCGTGACGAAAGAGTAATGCGTTTCTTAACTGTGAAGATGGATAAGGATCATATCGCATTTGCTGAAGGTAGAAGAGATAAGACAAAGAAAACTGCTAACGCTTAATAAGAGAAAAAATGGCTGATGATATTAGATATTTAACCCCCATTCTCATTGAAACTCAGAAGGAGAAATTCTGCTGGTTTAAGAAAGCGGGTATCAAATACGTAGATTACAAGGATGCAGATTTCTTGCTACGATTCGTAAACGAACAAGGTAAGCTTCTTCCAAGAAGAATTACAGGAACTTCAGTGAAGTACCAAAGAAAAGTGTCTCAAGCAGTTAAGAGATCAAGACATTTGGCTTTAATGCCTTATGTAACTGATATGATGAAATAATTATAGATCGATATGGAAGTTATATTAAAAGCAGACATTGAGAAGCTAGGTTACAAAGATGATCTAGTGGAAGTGAAGGATGGTTTCGGTCGTAATTATCTTATACCGCAAGGCCACGCAATTTTGGCTACTGCATCAGTAAAGAAAATGCACGCTGAAACAGTTCGTCAAAGAGCTAAGAAAATCGAGAAGGTCAGAGCAGCAGCTCAGAAAATGGCTGATAAAATGAAAGACACTACAATCACCGTTGGTGCTAAAGTGGGAGAGTCTGGAAAGATTTTTGGTTCTGTAAACAATATTCAATTGGCTGAAGAGATTACAAAACTTGGTTTTGAGATCGATAGAAAGGGCATCAAGATTAAAGGAGATGCTATCAAAACAGTTGGTAAATATGAAGCAGAGGTTAAGTTCCACAGAGATGTGGTTGAAACCATTTCATTTGAAGTAGTAGGAGAATAATTGACTCTTCAAAAACATAGTAAAAAAGGGAAGCCCATGGCTTCCCTTTTTTTGTTTATTTAGGTCGCGTAGAAGCGCACGATCTATTAATATTGCTAATCTTAAAAAGAAATAGAAATGATCTTTGATTTGGACATGATAAAGGCTGTATATGCTAAATACCCAGAGCGTATTGCTGCGGCTAGACAACTTTTGAATAAACCTCTTACTCTTTCTGAGAAAATACTCTACGCTCATTTATGGGATGGAGCAGCGAATGAAGAATTTTCTAGAGGAAAAAGTTACGTTGATTTTGCGCCAGACAGAGTCGCAATGCAAGATGCAACTGCTCAAATGGCTTTGTTGCAATTTATGCAAGCAGGCAAGCCAACTGCTGCAGTGCCTTCGACAGTGCATGCCGATCACCTCATTCAAGCGAGAATTGGTGCAGATAAAGATCTTCAAGAAGCAATAAACAAGAATAATGAGGTGTTCAACTTCTTATCTTCTGTTTCCAGTAAATATGGAATCGGATTTTGGAAGCCTGGCGCAGGTATCATCCATCAAGTTGTTTTAGAAAACTATGCATTCCCAGGTGGAATGATGATTGGAACCGATAGTCACACTGTGAATGCAGGTGGTTTAGGAATGGTTGCAATTGGAGTTGGTGGTGCTGATGCCGTTGATGTAATGGCTGGAATGGCTTGGGAGCTTAAGTTTCCTAAGTTAATCGGAGTGAAATTAACCGGTAAGTTGAGCGGATGGACAGCACCAAAGGACATTATTTTGAAAGTTGCTGGTATCCTGACTGTGAAAGGAGGAACGGGTTGCATCGTTGAGTATTTTGGCGAAGGCGCTAAATCTCTTTCATGTACTGGAAAAGGAACCATTTGCAATATGGGTGCTGAGATTGGAGCTACTACATCAACATTTGGTTATGACGATAGCATGAGAAGATATCTATCTGCAACAGGTCGTCAAGAGGTTGTGGAATTAGCTGATCAAATTGCAGAGCATTTGACTGGCGATGATGAAGTTTATGCAAACCCAGAAAAGTATTTTGATCAAGTAATTGAAATTAACCTTGATGAGTTAGAGCCACATATCAATGGTCCGTTCACGCCAGATTTAGCAACTCCAGTTTCAAAAATGAAAGAGGTGTTGAATGGAAAAGATTGGCCGCAGGATGTAGAGTGGGGATTGATTGGATCTTGCACCAATAGTTCTTATGAAGATATTAGTCGAGCAGCATCAATTGCCAAGCAGGCCGTTGACAAAGGCTTAAAGCCTAAAGCTGAATTCGGAATCAATCCAGGTTCAGAGCAAGTTCGATATACAATCGACCGTGATGGTTTCATTAATATTTTTGAGCAATTAGGTGCTATGGTATTTACCAACGCTTGTGGACCTTGTATCGGACAATGGGATCGAGCGGGAGCAGATGAAGGCAAGAAGAACTCTATTGTGCATTCTTTCAATAGAAACTTCTCGAAAAGAGCAGATGGAAACCCTAACACGCATGCATTTGTGACTTCCCCAGAAATGGTAGCTGCCATTGCAATTAGTGGCAAGCTAGATTTCAATCCAATTACAGATATATTAACAAACGACAAAGGTGAGGAAGTGAAGTTTGAAGACCCAACAGGGTTTGAACTACCACCAAAAGGTTTTGATGTAGAAGACCCAGGGTATCAAGCGCCTGCCGAGAATGGTGGCGGTGTTGAGATTATTGTGAATTCAGATTCTTCACGCCTTCAATTGCTTGAGCCATTTGAAGGGTGGAAAGGAAATAACATTAACGGAGCTAAGCTATTAATCAAAGCATTCGGGAAATGTACGACTGATCACATATCTATGGCAGGTCCATGGTTGAGATACAGAGGTCATTTAGATAACATTTCAAATAACTTGTTGATTGGTGCAGTCAATGCATTTGGAGGAGCTACCAACGAAGTTGTGAATCAATTGTCTGGCGAAAAGATGGAAGTTCCTGCTTCAGCAAGAGCTTACAAAGCAGCTAATGTTCCGTCAATTGTTGTTGGAGATCACAATTATGGTGAAGGTTCTTCAAGAGAACATGCAGCAATGGAGCCACGTCACCTTGGTGTGATAGCTGTCATTGTTAAGTCCTTTGCAAGGATTCACGAGACAAACTTGAAAAAGCAAGGAATGCTTGGTTTGACGTTCGTGAATGAAGCTGATTACGATAAGGTCTTAGAGGACGATACATTTAACTTTATTGACCTTGAGCATTTCTCTCCAGAGAAGAATCTAACTCTTGAGGTTGTTCATGCAGACGGCTCTAAAGATTTAATTGCCTTAGCGCATACGTATAATCAAGCACAGATTGATTGGTTCAAGGCAGGCAGTGCATTGAATCTGATCAAAAGACAAGCTTCTTCTAATTAATTGGATTCATTGTTATATTAGAATCAGTGCAGAACGATTTAATTATTCGAGCGGCTCAGGGAGAAAAAACCGAGCGCAGCCCTGTTTGGGTCATGCGGCAGGCAGGACGAATTCTTCCAGAGTATCGTGAGCTAAGAGCAGGACTTTCAGGGTTTAAAGAATTGGTGGAAACTCCAGATCTAGCGGCTGAAGTTACTGTTCAACCAGTAGACATACTTGGCGTAGATGCTGCAATTATTTTCTCCGATATATTGGTTGTTCCAGATGCCATGGGACTACCGTATGAAATGATCAAAGGCAAAGGCCCACACTTTCCAGAAGTGGTGAAGAACGAAGCAGATGTTGCTAAGCTCAATGTTATCAATGGGGAGGAGCTTACTTATGTATACGATGCGATTAAGGAAACAGTAAAGCGCTTAAATGGCCGAGTTCCAGTGATAGGTTTTGCTGGTGCGCCATTTACGATTCTTTGCTACATGATTGAAGGGCAAGGAAGCAAGACATTTTCGAATGCTCGCAAGTGGCTGCATGCAAATCCGAAGGAAAGTCATGTGTTGCTTGAGAAGATTACATCTTCTACTATTAATTATCTGAAGCTACAAATTGAAGCTGGTGTCTCGTTATACCAGGTGTTTGATTCATGGGCTGGCGTGTTGAGTGAAGATCTTTATCGAGAGTTTTGCATGCCGTACTTAAATCGAATTGCGGAAGAGGTTAACAATGTTCCAAATATTGTTTTCGCGAAAGGAGCTCATTTCGCGATGAAGGACTTAATGAACAGTTCATACAATGCAGTTGGTTTAGATTGGAGTCTAGATCCATCAAAGATTAGATCGATTAATTCTTCTATGGTTCTTCAAGGAAATCTTGACCCTACATTGCTCTATGCTAGTGAGGAAGTGATCGTGCAAAAGACTAATGAGATGTTAAGATCATTTGCAGGAGGTGGTCACATTGCTAATTTGGGCCATGGAGTTTATCCTGATACGGATTGGAGGAAAGTTAAATTGTTCATCGATACTATTAAATCAAGCAAGAATTAAAATCATAATAATGAAACGAATATTTTCATTCATCACATTAATGTCAATAGCGGCTTCAACGGCTTTTTCACAAGGCAATCTTGTACAAAACGGAAGCTTTGAGTCAGTGTCTAAAAAAATAAAAGAAGCTGGATCTATCACTTACGCTTATCCATGGACTTCTGCTACAGATAATAAGCCGGATCTTTTTAACCCAAGATCTAAAGGAGAGGACTGGGGAGTGCCAATGAATCTTTATGGAGATGCTGAGCCAAAAGATGGCAATGGATATGCTGGCGTTAATATGTATTCTTACAAGGATGCAGAGCCAAGAACGTACCTTCAAATTAAATTAAGTTCGACTTTAGAAGAAGAAAAGGTTTATTGTGTCAAGATGAGTGTAATGTTGGGTCTATTATCAAAGTATGCCTGTAACAATCTTGGTATGTATTTAAGCGATAAGCCAATGGATATAGAAGCCCTGGACGCAGATGCGATTACACCACAGATTATTCATTCTCAGAATAAAGTATTTTCAGAGCAGTTTGACTGGGAGGATATTTGTCATACGTTTATTGCAAATGGAGGCGAAAGATATTTGACGATTGGAAACTTTGCCCCTACATCTGAAACTGAAGAAGAGAAGATTAGAAAGCCAAAAGGGATTATTGGAACTCAATCGCGTAACGCTTATTACTATATTGATGATGTCTCAGTTATGAATATGGCTGGAGTAGAATCTTGCGATTGTGAAGTTGATGCAAGTGGAAGTTCTCTTCAGGTTAAATATTCGAAAGAGGTAAGTTCTGACATGGAACTTGACGTAACTGAGGATATTGAAATGTCAAGGATTTACTTTGACGAAGGCAGCGCTGCTATAAAAGAAGATGCTAAAATTGATATGCAGAAAGTTGCTACTCTTCTTAATGAGCACCCAAAGTACAAGGTGAAAATTACTGGACATACTGATCCTATTGAAGAGGTTAAAGTAACTGGTGATGTTTCTTTACAGCGCGCTCAAAACGTGAAGAATGAGTTGGTGAAACTTGGTGCTTATGAGAATAAGTTGCTTATAGTAGGAGTTCAAGATTTTGATCCAGCAACTGAAGATGCCTCAGTAGCAGGACAAGCACAAAATAGACGAGTTGTTTTTGAGGTTATCAGTAAAGACTAATTCTTTAGAATAAATAAAAAGAAAAAGCCTCGAGAGATCGAGGCCTTTCTATTTTCGCTATTCGCAGATGATAAAAAAGAATGATAAGCAGACCATTAGAGCATGGGCCTTTTATGACTGGGCCAATTCTGCATACAATCTTGTAATTAGTACAGCGATATTTCCAATTTTCTATCAGAAGATGACATCCTCCGTGGATGCAAATGGAATTACAAATGAAAAAGTGAGCTTTTTCGGAATGGAATTTATCAATACTGAGATATATAGCTATGTAGTCTCGTTTTCATTCTTGATTGTTAGTGCGATATCACCTATTCTTTCAGGTATTGCCGATTATTCAGGCAGTAAGAAGTCCTTCCTAAAGTTTTTCTGTTATTTAGGCTCACTCGGTTGTGCACTTTTATTCTTCTTTGATGTTGATCACTTAGAACTTTCAATGGTCTTTGTGATGATAGCGAGTATTGGTTTTTGGGGTAGTCTTGTTTTCTACAATGCCTTTCTGCCAGAGGTTGCTGATTATGTACATCATGATAAAGTGAGTGCGCAAGGATTTGCCTACGGATATGTTGGGAGTTCCCTGTTGCTTGTAGCGATTTTAATTTTGATACAAACCAATACTATGCCAGCGAAATTTGCTTTCCCAATGGTAGCTATTTGGTGGGCTGGGTTTGCCCAAATAACCTATTACTACCTTCCCAATAATGTATATGATCGACATCCAAAAGAAAAAGGAATCATTTGGAAAGGATACGAAGAGCTGCGTAAGGTGTGGTTTGAACTTAAAGATCAAGTCAACCTTAGAAGATTTCTTCGTTCATTTTTCGTGTACAGCATGGGCGTTCAAACCGTTGTGATAATGGCCGTTTTGTTTGCGAATAAAGAAATTGAGTGGGGAGATCAAGGAGAGTCAGGGTTGATCATAAGTGTGCTTATTATTCAATTCATTGCTGTTTTCGGAGCGTATGCTTTTGCAGGATTGTCTAAGAAATTGGGTAATATTAAGGTGTTAGGTATGGCGCTTGTTATTTGGATCTTTATTTGTTTCGCAGCCTATTTCATTACCACGCCCACTCATTTTTACTTTTTGGCTGCATTAGTTGGTTTAGTAATGGGTGGAATTCAAGCATTATCCCGATCAACATACTCGAAAATGCTTCCAGAAACTCAAGATCACGCCTCCTATTTTAGTTTTTATGATGTGCTAGAAAAGCTAGGAATTGTGGTCGGAACCTTCCTTTTTGGTTTTATTGAAGGCATGACATCAAGTATGAGGAATTCAGCATTGGTTTTAATGGGCTTTTTTATCGTTGGTTTATTACTTCTTTTCATGATTAAACCTCATAAGAGCATTTCACCTAGAACAGATTAATAGATTTTCAGTGATAGCAGAATTTGACATTGCAATAGTTGGTGGCGGAATAGTAGGAGTCGCAACAGCACATAAACTTCAGAAAGCATACCCTGAATCAAGTATAGCCTTGATTGAAAAAGAATCTAAGTTGGCTCATCATCAAACTGGAAATAATTCTGGTGTTATCCATTCAGGTATCTATTATAAACCAGGTTCCTATAAAGCCAAGCTGTGTGTTGATGGCAGACGTGAATTAGTGGAGTTTGCTAAGGAGCATAATATTGCTCACGACATTTGCGGAAAGATTGTCGTTGCGACAGATAAAAGTGAATTACCTCATCTTGATTTTATTTATGACAGAGGGATTCAAAATGGAGTGGAAGGAGTAGAACGCATCACACCAGAACAAATCACAGAAATAGAGCCTCATTGCAAAGGTATTGCTGGTATTCGAGTTGCATGCACAGGAATCATTGATTATCGAGCTACAACAGAGAAATTGGGAGAGCTACTTGAAAGCCAACAAGCTAAAAGTAGAATTTTGCTCAATCATGAGGTGAAACAAATTGAACACCAAGAAAGCTCAACGTTACTAAAAACAAGTAGGGGAGATATTAGGGCGAAATATGTCATTTTTTGTGGAGGTCTTCAAGCCGATCGATTGGCTAAAAAGGCAGATGTGAAATTGGACATGACAGTGCTTGGATTTAGAGGTGATTATTTTGTATTGTCAGATAAAGCGAAGCATAAAGTGAAGAACTTAATCTATCCAGTTCCTAATCCTAAATTTCCATTTCTAGGTGTACATTTTACAAGAATGATTGATGGAGATGTGGAGTGCGGACCAAATGCTGTGTTTGTTTTCAAACGGGAAGGTTATAAAAAGACTGACTTTGATCTACGTGACACAGCAGATGCTTTAGAATACGCAGGAACTTGGAAGTTTTTCGCTAAGCATTGGCGTTACGGGATCGAAGAATATAGAAGAGCATTTTCAAAAAGGCTGTTCTTAGGCACTCTTCAACGACTGATTCCAGACCTGAAGATGGAAGATTTAGCTGAGGAAAGAGCCGGAGTTCGCGCTATGGCTCTTAGTAATACAGGGGATATGATCGATGATTTCAAAATTGAATTCAAAGATAATTGCATTCACGTGTTGAATGCACCAAGTCCTGCTGCCACAGCTTGTTTGGCAATTGGAGAAGAGGTGAGAAAAATGGCTTCAGATTACTTTAAGCTTGATTAGCTCGAAATGCGATAATTTTCTTTGATATCGCTCCAGTTAAAGAGAAACTGATTGATTACTTCGTCTAACCGTTTTAAGAAAATCGGATTAGGAGTGTTCATATTTCTGAAGTAGTCTGACTGAAACTGATTCAAATCGTATTTAAAAAACACTCCTTTTGACATCGCGTAGCGCGTGTTTTTTGAGGGGTGATTAATTCTAGACATCCACGATTGATACTTTGCAATTGTTTCTTTCAGCGTCATAGGCTCTACAGATAAAGCAGTCCCTAATTTGCGATAGATCTTTTCCGTTATACGCACATCCTTTACAGAGTCAAAGTGCTCGCTCATCAGTTTGATATTTCCAGCAATCACAACCAACAGAAAGCGATCGTAATCTTCTTTAGAAATATTGGGTGTTTTGATGAACTCAGGGTCGTTATTGATAATCTCAACTACATCCTGAAATCCTTCTTCTACGAGGCTTAGGATCGAGTTTACAAAGAAGTTGGCCAGCTGGTCTTCTGTGAGCTTTTTCTTTTTAAATATCGTAAACATCTATTCTTTCCCGAGGTTGGTTCTTTAACTGAACCAAATGTAGACCTTTATAAATGCGGCTTTGAGGCGGCTTCGTGCATGCTTATCAACAGAGTTTTCAACGATGTTTTTTAGAATTGCATTATTTCTTTGTTCTCTCATTGTCAACAGATCGTTAAATGAACAAAGTGAACAGTTGCTGCACTGCAGCCTTCGACTTACCTTCGTTCTTAATAGAATCTTATGGCGGTAAAACCTAAAATAATTAATAGAGAAATTAGCTGGCTAGCTTTTAACGATAGGGTTTTGGCTGAAGCCGAAGACCAGACAGTTCCTCTTCTGGAGAGACTTAAATTTCTAGGTATTTTCTCTAATAATCGGGATGAGTTTTTTAGAGTGCGCGTAGCTTCTGTTAAACGTTGGGCTGCTTTGAATGAGAAAATTGAGTCGACTCATGATGACCCTAGAGATGTATTAGCTCAAATTCAACGAATCTCCATCGGTCAACAACAGAAGTATGAACGTATTTATCAGGAGATACTTGAGGAATTAAGACAGAAGAATGTTTTCATTTTGAATGAAATGCAGTTTGACAGCTCACAGAAGGCTTTTGTAGAAGACTACTACAATGAAAAGGTTGACCCTGTTATTTCGCCCATAATGCTGGATCAAGTCAAAGGCTTTCCTCACTTGCGAGATAAAGCAATCTATTTAGCGGCTTGGTTGACCATTAGTAAAGAAGGAAAGAAAACTACACACCAATACTCTTTGGTAGAAGTTCCATCGTCACTTCCACGTTTTATTATGCTTCCCGAGCAAGATGGGAAAAAGTTTATCGTGATTCTTGATGATGTTATTCGACATAATTTGAAGTCTGTGTTTGAAGTGTTCAAGCCAACTAAAGTTGATGCTTTTACTTTTAAAATCACGCGGGATGCTGAATTGGATTTAGACAATGATATTTCTAAGAGCTTTTTGGAAAAGATGAAAAAGAGCTTGAAGCAAAGAAGGCGAGGGGCTCCAGTTAGATTTGTTTTTGACGCAAGCATGCCAAAGGAAATGCAACGCTACTTGACCAAGAAAATGTCCTTGACCACTGATGAAGATGCATTTATTCCTGGTGGACGCTATCACAACTTGAAAGATTTGATGTCTTTTCCAAAGATCAACTTACCTAAAGCTTACTACAACAAGCTAGCACCGAATAAGCACCCGCACTTTGAAAAGTATGATAGCTATTTCACCGCTATCAAAAAGAAGGATGTTCTACTTCATTATCCTTATCAAAGTTTTAGTCATGTGATTGATTTTTTGAAAGAGGCTGCATTAGATCCAGATGTAAAGTCAATCCGTATTTGTCTTTATCGTGTTGCCAGCAGAAGTAAGGTCATCAATGCGCTTATCAACGCTGCTCGAAATGGTAAAAAAGTAGTTGTAGTCTTCGAATTACAAGCCCGGTTTGATGAAGAAAACAACATCTATTGGTCTAATATTCTTGAAGACGAAGGTGTGAAGGTGTATTTCGGTTTTCCTGGAATGAAGGTGCACGGAAAAATTTGTTTGGTCACTCGAAAAGAGCACGGAGTCAATCAATATTATGCAAAAGTTGGAACAGGGAATTTTCATGAAGGAACATCTGGTTTGTATGGTGACTTGTCCCTAATGACTGCGCGTAAGGAAATTACAAGTGAAATACATAAGGTGTTTGATTTGTTTGAAAATGCGATTTGGCCGAATTATCGATTTAAGCATTTGGTTCTATCGCCATTTTATTTGCGCAATAGGCTCATACGACTGATCAATGTTGAAATTCGAAATGCTAAGGCAGGAAAAGACGCTTACATAACATTAAAGTTGAATAGTCTTGTTGATAGTAACTTGATTAATAAGTTGTATCAAGCGAGCAAGGCTGGTGTAAAAGTCAACTTGATTATTCGTGGTATTTGTTCCTTGGTGCCAGGAGTGGAAGGTTTAAGTGAGAATATCAAAGTAATAAGCATCATTGATCGATTCCTCGAGCATGCAAGAATCTATGTGTTTTGCAACAATAGCGATCCTCTCTACTTTATTAGTAGCGCTGATTGGATGGTGCGAAATCTCGATAGACGAATAGAGGTTACTTGCCCTATTTATGAAACCTCTATAAAGAAAGAGATTGATGATGTGCTTTCAATTCAGTTTTCTGATAGTGTAAAAGCTCGGGTATTAATGCCTGACGGGAAATATATAGTTGATAAAGCCGATAAGAAAAAGGATATTCGTTCTCAGTACTCGACACACGAGTATTACAAAAAGAAGAGCAAGCAAGAATGAATGTATACCAATTCGCAGCGATAGATATAGGTTCTAATGCTGTGAGGCTTTTGGTGAGCAACGTTTTTGAAGATGGGGCGAAAGTCACCTACAAGAAGCAGTCTCTAATACGGGTACCTATTAGACTTGGTGCTGATGCTTTTCTTAAACAGCATTTTCCTGAAGCAAAAGTCGAGGACTTTATTGAAACAATGCATGCTTTCAAGCATTTGCTAAACGTTTATCGTCCTCAAAAAGTGAGGGCTTTGGCCACATCTGCTTTTAGAGAGGCTGATAATGGAATTGAGGTTGTTGACCAAGTGTATAATGCCACGGGTATCAAGATTGAGATTGTTTCAGGCAAGGAAGAAGCCGAAGTAGTCTATGCAAATGGGCTAAGAGACAATATGGATAGCGATAAAACTTACCTCTACATGGACGTTGGAGGAGGAAGTACAGAACTAACGCTGTTCAATAATCATGAAGCAGTCACTTCAAAATCATTCAATATTGGTTCGATTCGATTACTGCTTGGGATGGTTCCAGACTCGGATTGGGATGAGATGAAAGCTTGGGTTAAAGATTTACAGTCAAGTCTAAATAAAGAAATTGCGATAATAGGTTCAGGAGGAAATATAAATAAGTATTGCAAGCTGTTAATGAAAGACTATGGGGAGGCTGTGTCGTATGATGAATTGTACACTTTGTACAAGAGGTTAAAGGGTATGACATCTGAAGAACGGATTCAAGATCTTTATTTGAATCCAGATAGAGCTGATGTTATTGTTCCAGCTGGAAAAATATTTACAAGCATAATGCGATGGAGTAAGGCGAAAAGTGCTTTTATCCCTAAGATTGGAGTTTCAGACGGAGTAATAAAGATGCTTTACAAAGAGCATAAACTTGAGAATGCTTTTTTGTAAATTGCACAAGCACCATGCCTAAAACAAAAAATATAATCATCATTGAAGACAATGAAACGTTTTCACTCTTGGTTACCCACTACTTAAAAAGTAATTTGGGTGAAGCGACTGTTTATGTTGAGAATTCCGGAGCTCGCGCCATTGAATCTATAAAGAGACTCAAGCCATCTATCGTCATTCTAGATTACTACCTAGAAAACGAACTTTCGGCTAAAGACGTGATGAACGTTATCAACTCTATGGAGGTTCGACCAACTGTAATACTGCTTTCTTCTATTACTGATCAGAAAGAAAAGGAAGAAGTAATGGCAATGGGTATTGAGAAATTTGTTCCCAAATCGAATGAAAGCCTTTATGATTTGATTCAAGTTATTGAGGGAATTCTGAATGAGAATAGGTTAAATCACAATTCTTCAGGAAATATGTTGTCTGTCAATGCGATAATTGGCTTGATTGCGTTAGTTGTGTTTTTTCTTTTGGCCGTTTATATTTTCATTCAAAAGGGTTAATCGCTTTGTTTTTGATGAGTGTTTTGCGTTTTGACTCTCCAAAGAGTTGTGTCAAATCATAACCAATCCCAATATTTGGTCTTATATATATGTTGTAAAAGAAGGGATGGGTGTTTTCCATTGAAATGGCGTACTTACTCGCAAAGTTCAAGTCAAAACTAAAAATGAAACCTTCTGGAGAATAAACTTGGGTTCCAATGTGGGCATTGATGCCATGCACAGTTTGATCGTAGTTGTCGTTTCCGATGTTCGCATTATAATAATTGGTGACCCATCCATATCCAACGCCTATTCTGGGATATAGAACTTCACTTCCAATATTAAAGTAATAGCGCAAACCAACTTGATAGTTGATGGATGAATTTAATCGAATAGTGTCAATCACTCGCTCATTGGCATAGCCTAAAGTTCCAAAGCCAGCTAAATGACCAGAACCTGCTTCAGCGTTGATTCCAAATCCGCCATAAATATTTCCTGCGCCAGCACTGGCGTTAACAAATGTGCTCGATTCCGTTGATTGTTCTTGGGCACTGCTGGGTGTAGAGATTACGAATAGCAGGCTAAAAAGAAGTCCAAGCCAAATGAGAAGTGGAGAATAGTTACTTGTAAATCTTCTCAACCAAATGAGCATATTTCGACATTATGAACTTTCGTTTCAGCTTTAAAGAAGGTGTGAGTTCTCCTGAGTCAATGGCCCATGGTGCTTCGCATAGCTCAATTTTTTTAACCTGTTCGAATTTGCCGTAATGCTGATTCATTTCGTCAATTTCTTTCCAGATTCGTGCTTTCAGATTTTCATTAGTGGCTAAATCAGAATAGGTTTGGCATTTATGCCCTTTACGCTCACACCAATCCTTGCAGAACTCTAAATCGGGGACGACTAAAGCAGCTGGATGCTTTTCATTTTCGCCAATGACTATGATTTGATCTATGAATCGAGAAGCCTTAAAGGTGTTCTCCATAGGTTGTGGAGCTACATACTTTCCTCCTGAAGTCTTGAAGATTTCTTTTTTGCGGTCAGTTATTTTTAAATATTGGCCATCTACCAGCGTGCCTATATCTCCTGTGCTAAACCAGCCATCCTCTGAAAGAACTTGACGAGTGAGTTCAGGCTGATTGTAATAACCCATCATAACGTTAGGACCTTTAATGAGAATCTCTCCGTCTTCAGCAATTTTGATTTCAACATTGTGAAGCTTTCTTCCAGTCGTTCCTAGCATAAAGCCCTTATTAACAAATGAATTGACGGAAGCTACTGGCGATGTTTCTGTTAAACCATAACCT
>DGQE01000021.1 GCA_002389645.1 Flavobacteriales bacterium UBA4422
GAGTCCGCTTTTCAGGCGATACACCTTTAGCATACGATCGATTACCTGACCCAAACTCTCCTGGTTGGTCTTTCTTTTATTTTGATCATAAAGCGCCATACATCAAAGTTGATCAATTGATCCTTTCTCGACCACAAATTTTTTCAACGGAACATTCTCATCCTTGAACAAGTCAGGCACTCGATGTAAATTGGCATCGGTAATGAAAATTTGCCCAAAATGATCTTCACTCACCAACTTCATCAATGCAGCTACGCGGTTGTCATCGAGCTTATCAAAAATGTCATCCAACAGTAAAATCGGCTTGCGCTGTTTTAATTCTTTTAAATAATCGAATTGCGCCAAACGAAGGCTTGTCACGAAGCTTTTCTTCTGGCCCTGACTGCCAAACTTCTTCATTGGATATTCGCCAATAGTAAATTCAAGATCATCCTTGTGAATGCCTTGTGTAGTGTATTGAGCGCGGTAGTCTCTTTTTCTATGCTCTGTCAGTAAATTCAACAACGGAGCTTCAGAAAGTTGACTTTGATAAACAATATTCACTTCCTCTGCTCCACCAGAAATAAGTTGATAGAAATTAGAAAATATAGGTAAGTATCCTTCTAGAAATCGCTTTCGCTCTAGATGCAATTCTGTACCATGGGCATGCAGTTGCTCATCAAACACCTCTAAACTAGTCGTGTCATACTTTCCTTCAGCCCATTGGTGTTTGAGCATGGCATTTCGTTGCGCTAGCAGGCGATTGTAATGCAATAAAGTATCGAGATAAGCTTTGTTGTATTGTGAGATGATTCCATCCATAAACTTCCGCCTCATATCACTGCCTTCTCTTATCAAAGCTGTATCTGAAGGTGCTATCATCACTAATGGAATAACTCCTATGTGATCCGCAAGTCGATCGTATTGTTTTTGATTGCGTTTGAACTTCTTTTTCTCATTGCGCTTCAATCCGCAAAAAATTCTTTCAGACTCCCCATCCAAAAAAAACTTCCCATCCAACACAAAATATCCTTCGTCATGACGGATGTTTTGAGAATCAATTGGGTTGAAAAAACTCTTACAAAACGATAGGTAATAAATCGCATCAAGCACTGTAGTCTTGCCGGCTCCGTTGTTTCCTAGAAAGCAATTAACCTTTTCAGACAACTCGAAATTGGCGTCTTGAATGTTCTTGAAATTAACAATGCTGAGTTCAGATAAATGCATAAGGCTTCAAAGGTAGAATTTGACCACAAGAAGAGAGTGTGTGAACTGTCTTAAAAAAAATATATTTGCACCCTCATTTTTTAAGGGTAACAATGGCTAAAGATCAGGAAGAAATAATAGTAGACGTAGAAGAAGTTTACTCGAAGACAGAACATTGGGTTGTAGAAAACCAGAAAAGTCTGACCATTATTGTTGGTGCAATTGTACTAATGATGGTATCGTACTTCGCTTACAAGAATTTTTATCTTCAGCCGAAAGAAGTAGAAGCACAAGAGCAAATGTGGCAGGCGCAGAAAGCTTTCGCTAACGACAGCCTTGACCAAGCATTGTATGGAAATGATGTTGCTTATGGTTTCTTAGATATCATTGATAACTATGGAATTACTGAGTCAGCAAATCTTTCAAACTATTATGCTGGTGTTTCATATTTGAGATTGGGCCAATACGAAGAAGCAATTGAGTACCTGGAAGATTACGACTGCAGCGATATCATGGTGTGTGCAGTGGCTCTAGGAGCAACTGGTGACGCTTATATGGAATTGGGTGAGGTAGATAAGGCGATTAGTTATTACACAAGCGCCTATGGACATACTGCAAATGATCTTACAACACCTATTTACTTGATGAAAGCTGCAAGAGCTCACCAAGAAGTTGGAGATTATGGTGATGCTTTAGAGCTTTTCACTCGAATTAAAGCGGAATTCCCAAACAGCAATGAAGGTCAACAGATCGAAAAATTCATTGCACGCGCTGAGGGACTTTCTGGAAAATAATGGCAACGATCAATAAAAATCTTTCTGAATTTGATGATCTACCTAAGATCAATCCAAATTGGAAAATTGCTATTGTAAAAGCCGAATGGAACGCGGAAATCACGGATGGCTTGCACGATGGAGCCATGGATTTATTGATCAATGCAGATGTTCCAGGACATAATATCAAAACTTTTCACGTTCCCGGCAGCTTCGAACTCCCGCTTGGCGCTCAATGGGCCATCGAGCAATTCAAAGCTGATGCAGTAATATGTTTAGGTTCTGTGATCCGAGGAGAAACTGCGCATTTTGACTATGTGTGCCAAGCAGTATCTCAAGGAGTAAAAGATGTTTCTCTCAAACACAGCCTTCCTGTAATCTTCGGAGTTTTGACAGATGACAATATAGAACAATCTCGCGCGCGAAGTGGCGGAATCCATGGCAACAAAGGAACCGAAGCCGCAGTGACAGCCATCAAAATGCTGCACCTAAGAGATTCCGTTTAACCCCCTTACTTGTCTAAAATCTTCTGAATGTTTGGCTTGAAGTAAAGTTCGCTCTTCATCACCTTTCCATCTTCACGATAGATAGGCTGACCATCTTTGTCAAGCTTGCTCATATTACTTCTTTGAATCTCTTCAAACACTTCTGTTATCTTATATTGCATTCCATGGCTCAAGATTGTGCCACACAAAATGTAAAGCATGTCGCCAAGGGCATCTGCTACTTCTACTAAATCACCTTCTTGCGCTGCTTCTAAATACTCTTCGTTCTCTTCGCGCATCAGTTTGTAGCGCAGTAAAATTGACTTGTCATCAATGTCAACAGTTGGGGATTCATTGTTCTTGATCTTGAATGCATTATGAAAATCCTTGACGTGATTTATCACCTCAGAAAGCTTCATATCGGTAAGATTGTTTTCAGCCATTTTTATACGTTAAAAATTTCAAAATTTTGAGTCCGGAAAAGTAACAGAACCCTAGACTTATCAAGGCATACAGAGGTGAATAGTTCTTAACATTGTTTAACAGCGCTTGTGCTCCAAACAGGCACGTTTATTAACATTTTCGCGTTCGATCAAACGAATCAAATTGTTGAAAACCCAATTACATGGAAACTGCAACTGACATACGAGCTCTAAATGAAAAGATTGAAAAGGAAAGTGCATTTATTGACCTAATCAATCGAGAGATGGATAAGGCGATCATTGGACAGAAATACATGATCGATAGAATGATAATTTGCTTATTATCCAACGGCCACATTCTTTTAGAAGGTGTACCTGGTCTTGCCAAAACATTGGCAATAAAATCATTAGCCTCAACCATCCACGCTGATTTTAGCCGACTTCAATTTACGCCCGACTTATTGCCTGCCGACCTTATTGGCACGCAGATATATCAGGTTAAGAAAGATGAATTTACCGTAAGAAAAGGACCTCTTTTTGCCAATTTCGTTTTGGCGGATGAGATCAATAGAGCCCCAGCGAAAGTGCAAAGTGCGCTGCTCGAAGCTATGCAAGAAAAGCAGGTGACTATAGGTGATGAAACATTCCCACTTCCCAAGCCATTTTTAGTTTTAGCGACTCAGAACCCTGTTGAGCAAGAAGGAACCTATCCTCTTCCTGAAGCTCAAGTTGACCGTTTTATGTTGAAAGTAGTTTTAGGCTATCCAAATAAGGAAGAAGAAAAGCTGATCATCAGACAAAATATTTCACAAACAGAAATTCCTACGCCACAAAAAATCCTTTCTACAGATGATATCTTAAAGGCTCGTCAAGTTGTGAGAGAAGTATACATGGATGAGAAGATTGAGCAATACATCATTGACATTGTATTTGCCACACGAAACCCCGAGAACTATGGAATGGCGCATTTCAAAGACTTGATCAATTTCGGAGGATCTCCTCGAGCAAGCATTAATCTTGCCTTAGCTGCAAAAGCTTATGCATTTATCAAACGAAGAGGTTATGTGATCCCAGAAGATGTGAGAGCCATCAGTAAAGATGTGTTGAGACACCGTATAGGATTGACCTATGAAGCAGAAGCTGAAAACATCACCTCAGAAAACATCATAGATGAAATCCTGAACAAGGTTGAAGTGCCATAGTTCTGCGAATGAATCAGATTTTACCTTAAAAACTGAAAAGTGAACGCAAAGCGATGAAATGGAGACGTCAGAATTACTAAAACGAGTACGAAAAATAGAGATCAAAACGAGGGGTTTAAGCAACCAAATCTTCTCGGGAGAATATCATTCTGCCTTTAAAGGAAGAGGAATGGCGTTCAGCGAAGTGCGCGAATATATGCCCGGTGATCCCATTCGAAGTATCGACTGGAACGTAACTGCTCGTTTGAATCATCCTTACGTGAAGGTTTTTGAAGAAGAACGAGAAATCACCATGATGTTGATCGTGGATGTAAGTGCTTCTGAAAACTTCGGTTCAAAATCAATGCTTAAGCGTGAGATGATTACCGAAGTAGCCGCT
>DGQE01000018.1 GCA_002389645.1 Flavobacteriales bacterium UBA4422
TTTATGTGCTACACAGGGCTGAGATTTTCGGATATGCAGAATTTAAAAATTAAGAACATAAGAAGTGATTACACAATGCAGGGTAGAGTTTTGGATTTTAATCAAGTGAAAGACTCATAAGTCATCGTTCCTTTGACTCCGAAGGCAGAGTATGTTTTGAGTTTAATTGCGAATACATCAGGAGAATATGTATTTCCTAGAATTTCAAATCAAGTATTTAATAAAGCATTAAAGTTATTGTCAGACGAGGCTGGTTTTCAAAAGAATATTACGTCCCACGTTGCAAGACATACTGCGGCTACGACCTTGGTTCGATCTGGTGTGTCACTTGATGTCGTGGCTAAGATTTTGGGTCATTCTGATACTGCTATCACACTAATTTATGCTAAGTATGAGGAAACCGTTTTAATAAATGCAATGAAAAGAGTGATCTAATTACCAAAAAATATCTCGAAATTATTCCATATATTTTTATTTATATTAATAATGCAAAGCATAACGTTTGATTATGAAATAGTTTTTGAGAATGAGAAGGTGGCGAATGGGCGTAGGTTCAAAAAAATCGTTACGTGATTTTAGTCAACCACTCAATAGTCAAATGGGATAATTAGAAGGTTAGGCCATTCTAATGATGACTATAACGCGTAGATGTCAATGTTTTTATACTGACCTACTTTATTTGAAGTGAATGATTCGATGCCTGGAATGGCATAGGTGGTCGTATCAGAAATGAACAAGTATTTTGCTCCTTGGTCGATTTTTTCTTGCAATCGAGTCATGTCATTGTATATTCCATAATTCGTCCACCCTTTGTGGTTCATTAGGTATAAACTTGTGTTGATATGATCGTCTGAAAGGCTAATTACCCTTTCGTTTGGACGAACACCAATGGCCTCCAAATAGGGCTCAATTTCTGTAAACGCCCTCAAGTTATGAGTGTAATTTGCATTCGTCCAGCCATCTGGATTGTATCGGCCAATCATTCTTCTTCTGGCGAAATCTACATTGTGAATGAGAAATGCAATGGCAAGAACTTTAAGTATTATGGATGAAAACGAACTGCTAAACTGGGTCTTCAAAACATCGAAAAAAGTTAGCAAGACAATAGGAACCAGAATAAATAAATTGACGGTATAATAGTCGTGATCTTTCAGCGGGTTAAAAAAGAGCACAACATAAGCGCAAAAGCCCGCTGATGCAATGAGGGTGAGGTAAAGGGCAGCCTTATTTGCACGTTTGAAAAACACAATTATAAAACTAAAAGTGAGTAGGAGTAATATCTGCGTTTCAAGCCTGAAATATGACCATTGCATATGATCTCCAATGGCGCTTAGTGTTGTCTGAATGGCTGAACTATCCATTTCCCAAATGGGAAGAATACCAATTAAAAAATTACCCGAGTTGAATTGGGCATTATAAAAGCTAGCATATGAATACCAGGCATATTGTATTAGTAAAACCCCGGCAAATACAGCTGCTTGTTTAAGTGGTTGATGAAACACCTTCCTGTCTGAACGCAATGTAACATTGACCAATTCAAGAGCAAATAATCCGATGATTGCCGCAAAACTCAATAGGGCCGATACTTTGAGCAGTCCAGCAATTGTGTAGAAGAGTGCAGACCAATAAAGAAACTTGTTTGATCCAGATTGCTCAAACCGAAAGAAGAAATAGAGTCCGACCATTGCTAATGACAATGCTGGTATATCCATTAAAAAATTATTGGCGTAATAAACAAGAGTCGGAGAGGTGAAAAGCAACAACGAACAAATCATTGCCCAAATCGAGTCTTTTAGTTTGTTTTCAAAAAGCTTAAAAACTGAAAACAGACCGATAAAGTAAATGAGCAAAACAAGCATTCGATAGATGAATTCATGATGCCCAAACACCTTCCAAAGTGAGGCAACAGAGTAATAGATCAATGGGCATTCGCTGATAGTTTTGCCAGTTCCATCAGCTCCTAAGTAATGCACGCTAGGTTGTAGAAAGGGGTTGTTGTCTTGATAATAATTCATTGTGATGGACAAGCAGTCACACTGGCGCCATTGATGAATACTTTGCGTAGGTCTGAAGAGTACATCCTGATAATCGTAAGTGAAGGAGGTGATAATCAAACAGATTGAAAACACCCACCACGAATGTTTGGGAAAGAAGCTGTTTGCCTTGATAACTGTGATGAGGTTTTTCACTGACATTGATGCCAAAAATAAGGTGTCGTTTGATGTATTTAGCAGCTCTCAAAAATGAAAGCACCTTAAAGACTAAAAACCCTTAACCAACCAAAAAATAGTAGACTAAGACTGCATGTGTTTTTCACATGTTCGCCCACGGATTGTATAGCGCGTATCCCGAAGGGTATGTTTTTATGGCGGTTGTTGGGCACCGTTTTTTTAATTCACGTATGTTTCTTGTATAACAGATTTGCACTTTTCAATTTCGTCTTTAGATATTTTTCCGAGAGACTTAATCACTCTACTTTTGTCTATAGTTCTTATTTGATCCATTGCCGCAGCTCCAATTTTGTTGTTATGATTAATTACAACTCTTGTCGGGTAGCTTTTCTTAGCTGTTGTCATTGGTGCAACCACAAAAGTTCTTAAATACTTATTCATCTCGTTAGGAGAAATTACGAGACATGGTCTTGTTTTTTTAATCTGACTTCCTTTGGTAGGGTCAAGGTTAACAAGGATAATGTCGTATTGCTTTATGTCCATTCTTCAAAGTTTTCATCTTCGAAAACATCATCCATTAAAAGATGGTCGTCTTGATGATCGTGCATTTGTTTAAATGCTTTTTCCCATCCTTTTCTAGGCTGTGATGCAGGTTTTAAGATGATATATCCTTTTTCAAGGATCAACTCCACAGTGTCTTTGATGTTGTATCGGGTCAGAATATCCTTTGAGAGTCTGAGTCCTTTTGAGTTTCCGATTTTAATAACTGAGATTTCCATGACTTTATAGATGTAATTACAAAGTTATTACAAAAGTTCAAACTTTGATGATCTCTTCTTTTTATCTATAAATGGTGCCCAACGGTCTGTATATGAAAAGTAGGCAGTTTTGATACACTTCACTTAATTACAAACTTACAAACGAGACAAAACGCTTAGTTTTTCTACTAATCCGCCTATTTTTTATATACATTGTTATATGCTGGCTTTTCACGTTGAACTAAATCTGTAATAGCATTCCAAAGTTCAATTCGTTTTTCTAATGATTGTTTTGCTACAATTAATGTTTCGTTCCATTTTTGTTTGTCATCTTTACATAATTCCTTTATCATTTCTAGGGATAATGGCCCGTGTTCATCTCCATCAAGTTCAATATGACGTTCGAGATAATAATTTATTTTACTGTAAAGTTTGTTTTCAGAATCGCAATTTTCAAGTATTTCAATAAACATATCAGGAATAACATCTTCCCTACCAAAAGTAAATGCAGAAGCTATAAGGTGGGGCTTATTTGCCTCAATAATTGAAAATGAAAATTTTACAAAATCAGCGACTCTTTTATCAATATTAACTTCATTTAGAGAATATTCAACCGAATTACCTAATTCAATGAGCTTAATAAAATTGTTGATTTCATTGGTATTTGCATTTACTTGTAGCATTGCATCCAAATACATTTCGAAATGGCTTTTCGGTTTTCCTAATTCATTAGTATCACTTTCTTCTCCGTGAACAATTTCGTTTATAAATCTTGAAAGTATAGGGTTTTTGGGTGGTATCCAAGGTGTTTGAACATTAGTGAAATTTATTTGAAGCTTTTTTAAGAGTGACATAAAATCCCAAACTGCAAATACGTGACTTTCCATAAAAATTTTTATGTCATTAATACTTGCCAAATTTTTGTAAAGCTTATGGTTTTTTAATTGATTTCTTAATTCGGAAATCTCATTTTCAATATATTCTATTTCATTCATATCTTGTTTTTTTGCTTGTATATAACGGTCAAGTATAAACGCAGTAGCGGATTTTATGTGCTAACTTTTCAACTTGTAACAGTCCTTTGATTTATTCATTTTATTTCAATTAAGCGATTAAACCGCTATTTTTTATATACGTTGTTAGGCAAAGTACTTTTTTCATATTGGTTATGAACTAAAATGATTAATAGCCCAAAAAGAATAGCAGCAACAATTAGAATTGTGCTTATTAGTCCTGAAACCCCGAAAGAGAGTCTGATAAGAATTGTGGAAACAACAAATCCTGAATTCCTTATAATCTTGTGAAATTTATCTGTATAGAAGAAAGAAACTAGTAATAGTACAACATCTACTAGAATTAAGACGGTAAAGAATTCATCAAAAAATAAGTTATTAATCTCATTAAGCGGAGGTAGCTTATTTTCTGAAAAAGATATTTCAAGGGACCAATTTATAAATGTAATTAAAGCCAAAATAAAAAAGAGTGGAACTAGAATAGTAGCAATTATTTTCTTTCTTTTTATAAATCTTTGAATTTTGGAATCGATTGTATCCTCTATAATTGAAAATCGTTTACCTTGTTTTTGAAAATGAAATATCAAGTAAAATAAAATCAGTGAAGCTAATATATCATAAGTAAATTGGAGATCGCCTTTAATTTCGAACCAATTAGCTGTCAGTTCTAAGGAAGAAAGATCTTTAAACAGTTTTCGGATTATTATGAGGGTTATGATTTCATATTGTTTTGTAATGTAGGTTGTAAAGGATTTTGGCAAATAGTATATCAAAAGGTAGACTTCATAGATCAATATGAAAGAGAAAGGAGTATAAATCGCTGATATCGGATTTTTGAACAAATCGGACTCGGAGAATAATTGTAGAATCTCAAATTCAGACAGGTATATCAATATCAGGTGTGCAAAAAAACTGAATAGAGCGATGTATAAGATTAATTTTTCAATTCGCCTTTTTGTTCTTTCGGAAAGAAATATATCATGTAGTTTATCGAATAACATTCAGTTTTAATTATAAGGATTTATTTTGCCTAATGTTTAGTATAAAATGCGTTTTAATGCATTTTATACATTGTTGGGTGTAGTTTTATAATTTTCTAATAATTTATCTAAGCTGATATAAATACCTCTTTCTTCCAAACTAGAGGAACGTAGAGCGTAGAATTTAACTATCAAACCTTCTTGGATTGATACTTCTGATTTTAACTTCTAATTGACTTGAATTAGCCTCCATAGCCTCACAAACATATAGCAGAGGAAAGCCAATACCAATTGTATGCATAAAAAAAAGCCCATCTGAAAAGATGGGCTTTTTCATTTTCTTTTTAGCGCAAAGAATTAGTCAATCACTTGCATGCGCTTGCTGTCAATCATAGTACCATTCTCCCACAAAGAGTAGAAGTAAATGCCAGACTCAAGCTCGCCATTCATTCTGTATTGACCGGTCTTGTCATTCAGCGTTACTTGCTTCACCAATTTACCTGTCAAATCATGAAACTTTAATGTTCCCATTGAAGTAGCCAATTGATAATTAATCAATGTAAAGTCTCTGGCTGGGTTAGGTGCGTTTTGAGAAATGCTGCTAGCAAATGCAGTAGACACATATTCCAAACCAAGTGGAACGTATACTCCACCAAACAATTCAAACGTATCACCATCCACAACAATTACTGGCACACCGTTTACAAAACCTTCAATGGTGTCATTTCCAGCAGCTGCTTCAGTAGTTACATGAAAGTTGCTGCATATAACCGTGTTTGCCGAGTCATTTAAATCAAACACACAAAACTCACTTACACCCGCACCAGAATCAGTCTTAGCATAAATGTGGTGGAAAATTTCTGATTCACCATTCGCTTCAACAACTATGTCGTTAAAACGCTTGGTGGTTGGCCAGCAAATCAAAACCCCTTCGCATATGTAATCCTCCCAGCTTTCTTCGCCAGTAAAATCTGCGGTCATACGCCATCTTAGGTTCAAATCGTTACCAGTATTATTTACAATGTTGATGTCAACATTAACGTCAGAACCCACGGTAGTGTTAATGGCTGTGTCGCTTAAAATATCAAATGAAAAGTCTTGAGAGAATCCCAAAACTGGCAATATCATTAGTGTTAAAATGTATAATTTCTTCATAAAATTCTTCGTTTATCTTACGAATTTAAGGCACGAAGTCGATTTCTCTAATCAAAATGCCTCGATTCTTGTTTGTTTAACTATAATTCACGAATTCAAAAAACAGAATAGTAAATCTTACTTTTGAAAGCGCTGAGAAAAAATAGAAACTATGAATCAGAATAAATCCCTCTACCATGCGGTCCTTCATCTTGGTGATAATGCACTAATTCTTGGGCATAGACTGTCAGAGTGGTGCGGCCATGGTCCTGTGCTTGAGCAAGATATTGCCATGACAAATATTTCTCTTGACCTTATCGGCCAAGCAAGAATGTACCTCGACTATGCAGGAAAGCTAACGGGCGAAAACAAGAATGAAGATGACCTTGCGTACCGCAGAGATGTATTGGATTTTAAAAACTTTTTAATCACTGAGATTCCTAACGGTGACTTCGCAGACACCATTGCACGACAATTCTTTTTTGATCAGTGGAATGTACTTTACACGAAAGCATTGATGGAGTCGAAAGACGAAACATTGAGTGCCATCGCAAACAAAGCACATAAAGAAGTTTCTTACCACCAACGCTGGAGTTCTGAATGGGTTATTCGCTTAGGTGATGGCACAGCAGAAAGTAAAGAAAAAATACAGCGCGGTATTGACGATGCATGGATGTTTACAGGCGAAATGTTTACCCAAACAGACGAGGAGAAAGCATTAGTAGCAGAAGGAATATTGCCTGACGCTGCAGCTTTGAAAGCCCAATGGGAGGAAGAAATTAAAAGACTATTGTCTGAAGCAACGCTGGTAATGCCTACTGATAATTTTATGCAATCTGGCGGAAAAGAAGGTGTGCATACAGAATACTTGGGCTTTATTTTGGCAGAGATGCAATACCTGCCACGTGCTTATCCTGATGCTCAATGGTAGCAGCTGACTCGCTCATATCGCAAGCTTGGGAAGCCCTAAATAAAGTTGAAGATCCAGAGATTCCTGTTGTTTCTGTTGTTGAGCTAGGCATTGTTAGAGATGTGATTGAACGCAATGGCGAATTAGAAGTAAATATCACACCAACATACAGCGGTTGTCCTGCCACTCAAGTGATTGAAGAAATGGTGATTGAAGCGCTGCACAATGCAAAGCTTGAGCCATTCAAAGTAAATACAGTTCTCAGCCCACCGTGGAGTACCGATTTGATTTCTGACGAAGGAAAACGCAAGCTGAAAGAATATGGTATTGCACCTCCTGAAGACGAATCGATAGATAAGAAAGCCTTGATGGGCGAAGAACGTCAGGTGACTTGCCCAAATTGCGGAAGCAACAATACACACATGGTAAGTCAGTTTGGATCAACGCCTTGCAAGTCTCACTTTAAGTGCAAAGAATGCCTCGAGCCGTTCGATTACTTTAAATGCTTGTAAGCATAGCCTAGAAATCCTCTACATTCCTTTACTTTGAGCCAAACTTTAAAGCACATGGAATCCAACACTATTTCATTTGAAATTATAGATTCAGTAGCCAAAATTGCGCTGAACAGACCCGATGTATTCAACAGTTTCAATAAAGAAATGGCCATGGCATTTCAAGCTGCATTGGATCAGTGCGAGACAGATGCTACTGTCCGCACCATTTATCTAACAGGGTCAGGAAAAGCCTTTTGTGCTGGACAAGATTTAAGTGAAGTTATCGACCCAAATGGACCAGGTATAGATCGTATTGTTGAAGATCATTACAATCCAATCATACTTAGGCTTAGAAAGATTGAAAAGCCCATTGTATGCGCTGTAAATGGCGTTGCAGCAGGAGCAGGAGCCAATATTGCTCTGGCGTGTGATGTAGTTGTAGCGAAAGAATCGTGTGCGTTTATTCAGGCATTCAGCAGCATCGGATTGATTCCAGATTCAGGCGGAACTTATTTCCTTCCTCGTTTGATCGGAATGCAAAAAGCATCGGCATTGATGATGTTGGCCGATAAAATTGGAGCTGCTGAAGCAGAACAAATGGGTATGATCTATAAAAGCATAGCAGACGATCAGTTTGACGAGCAGTCATGGGCTTTGGCTTTGAAATTAGCAAGCAGACCAACTGTTGGGTTAGGGCTTACCAAGCGATTGCTCAACGAAAGTTACCACAACACATTGGAAGATCAACTGAAGCGCGAAGGTGATGAGCAAATTGCGGCAGCTTCTTCAAAAGATTACAAAGAAGGCGTTCAAGCCTTTTTAGAAAAGAGAAAACCAACATTTACCGGAGAATAGATTTGTGATATGAAAATGGAGATTGGAATTATTGGTGCAGGAACAATGGGAAGTGGCATTGCTCAAGTTGCAGCTCAAGCAGGTCATAAAGTGTGGTTGTTTGACACCAACCATGCGGCCTTAGAAAAAGCAGAACAGAGCTTGAAGAAAGTGATGAATCGCTTGGTGGAAAAAGGCAGAAAGACGCAAGAAGAAGCCAATCAAATCATAGGGTTGGTGCACACCACATTGAATTATAGTTCTTTTAATGATTGTGGTTTGGTTATAGAAGCCATTGTTGAGAATTTGGAGGTGAAGAAAAAAGTCTTCAAATGCCTGGAAGAAGAAGTTGCGGATGATTGCATTTTGGCTTCAAACACAAGTTCATTGTCCATTGCATCAATTGCCGCATCGATCGAAAAATCTGATCGTGTTATTGGAATCCACTTTTTCAATCCAGCTCCTTTAATGCCTTTGGTTGAAATTATACCTGCCGTTCAAACCAGCTCGCAAACGTTGAATAAAGCCAAGGATATGATCGACAGCTGGGGTAAGAAAACGGTGATTGCAAAAGATACTCCTGGCTTTATTGTGAATCGTGTTGCTCGTCCATTTTATGGTGAAGCCATTCGCATTTACGAAGAAGGAATTGCTGATATGGCTGCCATCGATTGGGCTATGAAAGAAATTGGCGGATTCAGAATGGGGCCATTTGAACTGATGGATTACATCGGAAACGACATCAACTACACCGTTACGGAAACAGTTTGGACAGCCTTCTACTATGATCCTCGTTACAAGCCTTCATTCACGCAAAAACGTATGATGGAGGCCGGTTATCTAGGTCGTAAAACGGGTAAAGGATACTACGATTATTCTGAGGGTGCTGAAGCACCAACACCCGACACTAACAAAGTGGTTGGCGAGGCTATCGTTTGGCGGATATTGATCATGTTGATCAATGAAGCGGCTGATGCCTTGCATTTGGGCGTTGCTTCTCGAGAAGACATCGATTTAGCTATGACCAAGGGCGTAAACTATCCAAAAGGTTTACTGCAATGGGCGGATGAAAAAGGAATTCAAGAAGTATTAGACGGACTGGATAAGTTGTATTTAGCTTACCACGAAGAGCGCTACAGAGCAAGCGTGTTGTTGAGGCAATATGCTGCGTTTAAGCGCAAGTTTTATTGAGATTAATGCTCAATAACTGCCTCCATCAAGGTCTCTACTTTCTTCATGATTGCTGATTTTCGATCTTCATCATAATCATTCATCATCAGGCAAAAAGCAATGGTTTCTCCATATTTGTTTTTAACATATCCGGCATAATTGCGCACACCTTTCATGGTGCCGCTTTTGCCCATGATGTTGCCTACAGCTTTTCCTGATTTGAAGTAATACTTGAACGTTCCCGATTGTCCTCCAACGGCCAAGGTTGATTGAAAATCGTCTTTCAATGGACTTCTGTACATGGCAGAAAGTAAATCAATCATCACTTGAGGGGTTACGCGATTCATAGGTGAAACACCGCTGCCATCTAAAAATCGATTTCCCTCATGCCGTATTTTATTTTTCGTCAAAAAGCCTTCAAGAGAATGAATTCCGCCTTCTACCGATTTCAATTCTTGCGCAGTGTCAGATATAAGGTTCAGCGCTTCGGCATAGAGGTTAATACTCTTTTGATTCGTTAATGTGATTATCTCCATTAATGGTGGAGACGAAAGTTCTATCAATGTTCTTGCACTGGCATATTCAATGTGGGTGTAGCTACGCTGAATAGTTATATTTTCTAATCCAAGTAAATTTCTCAAGTGCTTGGCATAGGACTGCACCGGATCAGGATCTGAAATTTTTACTGTAAAGCGATCTTTATGCGCTGGAATACTTCCTTTTCCATAAATGATATTTCCTTTTGGTGCGCTGTAAAACCAAGCGTTATCCTTGTTTTCTGTCGAGGCTTGAATGCTTACGTCTAATTTATAAGGACTGTCACTCGACCAGCCATCGGCCAGCATCACATCCGTTCCAGCTTGTCCACTTCTCAAGTCTAAATTGATGGTGTTATCGGCCCACATAAAAGCAGTTGGTGTGGCACCAAAGTAATTGCCCATGTCTTCCCAAACCCATCCACTTGGTGTGGTATGCTCTACGTAAATTGAGAGATCAAAAATTACTTTCCCGGTGATCGATTTGATTCCTGTCTTCGCAGCTGCTTCTTTTATGGCTTGATCATGGTTTTGATTGGGGAAATACTTTGAATTAAATGTAGGGTCGCCTCCACCATAAATTACGATATCTCCGTGAAGTGTTCCTTCAATGATTTCACCAGTATATGCAATTCGAGTTTTAAATCGGTAATCGCTTCCCAAGGTTGAAAGAGCATTGCTGGTAGTCAATAACTTCTGAATCGAAGCAGGAATCATTGCCCTATAGCTGTTATGTTCTGTAATGATGCTTCCATTATCAAGGTTCACGGCCACAAAGCCTACTTCACCATGCTTAAGCCCTGGATCTTGGCGCAAGCGCTGCAATTCTACTTCAGCAGTAGATAATGAACGATCTTGAGCAATGGTGTTCAGACTGAGCAAGACAAACAAGAAAATGGAAAGATGTTTCATCACTTTACGGTATTGAAATTAGATTGTACGAATATTGTACCGAATAATTCAACGATTCATGAAAGACGAAAGTATTGCGAAAAAAGTAGTCGACAGAATGTTCAACAACGATCCTTTCAGTAAGTGGCTCGGAATAGAGCGACTGGAAGACGGAGCAGGGCATTCAGTTTTGCGAATGACGATAAGAAAAGACATGCTCAACGGGTTTGACATAGCTCACGGAGGTATTACTTATTCGCTGGCAGACTCAGCACTGGCTTTTGCTAGTAATGGCCATGGCCGAATGGCGGTAAGTGTGGAGACCAGCATTTCTCATACCGAATCGCTGAAAGAAGGAGATGTCATCACTGCGGTAGCGAAAGAGAAAAGTCTTTCTAATAAGATAGGAGTGTATCATATTACCATTACCAACCAAAATGACAAGACTGTAGCACTTTTTAAGGGCACAGTTTACCGAACTGGAAAAGAGTGGGAAGTTTAGAAAAGTTGATTCTTGATTTGTAATTCATGATTTATTATTGTTAGTCCGCTGGTCTTCGAGACATCGCGCTTAGCGCGATGTCTCGAAGACTGACGCTAACATTTGGTGCGTCCACAAATCACTCCTAGTCTTATAAAGACTTCATCTACTTCGAAGTCAACTTCCAAGGTCGGCTAGATGCGCTGAAAGGCCTTGAATTCAAGAAGCGTTCTGATCGAATTACGGCCTTAGTGAGACTGGAAAGCGACCGAGTGGGCGTGGTTGATCATCCAGCCGAACTTAGGCTGTAAAAAGAGCAGGTTGCTTTGTGAATTCACAGCCTTGACTTTTTGTTTCTTTTGGGTCAAGCCAAAAGAATGAAAAGAAATCTTCATAGGATATTTTCTTCATTTCTTTTATGGCTAAAAGAAACGAAGCAAAGAAAAGCCTCGAAGCCTTCAAAGCAATTGTGGTCGATAAGTTCAAGGTAGAATATAAAATTCCAAGGTGGATAAGCCGAGATATGTTTATTGAATAGCAAGGGATATTAACCAAGAATCCGTTGTTTTGCACGTGAAAGATTTGGTAGAGTATGAATATGATTTTCATTTCAAAATTGTAACCGAAAATCCATGAAGTGTACTGAGAGCGGCATTCATAACTCATTTTCCTAAACAAAACAAATATGAGACAAGCATACATTGTTGACGCCATCCGCACGCCAATTGGGAAATTTCAAGGAACACTTTCAGCTGTTCGCACTGATGATTTAGCTGCGTTAGTCATTAAAGAACTAATGAATAGAAATACTTCCGTTGATTGGGAAGCCGTTGATGATGTAATCATGGGCTGTGCCAATCAAGCTGGAGAAGACAATAGAAACGTGGCACGTATGGCACTGCTTTTAGCAGGTATGCCTTGGAAAGTGCCTGGTGAAACCGTAAATAGATTATGTAGTTCTGGAATGAGTGCCGCAGTGCATGCAAGAAGAGCTATTGCCGCTAATGAAGGAGATTTATTCGTTACAGGTGGAGTAGAAAACATGACGCGTGGCCCTTGGGTAATGAGCAAATCTACCAAGCCTTTTGGTAACGATAGCAAGCTCTATGATTCAAGTTTCGGATGGCGTTTTGTCAATCCGAAAATGAAAGAATTGTACGGTACTCATGCCATGGGAGAAACTGCGGAGAATTTGGTCGATCAATTTGGTGTGAGCCGAGAAGATCAGGACAAATTTGCTTTATGGAGTCAACAAAAAGCCTCAACTGCGCAGAATAATGGTCGTTTGGCAGAAGAAATTGTTTCGGTTGAGATTCCACGCAGAAAACAAGACGCATTGATCTTTGATCAAGATGAGTTTATCAAGCCAACCAGCACAATGGAAGGATTAGCAAAGTTGCGCGCAGCATTTAGAAAAGAGGGTGGAAGCGTAACGGCTGGAAATTCATCGGGATTGAATGATGGAGCAGGAGCTATGCTCATTGCCAGCGAAGACGGATTGAGACAACACAGCCTCACACCAATGGCACGTATTGTGTCTTCTGGAGTTTCTGGCGTTGAGCCTCGCATTATGGGAATTGGGCCAGTAGAAGCGTCTAAATTGGCACTGAAAAGAGCTGGGTTAATAATGAATGACATGGACATTCTTGAATTTAACGAAGCATTCGCTGTCCAAACATTATCCTGTACACGAGCAATGGGTGTAGCTGATGACGATCCTCGAATCAATCCAAATGGAGGAGCCATTGCGATTGGCCATCCGCTGGGAATGACAGGCTCAAGAATCCTGCAAACGGCAGCCATTGAATTGCACAAGCAGAATAAGAAGTATGCACTCGTAGCAATGTGCATTGGTGTTGGTCAAGGTTATGCAACAATAATAGAGCGCGTTTAATGGCACATCACTCAGGCTTTGTAAATATCATAGGAAATCCAAATGTTGGGAAATCATCATTGCTTAATGAGTTTGTAGGTGAGCGCTTGGCCATCATTAACCCGAAGGCGCAAACCACAAGACACCGCATTTTTGGTATTTACAATGATGAAGAATATCAAATTGTGTTTTCTGATTTACCTGGTGTGATTAAACCAGCCTACAAGATGCAGGAAAGCATGATGGGTTTCGTGAAAGAAGCCTTACAAGATGCGGACATGTTTTTATTTATGGCAGAATTGGGCCAGCGGGAATTCAAAGATGAACGCATTCTTCAAAAACTTCAAGAGGCTCAAGAGCCTTTGTATGTGGTCATAAATAAGATAGACTTGGGCGATCAAGCGGCATTAGACGCTGAAATGGCTTACTGGGCTGAGGTTTTTCCTAAAGCGAAAAAGGTGTTTCCAATTTCTGTGACTGAGAAGTTCAATGTGCAGGAGCTGTTTCGATCTATTAAGTCTGAAATTCCTGAAGGACCAGAATGGTTTCCAAAAGACCAGCTTTCTGATAAAAACGATCGTTTTATTATTTCAGAAATTGTGCGAGAGAAAATCTTAACCAATTTTCAGCAGGAGATTCCTTATTCTGTTCAAGTAGTTGTTGAAGGCTTCCAAGAAGAACCTGAAATTATTAGAGCTAGGGCTGTAATCATTGTAGCACGCGATTCTCAAAAGAACATCCTTATTGGAAAAGGAGGGTCGATGATCAAAAAATTTGGTACCCAAGCCCGTAAATCAATGGAAGATTATTACGGCAAAAAAGTCTTTTTAGAGACCTTCGTTAAGGTTGATAAAGACTGGAGAAACGATGATCGAAAACTGAAGAAGTACGGGTATTAATTTGCTCCAAGACCTATAGGCAATACGAACTTTCCATTATTCATCCTTACAACTTCATTTCCATTTGATAACAAGCAATTGAATTCGGCTTCAACTTTCACACTTGTTCGTTCGGTGTTAGAAGAGAGCGGATCGAGGTATTCTTCTACACTGAGTACTTTGAAGCTTGAATTAGAGTCCTGAACAGCAAGCATTGATTTCCATTTATCACCATTCTGATCGGTATATTCAATTTCAACTTCACCTAAATCATCATCCAATACTGTAGGTACAATCACTGGTTGAGTTTCAATAGTCTTACTGAAGTTGATTGCGCAAGCTGATGTGTTTTGAGGGAAAAGTTGATTCCATCTGTTGCTTGCTCTGCAGTTTCCAGTTTGGATGTTCAGTTGTATTTCGTCAACTCCATCTACAGGTATATTGTCATAGTAATAGTTCACTTCTGCAGATGATGCCGGACTTCCAGACTCAAACGACCAATGAAAGTCATAGGAACTTCCACCCGAAGCAAGTGCTTGATAATTCAACTGTAACGAATCGATGATCTTGGCTTTGATGTCGCAGTCACAACCGTGATTTGGTAAATAGACGGTGTCTGTGATACTAGATGAACATCCCGATACGTAAGTTGCTTCGAGAGTTACAGGAAATTTGGTGACGTCATCTGACGATGAAAACTGCAGTTCAGCGGCCTGAGTTGAATAGGTGATACCTTCAATCGTCCATAAATAACTTGAAACAGCAGTGCTAGGTTCTGCTTGTAATGTTACAACATAAACCTGCTGTGTATCGTTGTTAAACGCATACCGATATTGAGGTTCGCTGTCCATTACAGTTTCGTTCAAGCTCGGGTTGTTCTTGTCGTTGCTTCTCCATCTGAAGCCGAAACAGAATCGATAGTTGAGCCTGAGGTAATGGTGATCCAAGAGCATGCACTATCTTGACATGCCCAGAGACTATCGTACCAAACTGCACAAATGGAGTAGGTGCCGGGCGCTAGAAATTGTGTGGTAAAAGAGCTCAGTGTGTCAAATGTAGCTCCGGTTGAGGGAGTTCCACCTGTAACGCTCCACGCAAAATAGCCATTGTTACTTGTGTTTCCAGTGCCCCAAGCATTAATGGTGTCTCCAACGTTTGCAGTTGGAGGGGCTATACTGATTGATATACCGCATTGACTATACCCTATAAAGGATAAAGCAGTTAGTGCTAAAATTGATAAGATTCGTTTCATAATAAAAATTGTTAGTGATTTACTCTCATACACGAAGATGAAGATCTGGTTGTTTGGTTGCTCGTAAAATTTTTTTCGAAACCATTGACATCAAAGGGGTTAAAAGAAGTCTACCTTTGCACGTTCAATGGCATTAGTAGCAATCATAGGAAGACCAAATGTGGGCAAATCCACACTCTTCAACAGACTTATAGGCAGACGTCAAGCAATTGTTGACGAATATTCAGGCGTTACGCGCGATAGACATTACGGTAAATCTGATTGGGGAGGTCGAGAATTCTCTTTGATTGATACGGGTGGTTTCGTCAAAGAAACCGATGATTTGTTTGAAAAGGAAATCGCCAAGCAGGTGAATATTGCCATGGAAGAGGCAACGCTGATTTTGTTTGTTTGCGATTCGAAACATGGCGTAAATGATCTTGATAGGGATGTTGCTCGGTTACTTCGACAAAGCAATAAGCCAGTAATGATGGTAGCCAATAAGGTTGATAACCCTATAAACCATGCCGATAGTTTTGAGTTTTATGAGCTAGGCTTTGAAAAGATATATCCAGTATCGGCAGTAAATGGAGCTGGAACAGGTGATTTATTAGACGACTTAATTGACTTGCTTCCTGAGGAAGATCCAGAGCATGAAAATGAATTGCCTAAAATTTCAGTTGTAGGAAGACCAAATGCCGGTAAGTCAAGTTTTGTAAATGCTCTGTTAGGAATTGATAGAAACATTGTAACGGACATCGCGGGAACAACTCGAGATACTATTGATACGCATTATAATGCATTTGGATTTGAGTTCACCCTAGTCGATACGGCTGGAATTAGGAAGAAAGCCAAAGTGCATGAGGATTTAGAGTTTTACTCTGTAATGCGCGCCATCAAGGCCATTGAAAGTTCGGATGTGTGCATTCTAATGATCGATGCGAAAGAAGGCGTAGGGCAGCAAGACTTGAATATTTTCGGATTGATTGAGAAGAACAGAAAGGGAATTGTTGTTTTGGTCAACAAATGGGATTTGATTGACAAGGAAACAAATACATCTAAGGTTTTTGAGGATGAGTTGAGAAAGAAGCTGGCTCCTTTTGAAGATATTCCAATCATTTTCACTTCTGTGTTAAATAAGCAGCGTATTCACAAGGCATTGCAAGAGGCATTAGACGTATACAAGAGAAGAACTCAACGCATCAAGACAAACGCACTCAATGAAGTTATGCTTCCTATCATAGAGCAAACTCCTCCTCCAGCAACTAAGGGTAAGTATATCAAGATCAAGTATGTACAGCAATTGCCAACGCATGCGCCTACGTTTGCTTTTTATTGCAACTTGCCTCAATACATCAAAGAGCCTTACAGAAGATTCGTTGAGAATCAGATGAGGAAGTACTTTAATTTCAGTGGCGTTCCTATCCAGATATTCTTCCGTCAGAAATAGGATTATAAGGATTGCTAACATTCATGTTGCGAGTGCAAAGCTTGTCTTCATTACTTTTGTCTTGTGAAATTATCAGGAATCATTCTAGCGTTGTTTTACTTCATAAGCTCCATAGGCTATGGATTGGAAGTACACTATTGCTTAGGAGAAATTTCTGATGTGAATTATGCATTGTTCGATACGTATTGTACGTGTGACGACTTGGTGGAGAAGCCAGTTAAAGGATGTTGTGAAGAAAAGTCATTCTTTGTTCAGCTAGAAGAAGAGCATGATACACCGGCAGTAGTTGACATATCAATTGCTATTCTATCAATAATATCAGAATTTGACTGGAGTCCATTCAACATCGAACAAGACTCTAACACAAAAACATATTCATTTTTAGATCGTGGACCACCTAAGTCTATAGATCGTGTAATCGAATATCATTCATTAATAATTTACGGTTGAGCGATTGAGCTTTCTTCAACAGATTGAGCTTAAACACGTTTCACATAAATTATTAGTCATGAAAAATTTCAAGTATTTCTCCATTTTCTTTCTGTCATTATTCTCTTTTTCATCCATTGCGCAATCAACGGTTAAAGAAGATACACTTATCGTTAAAGGAATATGCGGTATGTGCAAAGAGCGTATCGAAGAAGCTGCCTACGGTAAAGGTGTAAAATTTGTGAGTTGGAATAAAGTAACAGATGAACTGTCGGTTGCTTATCGAACTGACAAAACTTCTATTACAGAAATAGAAGATCGTGTTCTGAATGCAGGACATAGCACTGCTGGTCAAAAGGCGCCAGAAGAAGCTTATGCGAAGCTTCCCGATTGTTGCCGATACGAAGAGGTAGGTAAGCACTAGTCATGAAGAAAACCATAGTCTTTCTAGGTCTATTGACCTTAGGAAACATTGTGCTTTCTCAAGAAAGCATAAGTGGAATGGTAATTCAAGAAAGCAAGAAGGCCACGTTTAAGCCAATTCCGTTTGCCAATGTCTATTGGCTAGGGACTCAAGTTGGCACATCCACTGATACAACGGGTTACTTCGAATTGCCTGCATCTGCATCGACCAACAAGCTTGTGTTTAGTTATGTTGGGTATAAGAGTGACACGGCAGTTGTAAGTCAGCCTGAAAAATTGACCATCATTCTCAAGCAAGAAAAGCAGCTCGATGGAGTAGAGGTGATATATCGCCAAAAGTCAACCGAGATTTCCTATATGGATGTGCTCAAGACAGAGAATATCGGTGAGGAAGAATTATACAAGGCGGCTTGCTGCAACCTTTCAGAAAGTTTTGAGACAAATCCTTCGGTAGATTTAGCATATACAGATGCCGTGACCGGTACCAAGCAAATTCAAATGCTAGGTTTGGATGGTAAATACACTCAAATCACCAGAGAGGGGATTCCTGATGTAAGGGGATTGTCTACTGTACAAGGATTGACATATATTCCAGGGGTTTGGATTGAGGGAATACAGCTCAATAAAGGAGCAGGTTCTGTTGCCTCCGGTTTTGAAAGTGTGACGGGTCAGATCAATGTGGAATTGCACAAACCAGAATCAATGGATCGCTGGTTCGTCAATGGATACGCCAATCAAGGAGGAAGAACAGAGTTGAATGTCAATGTATCCCAAAAGATCAATGATAAAGTGTCGACCGGTGTATTGATACACGGAAATATCCGTCCGTTTGAGGTGAATGGCAATGGAGACTCGTTTTTGGATTTTCCGGTTGGTCAAACGTTTAACATTCTAAACCGATGGAAGTTTAATAACTTGAAAGGTTGGGTAGGTCAGCTGGGCGGGCAAGCCATCAACGAAGAGCGAAGAGGAGGTCAAGCGAGCAATGAATTTGCCAATCCATATGAGTTGGGGTGGAATACCCAGCAATACAGCGTGTGGGGTAAAACCGGTTATGTATTCCCAAATGCCAAGTACAGAAGTGTTGGCTTCCAAGCGAAGGCATTGTATCACAACAACGAAAATTATTTCGGGAATACCATTTACAATGCAAGTCAACAATCCTTTTTTGCAAAGTCGATTTATCAGTCGATTATTGGTACGTCAACGCACAAGTATCGTGCAGGTTTGAGTGTTCAATATGATAAGTACGAAGAACTGCTAGATTCAAATGGGTTCAACAGAGAAGAAATTGTTCCGGGGGCTTTTCTCGAGTACACTTACACCTACTTTGAAAAGTTCTCTGCGGTTGTGGATCTGCGGGCAGATTATCACAATTACTACGGATTCTTCGTCACACCTCGTTTGCATTTGCGGTACGAGATCATGGAAGGGTCGGTCTTACGGGCTTCTGGAGGAAGAGGACAGCGTACGGCCAATGTTATTGCTGAAAATATTTCTTTGCTAGCATCATCTCGAACATGGAATATTTCTGGCAATCCAACCATTCAAGGTTTTGGATTACAGCCAGAAGTAGCATGGAATGTTGGATTGAATTTTACCCAGAACTTTCGGATTAACTATAAACCAGCTACACTGAGTATAGACGCCTATCATACCGAGTTTGAAAATCAAACGGTGATTGATATGGAAGATCCAAGACAAGTGAGGGTTTATAATTTGGTTGGACGCAGCTATTCCACAAGCACTCAAGCGCAATTTGATTATGAAATATTTAGAAGGATGGATGTGCGATTGGCTTATCGCTGGTATGATGTGATGACAGAATACAGTGGGACATTATTGACTAAACCATTTGTTTCAAGGCATCGTGCATTTATCAATTTGGCCTATGAAACTAAGAATGATTGGAAGTTTGATTACACAGTTCAATGGCAAGGTGAGAAGCGAATTCCAAATACAAAGTCTAACCCTGTAGAATACCAAATGGCCACAAAATCGCCTTCTTTATTCCTCATGAATGCTCAGGTTTCAAAGGGGTTTAATGATCGGTTTGATGTGTATGTAGGGATGGAGAATATTGGAAATGTAAGACAGCCCAACCCGATTCTTTCAGATCAAAATCCATTCGGGGCAAATTTCGATAGTTCATTGATTTGGGGGCCAGTTTTTGGGCGGATGACTTATATCGGTTTCAGATTAAAGTCTAAGAAGGCCTAAACCACGGTTAATGCTGCAGGAAGAATTTTAGCTACTAAACGATCTCCAGGATTGAGGCGGGCGAAGAATTCACCGTCAGTTTCGATGGGTAATGATTCATTCAGCACTTTAATGGATACTTCTGCGCTCTTATGATAAGAAACACGTGGGTCCTTTACATAATCGCAGCGCTTCAAAGTAGATTGGTATTTCAAAAAATCAATCACGCCAACATTGCCTATGATGCTGATTCCCATCAGACCATCATCAATGGTAGATTGTGGGTTTAACCCAAGCCCATTTCCTGCGTAGGATCCATTGCCCAATGCAGCTAAGAAAGCGTCAGATTTTATTTTTTGATCATCAAACATGATTTCTAGTGTTGGCGCTTTGTATTTAGCTAGCCAAGCAATGATTGCCGTATAGTAGTTGAATGTGGCCGGCATCTTGAATTTTCGCTCATTCACGGTGTTTGCAATTTCAGCACCAATACCGCATGTCATCATGTTCAGCACATGTGTTTCAATTGAGTTGCATTCTATTTTAATGAGATCGAGCTGATGAAAACTTTTGTTTGCACATCGCTTTAGCATTTCTTCAAGCGACCCAGAGGAATAAATTCTAGCAAAGTCATTGCCAGACCCAGCGGGCATAAATCCTAATGCAGGTCTTCGATCAGAGGCAATAGTCATGAGGCCATTAACGATGTGATTATTGGTACCATCCCCACCACAGCTGATTACTAAATCATATCCGTCACTCGTTTCAGCTAAGGATTGGGCGTGAAGGGCATTTTCAGTAAGCACAACGTCAATGTCTTCGCTATTGGCTTTTGCCATGCGCTGGAGCTTGGATATGACATTTGAGCGTCCATGAATTATCATCTTAACCTTCACCATTCAATCTTAACTAAAAAAGGCGCTCAATTGAGCGCCTTTTTAAAAATAGAATAATTACCGGTTTACATTATTGGATGACAATGAAAGTTTACACTTTCTGAGACTTCATTTCCATCGTGATCAATGAGTACATGCAGGCAGAGGTAGATCGAATGGTGCTTCAAGAAAATTTGCAGTCCATGGAAGGTAACCTAAGTACGATGGAGGCTCAAATGAAAGAATTGAAGAATAATTTGAATACGGTTTATGTGGCTGTTGGAACAAAAAGAGAATTAATAAAATCTGGTGTACTTGAGAAAGGCGGGTTTTTGAAATCTGGAGGGGTAAACGATGATTTGGATCGATTAGCTTTTACACCTTATGACTTGAGGAAAATTGAAGACTTGGACTTGGGGTCAGACAAAGTAAAAATTGTAACAGATCATCCTAGTGAGTCCTATAAAATTGAGAATGATAAGCTATTGATTGAGGACGCAAAGCTGTTTTGGAGTATTTCTAAGTACCTTATTGTTGTGACTGATTAAGCTTTTTTAGCCAAGCGTAATTGTATAGTAGTATCAAACTTAGCGACATCATACCCACATATCTGGTTGGCAATTGAGGTCTTTCTTCTAAAAGTTTATTTTAGTAATAATAGTAGATAAATGAAACTTATTATGCTTGCATAACGTATCAATTGGAAAGACTTAGTTCTAATTATACAAAACGAATAACTATGCGTTCGCCAGAAGTTGAAGTAGCCCAGCCCATTGTTTTTGCTGATCAGAAACTTAGAAAGATTTTCGTCATGAATAGCGATCGAATAGGCGTAGTTGCCCCAGAGGATTTAGAATTAAAAGATAAACTTGGTAACGTAGTTACGGTTCCCACAAATTTGACTAGTGGAATGACAGTAATGGATGTGAAAGAAGTAAAGTCGGGGGGTTATTTTCTGAATGTACATGGAGTTACCGAAAGCACAATCAGAATTGTCTTGTTTTAAGCAGTTATGCGATCGTAGAAAGCTTTGTATTCAGAAACAGTGCGTTCATTAGATAGACGCGTAGAAACACGCTGTAGCGCTCCTTTAGCTATTTTTTCTCGTAGCGTAGGATCTTCATACAATCTACAAATAGCTTCACTTAATTTATTGGCGTTTTTAGGAGGTACAATTAGGCCAGATATATTGTCTTCAACCATGCCTCGGTTTCCAGAAATATCTGTCATGATAACAGCGTTTCCTAGATACATGGCCTCGATCATCGCTTTTTGAGTGGCTTCTCCGAAAATAGACGCTGATATAGAAACATCACATGCCTTAACTAGGTTTGATGCATCCTTTCTAAAGCCAGTAAATATGAACCTGTGATTTAGGTTATGATCTGATATACTCTCGAGTACCTCCTCGGTTTTTAGCCCTTCTCCAATCATTAAGAAATAAACCTTGTACTCCTCCGGAATTTGAGATACTGCATCAATGAGGAGTTTGACGCCTTTCATCTTGGTTCGAAAATTTGCAACAAACGAACACACTACAGATCCTTCTTCGAAGTCAAACTCACTCAGTTTTGCTGGTTCAATTGAATCATACCACTCGAGTTTGTGACCTTTGTTTATTGTGATCGCTTTATCTTTTGATACACCGCTTTTTAAGTACATCTCTCTCACGCTTTCCGCCAGGCAAATCATATAATCAATGCGAGGGTTAAGGAATGACAAATAGTTTGTTGGGTCATACCATTTAATATTCCCTGTATACCCTCTGTATGTTACTAGCTTAATGGATTTATTGCTCCAAAGTGCCCATGCACTGTTGGCTATTGCTTTGCTGTTAAAAGCATGCACAATCGTAATGTTTTTCCTCTTAACGACTTGCTTGATGTGTTCAATAGCTATTTTGTCAAACTTGTTTCGTGGCAAATAATCAATGATTTCGCATCCGGCTTCCCTAAGTTTTTGAGGGTATTCTCCGTGCGTTGGTGTCATCACTGTTATGTCATAACCTAGATCAGCTAAGCCGATAAAGATTTCCGCCTCTGGCCTTATTGGATTTACGGGGTCATTGTAGTTGCTTATAACGAGAATATTCGGCTTCAATGGGTGTTATTAGTTAGAGTATTGTTTCATCTTTAGGCTCCCACAGCTCAACCTTCCGTCCATCTGGATCGATAATCCAAGCGAACTTGCCATAGTCGTATTCTTCAATTTCACCGATTATTTTCACTTGATTTTTACGGAGTTCATTTATCAAAGAATCTAGGTTTTCAACCCTATAATTGATCATGAATTCACTTTCACTTGGCTTGTAATAATCCGTTTCTTGCTCCATCGGGCTCCACTGGGTAACGCATTCAGAATCTGGGTCATCCATTTTTCGCCATTTGAAAGAATGACCATATTTATCTGATACGATTCCAAGATTTTTCTCGTACCAGTCTTTGGATTTTTTTGGGTCCTTGGATTTAAAAAATATCCCACCGATGCCAGTTACTTTTTTCACTGGTTAATGGCTTAAATGAGAATTGACTTTCGGAAGTCATTCACAGCTTGAGTAATAATGGAGATGTCTTCACGCTTCATCCCTACAATGGTTTTACGGCCAGATTTTAGCTCATAGACCGAAGGTAGGTCGATTTTATTCAAAGTATTGAGAACTGTTTTAAAGGAGTTGTATTCAGACTGAATCTCAATCGGCATTTCGTAGCCTTTAAGCACTGACTCAAGGTTGTTTCCATAGTTTTTTTGCTGATTCAATAAATGAACAAAAAGAACCAGGTCGTGATCTTGAGCTTGGTCAAGGACAATGTTCAACCCTTCCATGTAGCATCCCATAACCATTAGAAAGCCTAAGCCCTCTTTCTCTTGATATATGAGCACTTTGTGGCCTAAATCATACATGTCCAAAATGATTCTTCCCAATGAATCAGGCTTGCTCAGATTGTTATTGAACCGATTAACATGTTTCTGAGTGATCTTGACTCCTAACCCTAGGTCATCGGCAATTTGTTTACAAACTTTAAAATAGTTCAACCCGGCTTGTTGGTGAGAAAATGATGATGTATAACCAAGGTCGAGCATATACATACCAAACAGAATACCTGATTTGTAGTAGGACTTTTGATTCGCAATAATTGGGAGCAAGTTTGTTGCGTCATATACCACATTTGTATTTTTCAGCAAAGCAGGTATTTGCATCGGAGTTGGCAGAGTTATGACTCTGGCCGTGTTTTGTAGAATTTCAGTTTTATTATGACCTGCTGATGAGCTTGATGCGTCCTCACTATCAGAATTTGAATTTCCCGAGCACGCACTTAAGAAAAGAAGTGTAACAAAAAGATATATTCCGTTTTTCCAACTCATCTAATCATGACTTTTTTAAATAAACTGTCAGATTCAGATGTTGCTCGAATAATATAAACACCTGGCATTGTGAAGTTTTCCTTGTTCAGATGATATTCGATTTTCTGCTTCGTTTTTGAAATGGGAATTAGCTCAGAGATTGTCCTGCCTGCCCCGTCCATAACGTAAGTTTTGTACACTGAGTTTGGGCAGTCATTTAATGTTACTGTGCATGAAGGAACGCAAGGGTTTGGATTGACCTGAAGCTCACAAGCTCCTGTGTTTAAATCCTTGGTTATCGATACTGCAATAAGTTTTGACGCTTTGAAAACATTCAAAAAATTTACTTGAGTTATTCGGTAGTAATAGGTTCCTATTTTCAAATTAGTATCCACATAACGTTTCAGGTCTTGGTCTGAGTTAGTAGAATTATCAGCTTCGATCTTAGCAATTTCATGGAATGTCATGCCATTAGTCGATCTTTCAAGAATAAATCTATCGCTTGGTGTGGCTAGTTTAGGGCTCCACTCCAACAGGACGTTTGAATCATCGGTAAGCTTAGCTGTAAAATCAATAAGCTCGATAGGAGTTAGGTGAATCGAATTACACCAACCTTTTCCTGAAACCGCTCCTGAAACTTTTGCTTTGCCATTACCGCACACTTGGCTATTCTCAGTTATGGTGATGTTACCATGCGCATTCAGATTTCCGTTCAGGGTGACTTGAGCTTTACCCGAAATGAATATTTCTCCATTGATAGTTAGTGAAGAGTTAGGATCAATAGTAATGAGTGCATTACCACTTAGTTTCAAATCTCCATTCAGCTCAAGTTTTCCACCATTTCTAAGTATCAAACGAGCATCTCCATCAAGTAGCATAGGATTGCATTCTGAAATTAATGAGTCTTCGATGAAAACTTTGATACCAGTCGTTAGTTTGCATCCCGGATTAACTCCTGACCTAGGCCCGTCATGTTTGGAGTCAGACCATGATGCGGTAGATTCATAAGAGCCATCATTGCGGGAGAAATATTGCTTTCCATCTTCTTGACTCTTTAATGTCAATGAGCTGAAAATCAAAAAGATAATCGAAATCAGTGATATGGAAGTTTTTGCGTTCACTCTTTATTATTCTGACATATCGCTCACCTTGAGCATGTTAGCCATTCCCTTCTTTGCAATTGGCATACTTGCAATATTAATTAGAAGGTCCTTTTCACCTAAAAAGCCGGCTTTTTTTAATTCATACTTAATATCAGAAATTGTATGGTCTGTGCTCACGAATTTGTCATAGTAAAACCCTTTCACACCCCATACCAGGCTGAGCATATTAAGTATTTTAAAGTTTGATGTAAAGACGAATATCCATGCATTAGGTCGATAAGATGAAACCCGGAAAGCTGTATAACCTGAAAAAGTCATTGTAACAATGGCTTTTGCACCAGTTTTTTGACTCAGTCTAACTGCAGAATGGCAAATGGCATCGGTGATGATTCTATCATCGGTGCTTTCATGCTCAATATCTCTAAAATATATGCCATCATAGTCTTCCACACGGGTGATGATCTTTGACATTGTGTTCACTACCTCAACAGGAAACTTACCTACGCTTGTTTCTCCACTAAGCATCACCGCATCAGCACCGTCCATCACTGCATTCGCTACATCGTTTACTTCAGCCCTGCTCGGAGACATATTGTCTATCATGCTTTCCATCATTTGGGTGGCAATGATCACAGGACGACCAGCTTTTTGACATTTTCTAACAATTTCTTTTTGCACCAAAGGCACGTTTTGCAATGGAATCTCAACGCCAAGATCTCCACGTGCAATCATAATACCATCCGTTTCATGGATGATAGCATCTATGTTTTCAACGGCTTCAGGCTTTTCGATTTTGGCAATTATGTTGGTCTTTTTGCCACTTTTACTGATTTGTTCGCGAAGTTCGATAATGTCTTTTTCACTGCGAACAAAAGAGAGTGCAACCCAGCTTACGTTATGATTTAGAGCAAATTCCAAATCATTCAAATCTTTTTCTGTAAGGCATGGAAGTGAAATTTTGGTGTCAGGCAGGTTAACTCCTTTCCTTGGCTTCAGCATTCCACTTTGGGTGACCTTAGTTACAATGTCGTTCCCCTCAATTTTAATTACTTCTACACGTAACTTACCATCGTCTAGTAAAATAGTTTCGCCTGGTTTTACATCTCTTGTGAGGTTCGGATAACTGACCATGACACGATTCACATCCCCGATGATTTCATCAGACGTCATCCTTAATTCAGCGCCCATTTTCAGCTCGACTTCATCACTTGAAAGACTTCCTACACGTAATTTTGGTCCGCTTAAATCAGCCAAAATCGCAGTGTGCGTCTTCATTTCACCGTCAATAGCGCGAATTATTTTTATTACATCTTCATGATCTTTATGATCGCCATGAGAGAAATTGAGACGTGCTACGGTCATCCCTTCTTGGATCATCTTGGCAAGCACCTCTTTGCTTGAGCAAGCGGGCCCGATGGTAGCGACTATTTTGGTTTTATTTTTTATCATCTGATTCTAACGAATGTATGGAAAGGGAACGCTACTCATAGGTGTTGAATATTAATGTATCAACACTCTATTCTTCAAAGAGTGCGTATTGAATTTTATTGAACTTGCTAGTATCCATTGGCGCAACAAACTGAAAGCTTTCAATACTGTGCAGAAGTGCTACGAAAGCACTTTCATCAAATATATCCAAGTAGCCTTCTATCAAGATAAAGAAATCGTACTGTTTCAATTCTTTGAAAAGGTAAGCATCTTCGTTTTGATTCGCCAAAATGACGTAATTCAAATGCTTGTCTTCATCCTTTGCTGTGAATTTCGGAAATTCATCGAGGTCTAAGTCATCGGAATTAAGCTGTTTAATTTCCCTTAGAAAATCAATGTTTAAAGCCTTGCTCAAATGCCAGGCTATTCTGAAGTCTTTAAGATGGCAACTCAACCCAAAGGCTAGAAATTCATATTCTTCTTCAAGTTGCAGTCTGTGTTTTGACATGTTATACTTTAAGCTTTACACAAGCTTCTCGCGCAGCAATTTGCTCTGCTTTTTTCTTTGAGCGCTCCTTGCCTCGTGCGATCAATTCTTGATTAACAATGATAGAGCATACAAACAAGCTTTCATCATTTGGAGTGTTGGTTGTATCAAAATTTAACACAAGCTTTCTTTGCTGCGTCCATTCAATCAGTTTGCTTTTAAAATCGAAAGCCTGCTCGATTATTTGCTCCATATTGATATAGCGTGGGATTAAAAATTTGTCAATGCTATTTTTTGTGACATCGAAACCTTTATCGATATATATGGCTCCTAGCCATGCTTCTAAAGCATTGCCAACAATTTTATCCATCGAATCTTCATTTCCGATGCGCGCTTCAATCACTTCGTGCAACCCTGAAGCCTTACCAACTGCACCTAAGGTTTGTCTATTTACAATGCGAGCTCTAATCTTAGTTAACTCACCTTCATTGTTTTCTGGATACTTCTTAAAAAGATATTCGGTGATGACAGTGTCTAACACAGAGTCTCCGAGAAGCTCCAAGCGCTCATTGCAATCGGCATGGTCATACTTCCCTGATCCAACAACTGATTTGTGTCTCAGAGCTTTTTCGTACCAAGTAATATCTAGAGCAGCTACACCCCAGTTAGAGCGCAAATAGTCATTTAGACGCTTTTGTCTAGGCGAAAAATTTCGAGAATTAAATAATGAGGAAAGAAGAATCTTAGCCTTCACACTTTTTGAAGATGACGGAAGCATTATGACCTCCAAAACCAAACGTGTTGCTCAATGCTACTTTAACTTCCTTTTTCTGAGGCTTATGAAAAGTCAAGTTTAATGTTGGATCAATTCCTTCATCGTTTGTGAAATGATTGATCGTAGGAGGAACAATGTCATTTTTTACTGCTAATAGTGTTGCTATGCCTTCTATAGCTCCTGTTGCCCCCAGCAAATGGCCAGTCATAGACTTGGTCGAACTTATATTTAGCTTTTCAGCATGATCGCCAAATACACCCCGTATCGCCTTGAGTTCGGCAATATCACCTAATGGTGTGCTGGTGCCATGCACGTTTATATAATCAAAGTCTTCTGCCGAAATACTTGGATCATCCTCCATTGCAGAGCGCATTACATTCAGGGCGCCAAAACCTTCTGGATGCGGTGCCGTAATGTGATGAGCATCAGCAGAAAGACCACCTCCAGCAATTTCACCGTAAATTTTTGCTCCGCGAGCTTTGGCGTGCTCGTATTCTTCAAGAATTAAAGCGCCTGCGCCTTCGCCCATAACAAAACCATCTCTGTCTTTATCAAAAGGTCTAGATGCTGTTTTTGGGTCGTCATTTCTTGTGGAAAGTGCATGCATCGCGTTGAACCCTCCGATTCCGGATTCGTTAATTGCAGCTTCAGAGCCTCCTGTTACGATAACGTCTGCTTTGCCTAGACGAATATAGTTGAAGGCATCGATCATTGAATTCGTGCTCGTTGCGCAAGCACTAACCAAACTAAAGTTAGGGCCTCTAAACCCATACTTGATTGATATGTGACCTGAAGCGATATCTGAGATCATTTTAGGAATAAAGAAAGGGTTGAATCGAGGAATGCCTCCACCATTGACAAAACCTTGAACCTCATCTTGGAAAGTAATAATACCTCCAATTCCTGAACCCCAAATAACACCAACACGTTCAACGTTTAATTTATCTGAAACCAAGTTTGCATCAGCAATGGCTTCATCAGCCACAATCATTGCGAACTTGCTGAAAAGATCAAGCTTCCGCCCTTCTTTTCTATCAAAAAAATTATCTAGGTCAAGATCCTTGACCTCGCAAGCGAATTGCGTTTTGAAATTAGACGCGTCAAAGCGGGTAATAGGTGCCGCTCCGCTTTTTCCCACTAGGAGGTTATCCCAATATTCTTTTGCGTTGTTGCCAATAGGAGTTAAAGCCCCTATGCCGGTAACCACTACCCGCTTAAGCGTCATATTCAATGAGTTTATTATAGATTCTTACGAAACGTGCTCCGAAATGTATTTGATAGCTTCTCCAACAGTAGCGATGTTCTCTGCTTGATCATCTGGAATAGCAATGTTGAATTCCTTTTCGAATTCCATGATCAATTCTACTGTATCCAATGAATCTGCTCCAAGGTCATTTGTGAAGCTTGCTTCAGGAGTAACTTCTCCTTCATCTACTCCGAGCTTATCAACGATGATAGCTACTACTCTTTCTTTAATATCAGCCATAGTGCTTGAATTTATTTTATGCTTATGAGATTGCAAAGAAATATCTTTTAGATTAATTAATCCAAATAGATTCTTAATCGAAAATTTTTGCCACTTGATCAAAGCTTTTTCTAGTGAGGTTTGGAACCTTTATTTCATTGGCTGGATAGCCAACAGGAAGTAATAGGTAGGGGCGTTCATTATCAGGCCTGTCAAGGATTTTGGTTAAAAAGTTCATTGGGCTGGGTGTGTGAGTCAAGGTTGCTAAACCAGCATTATGGATTGCATTTATAAGCATCCCGCAAGCGATTCCCACAGACTCGTTTACGTAATAATTTTGATGTTTTTCACCGTTTTCAAATTCAAATGCACGCTTAAAAACGACAATTATCCACGGCACAGTTTCAATGAATGGTTTTCTCCAATCTGTTCCGAAAGGTTCAAGGTCTTTAAGCCATCGGTCGCTCATTCTATGCTCATAACTTTCCTTTTCTTCTTTTTCAGCTGCTATCCGAATTTTCTGCTTTAATTCTTGAGATCGAATTACGCAAAAAGTCCATGGTTGTTTGTGTGCACCGCTAGGTGCAGTATTTGCCGTCATGATTATATTCCTAATCACTTCAAATGGTATGTCTCTGTCGGAAAACTGACGAATGCTACGTCTTTTCTCTGCAAAGTGATGGAGTTCTTCAGATCTTGAAATAATCTCTTTTTCTTCAAAACGCAAAGGCTCATGTGAAATAAAACGTGGCTCTTGATTCATAGGTGATGCTACTTTTGCTGGGCAATTTAACGAGATAAATCCACACTAAAATGGCTCAAGTAACAATCGTAATTTTCGCCTCGGGAACGGGTACAAATGCCAATGCAATTATTGAATACTTTAAAAGTAATGTGGACATCAACATTGGCTTGATCGTTACCAACAAAGCAGATGCTGGCGTGATTAAAGTAGCAGAGAAATGGAAGGTTGAATATGCGATCATTTCCAAGGCTGACTTGGATGATGAAGAGTTGGTTGCTGCGGTGTTAGAAGATCATGGGATTGATTTTGTTGTTTTGGCAGGCTGGTTAGTGCTCATACCGAGCTATTTGGTGAAAATGTTTAAAGATCGGATGTTGAATATCCATCCTGCGCTGCTTCCTAAGTTTGGAGGAAGAGGAATGTTTGGGCATCATGTTCACGATGCGGTGAAGGCAGCCAAAGAAGTTGAGTCTGGAATAACTATTCACAAGGTCAACGAGGCTTATGATGAAGGTGGATTGGTCGCTCAGCATAAAGTTTCTTTAGCCATTGCCGACTCCGCTCAAGATATTGAGCGTAAAGTGAGAGCCCTCGAGTTAAAATTCTACCCAGAAGAAATAAAAAAATTCATTCTTAAGAGTTTTAAATAGCGATTGTCGACCACAAATTGAATATTTTAGGCGCAACTTAAGTTCAAAAACCTACTTAACTATGCCCCTACTAACCTCCAAGACATTGCGTTTTGCCCTAACGCTTTGCCTATTCATTTTTACATTTCTTTCTGCGTACTCAGCGTCTTTTGACTTTCTTTCTGAACCTTTTGATCTTTTTTCAAGTGTTTCTATTGAAGAGCCTCAAGGCCACGAGGACGAGTCGCATGAAGTTGCTACAGTTGCTGAAGGTCATTCCGAACACGCTGAAGAAGGCGGTGGGCACCATGGACCGGACACAAGCCCTTTGTTTTTTATCATTTTGGCCGTATTTATTGGTGCAGCTACGCGACATTTTTTAAAGAAAATTCCGGTGCCTTTTACGGCCTTGCTTTTGATTATTGGAATTGTATTGGGTGTTTTGAATCGGATGGATCTTTTTATGCATTGGGGTAGTGTGGATGTAAGTTTTATCCATGATTCTTTTATCTGGGCTGCGCATATCGACCCGCATATGTTGTTTTTTGTCTTCTTACCCATCTTAATTTTTGAGGCAGCTTTTGCCATGGATTTGCACACCTTTAAAAAGTCTGCGGCTAACTCTGTTATTTTAGCTGTACCTGGCATATTAATGGCTTTACTTCTTACCGGTGCTATGGTTTACGCTATTGATGTTTTAAATATTGGACTTGAAGGGTGGGCCAATTGGAGTTTGGCATTCATGTTTGGTTCGGTCATTAGCGCAACTGACCCAGTAGCCGTAGTGGCACTGCTGAAAGACCTAGGCGCGAGTAAAAAATTGGGAACGTTAATCGAAGGAGAATCACTTCTTAATGATGGAACGGCCATCGTTTTGTTCATGGTATTTTTCTTAGGTATATCTGGAGAGGCATCCGATAAGAACGGTTTTGTTGAGTTTTTGAGGGTTGCGCTTGGTGGTGTTGGTGTTGGGTTGTTTTTCGGCTGGATCGTTCTGCGCTGGTTGAAGAAGGTGTTTAACGATGCAATGGTTGAGATATCCGTTGTGGTTGCTGCAGCGTACATAACTTTCTATGTGGCTGAGAATTTCTTGCATGTTTCAGGAGTGTTGGCTTTAGTTGCGCTTGGACTATTGGTAGGTGGCTTCGGAAGGTCCAATATCTCTCCACAAGTTGAACATTTTATGCATGAGTTTTGGGAGTTAGCTGGCTTCATAGCCAACTGTCTAATTTTCTTAATTGTTGGTTTTGTAATTGCCGAAAGAACTGAGTTTAGCGCCAATGATTTTCTTTCTTTAGGCATTATTTATATTGGAATTCATGTGGTGAGGGCACTCGTGATTTTGGTGCATTATCCGTTCATGAAAAATACTGGATATGGTCTTCCAGTGAAAGATGCCATTGTAGTTTGGTATGGTGCTCTTCGTGGAGCGATTGGTTTAGCTCTTGCCCTAATGGTGGCTGGAGTAGATTCTAATTTGATGGCTGAATCAATGGACATCACACCTGCTCAGGCTACAGTGATTAAAGATCAATTTTTATTCCTGATCGCAGGCACGGTTTCACTTACGCTGCTGGTAAATGCTACTACAATCAAAATGCTTGTTCAAAAATTGGGATTGCTTGACTTGCCTCCTGCGAAGGCGTTGATGATTAAAAGCTCAAGTGAATACATGCTCAGCAGTGCCGAGTCTCATGTTCAAAAATTAAAAGTAGATCGTCACTATCGAAAAGTCAATTGGAGCACCGTAGCCGAATACCTACCTAAGGAGATAGCACTCGTTCAAGACATTGATGAATCTACGCTCGAAGTTGCGAAAATGGCCGAACACAGGACGCGCATATTGGAAAAGGAAAAGAGTAGTTATTGGCGTCAATTTAAGGATGGAACTCTTGGCGCTGATGCTGTTCGAACACTTACAGACACTGTCAATGAGATTTTGGATATCAAAGGAGAAACTTCGCTTTCGGCTAGAAAGGATTTAGAAGAATTATGGAAGCCAGCGAAATGGTTGAGTGTGACTCAATCATGGCCAATTATCGGGCGCATCACAGAGAATACTTTTTTCGATCGATTAGCTGTCAGTTATGACTGTGCGTCTGGCTTTGTTGCAGCCCAAGAAGATTGCCTCAAGTTATTAGAAAGTATGTATCGAGCTGAAGCACCTGAAGAAAGAAAGAATTTAGAAGTTATTGAACAAGAAATCAATGAGAACATCATAAGTGGTCAGACATTCATGAGAAATCTGCGAAATACATATCCTGAAATTTACCGTTCAATTTCTACTAGACAGGCCATTCGTTCTGTTTTGAACTATGAACTGCATACCGTTCAACGATTAAAAGGAAAAGGTCGATTGAATAATTCGGAGGTTAGCCGAATGACCGGTGATATTGAGACAAGGATGAAGAAGTTGATGGAGAAGCCACCGAGTATTGAATTACCGGATACTAAAGAATTGATCCACTCGATTTCATGGCTTAAAGGATTGTCTAAGGAAAACCAGAAGTTGGTTAATGATGCTTGCCAAACAAAAATCTACTCTACTGGACAGCGAGTAGTGAGGAATATTAAACCAAGTGATGGCTTCTATATAATAGCCAGAGGAACGGTGAATGTGGTGGATGGAGAAAAATCCTTAGAAGTTTTAGGCAAAGGAGATGCAATCGGTGAGATCACCTATTTCACGAAAGAGGAAAGTGCTTTCACTGTTGTTGCTGAATCTCCGACAACTATTCTGTGGATATCACTGAACAACCTAGACAAAATGATATCGGCAGAACCTGAGCTGAAGTCTATGCTTGAGAAACATGCTTGCGGTCGATTGGCTGCAAGACTGCTAGGATCGCATGAAAAGTACCGTCACATGGATGATAGGCAATTGCGTAACGCGGGTGAAAAAGGATCCTTGGTTTCTTTGAAAAAAGGCAAAGAATATGCTATTCCAGATGGTAAAACTTCAGTCTTTATATCAGGAAAAGTGGTGTCAAGCCAAAATGATAAACTGGTTGTCTCATCGCCTAAAGCATTGAACTTTAAAGAAGTGAAGGCCCTTCGAGACTCATGGATTATAGAAATTTAGTGCGAAGTTGTTTGCTGCTGCAAATTACTGTTGCATCAAATTAACTTTCATGTATATTTGCGCCCCTTTTAAGGGATTAGGGAGATTAGCTCAGCTGGTTCAGAGCACCTCGTTTACACCGAGGGGGTCGGGGGTTCGAACCCCTCATCTCCCACCAATTTAAGCCTCGCTAGTCGGGGCTTTTTTGACTGATGAAGTTAGGGACATTAGCTCAGTTGGTTTAGAGCATTACCTTGACAGGGTAGGGGTCACTGGTTCGAATCCAGTATGTCTCACTAGATGATAGGGCCTGTCTCGCGGAGCGAGACAGGCTTTTTTTATGGAACAAATCAAAAAGCGAAGCGCATTTGACTTTGTGATCATAAAAAAAGCCTTAGGAGAGCACAGCTCTGTAGGCTTTATCCATTTCTCGGAGTAAGCTGGATCACGTAGTAATCCATCAAGGGTTTAAGAACTGAGTTGTTTCATGCGAGAAGGAGATGAAAAGCCGAAGTCAAGAGAAGGTTAAACTGATCGTTTTATCTCAAAAATCAACTAAGCATACATCCCCTCCAGCTGCGCCTGAATTTTTTCCGTTTCGATGTAGTCGTCATACTGCATCATTTTGTCCACACATCCTGATGGTGTGAGCTCTACAATTCTGGTGGCCACAGTTTGTGTAAACGTGTGGTCATGAGAAGTGAATAGCACTGTTCCCGGGAAGTTTATTAAAGCATTGTTGAATGCTTGAATAGATTCAAGATCTAAATGGTTAGTAGGTTCATCAATGATTAAGACATTGGCACCAACAATCATGATTCTTGAAAGCATGCACCTTACTTTTTCTCCTCCAGAAAGCACGCTTGCTTTCTTTTTGATTTCATCACCACTGAACAACATTTTGCCTAAGAAGCCACGCACATCTGTGTCGTCCATGTCATTTGGAGCGTATTGATGTAGCCAATCCAATAGATCTTTATTCGTGTTGAAGTATTCTTCGTTGTTTACGGGTAAGTAGCCGTGAGTGATGGTTTGTCCGAAAGTGAAAGTTCCTGCATCAGCTGTGATCTCATCTACAAGTATTCTGAACAAAGCTGTCACCGCCATTCCGTTTCTGCTCAAGAAAGTGACTTTATCGCCTTTTTCAATCGTTAAATTGAGATCGTGAAACAGCTTCTTGCCTTCATTGCTATGGCTCAAGCCTTCAATTTTTATGATGTCGTTACCGGCTTCTCTATTTTGCTGAAAAATGATTCCAGGATATCTTCTTGTTGAAGGTTGAATATCGTCAACATTGATTTTTTCAATCAATTTTTTCCGGCTAGTAGCTTGCTTTGATTTTGAAGCATTTGCGCTGAAACGAGCAACAAATTCTTGCAATTCTTTCTTACGAGCTTCAGCTTTCTTGTTTTGTTGTGCTTGTTGTCTTAAAGCCAATTGGCTAGACTCGTACCAAAAGGAATAATTGCCGGTAAAAAGTTGCAATTTGCTGCGGTCAATGTCTGCAATGTGCGTACAAACAGTATCTAAAAAGTGACGGTCGTGAGAAACAACAATTACGGTGTTTTTAAATTCGAGCAGGTAGTCTTCTAACCAACCAATTGATAAAATATCAAGGTCGTTGGTTGGCTCATCAAGAATCAGAATATCAGGATTTCCAAAAATGGCTTGAGCCAGCAGCACGCGTACTTTTTCACTACCATTCAAATCTTTCATTAAGCTGTAATGCTTGTCTTCTGAGATTCTCAATCCACTAAGCAAAGCCGCAGCGTCACTTTCTGCATTCCAGCCTTCCATTTCTGCAAATTCAGCTTCTAGTTCAGAGGCTTTGATTCCATCTTCATCGCTAAAGTCTGGCTTGGCATAAATGGCGTCTTTCTCTTGCATGATCTCAAACAAGCGCTTGTGTCCTCTAATTACCGTTTCTAACACAGGCACTTCATCAAACTCAAAGTGATTTTGACGCAATACGGCTATTCTCTTTCCCGGTTCAATGCTAATGTGTCCAGTATTGGCTTCAATGTCTCCAGAAAGTATTTTAAGAAAAGTAGATTTTCCAGCGCCATTTGCTCCAATAACACCGTAGCAATTTCCTTCTGTAAAATTGACGTTTACATCATCAAAAAGCTTTTGTTTTCCGAATGCGAGAGATACGTTGTGTGCTGCTATCATAACTGCCTTGTTTTGCGGGTGCAAAGGTATATTCTTTTGCCTTACTTTTAGGCGGTGGAACAATGCAAACCATATTGTGTTCCATCGCGTCTTACCTCAAACCTTAAATTCTATGAAAAAAAATTACTTCGCTTTTTCTTCTATTGTGTTCATTGGAATAGTTACTCTTTTACAATCAAATGCTAGCGGACCTGCTTCTAACGGTAATAGAGCAACGGGTGCTCCAGGCGATAATGGTTCAACCTGCGTTACGTGCCATTCAGGTGGCTCGTTTGGAACAGTTAGTGTCTTGGTTGAATTGAAAGACTCAGAGAATAATACAGTAACTGAGTATGTGCCAGAGCAGTTGTATGATGTTGATGTGACTGTAACTAACTCTGCAGGCAGCCCGGCCGGTTATGGATTCCAAATGATTTCTATGAATGGAAATACCAGCTTGAATAGCTTTAGTGACCCTGGAACTGGAGTGAGACTTTCAACCTCAAGTTCTAGACAATATGTTGAACATAATCAAGCGAATGCTGGAGGACAATTTTCATTCAAGTGGCTGGCTCCAGAGCCAGGAACAGGTGATGTAGATTTCTATTTTGGTGCAAATGCTGTTAACGGCAATGGAAACAATGGCTCTGATAATGCTACAATTGGCGACATTTCATTTGCTGAGGTTGCTGGCGACACAACGGATACAACGGGTAATGAGGAGCCTGAAGGATTGATCGAGTTGTCAATCAATGAAAATGTTCTTTCAGTCTATCCTAACCCAGCTCAAAATGTTCTTTTTGTGGAAGGATATACTACCAATGGAACCGTTAATGTCTATTCCATCAATGGTGTATTGATCAAGACCGCAGTTTTGAGTCAAGATCAATTGAATGTTTCTGAACTAGAGGCTGGTATCTATTCTATTCAAGCAGATACTAAACTGGGCAAGTTTGTGAAGTTGTAGATCATCGATATAAGTTTGATAAGGCTCGGCATTTGTCGGGCTGGTGGAATGAAGATGTTGCGCTAGGAGTTGGATGGGCTGGTAACCTTAAAACAGCTGGCTTTAAGGGAGAAGCAACTTACTTTCACCCACAAAAGCAATGGGCTGATACAACTGGGGCGGTTAGTGTTTCCATGTCTGTAGACTACGTCTTTAAGGGGAATTTTTATGTCATGGGTGGGTTGTTGTTCAGTTCGTTAGGAGCTGACTCAACACTAAATTTTGTAGCACTAGCCAACTCCGCCATTGTCAGCACTGCACCACCAAGCGCAAAGTCTTTAATGCCCTCAAAGTATTCTGCCATGTTGTCTGTTTCAAAGCCAATTACAGCTCTTGTTAATGCATCAATGGTAGCAATCTATTCCCCAGGAGTCAATCTTTTGTTTGTGATGCCCTCAGTATCTGTTGCGGTAGCCAATAATTGGGATTTCTCTATTTTCGCCCAATCGGGTATGCTCGATAATGGATCGAGCTTTAGAAATTACGGAACATCTGTATTCGCTCGCTTGAAATGGGGATTCTGATCTTAAAATGACACTGTTACTGACACGCGCTTTTTCCGGTCTTCAACATTCCATTTAGGGCCATTTTCAATCAATCGAATTGCCTCAGCATCGCAGGCCGTGCAAAGTGATTTTGCAACTTCAGCCTTTCTTGGAGTGCCGTCTTTGTCAAACTCAAACGTAACCACAACTGAACCGTCAGGCATTCCCGTAGATTTTTGAAGGTTCTTTTTTAAATATGATTGATAGGATGCCATTCCACCTTCAGGCGAAGAAGTCCGCTTTTTCGTGGTCTTTCTTTGAGCGCCGACAATTTCTACCACGCTAGAAGCCGCATTTGACACTGGAGCTGCCGTTGTTTCGGCAACACCTTCCTGTAATGCTAACTCATCAAGCGTCACTTCAGCAGGGTTATTGCTTGGTTCAGAATCGACCTGTATTTGCTGTGGTTTTTTAGAGGTAAGATCTGCACCAGTCCTTGACTCTTCAGGGATATCCCGATTTTGAACTTCTTTTTTAGGGGCTGGTTCATTAACAGCAAAGTCAATCTTTTTTGACTCTGCTCGTTCATCTACTTGATCGAGCGACTCATTCTCTTTTTCGACAACATAAGCGTCCTTGACCGCATCCATATCACTGAATGATGGATTTACGTTACGCGGACTGTAGTTTGTTTCTTCAATAGTATAAGACTCTGCTTCTTCATTTCTGCTGCCCAGAATAGCGAAAACAGAAACACCAACAATCAATACGAGTCCAATAGCGGCAGCCTGCCAAGTGAAAACGAATATTCTTTTCTTCAGCTTTTCATCAAGCTCGTCTAGTGCTTGCTGGATATCTGATGTTAGCATGTCCTCAAAACCTTCAACAGCCTCATAAAGAAACGGATCGCGCTCGATTTCGCGCTCGAATTTATAAGCTTCCTCTGCACTTTTTCTGCGCATGAAGTAGCTTTTAATTCGTTTTAATATGTCGCTGTCGTGCTTCATTTCCCTGCTTCAATGCAGATTTTAAGGTTTCTTTTTCCGTTTTGAATATGACTCTTCACAGCGTTCAAATTCATTTTTAAATCGTGACTTATTTCCAAATAACTCTTCTTTCTTAGATAGAACAAGGTGACACAATCTTTCTGAAAGTCTTTCAGTGTTTTCATGCACTTCTGCAAGAGTTGATCTTGTTTTTCGTCAGGACTACTATCTATAAGATGCATTTGCATAGCAGATTCCATATCTGACTCGGAAATTTCTATGCTAATCATTTTTTCACCGCGCTGTTTCATCAGGCAATGATTCTTACTAACCACATACAAAAAGGCTTTGAAGTTTTTTATTTCAGAAGAAGGTTGATGCTCAAGTAATCGTTCAAAAATTTCCATTGTATTGTCTTGGGCTGTATTTTTTTCACGCAAATACTTCATACAAACACCAAAAACCAGCGACATGTATTTTCTGAATAGCAATCCCATCACCTCTCGATCTTGCGTCTCAACGAAAGTGCTGTAAAGCTCTTCATCGCTTTGTGCTGGAGCGTTTGCTAAATCTATGAAGGTGGTTTTATTCAATTTTTTTGTTCGGGTTTATGGAATTCAACAGATGCTCGCATTCTATAAGTGAATTTCAAATTTATAATACAATGAACAAGCTAAGCATTTTTATCGCCATCATAACCTTTGCTTTTGTCTCTCAAGCACAGACAAAGCAAAATGTTCTTAAAGGACGCATCACCTCAGATATCGGAATTCCCGTTGCTAATGTGAAAATAGTAAACCCTAAAGATACAGTCGAACAAACATTATCTGATGTTAATGGGCTCTTCACCTTATTCACTCAAGACCCAGTTCAAACACTTAGGCTGTCCAAAATTGGATATCCAACATTCACAAGTTCCGTATCTAATCATTCAACATTTGTTGAGCTGGCATTCAAACCAGCACTTATTGAAGTTAATGTCAATGAGGTTGTAAGGAAAGAGAGGTTGTTGCAGTAGAAGATGTGGCGATGACTGCTCCCATTCAAGGGAATTACAGCCTGCATAAAAGACAGCTCGAAACGTTCAATACGGAAGCTTATAGTCCGATCAACGAAAATGGGTTTCATGCCGTGGTTGACGAACCTTTGAGCACCTTCAGTATCGATGTGGATAGAGCATCTTATTCTAATGTGCGTAGGTTTATCAATGGAGGATCGTTACCCCCTGTAGATGCGGTAAGAATAGAGGAATTGGTCAATTATTTCGATTATGAATACGATAGTCCGAAAGGGAATGATCCAGTGAAAGTGTTTACTGAAGTTGCTGTTGCACCATGGAATGAAGGTCATTTTATCATGCATGTTGGCTTAAAGGCAAGGGAGCTGGATAAATCGTCTCTTCCCTCAAGCAATTTGGTTTTCTTATTGGATGTTTCAGGTTCAATGAATGCATCGAATAAATTGCCACTGTTAAAATCTGCCATGAAAATGTTAGTGGGTGAGTTGCGAGAAGATGATCGTGTAGTAATTGTGGTATATGCAGGAGCGGCAGGATTGATGCTCGAATCTACTTCAGGCTCTAGGAAAGATGAAATATTCAATGCCATTGATAATTTGAGCGCGGGAGGGTCTACCGCAGGTGGTGCAGGAATTAAGCTTGCATATGATGTTGCGCAGAAACACTTTATAGATGGGGGAAACAATCGAATTATTCTGGCAACAGATGGCGATTTCAATATTGGTGCTTCAAGTGATGGGGAAATGCAACGCTTAATTGAAGAAAAGCGTGAGAGCGGTGTTTTTTTGACCACACTAGGTTTTGGAATGGGCAATTACAAAGACTCTAAAATGGAAATTCTTGCCGATAAAGGAAATGGGAATTATGCCTATATAGATAATCTTACAGAAGCCAAGAAGACCTTAGTGAATGAATTTGGAGCCACATTATTCACCGTTGCTAAGGATGTTAAGCTTCAGGTAGAGTTTAACCCTCAATACGTTTCTGAGTATAGGTTGATCGGATACGAGAATAGATTGCTCAATAACGAAGACTTTAATGATGATTCAAAGGATGCTGGAGAAATGGGAGCCGGACATGTTGTTACGGCACTGTATGAAGTAATTCCGGCAGGTAAGGGAGGTAATGTTAAGGTGGACTCTTTAAAGTACCGACCAAGTCCAAAATGGAGTAGTATCCCTCCTTTCAAAGAGCAGTATCCGAATGAAATAGCGACCGTAAAAATGCGCTATAAGTCGCCAGAAGGCGGAAAGAGTAAGCTTCTTAGCAGAGTGGTTGACACTGACTCTCAATCTAAGGATATGGTAAGTCCAAATCTCAAGTGGTCAATGTCTGTTGCCAGCTTCGGAATGTTACTAAGGCATTCAGAACATATCAATGGTTTTAGCTATTCTAAAATGATTGAGTTGGCCCAAAGTGCTATCGGAAAAGACAAAGAAGGCTATAGGCGAGAATGCCTGCAGTTAATGAAGTTAGCTGAGCGTTTAGAGAGAAATACAGCGTCTAAATAGAGGTTTTAAATAAGAATGACAGGTGTTTAGTCGCCTGTCATTCTCTTTCTCCTTTAATTCTTGCGTTGCTGAAGTTTTCTGCAGTTTTGATGGGTAAAGTTGCATTTCTTTCCATTCCTCACCCTGATAGTATTTTATCATCTTCTTCACTATAGTTCCCCAGAACCCAAGAAGATAAGTTTATATATTACCTGATAACAAATCAGCCACAATAAAGGTACTGCCCCCAATGAATATTAGGTCGTCATCGATTGCATGATTTTTAGCGGCATCTAAGGCAAGCTGAACATTTTCATGCCTAGTATAATTCATCCTGTTTTGATCGGCAATTTGCTCAAGCCTGTCCAATGGCATTGCCCTGGGAATCGCAGGTTGTGTGAGGTAGAATATGGCATCTTTTGGAAAAAGAGCCGACAGTTCTTCAACATTTTTATCGGAAACAAAACCTAGAATAAGATGAAGCTTATCGTAAGTTTCGGCAGTTAGTTGCGCGACTATAGCACTTATTCCATCTAGGTTGTGGCCAACATCGCAAATTGTTTTAGGATTGTTCCCTATGATTTCCCAACGTCCTCTCAAGCCTGTATTGGTCAATACATTTTTGAAACCTGCAGTTATGCATTCTTCAGGAAGCTTCCATTCTGATTTGTTAAGGTGCTCAGTTGCTATAAGAGTCGTTTGGAAATTCTCTACTTGGTATTGACCTTTCAATGAGCAGGGTGGGCTATCCATAGGAAATTGCTGGTCGGCAAATACAATTGTTGAATCATGAGCAAGAGCAATCCGCCTAAATATACCTTCTGTTTCTCGTTGTGAACGACCTACAATAACGGGGGTTTTTGGCTTTATGATTCCTGCTTTCTCTTGTGCTATTTTATCCAGACTATCACCTAGAAACTGCGTGTGATCCCAACCAATATTGGTAATGATTGACAGTTCAGGTGACGATATCACATTGGTTGAGTCAAGTCGACCGCCCATACCAACCTCAATAATGGCGATATCTACTTTTTGTTGAGCAAAACAATGAAAGGCTAGTCCAACTGTCCATTCGAAAAATGAGAGTTCTAATCGCTCAAAGTCATTTTTGTTTTCTTCTACAAATGATGTGACTTTACTTTCTGAAATCATCTCTCCGTTGATTCTAATGCGCTCTCTGAAGTCAATAAGATGCGGAGAAGTATAGAGCCCAGTTTTATATCCTGCCTCCTGAAATACTGACGCTAATAGGTGAGAGGTTGATCCCTTGCCGTTTGTACCAGCTATGTGAATTGATTTGAATTTACGCTCTGGGTTATCCAAAACACTCATTAACTGAATCGTAGAGTTCAAATCAGCTTTGTATGCAGCCTGGCCTACCCTTTGGTACATGGGAAGCTGACTGAAAAGATAATCTAGTGTTTCTGGATAGGTCATTCAAGGATAAACTCGAATGTCAAGGTACCCTTTTGTTCTTCAGGTGCGTCAGCTTTAGGTGTAAATTTTGCTTTTCGTGCGGCCTCCACAGCTTTTCTAACTAACTCACTATTATTAATAGTCGAGCCTCTACCACCAGGTGTTACACGAACAACATTACCTTGACGATCTACGATGATGTCTACCACAATTTTACCGCTCTCCTGCATGTTTCCGGTAATAGGAGGCGCGCCTTTAAACCCTCTTCCTCCTAAACTATACGATATGCCTCCGCCTGTTTTATCCCCTTGAAGGGCATCTCCTGTTGGTGACCCATCAGGCTTTCCATGATCTCCAGCTTCATCAGTTGAACCTTGTCCTTTGCTATCGTTATCTTTCTTGGTTTGAAAAGGATTGCTACTCAACACCTTTTTCAGTTTTTCATCTAGTTCAGGTTTCTTTTCAACCGGCTTCTCAATGGGCTTTTCCACTGGTGTGGTCATGTCAGATACTTCATCTTGCGTTGCGACTTCCTCTACTTGCTCAGCAGGGTTAGCTTCAACCGGCTCAGGTTCGCTAATCGGCTCTGTTACTTCTGGCTCAGAAGTATTTTGAGGCTGTTCATCACCAGAACCAAAATCTGTATTTCCTAGATCAAGTTCAATAGGAAGTCCTTCCTCTTCTGGAATGGGGTCGGGTGTAACAAGTCCTGTGAACAAAAAGATAATTAGCAGTGCTAAATGGAACACTATGGTGCCAATTAGACCTTTCTTTTTGTTCTTATCTCGAAATTGATTCATCATCAAGGTTTAGTAGCTATAACGACACTGAAGCCATATTCTTTTGCCACACTTAAAAAACCTACTGTTTCACCGGTTGGAACTTGCTTGTCTACGCGCAATACGATGCTTGGTTTGTCCACTTCACCTTTGCGCTGCACTAAGATTGCTTCGACCTGGTCTTTATCTACGTCTTGCCCATCAATATTATAGGAAAGATCTGGTCTGATAGAGACAGAAATTTTTGGATGCTCTTTTGTTCTGGCTTTTCCAGTTGGGAGGTCAACCTTGGCTCCAAAAGGAGATACTAGGGTAGAAAGAATGATAAAGAAAATGAGCAACAGGAACACGATATCAGTCATACTGGACATGCTGAAGCTCACGCTCACTTTATTTCTTGATTTAATACCCATTATTCAGCTGGTTCTTGAAGCAGGTCCATAAACTCTATGGTAGTTGCCTCCATTTTGTAAACTACTTTTTCAACTCTTGCCACAAGAACGTTGTATGCGATATAGGCTATAATTCCAATTACTAGTCCAGCAACAGTAGTTACCATAGCTTGCATTATCCCACCTGATAATTGCTCGATTTCTATACCCGTAGAACTGATTCGCATTTCATGAAATACTACGATCATTCCGATAACAGTTCCTAAGAATCCGATCATTGGAGCTGCACCTGCAATAGTTGCGAGTGTAGAAAGGCTTTCTTCCAATTTGAATACTTCTAGCTTGCCTACATTCTCAATAGCAGCGCTTATATCTCCAAGTGGTTTTCCAATTCTTTTAACTCCCTTTTGGATCATGCGAGCAAATGTTGAGTCAGTTTGTTTGCACAAATGATTGGCCGCATCAATTTTTCCATCATGAATGAAGTCCTTGATTTGGTTCATAAACTGAGGATCTTCTTTACTTGCTTTTTGAATGGCTAAAAAGCGTTCGATGAATATGTAGATAGCCACAACTGATAATATAGCTAGCGGTATCATGATATACCATCCTCCACTTGCAAGAAGTTCGATGACAGATAATGTCTCTTCATGAGGAACTACTTCCTCAACTCCTTCAGCAGTTAGATCTTCAGCTCCAGTAGAGATCTGTAATAACAGATTTAATAACATATGTATGGGAATTAATGTGTGGCTAAGGTATAAGCCATCATTCCCAAAACGACTGTACTAAAATGTAATTGTGAATAGCCGACTGTTAATTTAGTGCAAGTACAAATCTGCAAGAATAAATACTGCCGCACCTGATACATATCCGATAAGCGCGAGCCATGTGATTTTCTTCATGTACCAAATGAAGTCTATGCTTAAAATACCCATAACAGCCACTCCTGCAGCAGATCCAATAATTAAGCAACTTCCTCCTGTTCCTGCGCAATAAGCTAGAAACTCCCAAAAACTATGGTCAACTGGATAGGCTTTTCCTGAAACTGCTTCAGCACCAGCTGGAAGTAGTTCATACATTCCCATGGCTCCTGCAACAAGTGGAACATTGTCCACAATAGAGCTTAGGACGCCAATTACCATATTGATGGCATACATATTACCTATGGAATCTTCTAAGAATGCAGCCATAATTCTCAAATGGCCTGCTGACTGAAGTGAACCTACAGCCGCAAGAATGCCTAAGAAAAATAAAACACTCGGTGTGTCCACCTTTTGTAGCACTCCAATAACCGATAGTTTTGACTTGTCAGCTTGATTTTTGGACCGATGCATTATTTCAGTCACAGTCCAAAGAACTCCCAAGCCTAATAATACCCCTATGTAAGGTGGAAGATGGGTGATCGTTTTAAAAATCGGCACAAACAATAAACTTCCAACTCCTAAGAATAGCACCGTACGCTGTTCTCCGGGAGTGGAAAGATCTTCCAGATGAGCCCTATCAACCATGCCTAACTTTCTTTCAACATCGCCTTTTAGCGTAAAGGACAACACGATTAGAGGCACTAAAAGAGCTACTAAAGAAGGAAGAATAAGCTTTAAAACAATATTGGATGCTGTCACTTGACCTCCAATCCAGAGCATAATTGTTGTTACATCTCCAATTGGTGACCAAGCTCCCCCAGCATTTGCGGATATAATAACCATACCTGCAAAAAGCCATAAATCTTCTTTACTCTTAATGAGTTTCTTTAGCAATGCAGCCATGACTATTGCTGTTGTAAGATTGTCTAAAGCCGCTGAAAGAAAGAAAGTCAAGACACTCAAAATCCAAACTAACTTGACTTTATTGGCGGTGTTGATTTTGTCTGTAATCAAGGCAAAACCTTCATGAGCATCAATTAATTCCACAATAGTCATTGCGCCTAAAAGAAAGAATAAAATTTCTGCTATTTCAGCTAAATGATGGCTCAACTCATGCGTCACATAGTGCACGGCATTCGTTTCTTCACCAGGGTTTAGATGCGAATACTCCGTTAAATACTCAGCAAGAAGTTTCTGATTTTCTGCACTGCTGGCCATAATAGTATCTGCGCCTAAAGCGAAAATTGTCCAAGTAATTGAACCAATGAGCAAGGCACTAGCGGCTTTATCAATTTTAATTGGATGCTCTAGAGCAATTGCTAAATACCCCAATACGAATACAACTACCATTAATAGATACATAGTCTGAATTTTTATTTGTCTTTTTCTAAGTGAATTGTTTGAGTAGGGAATGCAAAATCAGCATTATGAGCTTCAACAATGCGCATAATTTCAAAGTTGACTTCTTCCTTTATTTTTAGGAACACACTCCAATCCACAGTGTCGATAAAATAAAGGATCATAATGTCTAATGAGCTTGCGCCAAATTCCATGAAGTGGATTTCACCATCTTGATTGGTATTGGGATGTTCGTCAATAAAACGTTGAATTTCTTGAACGATCTGTTTGAGCTGCTCTTCGCTTGTACCGTATAATACACCAATGTTAAAATTAACTCTTCTATATGTTCGCAGTGATAAGTTGTCTAACACATTATCGATCATTAACCTGTTTGGAAGGGTTAAATAGCTCTTTTCGAGAGTTCTTATTCTAGTACTTCTAAAACCAATTTTTTCAACGGTACCTGTTACTCCGTTCACAGTAACTAAGTCTCCAATGACGAATGGTTTGTCGAAGAAAATAACGAAGGATGCTAAAAGGTTTTCTAAACTTTCTTTTGCGGCTAAAGCCAATGCTAAACCGCCAATTCCAAGTCCCGCAATCAAAGCCCCAACATCGACTTTGAAAACTGAACCCATAAAGATGAAGGTGCCAAGCGTAATCACAACAATCTTGATGATCTCCATCAAGAAAGGAATGATCTGGTCATCACTTTTACTCTCTGTCAATAAAGCCTTGGCCATAAGGATGATTCCTAAGAACCTGGTGATTTTCAATGCGGCCCAAGTAATCACTATGATCAAAAAGGCGATGAAAGATCTATGCAAGAACATTCTTAACCCGAATTCTTCCTTAGGTGCGAGATCCCACTCTGCTGGGTAATCTAGATGAGAGGTGCAAACAAAAAGTATGATCAACATGATTAGCCACCTAAGTGGCTTTGCTAGAAGGTGGTAAAGTTCTTCTTTGTCAACACCTTCTGTTTTGCCCGCTATAAGTCGAAAAAGCGTATTGCTAATTCGATGTGCAATAAAACGAACGAAGATTGCACCAAATAGTAACGAACCAATTACCCATAGGTAGTCTTGGACCGTGTTCCCGAAGTATATGTCGTCAAGAATTTCCATTAAACCAATTGCCTTAGGGCAATTTCAAAACCAGTTTTAGCAATGCGTTTGTCATCACTGTGAGTTGCATGTACTTTTTCAAGCGCAACTCTAATCGTATCTGAAGCATCTTTGAAAATGTGCTTATCCTCAGCAACATAATCATCGCTCATACAATAAGCAAAAACCCTTGCCATACCGCAGTTTGCAATAAAGTCAGGGATAAGACTTATCTGATTATCAACATAGTCGCCAATTGGCCCGAAGAAAATCTCTGAGTCTGCAAAAGGAACATTAGCTCCAGAGGAAATTACTTCCAACCCATTGCTGATCATTAAATCACTTTGAGCTTGTGTAATTAGTCTACTGGCTGCGCAAGGCAAAAAGATCTCTGCTCCAATGGACCAAACCTTTTCATTTATTTCTTCGAAGGAAAGCATGTTGTCTGAAACTAGAGTGTTGCCTTCCTTGTTTGTAAAAAGGCTTCTTATTTCATCAAACGTGAACCCATCTGTATTTAACAAGCCTCCTGAACGATCAATAATTCCTACAACTTTAGCTCCAGCTTGCGCCATATAAAAAGCAGCAGCTGAACCAACGTTGCCCCATCCTTGAACGATGACTCTTTTGCCTCTTACATCTTGATTCTTCCAAATTTTGTAGTAGTGAAGTACGGCCTCTGAAACACCATATCCAGTGATCATGTCAGCAACTACGTACTTTCTTGTGATGTCGGGAGAGAATCGAGCATCCGATAATTCTTTGGAAACGCCCTGTCTTAAGTGTGTAACCTTTTTGAGGTGTTGACCAGAATCAGGTTTGAAATGACCATTAACAATTCCCTCTTGTGGGTGCCAAAGACCGTAGTCCTCGGTGATTGGAATCACTTCATGTATTTCATCAACGTTTAAGTCACCACCTGTACCATAGTAATTTTTCAATAGTGGGTATACAGCTTTATACCATCGCTTCAGAACACCTTCTTTCCTTGGATCTTTCGGGTCGAAGTTTATACCTGACTTTGCACCACCTATTGCAGGTCCTGCAACTGTGAACTTCACTTCCATTGTTTTAGCGAGAGACTCAACTTCTCGCTTGTCAAGTCCAACTCTCATTCTAGTTCCTCCTCCAGCGGCCCCGCCTCTTAGGCTGTTTATTACCACCCAGCCTTTAGCTTCTGTTTCAGAGTCTTGCCATTCAAAAACAATTTCTGGAGTCTTATTCTCAAATTTGGCTAATAGTTCTTTCATGCTGCATTTTTTTGGCTTTTAAAAAGCGCTGCAAATGTATAAATTCAAGCATGCTTAGCTCATTATACATGCAATAAAGAGCATGATTATGGCAGGTAAAGTGCCCCTGCACATGAATTTTGACTAGCACCTGTGACATCACTAGAAACATTATTCAACTCTAGGAGCCTTAAATGACCTAGAAAAGCAAAGCAAATAGCCTCCTTGAAGTCAATGATTGACTGGGTTGGTAATATGATCGTTGATTTAGAGAAGTCTCTAATTCTTTCGATGAGAAAGTCATTGTGCGCGCCACCACCTGTTACTAAACACAGTTCGTTTTCTCTATTCAGAGCCTTGCCTATTTGAGAGGCTATATGATCTATTGATGTTGCTAGAAGGTCCTCTATTGGATTTATTTCGAATTTTTGAATTAAAGGCAATATTTTTGAGTCAAACCATTCTTTGCCTAAAGATTTTGGACCAGAAAGTTCAAAGTGTGCAATGTTATTAAGTTGGTTGAATAAATCTGGAATCACATTACCTGATTTGGCAATTATTCCACCTTGATCATATTCTTTCCCTAGCTTCTTACTCAAGTGATTCAGTAATAGATTACAGATTCCGATATCGTATCCTAAGAGTTTTCCTTTCAAATGAGAAATATTGGCGAAGCCGCCTAAATTCAGAGCGGCATCGTAATCACTGAATAATTGACTGTCTGCATAAGGAACCAAAGGTGCGCCTTGCCCGCCTTTTGTGACATCTTGAATTCTGAAGTTGCTTATTGTTTTCAAGCCTGTTAGTGCAGAAATGATTGCGCCAGAGCCAATTTGAGTTGAAATTCCTTTATCAGGTTGATGGAAAACTGTAACTCCATGAGACCCAATGAAGGATGCAGTCGATTTTGTCCTTTCAATAAAATCAACCACAACACCAGCACTGAATGTTGCAAAAGCTTTATCAAGCTCAACATATTCGTAGGCACTTGAGTCTGTGGCTCTATAAAGTTCCACTTTTAGTTCATCGTTTAAAGAAATTGACATTGACTCATGTACTTGAAAGCTCCATTTTGAGTCAGTTCGATTAAAAGAAACATCGCAAATGTCGATTCCATCGTGTGATGTTCCGCACATTAAACCAATTCCTCTATTTGCTGTTTGGATCATTGCAAAAGTTACTTTTGTTTGCTACCACAAAGTATAACAGGAAAACGTACATAACCATGTTTTTTGAATTAACAGAAGAACAAAAAGCTGTAAGAGATGCAGCACGAGATTTCGCTCAGAATGTTTTAAAGCCTGGAGTGATTGAAAGAGATGAGACACAAACATTTCCAAGAGAAGAAGTAAAACAGCTAGGTGAGTTAGGATTTATGGGCATGATGGTCGCTCCAGAATATGGTGGCGGTGGCATGGATGCTGTGTCATATGTTCTAGCAATGGAGGAAATTTCCAAAGTTGATGCAAGTACATCAGTATGTATGTCAGTTAACAATAGCCTAGTTTGTTGGGGACTGGAGAAGTTTGGAAGTGAAGAGCAGAAGCAAAAGTATTTAGTGCCGCTTGCGAAAGGGGAAATCATAGGTGCTTTTTGTTTAAGTGAGCCAGAAGCTGGTTCTGACGCTACAAGTCAACGAACTACTGCTGTAGATAAAGGTGATCACTATTTATTGAACGGAACTAAGAATTGGATAACCAATGGAGGAAACGCTTCGGTCTATTTAGTGATGGCTCAAACTGATGTTGAGAAGGGTCATAAAGGAATTAATTGCCTTATTGTTGAGCGTGATATGGAAGGCTTTATAGTAGGAGCGAAAGAAAATAAGTTGGGCATTAGAGGGTCTGATACGCACACTCTATTGTTTAATGATGTGAAGGTTCCTAAGGAAAATAGAGTTGGCGAGGATGGCTTTGGGTTCAAGTTTGCAATGAAAACACTTGAAGGAGGTAGAATAGGTATCGCTTCTCAGGCTTTGGGTATCGCTTCAGGTTCTCTTGAATTAGCTACCGCATATTCGAAAGAAAGAAAAGCTTTTGGTAAGACAATTAGTCAACATCAGGCAATAGCCTTTAAACTGGCAGATATGGCTACTGAAGTTGAAGCGGCTAGACTTTTATGCTTGAAGGCAGCGTGGTTAAAAGATCAAGGTCTTCCATTTGGTAAGTTCAGCGCAATGGCTAAACTTTATGCATCGGAAGCAGCTATGAAAGCTTCAGTGGAGGCGGTTCAGGTTCATGGAGGTTACGGTTTCGTAAAAGAATACCATGTTGAGCGATTGATGCGTGATGCTAAGATTACTCAGATTTATGAAGGAACGAGTGAAGTTCAGAGAATAGTTATAAGTCGCGCAGTTATAGACGAGTCTTCTTAAGGAAGTTTCAAAATATGAACTTAGAGAAGCTCGAGTAACTGCTCAAGCTTCAATTTTCTTGAGCCCTTTAGCAGTATAGACTTGTTGGTTAGTTTGTTTTTTTTGAGGTAGTCGACTACATCAGAAGTGCGTTCAAAGAAGATTACATTATCGAATGAATCCTTGGCTTTCAAGAATTCACTCCCAACAAAATATCCAGCTATAGCTTTTTTTTCGAGCAGTTTAAGTATCTCCTGGTGCTTTTCAAATGAGCTATCTCCAAGTTCAAGCATGTCTCCTAGAATAACAAAAGGGTTTTTAAAAGAGTCATTGCTTAAGTTGTCAATTGCCGCTAGCATACTACTAGGATTAGCATTATAACAATCCACAATTACGGTGTTATTGAGATCAGTATGCTCAACTTGAGACCTGTTGTTTTCAGGAATGTAGCTTTCTATTCCAGCTTTGATTTTTTCATCTGGCACTCCAAAATACCTCGCCAACGTAACAGCACTCATCACATTGCTGAAGTTGTAGCCTCCAGATAGCTTAGTTTTAATTAATCTTTTAAATGGATCAATATCTCTCCACCATTGAACACTGAGCAGTCCATTTTCGATAGAATAAACACCTTGAAAAATTGCTTTTTCAGATTGACCATACGAAATACCAGAAAGACCATTTGATGCTCTTATGACTTTTGGATCATCATTATTAATAAAAGCCTTTCCATCATTTTCTTTTAGAAAATCGAATAGTTCTTTCTTTCCAATGTAGACACCTTCTTCGCCACCAAACCCTTCAAGGTGGGCTAAACCAATATTTGTGATGTAACCAAAATCAGGAGCAGCAATTGAACATAAGAATTGAATTTCTTTTTGGTGATTTGCGCCCATCTCAATTATCGCAATTTCATGACTTTCATTTATCTCAAGTAATGATAGAGGAACCCCAATATGATTGTTGAGGTTGCCATGTGTTGCATATGTTGAATAGGTCTGAGAAAGGGCAGCATACAAAAGCTCTTTGGATGTTGTTTTACCATTGCTTCCAGTGAGACCTATTATAGGGATTTTCAACTTAGACCTGTGATGATGAGCTAGGGATTGAAGCGCTACTAACCCATTGTCGACAATTGTAATTCTTGAGTTGCCACTAAACTCACTCCTTTTTTCATCGGCAATAGCATGAGATGTACCTGCTTCTAGAGATGCCAGAATATAGTCGTTGCCGTTAAATGACTCTCCTTTCAGCGCTATGAATAGGCTGCCTTCCTTTATGCTTCTTGTGTCTGTGCACACTCCAGTGGAGTGCGAATAAATAGAGTAAACGTTAGTAATATTCACAACCCGAAAATAAAGAAGGCCTCAATTGAGGCCTTCATAAAACTTATTTAAGATTTCAACAATACTATCTTGATCCACCTAATCCAACAGGGCTTCCAACTCTGTCCATCGCGCATCTGAAGCCTAGCGTTGACAATGATTGTCGCTCATCTAGAAATCTTCTAGTGCCAGGAACCATCCAATATGCTCTATCATTCCAAGAAGCTCCTTTATATACACGAGCTTGATCGTTGATTAGTGATGAGTAATCTTCAGCAGCTTCTCCTTGACCAGGATAAGCATACATTGCTCCTGTTTCAGTTCTTTCTGAGTCATCATAGTCAGACCAGTTTAACTCATCAGCATGAGAAAGAGGATCACCGTCTAAATAATTGATGTTATCTGATCTCTTGTAGTTTCTGCGATCAATATTCTCTTCAACCTTAGACTCTCGGTATCTTAATTCACCAGGACGAGCTGTAATGTAAGAGCTATAATCTTTCAATAATACAGGAGCAATCTTGACCATCTCATCAGAAGCCTTAATTGCTTCAACTGACTCTTCAACAATCACAAGGTTTGCCTCATATTTTTGATCGTCTATTAAAAGTTGATTGGCTCGTTCAGCCTGTTCTTGCAAAGCAGCTATTAGATCAAATTCTTGATCGTTAATAGTCTCTGAAGTCATTTGCTGAAATTCATCTAAATACGTAATAAGACCTTGGATGTTGTAAATCGGAATGTCGTACTTGTCAAGTAGTATTCCTTCATTATCTCTTTGCTTCGTGTTGAACACATTTCCTCTGAAAGGTCTAAAATCATCCATGTCTTCAAATGAAAGCGGACGATAAACATCCATTACCCATTCACTTACATTACCAGCCATATTGTAAAGACCGTAGTCATTTGGCCAATATGAGAATACAGGGGCTGTAACATCTGCATTGTCATTCAATTTTCCAGCTACACCCATATTGTCACCACGTCCTCTCTTGAAGTTCGCTAACATCATTCCTATATAAGCTTCGTCTGGGTTACGAACAGCATGACCATTCCAAGGATATAATCTTCTCTCTACTACTCTTTCACCGACACTGTTGCCAATTAATCCAAACGCTGCGAATTCCCATTCAGCTTCTGTTGGAAGTCGATACTTTGGAAGTAGAATACCATCTTCCATTTTTACATTTCTGTAACCACTGCTATTTGGGTTTAAGTCAGGTAAACCTTCAATTCTCTTTCCTGAATTGTATTGGTTTGAGAGATACGCGTCAGTGTTGAAATTGTCTTCCCCGATCTGGTCAGGATAGTGTTCAAGAATACCTTCTCTAATTAGAATGTACTCATTTACACGATCAGTTCTCCAACTACAAAAGTCACTAGCTTGTAGCCAGTTCACCCCAACTACTGGATAATCACGATAAGCAGGGTGCCTTAAATAATAGTCTACGTAAGGTTCGTTGTACGCTAGTTTAGATCTCCAAACTAAGGTGTCTGGCAAAGCTTTTTTATGCAATTCGGGATAATCTACTCCATAAACTCTCTTGACCCAATATAAGTACTCCAGCCAATGAAAGTTGCTGATCTCTGTTTGGTCCATGTAGAAAGAAGAAACGGTAGCTCTTCTAGGAATGTTATTCCAATCATACATGAAGTCTTGTTCAACCCGACCCATGGTGAAGGTTCCACCTTCAATTAAAACTAAGTTTGGGCCTGTTTCTTGCTCTTCAAAAGGATATTTCTGAAAACCTCCATTATCTGGATCGTTATAGTTCCACCCAGTTATGGATGACTTTTCGTATCCACAAGATGCAATTAGAAGGGGCGCTACTAATAGAGCAAAAAGGTTTTTTGCTTTCATAGTGTAAATAATTTTAGAGCGAAGTCGCTGATTTGTTAAGTAAACAAAGATAAGTGAGTTTTTATTATCCCGCAATTAAAACTGGGGACAGCGCATCATTTTAAACTTTCTGCGCTTTTGCTTGCAAGGGAACATCATGGTAACACTAATCTCATGAGCTCCTAAAGTTTGTGTTCCTAGGCTTGAAGTAGTAATGTCATAACTATAACCGAATCTAAATTGTTCTGTGTAAAGACCAACTAAAAATATCAAAGCATCATCCCATCTATACCAAACACCTCCTGTTATTGGGCCTTTGTTAAGATATAGACCTAAATTAAGGTGGTTAAACTCTCCTTGACTTTGGTATATAATATTTGGTGATATACTTCCGTCCTCTGGGTTTGCCTTGTCTAAAGGAATCACAGCACCTGCATGTGCAGTATATTTCCTTGGTAGTCTGCTTTCAGCGGACTTAAAAAATGACTCATTTGGCTGAAACAAGTGATGCGTAGCAAAACCTAAATAGAAGGTTTGAGTAAATAAGAGACCTCCAGCTGAAAAATCTAATTTGTTCACTGGCTCATCAATTGGAACTTCTCCGGTAGGATAAATGAATCCATAACGAGCATCAATCATGTCTCCGAATGTTAGTTGGTCCCAGTCAATAGCTTTTTGGTAATAGGTAGCTTGAATTCCAGCTTTGAAGCTGATGTTTCTATCAAGAGCAACTTGGTAAGCATACATTCCGCTTACTGAGTTTGTTTGAATAATACCTGTTCCTTGTCTGTCATGATAGGCTTGAAGGCCAATTCCTCCGCTCAACGCATCAACGTATTGATCATATGAAGCAGAGTAAGTGACATAAGTTGATGGTATACCTGGCCATTGATTTCTATAGTTCAATGTAACTCTTGGACATCTTGCAGAGCCAGCTAGAGCAGGGTTTAAATAAAGTTGATTCGCATAAAACTGACTAAAAGCCACATCCTGGGCTTTCAGGTCCATATTTAAACACGCCAACGCTAGTATGAATAGTAATCCTAATTTTTTCATTGCCAATCGACTTCCAACATCCGCAATTATACGAATATATTTACCCCGTGAACTTTTCTATATCAACTATCGTTTTTTCTTTTGGCAATAACTTCCTTAATAGGTGCGTTAAGCGTCTGAGAAAAAAGAATGACAAATATAACCACAAAAAATATTGATTTGTCGAAAAAATAGACCTGTTAGTATGAAGATGAAATTTTCCTTTCTGTTATTGTGTTTTGCTCTAGGGGCTAATCTGTTTGCTCAGAAGAGTATACCATCAGGTCTAAAAGAAAATAGTCAGATTAAAACCAATACAAGTTCTGACGAAAAACAGAACGAATTTGTGCTAGAATGGCAAGGGGTTAAAGAATATCGGGCTATTGATGAGCGTAAAATTGATCAAGTTTTTTTTAAAGGCGCTAGAATTCGGGCCAAGACTCGACTTCCATATTTCGCATGGACAATCGAAGTGAGTCAAAGTACAGAGTCAATAAAGGCTTCCCTGAAAAATGCGAAGTCGGAGTATGTCAGTGAATCGGAACGAGGACTTCTTCAAGGGGTTTCATTGCCTAAAGATTTTAGAGTTTCTTCAATAGTTCGAAGTTCTGCCGGTAAGAAGTACGCTGTAATAATGGTGGAGCCACTCAAAAAGACAAACTCTAGGGTAGAAAAACTATTGGGTTTCGATTTAGAACTAACGGAACAAGGCTCAAGTTCGAGTGCTTCTCGTGGTGCACGCGGAGGGAATTCTTGGGTGGATAATAGTGTTTTGAACTCTGGCCAATGGTATAAACTTGCGACAGGAGAAGATGGAATTTATAGAGTCACCTTTAAAGATTTGCAGTCTTATGGATTTAGCATGGTTGATGTAAATAGCGATCAAATTAAATTGTTTGGCACTGGAGCAGGTATGTTGCCATTTAGCAATGATCAGGAAAGACCGGATGATTTAATTCAAATTCCAATAGATGTTTTTGATGGAGGCGATGGAGCCTTCGACAGTGGAGATTACTTTTTGTTTTATGGTGAAGATCAAATCACTTGGAAAAACACGAATGGAAGCTTTGTTCATGAAACAAATCCTTTTTCTGATTCTGCTTATTACTTTTTATCCGTAAACGAAGGTGCTGAGGCACCAAAGAGAATTAAAACTGAATCTGTTTCAGTGTCATCGACAAGAACATCTGAGTTTTATGATTACCTGGATTTGTATGAGGAAGAGAATATAAATCTTATTAAATCGGGTAGAAGATGGTACGGCTTAGAGTTCGGTTCGGTGACATCAAAAGACTTCGGATTTAATGTTCCAAATATTCAACGAACTTTTCCTGTGCAATTAAATGCTAGGTATGCCGCACGGTCAATTGGTATTGCTGGTGTTTCAGTCTCGTTGTCTCTGCCAAGTCAAGGTGGCGTTTCGGTTACAGATAATGTGTTTCCTGTTGCGGATTTTTATGGGGCTTTGTATGCAGATAATGGTTTACTCTCATTAACAACTACGCCAAATGATGGCGATCTATTGACCAAGTTTGAGTTGATTCAAGGGCCTAACTTACAGTCAAAAGCGTGGCTTGATTACATTGAATTACATGCAAGAAGGTCAATCACTTTCCTTAGTCCCTTCATGTCTTTCAGGGATTTAAATAGTGTTGAAGTAAACGCGATTACAGAGTTTAAAGTCAAAGCATCGGAGGCTGTGAGGGTTTGGGATGTTACTAACGTGGGTGATATTAAAGAAATGAGCCTTACTGGCGGTGTAACCAATGGCTGGGCATTTAAAACCTCTACATCTGTTTTGAAAGATTTTATTGTTTTCAATGAATCCAGTTATCTCTCACCAACCAAAGTTGGGTTTATTGAAAATCAGAACTTACATCAGCTCGCCAATATTGAATATGTAATTGTCACGCATCCTGCATTCAAGGTTTATGCTGAGCGCCTTGCTAATCTGCACTCCTCAGAAGACGGGTTATCGACTGCTGTGGTTACGCCAGGCCAGATTTATAATGAGTTTTCAGGAGGAGCCCAAGATGTTACAGCAATCAAAGAGTTTATGAGGATGCTATATCATGAAGCAGATTCAAGCGGAGGTTTGAGACCAAGGTATCTTTTGTTATTTGGTGATGCATCCTATGATTATAAAGACAAAATCTCAGGTAATTCAAACTTTGTTCCTACACATCAGATGCTCAATAGCTTATCTCCAACCGGCTCAATAGCTTCGGATGATTATTATGGTTTGCTTGATGATGATGAAGGAGAGTCGCAATACGATTTTGTAGATATCGGTATTGGTCGTTTACCTGCGCGAAGCAGGAAGGAAGCGGAAGATATGGTGGGTAAGATAGAGCGCTATGCTCAAAATTCTTCATCTTTTGGTGATTGGAGAAACAAAATCGCTTTTGTGGCAGATGATGCCGATAAAAGCGATGGGCAAACATTCATGAGAGATTTCGAAACCCTTGGAAATGTGCTAGATGCGAATGCACAAGAGTTCCTTATAGATAAGGTTTATATGGATTCTTACAAGCAGCAATTGGGTTCTGGTGGTGCGCGCTATCCTGAAGGAGCAGATGCTGTTTCGGATAGAGTGGGGAAGGGAGCTTTAATGATGTACTACATTGGCCATGGAGGAGAACTAGGCTGGGCGCACGAGCGAATACTAGAAGTTCAAACCATTAACAAGTGGTCTAATATTGATAATTTGCCTTTGTTTATTACCGCAACATGTGAGTTTGCTCGATTTGACGATCCAAGAAGAACTTCAGGAGGTGAGTATGTACTTTTAAACCCAAGTGGAGGCGGGATTGCACTATTAACAACAACTAGAGCTGTATATTCAAGCCCAAACTTGACGTTGACGACTGAGTTCACTGCACAAGCTTTTGAAAATTTGACAGATGAGAAGCCTCGACTTGGAGACTTGATGCTTCAGACGAAAATCAGAACATTAGACACGAATACTAGTGCAGCTTTAAATAGTCGGAGCTTTGCACTTTTGGGTGATCCAGCTCTTAGACTGGCTTATCCAGAAAATCGAATTCAGATCACATCTATGCCTGATACTATTGGTGCTCTTGGTAAGGTTAAAGTAGAAGGGATTGTTACAGATTATTCTGGTAATCAACTTACCGATTTCAATGGACTGCTTTATCCTTCTGTATATGACAAGGCAGCTAACACGCAATCTTTAGACAACGATGGCTCAGGTCCCTTTACTTATTCTGAGTGGAGAAACCTTGTTTTTAAAGGGAAATCAAGCGTTACTAATGGAGCGTTTTCTTTTGAATTCGTAGTTCCAAAAGACATCAATCGGATCTTTGATGTAGGAAGAATAAATCTATACGCTGATAATTCAACAGTAGATGCAAATGGTGATTTTAGATCTTTTAGTATCGGAGGCTTATCTGATAATCCTGTGATTGACGAGGAAGGTCCTGAAATCGATTTATTTATGAATAATACCAAGTTCGTGTTTGGCGGTTTAACCAATGAAAGTCCAAATTTGTATGCTGAGGTTTTTGATGAAAATGGCATTAATATGGTAGGAAGCGGCATTGGTCATGACATCACTGCTGTATTAGATAATAACACTTCGAATACACTGGTTTTGAACGAGTATTATGAGTCAGACCTAGATTCATATACTACGGGTAAGGTTTTGTATCCGTTTAGGGAGCTTGATGAAGGAAAACATAGTCTTAAGCTTCAAGTTTGGGATGTGAACAATAACCCTTCAGACTCGTATACCGAATTTGTTGTGGCAAATGATGAAGAATTAGCCCTAGAACATGTGCTTAATTATCCGAATCCATTCACCACGAATACTGATTTTTATTTTGAACATAATAAACCTGGACAGGCTTTATCTGTTAGAATTGAAGTTTTTACGATCGCGGGAAAATTGGTCAAATCATTTGACGGGGAATATGTTTCTGACGGATTTCGTGTTGGGCCGATTAATTGGAATGGTAGGGATGAATTTGGTGATGTGCTGGCAAAAGGAGTTTACCTCTATCGCGTGTCTGTTAAAACCATTTTGGGTGAGTCAGTTGAAAAATATGAGCGCTTAGTTTTGTTAAAATAGTCCCTGACTTATTAGTTATATTTGCCGTCTTTATAAAAAACAGCCTATTGCAAGAACTTTACTTGATCGAAATTTAAGTATGAGAAGGATAAAAATAATGAGCATTCTAGTATGCTCACTTTTAGTGAATGTATTACAGGCTCAGCAAGATGAAGTTCGCAGTTCGGTGCTTCAGTTGAATACAATTACCACCGCAGTTCCGTTTTTGATTATCAATCCTGAAACTCGAGGTGGTGGAATGGGAGATGTTGGAGTCTCAACAAGTCCTGACGGAAATTCATTGCATTGGAATGTAGCTAAATATGCTTTTATAGAAGGAAAGTCTGGGGCTTCTATTTCTTACACCCCTTGGCTACGGGCTTTAGTTCCTGATATTTCACTTTCATATCTTACTGGATATTATCGGATTGATAAAATGAGCACAGTGGCTGTGGGGTTACGTTATTTTTCACTTGGAAATATTCAATTTACTGATCAGTTTGGTAATAATACGGTTCAGTTCACTCCAAATGAATTTGCTTTGAATGCAGGATATTCAAGAAAGCTGGCTCAGCGATTGTCAGGTGGTTTGAGCGCCAAGTTTATTACTTCCAACCTTACTGGAGGGCAAACGGTAGGTGGTGCGAACTCAAAGCCAGGAAGGACAATTGCAGTGGATTTAGGAGTATTTTACACGAATGATGACCTTGTCATGTTTGATAAAGACGTAGTTGTCTCATGGGGTGCAGCAATCAGTAATCTTGGAGCGAAAATTTCATACACTGATGCAACAACAAGAGACTTCTTGCCGATTAATTTAAGATTGGGACCAACAGTAATGTGGCATTTGAACGACTTCAACAAAATAAGCGCATCCGTTGACTTCAATAAGTATATGGTTCCCAGTCCACCTAAATATGCTGAGGACGCTAATGGTAATTTTCAGCAGGACGCTAATGGGAATTTTGTCATTTCTTCAGGTTTAGACCCTGATAGACCAGTGCCTTCGGCTGTTTTCACTTCCTTTTATGACGCGCCTGGATATGGTGATTACAATGATGCAGGCGAATGGGAGCCAATAAGTGCTGGTGTGTTGCGAGAGGAGCTTAATGAGGTTTCTGCAGGTATTGGAATAGAATACTGGTACGATAACCAATTTGCTTTCAGAACAGGCTATTTTACAGAGCATTTTTCTAAAGGAAACCGGAAATATTTGACCTTAGGGGCTGGTTTGAAATTGAATGTTTTTAGCTTGGACTTCAGTTATCTGATTTCAACGTATAATGTCCGAAGAAATGTTGGTACAACATCTCCATTAGCGAATACTTTGAGATTTACGTTGTCGTTTAACTTTGATGAAATGTCAAAAGCTGAGGGTACAGATTAATGAAGATTAGAGTAGGCTTTGGTTATGATGTTCATCAACTTAAAGAAGGACGACTTTGCAGACTTGGTGGAGTGGAAATTCCTTCTGATATAGGGCCTGATGGTCACTCGGATGCAGATGTCCTTTTGCACGCAATTTGCGATGCCATACTTGGGGCTGCCGGATTAAGAGATATTGGATTTCATTTCCCTAATACAAGTGATGAGTTTAAGGATGCTGATAGCAGAAATTTATTATCTGACGTTATGACGTTAATTTCAGAAAAAGGTTATCAGGTTGGGAATATTGATGCCACACTTGTTTCTGAAGTACCTAAAATTTCGCCATATATCTCGCAGATAAAAGCATCCATAGCTTCATTATGTAACCTCGAAGATGATGAGGTCGGTGTAAAGGCTACGACTAGCGAAACAGTAGGTTTTGTTGGTCGAAAAGAAGGTATAGAGGCATATGCCGTGGTTTTGCTTGAAAAGCCTTAATCTATGAAAGAGACAATTTCAAAAACATTGCATTATGAGCTGCATGATGATCTATCAGAGCTCACTCAAGATCAGGTGAAGCTTATTGGGGCAGCTTCTAAGGCTTCTACTCTAGCTTACGCTCCTTATTCAGATTTTTTTGTTGGTTGTGCAATTCTTTTAGAAGATCGTACAGTTGTAACCGCAAGCAATAAAGAAAATGCGGCCTTTCCAGCTGGAATTTGTGCAGAAAGAAATGCTTTAAACTTTGTTTCAGATCATCACCAGGGAAAAACAATTTTAAAACTTGCTGTAGTGTCAAAACCAAACCGATTTGAAATGACTGAACCTGCCGCGCCTTGCGGTATTTGCAGGCAAGTTATTTGCGAAACAGAAAAATTACAGCAAACTGATATAGAAATCATTATGGCCTCGGCTTCTGGTAAGGTTTTGATTGTTAGTGATTCAGAGTCGATTTTACCATTTCACTTCTACCTTTCTCAGCTTAAGAAGTAAGCAATTATCGATCAATGCTGTTTTGATGTATTCATGTTATATTTTTGCCATCCATTAATAGAAAATTATGGCTCAGAAAACAGCTTCTAAGAAATTGGAATTTAGCAAAGAAGTTTACCTTAAATGGTATAAGGATATCCTCCTTATGAGACGTTTTGAGGAAACTTGCGGTAATCTTTATTTGCAGCAAAAATTTGGCGGCTTTTGTCACCTTTATATCGGACAAGAAGCTATAGCTGCAGGTTTTGCTTCAGCGATGCATAAAGGGGATAAAATAATCACAGCTTATCGTGATCATGCGCATCCACTTGCTCTAGGGATGGACCCTAAATATGTTATGGCAGAACTTTATGGAAAGAGCACTGGGTGTTCTAAAGGAAAGGGAGGTTCAATGCACATGTTTAGCAAGGAGTTAAATATGATGGGAGGACACGGAATCGTGGGCGCTCAAATTCCAATGGGAGCTGGTATTGCTTTCGCAGAGAAATATAATGGAACCAAGAATGTTTGTTTAACCTTTATGGGAGATGGTGCTGTGCGTCAAGGCGCTTTGCACGAGACGTTTAATATGGCCATGTTGTGGAAACTGCCTGTTGTATTTATTGTGGAAAACAATAATTACGCAATGGGAACTTCAGTGGCTAGAACCACCAATGTGACGGACCTTTCTAAATTAGGTTTGAGCTATGACATGCCAGGAGAGTCAGTAGACGGAATGAGCGTTGAAGCAGTTCATAATGCAATTAAGAAGGCCGCAGATTTTGCTAGAGAAGGTAAAGGACCTTATTTGCTTGATATTAGAACGTACAGATATAAAGGTCATTCAATGAGTGATCCTCAGAAGTATAGGTCTAAAGAAGAAGTGAATGATTACAAGGATAAAGATCCATTGAATCAAGTGCTGAACACTATTCTAGAGCAAGGTTGGTTAAAAGATGCTGATGTCAAGAAGATTGAGGCTGAAGTTAAAGCTAGGGTTGAAGAGTCTGTGAAGTTTGCAGAAGATTCACCATTACCTGATGAAAGCGAGCTTTATACTGATATTTATTCGCATGATGACTATCCATATATAATGGATTAATTAAAAGATTGTTAGATGGCTGAAGTAATAAAAATGCCCAAGCTTAGTGATACCATGGAAGAAGGTGTTATCGCTACTTGGCAAAAGAAAGTAGGAGATCAAGTTAATGCTGGTGATGTCTTAGCAGAAATAGAGTCAGATAAGGCTACAATGGAATTTGAGTCTTTTCATGCAGGCACTCTGTTGCATATTGAAATTCCTGCTGGTAAATCTACACATGTTGATGGTGTAATTGCAATCATTGGCGAAAAAGGAGAAGATATCCAAGCAGCTTTGAAGACTGCCAAGGAAGAAGCCCCAGCAAAAAAAGAGGATAAAGCAGCTGCCGCTCCAGCAAAACAAGAGTCTACATCAACTCCAGCAGTCGCTCCAGTTAAAGCGCAGCCTAGACCAGTTGAGAAAGCCCCAGTTGCTAGTGATGATTCAAGAATGAAAATTTCGCCACTGGCGAAAAAACTTGCTGAAGAAAGAGGTGTTAGCTTACGCAGTATTCGTGGTTCTGGTGAAAACGGAAGAATCGTAAAACGCGATATAGAAAATGCTAATCTTTCTCAGGTTCCTCAGATCGAGCGTCACAGAGATGTGGAAATAACTCAAATGCGAAAGACTATTGCACGCAGATTAAGTGAAAGCAAATTCACTGCCCCACATTTCTATCTAACGATAGACTTGGACATGGACAGAGCTGTTGACGCGCGCAAGGCAATCAATGAAGCTATTAGTCCTGAGAAGATTTCATTTAATGACCTTGTAATTAAGGCATCTGCCATTGCATTAAAGGAGCACCCAAGTGTTAATGCGGGCTGGCATGGAGACTTTATTAGATATAACGAGCATGTACATATTGGTGTAGCCGTAGCAGTGGATGAAGGACTACTCGTTCCTGTTGTTAGACATGCTGATGGGAAAGTATTGACTCAGATCTCTGCTGAGGTTAGGGATTACGCTAAACGCGCTAAAACAAAAAAATTGCAGCCTGAAGATTGGCAAGGAAACACCTTTACCATTTCTAATTTAGGAATGTTCGGTATCGAGGAGTTTACTGCCATTATTAACCCACCTGATAGCTGCATTATGGCAGTTGGCTCTATTCGTCAAGAGCCTGTTGTAAAAGACGGTGAGGTCAAGGTTGGAAATAGAATGAAAGTGACCCTTAGTTGCGACCATCGTGTGGTTGATGGTGTTTTAGGAGCTCAATTTCTTGAAACCTTCAGAAAGTATATTGAGAACCCAATAGTCTTGTTGGGTATGTCTTCTATTTAATAGAAGCGCTCAAAGCGATATTGTCTTTTTGTTGAGAAGCCAGGCCGATATTATCGAGTCTGGCTTTCCATTGTTTAAGATGCTCATTGAATTCTTCACGATACTCGGCTTTAATAGGTTCGCTAGGTGGAATTTTCTCTCTTCTATGATCCACTTGCTTACCGTTTTTCCAGAATCTGAAACACACATGAGGGCCTGTTGCCAAGCCGGTGCTGCCTATATATCCAATCGTCTGACCTTGCTTAACTCTAGTCCCGGGCTTCATGCCACTGGCAATCTTGCTCATGTGCAAATACTGAGTCGTATAAGTGCTATTATGCCTGACTTTAACGTAGTTCCCATTAAATTTTGAATACCGTGCTTCAGTTACGACACCATCTCCGACAGCCATGATTGGAGTCCCTGTAGGGGCGGCATAATCAGTTCCTAAATGTGCTTTCCATCTTTTCTGAACTGGATGAAACCTTCGTTGAGTGTAACCGGAAGAAAGTCGGCTAAACTTTAAAGGAGCTTGTAAAAATGCCTTTCTTAAACTATTACCCGATTCGTCAAAATAATCTTCTTTATCGTTTTGAGAAAATTTAAATGCATAATATGGCTCGCCTTCATGATTGAATAAGGCAGATTGAACCTCGTCAATTCCCACAACCTCATCATTGACCTTTTTGACAGTATATATCAGCTTGAAGTTGTCCTTTTTTTGGATACGGTAAAAGTCAATGGACCATGCATAAATATCTGATAACTCCATCGCCAGTGCAGGGCTTAGGTTTTGATCCATGAGCGCTTGGTACAAAGAAGAGTTGATGGTGCCTGATGCTTCTCTCTCTTCTAAGTCAATTGGCCTGCTGCCAAAGTAAATATCCAGTGTGTCCCTTAAGTCATATACAACAAAATCTACAGCGGATATTTCATAGATGAAGAATTTAGCTAGAAGAGAAGTGCTATCAGATGCGCATATCAAGGTGTAGTCTTTTCCAGCGTTAAGCTTTCTAATGTCAAAAGAGCGTTTAGATTTCTCAGCCAATGAAGTAATGCGACCATAATCAATTCCGTAGGGAAGGAGAATGTCTGCAAGAAATTGATTCTGTCTGATTTTTCCTTTTTCAACATGAAAACCTTGAAGGTCTATGCCAAATTCTTCATGACATTCCTCGGTAATTAAAGAGTCAACAGCTTCGTAAGTTGCCATTTCTTGATTCCACTCTCGTTTAGACATCAGAACGCTAATGACTATGAGGGCTAGAATTGCGGTAGGAATAAGAATTCTTAATCGTTGAGCCACTGTCTATCCTTTTGTTTTGATTTTGTCAGAAAGCACTTCTTCAACCCAACCTTTGCCCCAGTTTTCTAATTCTTCTGAGCTCCATAGCGAAGGGTAGAATATTCTTAATTGCAATTTAGGAGGGAGATATTTTTGCCAATTCGTTCCACCTGTGGCAGGTGCATCACCTTCTTTTGATGCCAAATATCTAACTGCACTTTTGTAGTGCATTAAAGGCCAATTTATATTGACATTGACATCTAATTCACGCATTTCTTTTCGAAGCTCGGGCCGCATTTGGTCTGCTTCCGGTAAGCTCTGAAATTTTTTCCAAACATTGCAACTCTCATATTCTCGGGCCATATTCAAAAAAGTGCAGCTGTATTTTTGTTCGAATTGTTTCAGAGTCAAGGTTTTCTTGCCGGTTTCTGATTCAGTAGCGCCTTCTTTCCAATAAATATGAGCAAGCTGCTCTTCCAGAGAACGGGTGTCCTTTTCGTCTGCTTTAGTGCGCTTCGACTTATTTACTAAATATTTTAGATCGGTTGACGCAATCTCAATCATTCTATACTGAGCACTTTGAAATCCGCTCGCTGGCAATAGTGCCATCCTGAAGCGAAGAAATTGTTCCTTCTCCATGCCATTGACCATAATTTCAAAGCTCTTAGTTAGTGCCTCAAAATAGGAGTTGATTCGAGCAAGTCGAGAAGTCAGAAATTCAGCGCTTATTTTATCATTCCAGCCTATATCATGGCCATTTTCTCCAATAATTTTTCCGTTTTTAGAGATTTGGTTGAACTCATGAAGACTGAGTTTGAAATACAGCTCAGTGATCTGATGATACATGATGAATATTTCTTCATCGGGAAAATCCGTCTTAGGATGTTGAAGTGTTAAAAGCGTGTCTAGGTGCACATAGTCCCAATAAGTCAAGTAATTGGATAGTAAAAGGCCGTCAAGATAGGCGTTAACGTCCTGACCCATTGACTCATATTTTTCATGAAGTTTGGCTAACTTCTCTTCGTTTGAATCGCTCACTGAATGGTATTATACAAAGGTCGAAAGTACCATGTTATTAAAAAGGCACAGAGTGACTTGAAAGCAGTTTCTAACAATGTAACGTGAAGGCTAGTTTAATCAATCTTTGCGATCGGATTCGCAAGTCCTTTGTAATCTCTAATTTCCATCGTGACAGAACCAACTACTACTTTAGCTTTTGCTAGAATAGGAATCTTGTTTTTGTCATTGGTCACCCAAACCATCATATCTTCTTCTTTCTTGAAGATACGGCCTGTTTGCACAACAGGAACGAATACCATGCAATTGAAGTCTCCTTTGTCGAGCTCTATCGTTTCGGTTTTCAAGTACTTGATTTTAAGCGGCCATACTTCATTATCTACAAAAGCCTGGATTTCAAAAATTTGACCTGGTTCTATATGGGAGAAATCCATCGCTCGTGCTCTGTATAATGCTGAGATCATGTCTTGCACACCGAGTGGAACGTCAAATTCCTTTCCTTTATTTGTTGTTACCTTTTCCTTGAAATGATCAAAGGTGTAATACTGCTTTAGGTCGAAGCCTCCTTCATGTATGTCTCGGATGAAAATCCAAGGAAAAACACCAGCTTCATCCACATAAGTTTCATAACGATCTCGCACTTTGAAAAACCAATTGAAGGTGCCTAGCGAGTTTCCGGTTCCTATCACATGAAAAACATCTCGGCCAGCGATTTGCTTTTTTTCATGGGTAATTTCAATTATCGCTTCGCCAGCGTCTAGCCAGCCATAGGATACTTCATATTCTAGACGTTCGCCTCTCTTGAAAGCGTTGTGCTCAACTTTTGGAAGACTTGTTATTTCTTGACTTTTGACAAATTCTTGTCTAGGCTCAGAAATAGTGGGTTGAAGCATTAGTAATAACCCGGAAAGAATGAAACTGAAATCCATAATTGATTATTTCACTCGGTAAGACAAAGCTTGTGTGAATTCTCGCCTACACAACTATGTTTACGATTCTTCCGGGTACAACGATCACTTTCTTTGGCGTATTACCTTCAAGCCACTTAATTGCTGTGTCGTGACTTAATACTGAAGTTTCCACTGAGGCTTTATCCATTTCGGCAGGAAGCTCAATGTGGAATCGAGTTTTCCCATTAAAAGAAACAGGATAATTTACACTGTCTGATTTTAAATACTCAGGGTTGAATGTTGGCCAAGTCGCCTCTGAAATTGATTCTTGATGTCCAAGCAGATTCCACAGTTCTTCAGCTATATGAGGAGCATGGCAACTTATTAGAATGACTACATTTTCGAGTATTTCTCTTTTGTTGCACTTCAAATCCGTAAGTTCATTTACGGCCACCATAAAGGCACTTACTGAAGTGTTAAAAGAGAATCTCTCCATATCTTCAGTCACTTTTTGAATGCACTTATGCAATGCTTTTAATTCGTCTTTTGTTGCTTTTTCATCGGAAATAATGAATTCATCCCCTTCATGAAATAATTTCCATAGCTTTCTAATGAATTTTGATACACCTTCAATTCCTTTTGTGTTCCAAGGCTTGTGCATTTCTATTGGCCCAAGAAACATTTCGTGTAAACGAAGCGCGTCAGCTCCATGTTCTGCTATCACGTCATCAGGGTTGACAATATTTCCATAGCGTTTACTCATTTTTTGCCCATCTTCTGCTTGAATCATGCCTTGATTAACCAACTTTTTAGCCGGTTCGTCAAATGGTAGAAAGCCAAGGTCATGCAAGAATTTTGTAATAAATCTGAAATACAATAAATGGCCTGTAGCATGCTCAGCGCCTCCCATATAAAGGTCGACTTGTTGCCAATAGTCAACTGCTTCTTTCGAAACGAATTCTTTTGAACGAAGCTCTGGGTTGCCTTCCATCATGTAGCGCAGGTAATACCAGTTTGAACCCGCCCAACCCGGCATGGTGTTTAAGTCCATTGGAAATCCTTTTCCATTTTCTACGATCTTACCTGCTTCTCTGTCCCAGTTCCAATGTGTTGCCCTGCCAAGAGGCGGTTCGCCTGTCTCAGTTGGTTTGAAGTTATCTATTTCAGGTAGGCTTATTTGGTCCAGCTTGTCTTCGTCAATCGTATAAGGAATGTCATCTCTGTAATATACTGGGAAAGGTTCTCCCCAATAACGCTGACGACTGAAAACAGCATCGCGTAGCTTATAATTGACTTTTTTATGTCCGATTTGCATTGACTCAACCTTCGCGATTATTTCATTTTTGGCATCCGATACTGATTTTCCATTGAGGTAATCAGAGTTGATCATCACTCCGTCTTTTCTGTCATCAGCACTTTCACTGATGTCTTGGCCGTCAATTATGGGAACAATTGGTAAGTCAAATTTAGAAGCAAAGTCCCAGTCTCTTTGGTCTCCTGCTGGCACAGCCATAATTGCTCCAGTTCCATATCCAGCTAACACATAATCGCTTATCCAAATTGGAATGCGTTGACCAGTAAGTGGGTTTTCTGCATAAGCACCCGTGAAGGCGCCAGTAACGTCTTTAACCTCAGACATACGTTCACGTTCAGATCGTGATTTTGCAAATTCAAGATACTTCTCAATTTCACTTTTGCAATCTTCGGTTGTGATACTTGAAACTAATTGATGCTCAGGAGCGAGCACCATAAATGTTGCACCAAATATGGTATCGGGCCGAGTAGTGAAAACTCTGAAATGACCACTGGAGCCAGCAATTTTAAATTCAATTTCGGCCCCTTCACTTTTGCCAATCCAATTGCGCTGAATATCCTTCAATGAATCAGTCCAATCTATCGTGTCTAACCCATCTAGCAGTCTCTGGGCAAAAGCAGTAATCCTTAAAGACCATTGCTTCATTTTCCTTTGCTCCACAGGATATCCGCCTCTTTCGCTTACCCCATTAACAACTTCATCGTTAGCCAAAACAGTTCCAAGTTCAGCGCACCAGTTAACGGTCGTTTCCGCTCTGTAGGCTATTCTGTAATTCAAAAGTGTTTCTCTTTTTTTATGGTCTGAGAATGACTTCCATTGCTCTGCCGAGAAGACATCAACTTTATCAGATGCTGCTTTAACATTGGTGTTTCCGCTTTTTTCAAATTCTTCGATCAGCGAGTCAATTGGTTTTGCTTTATTATTATTAAGGTCAAACCAGCTGTGAAATAATTGAACAAAGATCCACTGCGTCCATTTATAAAACTCAGGTTTAGAAGTATTTACTTCTCTACTCCAATCGAATGAAAATCCAATTAAGTCAAGTTGTTCACGGTATCGCTCAATGTTGGCTTTGGTAGTCGTTGAAGGGTGCTGTCCTGTTTCTATGGCGTATTGCTCAGCTGGAAGTCCGAAGGCATCGTAACCCATAGGGTGCAAAACGTTGAATCCACAATGCCTCTTGTAGCGAGCATAGATGTCGCTGGCAATATAGCCTAATGGGTGGCCTACATGAAGTCCAGAGCCCGAGGGGTAAGGAAACATATCAAGCACATAAAACTTCGGCTTGGAAGTATGAGGCTGTGCCTTAAACGTTTGATTCTTTGCCCAAGAGGCTCTCCACTTGCGTTCTGTGATGGCGAAATTGTATTCCATTGATTCAATAAATAGAGCGCGAATTTAAGATTAGTGAATCTTTATTTGTGGTAATCCGTATAGTAAATCGATAAAGTTCTTAGAAATGTATGAAATGGATAAAAACCTGAGAATTAACAATGAAACCCTTTGATGAAATACAAAACGATGCTATGAGTGTTATCTTTCCACACCCCGATTTTTCAGGTGGGTTGGCTATAGATAATTCTAAACATTCTAAAGCAACGTTGTTTATTGAAAAGCAGGGGGGTAGATTTCAGTATTGAGATGGAAAATTTAATTACCTATCGCGATTTAAAGCCGGCTATTGAGCGAATTCAATTGGTGGTTTTGTTTGTTGCTTTTGCATTATTTGGTAATGCCCAAGTGAATATTTCTGGCGTGATTAATCCAAATGCCCACCCGGATGTTCACAACCCTGGAAACGATCGTGATTGGAGGGATAATAAGGATACTGACAATGATGGGATAGCCGATTTTATCGATTTGGATGATGATAATGACGGGATTACCGATGTGAAAGAGTCTTTTGGAAATGATCCAGACGGCAACCACGATGGAGATAAATATCCTAACTGGATTGATGTTATAGAAGATGTAACGGAGGGAGATGCCAGTAGCACAGTGTATGCGGATACCAATTCCAACGGCATAGCAGATATCTATGACTTTGACAATGATGGTGTGCCAAATCATCTTGATAAGGACTCAGATAATGACGGACTAGTAGATATATTAGAAGCGCAAGGGGATGATGTTAACCAAGATGGCGAAGTTGACTACCCTGTTGTTGGAGATGCTTCTTCCATGACTGATGCTGATACTTGACGGTTTGTTTGATCAATTGGATGACGTTGATAACGGAGCTGGTGCTTTAGAAGTGACACTGGGAGTTCCATGGCTTGAACCCAATACTGATAGTTCTGGCTTGAAAAATTATGTAGATATTGATTCAGATGATGATGGAGTTATTGATTTAATTGAAGCGCAGTTAAGTTCTGGAGCTCCAATTATCCCAACCAATATAGACGCAGATTTTGACGGAATCTCTAGTGCTTTTGATCCTGATGAAGGAGGTGTCTACCAAATGCCAGAGAATACAGATGGATTAGATTCGGAAGATTATGTCGATAATGATTCAGACGATGATGGTGAAATAGACCAGATTGAAGGTTGGGATACAAATGGAGATGGAATACCAGAAATACTTCCATCAGGAATTGATACAGATGGAGATGGGTTGGATGATTCCTTTGATTTACTTAATGGAGTATCTCCACTATTTGGTTCAACCAATAACGGTCAAGATGCATTTGATTTTCCTAATGCCGATGCCGGATCTGATGAAAGAGATTGGAGAGAGTTGCCTTGTCAAGATGGTGATGTAGGTTTGGCTGATCCTGGTGTTACCGTTGCAGTTTCTAACTGTAAAATGTCAGGTTGGACTTATTTTTATGATCCATCGGATGCTACAAAGTTGCTGTTTGCAGTTAATCAGTTTCCTCCTGGAGGTGGCGCTAATTCTAATGACTTTACAATAGAAGCTCAGCTTATATCTTCCGATAATCCTGCCAGTGAAGCTGGAGTTTACAGTGCGACAGACATTGCAAACCAAACGGCATCGTTTGTTTTAGGGCGTTATTATAATATCACATTGACTTCTGGAAATTTGAATGGTTATGTAGATGTACGCTTTTACTTTAACCCAGCTGAATTAGACACACTTGAGCAAGTGGCCCAAAGGTGGAATCAACTCTATGCTGATCAAACCAGCCAGGTATCTGGGTTAAGATGGTTCAATATGAATTCAGGCACATTCGACACAACTCAGATCACGCCAGGTGGTATCCTTAATGCATATGATGTAACAACCCAAAACCTTACCCTGGAGGCAGGAATTGATTATGTCGAGTTTTCTACTAGCACTTTAACAGGGGGCAGTGTGGCTTATTCTGTAGGAGTTAACTCCATCATTCTTCCAGTAGAAATTTTGAATTTTGATGCTGGAGTAATAGACAATAAATATGTACAAGTAATTTGGCAAACTTCAAGTGAGTCGAACAGTGACCGGTTCTTTGTTGAGAAAAGTTCGAATGGCAGAGATTGGATTTATGTTGGCGAAGTGGCTGCAGCGGGAAATTCTAATACTGCGAAATATTATGAATTATTTGACTCTACGCCTTTCTTTGGAACGTCTTATTATCGTCTGCATGAGGTTGATTTTGATGGTTCAGTTATTACTACACCTGCAAAAAAGGTGAACCTAAGGACTGGCTCAAACAATACGTCATTGCTTGTATATCCAAATCCCAATACCGGAAATTTTGAGATCGAATTGTTTTCTGATCTGGGCATTTCAGGTGTAGTAGAGGTTTGCACAATGACCGGCACTTCTGTTGGGATTTGGAATCTTGGCTCGATAAGCGTTGATCAGCACTCACTACAGATTCAAAGCCTTACTGCAGGTCATTACCTTGTTATGTGGCGCTATGAAAAAACGGTGATGACAACCAAGGTAATTGTAAACTGATGACGTGCGAATTAAGACCTTAACTTTAGCGCCATGATTATTTATAATGTTACCGTAAAAATTGATAATGACATACATGATGATTGGATGGACTGGATGCGTTCAATTCATATTCCTGAAGTAATGGCCACTAGTAAATTCATTGATCATCAATTAGCAAAAGTGCTCGTAGATGATGAAGACGGAATGACATATTCCATCCAATACAAATGCCAGAGTATGAGTCATTTGGAAGATTATTACAAGGAGCATGCTCCAGAATTACAACGACAGCATACTGAGCGATACAAGGATAAGTTTGTCGCATTCAGAACTCTATTAGAAGTACTCTAATGGCATCACCGGTTCGCGCTAAGAAACACCTAGGTCAGCATTTTTTGAGGGATGAAAACATTGCGATGAAAATTGTTGATGGCCTTGCTCCGCTTGAGTTTGAATCGCTGGTTGAAGTTGGCCCAGGCGATGGAGTGCTTTCTAAGTACCTTTTTGAGAAGTATAATAATCTTGAGCTTTTTGATGTTGATCAAGAGTCGATAGACTACTTGAAACGAACCTATCCCATGCATATGGATAAGATCAAAAATCAAGATTTTCTTCAGTGGAAAGCAGAAGGCGATAAAGCTGTAATTGGCAATTTTCCTTATAATATTTCCAGTCAGATTGTTTTTAAAATCATAGAGAATAAGCATCACGTTGTCGGAATGGTGGGGATGTTTCAAAAGGAAGTTGCTGAGCGAATTGCATCGAAAAAAGGCAGCAGAGTTTATGGAATAACGAGCGTTTTGACACAAGCTTATTATGATGTTGAATACCTTTTTACAGTAGACCCGCAAGCGTTTGAGCCTCCGCCAAAAGTTCAGTCTGGTGTCATTATCCTGAAGCGCAAAGAAAAACTGAAGTTGGATTGTGATGAAAAGGCATTTAAATCAATTGTAAAGAGAGCGTTCAATCAAAGAAGAAAAATGCTAAGAAAGTCGCTCAAAGACTTGATCGATGAAGAGAATAGCAAGCTTATTGATCGTTTTTTGACCTTGCGTCCTGAGCAATTAGATTTCACTGAATTTGTTGAGCTTACCAACGCTCTAGCTCCACTTAAATAATTATACTTTTGACTTGATTTTTCCAAGTCATGCAGTTTGAATTAACCCGAGAATACCTCAACGACTTAAAAGAAGCCATTGTTCGCAATGATGAGCTTGCTCTGATAGAGCTTGTTCATGATTTGCACCCGGCTGATGTTGCTGAAATTCTTGATGAACTTGAACTGGAAGAAGCCACGGTGCTTTATAAAGTGCTTGATGCGAATATTGCATCAGATGTGCTTACGCATATGGATGAGGATACACGTGACCGATTTTTAGGCTCTCTATCGTCCAAAGAAATTGCTGAACAGCTTATTGATAATCTTGATAGTGATGATGCAGCAGATATGCTGAACCTTTTTGCTCAGGAGCAGAAAGAAGAGATCATCTCGATGATTGAAGATAGGCAGCAGGCCCGAGATATAGTTGACCTCCTTCACTATGAAGAGGGCACAGCTGGAGCTTTGATGGCGAAGGAATTAATCCGCGTAAATGTTAACTGGACTGTTTCTACATCGGTGAAGGAAATGCGAAAACAAGCCGAGGCGATTGACAATGTTTATACGGTCTATGTGGTGAATGATGATGGTGTGCTAGTGGGAAGGTTACCCATTAAAAAAATGCTTTTAACGCCCCTTAAGACCTTGATTTCTGACATTTATGACTCACAAATAAAGTTTGTGAAGGTTGATGAAGATCAAGAGGAAGTCGCTAGCATGATGGAAAAGTACGATATCGTAGCACTTCCTGTAGTTGATGAACTTGGGCGTCTTCAAGGGCGCATTACCATTGATGATGTTGTAGATGTCATTAGAGAAGAAGCGGAGAAAGATTATGCATTGGCTTCTGGTATCTCTGGAGATGTTGATTCATCGGATAGTGTGATTACCTTAACAAGAGCTAGATTGCCTTGGTTGCTTATCGGTCTGCTAGGTGGAATATTAGGAGCGCGTGTCATTGAAATTTATGAAGGTGATTTGCAGCTTTATCCTGAAATGGCATTTTTCATTCCTTTGATTGCTGCAATGGGCGGAAATGCTGGGGTTCAATCTTCTGCAATCATCGTGCAAGGCCTTGCCAATAAGTCGATGGGAATGTCTGGGATATTTTCCAAGTTAGGTAAAGAGTTCTCGGTTGGGTTGCTCAATGGACTTGTTTGTGCTATTCTGATTTTGTTTTATAATATCCTCTTCGGAGACTCCTTGGCGTTGAGCTACACAGTGAGTATTGCCTTGTTGAGTGTTATTGTGATTGCCACCTTATTTGGAACGTTTGTGCCACTTATTTTAGATAAGTACGATATTGATCCAGCGCTTGCTACCGGGCCTTTTATTACTACGGTTAATGATGTTCTCGGATTATTTATCTACTTCATTATTGGGCATCTACTCTATATCGCATAGCAGATGAAAGTGCTTGCTACTTTGATATTCTTTGCTGTTTTTTCGGTATCGGTGATGGCTCAAGGTCGTAAAATGCCACCTTTCAGCTTTCAAGAACATAGCATTGAGTTTGCTGATGCTAATAGGAGTTATTCCCAAGGCTCGGGCTTTACTCAAGCTGACACCTTGGGTGATGAGGTTATTCTCGCTTCCTTGGCAAAAATTTTAGAATTAAATCCCGAACTACAAATTCAACTTGTTGGTCATACTGCCTTGAATGAAAGGACAGCATTAGGAATGGAAAGAGCCCAATTCATAAGATCGAAGTTGGTGGAGAAAGGGATAGATGAAAATCGACTTTCTCTTTTGAACGAAGAACACAACTATCCTCTTCTGTCAGATGAAATCATCATGTCTTTACCAAGCAAAATTGAGAAAGATGCCGCCAATGAACGCAACCGCAGGGTTGAAGTAAGAGTTGTTAGTGCCAAACCAGAATGAAGACAATCATTATAGATACTATTCATTTGGCGCTCTATAAGCGGCTAGAGGCAAAAGGTTTTGAATGCATTGATGCGTCCAAAATGGATGATATTAAAGTGCGCGAGATCCTTTCTGATGCAGATGGATTGGTTCTAAGAAGTCGTATGACTCTGAATAAGCAATTCATTGACGATTATCCTAATTTAAAATTCATTGGTCGAGTAGGTGCAGGTTTAGAGCATATTGATGTTGATTACGCTAAGTCTAAAGGTGTTGAGGTGTTTAGTTCTCCCGAGGGAAACCGACAAGCCGTTGCAGAGCATGCCTTAGGATCGCTCTTAACCCTCTTCAATCGTATTCATACTTCTAATGCTGAAGTAAGAGAAGGAAAGTGGATTCGAAAAGCGAATGAAGGTGTTGAACTTCGGGGTAAAACCATCGGTATAATTGGTTTTGGAAATACAGGTGAAGCTTTCTCAAGAGTAGCAAGTGGGTTTCAAACACCTATTCTGGCTTTTGATAAGTATAAGCGTGGTTTTGCTGATTCAAGCGTCAAGGAAGTTTCATTAGAAAGGCTTTTTGATGAGGCCGATGTGGTTAGCTTGCATATTCCATACAATGAAGAAACGCACTATATGGTCAATGATTCATGGCTTTCATCTTTCAAGAAACCGATTTATTTGATCAATACATCTCGCGGAAGTATTGTGGAAACCTCGGCTTTACTGGATGCGATTAATTCAGGAAAGGTTTTAGGGGCGTGTTTAGATGTACTGGAATATGAAACCGAAAACCTTAAAATGCCCATCCTAGATCAACTTCCTAGTTCTGCGAGAGAGTTGATGGTTAATGATAATGTGCTCTTAACGCCTCACATAGCGGGATTGACAAAAGAGTCGTATGAAAAGCTATCGTCTATATTGGCTGATAAGATTATTGAAGCTTTTGACCGCGCATAAGGATACGCATCGTATGTCTTGTTTTTTGCTCAAGCATGACCTCTCTTCCCTTGATTAGCTCGGAAACGATTTGTTCGCTAAAATGGCGAATTGTGAGTAGCTCGAGACCTTCATTGTAAAGCACTTTGTAGTCTTTTTTTAGATCGTCCAGTAGATCTTGAATCTGACTTGGCTGGTTTGCTATACTTACTGAAAAGCTAATCGCTGAATTTTGCATCGTTTGAATATTCAATCGGTGGGAGGCAAAACGCTTGAAGATATCGCTGATATGTTCTTCAACAATAAAGGAGAAATCCCGACTAGAAATAGAGATTAATACTTGGTTTGACTTAAAAATATAACTCGGTACCTTGCTGTCTTCGATTGTGTTATCATTGATTACACTCCCTGGCTCTTCTGGTTCTTTAAAACTTTTGACGTAAAGTGGGATGTGCTTGTTTTCGAGTGGTTTAATGGTTTTTGGATGAATGACGGACGCGCCATAATAACTCAACTCCACAGCCTCTCGGTAGGAAATGTTTTCGAGTAACGAAGTATTTGAGAAGTGTTTCGGATCGGCATTGAGCATTCCTGGTACATCTTTCCAAATCGTAACTGAAACGGCTGATAAGCAATAGGCAAAGATGGCAGCAGAAAAATCAGACCCTTCTCTGCCAAGTGTGGTCGTTCGCTTGTGCTCGCCTCCTCCTATGAATCCTTGAGTGATTACAAAATGAGACTTTTCATTGCTCCAAAAGTCTTTGATCCTTGTTTCGGTTTCTTTCCAATTCACTTTGGCATCTCGATAAGTGTTGTCTGTATGCACTAACTTTCGCGCATCCGCCCATGTTATGTCAAGTCCTTCATTCTCTAAGTATGCAGCAATGATTTTGGTGGAAAGAATCTCACCCAATGAAACGATCTGATCGTAAATAAAATCATACTCAGAATTTTCGTCTTGCTCTAAAAACGTGAATGCATAATGTTGGATCTTATCAAGTGACTCTGATGCAGTACTGTTTTCTTTTCCAAGAAGCTGCTCAAGTTGGATTCGGTGAAAATCAAATACCGCAAGAAGTGGCTTTTTCCATTCTTCACCTGAAGTGAAAGCGATAACTACCCGTTCAAGCCAATTGGTTGTTTTGTCCATTGCAGACACCACTATGAGCAGTCGGTCGCTGTTCTCTAGCTCAATAATTTGTTTGAGATTTTTTACTGCTTGGGCGTCTTTAACTGAAGCTCCGCCAAATTTGAACACTTTCATAGTCTTCAAGATTAATCAAAATAAAGCCTTCCGTTTAGCCATTCGGTTGAGAGGTCAGCACCATACGTTTCATAAAAACGAATAGCAGGTTCGTTCCAATCTAGTACTTGCCACCCCATTCTTTTCACGCCTTCAGCTTTGGCGATGTCTACTACATACTTAAACAGCGGCTTGCCTATTCCTTTGCCTCTCATGGCTTCTTTAACAACAAAATCCTCTAGGTATAAATAGCGCCCTTTCCATGTTGAGTAAGCGTAGTAATAAAGTGCAATACCCATTACCTCTCCTTCGTATTCTGCGACTGCTAAGTGGTAAAGAGGGGTTTCTCCAAACCCGTCTTTTAAAAGAGTCTCTTCTGTAACGATTACTTCATCCTCGGCCTTTTCATAGATGGCCAATTCTTTAATTAGATTAAGTAAAGAAGAGACATCATGTGGAGTGCCTTTTCTAATAATGAGGTTGTTTGCGTTCATGTTGACGCAAAAATGATCAATTGATGGAGATTTCCAATTGATCTGTAAATGGTTTTCCTTCCGGGCGCCAACTTCTATTATCTGCATTTAAGTATGCTTCAAATCCTATGGCGTATCTGAGTGATTGAAATGCTCTTCTTTGTGTTTTGATTGATGGTACAAATGTGAAGGGCTTTCATCGCCCATTTTATGTTCGACATCAGAGCATAATGTGACATTTGTCACCTAGGCGTTTAGATACTCATGCCCATTAAATGATGTGAGAAAGCATTAGCTTACTTAACATTGTAGTAGATAATTGATAACCGTGGAAAATACCTTAACCTACGCGCAACAGCGCGATTCACAGGATGAGTTGGCATCGTTTAGAGATCGCTTCTATCATCCAGAAATAAATGGCAAACAAGCCATATACTTTACTGGAAACAGTTTAGGCCTTCAACCCACATCGGCTGAGGCTTATTTGAAGCAGGAGTTAGAAGATTGGAGGAAATATGGTGTGGAAGGGCATTTTGAAGCCAGAAGGCCATGGTACTCTTACCATGAATTTTTCTCTAAGGCCATGGCAGAAATTGCTGGTGCCAAAGAATCAGAAGTGGTGGCAATGGGTTCGCTCACAGCGAATATTCATAGTCTAATGGCCAGCTTCTATCAGCCATCAAAAACACGGTATAAGATATTGTGTGAGAAAAAAGCCTTCCCTTCCGATACTTATGCCATGCAGGCACAAGCTAAGCTTCATGGGTTTGATATTGCAGATGCCATAGTCGAGATTGGTCCAAAACAAGGGTCAGATATAATAACGAAAGACGCCATTATAGAGCAGATTTATGAGCTAGGCGATTCTTTAGCCACAGTAATGATTGGTGGAGTCAACTATTATAGTGGGCAAGTGTTTGATATGGCAGTGATAACTGATGCAGCGCATAAAGTGGGTGCTTATTGTGGCTTTGATTTAGCTCATGGTATGGGAAATATTGAAGTGAAACTGCACGAATGGCAAGTAGATTTTGCTGCTTGGTGTACATATAAGTATTTGAATGGAGGCCCTGGCTCTGTGGGTGGTTTGTTTGTGCATGAAAATCATCATAAGCGTAAACTTCCGATTCTAGCTGGTTGGTGGGGTCATGATAAAGAAACAAGATTTAAAATGGAGCCAGAGTTTGTTCCTTTGCAAAGTGCGGAAGCTTGGCAAATGAGCAATGCACCTGTTTTTAATATGGCGATTTACTTGGCTTCATTAGAAATGTTTCAAGAAGCTACCATGCCAAAACTTTGGGCCAAAAGTCGACCGTTGACTGATTACCTGGAGTATGTGATAGAAGAAGTAGCAAAGGAAACAGGAGCTGATTTGGAAATTATTACACCAAAAGAACACCATAGAAGAGGATGTCAGTTGAGCGTTGTAGCTCATGGATACGGGCGGAAATTATTTGACCAAATTACAGAAGATGGAGTGATTGCGGATTGGAGAGAACCCAATGTGATCAGAATGGCGCCAGTGCCATTATACAATTCATTTGAAGATGTATATCGCTTTGGAGAAATCTTAAAAAAGGCTTTATCGGCTAAATAAGAAAAAGAATGAAAGAGGTAACTATTGTAGGTGCGGGACTAGTAGGATCGCTTTGGGCAGTTTATTTGTCAAAAGCAGGATATAAAGTTCAAATATTTGAGGGCAGGTCTGATATTCGAAAGGCTGAAATTTCTGCCGGAAAGTCAATCAACTTGGCTCTTTCTGATAGAGGCTGGAAAGCACTGAAGGGTGCTGGAGTAGATCATTTGATTAAGGAGATTGCGATTCCTATGCCAGGCAGAATTATGCACAGTGTGGATGGTGATTTGACCTACCAAGCTTATGGCAAAGAAGGCCAAGCGATCAATTCGGTTTCCCGTGGAGGCGTTAATGCGCGAATGATGGATATAGCCGAGCAAGTAGGAAATGCAAAAATCACATATAACACCAAGTGTTTAGGTGCTGATATGAAAGCCGGAATTTGCTTCTTCGAAAACAGTGAAACGGGAGAAAAATTTGAAGTGAAAAGTGATTTGATTTTTGCTTGTGATGGTGCTTTTTCAGCCATTCGATACAATTCTATGCAGAAGTTAGATCGGTTTAATTATAGTCAGACTTATATTGAGGACGGTTATCGCGAAATCCTGCTGCCCGCAAATGAAGATGGAAGCTATAAACTAGAAAAGAGTGCTTTGCATATTTGGCCTCGTGGCCGATTTATGATGATTGCACTTCCTAATGAAGATGGTTCTTTTACGTGCACTTTGTTCATGCCATTTGAAGGTGAAAACAGCTTTGAGAAACTCACGTCCAAAGAAGCGATAAATGATTTTTTCAAAACTACTTTTCCTGACTTCTATGAGATGATGCCCAACATTGCTGAGGCATGGGAAGATCATCCTTTAGCTTCATTAGCAATAACAAGGTGTTATCCATGGCATCATGGTAAAACAGCTTTGATGGGTGACGCAGCGCATGCTACTGTTCCATTTTATGGGCAAGGTATGAATGCTGGGTTTGAGGACACTACAGTGATGAACGACCTTATGATCAAGCATAATCATAACTGGGAAAAGATCTTTGAAGAATACAGTAGAACCAGAAAGCCAGATGGTGATGGATTGCAGGATTTGAGTCTGCACAACTATCATGTGATGCGCGATTATGTAGCAGATCCTAAGTTCTTATTGCAGAAGAAAATTGAAGCACGATTTGCTGAGAAACACCCGGACAAGTGGATGCCATTGTATAGCATGACAACCTTCTCAGATATTCGCTATTCTGTGGCGTGGAAAGAGGGCCAGCGCCAGCAAGCTATTATGGATGAAGTAATGGCAATGGATGGAATAAAAGAGAAATGGGATTCTAGTGAAGTGGAGGAGAGGATGCTTTCCTTAATTCAAAGCAACTAATTAAGTTTAGCTGCACTCAAATTTACTATGCCTTCGAAGTATAGTGAGTCAGATTCAAATTGCACATCGAATTCTTGCATGGTCATTACAAATCGATTGTCACCTACTTGGAATAATTCATAATTCAACTGTCCAGTTTCTTGCATGAAAAGACCAGAACCATCTGTTGTAACATGCAATGTGTCGCCTGGTTTTATCAAATAGTCACTTGAGCAATGTGATAAGGTTGAATCGCTCATCGCGCGATATTCAAAGGCCATTGGCTGCTTGACTTTTTCGCCCTTCAGAATCTTTACCAAATCTCGATTGATGGTGTACTTAGGCGTATTGTCATCATTGGTGAGAAAGCACATGAATGTTTGACTTTCGGTTAGATAGGTGATGGAACCCCAAAAACCATTCATGCCACCATGATGTCCATAACCCTTTGTTCCGTCAAAATCTCGCAAGCCCCAACCGTAGCCATAGTAACCACCATTGTTTTCAAAAATTTCCTTTGTTTTCGCTTTTGGCAGTAGTTCAGAATTTATTACCGCTTTTGTGAAACACTGCAAATCCCAAACGGTGGAGTACATGTTGCCCGAACTGAAGGGCTGGTTGTAGTTAATGTATTGAGCGTCAGCAGTATGTTTTGGTGTGGTAGTATAGCCTTTGGCCAAGCCGCTCGGAGTAATTTCATTTGTGATGATTCCAGTATTTTTCAGTGCCAATGGGTCTAAAATGGCCTCTTGGATGTATTCAGAAAAGGATTTTCCACTCAGCTGTTCAATGATCAATCCTAAGAAAATATATCCTGTATTTGAATAGCGAAAATTGGAAGCAGGTTTAAAGCCATATGGATCTGTTGTTACCTGATTAATCACATCCATAGTAGTCAATTCACTTTTGCTCAATTCAACCCAACTTTGGAAATAATGATAGTCTCTAATGCCTGATGTATGAGTTAATAATTGGTGTATCGTGACGTTATCTGACTTTGGGAATTCAGCAAAGTAATTGGATAGTTTACTGTCTAGGGTTAATTTACCTTCTTGCTCTAGAAGTAAAATTCCCATTGCCGTGAATGTCTTTGTAATCGATCCAATTAAGAACTTAGTTGAATCATCGATAGGTGCCTTTGAATCGCGATCTGCAAAGCCATAAGTATTGAAGTGAATAATCGAGTCTCCACTAGAGACTAGTAAAGAACCATTAAATTTTCCATTAAAAGTATGGGCCGAGAGATATTCATCCATTATGGGATTTACCTTTCTTAAGAACTCTCGACTATCCTCGGTTTCATGGCAACTTAACAGAGCAAAAAGACAAATAGTGATAACTGTGCTCCGAATCATAGAACAAAGATGCTAGGGACAAATGATTATAGCGTGTTAATGATTGCCAATTAATCCAAGAATTTAATTCCCGTTAGCTCTTCGGACAGTGACCATAATTTCATGGCTTTTTCTTGATCCTTGGAGTTATCCGTTGAGTCAACTTTTACGGGTTTACCTTTCATTTCTTGATAACCATTCGGCCCATAATATTCTCCACCTTTTGCATTTTCATCTAGTGCAGCTCGCAGTGTTGGTAGTGCGCCATCAGCGGCTGAATTGAATAAAAACGGTCCTATGATTTTCGCCAATCCACGAACGAACCCAGGCAAGAATTTACCCAAGTTGGTGTCTGAAACTCCCGGATGTGCAGCGAATGAAGCAGCCGTTATTTCATGCTTTTCGAGTCTTCTTTGAAGTTCATAAGCAAACATCAAACAAGCCAACTTACTTTGACCATAAGCTTTTCGCTTATCGTATTCTCGTTCAAAGTTGTAGTCGTTAAATTGAATATCACCCCATTTGTGTGCCCTACTACTTAGGGTTACAATGCGGAAGTTTTCAGTGTTTTTAATAGCATCTAAGAGCAATCCAGTCAAAAGAAAGTGGCCGAGGTAGTTCACTCCGAATTGACTCTCAAACCCATCCTTTGTTTTCTGATAGGGCGGCATCATGATGCCGGCATTATTGATCAGATAATCTAATCTATCGTGCTGTGATAAAAATGCACTAGCAAACGATCTGATAGATACAAAATCATTTAGATCGAGTTTCTTAACTGAGAGATTTGCAGTTGGATGAATGGAAATAATGTATTCCATAGCCGCTATTCCCTTTTCAAGGTTTCGGCAAGCCATGATTACTTCAATACCCTTGCTAGCAAATCCCTTTGCAGTTTCAAAACCTAGACCAATATTCGCTCCTGTAACAATGGCGATTTTCCCATGTTGATTTGAAACAGAATTTAAAGTCCAGCTCATAGTCTCAATTGGTTTTAATTATTGATTTCATTCAATGAAATCCGTCAGTTGTTGATAGCTCAATTTAGCTACTTTTTCTCGCTTCGAAACGATATATCTTGATTCCACAAATCTTCTTGAATCTTTTTGAAAGCCTTAGGGCCAAGTCCTTTCAACTCTTTGATTTCTGATTTGGTGAAACGAGAAAGGTCATTCAAAATAAAGACACCTTTATTTAGCAGTGCTTCACGAGCGGGTTTTGCTAAATAGTTCGGAAATTCATGAGGGAGTTCTTTCAATGAACTTAATTTTCAGGATAGCCATTGTCCACCCAACACTGAATGGCATTGATGTCGGACTGAGATAATTTACTGCCTCGTGGCATACTTTGATTTGTTAGAACCTCACTTTCAAATTCGCCATTGTTAATAATATCTTGAAGACCACTGTTATGATGAATAGGAGGGGTGACAGCTTCCTGTAGCACATTCTGCGGTTATAATTGCGCCAATTTCATTGTCATAGGTTGGTTGACTTCCGTCACATACAGGATCCTGCTTTCCGCAACTAATGATGGTAATTGCAATCACAATAATGGTAGAAATACTGATGGTTATTTTACTCATGATTTCAAATTCTGATACGTGAAGGTAAAAGGACTTCAGCTTGAAGCATCTAAAGAATCAATTAAGATTTCCTTAAGACATTTACTTTTTCCTTGTCTCGAAACAACTTTTTATGAGAAATCTAACTAGGGACTAACTAAATTAATACTCACGTTAAAGTAAAATGGATTGCTCAACGTATTTTGCATTGCTAAAGGTTGATCTCCAAAAAAGCCACGATAGAAATCAGTTCCATTCGGCACATCATCTACATTATAAGAGTAGTTCACTCTGCATCCAGCTTGTGCTGAGAGCCAAAAGAATCCGATGAGTTGGCGCTCATATTTAAACCTAAACCTCAATTCACCCCGTCTTATTTCCAACTCGTCTTTAGTGCCGTCAAAGGGATCAACAAAGGCATTATTTTGATTGCCAACGCGATAGCTGTTTCCTTCGAGTTCAAACCCAACGAACAACATGTTTCTTGGGTTCAGAGTATATCTTAAGTGTGCTCTTGCAGGAAAAAGAATTTCTGTCCCCCAAGTATTACTCACAGAAGTCCAATTGTACAGGATTACGGGAATGTAATTAAGCTCTCCAGCTCGATAGGTTCGTGAAACCCCGATTGCCCATTGTTTGTAGTCACTCGGTCGTTTCCCCCAGAGCGCAGCAGCAGAATATCGATTGTAATTCAAACCCTGAAATTCGGGAATGGAATAATCACCATTCATGTCGGCACTCACTTGAAAAAGCAAGAAGCTATTTTCATTGAGAGGCTTAAAAATAGTGGAATTAAGTCCGACTGTTCTTAAATTATTATTTGCGAGAGTCGTTAGAAGTGGATGGTAAAGCGAAGCTTCATCTTCAAACTCGTAATTCACATCCCAAAAACGAGCACCCAGCTGAATAATCAAGCTGTTCTTTGAAATTACTGGAATATTTGCTTGCGCTCTCACACCGTGAACAGCAGTAATCTGAGCTGATTCTTCTACAAATGATTTGTATGCGCCTGCAGTTATATCATGCCCCATTTGATAATCATAACCAAGCGAAATGAGTTTGGCAGGACTTAGGCCTTTGATTTTGGCACTTGCAAATCGTTTTGCGTCACCATCTACAAATTCAAGGTCATCATATATGCTGTAATCCTCCTCTTCTTCTACGTATGTAGAATCAACTTGAGCTAAGACTTTGGTCGGTAAAAATGAAAAAAGAGCTAAGCAAGTCGCGAGGAAAAGCTTTGAGTTTATTGAACCTTTCACTGAGGTAGGTATTATTTCCTTTTAGGCATTTGAAGACGCTTCCATACATCGGTTCTGCCGAGAGCAGAAACACCGATGAAACCACGGATATCCAGCGTGTTTTCGTCTTTCATTTTAATGGTGCTACTATATGTACTCCCATTCTCAGGGTCATAAATTGTACCCTCAGACCATTCCTTTTTACCTGTGTATTCAAAGTCTTTTAACATGCGATAGCCTTTAATTGGAGTACTTCTCATGCTTTCGTCTGGATTGTTTCTGTCTACTTTAGGCTTGCCAGTTTCGGGATCTATTGGCTCCTTTAACCAAACTATTTTGCCGTAATATTTAGAGCCGATTTTCTCAATTTTTACTTTGGCCTTCCCGTTGCTTGGCTCCCAAACTCCGATCAGTTTATCTCCACCTTCTTGACTGAAGCTAAGGATAGATGAGAAGGAAAAAACGAAAAGAAATAAAACTGCTTTTAATGTATTCATGATAGTTTAGTTGTATTCAATAATAAATTCAAGATCTAAGGAAAAACTCATTGCATCTGAGTAGTCATCCTCTTTAAAATCTAGATCGAAAAGGTAGGTGAAGCTGGATTCTTTGAAATATTCCGCAAGATCAGCTTCTTTACTAGCATTTATCTGGATTGTCGTTGTAGCGTTTTCTGGAATAGGATTAAGGATGGCAATGCTCGTCATTGGAGCATTATCACTCACAACTTGTAATGATGCACTGTTGAATTGATTGAAATCGAAATCAGAATTTTCTATGTGCTGCACTGAAGCTTTTGATAATTTAATGGATTTAATATCATCGGCAGCAAGAGGTTTCTCTGAAATTAATGAGGTTAAATCAACACTATACTCACTAAAAAAGCTATTGGATCCTGAAAAGTAGGGCCCTTCTGAAGATACCGTAATATTTGTGGAGATTTGTTCAGATTTACTTGTGCTGCACGATTGAAGAGCTGTAATTCCGATAAGCAGTGAAGAGAATGCACTGATTCGTAAGGGTTTTTTAATCGAAAACATGTAGAGCTTATTTATCAGTTAAAAGTATGGGCGTTGTCAATGCGTTTGGGGTATAATTTATTTATAGTTTTTATTTAACCTATAAGGTATGGTTATGGATTGGGTAATAAGTAGAACCATTTATACTGTTTTATTCAGACTGAGATTAGCTTGGAGCGTTCAAATCACATGAGGACGTGATTCACTGGCTCGATTGCAGGTGGTAAATCTGTTTCATCTAGCATCTCTCTTAGATCAATCTCTATTGTTCTGCATAAAGCTAGCATAGGTATGTCATTTCCTAAACCTTCGAATGGATTTTCACTGTAGTCCCCAATCAGCTCCATCATGATAAACACCCACCCTACTAGAGCGATAAATGGCACGGCAATCCAATGGCCCCAAATTGGACTCATTTCCTGGAAAGCAGGGATTAAGCCAAATGGAAGCAAAATCACAAAAATGGAGAGGAAGTGAAACTCATTGAACCATATTGACGAGGTAAAGGAAATTTCTTGATTCGTTCGCACTTGCCTTGATGGGTATAAAAATCATTCAATATTTTTTGCAATTCCATGTGCCTGAAATCATCTATCAGGTTCTCGTGACGAAGTTTTTTCAGCTCTTGGGATTGAGTGTCAATGAGCTGCGTGGCGGTGTTTTGAAATTCAATAACCTTGTTTAACTCTTCTTTTTCTAGTAATAGGTTGAGCTCATGCTTAGTGACCTCTTCACCGAATAACCCAATTCCAAAGCGTTTTTGACGGTTGTCAAAGAACTTCTTCACCCATCCGTCATGACTTGGTCTCATATGCTCCCAAGGAGTTGGAATTAAAAGTTGGTCACGCAAGACATACAGCCAGGCGATATGACGATAAATCAATCGCTGATGAATGCTTTTTAGCGCTGCATCGCTGAGTTCATCATTTTTAAACTGATTGCCAACGTAAGCCTTGATGTTAGAACCCCACATTCTGCTGCTATTGACGATAGCCCCCCAGATTTTACGAGCCTCCCATACGCGGTCATAGGCACTGTTGTTTTTAAAGCCAATATAAAATGCCACGGCTGTGCCAAGGATGGACAATGGAAGCCATGGTATTTGCAGCCATTGGTAGTTGAAGAAATGATAGATGCATGCGGTGAGGATTCCCCAAAGTGGAAGCCATATCATATGGAACCAACTAAAGCCGATGATTCCTTTCAGGTTAATATTCTTTCTTACGATCATAGATTCTAGTTTTCGGTGATTGCTTTATCTGAAGTGTGGGACTATTCCAAATTTCCCCACCAATTATTTCTAACAACAGGGTCGGACATGTTAACTATTTCACCTAATTGTGGTGTCGAAATCGGTAATTGTTTTTTAAGGAAGCTGATGAACTTGCTTGAGGTCATGAATCTGTTCGCTAGGGTAAGTTTTGACCGGGTAAATATCCGATTATTATTGCTGTTTAGCCCGAGATTAAGTGGATTTTGAAGCCCAATATTTCGATTTAACAGCAACGTTGTTTAAATATGACGCTTGTTGAAGCATTTCGCTTGAATGCTTCATTTAGTTTTGAGGTATGAGAGTTATTATACTATTAGTGCTGTTTGCGTTTTTGGTTTCACCTATTTATTCTCAGGGTAAAAGGAAACAAAAGCCTGTTTCATTTCAAAAGCACTATAACGAAGTATTACCGAAGGCACCACAGTATAAAATGAGCGGTTGGTTTTTCGCCCCAGGCGCCACTTACATGATGACGCCTTTTGTGTATCAAAATCGCACGTACAATGAAACAGCCGCGCAGAAGTTTGATGCTCGAACACGTGGATTAGGAAGGCCAGGTATTTATGCAGAAGTAGGACGCTACAAGATGCTTCAGTATTGGCGATTTTTCAAATTCATGGATTATGGTATATCGTATAAAGGATTAAGAGGCAGTGAAAAGGCGAATGGACAATTGGTGTCAATTCCATCTGAAGCTCCACTTTCTCCATTAGAGCAAACTCAAGGCACTTTCGGCTATCATTACGCGGAAGCATTCATTAACTTCAATCACATATGGCGAATCAGCAAATACAACTTCATTCAGCATTCTTTAGGAGCGAATGCAGGTTATGCATTTATGGCTAATCAAGGAGGGTCAACCATTTCCGCTGTTGGTAACGAAAATCCAGGGCGAATAGCTGCTCAACTGCACTATAAAATTGGTTTTGGAATAAAAATGCGTGGAGATTGGTTAATTATTCCTGCCTTGGAAACGCCTATACTCAACGCATGGCCCTTTGAAAATGGTCGCTCTTCATATGGCTTTTTTGCTAGCCGTTACAGGCCAGTCATTTTTAGTATTCGCTTCATGTTTATGCGCAAAGCAAACACACTTGACTGCACTCCAGTTCGAACACGCGAAGGCTTAAAAATGCCAACCGATATGGATAAGCAAAATCAAATGGATGGAGTGAAGTAAGTTTCGTAATGTTCTGACGATGACTTCGTCAAAGCCTAAATTGAATTATTATGGGTAACCAGAAGCTAGAGATAATCAGTTCTCGAGGACATAAACTATATGCAATACTGGAATTACCGACTAACCGGAAGCCTCATGCTTACGCCATTTTCGCACATTGCTTTACATGTTCTAGCACCCTGATTGCTGCAAAAAATATTAGTCGCTCCTTAACCAATCATGGCTTCGGTGTGGTTCGATTTGATTTTACCGGATTGGGTCGCAGCGGAGGGCAGTTTTCCGACAGTCATTTTTCTGGGAATGTTCAAGATTTAATCGATGTGCACGCCCATCTTAATGAGCATTATTTGGCGCCAAAATTACTCGTTGAGCATTCTTTAGGCGGAGCAGCGGTAATTGAAGCTGCTTCTCAATTGGATGATGTGAAGGCAGTTGCGACCATTGGAGCACCATCTAGCGTGGAACACACTAAAAAACATTTTTCTCATCGTATTGACGAAATACCAGAGAAAGGCGAAATCGAGGTTGACATAGGTGGGCGTCCTTTTAAGATTAACAAAGAATTTGTGGAGGGCTTTGAGTCAATTGACCTACTTAAAGTAGTGCACGATTTGCGTAAGCCGATTTTGATCATGCATGCACCGTTTGACAAGACAGTTGGTATTCAGAGCGCACAAGATTTATTCTTAAATGCTTTTCACCCCAAGAGATTTGTGAGTTTAGATGGTGCAGATCATTTATTGACAGATAAGCATGATAGTATGTATGTAGGCGATGTGATTGGTAGCTGGGTTAAGCGTTATTTCCCCATAGATAATCAATCTGAATTGGACCCCAAGAATGAACAGTTAGTAGGGCATTTGAATTTGACTGAAGACAATTTCACTACTAACATTCAAACAGCATCGCATTATTTGACTGCAGATGAACCAACAGATGTTGGAGGTGATGATTTTGGTCCTTCACCATATGATTTACTTTCAGCTTCATTAGCTGCTTGCACAGCAATGACATTGAAGCTTTATACGCAACGCAAAGAATGGGATCTTAAAGAAGTCTATGTCTATATTTCACATAGTAAACGCCACATCAATGACCTGGGTGACGAGAATGAGAAAGGTCGTTACCTAGACCATATCTCCACGAAAATGGAATTGATAGGTAACTTATCGGAAGAGCAAAAAGAAAAGCTCAAGGAGATTGCCTCGAAGTGCCCAGTACGTAAAACATTGATAAGTGATGTGGTAATCGAAACGACTTTTGCCTAATTCTCTTGCCAGCCCTCTCTCTTGTGTGTGCCATCACAATATGGCTTATTGCTAAACATTCCGCATCGGTATAAAGCGGTAATCCGCTCTCTTTTTTCTATTGCTCCATTAGAATGCGTGATCTCAATATCTCCGTGCACTCGTACTGGACCATTCGGAATCACTTCTACTTTAGTTAATTCGCTTACATCCAAAGCCGATGATTTTCCCTCACTGTTTTTGTAATAAGATAATGCACCTGAAGGGCATTGATCAATTTGCTTCATCAGCTCTTCAGAACTAGCTCCTTCTATATTGATCCAAGCTTGCTCTTAGGATTGAATACGGAACCTAACCCTTTCCAGCATTTTTCTGAGTGAATACAAGTGTTTGGTTTCCAGATAACTGTTATCTCACCGTTGGTATATTCTTTTGTGATATTGGCGCTCATAATTGCTCTAGTCTTTGATTGGGAGAAGGAATGTAGTGGTTTTGTTTGTACCACCAGATTTTCAGAGGGTTAAGAAAACGTTTCTTCAGGTATTTGCTTCTTCGTTGAAATCCTGCATTTTTATCTGTATCGTAGGTCGTTCGGTTGGCGTGAGGAAATGACGTTGATGGAACAGGTTCGTTTAAAAATGCGCATAGCGCGTCCCAACTTTCAATTTTAGTTACATCAATAATTAGCAAGTCTTCAGGTCTGTCTTTGAAGTGATCTTCTACTTTTTTTCTGTGCGTATTGAATACATTCAGCGTGTGCGTTTTGTCATTTTTCGGCAGCCCTTTTCCTTTGCCAAATAACCATTCGTGCATAGGGCTCAGCATATCCCCAATATGGTAAGAAACACTGTTGTACCATTTTTCAGAATCACGCACAGTAAGAATAAACTTACTTCCCGGGTAAAATTGATCGAGCTCTTTATAGATTAATGGAATGGGATTATCTTCCACAGCGTCCCACACATCCATTTTTTGTCGAACACTCGACCAGTCATTTTTAACAATCAGTTTTAGCCATTTCCATGAGTTGTGGCTGACGCGATAACCTAAAACGGAAAGGGCACGATTAAGAGTAGTCGTGCCCGTTTTCATAAATCCTATGCAAAAAACTTTATGGGGTTTCGTTGAAGACATTGCTTCAAACGAAAGTAATGGCATTATGCAATTTCCATGGGTACATCCATCAAAAGAAGTTCAGCATCGGTCGTTGATTCAATTTTCAATGTATTCGTATTCCAAATGCCTAAGCCATCTCTGCTATTCAGCTCCTGTCCATTGATCTTGATAGATCCTTTTAAAACAAAGGCATATGCGCCATTACCCGATTTTTTAATATCGTAAGATGTGGCGAATCCTCTGTCAAAATCACCTAAATGGAACCAGGCATCTTGGTGAATCCAAATACCTTCATCATCAGGAGTTGGCGACAAAACTTGCTGCAGTTTATTATGGCGATCAGTCTTAGGAAATGACATTTGATCATAGCGAGGAGTCACTCCTTTCTTTTTTGGAAACAACCAAATCTGAAGGAACTTGACAGCCTTGTCTTTGTTCCTATTGTATTCGCTATGCTGTACTCCTGTGCCTGCGCTCATCACCTGAACATCGCCTTGCTTGATCACGCCTAAATTGCCCATACTGTCTTTGTGCTCAAGATCTCCTTCCAGTGGAATAGAAATAATCTCCATGTTGTTGTGCGGGTGCGTACCAAAGCCCATTCCTGCTTCTACGTGATCATCATTCAGAACTCGCAGTACGCCAAAGTTCATTCGTTCTGGATTATGATAATTAGCAAAACTGAAAGTGTGATTACTATTGAGCCAGCCGTGGTTGGCATTTCCGCGTGTATTGGCGCGGTGTAAAACCATATTTTCCATGATTTTGGAGGGATTATTTGGTAAATGATTGTGCCCGACTCTTTCGGCATCAGAGTTTGCGGTTGATGATTTACTATCTGCAGGTTCTAGATTGCCTGCAACTAGCTGCTATGCCACCTACAACCCCCATTGCCGATTTTTTCAAAAATTCATTGCGTTTCATAACGGTATTATTTGCGCAGTATATCGTGTGTTTCCGGGTTTTTCTCAATAATCGCTTTCGTGAAAGGACACAAGGGAAGGACTTTCTGGTCGTTCTTTCTAGCCCATTCTACCATTTCCATAACAATGCGTTTTCCAGCGCCTGTTCCTTTAGCTTTTGGATCAACAGCGGTGTGGTCAACAATAATGTTGTTTGGGTCTAAACGTGAATAGGTCATACGAGCATAGCAATCATCACCTTTCCACATTTCGATGAGTCCTTTTGCATTGTCCTCGCTGTATCTGAATTCGTATTCCATGATTATAGCTTTTCTTTGATTTCGTTTACCGATTTTCTTGATCGAGGAGCTAGCTCTCGGCTTTTGAATGGCTCTTCTAATTTATCTGGTGCATCTAAGTATCCAATCACGATAAAACAAGCAGGTTCCCATTCATTGTTGTCTAAGTCAAATGCTTCCAACGTCTCATTAAAATGAAACCCGCCCATCATGTGCCCATAAATATCTAAGGATGCCGCTTCTAATAGAAGTGTTGAGTTAGCTGCTCCAATATCGTGCATGGCATGTCTGTTCGTTTTTCCATTAGCGAAGTTCTTTTTTGCTAATGCTAAAATCATTACCGATCCATTTTCAGCCCAAACTTTATTTCCAGCCATTAAGCAATTGGTCATTTTCTCAAATCCTTCTGTGTCTCAGTGCGCGTATATGAACTTCCAAGGTTGCTCATTCATACTGCTCGCTGTCCATGAAGTGGCTTCAAAGAGGTGCTCCAACGTATCATCGGAGATTGGTTTTTCAGAAAATGATCTTGCGCTCCAACGCTTTGTGATCAATTCAGAAATGGGGTGTTTTGTTTCTGGTGTTTTTGGGTGCTTCATACTTTCAAATTCAAGACAAATATATACAAATACAATTAGTGTATATACATATAAAGTGCTAATGTTCTTTTCGAGGAAGAAAAAACACGATTAAAGTTTTATTGTTCTTGTTCGTCTGATTCTGAAGAAGCTTCTACCGACTGCCCTTCTTCTGCCTTGCCTAGCATCTCCAAGACTTCGTCATCCAAGTCTTGGCTGTCGGCCTTAATCATGGCCCATGTCATAACTAATGCTGTCGCGATAATGACAAATAGTAAAATCCCATTGTCAAAAGACTTTACTTGTAATTCTGCTGGAATAGCGAAGAACAGCAATACAGTGATCAACCCACGAGGAGCGATATACACTTCTGGTAAAATGTCCTTCCCGAGAAATAGTTGGAACATCAAAAATCGCAGACCATAAATAGAGGCCAAAATGAGTGCGGAAATCAAGATGACTTTAATGCTAAGCAATGAGCTTAGCATAATAGTGATACCGAAAATGATGAAGAAAAATGTGCGCACAATGAATGCCGTTTCACCTGTTACGATGTGTAATTCGTGAAACAAAGACTTAATGCTTTCTTCTTGATGTATTCGCTTTAAAAAGCCTGGAAAAAATATTTTTGAATTGCTAATTACAAGGCCAAAAACTAGGATGATGATCAAACTTGAAAGGTGCAATTGTTTGCCTATCGCATAAAGCAAAATAAGAATGGCAATGAGCAAAAAGGTTTTGATTTGTGTTTTAATGTTTTGAAAAACATAGATCAGACCATAAGCAGCCACGATACTCACAACAATGGTGATAATAAGGTTAAGAAAGAATCCTCCAACCGCATCTCCACTTGATCCGGGTTCGGTGAGGGAGATGAGAAAGTAAAAGAACATGATTCCAAGAATATCGCTGAACGTGCTTTCATAAATGCAGAATTCTTTCTTTTTCTGAGGTAAAAACCCCACCGAAGGAATGATAATAGCGCTACTGAGTATGGATAAAGGAACTGCATAAATCATGGCCGTAAGCCAAGAAAAGTCAGGTAGAATGAGCATAATGATAAAAGCTGCAACAGCTGATGAAATAACTAACCCAACTAATGCTATCAGAAATGACTTCCCAATCAAAGGCATTTTTTCACGTTCTAATTTGAGATCAAGGGCAGCTTCTAAAACGATCATGATTAAACCTACAATTCCTAAAATCTCTAGGTAAGGAAACCAGTCGATTCGTCCTACATCAAAGTAGTTCATCGCTTGCTTAATGATAATACCTGTGATAATTAAAAGCAAAACGGATGGAACGTTGAACCGCTTTGCAATGAGATTGTAGAAATAAGACACGATAACGATTACCGATGCGGCAATCACGAGAGTATATGCGGTCATTCGCTTAGATTAGGATATTGACAGAGCGGGAAAGGTATAAAAATAGGATGCTAGACGGACTGATGAAATCTAATTGACCTGAATGACCAACTTTAACCTATCAGATTTGGTGCGGGCTTTTAACCAGTTTTCCAACCTGCCACTTTCACTTTTAGAAGGTCTCTTTTTGAATTGAACATATGCAAAAGTCACTGTGTCAACGTGTAAACTATCCATGCTAACTACCGGATTTCGCATTAGCGTGAACTCTAACACGTCCTCATGCTGAGCTTTTAATTCAGTAGAAATATCTGTGACAGGAAGTTCTCTAGACCTAAATCGGTAGATTTCGTTTTCTAAGACTCTAATTTGCTCATCCTTCGATTGCAAGACTTCTTCATTGCGTTTATATAAGTCTTCAATGATTCCCGTTTTTAAGTTCTGATTCATCAACTGAACGGTTTCCATATCCAAGCCTTTTTCTCCAATAGCTCCTTGGCGAATGATTAGCTCTGCGTCTGCCAATCGTTTGTTTTGTTTGAGCTTGTTTCTCAATAGGCTGATGGTTTCTTCTGGAATTGGCTGTCCAATTAAGGCTAGTTCTATGCGCTTAGTTTCTCCGTCAGAAACCACATTTCTACTTATCACTTGTGCGTTGTCAAACACGCAATTCTCTGTGATAAAAATACCTGCTTCTCTTTCAAACACGCTATTTTTCACCAAGTTAAAAGCGATCCAGAAACTGGGTAAGGATACCAATATTACGATCAAGCCAATCCATCGCTTTACTTTCTTTTCGCGGATGGTGTCTACAAACGACTTGGTAGGGTAACGCAAGAATCTCACGATGATAATTGTAGATAAACTAATAAACACCGAGTTGATTGTGAATAGGTAAAATGCACCGGCAAAATAGGCTAGGTTTCCTGTTGCTAATCCATAACCAGCGGTACATAAAGGTGGCATTAGTGCCGTTGCTATGGCCACACCTGGAATGGCGTTGCTTTTTTCTTTTCTTGATCCAGCAACGATTCCTGCTAAACCACCAAACAAGGCAATCATTACATCCCAAATCGTGGGTGTTGTTCGCGCTAAAAGTTCGCTTTGTGCATCGCTTAATGGAGTTATGAAAAAGTAAATCGTGCTTGTTACTACTGAAATACCCACCATGATACCAAGGTTCTTGGCTGCTTTTTTAATGAGTTCAAAGTCATTTGTCCCAACTCCCATTCCTAAGCCCATGATTGGACCCATTAAGGGAGAAATAAGCATCGCACCGATAATTACCGCAGCAGAGTTCATGTTCAATCCGATCGATGCAATCAAAATCGCGAAAATTAAAATCCAAATGTTGGTACCCTTGAATTCAACCCCCTTTTTGATGTATTCAATGGTTTCTAAAGGGTCTGCGTTATCATCTTCTAGGCTTAATCTGTGACGCAAGAAAACTAGAAACTCTCTTACTATCCGCTTAATATTGATGCGAGGTTCTGAAGGTTTACTTTCAGTGTTTGTTGATTGCGAAATCGGCTTTTCTTCTTGGTTCATAGGAAATATTTTCAAGGCGAAAGGTGCAAAAGAATTTGATTCCGAGCTTAATAGCTGAAAACTTTTAATTGCTTTCTAACCTGATGACTAACTCTTGACTCAATTCAAAATTCAGCTTTTGGTATGCTATCTTTGGCGTCCCTATAAATTTGTGATATGAGCGATAAAGTGAAAGAGGAGAAAGTGAAGCTGCCGTTGGATAAGGAAACTTTGTTGGAAGCATGGGAACTTATGTGCACTGCTAAGCGCATGAGCAATCTTTACAATGAAAATATCCAGCTAACCTCTAAGTATGTTCACGCTACAAGTCGCGGTCATGAGGCGGCTCAGTTAGCCTTAGCACTGCAGTTGAAGCCTCAAGACTTTGTTGCCCCATATTACCGGGATGATTCTATTCTGCTTGGTATTGGAATGAAGCCTTACGACTTAATGCTTCAGCTTTTTGCAAAGAGAGATGATCCGTTTTCAGGTGGTAGAACATATTATAGTCATCCTTCTTTAAACGATCCCGATAAGCCAAAGATTCCACATCAGTCTTCTGCTACAGGCATGCAAGCTATTCCGACAACAGGTGTTGGTATGGGCGTTCAGTATACAGAAAGCCAAGGTCTGGCCAAAGATTACAAAGGTGAGAATCCAGTAGTAGTTTGTTCTTTAGGAGATGCTTCCATCACAGAAGGTGAAGTAGCTGAGGCATTTCAAATGGCGGTTTTAAAGCAGCTTCCGATGCTGTATTTCATTCAGGATAATGAATGGGATATCTCAGCAAGTGCGGACGAAATTAGAGCAGGAGATGCAACGCATTATGCGAAAGGGTTCAAAGGATTGGAGGTAATTACGGTAGAAAAAGGGCATGATTTTATTGATTGCTACAATGCACTGAATAAAGCCATCACCACCATTCGAAAAGAACGTAGATCATTTTTGGTTCACCTCAAAGTGCCGTTGTTAAGTCACCATACATCCGGTGTAAGGATGGAGTGGTATCGTGATGATTTGGAGGATGATAAAAAGCGTGATCCATACCCATATTTCAAAAATCAATTGTTGAGCTTCGGTATTAAGAATGAAGATTTAGAGCGCCTTGAAATGAGTGCGGTTGAATTGGTGGAATCAGATTTTAAGCGAGCTCAGCAGGCTGAAGATCCAAAGCCTGAGGACTTACTGACGCATATGTATGCGCCAACACCGATTACCGAAGAAAAAGGCGAGCGTGATCCAAAAGGAAAAGAGAAAACCGTAATGGTGGACAGTGCTTTATTCGCTGTTCGTGAGTTGCTAGAAAAACATCCAGAAGCTTTGCTATATGGACAAGACGTTGGACATCGATTAGGTGGTGTTTTTCGTGAGGCAGCTACGCTTGCGCAGCAGTTTGGAAAAGACCGAGTGTTCAATACACCAATTCAAGAAGCATTCATCATTGGATCTACCGTTGGTATGAGTGCTGTTGGTTTGAAACCTATCGTTGAGGTGCAATTTGCAGATTACATCTGGCCAGGATTGAATCAGTTGTTCACTGAGGTGAGCCGAAGTTACTACTTGAGCAACGGAAAATGGCCAGTGAGCTGTGTAATCCGCGTGCCAATTGGTGCTTATGGAAGTGGTGGACCGTACCACAGTTCTTCTGTGGAAAGTATTCTATCCAATATTCGAGGAATTAAAGTGGCGTACCCAAGCACCGGTGCCGATTTGAAGGGCTTGCTCAAAGCGGCATATTATGATCCTAACCCATGTGTGTTGTTGGAGCATAAGGGATTGTATTGGTCAAAAATTAAAGGAACTGAAGGAGCGAAAACCACCGAACCAAGCGAAGACTATGTGGTTCCATTTGGTAAGGCGCGCATCGTTCAAGAAGCGGATCAAGCCCGAATCGACAGAGGCGAAAGCTGTGTGGTCATTACTTATGGTCGCTCAGTATATTGGAGTGAATCAGCTGCCAAGCACTTTCCTGGTCAAGTGGAGATATTGGATTTAAGATCCATCCAGCCTGTTGACGCTGAAGCCATTTTTGGTGCCACCAAGAAACACAACAAAGTCATTGTGGTAACCGAAGAGCCTCGTGGAAGTTCATTTGCTCAAGGGATTGCTGGCAGGGTAGTAGATGATTGCTTCGAAAGCTTAGACGCGCCAGTCATTGTCGTTGGTGCAAAAGACACGCCTGCTATTCCACTGAATGAAATTTTGGAGAAAGAGTACTTGCCCGATGAGGAAGAAGTGAGGGCTGCGATAGAAAGGGTGTTGAGGTTTTAGATTTTAATATATTCGAGATTCTAATCTTTAAGGATGAGGATTCTTATTTATTTATTGATTTGTATTTTCTGTACGACATATTTATGTTCACCAAATATTGTCTTTGGTCAAACAAGCTTCCCTAAAGGTGTGTATACTTCATTGCATGACATTCAATGGAAAACACCCTCAATGAAAACCGAAGCCACGGCCGAGTTGAGGTATGAATCATCTGTTTTTGTTTTCGGGGGCAACGATTACAATATGTATTCCAAAGGAGTTCTAAAACGAGAGATTCGAAAAGAATGGTTGGCTTATTCTGATGGAACTGAATTGTATTTAAATTGTTTTCCCATGGGTCTTCAATCTCAGTATTCCAAAGTTTTGGTTGAAGGAGATTACATGTTCTTCCGTGCGGGAGTCAATGAAAATGCAGTGAAAGCAGTTGTTATTCCATCCGTGTTTATATTTGGAATTACAGGTTGGCTGCTTAGTGCCGTTTTAAAAGATGGAAATAGAATTTCGCCAGATGCTATTCCTGTAGCTCTAGCTTCTGCAGCAGTCGGTGGGATTTTTGGAAATTGGATTTTCGGAGGAAGGAGGCGATCATACGTTCTCGATTTATCTACTGGAATGACCCATAAATTGAATCCTAAATTCATGATGTATCTGTTGGCAGATGACTTAGACCTTCAGACAGATTATGAGAATGAAAAAGACCAGAAAAGGCTAGGAGTAATCAAAGAATATATTGACAAATTGAATGATCGAATCGAACAACGTAAGAGTTATGAAAAAATCAATTTAGGAATTGATATTCGTTGTATTTAAAGCATGTAAACCTGATTCTCTATCGGAATAGTTTCAGACAAAAGAATGAGTCAGTTTTTTTGTCATTTTCAAACGGTGTGAAACGAGAAATTTCAGTTAACAGCTATTATCGCTTGAGTTTTGCTTATTCTGGCGAACCAATTAAAATTTGCGCAGACGATACCGCGAATTGCATTTATTTGGGTTATTCAAATATTACTAAACACTATCTCAATTGTTCTTTAAACCAAAATAGCCAGACTGTTAAATTGGAAATTGAAGATCCATACCTGGGTGAAATACACTCGACCGCGGCACTGAAGGCTCAAGGTAAGAGGGTTGGTTAAGCCTTTAAGTTTGCGTGAAAAGTTCAATGATAGTTTGAGTAAACAATTGATTTTCTTCTTCCGTCCCAGTTGAAATCCGCACACAATGCGGTAACCCAAAAGCTTTTAAGTGTCTGATAAATACTCCTTTTTGAAGCATGTCATACGCAAACTGCTTTGCTTTTTCCTCGGTTTTCAAATCAACCATCACAAAGTTGGCATAAGAAGGAATGTAATCTAGCTCTGCTTCATGCAAAGCCAAGTAAAACTCGGTTAGGGCTTTTTTATTCAACTCAAGCGCACGAGTCATATGTTCCTTATCTTCAAAAGCGGCTAGTGCCGCTACCTGTGCGATGTTGGATGGAGCAAAGGTCATTTTCACTTTTGTCATTGCTTCGATCAGATCTTTCGGTCCTAAAGCAAACCCAACCCTCATTCCAGCTAGGCCATAAGCCTTGCTAAAAGTGCGCAAGATGATCACGTTAGGGTGACCCAATGAAAAGCTATCTGGATAATCATTAGAAAGTTGCTGAGCATATGAAAAATAGGCTTCATCAATAATCACCAATATATCTTTCGATACCAGCTGAAGCATTTCATCTAGTTCATCTTTCGAGATGATAGTTCCCGTTGGGTTGTTGGGATTAGCAATGTAAATGGCTTTTGTTTCGGGGGTTATAGACTCCACGATTTTTTTGAAATCAAACCGATATCCTCTACCTAAAGGAAGTTTTCTTAGTTTTTTATTGTTTGCCTTTGCCCATATATAAAGGGCTACGAATGTTCCTTCACAGGTGAGAAGTTCATCTCCATCATTCATAAATGACCTGAAAATATTGTCGAGTAACGATTCTGATCCGTTGTCTACGACTACGTTTTCTATCAGGCAATTGTGAGCTTTGGCAATGCTTTTTCGAAGTGCTACCGAGGCAGGGTCAGGATATACTTTAAGATTTCGAGCTTCTTTTTCAATAGCCTTGATAACCTTTGGAGACGGCCCTAAATTATTCTCATTGTTCCAGAGAATTGCCCATTCTTTTAATTGAAGATCAGCAACGATCTCTTCAATCGGTTTGCCCGGTTTGTAGGAATTAAGCTCTTGTATGTTTTGGGGGATGTGCACCATGATCTAAAGCCTCATTCTAAGCTAGAATGATGACAAGTCTAAAAGTACACTTTAGGGGATTACCCTAAAAGAAGTATCAAGAAAATGACGATCAAAAGACCAGAGGCGTAAACGATTCCAAATCCACCCATTGTTTCGTCAAAAACAGTGTTCAAGAATCCTTTTGGCTTATCGTTGTGCGTATCGTGTGACATCATCTAAAATTTTAGCGAAAATAAACGATTCATATTATTTCCACGTCTAAATTTAAATATCGTTTCTTCTAAGCTATATTCGCTAGACCTAACTTACTTTACATGAGAACATTATTATTCCTCATTGCTTATTTATCGGCCATTAATATCCAGGCACAACAATATTCTAAACTGAAAATTCACCTAAATCCGATTACTGAAAACCTTCTTCAGCAGAGAGGAGTGGAGCTGGATCACGGAATAGTAAAAAAGGAGATTTTTATTATCAATGACTTTGATGACGAAACCATTTCTTGGATGAATCAATCTGGAATTGACTACGATGTCTTGATTGAGGACGTGAAAGCATACTATGTCAATCGACAAGCTAATGAAGTTTCAAGAGGTGCTCGAGACGCCTGTTTTAATACTCAAAATGACACGATTGAGATACCTGAGAATTTCAGTCTAGGAAGCATGGGCGGATTTTACACATACCAAGAGTTTTTGCAGAATTTGGATTCAATGCATTCTATGTTCCCAGACTTAATATCTGAACGGTCAGTAATTGATACGTTCCTCACCCATCAAGGTTTGCCATTGTATCAGGTTAAAATCTCTGACAATGTAGCAATGAATGAAGATGAACCAGAGTTGCTTTACACAGCAATCCATCATTCTCGCGAGCCGCAATCTCTTACGCAGCTGATTTTCTATATGTGGTATGTATTGGAGAATTACAGCACCGACAATGAAGTGAAGCATTTGGTTGACAATACACAGATGTATTTCGTTCCTGTGATTAACCCTGACGGATACATCTATAATGAAACAACAGATCCTAACGGAGGTGGAATGTGGCGAAAGAATAGACGAAATAATGGTGACGGAACCAATGGTGTAGACTTAAATAGAAATTACGGGTATGAATGGGGAATCGACAATCAAGGCTCATCTCCAAATACAAGCAGTGAGACTTACCGAGGTCCATCTGCATTTTCAGAGCCAGAAACAAGAGCGATTGCTTGGCTATGCGAACAGCATGAATTTGCTCTTACGCTCAACTATCACGCCTTTGGCAATTACTTAATTTACCCTTGGGGCACTGGAGTAGAATTGACGCCTGACTCTAACACTTTCATAGCTATTGCCTCAGAAATGACCAGTCAAAACAATTATGTGTTTGGCACGGGTTTGCAAACTGTGGGATATAATGTTAATGGTGATTCTGATGATTGGATGTATGGCGAACAAACTGTGAAGAATAAAATTCTTTCTATGACTCCCGAGGTGGGGACCCAAGACGATGGGTTTTGGCCGGCTACTTCCCGAATAACTCCTCTGAGTCAAGAGAATGTCTTGCCGAATTTACTTTTGGCTCATTTTACTGGAGATTATGCTAAACTGTCTAATAGTGCTTCTCAGTTTATAAGCTCGCTCAGTGGTAATATTGATTTTATGGCCACCCGATTAGGTCTGCAGTTCAACGGGCCTTATACGTTCAGTATTGATCCTGTTTCTTCGAATATTATTAGTGTTGGAGCACCAGTAGATTTATCTTCAATGGTAATTGCTGAAGAAAACCCAATTTCAATTTCTTATCAATTAGATGAAAGCATTGCAGAAGGAGATCAAGTGGTGTATGACCTTGTTTCAACTTTTAATGGCTTTACTATAAAGGAAAGAGTGAATAGAGTATTTGGATCGGCCACAGTTGTGGCTCAAAATGATGGAGATATTTCTGAGTTTGTTTCTGGCACAGATTGGGGAGAAACGACTGAAGATTTTGTTAGTCCAAGTACTTCCATTACAGATTCTCCTTTTGGAATATCTCAAAACAACACATTCAATGAAATTGAATTGGCAACGGAAGTAGATCTTGAGAGTAGCACTTTGGCTCAGTTACAATTTCAAGCCAAATGGTTCATTGAAGCAGGCTGGGATTATGCGCAAATTTTGGCTTCTCCTGCAGGTGAAGAAAATTGGGCTCCGTTATGCGGAAAATATTCGGTTGAGGGAAATAGCTTTCAAGACTTAGGTCAGCCACTGTGGGATGGCTTTCAAAGTAATTGGGTGATGGAAGAAGTTAGTTTGAATGACTATTTGGGGCAAAAGATTAAAATCAGATTTCGAATGGTGACTGACCCATTTGTGACTTTCGATGGATTTTACTTTGATGATTTAGAGATTGTTGCTTTTCAAGACTCCACTGTTGGAGTACGTTCAGATCATGTTTCAACTTGGAAGGTATTCCCAAATCCTGCCAATGAGGTGATTCACATTCAAGTTCCGCGATATGAGAAATTGACCTATGCTCTTTTTGATCTATCAGGAAGAATGGTTGTAAAAGCTAGTATTGGCAATGGGATTATCAATACTTCGGATTGGAAACAAGGTAGTTATGTCTTGCAACTATCCAATGAAGAAAGAATCGAAACGCACCGAGTTGTTGTAGTTCATTAGGTTTTTCACACATTGAAGTGATAACTATCATTGAAATACCTGATTTAGGCTAGGGTTAAGCGCTTATCAATCGATTAAGTTCGAAGAGTAAATAAAAAAGCGACAGCCATGATTAATAAAGCCACTTCAGTAAGTGATTCTATTCACTTCGAACCATTGACCGAATTAGCGCTGCAAAGGTTTAATGTTGACTTGTCAAAAGGAGACATGTCATTCAGCCAAGTTGATGTTGAGTCCATTAAAGATGTCAACTTCATCGTTGACCTCATAAAGTTTTATAGCAATCCGGTTAAAGAAGAGGTTGACCAGTTTGAGCAATACTCTTTGGATGTTTTGCTTGATTACTTGCAACGAACCCATCGATTTTATATCGACAAGATTTTGCCGAAAATGGAAATGAACATCAAGAATATTTTTGATTTGTTTCCTGAGCATAGCATTGTTCCATTATTGAATCATTTTTACAATCAATATCAAAATGACTTATTGGAGCATATTGAACTCGAGGAAAAACACCTATTTCCTTATGCTAAAAAATTGATGGTCGAACAGCTTCCTAAAGACTACTCTGTTCATGAGTTCAGGCTTCATCACGATCATCGAATCCAAGATCACCTTGAAGACATCATTATGGTTATTGAAGAAGATATTCCGCTAGTGAGCAAAACCTTTGCTTACAGAATGTTTAAGAACTTATTGAGCCAGTTTCAAGTAGACCTAAATATTCACCATATGATTGAAGAAAAGGTCTTTTTAGATAAGTTGGCTAAGCTTGAGAGTCACGTAAAAGCGGTTGTTTAACAGTCTAAAATTTTAGTATAGCGATTGTTAGGTTAGTTTAATCTAAAATGTAGGACGTAACATATTCTTAACTATTATTGGGGTGAACATGAAAATGCACCCCTTTTTTATTGCCTTGTTCTTCATTTTTAGTGCTGGGGCTTATTCCCAAACTAAGATTAGCGGTAAGGTTGTAGACCCGAGTATTGGAGAAGCGTTAATTGGTGCTTCAGTTGTGGTAGAAGGCACAACGGTTGGAACTACCACAGATATTGACGGTAAGTTTACTTTTTCAACATATTTACCCTTGCCTATAAACCTTGTGGTTTCATTTATTGGTTATGAGCAACAGGTCATTCCTTATGCGAAAGAAGGAGATAAGATTGACGTGAAAATGCTCCCTACTGCCAATATGCTCGAAGCATTTGAAGTGACTGATTTTCGTGTTTCTGAGAAGCAACGCCAAGAGCCACTTACGGTTGAGCGGATGGATATCCTAGCGATAAAAGAAACTCCGGCTGATAATTTTTACGATGGGTTGGCTATGATGAAGGGAGTAGACCTTACTTCAGCTAGCCTTGGGTTTAAGGTGATCAATACAAGGGGGTTCAACAGCACAAGTCCAGTTCGATCGCTCCAATTAATTGATGGGGTAGATAATCAAAGTCCCGGACTCAATTTCTCACTCGGTAATTTTCTTGGCGCTTCAGATTTAGATGTGATGAGGGTTGATATCATTGCTGGGGCCAGCAGTGCTTTTTATGGGCCCGGTGCGTTCAATGGAGTTATCAATATGACAACTAAGAACCCTTTTGATTTTCAAGGGCTGAGCTTTTCATCAAAACTTGGTGAACGTAATTTACAAGAGTATGCAGTGCGTTGGGCACAAGTAATCAAGAATAAGGACGGTAAGCCCAAGTTTGCCTACAAGATGAATTTCTTTTATATGCAAGCATTGGATTGGTTTGCGGAGAATTATGATCCTATTCAAGGTTCTGATGCTCCCGCTGGAAACCCAGGAGGCGTGGATGCAGTGAATATTTATGGTGATGAAGAATTTGATGATAGGTCAGATCCATTTTCTAAACTTCAATATCCGGGTTATGGAATAGTTCATAGACAAGGATATCAAGAAGTGGATTTGGCAGATTACAATACGAATAACCTCAAGGCGAATATCGCTCTGCATTACCGCATTACCGATAGTGTTGAGGTGAAATATGCGATTAACTATGGAACGGGGACGACTGTTTATCAAGGCGATAACCGCTATAGTTTAAAAGGGATACAATTTTTGCAGAATGAGGTGGAAATAGGTAAGAAGGATAAATGGTTCATTAGAGCTTATTCTACACATGAAGACGCTGGGCAATCTTACGATATTGTTACGGCTGGAATTAGAATGATGGAAGCAACATCTGTAGATGATAATTGGCTTACCACCTATCGAACAACTTGGGGAGGTCGAGATTACGCGCGTGCCATAAGACAGTTTGATGGTTATCCTGATATTGCTGACTATGATAATAATGACTCATTATGGGCGGAAGCTTTTGACGATTGGATTGTTCAGTATGAAGATACCTTGACGCAAATGCACGAGCAAATGCGGGGTGATTTAAACGAAAACTCGAGAGCAGGAAATCCTCGCTATGAGCCAGGAACTGCTGAGTACGACTCTGCTTTTGCTGATATCACTGGCAGGACTTTTCCTGAAGGTGGGGCGTTATTCTTCGACAGGTCTGCACTATACCATGTGGCGGGCGAATACCGTTTTGATATTGCTAAATTCAATTTCGCAATAGGAGGCAATTATCGTTTGTACACACCAAACACACGAGGCACTATTTTTCAGGATACGCTAACATATGAGCGCACGCAAACCGATTCAGGAGTGGTGATCACTGATTCTAGTTATCGACAGATTACCAATCAAGAGTTTGGCGTTTATTTTGGCGTTGGTAAGAAGTTGTTGGATAATAAGCTGCAAACCAATTTTACGATAAGGATGGACAAGAATCAAAACTTTGACTACTTGTTTTCACCTGCTCTTTCTGTGGTTTATTCACCGTCTATCAATCATACATTCAGAACAACCTTTTCTTCTGCCATACGCAACCCAACCCTGGCCGATCAATACTTGTATTATAACGTAGGTAGAGCCATTCTTTTGGGAAACTTAGAAGGGTATGATTCTCTGATTACAGTCAATTCATTTGTAGATTATTTAACCTCCCTCAACAATGAATCGCTCGATTATTTCAACGTAGATGCGATTCGTCCTGAGCGAGTGCGAACCGTTGAATTAGGCTATCGCGGCATATTTAAAGAAAAAGTATACTTGGACTTAACGGCATATAAAAGCTGGTATACCGACTTTATAGGATTTTTGATTGGTATAGAGTCTGAATTTGCTGGTTCACAAGGGTTGGGAATACCGCAAAATCCGCAAGTATATAGAGTAGCTGCTAATGCTGAAAGTATTGTGCAAACTCAAGGTGTTACTGCAGGGTTCAATTTTTTCTATGCGAAGAAACACGCGCTAAATGGGAACTATTCATACAATGAATTGACTTCTGGAGAAGATGATCCAATTATTCCTGCTTATAACACTCCAAGGCATAAATTCAATATTGGCATATCAGGAAGAGATATTATCACTCCAATATTATCCATCGGAAGATGGGGCTACTCGATCAATTATCGTTGGATTGAAGGATTTACGTTTGAGGGTTCACCACAATTCACAGGAGACATCGCTTCCTATGGTTTAGTGAATGCACAAGTAAATTATTCTGTACCTAAATGGTATACTACACTCAAAATTGGTGCTTCGAATGCACTCAATAATAAAGTTTATCAGGTCTATGGAGGTCCACGTGTTGGACGTATGGCATACGTATCTTTGGTATTCGATTGGAATAAAGTAAATTAGAACTATATTGTAAAAAAATTAATTTTCTATGAAATCAAAACTATTACTCTCAATTGCTCTTGCTGCTGGTTTAAATACGATGGCTCAAGAACGTTATCTCGAAGAAGTTTTCTCAGAAAGTGAGATCACTGTGATGAAGGATATAACTTATGGAATCAACACGAATCCATTATTCAATACGTCCTTGTTAGACCCTGCTTATGTCGGTGCCAACGCTGCTCAAATCACATTAGAAAAAGATTCTCTTTTAGCATATATGGCTACGAACCCAGCTAATATTCCAATGAGTTTCTTTTTGCCTTATGCTTTGGACACTACTACTATCCTAAAGCTCACTCAGGTAAAGATGGATGTTTACATGCCGGATATGGCTGAAGATACTGAAACGGAAAGACCTGTTGTTGTTTATGTTCACACTGGAAATTTCCTTCCTCCTGTAGTTAATGGTTCTCCTGGCGGGTCTAAGGAAGATTCTTCTGCTGTTGAGTTTTGTATGCGATGGGCAAAGCGAGGTTTTGTTGCTGTTGCACCAAACTACAGACAAGGATGGAATCCTGTTGCTGCTGGAGCTGCTGGTTTGCCAGCGCGCAGATCAACGTTATTGAACGCAGTATATAGAGCTATTCATGATATGCAATATGCCATTAAAGGGTTACGTCAGGATGCAACTATGGGAAGCAATACATATGGTATTGATTCCGATAAAATTGCCATGTTCGGACAAGGTTCTGGAGGATATGTTGCGTTAGCTTACAACACATTAGATAAGCAAGAAGAAGCCTCTCTCTCAAAATTTATTTTTGGCGGAAACTCGGTTATTCAGCCGACAATCGTTGGAGACATAAATGGTGATGGAGGTCTTATTAACTTGTACCAAGATAACGGCATGTCTTCTGAAATAAGCATTTGTGTAAACGCAGGTGGCGCAATGGGAGATATTAGTTGGTTGGAAGCTGGTGATGCTCCTATGGTGAGTTTTCACTCTCCTTACGACAATTTCGCTCCTTTCGATACGGGTACTGTAATCGTTCCAACAACTGGAGATGATGTTGTGGATGTAAATGGTCCAAATATGTTTATTGCGAAGGCTAACGCTTTAGGTTTGAATGACGCTTATGCTGGTGAATACCCAGGAGATGCCTACACGGCAAGAGCTAGAAGTTTCTATGGACGTGATATGGAAAATTCACCACTTATTAATGTGAATGATCCTATTGAGATTGCAGCAGATGGAATGGAAGGGTTATTCCCAATTGTGGTCACAGACGCAAATGGAGATATTGAGCCAAATGGCTCTCCGTGGGAATGGTGGTCGAAAGCTGATTTAGATCTTCTGGTTGCTGGTGTTAACATGCAAACAGGCGGAAGTTATGATGCTAATGAGATTAATGATAACGCATTGCTAACGAATCCAAATATGTCTGAAGTCCAAGCGAATCTTTATATCGATACGATCATGGGTTACTCAATTCCCCGTATGGTTAAAACGATGCAAATTGGAAACTGGCAAAGCGTTAATGTAAATGAGTTGTATATGGATGGAAACGATGTTGTTGTTTACCCTAATCCTTCAGCTGATTTCGTAACGTTCAGCACCAACAACCCATTAACTTCAATTACATCAATCGAAGTTGTTGATATCGCTGGAAGAATGGTTTTCAATAACCAAACAGTGAATGTTTCTTCTGAACAAGTTTCAGTAAGAGATTTGAACGCTGGTCTTTATGTTGGGCGCATTACGTTAGACAATGGAACTGAGTTGACTAAGAAGTTCTCTGTTCGATAATTTATAGAAATAAACATTCTTGAAGGGCGACTATATGGTCGCCCTTTTTTTGTTTGATAATCTTTACCTTGCCATGCATAATCGATGAACCATGAAAAACCTACTTACCGCGTTGCTTGTGTGTGTAGCCACTATTTCTTTATTTGCGCAGGATACCACATTTGTACAAACGTTTACGTTTGACGATATCACAAAAAGAAGGGATGTATATCAGTTTCCTGAGCCTGGGCAAGAGTTTAGAAAAGTTCTGATGTACAAAACCCTCAAGTGTGATCAGGCTACTACCCAAGATGGGTTTGCATGTGGGGAATGGGATTACTTGACCTACACCTTTGTTTATGATAGCACTGGAGTGTTTGATTCCAACTTGGTAACTCATCGCAAGTATTTGGCTGGTGGAAATGACTTTCAGACTATTCAAACGCATACTACTCCCATGTCAGATGTATATCAATGGAGTCAAACAAACAGGGTAATCAATAATATTGTAACTGAAAATCAATTTGAATTTGCTGCTGGCGCTGCTGCGTCTAATGATGTTCTTGCTAGTGATCAGAAGAGCTCTCGTTTTCAATACCTAATTAAGTCAACTGATATTATCGCAAGTGGCTTAGCATCAGACACCATTGATAGGCTTTCGCTCAACCTTTTAGGTGTAGGCACATCTCTTGATCACTTCACAATTCGAATGCGCAATTACTCTGTAAATTCATTGGATAAGTTTGAGGCTACTGGATTAACCAAGGTCTTTGAGCAAAACATCACTTTTAGTGCTTCAGGTATTAATACGTTCAACCTAACTGAACCATTCGTATGGGATGGGACGAACAATATTTTGGTTGAAATAAGTTTCACCAATGCTGATGTTGGTTTGCCGTCATCGGTTGAAGCCGAGAATCAGCTGGACTCTCTTGGATGGTATGTAAATGGTGATGATGGTTTTGTCACGTTTAGTGAAAACAGAAACCGAATTGAGGTGCCGCTTAGTTCTTATGATTTTGAAGATGAAATCACAATTAGCTTTTGGGCTTATGGCGATCCTGCAAATTTGCCTGCAAACACTTCAATTTTTGAAGCTACTGATATTAATGATGTAAGAGCATTGAACTGTCACCTTCCTTGGAGCAATAGCAGTGTTTATTGGGATGCAGGTGAAGGTGCTGGTTATGATCGTATTAACAAGGCCGCGAATTCAATTGAATTAATGGGACGTTGGAACCATTGGGCCATGACCAAGAATACTGCTTCTGGAGAGATGAATATTTACCTTAATGGGACTTTGTGGCAGTCTGGTACAGATAAGAATCGTGCCCTTGGAGTGTTAAATCGAATGATTATTGGAAGCGGAATGAATGGCAATCCGTTTTTCGGTAAAATGGATGAATTCAGGGTTTGGAAAAAAGAGTTGAGTCAAGCTACAATCCAAAACTGGATGTATAAGGATGTGACCAATGCTCATCCAAACTTCACTGATATGGCTTTATATTTCAAATTTGACGATGGCTATAATTTAATCAATTCAGCCAATTCAGGCCTGGAAGGGTATTGGCATGGAGCACCAATGGTGCAGAATTATCCAGGTTGGGAGATCTTTCGCAATGCTACTCAAACGAATAAGGTTCCTCGATTAACATTGGCTCAAGGTGATTATAATGATGCTTATATTACCACAACCACTAATGACACAGTGAATCAGCCTCTTTTCTCTATTGTGGAATATGGTGTTGTCGGAAATGCCGCTGAAGCTATAAATGGTACATACGTGAGGCCTGATGGATATAGCTATGTATATGATGCTTCTGGTAATGCTGTAGACTCATCCTACTTTGCGGGAAATGTTACTTGGACAAATGGTGATTTGTCATTTTACCACCCTCCTTTTGAGATTGTGGACAGGTATGAAATAGGACGTTTTGTTACACCATATGGAATCGGACTGTCGTTAGGGCCTGATGGTTTTACATGGATTTATGATGTCACTGACTATGCCCATTTGCTTAGAGGAGATGTAGATATTTCATCAGGAAATCAACAAGAGTTACTCGATTTAAAGTTTGCTTTCGTCCACGGAACACCGCCTGCAGAAGTAGTAGAATTCAATAGACCTTGGGGTCAATCACGTTCTATGAAATACAGTGCGCTGGATAATGATGAAGCGTTGGAGCCAATTTCTATAGATGTGCATCCTAATGCGGCAAGACAGAAGGTGATTGCAAGACTAACAGGTCATGGTCACAACAGCAATACAGGGGCTTATCCGCATTGCTGTGAGTGGAAGGACAATACTCACTCACTCTATGTTAACAATAACATGGCTACTGATTGGTACATTTGGCAAACCAATGCATGCGCTTTTAACCCGGTTTATCCGCAAGGAGGAACATGGCCAGGAGCCCGAGAAGGATGGTGTCCAGGCGATTTGGTAAAGAACTTCGAGTATGATATTACTGATATGGTTTCGGGTAATTCATATGACCTTGATTATAGAATAACGCCTGTGCCTGCCAATAACCAAGGAATGGGAAACGGAAATTATGTGGTGGCCATGCATGTTATTCAATATGATGAACCTGCCTTTACCTTGGATGCTGAAGTGTATGATGTAATTGCTCCTTCAAATCGAGGCTACTTTTCAAGAATGAACCCAGTATGTTATGCTCCGAAAATTATAATTCGAAACAACGGTTCAATGGAGCTCACAAGTGCTAAAATCACATATCAAGTATCGGGTGGTTTGCCAAAGGTTTTTGATTGGACAGGTTCCTTAGGTTTTTTAGAACAGGAAGAAGTAACGTTGCCATTTCAAGACGGAGCATTTTATCTGGGGGACGGCTCAAACATATTCACAGCGACCATATCTGAACCCAATGGATCAAGTGATGAATATTCTGATAACGATGCTTTGAAGTCAAAATTTATTTTACCTCCAATAGCTGAAGGGAGTATTATATTGAACCTTACGACTAACAATTACGCTAATGAAAATGAGTTAAGGTTATATGATGCATCTGACAATGTCATCTTCTCAAGAACAGGAGGTGAACTCCAGCCAAACACCATTTATCGTGATACTTTAAGTCTTGATACTGGCTGTTATAGAGTTGAAATTACTGATCAATCAAATGATGGTTTGTCATATTGGGCTAATTCGGCTCAAGGTAGCGGTAGTTTCAGACTATGGACCATTACTAATGGCACGTTGGGATTACTCAAGAATTTCGAGTCGGAGTTTGGTCATAAGATAGATTTTGCTTTTGCAGTTGACGCTATGACAATAGACACCATTGAAATGGAAATCAACGGAGTTCCAGTGGTTATTATTGGAGGCGACACTTTTGAAGTCAATGGCGATGACTTATATCCTCTTTCAGTAGAGAAACTCGATGGTTTTGACCTGGGTATTTATCCTAATCCAAATAATGGGAGTTTCAACGTTGAATTACTTGGATATACGGGTGTTATTGAGATGCAGCTTTATGATTTATCGGGTAAAATTGTTCATCAAGACAAACTCATTTCTATGGGAGGAACCATGAGAAGCTTTCAACTTGATCTTAAGCCAGGTATGTATCTCGCTAGATTTAATGGGGAATTGGTTAATGAAACAAGGCGAATTATCATTGAATAACCTGTGGATATTGTCCAAGGCTTTTGATTCTTGAGGCAATTTCTTTTGCAGGTTCCTTTTTAATTTAGGCTTAAAGAAGTCTCTTCAAAGTGGCTTTAAGAGCAGTCTCGGAAATAAGAATGTTTTTGTGCTCATCTGTTCGTGAAGATTTATCTTCTGCCTTGTTGCAGTGAAGGTATTCATGAGAAATACCGCAGGATTCCGCTAAACTTCTATAGCATAGTGTTTCTATACTGCTCGATTGTTGTGGGTCTATTATGAACTCAAGTACCTGAGTGTTTTTTGGCATAAATATCATATTGGTTAAGCCCACACCGTGAACCGATATCAATGTTTCACAGTGAATGAAAAGTTGAACTTGTTCCCAAAACGAATAATCTTCAGTGTGAAGTAGCTTTATATCATTTTCAAGAAGAATGGATTGAATTTGGTCCTCATTTTCTACCTTCCTCATTTGAGCTCTTGACCTGGAAATGTAAATTCTTTTATAACGTGAGGTCTTTTGATTGATTGAGTCAGAATGATTAATGCAGAAGTTACGAAGCTTGTCTATATGAGCGGGGTTGAAATGACCAGTCAGTGGTGCACCAACAAGCATTAAATCTTTGACAATGGCACCTGTTTTTCCGGTAAATAGATAATCTTTTTAAAGGAAAAGGGCTCTATTGTCTCTAAGGCAAACCTTGGTATCTCCTGAGGCAGAATGAGTGTTAAGTTTTCAAATGACCTTGATTGAAGGACTAGTTTTAATAAGATTTCAGTAACCCAGTGATAGTAGCCAGTGCTCCATAAGTGATGCAAGCTTAAGTAGGGTCCGTCTGTCAATTTAAGCTTTGGCTCTGTTAATGCTTTAAACCAAGCATATTTCCTAAAATATCGATCCCATTTTCCTCTCATCAAGCCAATGCCAGATTCTCTTTCAAAGCCTTTCAAGCTTATCGTTAGTCCACTATGAGTCAGTATCGACCAACCTATTTTTAAACCCGGAAGATTCCTTCTGAAGTTATTGTATTTGCCAAACTGCTCTCGTTCTTCGTCTAAAATCGTCACATTTTAGAGTTTAATTTAATCTACCTAAATTCTCACAAAACATGTCAAAGCTAATAGCTCGAACCTTTGTCATTTGAATAAACTCTTGAAATTAATTTTATCTTAAAGCATCAGTCAGATTTATATTTTCGCCTATTGCTATTTTGGCCCCGTAGTTCAATGGATAGAATAGAAGTTTCCTAAACTTTAGATGGCAGTTCGATCCTGCCCGGGGCTACTTAAATAAATGAAGATGAAATTTATTACACCACTCAGGACTGTGCTGTTTTCTGGTTTTTTTGGCTTATGCCTTATTTCTAACGGTCAAAACGCACTTCATTTCGATGGGGTTAATGATTACGTTCAGACCTCATATGCTGGTGTTATAGGTTCAGCAAATAGAACCTTTGAGGCTTGGGTGAATGTCGATCCTAACGCTTCAGGTAATAGTGCGATTGTCGATTATGGAACGAACGCTGTTGGTTCGAGGAATACATTTAATGTAAGTGGCAGTAATGGATTGAGCTTTATTTCAGGAGGAACGAACGCGAATATTGGTACTTCGGCTAATACCATCACTTCAGGCCAGTGGACTCATGTTGCTTTTGTGTTGAATAATGGAACGGGGTATTTATATGTTAATGGGGTTCAGGAAGGAACGGGGTCGTTGACAACTGTTAATACTCCAGCGGGAAATACAGACGTGAGAATTGGTCAACGTGTTGCTGGTGGAAGCATACCCTTCGATGGATTTATAGATGAGGTTCGAATATGGGACTATGCGCGAACTCAAGTGGAGATTGCAAATAATATGAATGCGGAGTTTTGTTCTCCTCAGCCGGGTTTGGTCGCTTATTTTAAATTTAATGAAGGAGTAGCACAGGGATTGAACACCGGTCTTACAATGGCTACTAACTTGGTTAACAGTGGTCAAAATGGTACTTTAAACAGTTTTGCTTTGACAGGAGCTACTTCCAATTGGGTTAACGGCTATGTCTTGACTCAAGGAGCCTCTTTTGGAAGTATTACTACGAGTGCATGTGGTGGATTAACCTCACCTAGTGGGAATTATTATTACTCTACTCCTGGCACGTACACAGATACGATTGGTAATGCATTCGGTTGTGACTCCATTATTACCATAAATCTGACAAGCATTTCTCCTAATAGCTTTTCAGCGTTAAATGCTAGTGCGTGTAATTCTTATATTTCTCCAAGTGGTGTCTATACTTATACTAGCTCAGGAACTTATCTTGATACGCTTCCAAGTGCGTCCGGCTGTGACTCAATCATCACAATTAACCTTTCCATTCTAGAAAGCTTTGATACAATAGATGTTTCTGAGTGTTATGGGATGGTATCACCGAGTGGAAATAATTATTGGACGAATCCTGGAACATATCAAGATACGATCCAGAACACATCGGGATGTGATTCTATACTTACCATCAATCTGAGTATTCTTGGTATTACAAGTTCAAGCTCTTCAGACACTACTTGTTTTGAGTTTGAATCTCCTTCCGGAAAGGTTTGGTCGGAGCCAGGAACATTTATAGACACGATAGCCAATTCGGTTGGGTGTGACTCAATTATTACTTTTCAGATTACAATTACTGGTTTTGATTTAGAGTTGAGTAACTTAAATGGAACCTTGGTTTCATCCGTTACAAATGGAACTTATCAATGGATTAATTGTCAAACGGGAGCTTTGATCACTTCTGAGAACGAGAGAACATTTAGACCCAATTTATCAGGTCGATATGCTGTAATTGTGGAAAAAGATGGGTGCATTGATACGTCTGCTTGTGAAGAAGTAATCGTAATTGGGGTGCCATCGATTGAATTGGATGAGAATATTAAGGCTTATCCAAACCCTACGAAAGGTTACATTACAATTGAGGTTGCTGAACAGTCTACACTAAAAAACATAGTGGTGTTAGATGTGTTTGGCAGAGTTATCGGCAAATCTCATTATACTTTGAGGTTGTCAGCAAGTGGGGATATGCAGATTGATATGGCGAAGTTTGCTCCGGGGAACTATTTTATTAAATTACTTGAAGGCTCAAACTCTAGTGTCTTGCCAATTGTGAAATTACCCTAGAAAATCTATATAATAATCTGGCTTTTAGGCTATAGTAACCATTAATTTTGATGGAATTGTTGTATGGATTACATTTAACCACTTTAAGTTTAATACTATTGATCTATGAAAAAAACACTTTTAGTAGGATTAGTATTCGGTTTTATCCTGACAAGCTGCGAGGAAGATATCAGTGATTATAACTGTAATTGCACGTACACTCTGGGTGTTACTTAAGGAAATGACGACTATGAAATTCTAGGCGCTACTCAAACTGAGGCTGAGCAGGAATGCAGCGACTACGAAACAGATTTAGGTGGTAACACTAAATGCGAGCTTGAGTAAAAGTGCTTGTCTAAATAAGGACTTTCTCCTTAATCAATTAATTAAGCTGCTTGCGGAGTATTGATATTATGCCCCAACATGTATAACATTTTAGCGTGCTCAGCGATGGTGCTTCTAAAGTTTCCAATTGTATTGTATGGAACGCCAAATTCATGAGCTGTTTCCTTCACAATCTTAGAAATTTCGCTGTAGTGAATGTGACAAATAGTAGGAAATAAATGATGCTCAACTTGATAATTTAAACCGCCCACATACCAAGAAAGAAGCTTGTTGTTTGGGGCGAAATTAGTTGTGGTTATCATCTGATGTACTGCCCAATTATTTTCGACATTTCCTTCAGCTGTAGCTAAGGGAAACTCAGTTTCAGGCATTACATGAGCTGCTTGAAAAATCACAGCCATTGCCATTCCTACAACATAGTGCATTAAAAAGAAACCAAGAATGATTAACCAGTTGGAGATTGGTAAAAGAACCATTGGTAGCACTAAAAATGTGCCGAAGTAAATCACCTTCCAAAAGCTGATTTTCATGAGTAACATCATAAAATCTTTACGCGTCTTCACCAATCTAATCTTTCTGAAATGAAAAGCTTGTGTAAAATCAGTGTAAAGGACTTTTAAGATGATCATGAATCCATACATGAACCATGCATAAATATGCTGATATCGATGTATTGGCCTCACTTGTTGATGTGGGGAAAACCTTAAAAAACCTGGTGAATTAATATCACCATCAGCACCGTCAATATTTGTAAAGCTATGGTGAAGTACATTATGTTGTAACTTCCATATACTGCTGTTGGCTCCCAATATGTTCATCAATTGACCTAAGGCGATATTCACGTATTTGTTGGTAGAGTATGCTCCGTGATTGGCATCATGCATAATGCTAAATCCAATCCCTGCCGCTCCTAATCCCATTACCAACCAAAGACCGAGAAAAGGAAGAGTAGCACTTACGGTGCCAGTAATGATGAAGTAATATGGAATAAAATAAAGTGCTATGAGTGTTATGGTCTTAAACACCATCGCAGCATTGGCTGTGCGAGAAATATTATTGGTTTCAAAATAGCCATTGACTCTTTCCCTTAAGGTCTTGTAAAAGTCAGCGTCAATTTTGCGTTCGAATCGTAATGCTTTAAACTCCATGAGAAATAATTATAGAACTAGTAATTATCAAAAATACGACCCATTGGGTTCTAAAGCAGGTTAATAATACCTTTTTATGACCAAAAGGCTATTATTCCCTAGTAGTTGCAGCGGGATGTCGACCAAAGTCGAATCTTGGAAGAAAAGAGGTTAAGATTCAGGTTTATAGGTATTAACGTATTTCGGACCCACTTGCAAAGCCAGCTTCAGGGCTCACAAAACTTAGTTTGCCCGAAGCATCTTCGGCCATTAAAATCATTCCTTGACTTTCAACGCCTTTTAGCTTTCGAGGTTCTAAATTGCATAGAACAGAAACTTGCTTACCTACTATTTCCTCCGGTGTAAATTGCTGAGAAATACCGGAAACTATGGTTCGCACTTCGCTGTTTAGATCAACGGATAGTTGCAAAAGTTTATCCGCTTTTTTGACCTTTTCAGCTGATATGATCGTACCCACTCGAATGTCCATTTTCATGAAATCATCGAAATTGATATTCTCCTTGAATGACCGCTGAAGGCTGAGCGTAGCCGAAGCTGAAGCCGCCATTTCCTTGTTGTCCGCTTCTTGTCCTTTATCACGAGCCAACTTTTTGGTTTGTCGTTCAACGTCTTCGTCTTCCACTTTGCTAAAAAGCAATTTCCCTTCACCAATTTCATGACCGTCTAAGAAGCCTTTGAATACTTTGTCGATTTTGAGCATTTCACGTATAGATTGCGCTGTATCAGGAAGGAAAGGCTCAAGAATTTGAGAAAGCTGGGCTGTAATGTTTAAAGCAGTGAACATGATCTCCTTTACCACTTCTGGATTGGTCTTTTGGAGTTTCCACGGTTCAAGGTCAGCCAAGTACTTATTTCCAAGTCGTGCGACCATCATGGCGCTAGATAGCGCTTCACGAAATTTAAAGTTGGCTAAGTCTTCTTCGCACTGACTTTTTAAAACTTCAATCTTGGCTAAGACTTCGTTTTTTAAATCCTCTTTTTCAATAGTAATAGGAGTTTCAATGAACGGAACTACACCATTGTAATACTTGTTGGTCAGCACAATCACCCTATTCACGAAATTGCCTAAGATAGCTACCAATTCATTGTTTACGCGAGCTTGATAGTCTTTCCATGTAAATTCACTGTCTTTAGTCTCTGGAGCAATGGAAGTAAGAACATACCGCAGCTCGTCTTTTCTTCCAGGAAAGTCTTCTAGGTATTCGTGAAGCCACACTGCATGATTGCGCGAAGTGGAAATCTTATCACCCTCTAAGTTTAAAAACTCGTTTGCCGGAACATTAACAGGAAGGTTGTACGCGCCATGCGTTTTGAGTAGAATCGGGAAAATGATGCAGTGAAAAACAATGTTGTCTTTTCCAATGAAATGCACCAAGTCTGTAGCTGAGTCTTGCCACCATTTTTTCCATGCTTCTGGATTTTCTTGGTCTATAGCCCATTGTTTTGTAGCGGAGATGTAACCAATTGGTGCGTCTAGCCAAACGTAAAGCACTTTACCATCGGCATCCTCTAGAGGTACAGGAATACCCCAATCTAAATCCCTTGTCATGGCCCTATCTCCTAGTCCACCATCGATCCAACTCAAACATTGACCCACGACTTGCTTTCTCCATTTCGAAGGATCGTGGTGAGGTTCTTCATTCAACCTTCCATCTCTAATGAATTTTTCAATCCATTCGCCATGATCGCCCATTGGAAGATAGAAATGCCAGGTGCTTCTTAATTCAGGTTCTGATCCACTCAATGTTGATTTAGGATCAATAAGTTCTGTTGGACTAAGCGCTTTTCCGCAGTTTTCGCATTGATCTCCGTATGCTCTATCACTACTGCAGTTTGGACAAGTTCCGATGATGAATCGATCAGCTAAAAACTGCTGTGCCTCGGGGTCAAACATCTGCTCGCTGTGCACTTTTTTGAAAACGCCTTTTTCATAAAGCTCCAAGAAAAATGCTTGAGAAGTTTCCTTGTGTAATTCGGATGAAGTGCGGTGATAGATGTCAAAATCGATTCCAAAATCTTCAAATGCAGTTTTATTAATGGAGTGAAACTGATCAACGATGGCTTTGGGTGTGGTTCCTTCTTTAATTGCTTTCATGCTGATGGCAGCACCGTGTTCGTCAGATCCACAAACATGCAATACATTTTCATGCCCGTATTTTCTTCTTAAATAGCGTACATAAATATCCGCTGGCAAGTACGCGCCAGCGATATGACCAATGTGTAAAGGTCCGTTTGCATAAGGAAGAGCAGATGTAACTAAATGTCGTTTCGGCATAATGGAAATATATTATTCAGAACAAGAAGTTCATGACTGAATTACCTCTGAATTCTTGGCTTCAAAAGTAGAATTATCTTAGTCGCAGAATGAGACCTAATTATCTGAAGAAAGGAGACAGCGTTGCGCTAATTGCAACAGCAAAGAAAATCGATAGAGGAGACCTTGACGGAGCAATGCGTGAAATTGAATCTTGGGGATTGAATGTGGTCATGGGACCTCATCTTTTTGCAATTGATCGACAATTCGCAGGAACAGATGAAGAAAGAGCATCCGATTTGCAATGGGCTATCGATAATGATAAAGTCAAAGCCGTTTTGTTTGCACGTGGAGGCTATGGTACTGCACGTATTATTGATTTAATAGACTGGACGAAATTTTCTCAGAAGCCTAAATGGCTTTGCGGGTTCAGTGATTTATCAGTTTTGCATAGTCATGTTAGCCGTCATTTAAACATTGAGACACTGCATTCAACAATGCCTATATTTTTTAAAAATGGCGACAAGAATGAAGGTAGTGAGTCATTGCGAAAGGCACTTTTTGGAGAGCATGAAACCATTAAGTGGAATGCTCATGCATTAAACCGACCTGGTAAAGTTACCAACGAATTAGTTGGAGGCAACTTGAGTGTGCTTTATTCCATTTCAGGAACACCTAGTCAGCCTCTTTACGATCATAAAATCTTATTTATTGAAGATTTAACAGAAAACCTTTATCATCTTGATCGGATGATGATGCAGTTTAAACGAGCGGGTTATCTTACGAAATTGAAAGGCTTGGTAGTTGGTCAATTCACTGAAATGGAAGACAATGTAATTCCATTCGGCAGAACAGCCGAAGAAATAATCCTCGAGGCCGTATCCGAATTTGATTTCCCTGTAGCTTTCAATGCACCAATTGGTCATGTTGATCATAATGAAGCTGTTTTTTGTGGGAGAGAGGTCAGGTTGTCAGTAGATTCTGTTCACTCAATAATTTCTTTTTAATGGAAAGGCTGGAGAGACTCTTTGGAGATATCCGTTTTTGGATTGCTATCACGTTTGTGCATCGATTGGCTAGTATTATGCAGCCACCGCTGGAAGTTGCTCATAATTGGCGACAAACCACGGTGACAATGGTTGCTCGGAATTTTTTGGAAATCGACCCGAATATATTTTATCCAAGGGTTGATATGGCTGGAGATCTTTGGGGTATTACAGGAATGGAATTTCCTCTGCTTAACTATCTTATCTATTTAGTTTCTCTCATTTTTGGATATGAGCACTGGTATGGTCGCTTGATTAATCTGATCATTTCTAGCACTGGAATTTGGTGCTTTTATGATGTAATAAAACACTATTTCAATAAGAAAGTGGCTTTCGCATCAGCTATGGTTCTACTATTCTCTTTGTTCTATTATTACAGTAGAAAGGTCATGCCAGATACGTTTTCTGTGTCACTAATATTTGCTGGGATTTGGGTTTGGAAGGATTTTGTTTTGACTTCGAAATTTTGGAAGTACTTATTAGGAAGTTTGCTAATTGCATTGGGCGTGTTGAGTAAGCTTCCTTCTGTTATGATATTGGCATTTTTATGGCCATTAATACTTGAAGCAAACTGGACAAAACGGCTTTTAATGAGCAGTGCAATTGGCATGGCGGGAGTAGCTGCTGCCTTATGGTATTTTTATTGGGTTCCGTATTTAGAAATTGAATTTGGGTTTGAGCATTTCTTTATGGGTAAAACTATGGCATGGACGTTTCATTTTTTATTGAGCAACTGGCAAGAAACGTTGCATATGTTTTATGTGAAGGCGCTTGGTTATTCAGGTTTTGTAGCAGCCTTTGTAGGATTATTCTTCTTGATCAGATCAACGCTCAATACAAAATTAGTCGTTGGGTTTAGCTTCCTTCTGTTTGCTGTTCTAATGCTGAAAAGTGGCGATAAGTTTACCGGACATGAGTACTATATCATCTCGTTCATTCCTGTTATGGCGCTGCTTGCTGGATTTAGTTTGTCTGCGTTGAAACCTAAATTGCTGTTGATTGCGTTGCTGATAATTTCGGTGGAGGGAGTTGCCAGAAAATGGGAAGATCAGTTTGTTAAATCAGGCAAGCAGTTAGCGCATATAGATGAAATGCTTGATCCTTACATGACAAGTTCGGATTTGATTGTGATCAATTCTGAAAAATTTCCTACGCCAATATATTTTGCTCACCGAAAAGGATGGATCCGGCCCAATCAATCACTCCTAAAACCTCAGGAAGTGGAAGAACTTCAATCCAAGGGCTGCAAATTTATTGTGATACTGAAAAAGCGCTTTGGGAGCGATATTGAATTGCCATACTCTTTGCTTCTTGAGAATGATCTGCTTAAATTGTATCAATTATAGATGCTCTGAATCTCAATTCGATATGCTTATATAAATGGCGTCACACAACGAACTTGGTGAAAAAGGCGAAGAGATAGCCGCTGGGCATCTTTTGAAAAATGGGTACGCCATTTTAGAGCGCAATTGGCGCTTTGGCAAAGAAGAAATAGACATCATCGCAAGCCAAGATGATGAATTGATTATTGTGGAAGTGAAAACACGCAATTCTGTTTTTTTGGCGAACCCCATGAGTTTGTCAGCAAGTCAAAACAGTCTCATTTAATTAGGGCTGCCCATGCTTATGTAGAAAAGAATGATTTAGATGTTGAAGTTAGGTTTGATGTGATTGGTATCATCATTAACAAGCAAGAGGAACGTTTGATGCACATAGAAGGCGCATTTCAACCAAGGTGGTAATACATCAAAAATAAAGAGGTCTGAAAGCAAAGCCACGCTTGTCATTCCATTCTAAAGTTGGAAATGGGATTTTTATGATACCAAATATTGGTTTTATCCAAATGAGTGCCTTTGGCAGTTTCATGTTTTCAGTCTCAATATCTAGTGATAGCAGAAATTGTCTTTCTCGTGGCCTTGATGAACGTATAATGTCTGGAGAATCATCAAATTGCCAAGTATTGCTTTCAGCTCCCAACAAACCGTTCACGCTATAGCCCACTGCCAAGTTGATCCATTTGGGGAAGTTGTTTGGTTTTCCTGTAAGCGACCAAATATTGGCACTAAGCCAATAAGTTTGCCCATTGTAGTCTTTCAACCACTGTTCGTGTATACCTTTGCCAAATAAGTTTTGGGCCCTTCTGCCCTCAGGGTCTGTTAAGCCTGTCAAGCCACTTGGCCAAAAGCTGTATTTAAATTTGACGCGCTGTTCGTGCCAGCCGAGCTGCTGAGATATGAATAGGCCAGTTCCAATGGTGTTGAAAAGCAAATCGTAATTGCTAAATCCCCAACCCGATGAATAACCATCCATTACTTCAACTGCAAACTGGTATGAGTATCCTAGTCCACCCGCGAGCCAAATGGAGTTTTTTTCTTTGATGCCGGCCCAGCGATTGATTTTAAAAAGGTTATTACTTATTTGGTAAGCTGCTGCAGCGTGGCCCAGTTTATCCATCTGCATCCAACCTTCCCAATCATTGAAGAAATGAAAATTTGTGGATTGGTAGTCAGAATACCATGCGAAATAGAGTGCTGAAAGTGATCCGGCATACACAATACTTTCTGAACTTAAGACCAATGATGCCCTTTTTACATTGAGACTATCAGCGTTCTGATACCATGATTGGGCATGAGCCGAATAAGCTATCATCAAGACTATAATCAGACTATACTTTTTCACTAACAATCGCATAATAATCAAACAAAAATCCTGATTTCACTTTTACTTAGCGTTGAATTTTTAAACCTCTTTCGATCAAGTGACTTTCATATTCCTTCAATGTGTATTGATGTGGGTGAAGAATATCTAGTGGCAGCAATTTGAATAGTAGGCGAGGAAGAAGATAGTTGTGGCTGTCGATGCTTAAAATCAATTTTCCCTTTGGTTTCAAATCTAAAATCAAGTTGTCATAGGATCGGTCAATATCGTTCACATGATTAATCACATTGAGACAACAAACCAAATCAAACGGTTTGTTAAAGTTGATTTCCTCCAAGGTTTGCGAATGAAACTCAACCCATGGGTAATTCGATTTATTGAAATGATTAAGCTGTTTTTCGTAGTTGTCTATGAGAGGGTCAGTGGCCGTCACTTGATTCCCTTCTAGATGGATGAATATGCCAGCTGGTCCGCAACCGGCATCCAATATTGATTGATGCTCAGGTTTCTCAATATTGAGCTCAGCCAAGAAGTCACTCCAATAGCCTTGTTTCCAGGTTAAATAATCCACTGGACTTTTATCCGCTAGGTAGCTTTTCCACCAACGTTGTTCTAACCTTTGAGCAATTTTCCATCGCATTTGCCAAATGTACGTTGTCCTATGATGCGTATTTATTAGCGTACATTTGTCCCTCAAATTGTTGTTATGGCTAAGAAGACTACTTGGGAGAAGAGAGCGAAAAAAGTGCAGAAGGAAGAATATATTGTGCTTGGTGGAACCACTTCAAAGAAAAAAGAAGGAGTGAAAAGAAGCACAAAACCTCCAACTGAGAAAAGTGGAGATGGTTCTGAAAAGTCAGATCGCAATCCACGAACTCGTGGTGGGAGTGATCATAAAGATGGGGATGGAAGAGGCTCGAGAGGTGGTGCTAAGTATTCATCTTCTGATCGAGGAAGATCGGATGACGGACGAAAGCCAAGAACTCGAGGTGGTAAGATCGGAGAAGATAAATTTAGAAAGTCATCAGAATCAAAGCCAAAATTTGATCCTACCCAATTCATTACTAGAGATGGCGATGAAGGAGAAAATGACCGATTTAAGAATAGAGGGAATGCTGACAAGCAATTTCGTCAAAACGATAGAAAAAAATCCTACGGCAAATTCACTAAGGACAAGCCTTTTTCAGGCTTTGAGAAAAAGAAGCCAACGGCTCAAGACGCAGGGCTAACAAGATTGAACAAGTACATCGCAATGGCGGGAATATGTTCAAGGCGCGAAGCGGATACTTTTATTGAAAACGGATTGGTTTCGATCAATGGAAAGGTGGTTACTGAGCTGGGGACAAAAGTTAAGCAAGGTGACGTAGTAGAGTATGCAGGCGAGAAAATCAAAACTGAAACTCAACGCTATCTTTTGCTCAATAAGCCAAAAGACTGTATAACTACTTTGAGCGATGAAAAGGGAAGAAGTACAGTGATAGGATTGGTAAAAAACGCTTGCAACGAGCGCGTTTTTCCAGTAGGTCGATTAGATAGAAATACCACCGGACTTATCCTTCTCACCAATGATGGAGCCTTAGCTGATAAGTTGGCGCATCCAAGCAATGAGATTAGAAAAGTATATCACGTTATCACCGATAAAAATGTGAGTATTTCTGACTTGAAAAAATTGGAAACAGGCGTTCAGTTGGATGATGGTATTGCTAAAGCTGATGCTGCATTATTTGCTGGAGACGGTTCAGTAAGAAACGAAATCGGACTAGAAATTCACTCTGGACGCAATCGTGTTGTTCGGAGGATGTTTGAAGCTATGGGTTATGAGGTAACTCGCCTTGATCGTGCAGCCTTTGCAGGATTAAGTAAAAAAGGACTTCCGAGAGGCCGATGGAGATTCTTGACCGATAAAGAAGTGAGTTACTTGAGGATGCTTTAATGCCACTTTAACTAAAGATCGCACGTTCATAAATCTTCTTAGACGCGATTAATTAACAGGCTTTAAGCCCGTAGTTTCGAATATTCGGCTCATTGAGGCGTTTATTCATTATGCGGAAATTTTTAACTTGGTTTTTTGGGATTTGTTTTGCCTTGATCGCATCTGCGATTGGAGCGTACTACCTTGCTAAAGAGTACGAAGAACCCGTTAGAAACTATATCGTCAAAGAAGTCAATAAGAGACTTCAATCCCCAGTTCATGTTTCAGATATAAACTTTTCTCTACTCGAGCGTTTTCCCTCAGCATCAGTAGTTATGGATAGTGTGTGGGCCGAAGAAAACTTGGTTAAAATTGGTGAGGCAGACACCCTCTTTTTCTTTAGAAAGGTTTATTTAAACTTAAACCTGTTTGATATTCTAGACGGGCAATACAAGATCAATGAAATTGAAACACGCGATGGTTTCATGCGTTTGAAGGTTGATCAAGAAGGATACGACAACTTCCATATCTGGGTTGAGAATCAAGATACTACAGGTTTCTTGCTTGAATTGGATCGCGTTCATATTCAGAATACTGAATTCAGTTATCATAACATTTCTCGAGATCAGCGCTATGCTATTTTAGCAGATGAACTTTATTTCAATGGGAGATTCTCAGATGTAAATTACACCATGGCCGTATTCGGTCAAGGAGAAGTACATGACATAAGTATCAAAGGAACTACTTACCTTAAGAACCGCCATGTGGAAGTTGATACTGACTTAGATATTGTCTCGTCTTCTGAAAGGTATGCCTTTCGAAAAGGCAATTTGATAATTGATAATACACTCGATTTTAAAATATCAGGTGCGTTTATAAGAGACGGAATTGATTTGAGGATATTGGGGTCAGATTTAGACATTATCAAAACACTTTCACTCATTCCCAGTCAAACAAGATCTGCTTTTGATAACTATACAAGTTCTGGTGAATTGACTTTTGATTGCACGCTTAAAGGTGCATTCGGAAAAACAGATAATCCAAATTTTGAAGCTACTTTTTCAGTGAGAGATGGGGCCATTTTTAAGAATGGTAGTAGTTGGGAGTTAACTAATCTCAAAGGATCTGGAGCGATTACTAATGGTAATCAAAGGAGCTTTTCAACCACCCAGCTTTTTTTGAATGACCTTAAAGGAAAGTTGAATGATGATCCTTTTTCTTCTCAATTCACGGTCACTAACTTTAACATACCGAGCATAGAGGGGACTGCTCGGTTAGAATCAGATCTTGAGTCTATTGGAGGCTTTTTTAATGTCGATTGGATGGCACCTTCGAGCGGTAAGTTTGTTCTTGACGCTTTAATCTCAACGACACTTTCGAATCCTTCAACCCCAGAAGCAAGAGATTTTTTAAATGCAAAGGCCAGCGGAAGTATTCAATTATTTGATGCAGATATTCGACTTAACAATGATGAACGTGAGTATAGAATAGATACAGCGTCATTTTCTATCGTAAATAATTCTCTAGAGATACTAGAGTATAAAGGAAAAATTAACTCTTGTGATCTTGATTTGAAAGGAACTGCTGATGGGTTTCTGAATTTCTTTTTCAGTGAAAAGGGTAGCCTAGATGTCAAAGGAGAAGTTTATACAGGAGAAATAAACTTAGACGATTTGTTTCCTTCTACTTCCTCTAGCCAAAGTGGCGTGGTAGTGGCTTTTCCATCTCGGGCCAATTGGGATTTGACTATCGTTTCAAAAGCCTTCAGTCAAGGGAAATTCTATGCAGAAGATATAAGTGGAAGACTTATGATGAATTCATTTAAGGTGGAAGCTTCAGCATTACAGTTTATGAGCCAAAGCGGCACTATGCAGGGAAAGATTGGTGTGTATCGTTTTGGGGAGAACAAATTTGGAATACAAACGAACTTCTCTACGTTTGATGTTGATGTAAAAGAACTTTTTGAAACCTTCGATAATTTCAAGCAAGATTTTATACCATCTGAAGTTCTTGAAGGAAGGTTAGACGCTGATGTGAACTTTCAAGCTTTCTGTGACTCTTTGTTGAACATTGAAAAACAAAGTATTATTTCTTCGATTGATCTTAAAATATCTGAGGGTGCGTTAATCAACTTTAGACCATTGATCAGTGCTGCTGACGAAATCAAGAAGAAGCCTATGCTTCGCCTATTTATAGCGACTGAGGAATTGCGAAAACGCCTTCAATCTGTTCGGTTTGCAACGCTCGAAAATCATATAACGATTAGAAATGGAGTAGTAAGCATTCCTACGATGGAAATAGCATCTTCGGCTCTCAATATTAATGTGAGTGGAACGCACACATTTGATAATGTGATTGATTATCAGCTTGATTTTGCTTTTAGCGAGTTGCTAGAGTTGAAAGATCGCAACGAACCGTACAACGAATATGTACAAAGAGATAATGAAGGTAAAACGCGTGTGTATCTATCAATGATTGGTACAACTGAGGACTTTGAAGTGGAAGTGAAGCGCACCAACATCCAGAAAAGCGTAAAGCAAGAAATTAAGGATGAAGGTAAAATGGTTAAAAGCTTGTTGAAAGAAGAGTTTGGGGCTTTTAAAAATGATACGAGTATTGCTCCGCTTGAAAAGCAAAAGACTGAATTGCAATTTGAATTCGACCCTGAGGGCGATAACGATCAAACCAAATCGAATGAAAAGACTCAGGAAAAAGAAAAAATTAAAAAGCAAGAACCATCAAACTTGCTCAACAAATTGATGAAGAAAACCGAATCTGATAAGAAGAAATTAAAGGAAGGTGAGTTTGAAGATGATGACTTCTAAATAATTCTGCACAACTTGAAATGCTCGATATTGTATGAAATAGTCTTAAACTCGTAAGGTTAAATGTTCAGATCCTACAACATATACTCTAACAAACAGCGCTGGAAACTAATTTTGTTCGGTGCAGCGTTGCTGTTTGTCGCCTTGTCTTTATGGTATACAAAATCCTTGGTCGACAAGATTGCAGATGAAGAACGCTCAAAGGTTGAGATTTGGGCCGAGGCGGTCAAAAAACGATCAGCACTAGTTCAATATACAAGTCAGTTATTTGACAAGCTTCAATCGGGTGAAAGAAAGAAAGTGGAGCTCTATTTAGAGGCCACAAAATACCTCGCAAGACCAGATATAAATGATGTGAGTTTTGCGCTCAATGTGCTCAATGACAACACAACGGTACCTGTGATTCTTACCAATGAGAAAGGTGATATTACATCGCACAGAAACATTACTATTCCTAAAGGTGAAGATGAAAAGCATTACTTGCGACAGGTTTTAAGCGAGATGAATGCTCAATATGAGCCCATTGAAATCGCTTACTATGGCAAGAGTAAAGTGTTTCTGCACTATATGGATTCAAAGCTGTTTTCTGAACTGAAAAGCACCTTTGCTGACCTTCAGGAATCTTTTATTTCTGAATTAATGCTGAACTCAGCCTCAAGTCCACTTATACTTCTGGACTCTGCAACCAAAAAGGTGATTGAGGTTGGTAATGTCGATCAATCTGTAATTGCTGACGAGGGCTTATTGCGAGAACGGCTTGAAATGATGCTAAGCCAACATGAGCCTTTTGACGTTGAAATCAATGGGCAAAAAGCATTTGTTTACTATGAAGACTCGTTCTTATTGACACAGCTTAAGTATTACCCGTTTGTGCAATTTGTAATAATTGGATTGTTTATTGTAATCGCTTATTTAATGTTCAGCACAGCGCGCAAAGCCGAGCAAAATCAGGTTTGGGTGGGCATGAGTAAAGAAACTGCTCACCAGCTTGGAACTCCTTTGTCATCTATGATTGCTTGGATTGAGTTGTTGAAAGAAGATGATAAAAACAGGCAAGTTGCCGAAGAACTAACAAAGGATATAGAGCGACTTTTAGTAGTTACAGACCGGTTCAGTAAAATCGGTTCACAGCCAGCACTCTCAGAAGAAGATTTGATTCCATTGCTGAATGATGGAGTTGAGTATTTTAAGCACAGAAATGGGCGTAATGTAAAGTTCTCGACAGCATTTCCTTCAGATCCAGTGATGGTAACTTTGAATCGTTCCTTGTTTGAATGGGTAATTGAAAACTTGGTTAAGAATGCTTTGGATGCCATGGAGGGAAAGGGCAGCATTCAAATTCATGTTGAAGACTTTGAAAACAAAGTGCATATTGAATTTACTGACTCAGGAAAAGGAATTGCTGCAAATCAATTTAAGACCATATTTAGACCTGGTTTTACCAGTAAAAAACGAGGTTGGGGCTTAGGTTTGTCGTTGAGTAAGCGCATCATTGAAGATTATCACAACGGAAAAATTTATGTCTTGAAGTCTGAAATTGGTGAAGGCTCAACATTCAGAATCACATTGAAACGCTGATTTCTTCTAGTTTTATATTTCACGGTAAATAGAAATAGATATGGCTTGGTTTACAAAAGAATACGAACAGTTTTTTAAGCAGTTGGCGGACAATAATGAACGGGAGTGGTTTCATGCAAATAAGCCCAGGTATGAAAAGCATGTAAAGAAGCCGTTCGAATCGTTTGTAGCCGATTTGATTTTGCGCATGCAACAATATGATTCCGCTTGCCAAATACAACCGAAAGATGCAATATTCCGCATTCACAGAGATATTCGGTTCGCAAAAGATAAAACTCCCTACAAGGTTCAGATGTCTGCTGTCGTGGGTAAAGGTGGTAAAAAGGAAACTTCACTTACTGGAATGTATCTTGAAATGGGTAATCGCCATTTAAGAGTTTACGGTGGTGTATATCAACCAGACAAAGATCAATTGAAAAAGCTACGCCAAGAAATCCTTTACAACACGGAGGAGTTTGTCGCAGTAATCAACGACAAAGATTTTAAGCGATTGTTCCAAGAAATAAGAGGAGAAAAAAATAAGCGACTAGATCCTGAATTTGCTCAAATTCAGGATGTGCAGCCGCTCATTGCTAATAAACAGTTTTATTATTTCGCCAACCTTGACCCCGATTTGATTACGAGCGATAAACTCGTAGATGAAATCTTTAAGGCGTTTGAAGCTGGTATTCCAGTGCGGAACTTTTTGATGGCTCCGCTAATGGATTAAAATTGATACTGAATACCCAAAGAGAACACTTCCTTAAACTGAGTTCTTGGTCCTTTCCCATCCACAACATCATCGTCATTGCGATCCAACTCTACCTTGACGTCATCATCATAAATAAGGTTAGTAGTAATACTTGCTGATAGAAAATCATTGATTTTCATAGCTATCAATGTCTCCCAGTTTATGTCAATGTTCTGTGGGTTATTCAAATAGTTAGAGAAGAAATCTGCGCGTGTGCTCAGCTTCACGTTTTTCAAAACCTCTTTCGTGTATTGAACTTTTACAAATCCTCCAACTTCATACCTGATTTGTTTACCATCTGCAGTTTTCACTCCTAAGGCATCAAATGTTGCACCTTCCACTCCAAATGCTCCTGCATCTGCCAATCGTTGATTATCTACAACAGTTGTTTTGCTGGTCATTGGAGAAATATATGCTGAGAACCCTTCACTCGGCTTGTAGTCTATACCCAGACCGAGCAAAATATATGCAGGCGCAAAAGGATCAGAAATTAAAGGACTTGGAGTTGATCCGTAATCATAACCTGCATCCCACTGAGTTCTGAAGGTAAACATGGCAGTCCAAAACGTATTTGCAACGGGAGTTGTGTGTCCTAGTTTTGAGTTGATTTCAATGCGGTCATCTGTTTTTTGAAAAACTGCGTTATCTCCAATTCGCGTCAAACCATAAGCCCCATCAAAGCTGTTATCCCAAGTCCATTTATCTTTTTTGTAATTGGCAAAAAGATTGACCAAAGCAGTTCCACTAATGGCTGATTGACCTCCACCTTGCCAGTTATCTAAATAAGTTTGAGAGAAATTAAGCCCCAAAACGGCTCCCTTTTTCCATGGTTTCGCTTCAGCTGAAGTTGAGTCTTGTCCCAAAAGGGATGCTGATGATAGTCCAATACTAAGGACTAATAGCAGCCTTTTCATAAGATATAGGTTAGTTAGATTATTTCTTTTTAAAGATGTTGATGGCATTTCTGGTGAAGTCAGATAAAACTAACGTTCCGCTCACCTGTGCACGTTCCAAAAGTAAAGTATCCCAGTGCTCAGTGCCTTGCCAAAATACTTTTTTCATTTCAGCCATTGCCTCTGGATTGAAGGACTTGATTTTGGATATAAAAGAGTCAATTTCTCCGTCCATTTCTTCTGTGGAGTCGGATACTTCTGCGTATAGACCTTTATTTTTAGCCCATGTCGAGCTTCTCCAATCAGCAGCTGCAATGGCTAATTCGCTGAAAGCTGCCTTACCTATCTTGCGCTCAACAGCTGGTCCTACTACAAATGGGCCAATTCCAACAGCCAACTCAGAGAGTTTGATTGATGCATTTGAGGTAGCAAAACAGTAGTCGCAAGAACTCGCGACACCTACACCTCCTCCAACGGTTTTGCCTTGAACACGGCCGATTATAAACTTCGGACATTTACGCATAGCGTTGATTACTTTGGCAAATCCATTGAAGAAGATTTTGCCGTTTTCTTCATTGTCTATTGCGATCAATTCATCAAAACTTGCTCCAGCACAAAACGCTCTTTCGCCTCCACTTTTAAGGAGAATCACGGACGATTGAGGATCTTTTCCAGCCATTCTGATAGTTTCAGCCAATTCGCCTAGAATATGACTAGGCAATGAATTGCTCTGAGGGTGGAAAAATTCAATGATGGAAACTCCATCTTTTATGGTGTGCTTTACGTAGGCTTCAGTCATCATGTCAAATTTGACGCAAAGGAAATATTTTCCATTTAAACAACATGCGCTTTTGGAGTTAACATGGAGTTGGGAAAACTTTTCATTTCTGACGCATCCTTATATCACCTTGAATTTAGTTTTGAAACAATGAAGAAGTCCATTTTCCTCTTGATGATATTTATGTCAGTTCAACTGGCTGCACAAGAATCGAAGCCCGTCAAGGTAGAACCAGAATATTTTGAAACCTTTTATGATGACGCTCACAAACATCGGTTTAGTCAAGGCTATTTCTTGCAAGGAAAGAAACACGGAGATTGGGTGTATTTTTATGAAAATGGAAAAAAGCAGGAAGAAAGTCATTTCAATAATGGACTTATTAGTGGAAAGGTTACTTATTGGTATGAGAGTGGTCAGCGAAAGGCGGAAGGCTTTTTTAAGTTGATTTATCAAATGTCTCGTTTAGAAAGCTTGCGCGATAGCACCTACAAAGAGTGGTTTCCAAACGGGAACCTAAGTCAAAAAGGCGAATATTATTATGGAGTGAAAAACGGAGTTTGGACCTCCTATTTTCCTGAAGGTGATAAGTGGAGGGTAATTAAGTATGAGAATGGAAAGGGTTATCCGGTTGACGGGTGGAATAAGGATCGTGAGCAAGCATTGAAGGCAGGACAAGGTGTCATTTATGACTATTATGAGCATGGTCCGCTTAAATCAAAAATTGCTGTCAAAGACTCTTTTTATCATGGAATGGCAGAATATTATTACAGCAATGGAAGGCTCGAGTCCGAGGGGAGCTTGGTTGATGCACAGAAAAATGGCCTTTGGAAATATTATTTCGAAGATGGAGAAAAGAGGAAGCATATAGAATACCTAAAGGGGAAGTTAGATGGAGTGATTAAAACGTGGTATGTCAATGGTAAAATGAATGTTGAAGGAAGGTATAAAGATGGATTGAAAGAGGGTGAATGGTTTTGGTACACAGAAGAAGGTGAGCTGGAAATGAAAGGCTCATTTAATGAGAGCAAGCAACACGGTAAGTGGACATATTACTTTGACAATGGTCAAATTGAGAGCACGGGAGAATTTGAGATGGATCAGCGTGAAGGAGAATGGAAAATGTATTATAAAAATGGAGCCAAGTGGAAAGTTGGAAGTTACCACAACGATAAAAAAGAAGGTCATTGGCAAACCTTTTTTGAGGATGGGCAATTGCTGCAAGAAGGAGATTTCTTGGCTGGTAAAGAAAATGGCTTGTGGAAAGCATGGTATCAAAATGGGCAACTGAAAGACGAAGGTTCGTACGACAAAGGAATCATGGATGGAATGTGGGTTGGCTTCTTTGATAATGGAAAGCTCAACTATCAAGGTGAGCAAGATCAAGGGAAAAAGTCGGGAACATGGAAGTATGGATATATCAATGGCAAAACGCGTGAAACGGGTAGTTACAAGAGTGGATTAAAAGAGGGAAAGTGGGAGTATTATTTTGATTCAGGAAATCTCGATTACTCAACCAGCTACTCAAATGGGTCAAAAGATGGAAAGAGCGTTTACTACTATCCACATGGATCAAAGATGAGGGAAGAGACCTATGATATGGATCGCATTACAGGCAAAAGCAAAATGTGGAATAAAACCGGTACCCTAATTAGCGTTAGGAATTATAAAAACGGTGTCCCAAATGGCAAGGCCATTAATTATGACGATAAAGGCAATGCACTCAATGTGATGACTTATAAGAATAGAATAAGAGTAGACTAGTTATTTAGAGAATAATCTTTCTATATTTGCACCTGAAAAGAAAGAAGTGAGGGGATTCCCCTCATTTTTTTTGCGGATAAAATATGATTTCGGAGAGCTACATAAGGCAGTTAGTTGAAGAAAAACTCGAAGGAACAGACATGTTCATTGTAGAGTTAACCCTGAGTTCAAACAACAGAATTGTTGTTGAAGTTGACGGTATGTCTGGCGTAACGATTGACGACTGCGTTGCTGTAAGCCGTCAAATCGAATCAAATTTAGACCGTGAGCAAGAAGATTTTGAATTGCAGGTTTCTTCAGCAGGCATCGATAAGCCACTAAGAGATCGAAGGCAGTTTGAGAAAAATATTGGTAGAGAAGTCAAAATTGTACTCCAAGATAGTGCAGAATTGAAAGGTGAATTGCTTGAGGTAGGTGAAAGCCTGAAAGTAAAATTACCGGCTTCTAAAAAGAAAAAATTGCCCGAGCGTGAAGAAACCATCGCCTGGGAGAATATAAGAGAAACAAAAATTTTAATATCTTTTAAATAAACAGTGCGATCATGAATGCTGATGAATTAATTGAGTCGTTTCAGGACTTTAAAGAGTTTAAGAATATCGATCGTGTGACGATGATGCACATTCTTGAGGATGTGATTCGTGGAATGATTATTCGTGAATTTGAAGATGATTCAAGTTTTGATATCATCATCAACCCTGATAAAGGTGATTTAGAGATCTGGAGAAACAGAACCATTGTTGAAGATGGTGCGGTAGAAGATCCTCTTGCTGAAATTGAATATAGCGAGGCCGTTAGAATTGAGCCTGACTTTGAAATCGGAGAGGAAGCTTCAGAAGAATTGAAGATTGAAAACTTTGGTCGAAGGGCCATTTTGTCCATGCGTCAAAACCTTCAATCAAAGATTCAAGAATTAGAGAAAGATAGTATCTACAAGAAGTATAAAGATCGCGTAGGTGACATTATAACCGGTGAAGTCTATCAGATTTGGAAGCGTGAAATACTTGTTCTTGATGATGAAGGAAACGAGCTTGTTCTTCCAAAAATGGAACAAATCCCAACGGATTACTTTAAGAAGGGAGATACAGTAAGAGCAGTGGTTAGCAAGGTTGATATGAAGAATACTAGCCCTGTAATTATTCTTTCAAGAACTTCACCTTCATTCCTTGAACGTCTATTCGAAATGGAAGTTCCTGAGATTTTTGATGGATTGATAACCATCAAGAAAATCGTACGTGAACCAGGAGAAAGAGCTAAAGTGGCTGTTGAGTCATACGATGATAGAATTGACCCAGTTGGCGCTTGTGTGGGTATGAAAGGATCAAGGATTCACGGTATCGTTCGTGAATTGCGCAATGAGAATATCGATGTGATCAACTTTACAAGCAACGCTCAATTATTTATCCAACGTTCACTAAGCCCGGCTAAAATCACATCAATTAAGTTGGATGATGAAAACGCAAGAGCAAGCGTGTTTTTAAAGCCAGACCAAGTTTCATTGGCAATTGGAAAGGGTGGGCATAATATTAAGTTGGCTGGGAAGCTTACAGGATATGAAATTGATGTTTTCAGAGAATCTGAAGACGACTATGAAGATGTTGATCTAGAAGAATTTGCAGATGAGATCGATCACTGGATTATTGATGAGCTTAAGGCCATTGGTTGTGATACGGCAAAGAGTGTTCTAGAACTAACTGTTGAAGACTTGGTTAAGAGAACAGATCTTGAAGAGGAAACGGTCAAAGAGATCGTAGGAATTTTAAAATCTGAGTTCGAATAATCTTATAGTCTTATAAAATCACGAGATTCGTAACATATTTATGGCAGAAGGCGCACCAATACGATTAAGTAAAGCAGCAAAAGAGTTTAATGTAGGACTTCCTACTGTGGTTGAGTTCTTGGCTAAGAATGGCATCAAAATTGACGCCCGACCTAACACCAAGATCGAGGCAGATGCCTATCAATTGCTAATGGATGAGTTCGCACCTGACCGTGCGAAAAAGCAGCAGTCGAACGAATTGAGTCAAACTAAAGTTGTTCGCGAGACAATTACTCTTGATGATCAGAAAAAGACTAAAACTGAAAGCACTCAAGATCAAGAAGAAATTCTGATCAAGAATGTCGGAGGTATGGCCGATCCTGCTGCTTCGGTTGAAGAAGAACCTGCTCCTGCCGAAAAAGAAGTTAAAGAGGAGCCTACTCCACCTAAATCAGAGCCAGAGCCAGAAAAAGAAGCTGAGCCTGTTATTGAAAAGGAGATAAAGACAGAGGAAGAAAAAACTGCTTCTCCTAGAGAGGGTGGGCCGAATGTTGTTGGTAAAATTGACCTAGCGTCAATCAAGTCTAATCGTCCAAAGAAGAAGTCAGAAAAGGAAGAAGAAGAAAAGGCTGAAAAGGAAAAAGCTGCCGAAGCTGCTAAAACTGCTGAAGAAGCTAAGCAAGAGGCAGGTAAAAAGGAAGTTAAGGAGGCAGAGGCCGAAGTGAAATTTGAGGATAACGCTTCTGAGGAGCCTCAATTGATGAAGGCCAAAGCTCAAAAACTGGATGGGCCAAAGTTTGTTGGTAAAATTGATTTGCCTGAGAAAAAGATTCCGAAGAAGCCGGATGCATCAAGCTCTAATGATGATGCGCGTAACAAGCGTAAAAGAAAACGTATTACGCCAGCAACTCCCGAAAAATCAAAAGACTCTTTCCAGAGAGATGGACAGCGCCCTCCCTTCAAGAAGGGTGGTCCTCAAAAATCTGCTCCAAAACCAGAGCTGACCGAAGAACAAATTCAAAGTCAAGTCCGAGAAACGCTCGCTGCGCTTAAGAGCAAAGGCAAGACTACTCGATCTAAATATAGAAGAGAAAGAAGAGATGCTGTTAGCGAAAAGTTGCAGCAAGAACTGGAGCAAGCCGAAGAAGATCAGAAAGTGCTTAAGGTTACTGAATTTGTAACAGTCAGTGAATTGGCTACCATGATGAATGTATCTCCTACGGAGGTTATTTCAATGTGTATGTCAATTGGAATGATGGTTTCTATCAACCAGCGTTTAGACTCTGAGACGCTTACAATGTTGGCGGAAGAGTTCGGATATACCGTTGAGTTTATCAGTGCTGATATTCAAGAATCGGTTGATAAGGAGGAAGATGATGATCCAGATTCATTGGAAGAACGTCCGCCTATTGTTACCGTAATGGGTCATGTTGACCATGGTAAGACATCTTTACTTGACCATGTAAGAAGAGAGAATGTTATTGCTGGTGAAGCAGGAGGGATAACTCAGCACATTGGAGCTTACAGTGTAGAGCTGGCAGGAGGAAAAGTTATTACTTTCTTGGATACTCCAGGTCACGAAGCCTTTACGGCCATGCGTGCACGTGGTGCTCAAGTTACCGATATCGCAATAATTGTAATTGCGGCAGATGATGCGGTAATGCCTCAAACAGTTGAAGCGATTAACCATGCTCAAGCAGCAGGTGTGCCTATGGTTTTTGCCTTTAACAAGATTGATAGAGACGGTGCTAATGCAGATAAAATTCGCGAGCAATTAGCCAATATGAATATCTTGGTTGAAGACTGGGGTGGTAAATTCCAGTGTCAAGAGATTAGTGCCAAAACAGGGCTGAACATAAATGAACTACTCGAAAAAGTGCTTTTGGAAGCTGAGTTGCTTGAATTGACAGCAAACGCGAACAAAAATGCTCGAGGAACAATAATAGAAGCAACCTTAGATAAAGGTCGCGGATATACATCTACATTGATTGTGCAGTCTGGGACTTTGAAAATTGGTGATATTATGCTTGCTGGAAGTTATTTCGGTCGTGTAAAAGCGATGTTTAATGAAAGAGGTGTGCCCATTGAAGAAGCTGGCCCTTCTCATCCAGTTAGCTTGTTAGGATTGAATGGCGCTCCAAGCGCGGGCGATACATTCCTAATTATGAATGATGAAAAGGAATCAAAGAACATCGCTACCAAGCGCCAGCAGTTACAGCGTGAGCAAAGCATTCGAACTCAGAGAAGAAGAACTCTTGAGGATATAGGTGATATCATTCAATTGGGTGATTATCACGAGGTGAATGTTATTATAAAAGGTGATGTGGATGGTTCTGTTGAGGCATTAGCCGATTCATTGCTTAAACTGTCAACTGAGAATATAGCTATTCGAGTTATTCATAAGTCTGTAGGTCAGATTTCTGAATCAGATGTGCTCTTGGCAACTGCTTCAGATGCGATCATTATTGGATTCCAGGTTCGTCCATCAGCTCAAGCCAGAAAGCATGCCGAGAATGAAGGAATTCAAATCAGATTGTACTCTATTATCTATGACGCCATCAATGATATGAAGGCGGCTATGGAAGGAATGCTCAAGCCTAAAATCGAAGAGAAGGTTGTTTGTAATATCGAGGTTCGCGAGACGTTTAAAATCAGCAAGGTGGGAACCATTGCTGGATGTTATGTTCTCGATGGAACAGTTACTAGAAACACGAAGGTTCGATTGATCAGAGATGGTATCGTCCAGTATAACGGAAACCTAGGATCACTCAAGAGATTCAAGGATGACGTTAAGGAAGTTAAAGCTGGATTTGAATGTGGGTTGAATATCGATAAATACAACGATATTCAAGTTGGCGATATCATTGAAGGATATAAGGAAGTAGAGGTTGCACGAAAGCTTTAACCTGTTCTATTCAACGTTTATTTCATCCTTTACTATAAAGGATGCAGGAAAAAGACTGGTAATTTCATTGTGAAACTCCATGGCTTCTAAATGCGTTCTGTAATCGCCTAATCGAACAACCCAGTTGGGGTAATTCCATTTTGTGTAAGAAGGATAATCTCTATAGATTTTCAAAAAGTCCGATTGGCTTTGTAAGGCATCTTTTCTTGCATTTGGGCCTGAAGATGAAAATACCTGAATTCGATATCCTGTGCTTTTTGACGAAATTGCGTCAATACTGTCCATTAAATGAAGGTAATTACTCATGTCAATGGTCATATTGATCGTGGTAGAGTCGTTACCATGCGAAATTGCACTTTCTGTTTTAGCCTTCACATCTTCAGATGTTTGTGACTTTAATTGCACTGAAATTAGCGTTGTTAGAGCTATTAAGTAAAGGACATTCCTCATAATGGCATTTTGTGCGAAGTTACTCGTGCTCAGATTTTTAACTCTTCCTCTTTAAAAATGGATTGTTTCAAATGTCTGAAAAACAGAATATTGGCTTATTTATATAGAATTGTTTTAAATTAAAGTATGCGTGGCGATTTTTAAATAAATGTTAACGCTCATATGCTCATTCTTATAAATTTGCCACCGCTTTCTGACCGCCCTTTTACAACGAAAATTGAAAGAATCTATGCGAAATACGTGGGTGAGCCTGACTAAAAAGTTACTAATGGTAACTGGAATTGTGTCCATGCTCCTAATGTCATCGCCAGCGACCGCTCAAGATGGCGAAGCGCTTTATAAAGGCAATTGTACAGCTTGTCACAAGATTGATAAAAAAGTTATTGGTCCTGCACTCCAAGGCGCCCGAGCTAACTGGGCTGAAAGGACTGGCAGCGATGATGCTATTATTGCTTGGATAAAGAACTCTCAAGGCTACATGAAGGAGACTGGAGATGCTTATGCTAAGCAACTTTATGAAGATTACAACAAAACAGTAATGACTCCAATGGCTTTATCTACGGATGAAGTTGCTGCTATTTTAGATTACGTTGACAATTGGCAGCCGGAAACTCCTGTTGCAGCTACGACTGCTGAAGGTGGAGGTGCGGCTTCTGCTCCTGAGTCAACTGGTAATCCAACAATATGGTTGATTGTTATTATAGCTGTTCTTTTTGTTGTTTTCAGAGTGTTGTGGGGTGTTAACAAAAGTCTCACAAACCTTAATCGTCAAAAGGACAATGATGAGCCTGCTCCTTCAGTAGATATGTTCACTGAATTCATAGGCTTCTTTACCAAAAATAAAGCCGTGATGGTTGTGGTCTTTTTACTGATTGCGACTTATGTAGGGGTTCTGACTTGGGATATGCTCAACGGTGTAGGTGTGTATCAAGGATATCAGCCGAAGCAGCCAATTTGGTTTTCGCATAAAATTCACGCTGGACAAAATGGTATTAACTGTGTTTATTGCCATAATTCAGTTGAAAAAGGTAAGTCCGCTGGCATTCCTTCAGTGAATATTTGTATGAATTGTCACATGGGTGTGCAAGAAGGAAAGGTTTCTGGCACTAAGGAAATTGCTAAGATTTACGATGCGATAGGGTGGGACCCCGATAAACTGCAATATACCGAGGGTTATGATCAAAAGCCTATTGAATGGGTGCGCATACATAACCTTCAAGATTTTGTTTACTTCAACCATAGCCAGCACGTAGTAGTTGGTAAGCAGGAGTGTCAAACTTGTCATGGTCCAATTGAGGAAATGGATGAAGTTTATCAATACTCTGAATTGACAATGGGTTGGTGTATCAATTGTCATCGCGAAACAAACGTGAGCATGGATAACAACGGCTACTACGAGTCAATCCATGCAGAATTAGTTGAAAAATATAAAGGCGAAGGCCTTGAAACATTCACTGTTGAGCACATTGGTGGTCTAGAGTGTGTAAAGTGTCACTATTAATCCACGTGATTGAACACTATGAGTAATAATAAAGTATACTGGAGAGGAACAGAGGAGCTCGAAAAAGCACCGTCATTTGTAAAGGGTGCTGATAAGGAATTTTCTGAAGAGTTACCTATTGATCAGTTTCTTGCAAATAAAGATTTAGATTCTACGAATACAAGTCGTAGAGATTTTCTAAAATTCATGGGTTTTGGTATCACAGCAGCAACATTGGCAGCCTGTGAAACGCCTGTGGTAAAGAGTTTGCCATATGTGGTAAAGCCTGACGAAGTAATGCCAGGTATTGCCAATTATTATGCGTCTACATATTTTGATGGCTATGACTTTGCAAGTGTTCTTGTGAAGACTAGAGAAGGCCGTCCTATTCATATTGAAGGAAATAAGCTTTCGAAAACTACGAAAGGTGGAGTTAGTGCACGTGTAAATTCATCTGTACTTTCTCTTTACAACAAAAGAAGATTTGATGGTCCACTGAAAGCCGGAGCTTCAATAGATTGGGCTACTGCTGATTCTGAACTGAAGGGGCAGATTGAAAATATTAGATCAAACGGAGGTAATATTCGCGTCTTGACTTCAACCATGATAAGCCCTTCATCTGAGGCTTTGCTTGGTGATTTTGCATCTTGGATTGAAGGAGGTGGAGAGTCAACAGAAGAAGAAGTGATGACTGCTGCTACTGTCAAGCATGTAATGTATGATGCTGTTTCGGCAGCAGGAATGCTTGAAGCTAACAAAAGAACACATGGTGTTGATCTTATTCCTGGGTATCATTTTGATAAGGCGAAGGTTGTTGTGGGCTTCGGAGCTGATTTCATGGTGAATTGGATTAATCCAATTGGCTTTGCAAAAGATTTTTCTAAGACAAGAATTCCTGGTGAAAATATGAGCAAGCATTACCAGTTTGAGACGATAATGTCTACAACGGGATCAAATGCTGATGTGCGCGGTGCTATTAAGCCATCTGAGGTGGGGGCAGCCGTTGCCATGCTAGGTAATGCGATATCTGGAATGATGGGTAGTAGTGATAAAATATCTGCTTCCTTAAGTTCTGATGACAACAATGTTGAAGGAAAAATCAAAGATGCGGCTGCTAAATTAGTGGCGGCAAAAGGCCAATCATTGGTTGTTTGTGATTCTAATGATCCGAATGTTCAAGTGATCGTGAATGGCATCAATGAAATGTTGGGTAACTATGGTTCTACCATCGATTTTAGTAATCCTATTAATCTTAGAAAAGGTAGTGATGTAGCTATTGCTGAATTGATTTCAGAAATGAATGCGGGTTCAGTAGATATGCTTTTAGTTATGGATTCTGATCCAGTATATACAGCTCCTTCTTCTTGGGGTTTTGCTGACGCAATGTCTAAAGTAAAAACGGTTGTATCATTTGCTGAAAAGCCAGATTTTACATCACAAAACGCTGGATATATACTTCCAGTCCATCATTATTTAGAGAGCTGGAATGATGCAAATCCGTTTGGTAATGAGTTGACTTTTTCTCAGCCAACGATTAATCCAATTAACAATACAAGACAATGGCAAGATACCATGATGTCTTGGATGGGGTCTGCTGATTCTTATTATGATGCTTTGAAAAAGCGCTGGAATAGCGAAGCGTCTGCTTCTGATGATCCGTCTGTGATTTTTGCTAGTAAGTGGAATGTATCTGTTCAGGATGGTGTTACTACAATGCCTATGCCTGAAATGGCTGTTGAACCAGTATTTAATAGTCAGGCAGTTTCTGCAGCGGCTTCTTCTCTTTCATCATCTAGTGAAGGTTGGGAGGTTGATTTTTATGTGAAGACAGGAATTGGTGTTGGAATTAACGCTGATAACCCATGGTTGCAAGAACTTCCTGATCCAGTTACCAAAGTAGTGTGGGATCAATATGTTACCATGAATCCTTCTGACATGCGTGAGCTAGGGTTGAACACTTTGATGGGTGAGCAACAAAAGGCTGGAATGGTTAGGATTACTGTTAATGGCGCTTCTGTCGAGTTGCCGGTTGTTGCTTCTCCGGGTCAGAAAAGAGGAGCCATTGGGGTTGCTCTTGGATATGGAAAAGGTTATGAAGGTGATCGACTAATTGGTGAGAATGCATTTGCAATGTTGCCAGTTGTTAATGGCTTCATTCAATACTCTTCGGCTGTTACAGTTGAGAAAATTGAAAGACGTTACAATATCGCCTCAACTCAAACTCATCACACTATGATGGGTAGGAAGATTTTAAATGAAACTACGCTTTCTGAATTCACTCAGAATGATCGTGAGCACTGGAACCCAGTTGTTAAAATAAGCAATGCGTATGGTGAAAAGGTGCCAGTTGATCAACTTGATTTATGGTCTACTCATGATATTGATTTAGGTCACCGATGGGGACTATCAATTGATTTGAATACTTGTATCGGTTGTGGTGCTTGTGTTACTGCTTGTCATTCAGAAAACAATGTTCCTGTTGTTGGAAAGGATGAAGTCAATAGAACTCGTTCTATGAGTTGGTTGCGAATCGACCGTTATTACAGCAGTGATGCCGATCCAGATGTTCATGGTGATATTAGCCAAGAGAAGAATTACGATCAAATGGAAGTTCCTTCTGACTATCCAGAGGTTGGTTACATGCCAGTGATGTGTCAGCATTGTAATCATGCTCCTTGTGAGACTGTATGTCCAGTTGCTGCTACTACTCATAGTGATGAAGGCTATAATCAAATGACATATAACCGTTGTATCGGAACAAGATATTGTGCGAACAACTGCCCTTATAAAGTAAGAAGGTTCAATTGGTTCAACTATGTTGGTGACAGCAAGTTTACTGATGTGAATCCATCTCAAGATAATTTGGCTCGAATGGTTCTTAACCCAGATGTTGTGGTAAGATCCAGAGGAGTTATGGAGAAATGTAGCCTTTGTGTTCAGCGTGTTCAAGCAGGTAAGCTTGATGCTAAGAAAGCTGGAACAAAAGTGCCAGATGGTTCTGTCCAAACGGCATGTGCATCATCTTGTCCTACCAATGCAATCACATTTGGTGATATCAACGATACGTCTTCAAAAGTTCGTGAGAATGCGATGAATGATCGTGCCTATCACTTGCTTGAAGAGATTGGAGTTAAGCCAAATGTTTGGTACCAAACAAAAGTTAGAAACGTAGAAAATTCAGCAGAACACACTGCGTGATCAAAATTGAATTAACCAGTTCATATGCAAAGAGAAGCAGCGATAAGAGAACCACTCATTTTAGGTAACAAGACCTATCATCAGATTACCGAAGATGTGTGCGCTCCTGTAGAAGGTAAAGCCAATAAATATTGGTACATCGTATTCTCCATTTCTGTAATGGTGGCACTTTGGGGTTTAGGTTGTATCCTTTACACCATAGGCCGTGGAATCGGAACATGGGGATTAAACACCACCGTTGATTGGGCTTGGGATATTACCAACTTCGTTTGGTGGGTAGGTATTGGACACGCTGGAACATTGATTTCTGCGGTTCTTTTGCTATTCCGTCAGAAATGGAGAATGGCTATTAATCGATCTGCTGAGGCTATGACGATTTTTGCTGTTATGATGGCAGCTTTATTCCCAGGTATCCACATGGGAAGAATTTGGATGGCGTATTGGGTATTTCCTCTTCCAAATACGTTTGGTTCTTTATGGGTGAACTTTAATTCACCACTTCTTTGGGACGTTTTTGCGATCTCTACCTATTTCTCCGTTTCATTGGTATTTTGGTATATCGGTTTGATTCCTGACTTTGCTACAATTAGAGATAGAGCAGTTAAGCCAGTTTCTAAAATGGCTTACAGTGTGTTGAGCTTTGGATGGACTGGAAACGCAAAAGCATGGATTCGTTTTGAAGAAGTTTCATTGGTGCTTGCAGGTCTTGCAACACCACTTGTTTTTTCTGTGCACTCTATTGTATCCATGGACTTTGCGACATCTGTTATTCCTGGTTGGCATACAACGATTTTCCCGCCTTACTTCGTTGCGGGAGCGATTTTCTCTGGTTTTGCAATGGTGCAAACGCTTCTATTGATGGTGCGTAAAGTCCTCCATTTAGAATCCTACATCACTATAAAGCACTCGGAGTATATGAACATTGTAATTGTAATTACAGGTTCTATGGTGGGCGTTGCTTATCTGTCTGAATTATTTATTTCTTGGTATTCTGGAGTGGAGTATGAAGCATATGCGTTTTTGAATCGTGCTACTGGTCCTTATTGGTGGGCATATTGGTCGATGATGACTTGTAATGTTATTACTCCTCAGTTATTCTGGTTTAAGAAAGTGAGAACAAGTTTAATCGTATCGTTTATCCTTTCAATTTTTGTCAATATCGGTATGTGGTTTGAGCGATTTGTAATCATTGTAACATCACTGCACAGAGATTACATTCCATCAAGTTGGAGTATGTTTCACCCGACATTCGTAGATATTGGAATCTTCTTGGGAACTATTGGAATCTTCTTTACGCTGTTCTTATTATTCAGCAGATTCTTCCCGGTACTAGCATTGAATGAATTGAAGTCTATTTTGAAGTCTTCTGGCGACAACTATAAAAATCAACACTAAGATGAGTAAGGCTATATACGCTCTTTATGATGATGATGAGATCATGGTAGACGGTGCCAAAAGCATCTTGTCTAAAAATCTTCGCATCAAGGATGTTTATTCTCCATTCCCAATTCACAGTTTAGAGAATGTTCTTGGAATTAAGTGGACAAGACTTGCAATCACGGCATTTCTTTATGGGCTAACAGCCTTGACGCTAGCTTTGATTGGTATGTGGTTTTTCATGATTGAAGATTGGCCAATGAATATAGGTGGTAAGCCGAACGATACATTGTATCAAAATTTACCAGCGTTTATTCCAATTACGTTTGAGTTTACTGTATTATGTGCAGCTCACGGAATGGCAATTACATACATGATTAGAAATAGAACGTTCCCAGGAATGGCAGCACGCAATCCGCATCCAAGGACTACTGATGATCATTTCGCGATTGAAATATCAAAAGATGAAAATTCAGGGGTTTCGGAAGATGAAATTCGTACAATTTTGAAAGAGACTAATCCTGTTGAAATTTTTGAAAAATAGGCATGAATAAGAATACACTATACTTGTTTTCTAAGGTTGCCGCGGTCATGATGAGCTTTTATATGGTTTCATGTGGCTCAAAAAGCCAAAGTCCTGGAGTTGAATACATGCCTGACATGTATCGCACGCCAGCTTTGGAACCTTATTCAGGAAACACCAACTATGCTGATAGCATGGAGGCAAGAAAGCCAGCTGAAGGATCTATAGCCAGAGGCTACCTTCCATATGGAATTCCAAATTCTACTGAAGGGTATGAAATGGCTGGTACGCTATTGAAAAATCCTCTTCCACCAAACGAAGATGTATTAGCTGATGGTAAAGTGATTTACACTAAGTACTGCGTGCATTGTCATGGAGTGGAAGGGGCAGGTGACGGACCAACGGTTACTGCAGGTGGCCATCCACCACCCCCAGCCTACAATAGTGCTTCATTAAAGAATCTTCCAGAAGGGAAAATGTTTCATACTATCACTTATGGTAAGAACCTAATGGGCGCTCATTCCTCACAATTGAATGCAGAAGAAAGGTGGACGGTAATTCGATACGTTCAAACTCTTCAAAACCCTGATGGAGATGCTTCAACTGAGTCTGTTTCTGATTCTACGGCAACAGAAGGGGATTCTATGTCTGACGAAACTGCAATGAATAACTAAACGGAATCACAACTATGGAATACGTATTTGACGTTAGAGCAAAGAAGTTAACCTTCATTTTGATGGCAGTAGGACTGCTTTCAATAGTGCTTGGCTTCTTTGGTGGTGATCATGCTAGCCAGCGCGTTTGGACGAGCATTTTGATAAGTGGGTTTTTCTTTTTTGGAGTTGGACTTACTGGAACATTCTTTTTAGCAATTCAGTATGCTGCTGAGTCTGGATGGCCTACAGTTTTGAAAAGGATTTTTGAAGGTGTTGCTGCTTATCTTCCGATAGGTTCGCTCGCTTTAATTATAGTTTTCTTAGCTGGAACATTCCATTTTCATCATATATATCACTGGATGGATGCAGATTTATACGATCCTGCTTCTCCTCATTATGACGAGATTATTGCCCATAAGCAAGCTTATTTAAATCTTCCTTTCTGGTGGATTAGAACTATTGCGTATTTAGCTGTTTACATTTGGTTTACTATGCTTTTCAGAAAGCGTTCGTTAATGGAGGATGAGCTTACAGCAGATCCAAAGCCTTTCTTTATTAAGAATCAAACTTTAGCTGCTGTATTCTTGGTTTTCTTTGGATACACATCAGTTACGGCTAGTTGGGATTGGATCATGAGTATTGATACTCACTGGTTCTCTACCATTTTTGGATGGTACATCTTCTCTGGTATGTGGATCAGTGGAATGGTAATGATGACATTGTTAGTGGTTTATCTTAAAGGTAAAGGCTTGATGGACTTTGTAAACGACAGTCACATGCACGATATGGGTAAGTGGGTATTCGCCATTAGTTTTCTATGGACCTACTTGTTCTTTTGTCAGTTCATGTTATACTGGTACTCTGACATTCCTGAAGAGGTAACATACTTCCAAGCAAGAATTAACGATTATACTTGGTTGTTTTGGGGTACTATGCTCATCAACTTTATTTTTCCAATGTTGCTTCTAATGTCTAAAGATGCTAAGCGTAACGCTGGGTTCTTGATGTTCGTTGGAGTAATTATCTTCTTTGGTCACTGGATGGACACATTCATGATTATCTCTCCTGGAGCAATGAAAGATCATGGCACAATTGGTTTAGTAGAAATTGGAACTTTCTTAGGCTTTCTTGGTTTATTCTTATATATAGTTCTTGGTGCATTAGCTAAAAGATCACTATTGGTTAAGAATCACCCAATGCTCGAAGAGAGTTTACACCATCACATTAATTAAGTAGTAGGATAAAGGAAAGATAATAAATATGGTAACGATTCTAATTATACTAGCCATTGTTCTCGCTTCTCTCGCCATTTGGCAGTTAATGCGAGTATTTGAAGGAACGTCTAAACTAAAGGGTGATACTTCCTTCGTTCCAACGGATGCTGAAAACGGCTACCAAGGAAAGATGATGTTCTTATTCATGTTCGGCTATTTCGCTTTTTTCGCGTGGCTTTATGTGAAGTGTGTGCCCCTATTGCTTCCGGAATCTGCATCTGAGCATGGTGTTTTGCTTGATCAATTGTTAGGATTCAATTTCTTGATTATTACAATAGTTTTTGTAGCAACACACGTGTTCTTGTTCTATTTTGCTTACAAGTACACTTTCTCAAAGGATAGAAAAGCGTATTTCTATACGCACAGTAATAAGCTTGAGTTATTGTGGACAACAGTTCCGGCAGTATTCTTGGCGGTAATTATTGTCTATGGTTTGTCTGCTTGGATAGATATTACAGATGAGGCTCCGGAAAACTCATTAACTATTGAGCTTTACCCTAAACAATTCGATTGGACAGCTCGTTATTCTGGCATAGATTCAACTTTGGGAGCTTCTAACTATAACATGATATCTACATTCAATCCTCTTGGAGTAATAACCAACGGATCTGTTGCGCAGATGCAAGAAGAGTTGAAAGCTGATATTGTTTATTATCAAGAAGAATTGGAGAAAGCTCCTAAAGGAGGTGTGAAAGATGAGGAGCTGACTGAGACCATTGCAAAGCGAAAAAGACAGCTGGAGAGGGTTTCTTCTTTTGAAGGCTTGAATGCGGCAAGTTTAGTCTCTGGTGATGATGATGTTTTGGTGAAGAATGAATTTTATATTCCTAAAGGAAAAAGTATTGAGTTCATCTTTAGAAGTAGAGACGTAATTCATAGTGCTTACATGCCTCATTTCAGATCACAAATGAACTGTGTTCCTGGAATGACTACCACGTTGAACTTTGTTCCGACAATCACCACAGCTGAAATGCGTGAAAAGACAAATAATCCGGAATTCGAGTACATGCTTTTGTGTAATAAGATTTGTGGAGCAGCTCATTACAACATGAAGATGGTCATCAAAGTAGTGGAGCAAGAAGAATATAATAAATGGATATCTGAGCAGAAAACTTTCAATGAAAGCATTCAACCAGCTGAAGAAGGTGTAGCATCAGAGATTAACTTATCAGGTAACGAAATTTCAATGATCGAACAATAATAGAATATGGCAACAGAAGCAGCACATAAAAACGATCATCACCACGAGGAAACATTCATATCGAAGTATATTTTCAGTATGGATCATAAAATGATTTCGAAGCAATTCTTAATCACAGGAATGATCATGGCAGTAATCGGTATGATTATGTCGTCTTTGTTCAGACTTCAATTAGGATGGCAAGGTGAATCATTTTGGATATTGAATTTTTTCTTAGGAGATAAATGGGCTCCAGAAGGAATTTTGGATCCAAATATGTATTTAGCGCTTGTAACAATTCATGGAACGATCATGGTCTTCTTCCTTCTTACAGGAGGTTTAAGTGGAACATTCGCAAACCTTCTCATTCCTTTCCAAATTGGAGCGAGAGATATGGCGTCTGGTTTCATGAACATGCTTTCATATTGGTTCTTCCTTGCCTCAAGTGTAGTAATGGTAGGTTCATTATTTATTGAGACTGGACCCGCTTCAGGTGGATGGACTGTTTACCCTCCATTGAGCGCATTACCGCAAGCAATGCCTGGTTCAGGATTGGGTATGACGCTTTGGTTAGTAAGTATGTCTTTGTTTATTGTTTCTTCTCTATTAGGCGGTCTTAACTATGTTGTTACGGTTATCAATTTAAGAACGAAAGGAATGACTATGACAAGACTCCCTTTAAGTATCTGGGCGTTATTTGTTACTGCGATTATTGGTGTTCTTTCTTTTCCAGTTTTGTTCTCAGCAGCATTGTTGTTGATTTTTGACCGAATGTTCGGAACGAGCTTCTATTTGAGTGACATTCACATTGCCGGAGAGGTTTTAGAGCAAACAGGTGGTAGCCCAATTTTGTATGAGCACTTATTTTGGTTCTTAGGCCACCCTGAGGTATATATCGTTTTGCTTCCAGCATTGGGTATTACTTCTGAAGTGATAGCTACTAATTCAAGAAAACCAATTTTTGGATATAGAGCGATGATTGGATCAATTTTAGCGATTGCCTTCCTTTCATTTATTGTTTGGGGACACCACATGTTCGTTACAGGAATGAACCCATTCTTAGGGTCTGTATTTACGTTTACAACGTTGTTAATCGCAATTCCTTCAGCAGTGAAGGCGTTCAACTACATAACTACATTGTGGAAAGGAAATATAAGGTTCACTCCGGCTATGCTTTTCTCGATAGGAATGGTATCTACCTTCATTTCTGGAGGTGTTACAGGTATTATTCTTGCGGATAGTGCATTGGATATCAATTTGCACGATACTTACTTCGTAGTTGCTCACTTCCACATTGTAATGGGGTTGTCAGCGGTGTTGGCTATGTATGCTGGTGTGTATCATTGGTTTCCTAAGATGTACGGTAAGATGATGAATAGGAAGTTGGGCTACGCTCACTTTTGGTTGACGTTTGTTTCAGCTTATGGTGTGTTCTTCCCGCAACACTTCTTAGGTCTTGCTGGTATGCCTAGAAGATATTACTCAAACAGTGAATTTCCAATGTTTGATGAGTTTGTATCGTTGAATGAAATGATATCTGTATTCGCTATTATTGGAGCGTTAGCTCAGTTTATATTTATGTTCAACTTCTTTTACAGCATGTTCCGAGGACCAAAATCAAGTCAGAACCCGTGGGGTTCTAATACACTTGAATGGACAACTCCAGTGGAGCCAATACATGGCAACTGGCCTGGTCCTCTTCCTGTTGTTCACCGATGGGCTTATGATTATAGCAAGCCAGGAAAAGAACAAGACTTTGTTCCACAAACTGTTCCTTTGGAAGAAGGTGAGTTAGATGGAGGTGCAGGACACTAACATAGATTTTCAATAGAATATAAAACCCGCTTTAGAGCGGGTTTTTTTATGTTCGAAATGATCGGCCCTCTTCCTACATTTGTGAAAGCATGAATAATTATCTAGATCCAGATTCTTCAGAGTTATCTCAATCCGATAAGGATATTGAAAAGGTATTGAGGCCTGTTCAGTTTGATGACTTTACAGGTCAAGAATCTATCATAGAAAACCTTAAGATATTTGTTCAGGCTGCCTCACAAAGAGGAGAAGCGCTTGACCATGTGTTGTTACATGGGCCTCCTGGTCTTGGTAAAACAACATTGGCCAATATTGTTGCGAATGAATTGGGTGTGGGTATTAAAACTACAAGTGGGCCAGTTTTGGACAAGCCTGGAGATCTCGCTGGACTGCTGACTAACTTGGAGGATAAGGATGTTTTATTTATCGATGAAATCCATCGCCTTAGTCCAATTGTTGAAGAGTTTTTGTATTCTGCAATGGAAGACTACACGATCGATATTATGATTGATAGCGGTCCTAGTGCAAGAAGTGTTCAGATAGAATTGGCCCCATTTACTTTAATAGGTGCTACGACCAGGTCAGGGCTTTTAACTTCGCCTCTTCGGGCACGTTTTGGAATCAATTCAAGACTCTCTTATTACAATTCTGAATTACTCACTCAAATCGTTAAAAGAAGTGCCTCAATTTTAGACATTGAAATAGAGACAAAGGCTGCGCAAGAAATCTCAAGGAGAAGCAGAGGAACACCTAGAATTGCAAATGCACTGTTGAGGAGGATTCGTGATTTCGCTCAAATAAAAGGTGATGGTAAGATTGATTTTAAAATTGCAGCTTTTGGGTTAGAAGCATTGAATGTAGATGCATACGGGTTAGATGAAATGGATAACAAGATCCTATCAGTGATCATTGATAAATTTTCTGGAGGACCAGTTGGGTTAACTACAATTGCTACTGCAGTGGGAGAGCAAGCTGGAACTATTGAAGAGGTGTATGAGCCATTTCTAATTCAAGAGGGTTTTCTTCATCGAACATCAAGAGGAAGAGTAGCGACTAATCAATCTTATACCCATTTGGGGCGCGAACTACCTAAAGGTACTCAAGGGTCAATTTTCGACTAGATGGAGGCTTTCGACCTCAAATTACAAACACGAAGCGAGTGGGTGAAAACCACAGCTGTTGAATTGGGTTTTCTAGATTGTAGAATAGCTAAGGCAGATAAGCTTGAAGATGAAGAACCTTTCTTGGACAAGTGGCTCAAGGAGAATAAGAATGGATCAATGTCTTATCTCGAAGAAAACTTTGAGAAACGTCTTGATCCCCGCAGATTAGTTGATGGAGCAAAAAGTGTTATTGTGCTTTCATTGAATTATTATTCTGATGAAAAGCAGGTAAAGGGAGCGCCTAAGATTTCAAAATATGCTTATGGTCGTGATTATCATAAAGTGATCAAAAAGCGCTTAAAACAGTTCCTGTATTTGTTAAACGAGCAGTTTGGCGAAGTTAACGGAAGAGGTTTTGTAGACTCCGCACCTGTAATGGAAAAAGCCTGGGCAAGGAAGTCAGGTTTAGGTTGGATGGGAAAGCATACCAATGTTATCACCAAATATGAGGGCTCATTTTATTTTTTGACGGTTTTGATCGTTGACTTGGAGCTTGCTTCTGATGATCCAGAGACGGATCATTGCGGAACGTGCACGGCATGCATTGACTCTTGTCCGACAGATGCGATCGTTGCACCGTACGTTCTAGATGCGTCCAAGTGCATCTCATACTTTACGATTGAACTGAAAGATGCGCAGCTTCCCTCTCAGTATCAAGGGAAGTTTAATAATTGGATGTTTGGATGTGATATCTGTCAAGATGTTTGCCCATGGAACCGATTTAGTAAACGGCACGAGGTTGAAGACTTTAATCCTCATCCCGAGTTGCTAGGAACGGATAAAAAAGGTTGGGAAAGTTTAACGGAAGAAAAATTCGAAGAGCTTTTCACTGGTTCGGCAGTGAAAAGAACTAAATACGCAGGGCTTACCCGAAATATTAAATTTCTTAGCTCTTAGGCGATAGAGTTCGAGTGATGCAAAAAGTAATCGCGTTATTATAAGCACCACCAATCACACTTATTCCATTGACTAATTGAAGCTTTCCTATTGCTGGCAGAATAGAATAATGAAAGCGAGTGTTAAAACTCCATTTTTCGTTCATAGGCACGCTGACTCCAGCATTCAGGGCCAGTTCATAGCGGTTGAATGCATTCAAGTTGGGAAGAGGGCCAGAAAGGTTTCTTGAATCTTGAAATACTAACAAACCATTGCACAATCCAATCTCGTACTCGAACATCGCTATATGCGAACGATAGAGAATTGGAATGTCAATATAATGTGCTTCGAGCGTAAAAGAATTGAAATCACCTTTATCAGGGCGTGCAGCCTTTCTGCTGCCGCGCATGGCATAGTTCAATTCTAACTGGACTTTGGCTGATCGAGATATTGGTGTAAATACTCCAAAACCAGCGGTGCCGCCTAATTTGTTGTATCCACCAACATCATCGTTGTGAATCTGACTTGTTACTAGTCCTAACTTGATAAGTCCTGAAAATTGGCCTTTTCTAGGTGTCTCAGTTTGTGCTAGCGCTGACATAGAGCATGTAGCTGCGAAGAAAAAGGCTATGCACCTACTCAACCACATGTACATGGGTTTCTTCGCTTTGAATGACCTCACCTGAGGCTTCATCAACAATTAGAGCTACAATCGAGGTTTTCTCAATATCCAAGACATTGCTTGGCAATTCTGCGTTCAATTGATAGTCTATCCATTCACCAGCTTCAGCACCTCCATTGATGAATGGGTCACCAGCTAAGGATTGATCTGGGTTGATTTCCCCTCTCAATACGTGTCTGTGAGTATAGTCTGTGATAATCTTTTTTGGATAAATGGTTTCATCCGCCCTACTATCTAGTTGCTCCGATACAACGGAGTCTTCAGCGCAGAGAAGTAATAGTCGGTAATTTCCACTTAGATCTGCTATTGCCTCAGCACTAGCTTGAATATAGAATATACCAAGGCTATCGATGTAATCTGCCTCTATTCCTAAGGCAATTAATGCACTCGTGTTAGAGTTTTCAAAATTTATAGGGTTTGTCCAAAATGTAGTGGCATTATTAAAAAGCTGAAGATTGTTGAAGTTGTCGAACTCTCTTCTGTTGATCATTGCGCTAGGTATAGGCGTACTTGCGTTAGTGTAGTTTTGAAAGAGTAAAGTTCCGTAAGGGGTGTTGTAATCGGTTGGATACCCTCCAAAGTCGTCTACCTCAGCGAAGTTTCCAGCGTGTATTGCCACAACAATCATTCTATCTTTATTCAGTTCGTATTGAGCTAATAATAGTTCTGTATTTGCGGGGCATGTGGTGCATTTATGTCCGGTGAACTCTTCCACATATGTTTTCTTAAAGGCTCTGTTCAAATTAGCAGAATCTACCGAAGGAAATGTGATTGAATCATTTACGGAAATGACATCGGGCGCGGGTATGGGCATTTCTACTTTATCACACCCAACGAGAGTAACTAGTAGAATGAAGGATGAAATGATGTGATTTTTCATGATCAATTATATTAGAAACTACTTGTAATCGCAAGAGTTATACCGTTAGCAGCAGGAACATTTCTACAAACTCCACCCACACAGAAAATACCAGCACGCTGTCTTCCATAGCCTAAACTTAATCGATTTGCATTGTGAATGTAGGTTACTTGAGCCGTTGGATAGTTAACTCGTAAATCCTTGTTTTTGTTGCCATAGTTATATTGGTTTAACACGGTAACAATCCAATGTGGGGAATAACCATACTCAATTAGCCCAAAAACCCAATCTCCTTGATCTTGACCTGTCGTCAAGTGCTGGGCTTCCCATCGAATACTATGTTTTCTGCTTAGTTTATTCAACCCTTCTAAGACCCATATTCGAGCTAAAACGTTGGTGGAAGCTTTAAATTGGATTAACTCAATATTGTATTCTTGAAAGGCAAATGTTCCCTTTAGTTTAAAGTTTTTGTTGAATTTGCGGTCAACTTCAATGTTGTAGTCTCTGTAGTATACCTCGCTGCCCCAATTAAACAGGTTTGCTTTATAGCCTAACCTCGATTCATCTTTAGGAAGATATGTTTGCTGGTCAAGCAACTCTACAGCTACTTCTGGATCCGAGTCTGCATAGTATTCTCGATCGTGCGAATTGATCATTGAAACATTCAACTGTATTGTCGTTCCATATTTACCTCCTATTTTACTTCCTTTTTTAATTTTATATATCAAGTCACCTTGAAGCCCAATTTCTCCGTTGGGTTGAGTAGCGTAAGGATATAGAGTTGCAGCTAGATTATAAGTGTGCTGTCTGGATAGAGCAGGAAGGTAGTTTATGAATAGGTCATTAAAGCCTGCTTCTCGGTCACTTCGGAATTCCATATTGTCAATACTCTTGGCTGAAATATTAATTCCGAAACCCCGCCTAGAGTATGTTGCTGATGCGAAAAAACCTTCGCCACTTTTATAAATGTAATTGTTGGATTTGGTTGGGTCATTGTCTTTAAAAGCATATTCTCCCATCAAACTAAAGTCCTTGTAGTTAAGCTGAAATCTCGCGGCTCCACCTCCAACGTTTTCCGGAATATCCAATGATGATGACCCCCCCGACTGGAATTTACTTACGAATGAACCGCCAATAGAAAGTCTCAATGCGCTTGTGCTCCATTTTGAAACCAACTCATTGAATTGTATTTCTCCATCAAAAGCTCGAACAATGCCATCTCCTTTTTGCCAATAAAAGCGCTGATTTCCAATAAGTCCTTTGATGTAAATACCATCTATAGGTGAATAACGAACACGCGCACCATCAAAAGCATTATCCAGGCCTAATCCTCGCTCTTCATAGCTTCTTAAAATCATTCCGTTTCCAAACTGCTCGTAAAAGTTTCCCACGGTAATTTCCAGACCGTCTTGGGTGAAAGAAGCATATCTAAAAGGAACCCCAATAGTCTCTTCACCAAATCTTGGATCGAAACCCTGAACTGGTGGGATATAACTTTCAAGTCGCACACCTGCGCTAAACTTTCCTTTGGTGGCGATCAGATTAGTAAATGCATTGACACCACTTTTTTCCGGGACTATTGGTGCGCCAATAATTGAGTCTTTGTTGTATTGCTGCGCATATAAATCGAAATTACCATGAATCTGAACTCCGTCTAAAAGATGAGCATCTTGCGCAGAAACTATAATTGTTACAAAAGAAAATAGGGTGGTTAGCCCAAGGTTGAGGTTAGTTAATTTCATTAAGCGCGAATTCAATGGTTAATTGATCGATTCTCCCGAAGCTAGTTTTTCTACAAGCTCATACAGTTCTTGTTCATCACCAGGTTGATATGAATTGTGCTGCCAAACTATATTGCCTTCTCCATCGATAAGAAAAGTATGTGGAACATTGTTCACGTTCATCGCTCTTTTGAAATCCGCATTTGGATCCAGATAAACCTCATAATCCCATGATTGACCATCAACATAAGGTTTTACTTTCTGGATGTTTCTTGCGTCATCAATAGAAATGGCGATCAATTTCACTCCAGTTTCGTCTTGCCAGTCAATGTATTCCTCTGCTATGGTGTTTAACTCTCTTTTGCACGGACTGCACCAAGTAGCCCAAAAGCTAATAATAATTGGTTTTCCATCATTTTGAATATCGCCAGTATTAAACGGTGAGCTATCAAGGTTTTTAATTTCAACTGCCGGTATTTGTCTTCCGTCATTTTGAGCTTGTATTCCTGTATTTAAAACAGTGGCGAAGAGAATTGGAAGTAATATGTATTTCATAATGATGTTTTCAAATGGATTGCGAATTTACTCTAATGCGAATGTTGTGCCAATTAGAAATGAGTATGAATTTATTGGTTAGGCTTGGTTTCCTAAATAAAATAAGCTCTTGTTTCTATACTACCTTGATTTCTTTTTTCAATGATTCTGCTATTTGAGGAATTCCTTTAGTTGCTGAAGTCCTTAAAAAAGTAACTTTTCGAAGCGAAGTATAATTGATTTCTACGGGATCAACAATAAAAAATTGGGCGTTAGTTGGTGCATATTGAATTAAGCCAGCCGCTGGATATACGTTCAAACTTGTTCCTACCACAATTACAATTTCAGCATTGACCATGGTTTTAATTGCTCTATCCATTTCAGGGACACTTTCGCCAAACCATTCAATGTGCGGCCTTAACTGGGAACCATCTTCTGATTTTTCCCCTAAAGCTAGGTCTTCTTTATGCCCTTTGATTAATTCTGGGTTAATAGATGACCGGACTTTTAGTATTTCTCCATGAAGATGGATGATCTTTGAACTTCCCGCACGCTCATGTAAATCATCTATATTTTGGGTGATAACGTGTACGTCATAATCTTTCTCAAGCTCAGCAATAGCAATGTGCGCAAGGTTTGGACTGGCATTTAGAATTTGCGCTTTTCTAAGATTATAGAACTTCAAAACCAACGCAGGGTTTTTAGCCCATGCCTCAGGGGTTGCCACCTCGTTGATGTCAAATTCTTCCCATAAACCTCCACCATCACGAAAGGTTTTTAGGCCACTTTCCGCGCTTAAACCAGCTCCAGAAAAAACGACAATTTTCTTCATTTTTTCACTTTATCCTATCAAAGCTATAATAACCTTCTTTGAAAGACACGAGGATGCTCAATATTTCTATTTTTACGCCTCCCTGAAAACAACCTTATGAGAAAGAGAAAAAAGCAAGAAGCGCTAGACTATCATTCGTCTGGAAGACCCGGAAAGATAGAGGTTGTGCCAACTAAACCTTATTCCTCTCAACGAGATTTAAGCTTAGCATATTCACCTGGTGTGGCAGAGCCTTGTTTAAGTATTGCCGAAAATTCAGATGATGTGTACAAATACACGGCTAAAGGCAACTTGGTTGCAGTAATATCCAATGGAACAGCAGTATTGGGTCTTGGTAATATTGGGCCCCAAGCATCAAAACCTGTAATGGAGGGTAAAGGCTTACTGTTCAAAATATTTGCGGATATAGATGTTTTTGATATCGAAATTGATGCAAATGATATTGATCTTTTTGTCAATACGGTCAAAGCAATTTCTCCTACGTTCGGAGGTATTAACCTAGAGGATATTAAATCTCCTGAGGCATTCGAAATTGAGAGAAGATTAAAGGAAGAGCTGAAAATTCCGATTATGCACGATGATCAGCATGGAACGGCAATCATCACGAGTGCAGCTTTACTTAACGCATTAGAACTGGCTGATAAGAAGATAGAAGATGTTAAAGTTGTGGTAAGTGGTGCTGGTGCCGCTGCTATTTCATGTGTGAATCTATATTGCAGTCTGGGTGTGAATCCAAAGCATATATTAATGCTAGATAGTAAAGGAGTGATTTCTACTTCACGGGATGACTTGGATGACATCAAAAGCAAATTTGCAGTTGATACGGATCGAAAAACTTTGAAAGAAGCAATGGAAGGTGCCGATGTTTTTCTTGGGCTTTCAATTGGAAATATTGTCTCTAAAGAAATGCTCAAGTCAATGGCGGATAACCCTATTGTTTTTGCTTGTGCTAATCCGGATCCTGAAATTGCCTATGAAACGGCAATTGCATCACGTAAAGACATCATCATGGCCACCGGACGCAGTGATTATCCCAACCAAGTAAATAATGTCCTTGGATTTCCTTATATTTTTAGAGGTGCGTTGGATGTGAGGGCAACAACCATCAACGAAGAGATGAAGCTTGCTGCTGTGAAAGCCTTGGCTGAATTAGCTAAGGAGTCTGTTCCTGTTGAGGTGAATATCGCTTACGGTGAGTCAAATATTACGTTTGGTAGGGATTATATAATTCCTAAGCCTTTGGATTACAGGTTGATCACAACTGTTGCTCCAGCTGTTGCGAAAGCAGCAATGGAGAGTGACGTAGCACGTATGCCAATTAAAAATTGGGATGCTTATATTGAAGAGCTCGATGCTAGATTGGGATTAGATAATAAGCTTCTTCAAAGCATCACCACAAAGGCTAAGCAACAACCTAAACGTGTTGTTTTTGCGGAGGCTGATAATTACAAAATACTTAAAGCAGCGCAGATATCTCGTGATGATGGAGTTGCAATTCCAATTCTTTTAGGAAATAAAGAGACCATTGATCAGCTTATAGAAGAGCATGGTTTGGATATGGAGGATATTGAGATCATTGATCCTCGTTTAGAAGAAGAAAGAGAAAGAAGAATGAAGTATGCTCAATTGCTTTATGATAATCGTAAAAGAAGAGGATTTACGATGTCTGAAGCAAGCAAAATTATGCACGAGCGAAACTATTTTGGAGCAGCTATGGTTGCAAGCGGTGAAGCCGATGCCTTAATTAGTGGCCTAACTAGAAACTACCCTGCCACGATTAAGCCTGCGCTGCAGGTTATTGGCACAGATCCTAATGTGAATAAGCTCGTAGGGATGTATGTGATGATTACTAAGCAAGGGCCTCTATTCCTAGCTGATACCACCATCAATTACAATCCAACAGCTGAAGAACTAGCTGACATGACCGTGCTGGTTCATGCTGCTGTAGAGCGATTTAAAATTGCTCCTAGAATTGCATTACTAAGTTACTCTAACTTCGGAAGTAGTGATGGTGAAGAAGCAATTAAAGTGCGAAATGCTGTTAAGATATTACACGAGAAGTACCCTAAAATGGTTGTTGATGGAGAGGTTCAAGCTAATTTCGCGATCAATAATCAACTGATAGAAGAGGCCTTCCCATTTTCAAAACTAGTGGGCAAGAAGGCGAACGTGTTGATTTTCCCAAATTTATCAGCGGGTAATATCGCATATAAATTGCTTCAAGAAATGGGTGGTCGAGAAGCTATTGGCCCGATCTTATTGGGCATGAAAAAGCCAGTTCATATTCTTCAGTTGGGAAGCTCGGTGCGCGAAATTGTGAATATGATTACGATATCTGTTGTAGATGCTCAAACACGACAAAACTCGAATAAATGATAGAGTATATTCTCGGGAAATACACAGAGAAAACTCCAACTCATGTGTTGGTTGAAACGAATGGACTAGGCTACCTTGTGCAAGTTAGTTTAACCACTTTTTCGGATTTGAATGGTCATGATTCTGGGAAACTGCTGACTCATTATTCAGTTAGTGTTGATGTTAGGTCAGGTGAAAGCAAACATCAACTTTATGGTTTTTCTTCAGAACTGGAAAGGCAAATGTTTAGACAGCTGATTTCCATCTCTGGTATTAGTTCTTCTATTGCAATGATGATATTGTCTTCCTTTAAACCTTCTGAATTTCAGTCTATTGTGGTTGGTGGGGATGTGAAAACACTCACTACGGTAAAGGGAGTTGGTCCCAAGGTTGCGGAAAAAGTCATCCATGAATTAAGAAATAAAATCGCTAAAGACGATATTTCTTTGGATGAACATGCGAATTCAGGCAATACTTTAAGGCAAGAGGCGTTATCTGCGCTCACTGCGCTGGGTTTTGATCGTGCATCATCAGTGAAAGTGATAAATAACCTACTTAAATCTGATGCAGCCCCTCAAAGTGTTGAGCAGTTGATAAAATCGGCATTAAAACATCTCTGACCAGAAGAACATTTTTTTTGAATTTCCGCATTGTAAATAGGGTAGCCATTGTGGTTTGGGCATCAGTAATGATGCCTTTGGTGCTTTTTAGTCAGGAGGATACTGCTAAGAATAGCATGCTCTTTCCTTTCCAGGATACCTATGATCCATTGCAAGAAGATGATCGTAAACTCTATGGTGGAAAACCTACTGGAGTTGAAACCGAATTTGAATACGATCCAGAGTCTGGGAATTACGATTACCAGCAGAAATATGGAAATATTAATTACCGTCCACCTTCCTACTTATCCTTTGACGAGTACCAAGATTATCAGGCCAAAAAGTCAATGAATGACTATTGGAAGGAAATTAGGAACAACGCTGAAGAAAGCGAAGATGATGGCAGTAGTTCTGGTGGAGGCAGCTTTCGTCCATCGATCAACGTAGAGAGTGAAGGTTTTGACCGAATCTTTGGAGGAAACACAATTGAGATCAGGCCAAATGGGGCAGCTGAATTGATTTTTGGGGTGAATAGCTCTAAAACTGAAAACCCCGCTATCCCTGTCAATCAAAGAAGAATTACTGTTTTCGATTTTAGGCAAAATATTCAGTTGAATGTAATTGGAAATATTGGTGATAAACTAAAAATTCAAACCAACTATAATACCCAGGCCACATTCGATTTTGAGAATCAAATGAAATTGGAATACACGGGTTATGAAGATGAGATCATTCAGAAAATCGAGTTAGGTAATGTGTCTCTTCCATTGCAAAGCAGTTTAATTAGGGGAAGTCAATCACTATTTGGGGTAAAAACACAATTGAAGTTTGGTCGTATGACTGTGACGTCAGTCTATTCTCAGCAAAAGAGTGAACGAAGGGAAGTAAGTACAGAAGGTGGGGCACAAGAGGTTGAATTCGATATCAGTGCAGATGACTACGAAGCTTATAAACACTACTTCTTATCTCATTTCTTTAGAGATATTTACGAGAGGGCATTGAGCAATACGCCAAATATTAATTCAAGCGTAAACATTACCCGAGTAGAAGTTTGGATAACCAATACTAACTTCAGTACAGATGAAAATAGAAACATCATTGCCTTTCAAGATTTAGGAGAATCAAGAAGGGTGTTTAATGATGGGTTTACTGGTGTTTTTAATTCAACAGGGCAAAGTAGACCTGCTCAGAACGGAGTGAATGATCTCTACAAAACGGTGTATAAAGATCCATCAGTAAGAGGGTTTACTCAATCATCTCAGCGACTTGAGAATGTTTATGGCCTTCAAAGTAGGTTTGATTATTCTAAAGTCGAATTGGCTAGAAAACTTCAGCAAAACAGAGACTATATTCTAAACCCTCAATTGGGCTATATCTCTTTGGTGCAAGAACTTCAACCCAATCAAGTATTGGCAGTTTCTTTTGAGTATACCTACAACGGAAAAACGTATAAAGTGGGCGAATTCTCTAATGAAACAAATGGAGATGAAGCGATGATTCTGAAAATGCTGAAAAGCACAGAATTGAACACCCAATTCCCGATGTGGGATTTGATGATGAAAAACGTGTACTCGCTGGGTGCTTATCAGTTGAGTAATACAGGATTTGAATTAGGTATTTGGTACTTAGATAGAGCCAAGGGAATTGACATCAATTATCTACCTATTGACAGAACAGGGTTCAATGACACTCCACTATTGCAGCTTGTTGAACTCGATAGAATTAATAATAACAATGCCCAAGTTCCGGATGGGATGTTTGATTTCTTGGCCAATCCCCAAATTACCGTCAATCCATCCAACGGGCGTATATATTTTCCAATACTCGAGCCCTTTGGGTCAAATTTGAGGAGCAAAATCTTGGATGTTACCGGAGATGAACGCTTGGCGTCTCAATATGCATTCGATTCACTCTATACAAATACTCAGGCCAATGCTCAGTACAACTATCCGTCTTTAAATCGGTATTCGATTAAGGGAAGATACCAATCTGCCAATAGCTCAGAGATTGCATTAAACGCATTCAATGTTCCAGAAGGATCAGTGAATGTTACTGCAGGTGGTCAGCAATTAATAGAGAACCAAGATTATACGGTTGATTACACACTAGGTCGTGTGAAGATTATTAATCAAGGAATTTTGGAGTCTGGTATGCCCATCTCGGTTTCTTTAGAGAGTAATTCAGCTTTTGGAATTAATCAGAAGGCGCTGTTTGCCTCTCGATTTGATTATAAGTTTTCTGATGAGTTAAATTTTGGTGGAACAGTGATGAATCTCTCAGAGAGACCACTGACACAAAAAGTGAATTACGGTGATGAACCGATTAGTAATACGGTGATTGGACTGGATGGAAATTACTCTACAGAATCACCTTTCTTGACTTCCTTAGTTGATAAAATTCCATTTATTGACACGAAAGAGAAATCAACATTCAATATTTCGGGTGAAGCGGCAAAGCTTTTTCCAGGTCATTCCAATGCTATCGGGAACGAAGGAAATTCATACATCGATGATTTTGAGGGAAGTCAAAGTACCATCGATCTAAGAACATTCACAATGTGGTCTGTTGCCAGCACACCTCAAGGGCAGCCAGATCTTTTTCCTGAAGCTGCTTCGGCCCAGTTAAGAAATAGTTTGACATTTAATAAAAACCGAGCCAGATTAGCTTGGTATATGATTGATCCGCTATTCTTCAGAGACGATAATACTACACCAGACCACATTCGAGGTAATACAGATATTCAAAACAATCACTTGATGAGGCAAGTGTTAGAAAACGAAGTCTTCCCGAATAGACAGTTTTCTAATGCAGGTGGCTTGCAGAACCAAATCACGAGTGTTTTTGACTTGTCGTTTTACCCTTCTGAGCCTGGGCCTTATAACTATGATGTTGATCCTGTTGGTTCTGTTACGAAGGGAATAGCTGAGAATGGTCAATTAAATAATCCAGAGACGCGATGGGCTGGTATCCAAAGACGTATTGATCAAACAGATTTTGATGCGGCTAATATTGAATTTATCCAGTTTTGGGTGATGGATCCATACGCGGAGGAAGAAACACCCGGCTTTCCAGGGTCTGACCAACAGACTGAAACCGATGGCTTCTTGTACTTCAACATTGGTAATATTTCAGAGGATGTATTGAAAGACGAATACAAAAGTTTTGAAAATGGGTTTCCAACGACTCAGTCGGGGGCGACCAATTTGGGTGATCCAGCAAATTTCTCTGAGTGGGGTAGAATTCCCACAGGACAGCAAATCGTAAATGCATTTGATAACGATCCTCAAACTAGAGAGTTTCAAGATGTGGGTTTAGACGGCTTAAGAGATCAAGAAGAGGCTGCTTTTTTTGATTCAGCTTATATTCAGCCACTGCGAAATAGGGTAACCGATCAAGGGGCATTGAATAGATTAACTGGAGACCCTTCGCACGATAATTATAACTTTTACCGCGATGATGATTATGACTCTCAAGAATTAACCATTCTGGAGCGTTACAAGATGTTCAATGGACATGAAGGCAATAGCCCAACTTCAGAGCAGTCTGCAACTATAAATGCACAAGGGTATCCTACTTCAGCATCAACACTTCCTGACGGTGAGGATATTAATAGGGATAATACCTTAGATAATATTGAGAGCTATTATCAATACAAAATTGACATCTCGAAAGCCGCACTAGAGCAAGAAGGAAGAAACTATATCAATGCTATTTTAGAAACTACACCACAAGGTCAGCCTGACCGTCCAGTGCGATGGATTCAATTCAAGATTCCGGTGAGGGAATTTGAAAAGAAGGTGGGTAACGTCACTGATTTCAGGTCTATTCGATTTATGAGGATGTTCATGCAGGGCTTTGAAGCTCCTATTACGTTAAGATTCGCCAGACTTGAATTGGTGCGTGGCGAATGGAGAAGGTTTACTGGAGATTTAGATCAAGAGGGGGAGGTAATTGCAGATGACCCAAACACCCTGTTCAATATTGGGGCTGTTAACATTGAGGAGAATTCTTCCAAACAACCTGTGAACTATGTGCTTCCGCCACAATTACAACGTGAGATTCAGGCTGGTTCTCCGAATTTGGCGTTGCAGAATGAGCAATCATTAGCGCTTCAGGCGTGTGGATTAGAGGATGGTAAAGCCCAGGCCGCATTTAGAAATATCCAAATGGATATGCGATCATTCAAGAAGTTAGAGATGTTTGTGCATGCCGAAGCAATGGATCCAGTGCAGCCCTTAGATGACAATGACGTACGTGTGTTTATTCGCGTAGGAACCGATTTTACTGACAATTACTACGAATACGAAACACCGGTATCCATTACTCAAGAGGGTAATTATAACAATGACCTTGTTTCTGATCAGCAGGCTGTTTGGCCTTTAGAGAATAATGTGGTTATTCAGCTTGAAGAACTGCTTCGTGCAAAACGAGAGAGGAATGACAGGCTTGGTTTGGAAGGTGCAATACAGCTCAACCAGCGCTATGAAGTTGATGCTGGATCAGGTAGAAAAATATACGTAGTTGGTAATCCCAACTTGGCTGACGCCCGTGTAGTCATGATTGGAGTGCGCAATCCTGCCAAAAGAGGCAACCCGGATGACGATGGATTCCCTAAATGTGTTGAAGTTTGGGCGAATGAATTGCGGTTAACAGACTTTGATCAATTGGGCGGTGAGGCAGCAATTGCAAGTGTTTCTGCTAATCTAGCCGATTTTGCATCTGTTGCGCTTTCAGGACAAATTTCAACACCAGGGTGGGGAAGTCTCGAATCGAGCGTTAGCGAAAGACAGCGGGAAACTATCAGCTCATTTGATGCTTCGGCACAAGTTCAGTTAGATAAGTTTTTGCCAGAGGAAATTGGTTTGAAAGTACCTATGTATGTAGGGTATTCGCAGAATACAAGTTCACCACAATTTGCTCCGGCCGAGCCAGATACTCCAATGGATATCTATTTGGATGACAGGACACCTGAAGAGAGGGATAGCTTGAAAACAATCTCTGAAACGGTTACCACGCGAAAGAGTTTGAACTTCACGAACGTGCGTAAAGAGAAAACATCAGAAGGAAAAGCACGCTTCTATGATATCTCCAATTTGTCGGCTACCTATGCGTTTACGGAGACGAATTTTCGAGATTACAACACAGAGTATGATTTTGATAGGCAATATAGGGGAGGATTGGCCTATAGTTTTTCTAATAGTCCTAAACCTATTGAGCCTCTCAGTAAAGTAAAGTTCTTGAGAAAATCAAAATATTTCAGATTACTCAGAGACTTTAATTTTAGCCTTGCTCCGAAGCAAGTAGCAATTCGAAATGATTTTATGAGGCGCTATGCTGAGCGCAAAATGCGTAACCTAAACCCTGAGGCTACGTTGCCTCAACCTCCGTTTGTCGATAAGGCCTTCAACTGGAATAGAACCTATAATCTTTCTTATGATCTAACTAAGGCTCTAAAGATTGATTTCAGTGCAAATAATCGTGCTTTGGTGCGCGAATATGAAGGAGAACAGGTAGATAAAGAGTCAGGGTTTGGTGGATATTACATAGACCCTGTTACTGGAGAGCGCATTGAAAGTTACGAGCTGCATAGAGACTCCCTTATTTCAAGTTTCAAGAACCTTGGAATGACCACAAACTATAATCAGAATACTAGTGTTTCTTATAGTTTACCTCTCAGCAAAATTCCATTTTTAGATTGGGTGAATGCGACTACACGATATTCTGCAGATTATGAATGGCTTCGTGGACCGCTTATCGAGCCTGAGGAAAGGCGAGCTATTGCAGAATCAAACTCTAATTCATATAAAGGAGATACTATTGGTCATACTATTTCGAATGGTCAGCAATTGCAGGCGAACATGACCTTTAATATGATTTCACTCTATAATAAGGTGCCCTATTTAAGAGATGTGAATAGAGGCAAAAGGAAGAGGAGAAGAAGACCAACACCCAAGCCTAAGTCAGCTCTGAAAGATGGGGGTTCTGAGAATAGTGAAACCGAGGAGGAAGAAAAAGAGAAAAAAGACCGGAAGGTTTTAAATGGGATTTTAAAGACAATGATGGCGGTGAAAAACGTTTCTGGAACTTACTCCTTAAACCGCGGTATCACACTTCCAGGTTTTAAGCATGAGTCAACATATTTAGGAATGGACCCTAATGCCGCGATGGCTCCAGGAACAGGATTTGTCTTTGGTCAGCAAACCAATTTTGGAGAATCAGAAACACATTTTGCTGATTGGGCAGGTAATGAAAAGAGTTGGTTAATTCAAAACCCAAATTTGTTTAACCCATATTTAAGAACTGAAACAGAGAACATTTCATTGCGATCGAGCATTCAGCCTGTTAGAGATTTAAAGATAGATTTAACCGCCAACAGAACTCGTTCTAGCACTACCACTAGTTATTGGAATTATAATGATTCGTTGGCGATTCCTAGATTTACTGATAACATGACCGAGGTTCAAACGGGAAACTACAGTGCCTCAATGATAAGTATTGCAACTGCTTTTGTTCGCATTGACTCTTCTAGCAATGTTCTATACGATCAGTTTTTGAATAACAGAAAAGTAATCTCAAATAGATTAGGAGAAAGTAAAGGTATAAGCTCGCTTGATACTGCTGGTTATACAGTTGGCTATGATGCAACACAGCAAGACGTTCTTATATCAGCTTTTTTAGCCGCATATTCTGGTCAAAAAGGAAATAAGGTAACTCTGAATCCTTTAAAAACGATGGCTTTGCCTAACTGGAGATTGAATTACACAGGACTAAACAAGATTAAATTCTTCCAGAAATACTTCAGAACAATTAGTTTAAACCATTCCTATCGATCGAGCTACACCGTTGGTAACTATATAAAGGCGGCAGCACAGGATACTTCATTTGCGCTAGATGCGAACCGAATAAGACCAGAATATATCATTTCTCAAGTCACAATTTCAGAGTCGTTTTCGCCTTTGATCAATGTAGATATGACGTGGAAGAATAGTTTGCTCACTCGTTTAGAAGTGAGAAGAGATCGAACGTTATCGTTAAGTACAAGTAATAATCAGATTACCGAGATTGGTAATATGGAGTATATCGTTGGCACAGGATACACACTAAAGCAGCTAAAAATGCCTTTCACAGTAAGGGGTAATGCAATCAAGAGTGACCTGACACTTCGCTGTGATTTTAGTATTAGAAACTCAAAAACACTGATACGAAAGATTATTGAAAATGAGATTCAGACCACTGCTGGGCAAACAGTATACTCTCTAAAGTTCACTGGTGACTATGTATTGACGAAGGCGCTTACATTGAGATTGTTTTATGATTGGGTAGCGAATAGACCAGCAATTTCTAATTCGTTTCCTACATCAAACACAAATGCTGGATTCAGTTTGCGCTTCTCACTTTCAGGATAATTGAAATGAGGTGTGAATATGTCGTTTAAAAACTGATCTCAATTTAGTTGAAATGGGCTTTCATCCCATAAAAAATCTAGTAGGTTTGTCAAAATCTAAATTCAACTATGAATATACCTGCAGAATTAAAATATACCAAGGATCACGAGTGGGTGAGGGTAGAAGGAGATGTAGCTACTGTTGGAGTTACTGACTATGCGCAAAGTGAGCTAGGAGATATCGTATATATTGAAATTGAAACAGAAGGTGATACTTTAGATCAGGAAGAAGTATTCGGAACTGTTGAAGCGGTGAAGACAGTTTCTGATTTATTTATGCCTATTTCAGGTGAAGTCGTAGAAGTGAATTCATCGCTAGCTGATGCCCCTGAAACTGTAAACTCTGACGCTTATGGTGGAGGTTGGATGATTAAGATAAAGATTTCGGATACTACTCAACTTGATGAGCTGCTTTCTGCTGAAGACTATAAAGCAGAGGTAGGCGCGTAGTTTCATGTTTTGGAAGTATAACTACCAAGGCATCACTTGGGCGCTTTTGATTTTGATGCTAAGTGGGTTTCCTGGAGAGCAGTTTGAACGCTCGCAGATCGAGAATGCAGATATTTTTGTTCATACGTTTTTGTATGCTGTACTCTTTTTCCTTCTTTCAGTAGGGTTTTTAAAACAAACTACATTTAAAAGGCTGAAAATTTTTACACTGCGCAAAACATTCATAATCACGGTATTTTACGGAATACTAATAGAGGTATTACAGGCAACAGTTTTTATTAATCGTTCTTTTCAGATGTCAGATATCGTTTTTAATACTGTAGGAGCATTACTCGGATTCACTTGTTTTGGCGCTATATATGGTGTAAGGAAATATATTTAACCGAAATCTAATTATCACGAAAATTTCACACAGATAATCACGTTCTATATCTCATTGTGATTATTTTAGTCGCTTGAATACATAAAGTATGGAATTAAAGAAAAGTACAGATGCTAATTTAGAGAACAAGAAGTCAGTTTACTTCCTAATTGGGTTGTTGATGTCTCTTGGAGTGATCTTGTTGGCATTTGAATGGACACAATACGAAGGAGAAGTTGGCTCCTTGGGTGAGTTGCAAGTTGATTTAGAGGAAGAGGAAATGATTCCTATTACTCAGCAACAGCCACCGCCCCCACCACCTCCACCGCCACAAACAACGATTATAGAAATTGTTGAAGATGACGAGGAGCTTGAAGAAGAGCTTGAGATTGAAGACACTGAGTCTGATGAGGATGAAGTAATTGAGTTCGTTGATATTCCTGAAGAGGTTATTAAAGAGCCACAAATTTTCACCATTGTTGAAGAGAATCCAGAGTTCCCCGGAGGAGAAGCAAAGTTGATGGAGTATTTGGGTAAAAACACCAAGTTTCCAGCAATTGCAAAAGATGCGGGTATTCAAGGAATCGTTTATGTGCAGTTTGTCGTAATGGAAGATGGTACTATCAATGATGATATGATTACAATTTTGAGAGGTGTACACCCAGCGCTAGATGCTGAAGCTATCAGAGTAGTGAAAGGCATGCCGAATTGGAAGCCAGGGAGACAGAGAGGTAAGCCAGTTAGAGTATACTTTAAGCTTCCTTTCAGGTTTACGCTGAGATAAGTTAACCGGAAATTATTTAGAGCCACCTAATTTGGGTGGCTTTTTTTTGCCTAAATCTTTTCAATTCATGCCGCATTCTTGTTTTGATCGAAAGATCACAATGGATTGTAATTGAGATGCGTTAGATGGGTAAACCTTAACGTTATGAAATCAAATCAAGAGCGAAAAAATCATGTAAGGATACTTATTGGTTTAGCTATGGCACTAGGAGCTGCACTTTGTGCTTTGGAATATGGGAAGCCCATCGGAAAATACGTTTATAAAGGAATCTCTCAAGACAAGGATCGTTGGATAGAAGAAGATCCTGTTCAAGTGACAATGCGATTACCTGAACCCCCAAAGCAAATGCCTAGGCCAAAGTCTAAAGTGGCAACTGCATCATTGTTGCCTTCAGAAATAGAGCTCGTTGATAATTCTGATCACCGAAAGGAACTCCCTGTGTTTGAGATCGACCCTGATGCTGTTTATGTTCCAATTGAATACATTGATGAGCCAATAATAGACCCTTTAGATTTTGCGGATGAAATGCCTGAATTTCCAGGCGGAGATGAAGGGTTGATGAAATACTTAAATGATGTGTTGAGGTATCCTTCTTTTGCAAAAACAAACCATATTCAAGGTTCTGTCTACATTCAATTTGTGGTCGATAGCAAAGGAGAAATTGACGAGACTAGCATTAAAATATTAGGCTCAACACATGCAGTGCTTAGCGAAGAAGCAAAGAAGGCAATACTCAAAATGCCTCAATGGAAACCAGGAAGACAAAGGCTTCATAATGTGGCTGTAAATATGAAGCTGCCGATCAAATTCAAGTTGAATTAAAGAATCATACCTGCACCAACAGTTTCGTTGGTGCTTTCATCAATAAGAATAATGCTGCCTGTATTTCTATTCCGCTGATATCTATCCGTGAATAGAGGTACAGTAGTTCTTATTGATATGCGCGCAATATCGTTCATCTTGATTTCTTTATCGTCCTCTAAACGATGAAGAGAGTTGATGTCTACCTTGTATTTAATGTCTTTTACAATGCACCGTGCATCTCTTGAAGTGTGCTTTATGGTGTATTTTCCGTTCAATTGAATTGGTCGCTGACTCATCCAACAAATCATCATTTCATGATCTTGAGAAACATCAGGTTGGTTATTTACGCGCACGATCATATCACCTCGACTAACGTCAATATCATCTTCTAATAGAATGGTGCAAGACATTGGTGGAAATGCTTCTTCGATTTCACCATCGTAAGTATCGATTTTGGCAATTTTAGAGGTGAACCCGGAAGGAAGCACGGCTATCTCATCACCTTTCTTAAAAATACCACCAGCTACCCGGCCAGCATACCCTCTGTAGTCATGATACTCAGCAGTTTGAGGGCGAATTACAGTTTGAACTGGGAAACGGCAATCAACATGGTTTGCATCGCTCGCAATGTGCACTGTCTCTAGTGTGTAGAGCAATGTAGATCCTTGATACCAATCCATATTTTTAGAGCGATCTACAACGTTGTCACCCAGCAATGCGCTCATTGGAATGTATCGAACATCTGAAATCTCTAGTTTAGAACTGAAGTCATCTAACTGAGTCTTGATTTTGTCAAACACTTCTTGCGAGAAGTCAACCAAGTCCATTTTATTGATGCAATACACAACATGTTTAATGCCTAACAAGGAAGCAATAAAACTATGACGTGATGTTTGTTCAACTAATCCATGCCTAGCGTCAACTAATATAATGGCCAAGTTAGCGGTGCTTGCTCCTGTAACCATATTTCTGGTGTACTGAATATGACCAGGAGTATCAGCAATAATGAACTTTCGTTTTGGAGTGGCAAAGTATCGATATGCCACATCAATAGTTATTCCTTGCTCACGTTCAGATCGCAGGCCATCCGTCAATAGAGCAAGGTTTACTTCGCCACCACCAATCTTCTTGCTCGCTTTTTCAACCGCCTCCATCTGATCTTGAAAAATTGCCTTGCTGTCATAAAGCAAACGACCGATTAAGGTGCTTTTTCCATCATCAACGCTACCTGCTGTGGTGAAGCGCAATAATTCCATATCTAAATATCCAGCTGTGCTGTTTGATTCGCTCATATCTTTTCGATTGTACTCTGTACTGTTTTCTTAAAAATAACCTTGCTTCTTTCTATCTTCCATGGCCGCTTCAGAGCGCTTGTCATCAGATCTAGTGCCACGTTCAGTAGTGCGTGTAGCTGCCACTTCTTCAATAATCTTGGTAAGGTCATCGGCTGGAGATTCAACTGCTCCAGTGCATGTCATGTCACCAATAGTTCTAAACCTAACCACCCTTTTTTCGATTTTTTCTTCTGGTCTTTTATTCATGAATTCACCATCAGAATAAATCACTCCATCACGCATAAAAACCTCTCTCTCATGAGAAAAATACAGCATTGGTAGATCGATATTTTCTGCAAGAATATATTGCCATACATCCATTTCTGTCCAGTTACTGATTGGGAATATGCGAAAGTTTTCACCCATATTCTTCATTCCATTGAATATGTTCCACAACTCAGGTCGCTGATTTTTAGGATCCCATTGTCCAAATTCGTCTCGGTGAGAAAAGAAACGCTCTTTAGCTCTGGCTTTTTCCTCATCTCTTCTGGCTCCGCCCATGCAAGCGTCAAACTTATTGTTCTCAATGGTCTCTAAAAGTGTAACTGTCTGAAGGCCATTTCGACTAGCGTTGAATCCTTTCTCTTCTGACACTTTTCCTTGATCGATACTATCTTGGACCAGTCCGACAATTAATTCTGCTCCGTCTTTTTTAACCAATTCGTCTCGAAACTCAATCGTTTCTGGAAAATTGTGCCCAGTATCTACGTGAACTAAAGGAAAAGGCACTTTACCTGGCCAAAATGCTTTTTTAGCTAAGTGATAGCAGACAATAGAGTCTTTTCCGCCAGAAAATAACAGCGCTGGGTTTTCAAATTGTGCCGCCACTTCTCGAATGATAAAAATGGCTTCAGACTCTAATTCTTTGAGGTGTGTTAAATTGTATTTCATTGTTTTTCCTTCGTTATGAATGGAAGCAATTTTTGGTAAAAATCATCTCCGGCTTCTTCTATTGATTTACCGGCAGTTAAAACTTCTATCGTTGGATTTTTTGGGGATTCAAACGGTGCTGAAATTCCGGTAAAATCTTTAATTTCTCCTTTACGCGCTTTTGCATATAAGCCTTTTACATCGCGTTTTTCGCACTCTTCAAACGGTGTGTTAATGAACACCTCAACAAAGTCGCTGTCGCCTACGATGTTGCGAGCCATATTTCTAATTTCTTCTGTGGGACTCACAAAGCAATTTATGCAGATGACGCCACCATCCATGAAAAGCTTTGATACTTCGGCAATCCTTCTTATGTTTTCGTTCCTGTCTTCTTCACTAAAACCAAGTCCTTTATTTAGTCCTGAGCGCACGTTGTCACCGTCAAGCAACTTAGTAAAGAAACCATTGTCGAGCAGTTTTCGTTCTAGGTATTTTGCCAGCGTGGTCTTTCCAGATCCACTCAAGCCCGTCATCCAAATAACTTTGGCTTTTTGGTTTAAGAACGCCTCCTTTTCTTCACGAGAGATAATCTCATCAAAAACACTGTAAATATTTTGGCCTTCGTTTTTCACTAAGAGCGTGCAAATGTAGGAATTAGGTGAAGTAATCGAGTGTAAGCTAGTTAATTTCCTATTAAATCGATAGAGTAAAGGTGTTTGTTTGCTATCAGGGCCTTTATAAGACTAATTCAGAGACTATTATTCTGTTAATTTTGTCGCTTATGAAAGCAGATAAGATGCTCCAAAATTTCAAGTTGACACCCGTTGATCAAATGGGGATAAATGAACGCATTGTTCGAATTAAAGCTCGGAGTATAAAGAATGAAACGAAGGCGCAAGGACTGAAAATGGCCTTGAATATGATCGATTTGACCTCGCTTGAAGGAGCTGATACTCCCAAAAAGGTGAGCCAGATGTGCTATAAAGCAATGCATCCGCATGATTCAATGCAGGGACTGCCAATGGTAGCAGCGGTATGTGTTTATCCAACTCTGGTGAAAACGGCAAAAAATGCGCTGAAAGGAAGTGGTGTGAAAGTAGCAGCTGTGGCAACGTATTTTCCCAGCGGTCAAACCAATCTAAAAGCCAAGCTAGATGAAACCTCTTATGCCATTGGTGAAGGTGCAGATGAGATTGACATGGTCATTTCAAGAGGAAAGTTTTTGCAAGGTGAATACGCCTATGTGCTGGACGAGATTCTTGCTGTGAAAGATATTTGTCATGCGAGCAATGTTCGCTTGAAAGTGATTCTTGAAACTGGCGAACTAGGATCATTTGATGAGGTTAGGAAAGCGAGTGATATTGCACTTCAGGCAAACCCCGATTTCATTAAAACAAGTACAGGTAAAATTGGTCAAGCCGCAAACATGCCAGTGACTTTGGTAATGCTTCAAGCCATTTGGGACCATTATCAGAAAACGGGAGTGCAAGTGGGCATGAAACCTGCGGGAGGAATTTCAGATGCTAAAACGGCACTACACTATTTAATGATGGTGAAAGAAGTATTGGGAGAGCAGTGGTTGACCAATGAATGGTTCAGGTTTGGTGCGAGTCGATTGGCCAATGACATATTGATGCAATTAGCAAAGCAAGAAACCGGACTCTATCAATCGGCTGGGTATTTTTCGAAGGATTGAACTACCATTTATAGACAACCTTGAATTCAGGATTACTGAATATTGAATTGAACATGTAAATGTTCTTTTTCGAGACATTTCTCGTTTCAAAACAGCTTATTCTTGCTCCTTTGTCAAAGATGAATTGTATGAACTCGGAGCAATAAAACGCTGTAGAGTCTGCGTTGTTAAACTCATGATCAAAAGCAATATCCTGCCTCAGTTTTGTAAGGGCCTTTCTCAGTACAGTCTGCGTTTTGATAGAGTCAATTTGTGGTCTGAGGATGAAGAATGTTCCTTTTTTAACATCAGTCAAAAACCTTTTTAGAGGGATTTTTTGCACGCCATCCGTTTCGGCTAAAGTTCCTGAAACCGAATGCAACAAAGCAAATTCATTGCTGTCTTTGCACAGAATGGCTGAATGAGAAATGTCTATTTCTTCATCCAACGTTTTTGTGATTAGTCTGCTAATTTGTCCGTGCCCGCACTTTATAATAATATCGCCTTCTTGTATGATAGAGTCGATAGAAGGCTTTTCTTGAGGCTTTTCAGCAGATTCATTTGAGCAAGAAACAGAACTAAGGCACACAAAAAGGGGAAGCATTTGCATGATTCCCCTTTGCAGTGATTTAGAAATAGATCGATTAGATTTTCTCAATGGTGGTTTCAACAAGAGTGCCATCTTCAGTTGTTGACCAAACAAATTTGTCATCAGAGCTTTCAACTATGTCAGCAACTGTAGTTGAGGGAACTCCAAGAATATCTAGATTGATCGTGATAGTTTCTCCTTTATCAGAAATAGAGTAAGTGAAAGGAGTCACTACTTCTCCCTTTAGTGGATCGATGGTTGTCCATGTGCCACCGCAATCTTCGTTCTTTACTTTACATGTTTCAAACTCATATACATCGTCAGCATATGTAGAGTCTGGCTGACTAATGCCATCATAAGATAAGTCGGTCACTTTCCACTTGCCGTCAGCTAGTTGCTTTACTACTTTTTGATCTTTGCTACAAGCTGCGATGACAAAGAGAATCGCTACGGCAGAAACTGCCAATTTGAAAATATTTTTCATAAGTGATTAATTTTTGCAAAGGTCGACCTTTTTGATTCTGAAAATGAATGTTAATTAAAAAAGATAACAGCTTCTGAAACCAAAATTTAGTTTTGTTGTATGGACAATCACTGGAATTTGAGCCCAGCTGCAGAAAGCGCTGAAATAGCAAAACTGAAACCCAAATACGAGTTGTTTATCAACGGTAATTGGCAAGAGCCAAAGAGCAAGAAGTATTTTAAGACCATCAATCCTGCCAATGAGGCGATGTTGGCAAAGGTTGCTGAAGCGGGCAGCGAAGATGTTGATGCCGCATTCAAGGCAGCTGAAACGGCATTCAAACCGTGGAATAAGCTTTCAGGTGCGGAACGAGGGAAATACATATATCGTATCGCACGGATGATTCAAGAGCGAAGCAGAGAGTTTGCTGTTATTGAATCGTTGGATGGAGGTAAACCTATTCGAGAGTCTCGAGATATTGATATTCCATTAGCAGCTGCTCATTTCTTTTATTATGCTGGTTGGGCCGATAAATTGCAATATGCTTTTCCAAATAAAAAGATTCAATCTATAGGAGTTGCAGCTCAGATCATCCCGTGGAATTTTCCATTGTTGATGGCCGCTTGGAAAATTGCGCCTGCGCTTGCCTGTGGTAATACAGTAGTACTAAAACCAGCGGAAACCACTCCGCTTACCGCTTTGAAACTTGCTGAGATTATTGAGGAATCTGGACTACCCAAAGGAGTGGTGAATATCATTACTGGCGCTGGAGAAACAGGAGCATTGATGACCAATCATTCGATTCCGAAAAAATTGGCCTTTACAGGATCCACTGAGGTGGGGAAGAAAATTTATAAAGCTGCCTTAGAAGGCAATAAAAAGGTTACGCTAGAATTAGGTGGTAAAGCGGCAAACATCATTTTTGATGACGCACCCATTGATGCTGCAGTAGAAGGAATAATCAACGGTATTTACTTCAATCAAGGTCATGTTTGCTGTGCAGGCTCGCGCTTGTTTGTGCAAGAATCGGTATATGAAGAAGTACTTTCCAAGTTGAAGAAACGTATGGATTCACTGATTGTTGGAGATCCTATGGATAAGAACACCGACATAGGAGCAATCAACTCGGCAGCTCAATTGAAAACGATTGAGGAGTACATTAAAATTGGCAAAGAAGAAGGCGCTGAGATGTACCAACCTGAGTGTGATCTCCCAAAAAATGGCAATTGGTGCAAGCCAACTCTGTTTACCAATGTAGCCCAAAGCAACCGCATAGCTCAAGAAGAGATTTTTGGTCCTGTACTTGCTATTCAAACCTTTAGAACGATAGATGAAGTAATTGATAAAGCAAACAATACTCCTTATGGTTTAAGTGCAGGAGTTTGGACAGATAAAGGCTCAAAGATCTTCCAGTTGACGCAGGCACTCAATGCAGGTGTCGTTTGGGCAAATACATACAATAAGTTTGACCCTACCAGTCCGTTTGGTGGATATAAGGAAAGTGGCTTTGGTCGTGAAGGAGGAGTCCACGGATTAGGAGCTTATTTGAAATACTAAGATTATAAAATGACTAGATTGAACGTTCAAAAGACATACAAAATCTTTATCGGAGGAAAATTTCCACGGACCGAATCGGGAAGGCATTATGCAATAGAGAACAGCAAAGGAGAGCATGTTGCAAACATGTGCTTGAGTTCGCGTAAAGACTTTCGAAATGCAGTTGTTGCTGCTCGAAAAGCTCAACCGGCTTGGGCGGGAATCACAGCTTATAATCGAAGTCAAATACTCTATCGCTTAGCCGAAATGCTGGAGTCGCGAAAGGCTTCTTTTATGGATGAAATGAATAGTTTGGGGTTGTCTAAAAAGCAAGCAGAGAAAGAAGTCAGCTCATCGATAGATGCCTTGGTTTACTACGCAGGTTGGTGTGATAAATACACTGCGCTTTTCAGTTCGGTTAATCCTACAGCATCAGCTCATTTCAATTTTTCAGTGCATGAACCCACGGGGGTTGTGGCCGCAATTGCTCCTGAAGATTCTCCTTTGTTTGGATTGATTTCAGTTATTGCTCCTTCAATCGCGGGTGGAAATGCCGTAATTGTTTTAGCTTCTGAAATGAAGGCAACCTCTGCCATCAGTTTTGCAGAAGTGGTTCAAAATTCTGACGTTCCTGGTGGTGTGATCAATATTCTTACTGGTAATTTAGCTGAGCTTCTCCCGCACATGGCTTCTCATATGGACGTAAACGCCTTGACCATGACAAGGGGTGAGTTGGATGTGAAATCACAAGCGAGCTTAATTGAAAACGTGAAAAGATTTTATGATTGGACTAACAAATGGCAAAACCAAGATCCTTATTTAATTCTTGACCTTCAAGAAGTAAAAACTACTTGGCACCCTGTTCAGAAGAGTGTGGCAAGTGGAGGAGGGTATTAGTGTTTTCTCTTAGTTGAAATACCTTTCTTCGTGCCATGAAATTTGAACGACTGTTGATCGAAGCTTCTCTGAAAGCTGGAGAAGAAATCATGAAGGTGTATGCCCGTGATTTTGATGTGGAAACGAAAGAAGACAGCAGCCCGCTTACTGAGGCGGATAAGAACAGCCATCTGGCCATTATGTCTTTTTTAGAGCAAACCGAATTACCCATATTGAGCGAAGAAGGCAAGCATATGGATTATGCTGAACGCAAAGACTGGAATCAATTTTGGTTGGTCGATCCGCTGGATGGAACCAAAGAATTTGTAAAGAAGAATGGTGAGTTCACCGTAAACATCGCCTTGATAGAAAACGGGTTGCCTGTTTATGGAATCATCTACGCGCCAGTGCTCAAGAAATTGTTTGTTGGGAATGTGGGCACTGAAGCTTGGATTGCAGAAAACGTTGAAACAACATCATCTGTTGACTCGATTTTAGAACAGAAGATTTCCATTCCGAAAACAAAGCCTTCTGAACCCTACATCGTTGTTGCGAGTCGCAGTCATTTTAGTCCTGAAACCCAAGCATTTGTTGATGAATTGAAGAAAGAAAAGGGTGAGATAGAATTCGCTTCCATGGGGTCGAGCTTAAAAATTTGCCTCGTAGCTGAAGGTGCAGCGGACATATATCCGCGCTTTGGTCCAACCATGGAATGGGATACAGGAGCTGGTCATGCTATTGCAAAAGCGGCTGGTAAAATGGTGACGGATCACTCTACTGGCGAAGAGATGAAATACAACAAGGAGAACCTGCTTAACAACTGGTTTATTGGAGAATAATTCGCGCCATCTTTCCATTTCTTCCAACAGCCCAGCCGGTTTCATTGCTTAGGGTACAAGAAAAGTATCCCTCATCGCCATTGGCAATCCATGTTTTGCCTTTGTCAATTGAGTAATCGCTTCCTGATCTGCCTACTGCTAAAAGAAGTGATCCATCTGTTGTGGTTGCGACACATGATCGATATCCTCTCGGGTTATTTCTGGTGATCAGGTCCCATGTTTTTCCACTATCAGAAGTGATTGCACAATTGGATGAGGCATTAGTGCTATCGATATAACTTCCGCCCACAATTATACCTTCATTAGCATTCCAGAAGGTCATGGAAAATATTCCCGCACCTGTTTCACTAAAAAGTGGGGTTTCATTAGGGGTGAATTGGTAAAAGTCTCTATTTCGAGAATAAACATGGCTTTTCTTTCCTCCACTGGTTGCTATCCAGACCTGATCTGCCATCACTTTTATTCCCGTTCCACTAGCAGCGTAGCTCGCTTCAGCTGAGTCTAATATTGGTCGAAATTGTTCGTCTACCCAATTCCAGTGCGTTCCAAAGTCTATGGATTCAATCAATGTCATTTTGCCGTCAACAGGATCGCCATAAGCATAGCCGATTCCATCTTTTGTGAAGTCCATTCCATCAAAGAAGTAATTACTATCGGCTTCATTAAAAACTAAATTCCACGTTGCTCCTCCATCCGAAGTTCTGAAAATACTGAGTCCATTGCCAGAGTTCATTACCAATGCATTGTTGTGGTCAAAGCCGTGTATGTCTCTAAAATCTAGTTTTTCTGCCTTGGGAACAGAAATATCTGTCCAAGTATTTCCATCGGTTGTTTTCAATACAGTTCCTTCTGTTCCACTTGCCCATGCCACAGAGTCGTTGACCATATATAATCCTCTCAGGTGGCTTTTAGTGATGCGTTCAATCGGCTGCCAAGTGGGCTTTTTCTCATTTTTTATGAGAGTTTTCTCGTTCTCTCCAGAACAAGAAGAGAAGCCTAAGATAATTAGAAGGATAGATGAAATGGTTTTCACGAGGGTATTTAGAATTGTGGGTGTGCAGGTACCGTTTGAATTGTTGGATTTTCTAACCTGAAATCCTGTTCCAATATACTACTTTCGCAGCCATGTCTAAAGTCGCATTAATCACCGGAATCACCGGACAAGATGGAGCCTATTTAGCGGAATTGCTTTTGAGCAAAGGCTATGTAGTGCACGGAGTCAAGAGGAGAAGTAGTTTGTTCAATACCGAAAGGATTGATCACCTATATCAAGATCCACATGAGAAAAATTTGAGGTTTAAATTGCACTATGGTGATTTGACAGATAGCACGAATTTGATTCGAATTATCCAGGAAACGCAGCCCGATGAGATTTACAATCTTGCTGCTCAAAGTCACGTGATGGTTTCATTTGAAACTCCTGAATACACTGCCAATTCGGATGCTTTAGGTACTCTTAGAATTCTTGAAGCCATTCGTATATTAGGATTGGTAGAAAAAACAAAATTCTACCAAGCTTCTACCAGCGAGCTCTACGGAAAGGTGCAAGAAATTCCTCAAACTGAAAAAACGCCATTCTATCCGCGAAGCCCTTATGGCGTTGCTAAATTATATGCATTTTGGATTTGCAAGAACTATAGAGAAGCTTATAACATTTTCGCTTGTAATGGTATTCTGTTTAACCATGAATCTCCATTGAGAGGTGAGACCTTCGTTACTCGAAAAATCACTAGGGCCGCTGCGAAGTATAAGCTTGGTCTTCAGAAGAAGCTTTATTTAGGAAACCTTGATGCAAAACGCGATTGGGGTCATGCAAAAGACTATGTAGAAGGCATGTGGCGCATGCTTCAGCAAGACCATCCTGATGATTATGTGTTGGCTACCGGAACAACCATTCCTGTTCGCGACTTCGTTCAAATGTCATTTGCTGAAATTGGCGTTGAACTGGAGTGGAAAGGACAAGGTGTAGAAGAAAAAGGATTCGATAAAGCTACAGGAGAAGCAGTGGTAGAAGTTGATCCTGCATATTTTAGACCAACCGAAGTAGACTTGTTGGTAGGTGATGCAACCAAGGCCAAGAATGAATTGGGTTGGGTACCTAGGTGTACAGTTCAAGAGTTATGTGCTGACATGGTGAAGGCAGACCTTGATCGATTTACTAGAGATAAATACCTTATGGATGGTGGTCATGATGTGACCCTAACACAAGAGTAATGATGCAACCCGATAGTAGGATTTATGTTGCTGGTCATCGCGGAATGGTGGGTTCTGCCATTGTGAGAAAACTCAAAAAGGAAGGCTACACGAATATCATTGTGCGCACTTCATCTGAACTTGACCTGCGCGATCAAACAGCCGTCAATGCATTCTTTAAAGAGCAAAAACCTGAATTTGTATTTATGTCAGCCGCCAAAGTGGGCGGCATTGTGGTAAACAATACCTATCGCGCTGATTTCATTTACGATAATGTGATGATTGAAGCGAATGTGATCAAAGCTTCGCACCAGTATAATGCCACTAAGATGCTCTTTTTAGGTTCAAGCTGCATCTATCCTAAACTTGCTCCCCAACCCCTTAAGGAAGAATATTTACTAGAAGGGTATTTAGAGCAAACTAATGAGCCATATGCCATTGCAAAGATTGCAGGTATCAAAATGGCAGAAGCATTTAGGGATCAATACGGATGCAATTTTATTTCGGCTATGCCAACCAATTTGTATGGCCCGAATGATAATTATGATCTCCAGAATTCACATGTTCTTCCTGCCTTAATGCGAAAGTTTCATTCGGCAGTGAAAGAAGGAAAATCAGAAGTAGAAATTTGGGGAACTGGAAGTCCGAAACGTGAGTTTTTGCATGTGGATGACTTGGCAGATGCTTCTTATTATTTGATGCAGAATTACGATGGTAGAAACTTCGTGAATGTAGGCTCAGGAAGTGATGTTTCCATTAAAGAATTGGCTCAGTTGGTAGCAAAAGTTACTGGATTCAAAGGTGAGTTGATATTCAATACATCCAAGCCAGATGGGACACCACGTAAATTGATGGACGTAGGTCGTTTGCATCGTTTGGGCTGGAAGCATTCCATAGAACTGGAGCAGGGCGTTCGAGCCGTATACAATGAAATGAAGGATTCAGAAGTATTCAACCTTTCGGCTTAACTTCGTGCAATGCGCGGCATAATTGGCCTACTTATCATTTTTTCTTGTCCGTTAATAGGACAAACTCAGGTTGGGTCATCGCCTTCAAATCCGATTCATACACCACTTGTTCAGCGTCATATTGCGCAGTCTGAAGAAATTCGTCAAACCGCCTTTGCGCCCTACTTGCTTCCTATTGAACAGTTGGATAGCATTTATAATGCGGATACCAAAAATTGGAAGCGAAAAGAGCATGACTCTTGGGTGATGAAAAAGATGCGCAACGAACACCTGATTGAAGTTTCCACCAAAGATTTTGTGCTTAAAGGTGATGCTGTTTTTAACCTTGAAGCTGCGCGCCAGGCAGATGGTCAAGGCCGAAGGATGCACACCAACTCGAGAGGGTACAGTTTTACAGGAGCCATTGGAGAACGTTTTTTTTTCGCCACCACTTTTTATGAAAATCAATCCATATTCCCGAATTATATGGATAGCGTGGTTTCTGCACGAGGTGATTTTAACGATCCAGCGGACCCAGAACGTGGAAGCATTCCTGGCTATGGCAGATGGAAACCGTTTAATACTTCTCAGAGCTACGATTACGACTATACGCTGGGTACGGGTTATATCGGAGTAGCGCTTTCAAAACAATCATTCGTGCAGTTTGGTCACGATAAGCAGTTTATAGGTTATGGTTACCGCTCGTTGTTTTTGTCTGATGCCTCTGCTCCGTATACTTTTTTGAGGCTGCACGGAAGCTTCTTCAAGAATAAATTGACATACACCACAACATGGGCGGTCCTGCAATACTTGGAGCGTGTGGCTCCTGTAAATTACAATAGCAAGGAAGCCATGTTCAGAAGGCTGGGTGCGCGATTCAGCTATCTGCATTTTCAGCCGAAACATTGGGTTGGAATTGGATTATTTGATGGTAGTACGTGGGATTGGCGCAGAAATAGCCACCCGTCCAGTATAGAGTATTACTCTCCTCATGCTTTTTTATATTCCGAAAATGGCATCCGAAATCATATTCTTGGCATGAACGCCCACATTGATCCATTGAAGTTTGCATCTTTATATGGTCAAGTAGCATTGAATACACGAAGTGGTGGAAATGGTTATCAAATCGGTTTAAAGCTGAGTCCTGCTACTGGCTTTCAAGTGCAATTGGAATACAATGACATCAGCTCAGCATTCTACTACTCTTCAAAGGAACCTAACCTTAATTCGATTATTGTTACTGAGCCTTTTCAAGCTGGAACGTTGACACAAGATTATTATCAGCACAACGATCAATCGCTCGGTCATCCTATTGGTACTTCAGTTCAAGAATTGCTCGTTCGTGTGAATTATCGCTTTAGAGACCTTTTTGTGAGCGGAGCATACCATTCAATGAGGAAAGGTCAGCCGACATTCTTGGCTACTGTAGATTATTTCCAATTTGAAGGTGGATACATTATCAACCCCAAATCCAATGCATCGATTGCCATTGGAAACATCAACAGAACAGAACGAAATGGAGCTTCAGCTATGCTTGATACGTATACCTACATCGCATTTAGAACAAGCTTGCTGAATCGATACTTAGATTTTTAATTATGATCAATATTATTCTCGCATTTATTACCGCTTTGATTGTTGCCGTATTATCTACTCCGGCACTTATTAAGGTAGCTTATTTGAAGCGACTGGTGGATGAGCCTGGTGAAGAACGTAAACTACATTTCAGGCGAATTCCAACCATTGGTGGTATTATCATTTTTGCTGGAACACTTTTCGCTTACCTCATGTGGTATCCATTTGAAGAGATGGCTGATGTAATGGAAATGGGCCGAGCTCTCAAGGATTTTCAATACATCGGTGCGACCATGATTATCTTATTTTTTATTGGTATTAAAGATGATATCATCGGCACCGCACCCGTGAAAAAACTTGTGGGCCATTTAATTGTAGCATTCATTTTGGTTATCATGGGCGATATCCGAATAACCGGGATGTACGGACTTTGCGGTATTGAAGAATTGCCTGAGTGGGCTAGTATATTTTTATCTATTCTCACTTATACTGCTATCGTGAATTCAATCAATTTGATTGATGGTGTCGATGGCTTAGCTAGTGGTGTAGGTATTATTGCTTCTGTAGCAATGGGCGTTTGGTTTTATTATGCAGGTGCCATTCAGCATGCGGTTTTGGCTATGGCCATGGCTGGAAGCCTTATAGGTTTCTTAGTATATAACTTTTCACCTGCTAAAATCTTTATGGGCGATAGTGGATCTCTCACTATTGGATTGGTCCTCTCAATTTTGGCCATCAAGCTCATTGAATATCCAGTCGATGAATTGCCGAATGAACTAATTGGTGTTTCTCGCCCAGTATTTGCCATGGCAGCTTTGGTGTATCCGCTTACCGATACGCTGCGCATATTTATATATCGCATTTCTCATGGAATGTCCCCTTTTGCTGCCGATAGAAACCACATCCATCATCGGTTGATGGATCTTGGTTTAGGTCATAGAAAAACTGTGTTGTTGATTTACGCGACTTCAATTTTTATCATTTTACTTTCTACCAGTATTCCGCTTGACCCGAGTGCTGTTATGATTATTACAGCTTTGGTTGCTTTGGTAGTGTCGCAGATTCCAGGATTGCTTGTTATGCTTAAAAAGAAGAAGGAGTTAACCAAAGCATGAGGCTCATCTTCTCCATAGTATTCCTGTGCGTTTTAAATGCTTTAATGGCGCAAGATGGACTTGTTCCGCTAGAGTATTTCACATCGCTAAAAACGGAAATGGCGATGAAAGATTCTGTGTTGAATGTGCATCCAGAGATGAAGCCATTCAGTTATTGGACAGTGCAAGAAAATACATCAGCTCCAGATTCGGTGGCTTCATTTGTGCAAATGCCATTCAAGCATGCTGACGATAGTTACTTTAGGGTTTCTCCTAGGTTGAACGTTGGTCTTTTTAATCAAGCTGGTTCTCGGCATAATAATGGTCTCACTTCGGTTGGCGGCTTCGGTCTTGGAGCAGGTTTTAAGAATAAGGTTTACCTGAATTTGGATGGTGTAGTTGGCTACACGAATCCGCCCACATACCTTCAAACAATAAACGACAGTCTCAATATTATTCCAGGCTATGGATACTTCGAACGATCAGGAAACAGACCTTCAGGCTATGATTTTACTCAATGGACTGGTGCCCTGGCATTCAAGCCATCGAAGCAATTTGAATTATTTTTAGGACGCGGAAGACACTTCATTGGAGAAGGATATCGATCGATGTTTTTGAGTGATTATACTTCGAACTACAATTACCTCAAAGCTGACGTAAATGTTTGGCGCATTAAATATATTGTGCTTTACACGCAGATGGATCAAGCGAGTAATTATCCAACTAAAACATATCCGATAGACAAGAAGTACAGCACCATGCATTATTTGAGTTTAAACGTCACCAAATGGTGGTCGATTGGTGCGTTTGAAGCAGTTGTCTGGGAGGCGGAAGATTCAGTTGTGAATCGCAGATTTGATATCAATTATGCCAATACTCTCATATTTTTTCGCCCAGTAGAATATTCGATGGGTTCGAGTGACAATAGTCTGCTTGGGTTTAGTTCAACACTTCGCCCATTCAAAGGAGTTACACTATACGGACAAATTCTATTGGACGAGTTTTTATTCGGAGAGTGGAGCGCGCCTTTCAGGGTGAGGTTGTTGGGTGATTCCACCCTTCAAACAGGTTATTGGGCGAACAAACAGTCGTATCAACTGGGTGTGAAAATACTTGAGCCACTAGGCCTAAAGAATGCGTCTTTTGTGGCTGAATTTAATGCAGTAAGACCATTTACTTATGGTCATAGTAATGCTACACAGAGCTACACAAATGCAAACCAACCATTGGCGCATCCATTGGGCTCCAACTTTATTGAATGGGTGCAAATTACCACGTGGCAACCCGGTAAATTTAACTTCGGTTTGTTTACCACCTATTCGAGAAAAGGCTTCACCAATAGCATAGCTGTGATGGGCGATGACGTGCTAATCTCCAATACTGAGCGTGATTTAGGTCAGCGCGAATATGGCAACTTCATGTTGCAAGGCAGGCGGGTGGATGTAGCGAACATTCGGTTAAATGCGGGTTATGAGCTCGTAAGCCAATGGAATTTGCGCTTAGATGCTACTATTTATTATCGTTTAGAACGAAGTGCTGTAAAGACGAATGAAATGGTGTTTTTTGGTCTCGGATTAAGCACAGCACTTTGGAATAATTACCTAAATCTATAGTGATCAACACTATTTCCCAGTAATCGGGAAGTTCTCTTTCACTGGTCGCACAAATCCAAAATACGGTGTGGAAATATCTTCTTTGGGGATTTCATTGAAAGCGCGGTAGAAGATAAAGGGAACATCATCATCAATTCCTGGAAATAAACCCGAAGCCATGTCGTGCATCGCTTTATTCTCAGCAGCCAATGCCAGAGTGTCTTTAATGTTAATGTCGCTGCGGTATTTGATCATAGTACAGATCTCGTTGTCTACACGCTGTGGCATGATTTTGAAAATCTCGGGTTGAGTTTCGATTTCGCTGATGATCAGAGGTATCGGATACATGTTTTGCGCTTGTTCGGTTAATGATTGATTGAAGGCATCCATTTCTGAGGCAATACGATATTGCCAATTGCTTTCGGCTGGCGTCATACATGTGTTGGATAGCACCATTCTGTTGATGGCAGGAATAAGGTGCCCATTAAATTGCTCTTTTTCTGCAATACGGAAAAGCTCAGGAGCTGTGAATCCGCTTATGGTGTGTCTTCCAAATTGCAGAGTGTTGAGTTTCCACTCACCTTGATCTTTTATGAAGAATGTGCTCACTAAATACCTATCGCCATCGCGTTTTGGAACAAGGATAGACACAAACGATTCCTTTGAATGACTATGGTATTGAATGATGTAATCATTGTCGGCATTATTTCCAGAAATTAAGGTCACGTCATTATCTGCAAGCGGTTTAATGGTGTGGTATTCATCCATTGCCTGAAAGCTTTTTGACTTTATAATGCTGCTTGTTTGTTCTAAAAATGGAGTTATATTTTCGCTTACTGATGCGCGCAAGTCTTCTGTCATCAGGCTAGTGAGTTTTTTTTCGTCTTTATTTTTCAGCGCATCAATCACAGTAGCATTAAGCTTGGTGACAATATTCTTCACATCCGGATCAATCATGTCGTTACGCAATGTGCCTTCATGTTGTCGAGCACAACCAACAATTAAAAAAACGAGAATGGTAACTGGGATGTATCGAAATAAGGGCATTGAAATTGTATTTAGCATCAACAGTAACCTGCCTACTGATTAATGAGTTTCAGGTAATACGATTCTTGATTGGCTGTTTGGATCACTTTGAATGCGGAACTCGTTTGTTTTGCTCGCGTTTCATAGAGTTTTGATTGAGCGTCAAACAGTTTATTCTCTCGAGAGTTTAAAAGAAAAACACTGCTTTCGCCTATTGCGAATTTGGTTTTTTCAGACTCCAATAGGGTAGAGTAATTTTGAGTCATTTGGGTGTAAAGAGCTGCTTGTTGGGCATTGGTTTCAAATGCGAATACTTGCTCGTTTAGCTTGTTTCGAAGCGAAAGTTGCTTAACATCCAAATCCAATGTTTTCTCCAACCTTTTAATGTTCACTGCTAATAGTTTGGCTCTTTCTTTTCTCAGTAGTAAAGGATATTTAATGCCTACGCCAAACATACGGTCATTGATGCCTATTGCTTGTAGGTCAGCATTCGCAATGCCAGGACTCAAAGAACTATACTTTAAATCCAGTTGGGGAAGGGTGTTACTAATAGCTGTGCGCTTTTCGATACCTAAAGCCTCTATTCCAAGGCGTTTTATTTCCAATTCAGGATGCATTTCAACCAACGACTGGTCCCAAAGTAAAAAGCTGTCTTGAACTGTTCCAAAATCTTCTTCCAAGGCCGCCAATGATTCAGGCAACATGGCTTGAGCAGGCACCAACGGATTGCCCTCATCATCCCACAAAAAGTTGGATAATATTTGTTGGGCAGAAAAGATCATATTTTGTGCTTCAAGCAATTGAAATTGCCGATTTTGTACTTGGAGAAAAGCTTCTACTGTATCGATCGCAGGACGATCGCCACCTTCAAAGACTTGCCTAACAAACTCGAACTGTTCATTGGAAATCTCGAGTGCATTCTCCTGAACAAAAAGCAGTTCAGCAGAAAGCGACCAATTCAAATAAGCCAAACTTGCTCGGTACAAAAGATTATTGATAATGACGCGCTTTTGCTCTACAGCCATGTCTACCATTAAGTCTGCTTGACGAATAGCTAGTTGTTTTTCGTTAAATAACAACTTCGAACCCAAGGGCATCGAAATTCCTGCTTGGTATTGGCCAGAGTTGGAAGTAACCAACTCAGGGTTTACTTGTCCTCCAGTATTTTCAACGTATCCAGCAAACAACTCAACGCCTAAGGCAGTTGGTAGCGCGATTTTAAACGATTGCTTTTCGTAATAGTCTTTGTCGTCATAGGACTTGTCTCCAAAATTATAGGCGACATAAGGGTCCATTATTCCGCGTTCTAATCTTAAGTTAGCACCGCTTAAGTCAACTTGGAGGTCGGCCTGAAGCATAATCGGATGCTTGGTGACCACTTGAGCGAGGTAGTCTTTAAAACTTAAAGTTTCTTGAGCATGCGACTGAAGAAAACAAAGAGTAATAAAGATAAGCGTAAGCTTTTTCATGAATTTCCTTGTCATTTTTTCTCTTCGGCTTTTATCTCGCCTCCTTTGTAGAACTCTGGTGGGAAGCCATTCAATTGACGCCAGAATTCGTACCAAATTGGTACATCTTTCAATAAGGCGATTGCCTGTGCACCCGACCCCATTCTTAATTCTTTCGGCCATTCCTCTTCTTTTGGATCTGGTGCAACTAAGATGCGATACTTACCATTAGTGCTGGTAACATTATCTATGGCAAATACGCGACCAGCATAAGTTCCTACTGAAACATTTGGCCAACCAGAGAAAACCAATGATGGCCAACCATCAAAAATGAATCGTACCGGAGCACCTTTTTCCAGTAATGGTAAATCAATCGGGCGGACATACATTTCCACTGCTAACTCGCTTATGTTGGGCACAATGCTCACAATTGGGGCACCTTCTTTAATTGTTTCACCAATACCACTCTGCAATGCTTTTGTTATGTAACCCGACTGCGGTGCTGTGATGAAATACATTGAAGAGCGGATAGTATAGTTTGATACTTCGTTTAATGTTTTAGCTAATTTACCCTCTGCGTCAAGCATATCACTCAAGGCTGTGAACTTATTGCTCTCGCTTTTTGCTATTTTATCGTTGTAGTCTGCCTGAATGGAAGTCAATTCAATTTTTGCATTAATCAACTCATTCCGGCTTGTTAGCAGTTTATTTTCGGCTGAAACATATTTAGCCTCAGCTTCTCGATACTTCTGACGGTAGTTTTCTAAGTCAGTAAGTGACTTTAAACCTTGCTCATATAAACTTTCCTGTCTAAGATATTGTTTTTCCGCGATGTCAAGATTGGAGGATGCCGCGATAAGATCTAAACTGTCACTTTGAACTTTAAGAACTCCCTGCCGAAGTTTGTTTTGAGCTTGCTCTTTCTTCAATTTCTGACTTTGCTTAAGTGCACCAACTTGTTGGTCTACAGCATTTATTTTTTTTATGTATGCTTCAATCCCTCCTTCCTGTGCAGCTAGTCTTTCTCTTGTTCTGGTAAGAAGGTCCGGGTCAAAATATTCATCTTTTACTTCTGATATGAATAGAATCGTATCGCCTTTCTCTACGAATTGACCTTCTTGGATGTACCACTTTTCAATTTGACCTGCAATTACAGAATTCACCGTTTGCGGACGTTGGTCGGGCTTTAGATTCGTTACGTATCCATCTGCTTGAACGTTCTGAGTCCATGGCAAAAATGAAATAACGATGCAAAGACCAAAGAAAAGCATTAACCACCTCAGTGACTGCCTTGGGAGCTTCGATGCGTAAATTGACCCTGGGCTCTGATACTTTTTAAGGTCAATTAAATGTCCAACACTATTAGATGAAATGTTCAGCATGAGATTTAATCGTAAAAAAGTTCTTTGAGTTCAGGATTCTTGAAGATTTCTTCGGGTGTACCATTATACTCTATGGCGCCTTCATTGAGGATGATTATTCTATCGCATCGTTTGGCAATTCTTTTAGAAGCTGAACTTACAATCAGCGTCCAAGGGTGCACTTTGTCCATCATGCAATCTACAATACAGCTCTTATCATTCTTAGGCAGCACGTGCATCGATTCTTGCCATATTACAAGCGGAGGTTGTTCAATAATCGAGCGTGCAATCATGATTTTGCGCACGATATGCTCTGGCATTCCGCTTCCTTTCGGAGATAGCTGTGTTTGGTATCCTTTCGGAAGTTTTTTGATGTAATTTAATAAGCCAATTTTTTCTGACGCCCAATGCAGCTGTTCTTTCGTTAACCAAGGCTTGCCGAGCATTATATTATCTTCAATCGTCCCCTCAAATATGTCTTCCTCGCCCAAACTATCTCCTATTTGAGAACGCAAAGATCTAAGATTCAAGGATGATGCAGGAATATCATTGTAACATAATGTGCCTTCGTAATTTTGGTACAATCCGGCCAATAGTTCCAGTAAAGTAGACTTTCCTGAACCGCTGTACCCATGAACTAAGACACGCTCTCCGGCCGCAATTTCAAGGTTGATGTCCTTAATTATTTTATGTCCAGAAAAGGAATTGGTATAACCTAAATTACTCACCGAAATACTCAACGGTTTATGCTCAGCATTGGGGTCGTAAAACAATTCTCCGTTTTCTCTCTCCAATTCTAGATCGGTAATCGAGGCAATTTTTTCAAGGGCAGTTAAGACATCATAGATTGGCTCCATCGTGCGAATGAGCTTCTCAACACTGTTTAAAATCAAAATAATGACAATTTCTGCAGCTACAAACTGACCAAGGTTGATCTGGCTGTCAAGCACCAATAAACTTCCAATAATCAACAAACCTCCTGCCACCAATGCTTTGAATCCAACTATATTTAAGTATTGAGTTACCAATATTTTGAAATGCCTTCTTCTTGCACCGAGATATTTTTCCAAAAGACCATCGGTTCTTTTTTCGGGTAATCTAGTTTCACCGGCAAGCTTGAAGGTGTTCATTGTGCGAGCCAATTCCTCTAACCAATAAGCTACCTTGTACTTATAGGTACTTTCTTCAATACTCGTTTTTAAACCTTGTGGACCAGTGATCCTAATAACTGTATAAAGCACTAAGATTAGCAAGATTCCGAACAAACTGAAAAACGGGTGATAGAAGCTCAAAAGCATCAATCCAAAAATGATTTGAAGTAATGATGCTCCTGTATCTAGTAAGATCTTAGAAAGTCCTTTTTGAAGTGAGAGCGTATCGAAAAAGCGATTGATCAGCTCTGGTGCGTACTTAGAGGCTACTTGCTCAAGTCGAATGCGAGGAATGCGCACTGCAAATTCAAATGCGGATCGCTGAAATATTTTTTGTTCGATGGTCTCACTCAATGACAGCTGCATTACCTGCATCACTCCAGCTAATATTACACCCAGGATAACGAAGATCACAAGTAAGACCCAAGATGTGGAAATCATTCCACCACTCAAATAAGTGATGATCGCTTGAATTCCAAGAGGGAGACTCAGATTAATCAAACCGCTCAATGCTGCAAAAAGGAAGATTCTGGTAATATCCTTCTTGTCGGCTTTTATAAGTCGAAACAATCGTTTAAGAGGCGGCATGAGCGTTGAAAATTAAGTGATTTTTTAACCGGCTCCCAAAAATCTTACTAAGGCTCCATTTTAAAAAATAAAAAAATGTTATGGAATCAATGAATAGATCGAATGTCTTCCAACATTCCTTGGAGCATAGAAGCATAGCTATACCTCTCCCTACAAATTGATCTTCCTTGATCACGAGTGGTGGTGGCTGTATCGGTATCATTTAAAACAGAAATTACGGTTTCTGCGAAAGCATTAGGTTCATCAACAATGTAGGCGTGCTTTTTGTTTTCCAATTCAATGCCCTCAGCACCCGTGGTTGTGGTGATCAATGGCAATCCTCTGTATAGAGCATCAAACGTTTTAATCTTCATTCCGCTGCCGAAGCGCAACGGAACTATAGCGCACCTGCTTTTTTGCATTATGGCTTCTAAATCATCTACAAAACCAAGTGCATTCACACCGGCTGTATGATTCATCAATTTCAATAAGGCATCATCGGCACCTCCGCCACACACATTCAGCACTGCGTTGGGCTCTTTTTCATGGATCGTTGGCCAACAATTCTCAATGAACCACTGAATTCCATCCCTGTTGGGCTCCCAACTTAACGTTCCCGCATAAAAAATTTCTTTGCCGTTGGCTTTCAGGTCAATATCATCCAGTTCGAGCAAAGCATCATTCCCAAGATGATAGGTTGATCTGAATTTTGAAGCATCAATTCCTAATTCGGCCATAAGCGCTTGCTGATCATTAGGTGCGGCAAACGTAAATGTTGAGCGCTTAATAGCGTAGCGTTCCAATTGTTTTACACGACTAGCTTCCCATTCAAGCATCCATTTGGTGAGAAACGTGCCACGCATTGTTGCGAAGTCAGACCATAGTTTAAACTCTGCATTGTGACTGTGGTAAACGATTTTTCCTTTATGCTCTTCTGGCACCAAATCAATGGTTTCAGCATGATCTACCATCAACACATCGCTTGATTCTGCCGACCATTTGATCATCGTCTCTAATTCCTTCGAATAAATTCTAAAGGCATTAAAGCTTGGCGATGTCATTAAGGCCACAAAAAAGTTGATGGCAGTGCGCGGTTGATGATTGTCAAAAACCTGTAGGTATGATAAACCTGGAATGGCTGCTTTCATTGCTTCAACGGCTTTCTTTCGTTTACCGCCAAAGGCGCAAATCAATTTCACATTGAATTGCAGCGAAAGATATTGCAATAGACGAAACGTCTTTATTCGCCCTCCGCTGTCAGCAGGGTAAGGTAACTCGGTTGTTACAAAAAGGAGGGTCGATTTAGAGGAATTCATCAAATGCCAAATGCGGCTTTGATTTCATTAATCATATTCAATTCTTCCCAAGGAAACAATTTCACTTTTTGGGTTACTGTTTCTCCTGAAACATTCACAAAGGTTTTTTCCACTTCTTCAGTTTCTCTTCCCATGTGTCCATAAGCGGCAGTCTCAGAGTAAATTGGAGTTCGTAAGTTGAATCGCTTTTCAATGGAATAGGGTCTTAGATCGAAAATGTCAGTCAATTTCTTAGCTATTTCACCATCACTCAAATCTACATTTGATGTACCATACGTTTCGATAAACAAACCAACAGGCTTGGCAACACCAATTGCATAGGCGACTTGAACCAGCGCTTCATCTGCAATCCCAGCCGCCACTAAGTTTTTAGCGATGTGTCGAGTAGCATAGGCTGCAGAACGGTCAACCTTGCTTGGGTCTTTTCCACTGAAAGCACCTCCACCGTGCGCGCCTTTGCCACCATAAGTATCCACAATTATTTTTCTTCCGGTCAATCCAGTGTCGCCATGTGGACCGCCAATCACAAATTTTCCTGTTGGATTTACGTGGTAAATAATTTGATCATTGAAAAGTTTCTGAATGTGCGCTGGAAGTTGCGCTTTTACACGAGGGATTAAAATGGATATAACATCACTTTTTATCTTTTCAAGCATGTGCTTTTCTTCGTCAAAATCATCATGCTGCGTAGAAACAACAATGGCTTCTATGCGCTGTGGTTGGTTGTCATCAGAATATTCGATGGTTACTTGGGCTTTTGAGTCTGGACGCAAATACGTCATTTCCCTCCCGTCTTTCCTTAATGCGGCAAGCTCCCTCAATAGTCTGTGCGAAAGATCTGCAGCCAGCGGCATGAAGTTTTCTGTTTCGTTCGTTGCGTAACCAAACATCATTCCTTGGTCACCCGCACCTTGATCTTCTTTGTTCACTTTATCCACACCTTGATTGATGTCAGGGCTTTGCTCATGAATCGCAGATAAAACACCGCATGAGTCAGCCTCAAACATGCAGGCGCTTTTGGTGTAACCAATGTTCCTAATCACCTCGCGAGCGATGGATTGGACGTCAAGGTAAGTTTTCGTTTTCACCTCTCCCGCTAACACTACTTGACCTGTAGTTACCAATGTTTCACAAGCCACTTTTGATTCAGGGTCAAATGCTAAAAAGTGATCTACTAAGGCATCAGAAATAGCATCTGCTACCTTGTCTGGGTGTCCTTCTGAAACGGACTCTGAAGTGAATAAGTATGACATGAATTTCAAATTAAGGTCCCAAATGTAGCAGTTGGGAATGAAGTTTTAAGAAGTAATTGCCGCTGATTTTTCAGTATTGAAAAAAATTAAGATGTCAATCGCTTGAACACATCCTCTAAACGTTCTTCTTCTTTTTGAACGGTAAGCACAGAGTTGTCATTACCAACGGCAAAGTCAAAGATATTTTTGCGGATATCGGTATCGGCATTACTCGCAATTAACCAGGTAGTGTCCGACACTTTTTTTACTTCTGACACTCCAGCAATGGAAGTAAGAATGTTACTAGCCACAGACTTACTAAACTCAACACGAATAACCTGTTTGTTTTTGTAATTGGTGAGGTTCGCTGCTTTGTCATTCGCCACGATTTTGCCATGATTTACAATGATCACGCGGTCGCAAATGGCTTCTACTTCTTGCATTATATGGGTGCTCAGCATTACCGTTCTGTCTTCGCCAATATTCTTGATTAGGTTTCTAATCTCAACAATTTGGTTTGGGTCTAATCCAGTAGTAGGCTCATCTAAAATTAATACTTCAGGATCGTGAATCATCGCTTGTGCCAATCCAACACGCTGCCTGTAGCCTTTGCTCAACGCACCGATTTGCTTCTTGCGTTCGATGGTTAATCCCACCAGATCAATCATCTCGTCAACGCGTTTTCTTTTGTTGGTTAGCTTGTGAATGCCAGCAATAAACTCGAGGTATTCACGAACATACATGTCCTGATACAACGGATTGTGCTCGGGCAAATAACCCACGTGTTTTTTCACTTCCATGGGTGATTCGGAAACATTGAAGCCACACACTTCAACCGTTCCTTCTGTTTGGGGTAGAAAGCAAGTGATGACCTTCATCATGGTTGATTTTCCTGCTCCGTTCGGACCGAGAAATCCCACAATATTTCCTCGTTCAATTTCGAAACTCACGCCATCTAAGGCGCGCTGTTCACCATATAACTTGCTTACTTGATCAACTTTTATTGACATGGGGACGAAGGTAAGCGCTGTAATCGTTCCATTACATGCATTTTACAATGCTTTAGAATTTGGTATGCATTCAAGGTGAATCAAAAAGTTTTAGGTTGAATCGCTCTTCAAAACCGGGCACTCCTTGCAAGCCTCCTGTATGCACAAAAAGCACCTTACTTCCTTCGGATAACTTGTTGTTTTTGACGTATTCTATCAATGCGTACAGTGCTTTCCCCGTATAAATGGGGTCAAGTCTTAGACCATGATCTTTATAAATGGTTCGAGTGAATTCGATCAACGCATCATTCCACATGGCGTAACCACCAAAATGAAAATTGGTTTCTAAAATCAGATGATGCAAATGAGCCCTTAATGTTGGGTTCATCTCAACCACATCATTCATTATATGTCCGTGTTTGTGAATCGGGATTCCAATTATTTTTTGATGTTCCGCACATGCTTTTAATAAACCTGCAACGGTTGTTCCTGTGCCAATTGCGCAAGCAATAGCGTCAAAAGATTGCGTCTTTTCACTCAATATTTCTTCCGATCCTTTTATCCCGAGCACATTAGCTCCTCCTTCAGCAACGATAAAAGCATTCGGGTGAGCAAGTTGTAGTTCGCTTAAAAAAGTGGGGTCGCTTTTTTGTCGGTACGCCTCACGTGAAATGAATTTTAGCTCCATTCCCTTGGATATCGCAAAGCGCAAGGTTGGATTAAGTCCATCCACAGCTTCGCCTCGTATGAATCCTATGCTTTTTAATCCGTATTGATCGGCAAAAGATGCCGTAGCGGCAATATGGTTTGAAAATGCACCTCCAAACGTAAGTAGACTAACCTTGCCTTCTTTGATGGCTTGCTTAAGGTTGTATTTGAGCTTGTAAAGTTTATTGCCCGAAACGAACGGATCGATCAGATCATCGCGTTTAACCCAAACCTCAACTCCATGCAGCGTCAAAAGGAATTGAATGGGAGAATTGGAAATTTTAACAAATTCCTGAACCATTTTGGGTATTCGATGTTTTTACAGCTTCGAAACTAATGATTCAATTTAGAGAAGTATGTTTGAAGGCGTGTGTGGCACAGGTAATAAATCCAAGCTGGAGCCAGAAGATTACTACATGAGTGAAGATGGTTACATCGTTTTCACTGAAAAGTATCATCTGAAGCGAGGCTATTGCTGTAAAAGTGGTTGCAAACACTGTGCATACGGATATAACAAGCAGACTGGTAGATTCGATCGAAAATAGCCGTCCTATCTTTGCGGTGTTGATCCATCAATTAAACATTAATTCATGAGTTTTAAGAAACAAGTCAAAGAAGGAATTCCAGCTGAACTTCCTGAGTTATTACCGTTCGATAAGGACATAAGTCATGCTCCAAAGCGCAAACGCATTCTCACGTTTGAAGAGCATAAGCTGGCATTAAAGAATGCACTCAGGTATTTTCCGAAAAAGTGGCACGCTACTTTGGCTTCTGAATTTGCGAAAGAATTAAAAGACTTTGGGCGTATATATATGTATCGCTTTCGTCCGACTTACGAAATGAAAGCTCGGTCAATTGATGCTTATCCAGGCAAATGTGAGCAGGCCAAGGCTATCATGCTCATGATCCAAAACAACCTTGACCCTAAAGTGGCACAGCATCCGCATGAACTTATCACCTATGGTGGTAATGGTGCCGTTTTTCAGAACTGGGCACAGTATCGCTTGGTGATGAAATACTTGTCTGAAATGACAGATGATCAGACATTGGCTATGTATAGTGGGCATCCCATGGGACTTTTCCCTTCGCACAAGGATGCACCAAGAGTGGTAGTGACCAACGGAATGATGATTCCGAATTATTCGAAACCAGATGATTGGGAGAAATTCAATGCGCTTGGCGTATCGCAGTATGGTCAAATGACTGCTGGAAGCTATATGTATATCGGGCCGCAAGGCATAGTGCATGGTACAGCTATTACAGTGCTGAATGCATCTCGGAAAATTGGCGGTGGGCCAGAAGGAAAATTATTCATCACAGCTGGTTTAGGCGGAATGAGTGGAGCACAGCCAAAAGCGGGAAACATTGCAGGAGTAGTTAGTATTACTGCTGAAGTAGATCCAAAAGCGGCATATAAAAGATTAGAGCAAGGTTGGGTGGATGAAGTAACTGATAACGTAGAGTATGCAATCGATACCGCGCTAGAATGGAAAATGAAGAAGCAAGCGAGATCCATCGCCTACTTAGGAAACATTGTTACACTTTGGGAAAAGTTAGTTGAAATTGGTGTAATTCCAGAATTGGGATCTGACCAAACTTCATTGCACAACCCTTGGGCTGGAGGTTATTACCCTGTTCAAGTTGGATTTGAAGAAGCCAAAGAAATCATGGCGAAAGAACCTGCACGATTCAAAGAATTGGTACAAGAAACCTTAAGGAGACATGCCACGGCTATCAATAGTTTGAGCGAGCGCGGTATGTATTTCTTCGACTATGGCAATGCGTTTTTATTAGAAGCGAGCAGGGCGGGAGCAGATATTATGGCTGAAAATGGGATTGATTTTAAGTATTCAAGCTATGTGCAAGACATAATGGGACCCATGTGCTTTGATTACGGTTTCGGTCCGTTCCGCTGGGTTTGCGCTTCAGGCAATCCAAAGGATTTAGAAGAAACGGACAATATAGCCTGCGATGTGCTGGAGAAAATCATGAAAGACTCTCCAAAAGAAATCCAGCAGCAAATGGCCGATAACATCAAGTGGATTAGGGAAGCTGGAAAAAATAAAATGGTGGTGGGCTCGCAAGCTAGAATCCTTTATGCAGATGCGGAAGGAAGAATGAAAATTGCCAAAGCCTTCAATAAGGCTATTAAAAAAGGAAAGGTAGGACCGGTTGCTTTGGGTCGTGATCATCACGATGTTTCGGGTACTGATTCACCGTACAGAGAAACCAGTAACATCTATGATGGCTCTCAGTTTACGGCAGATATGGCTGTTCAAAATTTTGTTGGAGACGCTTTCCGAGGAGCTACTTGGGTAAGTTTACACAATGGCGGTGGAGTAGGATGGGGTGAAGTAATCAACGGTGGGTTCGGAATGCTCCTTGACGGTTCAGCTGATGCTGATCGTAGATTGAAAATGATGCTGCATTGGGACGTGAATAATGGCATTGCTCGCAGAAGTTGGGCACGTAATGAAGAAGCGATTTTTGCAATTAAGCGAGCTATGAAAGAAGAACCTAGATTAAAGGTCACCTTACCTGAAATGGTTGATGATGAAATCATAAACAACCTTGATTAATGGAGGCAACAGTTGAAATTTCGATGTATCCTTTGAACCAGGATTATGAACCTCATATCCTTGCATTTATCAATGAATTAAAGACATACGATTCGTTTAAGGTTCGTGTGAACGAGACATCAACTCACCTTTTTGGTGATTTTGATGCTATCTTTGATGCATTGAAAATGGAGATCAAAAAGTCGTATGCTAAGCACTAAAAAACGGTGTTCGTGATGAAGGTGTTGGGAGCAAATATTGAAGGTTCGGCATCGTCACTTAATTCAAAGTAAGCACCCTGTATGCTTTGAATTTTATTTTGAGTAATTTTACAAACTCATTCATTTAAAGAGTCTTAGTTGGGGTCGTAGATCGATATGTGATTAGCGGCAGAAAGAAGAAATTAGGAAGCAATATGGAGCAAGAAACAGACTTATCGAATCCTTCTAGAAACGGTACAGGTGAAAACAAACTTGTAAAGCTCGCCCTCGTTGGTCCTGAGTGTTCGGGAAAAACAACACTTGCGGGGAAATTGGCTGAGGTTTACAACGAACCATTTGTTGAGGAGTATTCTAGAGAATATTTGGAAGAATTAGGCAGAAACTACAATCAGGACGATTTACTAGAAATTGCCAAAGGTCAGCTTGAAAGGGAATACGTTGTTGCCGAGAAAGCAAATCATTTTCTAATTTGTGATACCAATACTCTAGTAGTCAAAATATGGGCAGAGCAGCGTTTTGGTCGTGCTCAAAATTGGATTGAACGGCAGTTTTTAGAAAAACCTTATCAACTTTATATTCTATGTGGTCATAAAGGGATTGATTGGGAATATGATGATTTGAGAGAAAATCCGGATGATAGAGCAGATCTTTATGATTGCTACAAAAAAGCACTGGTCAAAGCTGGAAAGCGATTCATTGAAGTGGAAGGAACGATAGAAGAAAGATTAGAACGAATCAATAAGAGCTTGAAGCGGAACCGATTATTACCGCGTAAAACCGCTTCAGCATAAAGTTTTTTAAAGCCCATTTTTGAAATGGGCTTTTTTTATATTCTTTAATTGATACATTTACATCAGCTAACTGGGGTGTTCTCCAAATTGGAGTTCTGAGATTAAACCCATTGAACCTGGCCGGGTAATTCCGGTAAGGAAGATGACGAAATCCTATGATTTTGTTTGCCGAATGCCTCGGTTGGCTCTTAATTAAAAAGAGTCATGAGATATATATTAATTCCACTTTTAATTCTTGTTTTTTCCCCTTTTGTAAACGCACAACTGCTCCTTAAAGGTGAAGTTAAAAATGCTGCAGGTCAACCTTTGTCTGGAGCACTTGTAGCTGATCAAGCTACTTTTAGTGCTGTCACCACTGATAAGAATGGTAAGTTCCAATTGGGACTTAATCCAGGAAAGCATAGCATCGCCATTTCACATTTGGGGTATAAGACCATTGTTGATTCATTGATTATTTCTGAAAATATTGAGCAGTCATATTCCATGATGATCAATCCTATCATCAGCGAAGAGTTTGTGGTGGAAGCACTTCGTGCCAATGCATCTACTCCCATGACTTTTCAAAATATTTCAGGTGAAGAATTGGACGCGAATAACTTAGCGCAAGATTTACCTATTTTGCTCAATCAAGCCGTATCCGTGGTAACTACTTCCGATGCTGGGGCTGGAGTGGGGTATACTGGTCTTCGCATTAGAGGAAGTGACGCTACAAGAATCAATGTCACCGTTAATGGTGTGCCTTTGAATGATCCCGAATCACATGGAGTTTTTTGGGTGAATATGCCCGATTTCGCTACTTCTACAGAGAATATTCAGATCCAGCGAGGTGTAGGAACATCTACCAATGGGGCTGCTTCTTTCGGAGCATCCATTAATATGGAAACATCAACTATTGACACTCTTCCGTTTGCAGAGTTTAACAATACGTTTGGCTCGTTCAACACCCGAAAGCACAATGCCATAATCAATTCAGGATTGATAAATAACCACTTCAATTTTGAAGGGCGTTTGTCTTACATCGCATCTGACGGATATATAGATCGATCTGCAGCTGATTTGCGCTCTTATTATTTTGCTGGAGGTTATTACGATAAGCGATTTATGATTAAAGCCATCACGTTTTCAGGGCAAGAAGTCACCCAACAAGCGTGGTGGGGAACGCCAGAGTCTCGCATTAATGGTGATGAAGAAGCAATGCTTAAGCACGCTATAAATAATGGGTTAAATGAAACTCAAACCGAGAATTTATTGAACAGCGGTCGAACGTATAACTACTATCAATATGAAAATGAAGTTGATAATTACGGACAAGATCACTACCAGTTGATTTCAGGCTTTCAATTGACCGATGATCTTTACTTGAACTTAACGGGCCATTATACAAAGGGTCGAGGTTACTTCGAGCAGTTTAAGTCTGATGCGGATTTGGTTGATTATGGGATTTCAAATCCAGTTTTTGGAACCGATACTATCACCTCTTCAGATTTAGTTGTGAGAAGATGGCTAGACAATGATTTTTACGGTGGAGTGTACTCATTGCAATACAATAAAAAGGCATTGAATATTACACTAGGAGGAAGTGTCAATCAATACGATGGTAGGCACTTTGGCGAAGTAATATGGTCTGAGTTTGCATCAGATTCGGAAATTGGAGATAGATATTATGTCTCAGAGTCGTCAAAACTAGATGCTTCTAATTATTTAAAGGCCCAGTTTACAATTCGAAAGTTCACGATTTTTGGTGATGTTCAAGGCAGAGTTATCGACTATACCAGTTCTGGTGTGGATAATGATCAGCGCATCATTGATATTGACGAGCAATACTTTTTTATCAATCCGAAAGTTGGAGTAAGCTACCAACCCAACAGCAAAAATTTGTTTTATGCTTCGTTTGCTCAATCGAGTCGCGAACCAGTTCGGAACGATTTTATAGATGCTGTTCCAGGCGTTGTTCCAAAGCCTGAAGTATTGAATGATTTTGAAATCGGCTGGAATTATAGAAAGTCAAAGGTTTCTCTAGGAGTCAATGCTTATTTGATGGCTTATAACGATCAGCTCGTTTTGACGGGTGAATTGAATGATGTAGGATCTTCAGTTCGGGCTAATGTACCTGAAAGCTATCGCACTGGCGTTGAGCTTCAGGCTAATGTAGATATTGTTGGTGGACTTTATTGGAGACCGAATCTCACCCTTTCTCAAAACCGCATTGCTTCCTTCAACGAAGTACTATATGATTACACCTCCGGTTTTGAAGTGATTGAAATTGCACATGAGAATACGGATATTGCTTTTTCACCTTCCATAATAGGAGGATCACAAATCGGTTATCGCACGAAGTTTGGATTGGAAGCAGTTTGGATGACTAAATATGTTGGGAAGCAGTATTTGGATAACACCTCCAACGATGATCGGGCGATTGATGGTTACGTGGTAAACGATTTGCGACTGACATATAAAGTGAACATAGAAAGAGTAAAGAATCTCGAGCTCAGTTTGCTGGTCAATAATATTTTGAATGAAATGTATTCTGCTAATGGCTACACCTACAGCTACATTTTTGGATCTACTATTACTGAGAATTTCTTCTATCCACAGGCAGGAACGAATTGGCTGCTAGGATTGAAAGTGAAGTTTTAGGCGGCTTGAATAATCGACAAAACCTCTTCAGGGTTTTTATCGATGTGCTTCCAAACGGCCGAAGAAAGACCAACGCCTTTAAACCCTGCCGCACGAACCACTTCAATGCGGTCTTTGGTTACACCTCCCAATGCATACACAGGAATGTTTGCCTTGCTTAAAATCGATCTGAGCAGGTTAACACCAGACTCTTCGTCTTTGTTATAGTAGGAGTGGCTTGTGAAAACTGAGTATAGAAAGACATAATCTAAACTGAGTGTATTTTCGCGAAGGCTTTCAATACTATTAAATGTTGAAGTAATAATAAGCTTTGGGTGCTTTAGCTTCATTAGTAACCTATTCCAGCGATTTTTAAGTTTGCTGTTACGATGCCTTCTGTGCAGATGAATCCCCTTTAATGTGTACTTGATAGCCAAATCATAATGACCGTGGACCACTATTTTATTATGGTGCTCTTTCGGGATAGATTCGATGAATGAGCGGATTTCTTTTTTGTTCCATTTTGGTTTTCTAAGATGCAGAGTATTTAAACCATTATCGAATAAACGAACGATTTGAGGAATTTCTTTCTCTTTTTCAGAAGATGAAGTAATAACGATTACCTCCATAGTAGAACAATTACTTCATACAAAAATAACTAAAAAAGGACTCTAAATAGTCGTTTTAGTGGATTGAGTTTTCAAATGTGCTGTTGAAAATATTTGTTTACTTAGAGTTTCTTCTCGACAATGAGTTAAGAATCTGAGCGTTTTTTTCTTCGAGAGCATTGCCAATTACAATGAGGTTTGCACCTGCATTCCAGTAAGTCTCCAAAGCCTCAATCGTTCTAATTCCTCCGCCTACAATAAGTGGTATGTCAATAGATTTAGCCACATCTCTAACCATTTCAGGTGAAACAGATTGACTTGCACCACTGCCAGCGTCCATGTAGATCATTTTCATACCGATCATTTCTCCTGCCTGAGCTGTGCAAATAGCAATATCATTTTTGTCTCGCGGAATGGGCTGAGAGTTGCTCATGTAACTAACAGAAGTTGGCTTTCCGCCATCAATTAACATGTATCCTGTCGAAATGATATCAGCATTCATGCTCTTTAGTTTGGGTGCTGCTAAAACATGCTGTCCAATAAGTAAGTCTGCATTGCGTCCAGAAATCAAGGATAGAAGCATTACGGCATCTACGTGATCAGTCAGTTGAGTAAAGTGTCCTGGAAAAAGCACCAAAGGCTTATTTGATAATGTTTGAAGCAGTTTTGCCGAAGCTGATATTTTGCTTCTGTAAATTAGACTGCCTCCAATTAAAATAAAATCAGGTTCAATTTGATCAATTTTCTTCGAGAAATCAATTAAATCAAACTCTGTATGCTTATCAGGGTCGATAAGAACAGCGAGCTTTCTGTCTGATTTATGGAGGTTAAAGGCTTTGTTAGACATCTACTGCAGCATCTATATATGATAAAATGAGCGGTTCAAAGATGCAAGAATTGACCGTAAAGTGCGACTTAATCTCTGGGTGATCAACGTGGCAGTCGACAATAAGTCTATCTCCATTGACCTTCGAGCCGTTGATTTTTAAATGATCTGTGAACAGCACACCACTAGCGTGCATGATTTTGAATAGACATTCTTTCACTCCCCAAACACTCAAAAGCGCATCTTCTTTGAAAAAATCGTGAAAGTGGTCAACTTCTTCGTCAATAGTGAACCTGTATCTAACACGATCTATGTTTCTTCCTTTCACTTCAATGTCAATTGCAGGTCGAGCATGTTCGTTCACGATCATTGCCATGTAATTGCTTGTATGGCTGATAGAGAGGTTGAATCTGTTGTCTTTTAAATAGGGTGCGCCTTTCGCGGTACGAAGGACTTTTGTATCTACGTTTAAAATGTCAGATATGATAAAGTCAGCACATGCCATTTGGAGGCTTCGTTCGCGCGAATGACCAAATTGATGGGCGCTCAAATGATCCTCCGATAAGGTGGAAGTTATCACATTAATATCTGCTATAATCACTTCCGATTTTTCGGGTGTCGCAAACCTATATAGTATTCCCTTGTTCAATTGTATAAACATTCAAAAGTAGCTTGCTACCTTTGCACCAAAATTTATAAAGTAATGAGCGAAGTTACAGAGAGACTTTCTTATAAAGTTAAAGACATTTCCCTAGCAGATTGGGGAAGAAAGGAAATCACATTGGCTGAGGCTGAAATGCCTGGCTTAATGTCATTAAGAGAAGAGTATGGCAAAGAAAAGCCTTTGAAAGGGGCTAGAATTGCTGGTTGTTTGCATATGACTATTCAAACAGCCGTTCTTATTGAAACATTGGTTGAACTAGGGGCCGATGTAACTTGGTCAAGTTGTAATATATTCTCTACACAGGATCATGCAGCAGCAGCTATCGCTAAAGCTGGTATTCCTGTTTTTGCATGGAAAGGAATGACCGAAGAGGAATTTGATTGGTGTATCGAACAGACACTTTTTACTTTTCCAGAAGGAAAGTCACTAAATATGATTCTTGATGATGGTGGTGATTTGACCAATATGGTTTTTGACCGTTTTCCTGAATTAACAAAGGATATTAAAGGCTTGTCAGAAGAAACTACAACTGGTGTGCACAGGTTGTATGAGCGTATGAAAAACGGAACGCTTATCATGCCAGCGATCAATGTGAATGACTCTGTAACCAAGTCGAAATTTGACAATAAGTATGGTTGCAAAGAGTCTTTGGTTGATGCAATCAGAAGAGCTACAGATATAATGATGGCAGGTAAAGTTGCTGTTGTTGGTGGTTACGGTGACGTTGGGAAAGGATCTGCTGCTTCTTTAAGAGGTGCAGGTGCTAGAGTAATTGTTACAGAAATTGATCCTATTTGTGCTCTTCAAGCAGCGATGGACGGCTTTGAAGTGAAGAAAATGAAAGATGCAGTTGCTGAAGCAGATATAATTGTCACTGCTACGGGTAACAAAGACATCCTGAATGGTGAGCACTTTGCCAATATGAAGGATAAGGCCATCGTTTGCAACATCGGTCATTTTGACAATGAAATTGATGTGGCTTGGTTAAATAATAACGCCACTAAAGATGAAATCAAACCTCAGGTGGATTTATATACTATGTCTAATGGAAGACAAATCGTTTTGCTAGCTGAAGGAAGATTAGTGAATTTAGGTTGTGCCACAGGTCACCCATCATTTGTTATGTCAAATTCGTTCACCAATCAAACTTTGGCTCAATTAGAGCTTTGGAATAATAATTCTAATTATAAGAATGAAGTATATGTATTGCCAAAACATCTTGATGAGAAGGTAGCTATGCTTCATTTAAGTAAAATAGGTGTTGAGTTAGATGAGCTTTCTGCTGATCAAGCAAAATATATCGGGGTAGAAGTGCAAGGGCCATTCAAGCCAGAGCATTACCGTTATTAATCGAATATATCGTTAATGGAAAGGGGCCTTGCGCCCCTTTTTTAGTTTCTTACAGTCAAGTGTGTGCCGTCAAAGGTAGTTTGATACTGCCTTAATGGTTGTGTGGCTGGCCCTTTTAAGATTTGACCGTCAAGCAAGAGCCATTCAGACCCAGAGCAAGTGTCGATGCAACTAACATTGCTGTTGCTGTCCACAAACACCTGGCATTTTTCTTTTACATAATAAGGTGCCTGCCGATCAAACACCTTTATTTCTTCTTCCGTTGATCTGAAGGCCAATAGGCCATTATAACCACCATCTAAATACAGCCACCCATTAATAAAGTTGAGGTTGTTATATTGCGGAAGACTTAATACGATGTATTCATCCACTCTCACATTTGGAACTTGGTGATTAACCTCTGGTTTTCGACAGTTACTCAATGAAACTGCGCATAAAATAATTTTAAGGGTGATTATTCGATTCACTTTTGTACTATAGATGAAATTAATGACAAACCTACATTTTAAAACCTTTTTGATCATTTTCACCGTTGCTCTGATAAACATAGGTGAGGTCAATGCTCAATCTAAGAAAAGACTAAAGGAATTAGAACGCGTTGAACAAGACCGAAATGCTGATAATGCAGCTAAGACTGCTGAAGCTCAAAAGCGTCATCGGGATATTCAATCCAAGCAAACGAGGAAAGAAATGAAAAAGTATAAGAAGATGAGCAAGCGTCATAATACCAATAGAAAAGAGCCATTCTTTAAGAAATGGTTTAGAAGAAATAAACACTAATCGAAATGGATGATTTTGGAAATATTTTATACTTGATATTCATTGCGGTGAGCCTATTAGGAGGTCTATGGCAGAATTATAATAAGCAAAAAGCAAAAAAGGAAGAGGTTTCTACGGTTCCTCAGTATGAAGAAAACGACACCGAACTTTATGATCCAAAAGATTTTGAAGTTGATACAGAACAAGAGGAAGAAGCGCGAATGGCGATTAAAAACCTCGAGCGAAAAGCCAATTTTGTAAAGCAAAATAGACGAATTAAAAGAAGGTCAGACATTCTCTTAGAGACTGAATCTCTTGATGAAGAAGAATCACCAGAAATTGACCTAAAAGATTTTGACGCTAAAAAAGCGGTAATCTATAGTGAAATTCTAAACCCGCCCTACCTATGAAAAGTATTAGAGCCTTAATTGTAGATGATGAAGAATTAGCAAGGAAAAACTTGTAATTTCTTTTAAAAGATGAATGTACTGTGGTTGATGTGTTAGGAACTGTTTCTAATGCTCGCGAAGCGAAAAAATTCATAGAGACAAATACTATCGATTTGTTGTTTCTTGATATTGAAATGCCCAATGGTTCTGGGTTCGACCTTCTCGAGTCATTAGGAGATAATATCAATTTTAAAATCATATTTATTACAGCATATCATGAGTATGCTTTGAAGGCTTTTAAGTTTTCAGCTGTAGATTATTTATTAAAACCAATCAATATTGAAGATCTGCAAGCAGCAGTTCATAAAGTTCAGCCAGGGACCGACTTCGAATCAAAAGAGAAAATATCGACCTTGATAGAGAATATCTCTCGAAAAGGAGAGGCAATGGAGAAAATTGCACTTCCGAGTATGGAAGGACTTCAATTTGTGAACTTAGAGGAAATTGTTTATTGTGAAAGTCAAGATAACTATACGCAGTTCTTTTTGACAGACGGAAGGAGGATAATGGTGTCAAAGACAATTAAGCATTTTGAGGAATTGCTTGATCCAGATAGTTTTTTTAGAGTTCATCGGTCTAATATCATTAACCTTAAGTATATAGATAAGTATGTTAAAGGTGAAGGTGGCTATGTGGTAATGAAACAAGGAGAGCGAATTCCTGTTTCACGAAGAAGAAAAGAAGCTTTTTTACAACTTTTTCACTATCAGTAAGTTGTGTTTTTTTCCGGTCGCGCAATGAACAAGACCGTTTTCTAAACGGTTATTGTCTACTTTACTGAAATCCACTTACTTTACATCACAATAGTTCTTAAATCTACCAAAAAAGGCAGGAGCGATAAGGGTTTCGAGAAGATTAAAAAAATGTTAATCGTATTATTACTTTTTTATCTTTACCCGCCATTTTAGGGATGTTGACCACATTTCTACTAACCTAACTTAAGACAGCGAGTCATGAGAAAACTTTTACTAATTGTACTGGGATTGTTGATAACAACCATTTCTACCTACGGCCAAGGAGGTCAAGGAGGTATTAAAGCTACTGTATCTGAAGCGTCAAATGGAATGCCGATTCCATTCGCTAATGTGGCAGTAAAGCAGAATGGTAGTTTGATAACTGGTGGATCAACAGATTTTGATGGGGTGGTAGAGATTAAGCCTATTCCGCCTGGGAAGTACGACATTGAAATTACCAGTTTGGGTTTTGCACCTATAAGAGTTTCTGGTATCAGTGTAAGCTCGAATAAAACAACGTTCGTTCCAAAAACGAGCACAGCAATGGCTTCTTCGGCCATTCAAATTACGGAATTTCAAGTAATTGAATACAAGAAACCTCTTATCGAGAAGGATGGGGCGGCAACAACAGAAACCGTTACGTCCGATGAGATTTCTAGAATGGCAGCAAGAAATCCGGCAGATTTAGCGGCTACAGCTGGTGGTACTTATTCGAAAGATGATGGTTCTGGAACATTAAACGTAAGAGGTGGTCGTGGTGATGCTAACTACTATTATATCGATGGTATTAAGGTTAGAGGGTCTTCCGCTATTCCGCAATCTTCTATCGAGCAAGTTTCTGTGATCACTGGTGGTTTACCTGCTCAATATGGTGATGTTACTGGTGGTGTAATTGCTATTACGACCAAAGGTGTGTCTAGAGAATATCACGGAGGAATAGAGTTCCTTTCATCCGGTATAGGAGGTGATAATGGATACGTTGGTCTTGACCCATACGGTTACAACCTTGCAGAATTCAGTCTTTCTGGTCCACTTCTTCAGAAAAGAGATTCTTCTGGTAATAAGGAGCCACTGCTTGGATTCTTTGTCTCAGCAAACCTAACTTCTAATAGAGACACCCGCCCTTCGGCTGTAGGTGCTTGGCAGTTAAAAGAAGATAGACTGCAAGATCTGAAAAATGACCCATTAAGAATTGGGTTCACTCCAGGTTCAGTTCTTTCGAATGCTGATTTCTTAAGGCTAAACGACTTCGAGCGTGTGGATTTGCGCCCAAACACGGGAAATATTGGTGCAAACTTGGCTGGAAAAATTGATGTGGTTACAACCTCGACCACGAATTTGACTTTTGGTGGTAGTTTGAACTATAGCAAGGGGCAACGATATAATTATAATCAAGCGCTTTTTGATTCCGAGAGTTACCCGGAACAGACATCAGTTGACTGGAGAGCGTATGCACGATTTACTCAGCGATTTAAGAATAGTGAGTCGCAAGATGAAGGGAGTGCATCGTTAATTAAGAATGCTTATTATACGATACAAGCTGATTATAGTCAAGAATATTTCAGAAGATGGGATCCAGATCATAAAGACAATTTTTTCGATTACGGTTACATTGGAAAGTTTGATGTTCAGCAAGGCGCAGATTTTGCCTTAGGAACGGATAGCCTAACTGGGATTTTTGGAAACGTACAAGGAACGTTTGTAGATACATTAATTACATTCGATGGAGAAAACTCGCCAAACCCTGACCTGGCTCGGTTTACTCAACGCTATTATGAGTTGAATGGATGGGAAGGTTTTGATGCTGAAGGTAATCCAGTTTATGACCCTTCCAGATCGGAAGCTTACACTAATTATAACAATATTCAAGCGGGTGGAGGTTTGATTAATGGTGACAATCTTTCTGACCGTTCAAGAGACGTATATGGAATGTGGGTATATAATAATGATGTGACCAATGGAAGAGGTAGTGCGTCAGATAATTATTTTGAGCAGATTACTAATCAAATTAGGGTAACTGGTCAAGGTTCTGCAGATATTGGAAACCATAACTTTATCTTAGGTTTTGAGTACGAGCAACGTGTTGATAGACAGTATAGCTTGAACCCGAGAAGACTTTGGCAAATTGCTAGACTGCGCTCTAATACACATATTGAGCAATTAGATTTTTCTAATCCATCGATTGAATATCCTGGTCCAACAATTACTTATACTCGTTTAAATGCTTCTCCGGGTGAGTACACGGGTGCAGATGACCCTCAGAGTTTTATCGATTACAACTTAAGAAGAGCTACAGGTTTAGATCCTGATGGTGTGGATTTCTTGGACGTTAATAATATTGATCCAAGCGTTTATGAATTAGAGTTTTTCTCGGCAGATGAGTTGTTCAATCAAGGAACGGGATCAATAGCTAGTTACTATGGATATGATCCTTACGGAAATAGAACATCTAACACTCCATCATTCAGTGATTACTTTAATGCAGTTGATGAAAACGGTAATTATACTCGACCTATTGCTCCTTATCAGCCTATTTATGTTGCTGGGTTTATCGAAGATAAATTTGAGTTTGATGATTTGATTTTTAGAATCGGATTACGTGTAGATAGATTTGATGCAAATCAGCAAGTGTTGAAAGATCCTTATGTACTATTCCCTACTGTAAAGGCAAGAGAAACAGAGGCTCTAGACTTACTGCCAGAAGGTGTAGATGCTCATCCAAGCAATATTGGCGAAGATTATGTGGTGTATGTTGATAATGTACAAAACCCAACTTCTATTCTTGGCTACAGAGATGGAGATATTTGGTACAATGCTCAAGGAACTGAATTGATCGATGGATCGGCCTTGAAGATTTCGAATGGTCTTCCTGCTCCTCTATTGGTGGATAAAGAGAATGTGAATAGTGTTGACATTACTGAGGAATCTTTTGAGGATTATGCACCGCAGACGAACTTTATGCCCCGTGTTGCATTTAGCTTCCCGATTTCAGACGAGGCCAACTTTTTTGCTCATTACGATGTGCTGACTAAACGACCTACAACTGGGAATAGATTAGATCCTTCAGATTATTATTTCCTAGAAAGTAGAGCTAGTTCAGCTGAATTGGCAAATCCAGATTTGAAGCCAGAGAGAACAATTGACTACGAGGTTGGATTCCAGCAAGCGCTTACTCCATCCATGGCGTTGAAAATATCTGCTTTTTATCGAGAGTCCAGAGACATGGTTCAAGTTATCAGAGTCTTCGATGCTTATCCAATTGAATATAGAACATATAGAAACTTAGATTTTGCCACTGTGAAAGGTCTTACTATGAGTTACGACTTAAGAAGGACAAATAACCTGACAATACGTGCTTCATACACATTGCAATTTGCTGAAGGAACAGGTTCGGGAGCTACTTCTCAACTTAATTTAGCTCGAAGTGGACAAGCTAACCTCAGGGCTCCTATTCGACTTTCCTATGATCAACGTCATGCCATAGTAGCAAATATTGATTACAGATATGGTGAAAAAGAAAGTTATAACGGTCCGATGATTGGTGATAAGCAAATTTTGAAGAATACTGGTTTTAACTTGCAAGTGAGGGCTGGTTCGGGTTCACCATATAATCCTCAGGATAATTTTACTTCAAGTCAGCTTTTTACGGTAACACCTAATCCACTTCAAAAAGGAGCGATAAACAGTGCAAGCCTTCCTTGGACGTTTAGATTTGACTTTGTTTTGGATAGAGACTTTACTTATAAGATTAATTCAGGACGCGAATTAGGCATCAATGCATACGTTCAGGTGCTGAACTTACTTGATGCAAGAAATATAAACCGCGTATTCAGAGCAACAGGCAATCCTGATGATGATGGTTACTTGAACTCTGCACTCGGACAAAACTTTATTGATCAACAAAATAGTCCTTCTGCATTTACAGAATACTATGCAATGAAGTTGTGGGATCCAACGAATTGGCAATTACCTAGAAGAATTAGACTTGGCGTGAGGGTTAATTTCTAACTAACCAAAGAATATTGAACATGAAAACAAGAGCGATATTAATAAGTCTTTCATTACTTACTGTTAGCATTTCGGCAAATGCGGAGCGGTATAAGTATGAAAATCAAAACAAAGGCAGTAAGGATAACCCGCCAGCGGTGGCTGCAAATTGTAACCCTGCGACTGACGCTGCAGAATTGAATATCAACAATACCAGAGCTCTTATTCAGAGTGGCGGTGATATGTGGTGGGATTTTAACCAAGCCAGATATGAGATTCCTAGCGGCTCGGAAAAAACATCGTTGTTCGCGGGTTCTCTTTGGTTGGCAGGAAAGGATATTTCTGGCCAGTTTAAAGTTGCTGCACTTCGATTTCGTCAGGTTGGTAATGATTACTGGACTGGACCTTTAAGTACTGTAGATGCGGAAATTACTCAACAGACTTGTGCCGATTATGACCGTCATTGGGAGACTACACTTTCTATGGTTTCCGAGTTCAATGGTTGGTATTCAGCAGGTGAATTTGACCGCCAGAATGGTACGGAAACCCAAGCACGAGACTACCCTGGATATACTGTTCCTTCAGTAATCGAAGAGTGGCCTGCGCACGGAAGAAACTTTGAGCCTTATAATGAGGATTACTATTTAGCCCCATTCTTTGATAGAGATGGTGACGGTGATTATAATCCAGAGAATGGTGATTATCCGGGTTACGTATTAAACGGTCAAAGCGACTGTAGCAGAAGAGTAAGAGACCTTTATGGTGACCAAAACCTTTGGTGGGTGTTTAACGATAAAGGAAATATTCATACGGAGTCAGGTGGCCAGTCCATTGGTATGGAAATTCGTGCACAGGCATTTGCTTATGCCACTACAGACGAAGTAAATAATATGACATTCTACAACTATGAGTTGATCAACCGTTCAACCTTCGAGTTGTCAGATACGTATTTTGGTCAATGGGTAGATGGTGATCTTGGAAATGCACAGGATGATTATGTAGGAGTTGACGTTAGAAGAGGACTTGGTTACTTCTATAACGGTGATGACAGCGATGAAGATGCCAATGGAAACTTTGGTTATGGAAACAATCCACCTGCCATCGGTATTGACTTTTTTCAAGGTCCATTCCAAGCAAATGATTCTAAAGACAATTGTTTATGTGAAGATTACACATCCGCAAAGGCTGATGATGGAATTGTTTATTCAGGTCAAGGTGCTGGTTACGGTGATGGTATTCCGGATAACGAGCGTTATGGTATGAGGAAGTTCTTATACCATAACAATGCAGCTGGAGCAACAGGTGATCCAAGTAATGCTACAGATTATTACAACATGCTTCAAGGTATTTGGAAAGACAACACTCCAATGACTTTCGGAGGATTTGGTTATGATCCTACAAATTCAAATGCAATTCCTTCGAACTATATGTTCCCTGGAGATACAGATCCACTTAACTGGGGTACTGACGGTGTTGCACCGCCTGCTGGTCAGGTGCCATGGACTGAGGTTACTGCTGGAAACCCTGCTGGAGATAGAAGATTTGTTCAATCATCAGGTCCGTTCAAATTAGGACCAGGAGCGGTTAATAATATTACGGTTGGTGTGGTTTGGATGCAAGCTACATCAGGAGGTAGGTTAGAGTCTGTTCAATTGATGACTCAAGCGGATGATAAAACTCAAGCGCTTTTTGATTCTTGTTTTGAGATTTTGGATGGTCCGGATGCACCGGATGTAGCCACTCAAGAGTTGGATAAAGAGATTATATTAATGCTTTCTAACCCTGTTAACTCAAATAATTTTGAGGAAAACTATACAACGGTAGATCCATTCTTGGCGGCACCAGACTCAGTTGATGTAGATGGCGATGGATCAAGAGACCTTGCTCTTACGGCACAAGAGAAGGAGCTTTTCTCAACTTATGTTTTCGAGGGATATCAAATCTATCAATTGGCAAACTCTTCAGTAAGCACAAATGATTTGACAGATAATGACAAAGCAAGATTGGTTGCTCAAGTCGATGTTGCAAATGATGTTGATCGATTGATTAATTATGAGTTCAACTCTCAGATTGGCCAAGATGTACCTCAAATTATGGTTGATGGCGCAAATGAAGGAGTAAGAAATAGCTTTAGAATTACCGAAGATTTGTTTTCAACTACAGATTCTAGGTTGATAAATCACAAAACGTACTACTTCATGGTTATAGCGTATGCGTATAATCGATATGGTGATGGTTTTGGTAATCTTCAATATATTGATGGTTTTTATGACCCTGCTGCTGGAAGAGTAGAAGGTCAGAAAATTCCCTATCTGGCAAGTAGAAAGTCTCCTTCCGGAGCTGTTAGAGTTATTGAAGCTATTCCTCACAAAACAGATATCGAGTTTGATGGTGTTCAGCTGAATTCTCAATATGGTGATGGAATCGAATTGACAAGAATTGAGGGACGTGGAAATGGTGGCCTATTCGCTAGTATAAAAGAAGATTACTTGGATTCAATTGCAAGTAATGAATCACTGGATAGAATAGTATACGAAGCGGGTGAAGGTCCTGTTGGTCTAAAAGTTATTGATCCACTTTTGGTTAAGCCAGGTGAGTTTACGATTCAGTTTGTTGATACCACTGCAAATGACGACTTCACCAATTTAGCGTGGCTGATATATGAGCGCAACGCAACTGCTCCAATTGATACAATATATGCTGATAAAACCATTCGTCAGAACAATGAGCAGCTATTGACGGACTTAGGGCTGTCTCTAACAGTTGGTCCAGGATTCCCAGCACTTGCGGAAAGAAGTGTCAATAATGGATTCGTAGGGTTTGAAATTTCATACGATGACGAAACGGAAGAATGGTTGAGCGGTCTTACGGATGAAGATGGTTCTGATGCTTTTAATTGGATTAAGTCAGGTAAACTTTATTTAGAAGCTGGCTTTGGAGAGGTTGCAAATAATGATGCTTCTTCACAACTTCAGAACCCTGAGGAGAATTTGTCTGATGAGTTCGAGTTTTGGGAGAATATTGCCGGAAGAACATGGGCTCCTTTCGCACTTGCTAGCTTCGATACTGCTCATCCAATACCTTACTTTTTCGCGAATGGGCAAGTTTGGCCAAATGTTTCTCAGACAATTAGAACACGAGCCGGCTTAGATAAAACACCTAGTGTTGATATTGTTATTACGTCAGATAAATCAAAATGGACACGTTGTCCAGTATTGGAAGCTGAAGATAATGGAACACTGTCCCAAGGAAACGCGGTGAGAGGCGAGATAAGAAGAGGTCTTTCAGTGGATAAGGATGGTCGAAATCAACTGGATCCAGACTGTAATGTTGATGAAGCAACGTTTAATGGTGAGCAATTATTAGGCGATTTGGCTAATGGATTGCGACAAAGCGATTTGGATTATTTTGCTGGCGTTCTTGATACATCTGACTTAACACTTCCTGAGGTTTCAGTGGGTATGGGATGGTTTCCTGGTTATGCCATAAACATCGAAACGGGTGAAAAGCTTAATATGGCCTTTTCAGAGAATTCGTGGTTAGGAGGTGACAATGGAGCCGATATGCAATGGAATCCTACCTCGAAAATATCTGAAGATCTTTTTGGTGAGCGCAGATTTGGTGGAATGCATATGGTGTATGTATTTAGAAACAATAGTGAAGATGGAGGTTTCCTTGATGCTAGCGTTAACCCTAATTATGATAGGCCAGAAGAGTTTTTAATGCCAGCTTATGATGGCGGAAACTTCTCATTCCAGAAATTAATTTCATTTGATGCGTCAACTGCAGCAGCGGTTATACAGCCAAATAATGATCAGAGAAAGAATTATTTTTCAGTCATGACGGCAGGCGCTTGGGTTGGATACCCTCTTCTCGCAGAAGGTGAGCAATTGTTTGGTTCGACAGGTCAAAATGACGTAAAAATCAAGTTGAGATCATCTCAGCAGTATCGACCATATTCAGCATCTCGTGATGCTAAAACAATTGATGAAATAGTTACTGGCAATTCTTATTATGTGTCAAATGGTCGTTTGACTGTACTTCAAAACACAATCAATAATCAAGGTGATACAGTAGAGACTCAGGTAAGATTATTTAATGGCGATGCATTTACCGCAATTCAAGATGGAGGGATCTCTGGATCTGATGATCTTTTCTTCGTGGAAACGGTCAATGGCGGGTTGCCTTTATATAACTTCAATACATACGATGTAGCACCATCTTTTTCAGCTAAGCTTGGCGAAGAGGCACTAGAGGAGATAAAGGCAGTGCCGAACCCTTACTATGCCTATAATGAATATGAGACTCAGAGACTTGAGTATTTGATTAAGATTATTAATCTTCCTCAAACTTGTACTGTAAGCATCTTTACTGTAAATGGTACGCTTGTTCGAACATTTAGAAAGGATGATCCGACCTCAACTAGTGTAGATTGGGATCTGAAGAATCAAGATGATATTGTAGTCTCTAGTGGACTCTATATTATTCACATTGACGCGCCTGGAATAGGTGAAAAAGTAATTAAGTGGTTTGGTGTTCTCAGACCAATTGACCTGAACTCATTCTAATTATACTTAAAGAGAAAAGTGATGAGAAATTTGAATTATCTATTTGCAGTCTTGTTAGCAGGACTTTCCATTCAGACTTACGCTGGAAATAAGGAAAGAATTGGACAAGCAGGTGCGAATCAATTATTGATCAATCCTTGGGCTAGCACGAGCGGCTTTGGTGGCGCGAATTCGGCCTTTGCGGAGGGCACAGATGCGTTTAATTTGAATATTGCTGGATTAACTGCGATAAACAAGACAGAATTGTATTACAGTAATGTAATGCTGTTCTCTGGCTCAGATATCACTATTAACTCCCTTGGTTTCGGTCAGAGACTTGGAGAGTCTGGTGGTGTACTAGGCGTCTCGGTAAATGCGATGGGTTTTGGTGATATTGAGATTACAACAACAGATAATCCCGATGGAGGACAAGGAACGTTTAGCCCTCAATTTTTGAATATTGCAGTAGCTTATGCTCGTAATTTCTCAAACAGCATACACGCTGGCGGTGCGATTAGAATCATCAGTGAATCAATCAATAATGTTGGAGCTCAAGGGGTAGCCTTGGACGCTGGAATTCGTTATCAAACAGGCGATCATGATAGAATGAAATTCGGAATTGCCTTGAGAAATGTGGGTCCTAAGATGCGTTATTCTGGAGATGGTCTTTCTCAAACTGTAATTCTTCAAGAGGCGGAGTTTACTTTGAACCAAAGAGCAGAAAGCTTCGAAATGCCTGCTTTATTGAATATTGGTGCATCCTATGATTTTTATTTATTACCTGAAGCTCCTGCTGAAGGAAGCGAGAACCTGCCAAGTGATTACCGATTAACACTTGCAGGAACGTTTACTTCAAACTCTTTTTCTCAAGATCAATTTAGAGGAGGAATTGAATTAGGTTTCAGAAATTATATCGCAATTAGAGCAGGTTTAGTTTATGAAGCAAATGGCTTTGGTGTTCTTGGTGAAGGAAGGGTTAATGCCAACTCTGGCCCTACTATGGGGCTAACGGCTAATCTGCCTTTTAACGGTAAGAAAGAAAGTGGCATTAGCATGGATTATTCTTATCGTTTTGCCAATCCTTTAGGGGGGACTCATAGCTTTGGATTGCGATTGAGAATCTAAATTGATTTTACATAATTTTGCTCAGCGAAACCGTTCATTGAACGGTTTCGCTGTTTTGCTTTAAAATAGAACACTTACAAAGCATGTCAGACATTAGATATTACACCGAAGAAGGCTTGAAAAAGCTGAAGGAAGAACTGCACGAAATGAAGACAGTGCAGAGACCGGCAATTTCTAAACAAATTGCAGAAGCAAGAGATAAGGGCGACCTTTCAGAAAATGCTGAATATGATGCTGCGAAAGAGGCTCAAGGATTACTCGAAATGAGAATTGCTAAACTTGACGCTATTGTAAGTAATGCGAGACTTGTCGACAAGAGTCAATTATCAACTGATAGGATTCTCATCCTGTCTACAGCGAAACTTAAGAACTTGTCTATGAATAAAGAGTTCACTTATACTTTGGTAGCTGAAACTGAGGCAAACTTAAGAGAAGGTAAAATCAGTGTAGACTCGCCAATGGGTAAAGGTCTACTTGGAAAAAAAGTTGGTGAAATTGCAGAAATAGATGTCCCAAACGGAGTTATGAAATTCGAAGTTTTAGAGATTATTATCTAATGTCAAGTATTTTCTCTAAAATATATAATGGAGAAATTCCAGGTCATTTCGTAGCCAAGAATAATGAGTTTTTTGCATTTTTAGATATCAGTCCTTTAGCCATTGGCCATGTGCTGGTAGTTCCTGTTAAAGAGATTGATTATTTATTTGATTTGGAGCCTGAATTTTTAGCGAGGTACATGCAGTTTTCTCAACAAGTTGCAAAAGCAATTATGCAGGTGATTGATTGCAAAAGAATTGGAGTGGCTGTTATTGGCTTGGAAGTTCCTCATGCACACATACACTTGGTTCCAATAAATGGTGTAGGAGATATTAATTTTGAAAAGCCTAAACTAACTCCGAGTGAATCTACTATGACTGAAACGTGTAGGTTGATTTCGGAAGCATTTACTTCACTCGATCAGGGTTCTGAGATATAAAGCTCGCCCACCCTTTCTTACTTCCACTAGACAGAAAATTTGTAGATTGATAATGATGGCAAAGAGCAACGGCTAGCCCGTCTGTGGCATCTAGATGTTTAGGTAGTTTATCTATTTTCAATATACTTTGAAGCATACCAGCTACTTGTTCTTTTGACGCTGCACCGCTACCAGTTATTGATTGCTTTATTTTCCTCGGACTGTACTCTGTGATCGGTATGTTTCTATACAGTGCAGCTGCCATTGAAACACCTTGCGCTCTGCCTAACTTAAGCATTGATTGCACGTTCTTGCCGAAAAAGGGTGCTTCCAAGGCGACTTCATCAGGTAAGTATTGTTCTACCAACTCTAACGTTTTTTCAAAAATGCGTTTCAATTTGTCTGCGTAGTCACCGTCTTTTATTTGAATAGACCCCATAGAAAGCATAGACACTTCAGCGCCTTTAATTTGAATAATTCCGTAACCCATTACATTAGTTCCAGGGTCAATACCTAGAATTATCTTTTCTTTGGAGTTCTTTGATTGGGTAGACATCTATGCTTAATATTTCGAAATTAAGGCTTAACAAGTTAATTGACTCAATAGCGAGTATTAGTTCTGAACAGAATAGTCAACGCTTTATATACAGAGTCACAGGCTTAGTAGTGAAGCTACTGGTTTCAATTGCCGCTGTCTATTATATTGGAACCAGAATACAGTCGGCCGAGTCTGAATTGGCTTTAGCGCAGTTTTTTAAGACGATCGCGGGCACATCACGACTTCCTCTTGCTCTTTCTCTATCTGTTGTTTTAATGATGGTTAACTGGTCCATGGAAGTCGTGAAATGGAAGGTCTTAATCAATACACAGTTCGATGTGAAGTGGAAAACTGCGTTTAAAGGAGTTATTAGTGGAGTAACATTTGGGATTTTTTCTCCGAACAGATTGGGAGAGTTTGTTGGACGCGTATTGGCTCTATCTCCAGAACGAAGGTTGTCAGGCTCTTTATTGTCTTTCGTTAATGGTTTAGCACAAACTTTAGCCACATTCTCATTTGGTGTAATTGGCTTAATCTATTTCGTACAGTATTTCGGTTCCGAGGTTTTTGGGGTGTTTGCAACATTGGCAATTCAATTGACTATACTCTCAAGTTTAGTTTTGGCTGTTATGCTTTATTTTAGAGTTGATTTTCTTTCCAATTTTCTCCAACGCTTTTCATTTCTGAGAAAATATCATACATATTTTGACGTATTCGAATCTCTTCCAAGCTCTATTTTGCATAGGATTTATCACTTATCTCTACTTCGCTTTATAACCTTTATTCTACAGTATATTCTTGTTTTCTATCTGATTCTTGACGACCCAGAATGGTTAGCTATTATCGGAGCATCGGTATTAACATTGTTTTCTACCACGCTTGTTCCTTTTCTTCCCATTCCCGATATTCTGCTGAGAGAGACCATAGCGTTGAGCTACTTTGACCTTTTCAGTTTTGACCTTTATATCGTGAGTGTGGCGGTATTCAGCGTTTGGATTATCAACGTTGCTCTTCCTGCTCTTTTTGGGGCGGTTGTTCTGTTTACCTACAGAATTTTTAGGAGATGGTCATGATGTTATTCATGATTTCGCTATTAACGACATATTTAGTGTTGTTTTTATTTCTTCACCGGTTTATTGATCTCAAGCCAGCAAAAGTTGAATACAACATAGTGAAAGAGTCTGTTGCGGTGGTCATTGCTATGCGGAATGAAGAAAACCGAATTATTAGTTGCTTAGAAAGTATCAATTTGTCGCACGGATTTGAAAGTAAATTACACGTTTATCTAGTAGATGATCATAGCATAGATTCCAGCTATGAAAAGGTCAAAGAACGCATCAAGCAATTTGACCAAATTGAAGTGACTCTTTTAGAAGCAAAAGATATTGGGAAGAAAAAAGCATTGATTGAGGTGTTGTCAATGGTATCCGAATCATGGTGTTTTTTAACAGATGCAGATTGTGTTGTTCAACCGGATTCAATTAGATCGTTGATTTATAGGGCAAAGGTTCAGAATAAAGAAATTGCGTATGGTCCTGTGCTTTATAATATTACCTCCTTCAGCAGTGAGTTGATGGCATATGAAAATCTGAACACACAATTTGTGGGAGAGGCATTATTAAAGTTTGGCAAGCCGGCTATGGTCAATGGAGCAAACACCTTATTGTCTAAGAATATGATTTCTTCTTACATAGCCTCTCAAAACATTAACTATGCTAGTGGAGATGATGTGTTTTTCTCTCAATCTTTAGGAGAGGATGGGTATGCTGCGTCTTATGAATTGGATAGCGCTGTTATTACATCTTCACCCGATTCAATGGGGTCTTTTTTTAATCAGCGACTGCGTTGGGCATCTAAGTATTCTGGCTATTCAGGTGGGTTTTATAAGCTTTTTCCGGTATTTATTTTCATTCAAAACCTCTCATTTTTATTTCTTTTCGCTTCATGGGTCGCTCTTGGTTTTAAGTTTGATGGACTTCTGATTACTCTTGTTTGCAAATGGCTTATTGAATGGGCTTTTCACTCGGTCTGGTTTGAGAAATACAATATGCGAGCTTCTTTCTTAGCGAGCTTTCTTCTGACAGTATTGCAACCGGTGCACATCTCTGTCGTAGGATTATTGTCATTGGTTGATTTGCCATATGATTGGAAAGGTCGAAATGTTGTCAAACAGTCATTGATAGATTGAGAACGCTTTGAAACGAATTAAAACATTCCCTCTTCTTGCGACAGGATCTTTTGTGATTCTGGTGATTTTGGTTATTGCTTTGCTTGGTTCTGTTATTCGACCTGACGCCTCTCAGCATGCCAGTAGGCAGAATCAATCATTATCTAAGTTATATCCACTCACCACAATTCAATTTCTGAAGCTTAGAATGAATAAGCCCGCGAGTGAAAAAGGCGTGAAGAGGCGTTTTGAAAAAGGAGGAGTTGATAGCGATTTTGTGTATTATCCATATGATGGTATACAATTTTCTGGAAATACGGTTAGGGTTGCATTTAAGGGTGTTTCTCGTATGTTTCATTTAGTTGATGTTATATACCCTATAGATGCATTGAGCTTGGCATCAATCAAGCAAAACACTTTTTCTTCATTCAAGTTTGTAGATATCGATAACAATTCGACTTCAGTAAGTGTAGAGGAGTTGAAAACTGAAATTCAGGATAGTCGATTGATTTCTAGAACATTTTGGTTTGGAACTGATGCTCTAGGACGGGATGTTTTGAGCAGGCTTATGGCTGGAAGTGCAGTTTCTTTGAGCGTAGGTTTTTTCTCAGTTTGTGTTTCTGTGATTCTGGGTTTGATTATAGGACTGTTGGCTGGGTATTTTGGCGGCCCAGTTGATCGCTTGTTTAGTTGGAGTATGAATTTGTTTTGGTCCGTGCCAGCCATTCTTTTAGTTGTTTCAGTCACCATAGCTTTGGGTAACGGCGTTCATGCGCTGGTTGTGGGGATTTCTCTCGTGCTGTGGGTTGAAATGGCTCAGGTAGTAAGGCATACAGTGTTGTCTATTAAATTGAAAGATTTTGTGAGAGCGCTGCGTCTCATGGGGCTGTCTCATGTTAAAATTCTATTCAGACATATTCTGCCAAACTTAATTGGACCCATTGCTGTATTGGCTTCAACTAGTTTCGCTGAGGCAATTATGTTAGAGGCTGGTTTAAGTTTCCTTGGAATTGGCGTTCAACCACCTCAACCTTCTTGGGGAAATATGATCAGAGACTCTTATGGATATATAATCTCAGGAGATAGTGCTTTTTTGGCAATTATTCCTTCTGTAGCGTTGATTGTCCTTATCCTATCTTTTGTCTTTGTGAGCAATGGGTTAAAAGAAATTACCGAGCTCCAATATGATGGATCGCGAAGAGGAACACTTTGACTTAGAAGCTTAATAGTCCCAGAATGAAAACTGCTGATGCCGTCATGAACATGACCAATGTGTAAGGTAGGATGTCTCGTGCACTTAACTGAGTGATTCCTAACAGGGGTAAAGCCCAAAAGGGTTGGAGCATGTTTGTTACCTCGTCTCCGTAAGCCATCGCTAAAATTCCTTTATTTAATGGTATTCCAAGTTCTATTGAACTCTGCACGATAATTGGCCCTTGAATTGCCCATTGACCACCACCACTAGGTACAAAAATGTTTACAATTCCAGCACTTATAAAGGTGAATAAAGGAAATGAAGTTTCTGTGGAGTGCTCTAATAGGAACGAGGAAAATGATTCGATCAAGTCGCTGCTTTTCATTAGGGCTAGGATGCCAAAATATAGTGGAAATTGAATGAGTATACCAGAAGCACCAACAATTGCGTTTTCTATGGCAGACACAAAAGCTACAATACTTTCATGTGATAATAGACATAGACTTAATAGGAGAAAATTGATGTTGTTCGGAGTGAAAAAAGCGAGAACACCTTGTTCGCTGAACATCGATAAGATGCAATATCCAAATAATGCTAGACCTACTAGTTTTGAGAAAATCCCACTATGATCAAGTTTTTCAGCGCCAATTAATCGACCAGATGGTGGTGAAAGTGAAGCTTCTTTTGAAAGCATTGGTATTTGTCCATCGGTTACTTTTCCCAGCATAAAAAGCACAGCAGGAACTACAATTATAAGGCTAATGGATATGGCTACATTCATAGAAGAAAAGACTGTATCACCCAATGAAATGGCATCTGGGAGTAGTTGGCCAAATTGACTGTCAACAAGCGAATAGAGATGGCCCTTTTCAGCAACTTTAATCAATGATGATCCTGATATTCCGCCATGCCATATGAGTAGAGCAGAGTACCCGGAAGCACCAATCAGCCCGTAATTAATCTTTCGATTTTCTGCTTTTGCTTTTTCTCCTACTTTTTTTGCCAATATAGCACCGAATATTAGGCCTAGTCCCCAATTGAATAAACCAACACACAGGGCTGAAGCTGATATTAATGCGGCAGAACGAGCGCTGTTGGTGCATGGGATAACAAGTTTATCAATGACTTTGGAAACTGCTGGCGAGAGCGCCAATGCATGACCTAGCACTAGAATGAGCATCATCTGCATGGCGAAAACCATCAAATTTGGCTCCCACAATCCAGTAGCCCAATTTTCAACTATTTCCGATGAAGAAAGTTGATTATAGTTTCCGAAAGTATAAACTACAACTAGCGTAAATAGGTTTAGCAATAAGGCTATGCTGTAAGGAGAAGGTAAAACTCTTCTTACAACGTTGATATACGTTTCAAAGAAACGCTTGCTCATTTAGAATGGAAGATCATCAGGTTCAGAGCTATCGCTTGTCGGTTCGTCAGGAAACCCTGCTTCTGAAAATGGATCCCCGCTAGAAGCAGATGCACTCGAACTTGAAGATGGTCCCGCTGAATTAGCAGGCTCTAGTCTCCAAGCTTGCAGATTTACAAAGTACTTCCCATTGTATTCGTTTCCTCTCACATTGAAATGAACCTTAATTTGATCTCCAGCCTTATAAGGAGCAATCAAATCAATGCGGTCTTTGATCAACTCGAATTTAACATTCTGAGGGTATTGTTCTTTCGTTGTGATTACAAATTCTCTTTTTTGAAACCCTGAACTAAATGTTTGTGGTTCAAGAATAACCTTTATACTTCCTTCTATATCCATGTTTTAATCATTAAATGATAGTAAGGTCTTCCAAGCCTCATCTACCTTTCCTTCGTTTAAATATTCTTTTGCTTTTTGGTGTAATGTTTTCTCAAGCGCAACTACATCATCTTCTAATTCCACAAAGATGTCTGCTAATTCAATCAACTTAAAATCATTTACATCGGTTTCATTAGGAAGTGAATCTACATTTCCTAATTGACCTAAATTGTTACCACTAAGAATCTCGCTGTTTCGGATGTCATGCGGGATTTGATCAACGCCAATGCCCATGCTCTGCAGAGGTTTTGCAACTTCAAATAGTGCTTCACCATGAGCACGTACGTAAAAATTACCTCCCATTCTCCCTACCAAATCGATCTTGGTTTGATCAATTTTACCGCTTTCATCCAATACATCTTCATTCACGTGAATTAGCACAACCTCGCAAATGATAAGATTTCCAGCTCCACCTTGTTTACCAAGTTCTACCACTTCTTTTACAATACATTCAAACTGAACAGGAGATTCTTTCACTCTGAAGGGCTTTACCTTTTCCGATTTTAGAGCGGTGAATCCAGCTTTGATAAACTCATTAGTTCCTTTAGGATACTCAGTGCTCGAAAGTGACATTTGCTCCACCATTTCATGTGTAACCACATTGATAACTACTTCACCAAGTTCTTTTACATTTTCATAGGTGTGCTTGGTTGTGTTGTCTCGACCTCTTCTTGCGGGAGAAAAAATAGCGATCGGAGGGTTAGCGCTGAAAACGTTGAAAAAACTGAAGGGACTCAAGTTGGGGTTTCCATCTTTGTCGATGGTGCTAGCAAAAGCAATTGGGCGTGGCCCTATTGCTCCTAATAGATAGCCATGCAACTTTGGTATAGGTGTGTTTTTAGGGTCTACAATCATCTCACTTAATTGAGGGGCAAAAGTAACTTTCATCTTCAATATGTATTTCCTTCAAAATGATAGATTGAACAATGATTAATTATATCTTTGCGCTCCTTTTTAATAAAGGTGTTCTTTAAAATGCGGGTGTGGCGAAATTGGTAGACGCGCTAGACTTAGGATCTAGTGCCGCAAGGTGTGGGGGTTCGAGTCCCTTCACCCGCACATATTGATTATTGGCGGGCTTTCCTCAATAATGAAAAATTAGAATAAAAAAAAGACCGCGCTTAGATCGGTCTTTTTTTTTGCCAAGATTTTAAAATTAGACAATGAATATTACGCAAGAGAATATTGACGAATTAAACGCGAAGGTGACAATTGAAATTCAGCCTTCCGATTATGAGAATTCTGTAAGATCAATCCTTGATGGACAGAGAAAGAAAATGACACTGCAAGGTTTTAGACCGGGCAAAGTTCCTTTCGGTGTGGCAAAAAAGATGTACGGTAAATCTGTTCTTGCAGAGGAGTTAAACAGAATTTTATCTGAAAAATTAAATTCTCACATTAAGGACAATGAATTGAATATCATTGGTCAGCCATTACCAGAAGATATTGAAGAGCTTGAATTGGATTTCAATAAGACCTTCGAGTTCAAATATCAGTTGGGCATTGCTCCATCTTTTGAAGTCGAACTTTCTGCCAAAGACAAATTCAACAATTACAAAATCGTTGTTGATGACGAATTGGTAGATAAGTATGTGAAGGATTTTCAAAGAAGGCATGGTAATTCAACGGAAATTGATAAGGTGGGAGCCGAAGACATGATCTACGGAACAATTCATGAATTAGGTAAAGACGGTAAACGCAAAGAAGGTGGTCATCATAACCACACCACAATTGCCATTGATTATTTAGAGAATAAGGAGGCAAAGAAGAAGCTTATCGGTCTAGAGAAAGGAGCAACAACCAAAATCGAGCCGGCTAAACTGGCTAAAGGTGATGTTGATTTGTCTCAAATGCTTGGTGTGCCTGTTTCAGAATTAGAAAGTGTTGCGAAAGAATACGAACTGACTATTGATTCTATCAATAACATAGAATTGCATGAACTGAATACCGAACTTTTTGACAAAGTTGTAGGTCCAGGAAATGCAAAGACAGTTGAAGAATTTAGGACGAAGATTTCTTTGGATCTTGAGAATTACCTGAAGGGTGATAGCGAGAAGAAGTTGAGAAGAGATATTCATGATAAATTGCTGGAACGTCAAAAACTCACTTTACCGGATGATTTTATCAAGCGATGGTTGCTAGAGCAAGGTGCTCAAAACCCTGAAAAGCCAATTTCTCAAGAAGATATTGATCGAGAGTATACTGACTATAGCAGAATGCTGAAAGTCCAGCTAATAGAGTCTCAGATAGCAAAACAGAATGAAATTAAAATTGAGTATACAGATATTCAGGCGCGAGTCAAAGAAAATATCAAGGCTCAATTTGCAAGTTTTGGTCAAGGCGAAGTAGAAGATAGTATGCTTGATCAGTTTGCTCAAAACTTTCTTCAGAAAGAAGAAGAAGTGAGAAAAGTCTACGATCAGCTATTGGATGAGCGAATGACAGAATTTTATAAGAATACTGTAAAGCTTCAGGAAAAAGAGGTGACCTTTGATGAATTCGTTAAATTAGCCTCTACTAAAGCTGGTAAGGGTAAATTTATGGATCAGGTTTCAAACCTTTTAAAATTCTAAAATGACAGATAAGAAAGAATTTAGGAATTATGCGGTAAATCACTTAGGAATGAGTGGCTTGGCTGTGGATGATTATGTAAAGGCAACGAGCAGACCTGAATCAATGACGCGTACTGTAATTGAAGAGCGACCAATGCCTTTCAGAGAAGTGGACGTATTTTCTCGATTGATGATGGATAGAATTATTTTCTTGGGTTTACCTATTGATGATTTTATTGCGAATATCATTCAGGCTCAGCTTTTGTTTTTAGAGTCTGCCGATTCTGCAAAAGATATTCAGATATACATCAATAGCCCCGGAGGTTCTGTGTATGCTGGCTTGGGGATCTACGATACCATGCAATATATCGGATGTGATGTGTCTACTATATGCACAGGAATGGCGGCTTCGATGGGTGCAGTAATTCTTTGCGCAGGAGAGAAAGGCAAAAGGACTGCACTTAAGCATTCGAGAGTGATGATCCATCAGCCGATGGGAGGTGTTGGAGGACAAGCTTCTGATATTGAAATCACGGCTAATGAGATTAAAAAGCTAAAAGACGAATTATACAACATCATTGCAGAGCATTCAGGACAGCCTGTTGAAAAGGTGTGGGAGGATAGTGATCGCGACTTTTGGATGATATCGGAAGAAGCCAAAAACTATGGAATGATTGACGAGGTCTTAGTAAGAAAAAAGTAAGCCATGGCCAAGAGCACAGAAGAACAAATAAAATGCAGTTTTTGTGGTCGTGATAAGCGGGAAACTGCTGTTATGATTGCCGGAATTACAGGTCATATTTGCGATCGGTGTATTCAACAAGCCTCTCGTATTGTCGATGAGGAGATGAGTACAAGGTTGAGGGACTCTGTGCTTGGAAATGTGAATCTTCTAAAGCCATCTGATATAAGCTTGCATTTAGACGAGTTTGTTATCGGTCAAAATGAAGCTAAGCGCAACTTGGCGGTGGCCGTATACAATCATTACAAGAGAATTTCTCAGAAGGACGATGTTGATGATGATGTCACTATCGAGAAGAGCAATATGATTCTCGTAGGTCAAACGGGAACAGGAAAAACGTTACTGGCAAAGACGATTGCTAAGATTCTAAATGTTCCGTTTTGTATCGCTGATGCTACTGTGCTCACAGAAGCAGGCTATGTTGGTGAAGATGTTGAGAGTATTTTAAGTCGTCTTTTGCAGGTAGCTGAATACAACGTAGAGGCCGCAGAGCGAGGTATAGTTTTCATTGATGAGATTGATAAGATCAGCAGGAAGAGTGATAATCCTTCCATCACTAGAGATGTTAGTGGGGAGGGTGTTCAACAAGGTCTTCTGAAATTGTTAGAAGGATCCGTTGTTGGTGTTCCGCCTCAAGGTGGTAGGAAGCATCCAGAACAAAAATTAGTTCAGGTTAACACGAAGAACATACTATTCATTTGTGGAGGTGCGTTTGACGGAATTGATAGATTGATCTCTCGAAGATTAAATACATCCGCTATTGGATATCGAAGCAAGACAGAAGAAGGAGAAGTAGAGAAGGAAAACCTATTGCAATATGTTTCTCCGTCTGATTTGCGCGATTATGGGTTGATTCCAGAGCTTATTGGGCGGCTGCCTCTAATAGGGTTTCTTAGTCCACTTACCCCATCAGCTTTAAGAAGAATTTTAACGGAGCCAAAAAACGCTTTGGTTAAGCAGTATATCCGATTATTTGAAATGGAGGATATTAAATTGAGTATAGACAAGGATGTACTAGACTTTATTGTGGAGAAGGCAATGGAGTATAAGCTAGGAGCAAGAGGCCTAAGATCTATTTGCGAGGCAATTATGATGGATGCTATGTACGAAATGCCATCTATGGAGGAAAAGCCTGAAGAGTTTAAGGTGACACTTGACTACGCGAAATCTCGCTTCGATTCGAGCACTTTTAGAAAGCTTAGAGCTGCATAATAGGAATGTCTACTTCTAAGTAGGTATTGTTCCTTCTCGAGATAAGAAGATTATCACACTCATTTATTTCACCATAATTCAGTGTCCTATCAATAAGGTTCTGAACTTGCATGAATGATCTTCCAGTGACGAAATGCGGGCAACTAAAATTACTTGTATACTTTTCTGTTACTTCATTGGTGAAGCTACTTCCACGGGAATTGCGTCCAGCAACCATGCCGCTGTCAATCTCAAAAACATCGTCACTAAAATCTGTTTCTGTGCTTGAACCACTTACCCATTGATAAGCGAATCCTCCATCCAATTCAATGTTGATATTTGTACCAGTTATTAGCCCATCTTTAATGATGAACGTATAATACCGCTGACCTCTTTCATTAACTCCTTGATTTATAACTAGGAGTTCACCACTCACATCATAAATATCTTTTCGATATCCCTCAAAAGAAAAAGAGATTAGAGTGCCTTTGTTGAGGTATTTTCCTGAGAAAGAAGCTACTATTTTCCCGTATCTCAGGCCGTTGTCATAGCAAGGTGTTCCTTTATCACCGTAATTTAAGTTTAAAGTGAGAGGGAAAACGGCCAAAGTATCGCTTAAAAATGTGGTCCTTCTATCAAGGCAGTCATCTAATGATTGACTAACGCTGGTGTCATTAAGCAAGGTGTCCCCCATAGCAAAAAGATGCACTTGTCTGAAAGCATCATCAAAAATATGATGCGCTAAGGCGTAATCACGGGCGGAAACAATTTCTACATCTTCATCTCTGTCTGACTTATTACAGCTCGAAATTACGGCTATACAGCATAATGAAAACAGTAATTTAGAGAACGAAGACCAGCAATTAAAAGTCATTTTAGTTAGTGAGTTGAAGACAAATTTAACGATTCATCAAATTGAATCATATTTTATCGTAGACGCAGATACTGAATGATAAGTTGTGAACATCATCTTTTGGATGATTAAGCAATTCGGTTTTAGTCCACTTTGATCCGTCAAATTCAGGGAATTTTGTCTCGCCTTCGGGACTTGCGTCCACATGTGTTATATATAGTTTATCAGCTACGTCAATCGTTTGATTGTAAATTTCACCACCACCTATGATAAATAATTCAGTTTCTCCGGCTTCTTTTGCTTTCTCTATTCCTTTTTCTATTGATGACTCTAAAATGATTTGTTCAGCATTGAAGTCATTGTTTCTAGTTACTACAATGTTGGGTCTGCCCGGCAAAGGGCGGTATTTTTCTGGGATTGATTCAAAATTCTTTCTTCCCATTAATACGTGATGGCCGCGGGTTGTTTTGGCGAAAAACTTCATATCATCAGGCAGATGCCATGGCAGATCTCCTTTGGTTCCTATGACTCTATTATTACCAACGGCTGCTATAAGTGATATAATCATACCGCTACAGAGGCTTTTATCCCTGGGTGAGGGTTGTAATTAGCTAATTCAAAATCGTCAAAAGAAAAGTCAAATAGGTTTTTCACTTTTGGGTTGATTTTCATTTCAGGCAGTGATCTTATAGATCGACTCAACAGCTCCTGAGTTTGATCAAAGTGATTGGTGTACAGATGTGCGTCACCAAAAGTATGTACAAAATCACCTAGACCTAAATCACATACTTGAGCGATCATCATGGTTAACAATGCATATGAAGCAATGTTAAACGGTACGCCTAAAAACACATCTGCGCTGCGCTGGTAAAGTTGACATGAGAGTTTGCCATTACTCACATAAAACTGATAAAGTGTATGGCATGGTGGTAAGCCAGCTTTCGCCATTTCTTCAATTTCAGATGCGTTCCAAGCAGAGATTATTAATCGTCTAGAGTTGGGGTTTCGCTTTATTTCACCAATTAGCCAGGATAATTGGTCAAAACCATTAAAATCTCGCCATTGTTTTCCATAAACAGGGCCCAGTTCTCCCCATTTTTGTGCAAATGAATCGTCAGTTTTAATCTTTTCAACGAACGCTTTCATTTCATCTTTCCATGCGTCAGAGTACTTAGGCAATTCTTCTGCCCGACCAGTTTGGTTCAACCAGTTTTGATAGGGCCAATCATTCCAAATATTTACACCATTCTGTGCGAGATATTGCAAGTTAGTGTCACCTTTAATAAACCACAGCAATTCATGAATAATGGACTTGGTGTGAACCTTTTTTGTGGTGAGTAATGGAAAGCCTTCTTCTAAGTTGAAGCGCATCTGATATCCGAACACACTTCGGGTGCCAACTCCAGTTCTGTCGCCTTTGTCAGTTCCATTTTCAAGAATGTGTTTCAGTAGGTCGTGATATTGTTTCATCTGCTTTCAAAAATCCAATCTTATCACGACTATGACAACAGGTTTTTCGAAAAGCTTTCAAGAAGTTTTTAATAGAACATGCCAACAATAGATGCTGTAAACAAACATGCTATTGTGCCCCCTAAAAGAGCATAAAGACCTAATTTACTGAGTAACCCTTTTCTAGATGGCGCCAATGCTCCAATTCCACCAATTTGAATTCCGATCGAAGCGAAGTTTGCAAAACCACAAAGTATGTAGGTAGACATCACGATAGATTTTTCATGCTGAAACATACCAGCTTCTTTCATATCGCCTAAAGTGACATAGGCGTAAAACTCGTTTAATATGGTTTTCTCGCCCAACAATTGACCTGCTAAAACAATGTCATCGGCATTGATGCCCATTAAAAAAGCGATAGGTGCGAAGGCATATCCAATAATGAACTGAAACGATAAACCGCTGTAATTTGTATTGTCAGCAATCCAAGAGTTAAGGCCGGTTAGTCTGCCGATACCGTCTTCTAGAATGTAGTTGCCTAAATATATAAGTGCAGTGAAAACTAATAGCATTGCCCCAACATTGATGGCTAATTTTAAGCCGTCTGTTGTTCCATTTGATATGGCCTCTAGAAAATTTGACCCAGTATTTTCTTTTGAAACCTCCATTGAACGGTCAAAATCTTCCGTCTCAGGGACAAGCAGTTTTGCAGCCACCACAGCCGCTGGAGCGGACATTACTGAGGCTGTTAAAAGGTGTTTGGCAAATAATACTTGTTGAGCAGGGTCATCGCCACCTAGAAAATTGATGTAAGCAGCCAATACACCACCAGCAATAGTTGCCATGCCACCAGACATCAAGCACATAATCTCAGATTCGGTCATTCTATTGAGGTAAGGGCGAACCAATAGAGGGGCTTCTGTCTGTCCCATAAATATATTGCCTGCGGCTGCAAGGCTTTCTGCACCGCTCAGGTTCATTAAGCGTTTCATGATCCAGGCAAACGCAAAAACAAACCTCTGAAGAACACCTAAGTAATATAGAATGCTGCTCAACGCAGAAAAAAACACAATAGTGGGAAGTACATTGAATGCAAAGCTCACAACGGCATTTTCCATTTTATTGGAAACAAAAGACTTGAATAAAAACTCACTTCCAAACTGTGTGAAAGAAATCACTTTTACAAATGCTCTGCTCATCCATTCAAATCCAGAAGCAACAAAGTCAACTTTTAGAACAAGAACAGCGAATACCAATTGAAGCGCTATCCCCTTTAAAATTAAAGACCAATTGATGGCGCGTCTATTTTTACTGGAAAGCCATCCTATTGCTACCAGAACACTTAGACCCAAGAAACCTTTAAGAATGGATAGTATCAATAGTTTAGTTTGAGGATGGAAAGGTATTAAATCTTTTTTCTTCTTTTTATTTCATCATGAAGCTGGGATGCTTTTTCGTAATCTTCATTATCAATGGCTTGACTAAGCTCTGATTCTAACTCATCCATAGACATGCCTCCATATGCTGTGTTGCTACCTGGTGACTCATCGCTAGACGGAGAGTCATCACCTAAGCTTTCAATTTCATCATCATCTAAGATGATTCCAGCAGAAGAGAGAATAAACTCGTAAGTGTAGATTGGACATTTAAATCGCACCGCCAATGCTATTGCATCGCTTGTTCTAGTGTCAATTTCTATTGGTTCCTCACCTGCTTTCTGGCATATTAGTTTCGCGAAGAATATCCCTTCTAGCAAGTTGTATACGATTACTTCACTCACCTGAACTTCAAAGGTGTCAGCAAAGGTTTTAAAGATGTCATGCGTTAAAGGCCTGCTTGGTTTCATATGCTCAAGCTCAATTGCTATTGCCTGGGCTTCAAAATTTCCTATAATAATTGGCAGCCTTCTTTTACCCTCAGACTCTCCCAATACCAGTGCATAGGCACCGGTTTGGGTTTGGCTATATGATAAGCCAAGTATTTCTAGTTTGATTTTAGACTTCTCCATCAGCCAAATTGGGGCTTAGGCTTGTCCTGCTTTGAAAGCTTTAACAGCTTCAATCATCTTTGGAACTACCTCAAAAGCATCACCAACAACACCGTAATCAGCAGCCTTAAAAAATGGCGCCTCTTTATCTGTATTGATTACTACGATTACTTTACTTCCGTTTACTCCAGCTAAATGTTGAATAGCTCCAGAAATTCCAATAGCAATGTAAAGATTAGGACGGATAGCTATTCCAGTTTGTCCGACATGTTCATGATGGGGTCTCCATCCGATGTCAGAAACAGGTCTTGAACATGCTGTTGCCGCTCCTAGTTCATTAGCTAATTCTTCAATCATTCCCCAGTTCTCAGGACCTTTTAATCCACGACCGGCAGAAACAACCAGTTCGGCTTCAGTTAAGTTGATTCCTTCACCACCTTCACTCTTAAATTCTTTAACGGTAACACTTGGTGCTCCTAAATCTGGCGAGAAGGCAATTGTTTCAGCTGCTGCATCAACCTTTACTTTTGAAATGGCGTTTGGAATTAGCGTGATGATTTTCTTATCCGTCTTGATTTTCACTTGCGCAAATGCCTTTCCTGAGAATACATTGGTTTTTACTGTGAAATCCCCACTAAGCTCTGGGTAGTCTATGGCCCCAGCTACCATACCAGCCTTCATTTTGGCTGAAACTAGAGGAGCAATACTTTTCCCCGTATAATCATGAGGGAACACAATCAATTCAGCATTCGTTTCTTCCACTGCAGCAATTGTCAATTTTGTCAATTGACTTGGATCTAAATCAGACACATCAGTACAATGAAGGATTTTAGGTATGCCATATGAAGCTAGCCCATTTAAGCTTGCTGCGTCCAAATAACCATAGGTAATTATTGATGCTTCTCCACCTGAAGATGCTGCTATTTTCGCTCCATAGGTTGCTGCTTCGAAAGAGGCTTTCGCAACTTTTCCATTATCGTTTTCTGCAAATACTAGTACGTTCATCTTAAATCGCTTTTGCTTCGTTATGAAGTAGGTTGATCAATTCTTTAATATTTTCCGAGTCAACTAATTTGACATCTCCTTTGGCAGGAGGGAGGCTGAAGCTAATTGTTTCTGTAAGTGAGTCAGTCACAGTTGCTGGAATAACATTGAGCGGCTTTGATCTGGCAGCCATAATCCCTCTCATATTCGGAATGCGCTGTTCAGCCATTCCTTTCGCAGCGGAAATCACTGCAGGAAGAGCGAGCTCAAGAATTTCAACTCCACCTTGCTTGTCTCTTTCTACAGTTGCCGTTGATCCGTTTACATCAAGTTTTGCAGCATTTGATGTGTAAGGCACATCAACGATCGCTGCGATCATACCACCAACCTGTGAACCGTTGTAGTTTATAGTTTCTTTTCCAGTAAGAACAAGATCAAACGGATTGCTTGAAACGTAGTTCGCGATTTCCGCAGCAACCTGGTAAGCATCTGAAGCCGGAGAGTCAATCCTAACAGCTTCATCAGCACCTATCGCAAGAGCTTTACGCATTATTGGCTCATAATCTGCAGACCCTACGCTTATTATTGTAACTTTTCCTCCATTCGCTTCTTTTAGTTCTAATGCTCGCACCAAAGCGTACCATTCATCGTATGGGTTGACAATGAATTGAACACCATTTTCGTTGAACTTGGTGTCATTATCTTTAAAAGTGATCTTGCTTGTTGTGTCGGGAGCTTTGCTGACGCAAACCAATATGTTCATAGCAATAATATTTCTGTTAATCTGTGAGTCGCAAAAGTAGGGTTTAGAATATAAAAAAGAATGAAGCTTTATTGTTCATTCTTTAAAATATCTTACGTGTTTATTTTCTCTTTTGGAAAATCACATCTACACCCACAGCCAAGTGAAAAGGGGCGTTGTAATGACTGAAACTTCTAAAAGCAGGGACTTGCAAGCCTGCATCGAAAAAGAACTTTGTATTTGGTGGGCCAGCTCTAAAGGCAAGAGTTGGTTCAAAAAAGATATCTATTCCTGGCCTATCTGTTCCAACAGTTTCTGGAGATAGCCAATTCACAAAGCTATTTCTGAAGATCATAGCAAAATCTATATAGGGTCGGTGGAAGTAATATGACGGTTGAATACTGATTCTCGCATATCGCGTTGAAATCGCAGATGTTTCAATGAAGTTTACAGTAGATGTCGACCACCAATTGTTTAGTGCAGAAGACTCACCATAGCCTCCTAGAGCAGAAAAGCTAAACCCATTTTTGTCCTTGGTTTGATAAAAGCCAATTCCTCCTTCAGCAAAATAGGCACTGCTATTGTTATTCGTCCAACTTAACCCTCCTACTGTTGCGTAGGCAAAATCTGTAATAGCATAAGACCCTTCCACAAAAGCGCTTCCTGTTTCTATTCCAGCGCTTATTTCAATATCACCCTTTTGCTTCATTATGGGTTGATTAGGAATGCTCGCCCTATACAAGGGAAAGCAGCCTTGAAGCAATAATGAACTTGCACATAAGGTCCAAATCAAAACAGAATAATGGTGCTTCATAATAGTTCTCAAAAATCTCTTTTTTTCTTCAATATGAAGACGAATGAAACAATAAGTGTGGAGAATAAACTTCAGGACTTATTTTTGCCGCCCTAGAAAAAGAAAATATGCGCACGATACAATTTAGAGAAGCCCTCAGAGAAGCCATGAATGAGGAGATGAGAAGAGATAAAAGTGTCTTCTTAATGGGTGAAGAAGTAGCTGAGTATAATGGTGCTTACAAAGTGAGTCAAGGAATGCTTGATGAATTTGGTCCTGAGAGGGTGATTGATACTCCAATCGCAGAGTTAGGTTTTGCAGGAATAGCCGTAGGAGCGGCAATGAATGGTTTGAGACCGATTGTCGAATTTATGACTTGGAACTTCGCCATATTAGCAGCAGATCAAATCATCAATAGTGCGGCTAAGATGTTGCAAATGTCCGGAGGACAGTATAATGTACCAATCGTTTTTCGTGGTGGAAATGGTCAGGCTGGACAGTTAGCGGCAACTCACTCTCAAAGTTTCGAAGCATTTTATGCCCACGTTCCTGGTTTGAAAGTAATAACTCCATCTAACCCCGCTGATGCAAAAGGATTATTGAAGTCTGCTATTAGAGATAATGACCCTATTGTGTTTCTTGAGTCTGAAAAAATGTTCGGAGATAAGGGTGAAGTGCCAGAGGGAGAGTTCTTAATTCCTATTGGAAAAGCACACATTGCAAGAAAAGGTGATGCTGTGACACTTGTTTCTTTTGGCAAAATAATGAAGGTTGTGCTTGAAGCAGCTGACGAATTGGCAAAGGATGGTATTCATTGTGAGGTAATTGACCTTCGCACGATCCGACCATTTGATGTAGAGACAGTTATTGAGTCAGTAAAGAAAACCAACCGTTGTGTTGTTGTTGATGAAAGTTGGCCTTATGCAAGTGTGTCTAGTGAGATAGCATATCGTATTCAAAAAGATGCATTTGATTATCTTGATGCTCCTGTATTGCGAGCTACGCAAACAGATACACCATTTCCTTTTACACCGAACTTGATTGAAATTGCTATTCCTACCGTTGGTGGGGTTGTTCGTTTGGTAAAGGAATCTCTGTATTTAGTTTAAAGTAAAAAAAGCCCCATCACTTTGAGATTTTGTGTGGGGCTTTTTAACTAAACCTACTTAACCTATGAGACTAGGTTATTGCAATCTCTGTGCCATCAAGTTCTAAAGAAAAGTTAAAGCCGCGATTGTGGCTTTTTTTATGATAGATCACATTGAAATAAATTTAAAGCCCAACAACTTTGGGGCATGGGTGGGTCTATATAAGCTAAACCTATTAATCTACTAGCCTATGTGTTTGCAGAAATGTAATGTTTATGCGATGGGTTGTCAATGAGCATTGAAAAAAAGTTTTGAGTAATACTGGGTTTTAGACCATCCTTAAAAAGAAAGGCCCTCTGCGAGTAAATGCAAAGGGCTTTTTAAACTAAACCTACTTACCTATGTATCTATAAGACGTTTCAATTGTCTTTTTGATACACGTTGATTGCTAACAAAAGTTAATTCAATGGAATTGTACTCAATTCAGATAATTTTCCTGTGTTGTCGTAAGTAAATTGCTTCAAGCCTTCTGTTCCAATAACGTGGGCTATTCCGTTATTTACGATTACATCATATGTTTCAAGTCCAGCGTAGTGATCAAGTCTATTTGATGAAACCCGCTGAATATCATTGAAGTCATACACCTTAAGGCCATCAAAACCATCGCATACAAATAGTATCTCATTTTCAGAATCAATATCCAATCCGTGTGGGTTGCTCAATCCAAAAGTTGTAATTTCTTTCGGGTTCATAATGTCTTTGATGTCTAAAATGTCAAGCTGGTTTGTATTGCCCCAGTTACAGTTATTGCCACCAGATCGTAAAGTGATAAAAGCATACTCATCATTGGCTACAACAGGATCACAAGAAGTCATATGCGAATAACTTGACAAGAACACAGGTGCAGCAGGAGAGCTAATATCATAGGCTAACATACCCGCGTTTGAGCCAATAAATAAGTGTTCTTTGAAAGTGAATAATGTCTCGATCATACCCCAACCATTTGCATCATTCCAAGGTTTGAATTCGCCAACTGAGCGCATATTTTTCGTTGTGATGTCGAAAATGTTCACTGTACTTTCGTCAGTAATAACATATAAGTAATTCTCGATCATCATAAAACGAGCCATAGAACCAGCAATAGCTGAATTGTTGCTGGAAGAAGCGCTTCTTACGCTATTTGAATTTCCACTAAAAGAAACGGGAGACCCTTCATCACTCATCATTTGTCCTCCCCATGATCCACCCCAATCCTCATTGATATTGTAGAATGTTTTGCAATCTTCATTTTTACACGTTTCCTCAACCTCTCCAATGGTATACCCGGTAACAACACCTTTTGATTCGTCAATTTCTGCAACAGGATAGTTCCAATCCATTCCGCTTGGAATAGTATATGATAATGCGTTATTGCTTCGTCCTACCTCTCGAGCATTGGTAGGGTCGCTAATGTCTATAGCCACTATGTCAGTGTAGCTATCTGCATAAAGAATGTTGTCTCGCACAGCAATGTCTACGTTTCCTGGTATGCTAATAAAGGCAACATGAGAAGGTGAACTCGGGTTTCCGTTGTCGTAAATATGAATTCCAGATTCATAATCATTGATTAAGATTAAAGAATTGTAAAGAAAAATTTTACCGGGTTTCACCAAACTGTGTGAGTTGTCATTCTGGATAGAAGACCTAAGGTCTTCATAAGACATGTATGCTGGCACGTTTGCCGTGAATTGTGTGGTCTTGGAGATCTTTTGACAAGAAGAAATGAATCCGATAAAAAGAAAGGCAATCCCAAGTTTTATAGTTGCGTTCATGGTGATGTAAATTTGATTCTCAAAAATGATAATAAATATTTAGATATCAGACGTGTAAGTTGTTAATTAGGTTAGGTGTTTCATAGTTTTTTAAATTAACGAACTTCAAAAGTGTTTATTTCGTCTTTCTTAAAAGAATATATTCTATCAATGCTTAGGGTCGCAATTTTGATATTCATTTTAAATGTATTTGCTGGAGGCGTGTTATTTGCTCAGAATAATGCTTCTGTTTATATGCTGAACGGAGAGGTGTACCGTGGTGAGATCATTGCATTAGGTTCTGAGTTTATGTTGATTAAATATGATGACCAGATATTTAGTTTGGACCGAAATAAGGTGCGTTATGTTTTTGGTCCGGAAAAGAAATTGAAAGTTGCAGAGAAAGAAGGGCTCTTTGCGTTTAAACCATTCGATAAGAAATGGTCAGCAGAATTTTCTGGGGCCGTAACCACATTTACGCCATTTAATCTTTCATTGTCATTTACGGAGTGGTTTAAAGTGGCAGATCGCTGGTCTGTTGGTGCGGGCGTCTCCTTAGATTTTTTTGAATATGCAATGGTTAAATACAACCTACATGTAAGACGTTTTAGACCACATAACGATCGTGTAAAAGGATTTATCGATGCTCAAGCTGGAATGTCTGCTGGAGCAACATCGTTTATTCAGACCAATTTCATTATTGACGATGTGGAAGTGTCTCCTGTGTTTCAGTCCTCTCTGGGAGCAGGTGTATTTTACAACACTGGCATTGGTTTAGCGTTGACGGGAGAAATGGGCTTTTCTCTATACCGTTATAACTTGAAAGAGTCATTTTTTAATGGTTCGTCCAATGTTACATCGACCTCGCAAGTTCTAAATGTTGGAATTTACGCGCAAGGTGGATTTATGTTTTAATAGTTTTCAATGCGGTTTGCGCTGAATCTGTCAATATTTTTCAATAATCAAACTTTGTTATTGATAATATAATCATGCTATTATCTTTGCGCGCTTAAAAATTAAGGGGTGTGTGCCTCATTAATCCATTCAAAATCAATATAAATGACTAGTTTAATTTATGCATTACCAGCGTTTGGAGTAGTAGCTCTGCTCTTTGTGGCTTGGAAAAGTGCTTGGGTATCTAAGCAGGAGGAAGGAAATGAAAAAATGGCGAGAATTGCCAAGAACATTTCAGTAGGAGCAATGGCTTTCTTAAAGGCTGAATATAAAGTTCTTTCAATCTTCGTAATCGCGGTTGCGGCTTTGTTAGCATTTAAGGGTGCAAGCGAGGAAAATTCAAGTTATTTAGTTGCATTATCATTTATTGTTGGAGCCGTTTGTTCTGCATTAGCGGGTTACCTCGGAATGAGAGTTGCGACAAAGGCTAACGTAAGAACTACTCATGCAGCAAGAACATCTTTAGGAAAAGCATTAGAAGTTGCTTTTGGAGGTGGTTCAGTTATGGGATTGGGTGTTGTTGGATTAGGAGTGCTTGGATTGAGCTTGCTGTTCATATTATATGTAAACCTTTTTGGTATTGCTGACGAGAATGGTGTTTCTACAGTACTGAATGTACTTGCTGGTTTCTCTTTGGGGGCTTCTTCAATTGCTCTTTTCGCGAGGGTTGGCGGTGGTATTTATACCAAAGCAGCTGACGTAGGAGCTGACCTTGTAGGTAAAGTTGAGGCTGGAATTCCAGAAGATCACCCATTGAACCCTGCAACAATTGCAGATAACGTTGGTGACAACGTGGGTGACGTAGCCGGAATGGGAGCTGATCTTTTTGAATCTTATGTTGGTTCGATTATCGGTACTATGGTATTAGGAGCTGTGTTTGTTCCTGGTTTTAGAGAAATGGATCCTGCATGGATGGGATTAGGAGCCGTTATGCTTCCTTTGGCTCTTGCAGCTGTTGGTATCTTAGTTTCAATTTTCGGAACTTTCTTTGTGAAAGTTAAAGACGGTGGGAACCCACATACAGCCTTGAATATTGGTGAGTTTGGTTCGGCAGGCGTAATGGTTGTAATTTCTTACTTCATTATTACTTATTTCTTGCCAGCCACATGGAGCTTTGATGGGACTGATTACTCTGCTAATGGCGTGTTCTTTGCAACTTTAGCTGGTTTAATAGCGGGCTTAGGAATTGGAAAAATCACAGAATATTACACGGGTACAGGAACGCCTCCAGTACTTTCAATTGTACGTCAATCATTAACAGGCTCTGCAACTAACATTATTGCTGGTTTAGGAGTTGGTATGATGAGTACAGCTATTCCTGTTATCTTAATTGCTGCGGCAATTTTAGTAGCGCATTACTTCGCTGGTCTTTATGGTATTGCAATTGCAGCTGTGGGTATGTTGGCAAACACAGGTATTCAATTAGCTGTTGATGCTTACGGACCGATTTCTGACAACGCTGGTGGTATTGCTGAAATGGCAGACCTTCCAAAAGAAGTACGCAAGCGCACTGATAAGCTTGATGCAGTAGGTAATACCACAGCAGCTATTGGTAAAGGATTTGCGATTGGTTCTGCAGCTCTTACAGCATTGGCCTTGTTTGCAGCTTTTATGCAACAAGCGAATGTTGGACAGATCAACGTGGCAGTTCCCTCTGTTATGGCAGGATTGCTAGTAGGAGCTATGTTACCTTTTGTGTTCTCAGCGATGAGTATGAATGCTGTTGGTCGCGCTGCTATGGCGATGATCGAAGAGGTGAGACGTCAGTTTAAAGAGATCCCTGCGTTGAAGGCTGCGTTAGAAGTTATGCAACGAAATGAAGGTAAAGAGCAAGCCGATTGGAGCGCTGAAGATCAAGCAACGTTTGATGCTGCCGATGGTGTTGCAGAATACGATAAGTGCGTTGAGATTTCAACAAAAGCTTCTATTAAGGAGATGGTGCTTCCAGGTTTATTGGCAGTTGCTGTTCCGGTAGCAGTTGGTTTCATTGGTGGTCCTGAAATGCTTGGCGGATTGCTAGCAGGTGTAACTTCTGCAGGTGTTTTGATGGCGATTTTCCAATCAAACTCTGGTGGTGCATGGGATAATGCTAAGAAGATGTTTGAAGAAGGCGTTGAGATCAACGGAGAAATGTACTACAAAGGTTCTGAGCCTCACAAGGCTACAGTTGTTGGAGATACAGTTGGAGATCCTTTTAAGGATACTTCAGGTCCATCACTAAACATTTTGTTGAAATTGATGTCTGTAGTAGCATTAGTAATTGCTCCATCTATCGCCCTTGAGAAAATGGTGAAAGTTGAAGATGAGCAAGCTACAGAGATTAAAATTGAAGAGGCTGAAATAGTTTCAGTTGTTACAACTGAAGAGACCGCTACTTTTAGCGAATAAGAGTCACGATCACTACTTTGAAGGAACCCCGATGAGCAATCATCGGGGTTTTTTGTTTTCTTTTATTTACAACTTGAGAATGATTTTCCGACCTTATTGATAGAACTAATGATACGTGGAATGTAATTCGGAATTGGTTTAATTGAGTAATTCCGAAATGACGTAACCAATCAAGCGCGCTGAGAGTAGAAAAGTGAACTATTGACAAGAAAGATCAGCAAAACCCAAAAGGCTCTGTTTTTGCCCGCTGAATTCCATAAGACATGTGTGTCGATCACTCTCATCCTGAAATACTGTACTTAAGATCCATCCATAATCACCGCCTATTTCGATGTCAACTTTATCGTCAAATGGACTGCAGTTTTTTAATCTGGTTTTTGTGAACTTCAGAGGATGAGAAATTAATTTTTCTCCGTGATTATCGAACACTTCGATCTTATGGCAATCAAATGGGATTTCCAAATAAAAGCACTTCTGAAGATCAGTTTCACTGCAAATGCTCACTCTATTATCCAGCGCGACTATTTCCCCATATGACTCATCATCAATGAAAAGGTAGGCTTTGTCTACCTTCATGTCTACACCGTAGAAGTATGTTGGCATATAGGTGTAATCTTAGTCTTTCTTGCAAGATGTCAACGTTATAGCCAAGGTGCAGATTAAAAATATGTGATGGATAATCTTCACAATTGACTCGAATGTATCCAATATCTGTCTTATTGACAATTTATTCAATGTCCTAATTACGTCACATGTTTTGGAAGTAGGTCTCTTTATTGCAGTTTAGGATTGTTTTTATGCCTGTCAGCATCTCGTTTTGTTTTCTTAGCGAGGTTTTTTTCCAGTGCCTTCGTCAGATCAACATCTGTTTGGTTTGCCAAGCAAATTAAGACGAATAATACATCTGCCATTTCATCACCAAGGTCTTTGCTCTTGTCACTATCTTTTTCGCTCTGTTCGCCATAGCGTCTTGCTATGATTCGGGCAAGCTCGCCCACCTCCTCAGTTAGCATCGCCATGTTTGTTAGCTCATTGAAGTATCTTACACCAATGGTTTTGATCCAATGATCTATTTTTTCTTGAGCTTCTTCTATGGTCATTTTTTCCGTCATTCGATGATTGTTTTAAGCGATGAAGCAATGTTTTTAGCAATAATCTTTCTTCCTTCTTCGTCATAATGTTCCGTGGGGAAGTCTTTGTCTGTAAAGTTTGAAGCCTTCAATATATGCAGATTATTAACTACTTTAAATCCCTTTTCTGAATATCGACTCTCTAGCCATTTTGCATTTTGTGTCATCAATGAAGTAAGGTCTTTACCCACTAATGAGTCAGCTGTTTCTATGTTTTCAGCCAGAATATTGAAAACCAACCTATAGCTCCTTTTCTCTGCTATCTCGCAAATAGCGTCAAAGTCTTTTACACGAGAATTGTTTTCATCAATTACAAAACCATATTGCTTAATAAATTGATCGGCTAGCTGACGTGTTGGGTTTCTCCAATCGCCCCATTTTTCAACTGCACACCAATTTTTGACGGTGTTTTTAGGGGCTTCAAACGGAAGCGGGTCATTAGCCCATTGTGTTTGAACTAGCTCATTTCTTTCATACGCAGGTTTATTGTCATAGGCATTTAAGCTTAAAAGTAGGCGATTGAATAAGACGGGTCTGTGATTGTAGAATACGTTGGATTGGTTTAATGCAGTTTCAAGGTCTGAGTTGACCCAACTCGGTCCAAAAGATCTCATATTCATGGTTATTATGAATGTTTTGGCTTCGGAGTCTTTGGGAAATATATGAAGTAATTTACGGTATACTCCCGCATGAGAAGCCGGTTTGTTGATGGCTTCAAATTGAAAGGTTGGGAAATAGTCTGAGATGAACTGACTTATTTTTCTCGGGTCTGCTTCTTGGATATTTTCGGGAGGGAAATTGCTCGATGCTGAGATGTAAATCACATCGCAGTTTTTGATTTTTTCTAATTGCAGATACTGATCGGCATGTTCATCCACAAAGGCAATAAATTTGGATTGCTTATACATCCAATTCAATGCGATTAGCATTGCGACCAATGAAATGAGTTTCAGCGTAATTTTCATCAGAATTGGAAGTAGATGAATGGATGATTAGTGATGCCGGCAAAGCAACTGATAGAAAAAATAAGGAATGCATAGACACTCCAGCGAATAATAGCGCCTTGTTCGTTAAGCCAACTATGGATGCTTCTGTTTTTGAAGTGGATATCTGACAATAAGAATATTCCTATGAATGAAATACTAACAGCCTGCCATTCTAAATGAATTCCTGTTGACTCGGAAGAAACGGCATTTGTGATATAATTTGCTGCCATCTCAATTGACTCGCTTCGAAAGAATACCCACGCAATAAATACAATGCTCATCGTTGCTATCCATCTAGGAAATTTCAGCCATGGCGCAGTGTCTTTTGAGATAAACCAGCGCTCCATCAAATAGCTACATCCATGAATTGCTCCCCAAGCTACAAATGTCCAATTAGCTCCGTGCCAAAGTCCGCTCACAATAAATACAATTAAAATGTTCGTGGTTAGTTTCAGCCTCGAAACACGACTTCCACCTAGCGGAATGAATAGGTAGTCTCTAAACCAAGTTGAGAGAGAAATGTGCCATTTACTCCAAAACTCTCTGATGGAAGTAGCAGTGTACGGAGCATTGAAATTGTCCATTAGCTCTATGCCTAATAGCCTGGACGTGCCTATTGCAATAAGAGAATATCCATGGAAGTCACTATAAATCTGGATGCCGAATAATAACGCTCCTAACACAAGTTGAAGGGCCGAAGCTTCGTTTTGTTGCTCGAATATTTGATCTACTACATGGCTAATATTATCGGCAACACACATCTTGATAAACAAGCCGTACAGAATCATTCTGCCTCCTTGTTGAAGAAAGGTATAGTTGAACTTTTGTTCCTTGAAAAGTTGTTTGTGAAGATGAGAGAATCGTTCAATAGGTCCTGCTACGAGCTGCGGGAAAAAGCTCACGAACAAGGCGAATTTGAATGGATTTTTCTCGGGAATTGCCCGCCCGTAATACACATCAATACTATACCCTAATGTTTGGAAAGTATAGAATGAAATTCCAACGGGCAATGCGAAATTCCAGAAGTTTTGAAAGCCATTTAATTGAGAGTCGCTAATGGCTGAGATTGGGTGTAATACATCGGTCATGAACCATCCAGAGTACTTGAATAGAACTAATAGTCCAAGATTGGTGAAGAGACTAATGCTCAGTCCGATTTTCTTTTTGAGATGATCATCCGTAGAGGCAATAAATTGAGCAGCGAAAAAATCAACTACGGTGCTCAACAAAATGAGTCCCAGATATTCTATTTTCCAGTAGCCATAGAAAAAGTAGCTTGCCGCAAGCAGCAGCATCCATCGCCAGCGATGAGGTAAGATGAAATAAATCGCCACCACTGAGAGCAGAAAAATCAGAAATGGCATTGAGTTGAATAACACCTTCTACTCTTTGTTTTTTGTGTCTATAAATATGGTGACCGGACCATCGTTAATCAAATGTACATTCATGTCGGCTCCAAACACTCCAGTTTCTGTCGGTTTTCCCGTCAAAGCTTCTAATGTTTCGCAAAAGAATTGATAAAGAGGAATCGCTTGCTCGGGTCTTGCTGCTCTGATGAAACTTGGTCGAGTTCCTTTCTTATACTTTGCATGAAGGGTGAATTGACTAACAACCAAAGCGCTTCCACTAACATCGTTGATCGAGCGGTTCATTAATCCTTCATCGTCAGCAAAGATTCTCAAATTCACGATTTTTTTTGCGAGCCATTCTGCATCCTCTTTTGTATCTGCTTCTTCGATGCCTAATAGGATCAAATACCCAAGACCTATGCTTCCGGATTCTTGACTATTAATGGAAACAGAAGCTTGACTGACTCTTTGAATTATACTTCTCATACTTAAGACTTTAAAAGGTCAAAATAAAAAAGCTCTTCAAACTGAATGTGAAAATGTCTTCTTTTCAGCACATTAATCGTTTTTCTTCAGTGCTTTTAGTTCTTCATACAAGTGAACGTAATTCTCGTATCTGAATATAGGTAGTCTACTTTCTTCAAATTCAGGTTTAACAGCGCAACCTGGTTCGTTGAGGTGTTTGCAGTTTCCAAACTTGCAGTTTTCACTGAAGCGCACCATTTCTGGGAAATAATCTTTGAGCTCTTCCGGTTCCATATCAATTAGCCCAAAGCTTTTTAGTCCAGGGGTATCGATTATAAATGAGGTTGGATTGATTTCGTGCATTTCTGCAAATGTCGTAGTGTGTTGTCCTTTTTCATTCGATGCGGAAACATTGCTCACCTTGGCTGATATATCTGGGTTGATTTTATTGAGCAAAGAGCTCTTTCCTACACCACTCGTTCCTGAGAAAAGAGTGATTTTATCCTGGGTCAATTCTTGGATTTTGTTGATTCCTTCATTGTTGGATACTGAAATAGCCTCGCTTTCGTATCCAATTTCACGATATGCTGCTCTCAAATCTTTTAAATACGCTTTCTCTTTATCATTGAGTAAATCCGTTTTGTTGAAAACGATGATTGCAGGAATTTGATATGCTTGAGCAGTGACCAAAAACCGGTCAACAAACCCAAATTTGAGTTTAGGTTCTTTGAGTGTTGTTACTATGATTGCCAAGTCTATGTTGGCTGCGATGATGTGTGTTTCCTTTGAAAGCTTGGTGGATTTTCGAATGATGTAATTCTTGCGATCTTGTATTTTACTGATGGAAAAGTCTTCGCCAGTTTCATCAATTTCAATAAGATCTCCGACGGTAATGTGATTCGTATTTCTTGAGTTTGCCGTGCGCAGCTTCCCTCTTGATCGAGCGTCAATTATTTTGCCATCGTTGAGCCTTACCTTATACCAACTCCCCGTACTCTTTACTACCAGTCCTTTCATAGTATGTAATTAACGTCAACATTGTTTATAACCTGTATTAAATTGTTGAAAACTCAGTTGATAACTCAATATTTTCACATTAAGCTTCAATGAGCATGCAAAGTAACAATCTGACAGCACTATTTATTGCTGGTAACTTATTCTTCTTCACCCTTCAGGCGCAAGCGCAGCCTGCTGAACCTCGTATGTCAAAGCATGATTATATCGATGAATTCAGAGATGAAGCTGTTCGAGAGATGCATGCTACGGGAATTCCAGCCAGTATTACGTTGGCGCAGGGAATGCTTGAAAGCGACTATGGCAATAGTCCTTTGGCTAAATATGCGCGGAATCACTTTGGTATTAAATGTCATAAGGGCTGGGAAGGCCCAACATTTATACAAGATGATGATGAGGCCAATGAGTGCTTTCGGAAATATTACTCAGCATTCGATTCATACCGAGATCATAGTGAGTTTTTGATGACGCGCGATCGGTATGCGTTTTTATTTGATTTGAAACACACCGATTACAAGGGGTGGGCTCATGGTTTAAAGAAGGCTGGATATGCTACAAACCCTAAATACGCGCCACTTCTTATTAAGATTATTGAGGAAAACGAGTTGCATAAATATGATCGTGTGAAGAAAATCCCCGAGAAAGAGACTGTTGCTGAAGTGAAAACCACAAAGTCGTATAAGCGTAATGAGCCAATTGCTCAAGTTCCAAACGTTAGCGCAATAGATGTAAGTGATAATAATATCAAATTTATTGTTGCGAAAAAGGGAGATACACCTGAATCAGTTGCAGAAAGATTTGACATGGGCAGATGGCAAGTGTTAAAGTACAATGACTTGCTAAAAGGCTCTCGCTTGATTGAAGGAGAAGTAGTTTACTTGCAGCCTAAACGCAATAACGCCCAAGAAGAGTTTCATACTGTTACCCAAGGGGAAACGGTAAGAGAGGTTTCTCAGAAATACGGTGTGAAGATGAAGACCATTTATAAGTTGAATGACCTTTCTGAAAATGAAAGTTTACAGGCCGGGCAGAAACTAAAAATTCGAAAAATGGGCTCGTTTGGCGCGATGATGACAGGTCGCTAATCGGCCAATTTGTAAACGAACAGTTCACGCTTTCCATCTCCAATAATCAATTCTTGACTGCCGTTCTTGTCTAGATCAATCATTAAGGCTTTGCCCGATCCTTTTAAAGGCATTTTGTCTAAAAGCCTGCCCTCTAAATCAAGTAAGTAAAAGTGATTTTCGGTTCGACTTTCTAGTCCTATCCATCCTTTTTTAATGGACATGATTTGAATCGCTTTGTCTAATTCTTCTGGCATTAAGAAGTCTAGCACGACATCTAAATCTCGATTTAATGAAAGGACCCTGTCTTTTTTAACCGTGATGTAAGCATGATCAGCACTGTTTGCTGTTTTTAGCCCTACGTCACCACCAATGGGTAAAATATTATGAATTGAGCTTTTACTATTAGGCTTTACAATGTGTATGTTTCCAATGCTGTCATAACCAATGATAGCACATTCATTTAGTGCTTTTCCCTTTCTTATTTCTAGAGAAGTGGCTGTTGTGTCGATCTGAAGTTTTTTGATTCGTTCTTTACCAGTGCGGTCAAAAAAGTAGATGTTGTTTTTGGTTGATATTGCGCAGAGATAATCTTTACCGGCATAGCTTAGGTATTCTATCGGTACTATTGCTTCACCATTTATTGATGGTTTTTTCCAGCCTTTTATCGCTTTGCCTTCTACATCAACATTGTGAATGGTGTTGCCGTCAGCTATGAGTATGCGGTATTCACCTTTTGATTCATACTGAACAATAGAAGGACTTACCGCTGTTTCATGGCTTAGTTTAAGGGGGAAATCACCTACGTTTTTGCCATTTCTATCAATTAGATAAGTACTGGTTTTGGTGCTAAAGAGCATCTGATACTTGCCACTTTTGTAAGCGTCAATTCTTTGTATATCACCTACTATTGTTTCATCTAACCTTTGTTTCCAAAGTGTTTTTCCTTCTTTGTTGATTAAATATAATTGATGCTTCTTATCTTGTATGATAACCTCATTTTCTTGAGTGTAGTGATTTAAAAAACTCCATGGGCCTGCAGCAATAGTAGTGTCTAATAACAATGACCACAATGCAGGGGCTTGATCAACAAATTCTGTGTGATGTAAAATGGATAGGGCATAAAACTTTTGCATTGGTAGCTCACTGAAGCACTGAAAGACGAGTGTATTGATGTCTGCTAAATCCGCATTTTCAGAAATGAAAGGGTTATGCACGTCCAACAGATCAGGACGCAGGTAGAAAGTGAAACTTGCGTCAGAGATTGCAGGTTCTATGTGCTTAAAGTATGCCGAAGAAATTAATTTATCATCCGCTAAGTAGTCATCAATAAGCTTCGTTAGCTGCTTGAATGAGGCTGCGTGAATACGCACTGCTCCAAATTGAGCCACGTAAGACTCATTATGCCAAGCTATATTCAGTGTGTTCAATGAGTTCGGTAACGCGCTAATACTAATTGGAATACCCTGGTAAGCTTGATCTTCAGAAGTTTCACTTGCGTTTGATCCTTCTTCAGTTAATATAAGAAATAAGTTTTCGTGCTCCTCTTCATTATCGTTGGAATAGGGGCAATACACCATGGCATATGCAAGAGAGTCATAAGAGCTCAGCAGTGCAGCTCCAGTTTTAGCAGGCATATACCTGAGCAGGTTGAGGTCTCTTTTTTTGCTTGTCTCGTCCGTTTTACTAGAACCGACTCCATTTGCCATAAAAAGGTTCCCGTCCTCCCTCATTTCGAATTCCACCCAGCCATCGGTCACAATTTCATGAGCAAGAATTAGTTTTAACTCAGAAGCCATCTGCCCTGAATAAAAGGCTATGATTTGCTTTGGTTTAGCACAGATAGAGATGCTGTTGTTGCCTGAAGATTGAAGCAATTTTTGAAGATGACTATTATCTAAAGTGCTTGATGGCAACAATTCATTGCTATGTATTGTATAATCATCAAAATAGACGTGTTCAGTAAAGAAGTTGTCTAGAAGCGTTTTTTCATTAGACACTGCTTCTATTACTCCAACATAAGGTGATTCTGTTGAACCATATAGAAAGAGTGTGATCAAGTGGTTGTTGTCAGGTGTCTGATCTCCCGAGTTTCTCACTAGGCTAGAAATAGGTTCGATAACTGATAAGCCTTGAAATAAACTGTTGCTATCTGTAAACAGCGCATGTGCGTTTGATGCTTTTGCTTCAACGATGAGCCAAGTGCTTTCTGGCAGAGCATTTAGTGGGCTGATTTGAGCTACTGGTGCAATACGTGGAAATAAAAACCAGCCAACAATGGCCAAAAGTGTAACTACAACTAAGCCTATAATCCATTTCATAATGCAAATTTATTGACGAATACAAGTGCTTTCACTAAAACTAAGGAAGTGTTCTTATCGATTAGGTGTTAATGCACGTTTTGGGATAGTCTGTTATGGTAATAATCGAAAGGACTTTCGATGGTAAGGAGTAGGTCCAAAATTTCGAATAGCTTCTCGATGTGCTTTGGTCGGATACCCTACATTGTTGTTCCAAACGTATTCCGGATATTCCTCATGAATGCGCTTCATGTATTCGTCTCGATAAGTTTTAGCTACGATTGAAGCCGCTGCTATTGATCCATTTTTACTGTCTCCTTTTATGATACAGGTGAATTGAACATCTAGATTCGATTTAAATCTATCGCCATCTATTAACAAGTGATCGGGCTTGACCGTAAGTTGTTTTACTGCCCTTTCCATCGCCAAAAATGAAGCGTTTAAAATGTTGATTCGATCAATAATCACGGGATCTACGAAGCTTATAGCCCAAGCAATCGAATTAGATTTAATTATTTCAGTGAGTTCTAAGCGCGCTTTTTCAGTGAGCTGTTTAGAGTCGTTTAAGTTTTTGTGTTTGAAATTCGGAGGTAATATGACTGCCGCAGCAACAACAGGTCCAGCCAAACATCCTCTTCCAACCTCATCACAACCAGCCTCTATTCGGTTGTTATCTATCCGTGCTTTTAACATCAATGCCAAAGTATAATTTTCTAGATTAATTCTCAATCTTTAGAATCAAATCATTGAGTGAAACTAAATATTGTTTGATAATTATCTTGAAGAAATCCATTACCCTATCTTTAAGTTTCTATAAGTAAAAAAATACAGTGGGGAATTATTGGGTTGGGGAAAATAGCCCACAAGTTTGCGCATGATTTACTGCTCTCTGCTGATGCTGAATTATGTGGCGTAGCCTCAAGAGATAAAGAAAAAGCAGAGGAGTTCAGTATTGATTGCAGTGCGAAGAAAAGTTTTGGTTCATACGAAGAACTCGCACGAGATCAAGAAATCGATGTGGTTTATGTTGCTACTCCCCATCCATTTCATTTTGAGAATACCATGCTCTGCTTAGACAATAACAAAGGAGTGTTATGCGAAAAACCTATTGGGATGAATTCTGCTCAAACTAGAAAGGTATCAGCCAAAGCCCAGTCGAAAGGATTATTCTTGATGGAGGGTTTATGGACTCGGTTTATTCCAGTCACGGAGAAACTGATCGAATTGCTTGAAAGAAAAGTGATTGGTGAAGTACTTTTCATCCGGGCAGATTTTGGTTTTAAGGCAGATTTGAATCCTGATGGGAGAATTTATAATAAATCACTAGGCGGAGGGTCGCTATTAGATGTTGGAATTTATCCAATTTATATGAGTCTGTTAGTTCTGGGAGTTCCTGCGCGAATTCAATCAATGGCTCGTTTTACGGCATCTGGGGTAGATATTTATTGTTCTATGATGTTCGATTACAGCAATAATTCAAAGGCCTCTCTTGAATCATCCGTAGAAGCCGATACGCCAACTGAGGCTCACATATATGGAGAAAAGGGTTGAATAAAATTGCATCCGCGGTTTCATCATGCAGAGAAAATCACCTTAAAGGTTGACGGGGAAGAGGACGAAGTGATTGATCTAAAATATGAAGGTAATGGTTACGTTCATGAAATTAGTGAGGTGAATAGATGTGTGTTGAACGCACAAACCGAAAGTGAAAAACACTCCCACGCTCGGAGTATTGAATTAAGTGAGCTGTTAGATCGAGTTAAAGATGGTATTGGGTTGAGTTATTAATTTGGAAGTCATGGATGCAATAAACTTAATGGAGAAGCTTAATTTGTTCAGTGATCATTACCATCCGAGGTTGATTGGAGAACTAAATAGTCAGCACCTTAAAATTGCTAAGATCAAAGGTGAATTTGTTTGGCACAGCCATGAGCAGGAAGATGAATTGTTTTTTGTTATAAAAGGGTGGTTTAATATGGAGTTTAGAGATAAAATTGTGCGAGTTGATGAAGGCGAAATGATCATTGTTCCACGGGGGGTAGAACATCGGCCGGTTGCTGAAGAAGAGGCAAGTATACTTCTCTTTGAACCGGCCTCAACCATTAATACGGGTGCAATTCGAAATGACTTGACACACAAAAAGATTGATCGCATTTGATAATGCTAGCCAAGGTTATGAAGGATTGAATGGTTGTCAAATCCATTAGAGGAATTATTCTATTTTGAAAATGAAGGTATTTGTCGAAACAGAAAGACTGATTTTAAGAGAGCTTGTGGATAAAGATGCCTCTGCAATATTTGAGCTTGATTCTGATCCTCTGGTGCATACCTATTTGGGAAATAACCCGATGCAAACAATGAAGCAATCAAAGGAAGTTATTGAGTTTGTTCGAAAACAATATTCGGAAAATGGCATTGGAAGATGGGCGACCATTGAAAAAGAATCAGGAGATTTCATAGGATGGACAGGATTGAAAGTTGAAGACAAATTGACCAATGGGCATGTCAATTATAATGACCTTGGATTTCGATTTAAGCCAAAATATTGGGGAAAAGGCTATGCTACCGAAAGTGCAATTGCCTGCTTAGATTATGGCTTTGATGTTTTAGGTTGGGAAAAGATATACGGTGCTGCTGATGTTGATAACCTAGGTTCAAATGGAGTGTTTAGGAAACTGAATTTTTCGTTGATCAACACTTTTCACTATGACAACATAAAGTGTAATTGGTATGAAATGATCAAGAAGGACTGGAGCAGAATGAACTTGGATTAAAAGTGATTCCATGGGCGATGAGGACCTTTTAAGTCAGATGGAATGCAAAGCTGGTAAGAGAGGATGCGTTTTAGATTTTATTCTTTTGAGAGTCGCTCGATTCTTAATCGTTTTAAAGAGACTTTAATAATTCATTACGCGTTATATTTTTTTATCTACTCCAAAAAAGTTTGTTTTTTTTAGCTTGATAGGTTTATTATTACATAACTATTTAATTTTCAAAAGATGAGAAAGGAAGGTCTCCTAGTAATGGTTGTAATGCTATTGGGCGCTGGTTCATTGATTGCTCAGGATACATTTTCTATCGTTGCTCTAGATTCTAACACAGGAGAAGTAGGAAGTGCAGGCGCTTCATGCGTAGATCTTTTTCAAACTCCTTTTTCCAATGACGATTTTTTGGGTGAGCTTTTTCCTGGAGTAGGTGCCATCAACTCGCAAGCTTATTATTTGGGAACAAATCAAAATAATGCTGCAACTCGAATGAATCTAGGTGATACGCCAAGTCAAATTATTGAGTGGCTCGTTGCCAATGATGTTTCAAATCAACCTGAGCTTAGACAATACGGAATTGTAGCTTTCGTTAATGGCTCGCCACAATCTGCGGCTCATACTGGTGCTTCCACGGATGATTATAAAAATCATATTACGGGCCCGCATTATTCGATTCAGGGTAATATCTTGTTAGGACAAGAAGTGCTTGACTCAATGGAGGCTCGGTTTTTAAATGAGCCTGGTGATTTAGCGTGTAAGCTCATGGCTGCACTTCAAGGTGCTAATATGGTAGGGGCTGATTCGAGGTGTTCAAGCAACGGAACATCGTCTTTGTTTGCTTTTGTGAAAGTTGCGCAAACAACAGATGCGCCTGGTAATCCATCATTTTTGGCTTCAGTAAGAACACGCAATAATGATGGAATAGAACCTATTGACTCACTTCAAACGAAATTTGATCTCTTGCATTCTTGTTTACCTCCTGAACCGCCTTTAGGTGCTGAAGATGGTTTGGCTAAGTCGATTTCTTTCAGCCTGCATCCAAATCCTGTTTCAGATGAACTAACCATTTCTTCAGATCAGGTTTCAGATGAATGGAGTCAAGTTGAGATCATTGATTTCAGTGGGAAAATTGTTTTTCGCTCAGCGTTTATTAACACAATGAGCATCAACATGGCAGATTTTGAAAGAGGCGTTTATTTCATTAGAATGAATTCGGATACTCATGAATATGCCACCAAGTTTATTAGGGAATAGAGCACTCGTTAATTCAGTTAACCTCTTAACGTAATCTCAACATCCTTTCTATTTGTGCTTAACAATGCCTTGTTGTCACAAGTGCCATCACCATAATCTAAACTTCGCGGGTCATAATCTTCTGGAGTCAAGCATAATTCTCCTTGGGTAATCCACCGGCAATCCAATTGAACACGCAAAGCGGAAGTGATGTCTACCAAGAATGAATTTCCACTCCTTGTAATTCCTTCCGCATTTCCAGTTATTTCATAAACATCATCTGTAATTCCATCCCAACCTAAGAAACCACCGCTGCCATTGCTTGTAAAAAAGCCGGTTTCTTCTCCGGCAATCCATGTTCTGGTTCGAGATGATGTCCAGCTCATAGTTGCTCCCTCGGGATCGGTAATACTGGCGCCCGTCACTTCAACTTGAAAATGCAATTGCCCTTGTTCATTCTCTCCTTTGTTGGTGACAACCCTATTTCCAGTGACCATATAATCATCAACAGTATAATTGTTAGTTGTGGTTGTTAGCGTGCTTCCTTCAACGCGGTACCAGTCTGTCATGGTATAGGTGATTTGCCCTGTTCTTGTTTTTCCATCACGCCCAACGCATCCTGTTTCTCCGAAATCTACAGTGACACTCAATGGAAATGGAGTGCCGATGGTGTCTACTGTGATGATCGCGCATGCTTGCCATGTAGTTTCTCCAGCCTCAACGTTTTCGGCACTTCCTTCAACTTGTTCGCCTAGATCATCCCATACGCTTTCTGCCAATGCGTAGTCTTCTGCCACCTCATTGAATGCATCGTTTTCTTCTTTTATTTTCCCGCAGCTAGCAAATATTAATAATGCGGTTGTGAGCAGTGCAAGTGTTTTCATGGTTTGAATTTATGGTGCCAACCAAAGTTGATGATATTTGATGGATTGGACAAACAATTGCTTCGAACAAAAAAAAGACCTCCTCGATGAATCGAAGAGGTCTAACATTTAAAACCAAAAATTATAATTCTTAGAGCTTTGCTCCAAGGCTAACCTTCATGGTAAACTCGTCATAAATGGCTTTGTCACCTAAGTTGTCAAAAAAGCTGTTTGAGCCGAAACGAACATCATACTTTGATCGATCTACGACAATTTCACCGTATGCAGCGAACTTTCCGTCTGTAGTTTCAACCTTGGCTGGAAAGCTTACCGGATGAGAAATTCCTTTGATAGCTAAATTTCCATTTATAATCGTGTTGTTTACACCTTCAGTTTGTGGTTTTACACCTGTAATCGTGAATTTAGCAGTTTGATGCTCTGCTGTATTGAAGAAGTCAGCCGAGTTTAAATGTCCTTCTAGCTTTTGCGCATACTCACCTTCCAGGTCCGTGACTTTTATCGAGGTCATATCTATAGTGAAAGAACCACCTTTTAATTGTCCATTTGCCAATTCTATTGATCCGCTTTTAAGGTTTACGAGGCCATTGTGCTTGCCTGTGACCTTTTCAGCATACCATTCGATGTTACTTGCTTCTGGTTTGATAGTGAGTTTTTCAAGTTTAAGAATTGGACCAAATGACATTAACAAAGATCCAAGTCCAAGGGCAGTAATAATTGATAGTTTTTTCATTGTATTTCTTTTTAGGATGCGTATATATGTATATACATCAAATGTACTAGTAAATATGTGTTAACCAAATGTGAATGTTACATTTGATAAAATATTTTTTAATGGCTTTAACAGAAACACGAAAGATTGCACTTGGTTTTGATGCACCAAAATTTTCCTTGCTCGATGTTGTGCGCAATGAGCACCGGCAACTGAAGGATCTCAAAGGGGAAAAGGCAACCGTGGTTATGTTCATTTGCAACCATTGTCCTTATGTGATACACGTGCGAGAGCAATTGGTGAAGTTGGCCAACGACTATCGATTAAAAGGAATTGGATTTATAGCCACTAGCTCAAATGATGTAGAGAATTATCCTCAAGATTCACCAGAAGAGATGAGGAAATTGGCCGATGAGATGGGTTTCCCTTTTCCTTATTTGTTTGATGAAACACAAGAAGTTGCCAAGGCTTATCAAGCTGAGTGTACACCAGATTTTATGGTGTTTGACTCATCGTTGAAATGCATTTATCGTGGCCGATTAGATGATAGCACTCCTGGAAATGGTCGGCCCGTCACCGGAAGTGATCTCAGGACTGTGCTGAATGATGTCCTCGAAGGCAACAGACTGCGTGGGGAGCAATTCCCAAGTATGGGCTGCAATATTAAATGGAAGGCTTAGTATTGCTTATTGGTCGCAAAGAGTTGACTATTTGCCCAAATTCTGATATGTTGACACATTCTAAACGGTTAGCTTTTGTTTCAGTGGATGAATGTTTTATTTTTGAACGCCTTTGACCATGCGTTTACTAACCTTTATAACTGCACTTTTATGGTGTTTTCTTTCCTTTGCAGGCGGTGCTGATCCTTCTGCAAAGCGAGATACTGTTGCCGCGGTGGTAATGTATGGAGAAGAGGTGCTTTTTGATGCCGTTACGGGTCTTAATGATCAACAAGTCCGCGATTTACGCGATTCTGTTTTAAAGTTTCATGGATCAAGCACCTTCACTAATTACCTGGATTTATACATCTCACTCACTTCAAAATCAGAAGAGCAATTGGTCAATTACAGTGATTCTTTGTTTGAAACGGATGAAGTGCCTTATGCCTTGATCAACCAGATTAATATCTTTTTGGCAAACAGACCAGAAGAGTTTGAAGAAGTGATTCCAAAAGATTTGTTTGTTGGTAATGCTTTGCTGGATATTCCAGCAACAGAGATGTACCCTAAGTGGATCGTAGGAAATCCGAACCCCTATGAGTGGAATTTAGGAGAAGAAGACACTGCTCTTTCAATTCTTTTGACTGACCATAAAATGTTAGGAGAGTTTCAGGTTCCAGTAAAGAACGTGATGACGTCCAAATTTGGATGGAGAGATGGCCGAATGCATAATGGGGTTGATATCGATTTAGAAGTTTGGGATCCTGTGGTTTCAGCATTTCCAGGTGTTGTGCGCGTAGCTCGCGTGAGTGGCGGCTATGGCAGGGTTGTGGTGGTTCGCCATTACAACGGACTTGAAACTTTGTATGCTCACTTACATAGGTTTAAGGTGAAGGAAGGCGATAAGGTAGAGGCAGGTCAGCTTTTAGGTCTTGGAGGAAGTTCTGGACACAGCACTGGAAGTCATTTGCATTTTGAGGTTAGGTTCAAGGGGAAACCACTCAATCCGTTGAGCTTTATATCCTTCGATGAGAATAGCCTAGTCAACGACACACTCATGCTCAAGCGCACTAAAAATGGATATGTTTCTTACCCAAAGGGAATTTTAATCTACACTGTAAAGCGCGGTGATAGTTTGTTTGAAATAGCGAGACTCTATGGCACCACTACTTATCGTTTGGCTGAGTTGAATGGAATTAGACGAAATGGTTACTTATATGTTGGTCAACGACTGCGCGTGATATGATGGATCTTGAAGAACAGTTTAATTTTACCAATAAACTAGCTCATCCTACAAATCAGTTTAAAGTAGTTTATCGCTTCTTTGATAAGAATCAGGCGGAAACCTTCACTACTTATTTGGTAGATGAACAGGTTGAATTTGAAGCTCAAGTAGATGAAGATGATGCCCGAAAGCCAACGTATTTTGGCGTAGCAAAAACCCTAGAGAAAAAGGTGGACCGATTGAATTACTTAGCGATTGGTAAGCATCGAGATAAGTTTATTCCAACTGCTCCGATGCGGTGGATCGTAATTGCGATATCGGCCGTAATTATGATACTAGCTGTCCTTGGTGCATTGAAGAACAACACTTGATTACACCAAATTCTAATTCATTTTATACATATTGATCCACAATAACGACTTTTGAATTCGATGCGAATCTTAAGTGTCATAGTGCTAATGCTCCTTTCGACTCAATTGTACTCACAAGAGCGAGTGGCAACTTTTGGGTTTCAAATGAAGCCTATTATTTCAAGTAACCTATTTAGTGCAGGAGTGACTGAACTTTCGCAGAATGGAATTGATTACTCTGTTAGTCAACGCGCTGGCTATTCCTTTGGAGGAGTAATGCGATTTGGATTAAACAAGTGGTTTTCTATAGAATCGGGAATCAGCTTTGTGCGAAGGAATTACTCAGCCCGTGTCTTTCATGAGGAATTGGCCTTCGCAGATACCACGGATTTTAGGATTATCGGTTACGAAATTCCAATCAGTGGATTGGTGTTTGTGCGACTGTCTGACAATATTTATATGAACGCATCTTTTGGGTTGGCATTAGACATGTTTCCTTCCGATGTTTTTAGCGGCACTAGTCAAGAGTTTTATCAATATAGCGGAAGAACAGGGTTTGCTAACTCTGGCTCAAGAATAGCCTTTTTAAAATCAGGTTTGCTGGCCAATATTGGATTTGAATATCGAACGGAAAAATCGGGATATTTTTATTTTGGCGCATCTTATCATCGGCCCTTTTCTCCAATATACAATACAGGAATCACTTACGCCTATTCGAATAACTCAACCAATTTTGAAGATTTAGGAATCTTGCAGCTTTCTGGTAACTACTTGACCGTTGACTTTAAGTATTTCTTTCACGAAGAACCCAAAGAAAAGAAAGTAGAACGAGACTCTTCTGCGATGCCAAGTTGGATGAAAAAATAGTTTTGCGCAGTGCCACAGGCGAATTGCTGTAATGCTCCCACAGAGAAATAATACTTCTTACATACTCTACAGGCTCAGAGCCTCTGCAATATCCGTGTCTTACAACCGGATCTTTGTAGTATTCAGGCTGTGCTTTCAATTCTAAGAATCTAGCCACATTTTTCCATTGAGAAGCATCACTATTGAATTTTTCTGCTAATCGAACTGCATCTAAAAAATGACCCAATCCAACATTATAAGATGCTAAAGAGAACTTTATAACCTCCAAACTGTCCTGCAGGCGATCATCCCAATATTCATTTAATGAAAGAAGGAATGACAATCCAGCATGTATATTTTCACTCGGCCCGCTCAAGCTGTCAGCACCAAATCGCTCGGCAGTTTCAGGGATCAATTGCATCAATCCACTAGCAACTGTCCAAGCCTTAGCACCTGGAACAAACCGTGATTCTTGATAAATCAATGCGGTCAACAACTTCCAATCCCAATTCAGTCGCTCAGCTTCTTTTTTAATCACTGCATCATAAGGAGAAATCTTGTTTCCTTTAAACGAAGAATATTCGCTCATAACACGCTCTTTATGCTTTGTGCGAGCTTTGAAATACTTTAGGTGGATAACAGCAAATTCCTCTGTTTTTTTAAATCTAACCAGCCATTCGTTGAACGCTTTTAGCAATTCAGGGCTTGATATTCTGCATGCCCAGGCCACATTTTGAGTAAAGCTAAGTGATGTAGAAATATCTATGTTGGACATGTATGCTTTATTCAGTATGGCTACATTTTCATCGGCAACGGTGTAATCATAATCAATATTGCCTTCTGAAACCATTTCGATTAATTTTTCTGTACCCAGACCTTCAGCAAATTTGATATTAATGATGCCTCCCAATTCATCCATCAAATTGATCAATCTTGTGTAAAAAGAACTATGCCTTCTGACGTACACAGTTTTTCCAATTAAACCAACGGGAGTTTTAATTAATCGATTGTCTAATTCATCCTGTGTTTTTGTCCACCATTTTTCGGGAAGTCTTTGCACCAGAACTTGTTTTGTTTGCAGCACGGGTTTAGTGAAAAGCACATCCTTTTTGCGTTGGTTGGTTACGGTATAATTGGCGGCAATCACATCACCTTGATTTTCATTGAGCAAGCCTGTGATCTCGTCCATGTCTTCGACCACCTCAATGGATAGCTCTACGCCAATGTGCGCACAGAAACGTTCCAATAGATCATATTCGAAACCCATCGGAATGCCTTTATATATGAAATAGCTTGAGCTGCTAAAATCTGTAAGCGCCACCAATTTCCCGCTTTCCTTGATTTCTTTTAGATCACGGTGTGGTGCGGTCTTTTTTGTTTTACTCAACAAATCTTTATCTCCTCCGCGTCCTGAGCACGATGCAAGCAAAGAAATGATTAAAAAGAAGTGTAAAATTGACTTAAGCACAATGCTATTGTGCGGAAAATATCGTGCGTGGGTTTAGGTTAAACGCACAAAACCAAAGAAAAGAAGCCATATTCCAATGAGAATCAGTAAGATGATGCCCGATCCTTTGTAGTATTTTTTTGAGAGCTTGGCATCTTTGCCATACGCCCAAATCAAATAGCCTATAAATGATAAAGCGAATACAAGCGCAAAAATGATTCTTCCTGTGGTAAACATATTGACTGCAAATCTGCAACTAAAACATATATCAGCGTAAGTAGTTCAGAAGTCGCATGTGCTTATTACATTCGGAGATCAATTCAGATAAAATGGCAAAGACAGATAAAACCAAGAGCGCAAAGGCAACTGCGCCAAAAGTGCTGACGGATAATTCAATGAAATTTTTGGAGAAATACCTGAATAACCCTTCTCCAACAGGATTTGAATCAGTAGGACAAAAAATATGGCTAGAATATATGAAGCCATATATTGATGATTACATCGTTGATACATATGGAACGGCAGTAGGGATTATCAATCCGGACGCTGAGTTTAAAGTGGTTATAGAAGCACACGCTGACGAGATTTCATGGTTTGTGCACTACATTACTGATGATGGAATGATCTATGTAAAGCGAAATGGCGGGTCAGATCATCAAATCGCTCCTTCTAAACGAGTGATTATTCATACGGATAAAGGTCCAGTTACTGCTGTTTTTGGATGGCCAGCTATTCACGTACGCAAATCAGAGAAAGAACATACTCCAAAATCTACCAATATTTGGTTGGACTGCGGTGCAAGGTCTAAGAAGGAAGTAGAGGAGATGGGGGTTCACGTTGGATGTGTAATTACCTATCCAGATGAATTCATCATCTTGAACAATGATCATTTTGTTGGTCGCGCTTTGGATAATAGAATCGGTGGATTCATGATTGCTGAGGTTGCACGTATGCTTAAGGAAAATAAGAAGAAGCTTCCTTTCGGGCTTTACATTGTAAACTCCGTGCAGGAAGAGATTGGCTTAAGAGGAGCTGAAATGATTGTTGAAAGACTGCGACCTAATGTAGCCATCGTTACAGATGTCTGTCATGATACTACCACGCCAATGATGAATAAATTGGAGCAAGGAGATTTCAAATCTGGTGACGGTCCTGTATTAAGCTATGCACCTGCTGTTCAAAATAATTTGTTGAAGTTGATCATTGGTGCCGCTAAAGACAACAAGATTGATTTTCAGCGTATGGCTGCCAGCAGGTACACCGGAACAGATACAGATGCATTTGCATTTGGTGCTGGCGGAGTGGCTTCTGCTTTGATATCACTGCCATTGCGATATATGCACACCACTGTTGAAATGGTGCACAGAAATGACGTTGAAAGTGTGATCCAATTGATCTATCAATCTTTATTGAAAATCGAGAACAATCATGACTTTAGGTACATAAAGTAATTCGGTTAGCAATTTAGTAGACTTCCGGGTCGAGATGGACGATGAATCAATAGAGATTTGTGCCAACTCGGCCCTTTTTTTTCCGATCGAAGACCATCTTTTCCACTTATCAAGGAAATCAATGTTCAACTAAGGCTGAAAACATACCTTTGCCGCCTCAATTTAGCGAGCATTAGAAATGGATAGAAATACGTTAACAGGGTTAGTTTTAATAGGTGCTATTCTTATAGGATACAGCTTCTGGATGCAGCCTTCACCAGAGGAGATTGAAGCTCAAAAACGAGTTCAAGACAGCATTGCTGCTGTGCAAGCAGACGAAGAGCGCGTGGAAAAAATGGTAGATGCGGACTTAAAGTCTGTTGATACTGCAAAGAGCGAAAGCTTGACCCTAGATTCAGTGGCCCAAGCTTTACAAGATTCACTTGATAAAATCAAGAATAAGCAACGTTTTGGCTCGTTTGCAACGGCTGCAAATGGTGAAGAAAAACGCCATACCATTCAGAATGATTTTGTCAGGTTTACACTTTCAACTAAAGGCGGGGCTCCAGTTTCTGGGGAGTTGATAGAGTATGTTACTTATGACTCAATGCCGCTCTTCTTGTTTGAAGATGAATCTTCAAACTTCAATTTAAACTTTTGGTTAGATCAGAATACAGAGTTGTCTAGTTCTGAACTTTACTTCGAAGAGGTTCCTGATGAAATGACCGATTCTAGAGCTGTTTATCGCATATATGGCGACAATAAAGATCAGTATTTAGAGATGGCCTATGATATCGAAGAAGGTGAGTCTTACATCGTCAATGCTGAAGTCACTGTTGTAGGAATGGATAACTTGCTTCGTTCTAGCGATGATCTTTTTGAATTAAATTGGAAAATAGATGCTCCGTTTCACGAAAAGAGTCGTGAGCAAGAGCAAATGAAAACGACCATGTATTATAAGTACATGACTGATGATGCTGACTATGTGTCTGAAACAAGTTATGAGTCAGAAGACTTAGAAGCATCTATTCAGTGGGTTGCGTTCAAACAGCAATTCTTTTCAGCTGCCTTGATTTCTGATGATGGTTTTAGTAAGGAAGGAGCCTCGGTTGAAACGATCGAAATGGAGGATGAGAATTATACCAAAGGTCTCTCAGCATCAGTCGGTTTAGAATTTGGAAATGGCAGAAGCCCCTCGGTTCCTTTCAAGTTTTATGTTGGTCCAAACCACTACCAAACATTGAGCAATTTAGAAATAGGCTTAGAAGATCAAATCGATTTAGGTTGGACCATATTTGGTTGGGTAAACCGATGGTTGGTTATTCCAACTTTTAACTTCCTAGATAAATACACTGGACTGAGCTACGGTATCATTATTCTTCTGTTGACGATAATGATTAAGCTTTTACTGTTTCCATTGACATGGAAAAACTATGTTTCTAGCGCGCGAATGCGTGTTTTGAAGCCCGAAATTGATGAGCTTAATAAGAAGTTTGAGGGTAAAGATGCAATGCAAAAACAACAAGCCGTTATGGGCTTGTATCGTCAAGCAGGAGTTAATCCAATGGCAGGCTGTATACCGATGGTGCTTCAGTTGCCGATACTTTACGCTATGTTTAGGTTTTTCCCTGCGAGTATAGAGTTAAGGCAAGAATCATTCTTGTGGGCTGAGGATTTAAGTTCTTATGACTCTATCATGCAGCTGCCTTTTGAGATTCCTTTTTATGGAGATCATGTCAGTTTGTTTACCATCTTGATGGCCATCTCTACGTTCTTCTACTCGAAGTACAATATGGATATGTCTGGCGGAGCGAACGCTCAAATGCCTCAAATGAAGATGATGATTTACTTCATGCCTTTCATGTTGTTGTTTTTCTTCAATAGCTATTCTTCAGGTTTGAGTTACTACTACCTTTCAGCGAACGTAATTACGATGCTGCAGCAGTTTGTCATCAAGCGTTTCTTTATTGATGAGGATAAGATTCATGCTAAAATTCAAGCGAATAAGAAGAAGCCAGCAAAGAAGTCAGGATTTCAGCAGAGATTAGAGAAGATGGCTAAAAATAGAGGTATCCAAACTCCGAAAAAATAAAATCTATGAGAATTTTGGCAACGCTTTGCTTGTTGGTTGTTTTGTCTTTTTTTGGGTGTAAGGATTCAAAAAAATCTATTCAAAACGATCTTCCTGAAATCAGCAAAAAAGAAGTTGTAGAATCTGAAGAAGAGCAAATAGAAGTAAAAGAAGAGGCTTCAGTAGATTCTTCTTCTGAAGATTTAGCCAAGAAAAAAGAGGTAGAGATTAAACGTCATCAGCCTTACATCACACCTTCCATGTATTTTGGCATGTATTGCTCGCCTTGTTTTGGTCAATGCCCTGTATATAACTTAGATATTGACACAGCTGGTCATGCGGTAATCGAAGCAAAACGCTTTTTTGATTTTCAAGGTTTTCATGAAGCAGATTTGACGAAAGATCAAATGCAATTCATTCTTGATAAAGCAAATGAGACGGATTATTTTGGACTTGATCATGTCTATGATGCCAACGTGACTGATTTGCCTTCTACTTTAACAATTTTACAAACCAGTAGCGAACTTCAATGGGTGTATGACCGTCTTAATGCTCCAGAAGGGTTGGGTCAGTTTGAAGCTGACATGGATTCCTTGATTCGAACTTTGGATTGGAAGCCCTTCGATCCGAAAAAATAATTGAAGATGAAGTTTAAGTTCTTGTTACTTATTGGAGTTGTTTTTCTGCTGAGCTCATGCTCTGGTGATTCAGAAGTTAAAGAAGAAGTCATAGAAGAAGTTTCTGCTCCAGTGCAAGAAGAAACTGAACAACTAACTATTGGTGAAGACGGCTGGGTAGAATACGATCACAAAGAATACACAGTGTTTGCACCTCAGGATTGGGAAATGGATGTTGCCGGCAGATCGAATACAACCTTTATTTTATTCTCGCCTAGAGACTCTAAGAACGATCTATTCAGAGAGAACGTAAACCTTGTTAAGGACAATATTTCAGCAATGGATATGACATTATTTGATTATGTCAAGAACTCTCAGAATATACTAGAGGAGCACATGACTAATTTGCGTGACTTGAACATTGAGCAAAAAGGAGAGCGCTATTGGTTAACGTTTGCAACGACTCAAGAAGGCATGGATATGTATTATATGCAAATGATGGAGTTGAACGATGGTGTCGTCTATATTTTGAATTATTCAAGTAATGATGATTCACCTTCTACCCACGCTCAAAACGGCAAAAAAATCATCGAACGCTTCCAGTTCAATGGATTCAATCTATAGTCCATTTCGGATATCGTAATTCGAAGCTTTCAATTCTAATAGAAGCTGAAGCTATGGAATCTTCAGTGCATGCATTTGTAACAAATACAACTCCGCTGTCCGTTGGAGAATTCTTTGAGGCAGTGACAGCATAATCAGTTGTGATTACTCCATTTTCTTTCACGTCCTTAACAACCCAATTTACAAGTAGAATTTCCAACAATGATTTGCTTGGATTGTGTTGGAAGTCGATTCTCAAATTCAAATCGTTGAATTGAAGCACACCAAATACTTGTCCTGTTGACTGTTTGGTTATATAGTTGCAAGTAATTTTAAAAAGCATCGTGTCATTGGTGTTAAGCACTTCCTGAATATCGGCTGTAATGTCAAAACTGCGTTCGGCTTTTTCTCTGTAACAACTATCAGATTCGACTGCAGCAAGGTTCAATGCCCCACTCATAAATATCGACTCAGTGGAGTCAGGTTGGTAAAGATTTTTAGCCCAAACAGATTTCTCCCAAGTACCTGGAATGCCAAATTCATCGCTGAAAAACACAACATCTTCTCTTGTTTTTTGCGGATCATCTCTATTGCATGAATCTAGCGTAAGGCCAGTCATTATTGCTATTACAATAAATATGGTGGCATAATTACTTCGCATTGATCTTTTTTGATGATATCCTATCCAATTCAATCGTGCCTGCAACCGCTGCGAAGATGGCTATGAATCCAGAAGTCATTGGGCCAATGAATGGGATTAAATTCCAAGCTGCGAAAGGTGCACCCAAACTGAGCGAAGCAAATTTGTTTCTCCATACAAAACGATTGCTTGCACGGGGTGAAAATTGCTTGCGCTCTAGAGAGTAATCCATGAAGTTATAGCCATAGAAATAAGCGTTGATGGCGAATAGTAAAAAAGGTGAAGCGGCTCCAATGACAGGAATAAAACCAATGCCTAAACATAGGATTGAGAGTAAAATTTGATAGAATCCATTCGTTAACGCAAGTCCTACTGCTCGTGTGAGGTCCCTTATGAATTGAGTGATACTAAATGTCGTTTCTTCACCTCCAAGTGCTTCGCCAACCAGTTCGCTCAGCCATGTTAAGATGGGCGACATTAAAAGTAAAATAACAGATCCTCCTATAAATGCAAATGTGAAATAGAGCAGGATACGCAGGATGATCCACAACAGCCAATAAAGTACATCACTTATAAAGCCTGCCCATTCAGGAAGCCAGGCAACGTTTTCTAGTGATGCCTTTAACAACAATGAAATGCTTTCTGTAGCCCAAGATGTCAAACTGAATCCTCCAAAAAAGACTAAGAAAGTAATAATGAATGGAAACCATAAAAACCAAGCCAGCCCATGCTTTCGTAAAAAGCTAAAAGAGGAAAGGTATGCCTGGAAGGCTGCAAGCATTCTTACACGTTTTCCACCAATGGCGCCATGTCAATTTGATTTCTGTGCAAACTGATCATTCCGTTTTGCTCCATTTTTTTGAGCAATCGAGAAATTACTTCGCGTGAAGTATTCAGGTCGTTGGCGATTTCTTGGTGGGTGGTTTTTATAATTGTTGTCTCTAAGGTTCGAGCTTGATTAATAAGGTAGAATTCAAGGCGCTCGTCCATGGCTTTAAATGCAATGGCATCCACCACAGTCAGCATTTCTTCAAATCGAGACCGATAAGTTTCCAGCACAAAATAATACCATGATTTATGCTCAAGCATCAAAGCATCCATCTTGTCAATAGGTACCATAATGGCCTTGCTTGGCGTCATGGCACGTGCCATTAATTCCGATGTTTTTTGCTGCGAAGCGCACACCATTGACAGGGCACATGCATTTCCTGGTTCGATGTAATAGACGAAAAACTCACCTCCATTTTCACCTTCACGATAAAGCTTCACCAATCCTTCTACAATCAACATAGTTGAGCGGAAGTATTGACCTGTGCGCATCAATTCTTCTCCTTCTTCAAACGTTTTGAGGGTGCCCAACTCTGCCAGATGATCAGATAATTGATCGTCAAACATTGGGAATTGTTTTTGAAGGAGTGCCTTAATTTCTTGATCCATAACTCATGAGACTGTTCCTCAAATATAGCGCTCCCTAGTCAGAGTTTGGGCTTAAAAATGAGCTTAACTAGTTTTTTCGAAAACCGTAAAACAACTGGCCCCAAAATCCACTTGGGAGTTTTTCCATCTCAGGAAAACCTAGTTTTATTTCTGCATCATCTTTAGGAATGCTAGCCGTTCGGAAAATATAATCCCAAATGCTTAGTGTGATGCCAAAGTTGATCCCGTGTTTTCTGTCCTCAGGTAGCGTAAAAGCATGATGCCACAGGTGCATGACTGGATTATTGAAAATGTATTTCAACGGACCGTATGTTAAATGAATATTGGCGTGATTGAGGTGACCGATGGCAATAGCGAAATAGAAAACGATGTAGGCTTGCTCAGGAGTAAATCCACCAATCAGCATCACTGCGATGTACTTCATTGGAGTATAGAACACGTTTTCCATCCAATGGTAACGCAAATGTGCTGCAAATCCCATTTCCTCTACCGAGTGATGCACTTTGTGGAATTGCCATAATAAATCAAATCGGTGCAACATGACGTGGGTAAACCACTGAATGAAGTCGGTGAAAATGAAGAATATGAGCAATTGTAACCACCAGTTGAATCCAGACATGTCGAGCAAGATGAACCTCGATAAGTCGCCACCAAGAAGGTCTTTAAAAAACAACTCTGTGACATTCGAAAATGCCATGAAGATGATGATCTTGAAAATGTAAAAGTTGAAGAACATATAGAACGTATCCAGCCAGAAATCCTTTCGAATGATGGCCTGGTTTTTACGCCAAGGAAACGCAATTTCCAGTCCCCAAACGCCAAGTGATAACAGGACAAGCCACCAGAAATAGTTCACATACCAAGGGTCAACTTGAAAGGTGATTTCCCTCCAAGTATAGCCCGCAAAGTCTGAGAAGGACTTTAAGAAAACTTCAATGTACTTGTCCATTTCTATCGACTGCTTTTATTTCCAACCGCGGTAGCCATGCGTTAAATTGGCTACGTTTTCAAAACCCTTGTCTTTCATGATGTTTTGGGCGGTTTTGCTCCGTCCACCAGAAGCGCAATACACCAATACCGGCTTGCTTTTGTCCAGCTTTTCCAATTCTTTTTCAAAGTTTGGTTTTGAAATGTCCAATTGAATAGCTCCTTCAATAATTCCTTGAGCTACTTCACCATCAGTTCTAACATCAATGATTTGAAGATCAGAATGATTACTCATCATTTCTTTTGCTTCTTCATTGCTAACATTGGTGTAGTTACCACTAGTAGAATGCTGGTCTTGAGCACCGCATGATAGCAGTGTGAAGGCCAAAGTGAGGGATAAAAGATATTTCATATTACTTGTTTTTTAGTTTAATAATTAAAGATAGAATTAAAAGCAACCATGGTGCTCCGTGCATCAGAGTATCGAACCAATCAACGGCTCCCATTCCAACAGCTCCACCTGCAATCCATTTAAGTTTGCCCCAAATATGAGGTTCGGGAATGAAAGGCGCTAAACCTAATGTTAAGGAGGCTAAGGCCCAAATCTTGGTGTTTGATTCGATGTATTGTAGAAACTTATTCATTATTCTATTCCGTCAATTACTTTTTTCAATTGCACAGCGCTTAACACACCCGATTGCCTCCATTGGATCTGGCCGTTCTTGAAAATGATCAATCTCGGAACTCCTCTTACTTGAAACGTATTGGAAGCCATAGGGTTTTTGTCTACGTCAATTTTAATGATGCGCACATCATCACCCGTCATAGTATTGAGCTCTTTTAAGATCGGCTGCATCATTTTGCAAGGGCCACACCATTCAGCAAAAAAATCAACGAGGACTGTTTTCCCCGAGTTTATGATTTCACTGAATGTTTCTCTCTTTTCTGTTGTTTCCATCCGTTCGGTCTTATTGCTATTTTTTGCAAGTTCAAAGGAAGGCATGTCAATTGGCCAGCACAGTAACTCTTGTCACAGAGGTTGAATAAAAAAACCGAGGCGATAAACTCGCCTCGGTTCCAATCACTCCGCCTACCAAGCGGAGCCTACACCAATCAAAACGTAAACCACCTATGTTTATAACATGGTTGTTTGCTCGTGAAACGCACTTACTGGTGCGCCTTCTAATCCCTTCATTGCATTGAATCCACCCAACACATTAGATACATCTTTCACTCCATACTTTTTCATGATGGAGGCTGCTGCTACCGAGCGGTATCCACCAGCGCAATGCACGGTGTATGCTTTGTCTTTATTCAATTGACCTAAGTTCTTATAGATAAAGTCCAACGGAAAATTCTCTGCACCTTCTAAATGCTGCGATTCAAATTCACTTTGCTTTCTCACATCCAATACTTCTAATCCTTGCGTTTTGTATTTCTCAACGAACGCGCTTGGCTCATAGTTATGGATGCTGTCTAATGCGTTGCCATCAGCAACCCAAGCTTCAATACCGCCTTTCAAGAATCCTACTGGATTGTCATATCCCACACGGGCCATTCGAGTAATCACTTCTTCTTCACGTCCTTCATCTGCAATCATCAGAATAGGAGCATCCAAGTCTTCAATCAACACGCCCATCCATGGAGCGAAATTGTCGTCAATTCCAATGAAGATCGATTGAGGAATGAATCCTGCCGTGAACTTTGAATGATGACGCGTGTCAATAATGATGGTGCCTTCTTTTTGCAATTCAGTTTTAAAGTCTTGAATGCTTAAGAAGTTGAGTCCTTGGCTCATCACATCGTCAAAGCTGGTGTAACCCATCTTGTTCATCACCGCATTTTTAGGGAAGTACTGTGGTGGCGCTACCAAGCCCGTAGTTACTTCTTTGATGAATTCTTCTTTGGTCATATCGGCTCTTAAGGCATAGTTTGTTGCCTTTTGATTTCCGAGGGTGTCAAAGGTTTCTTTGCTCATGTTTTTACCACAGGCGCTTCCTTGTCCGTGACCAGGATAAACGATTACATCATTCGGCAGTGGCATGATCTTGTTACGAAGTGATTCGAATAAGTGCCCTGCTAAATCTTCTTGTGTTAAGTGCGTCTTCACTGCTAAATCTGGCCGGCCTACATCGCCAATAAACAATGTGTCGCCAGAATAAATACTGTGAGGTTTATTGTTTTCGTCCAACACCAAAAAGGTGGAAGATTCCATAGTGTGGCCTGGTGTGTGAAGTACTTTAATCTTAATATTTCCAAGGCTCAACTCTTCGCCATCCTCAGCTACGTAAGCATCGAAATTCGCAACCGCTGTTGGTCCATACACAATTTTGGCTCCGGTCTTCTTCGCTAGGTCCAAATGACCGGAAACAAAATCAGCATGAAAATGCGTTTCGAGTACGTACTTGATTTTGGCTCCGCGCTTTTCTGCCATCTCGATGTAGGGTTCCACTTCTCTTAGAGGATCTACAATAGCCGCTTCGCCATTTGATTCGATGTAATAGGCCGCTTCGGCTAAACATCCCGTGTAGATTTGTTCTATTTCCATTTATTGTTGATTTTTAATTTAACAGCAACAAAGGTGAACAGAAGCGTTGGGGTATACAGTGACTTGTGTTACACTGTAAAACTGATAATGATCAGATCAATTCTTTAAGAAGAATGAATGCACCCATCACCAAGACAAACCAGCCAAAGCCAGTTTTTAGTTTTTGTCCGTCAATTTTGGTAGCCAAGAAGCTTCCAATGAATATGCCCACAACTGCAATACCAGTGAATGTTAATAGAAATGGCCAGTCGATTACATAGTTAGACATGTCACCTGTAAATCCTACTAGAGATTTTACGGCTATGATAATCAGTGATGTGCCAATCGCACGTTTCATTTCTAATCCAGCAAAAAGCACTAAAGCGGGAATGATTAAGAAGCCGCCCCCAGCGCCAACAAGTCCTGTCAGCGTTCCGACAACTGCACCTTCAATTAACACAATCAGCATCGTTTGCCATGGTTGTATGGATTTGCGCTGTTCCGCAGTTTTTTCTTTTTTCTTTTTGATCATGCCTACAGATGCCACGAGCATAAGAATGGCAAACAGCACCATCAAGAACATGCCTTTGGTCATAGTGAAAGCACCCAATGCAAATAGTTCTTCTGGAATTGCTGGAACAATGAATTTTCGCGTAACGAACACAGCCAGTAAACTCGGCAGTCCAAATGCAAGGGCTGTTTTGTAATCTACCAATCCTTTTCGCGCATAATTAATCACACCAACCAAGCTAGATCCTCCAACAATAAAAAGTGAATAAGCAGTTGACATAACGGGTGAAATACCCAGTAAATAGACCAACACAGGAACTGTTAATATTGAACCGCCTCCTCCAATTAGCCCGAGTGATATGCCTATAATAACGGCTACTGCGTATCCAAGTATTTCAATCATGGTCGCAAAGGTGAACTTTCATTTTATATCGAAGTGTGACTTTGGTTGCAGTGCGTGCTAGAAGCGTTCTTACCTCATCAAACTCACCGCAGTGCGTTGCGTTTGTCTTTCGCTGTGTAATGCTACCACGAAGTAAGTGCCTTCTGTTGCCGACTCTCCATTGACAGTGCCATCCCATGAAACTGCAGATGTAGTGCTTTGTTGACTGTAAACCAATTGTCCCCAGCGGTTATAGATGAACACGGTGAAACTTAAATCCTGACAGGTATTATTTATCTTCAAGACATCGTTGATGCCGTCTGAGTTGGGAGAAAAAACGTTGGGAATCGAAAACTTGCAGCCCGAGTCGTTGCACGCTTCTTCAGAAAACGAAACGGTGCGCGATTCAACCTTTTGGCACGGTGAGCTGCTGATGGTAACGATGTAATTGTCGGTTTCAGAAACATTGATCGAACTGCCTGTATTTCCTGTGTTCCATACATAGTTAGCGCCTGGCCATGTAGCGTCCAATACCAGTATTTCGCCATTGCAGATGACTGTGTCTTCACCAATTTTAATTTCGGGGTAAAATTCTACGTTAAACGTGTCTCGGTCTACACCGCAAATATTTTCAGCCATAAGCCACATAGATTGGGTGGAATCAATCCTGATGCGTTCTTCTGAAGTGCTGTCGCTCCACAAATAATTGACACTATCGGCATTTTGATGAAAAATATAAAACGACTGATCGAGGCAGTGAGCAGAGTCGTGCGGGAGTGTAGCATCGGGAATGGGCAAGAACTTCACCATCATAGTATCGCTTGATGTACCACAGGCGTTGCTGGCGGTGAGCCAAATTTCGAGTGAACCCAAATCTGGCGAAAGGGAAGTATCGATGACAATGGAAGCGTTAGTGTCACCTGTTGACCAAAGGTAGCTTGAGCCTTTTTCTATTGAAACTTGCGTATTAAAGGTTTCATCTTCACAGAGCGAAGTATCGGGCAAGGCAAGCTCAATCGGCTCGGTGAAATCTGCGAATATTGAATCGTTGATCGTGTCGCAATGGTTGTAGATCGTTACGCAGTAATTCCCCGGTTGGGTGACTTGTATTGAACTCAATTCTAAAGAATCTGACCAGAAGTAGTTGATCACTGGATTGTTTTGGTCTACATCCAGCACAAGTGGCTGTCCTGTGCAACCAAAAACGGTATCGCCTAAGTCGATTGGCGAAGGCGGTAAAGTGAGTACAATTTCCCTTGAAAAGGTATCGATGGTTGAATCTGCCCAAAGAGTGAGTGTTGCCGTGAATACTCCATCTTCGGCATAAAAATGCCGGGGATTTAAATCATTGCTAAAGTTCAAATTTCCAGAATTGGGATCACCAAAATCCCAGTGAATAGAATCTGGATTGGGATGACGCACAAAAAACGAAACGGTATCACCCAAGCAGGCATTGCCAACATCAAAATAAGCCGGACGGAAAAAGGAGGATATGAAGTCAGGTAAGCCTCCAGTATTAATTGGGCCTTCTACATCTACGGCAGTCATGTTAATGTTTAGATTAGAAAGACCATCGTTAGGATTTTCCAAAGCATAGAGGTGGTTTGGATTTTCAAAGAAAGCACGACCATAAATTTTACGATCAATACCCATTTGCAAATTATCTGAAGCATAAAAATCAATTGAATCTATGGAAGATGCGATTGAAATAGAATCAAACGGTGTAGTATTAAGACCGAGTAAGTTATCGTTACCGAAGTTGCCAAACATGGTCACATAAAGCTTCTTGCTTGATGAGCTATACTCTAAACCCAAAGGCACTGTTACTAATGGAGTTGTTGGGTAGTCAAGCGTGATTGAATTGGATGCTATCCCAGTTTGATCATCGAACTCATAGAGGATAAGTGAATATACTTGAACTAATTGATTAACGGTATCTATGATTTGAGCTGTGCGTGCTAAGGATCTTCCGTCTGGTGCTGCCTTGAATTGACCAGTCCCAACGTAGTTTAATCCAGTGCTAATCGTTGAAACAACAGGTGTTAATGACACTCCATTTTCAGTTACAAGGTGGGCGAAAATACTGTCACTAAAATTGCTTGCAAAAAGCACCCAAATGTCTTTTCCGTTCGCATGATGCACTGCAGTAATTTGGGTTGATGCATGGTTATTAATCAGTACGTTTTTCTCAGAGGCTAACATCTCCCCTAAAGGATGGTTAAGGGTGCGCTTTATGGTACTAAAATGGACTTTACCTGGTTCGTTGAGAGCGTAATTTTTTTTCCCATGGAAAAGGTAATGGATACTCGGGTTTGCCGGATTTGGGATAAAAATTACGCCATGTGAAACTTGAAGATTACCCGCCAGGTTTGCACTATTGGCAACAGGTGCGCCAATGGCATTATGGCACGTGATAGGACGTGCAAAATAGAGCAGATCACCGTCTTGCGTGGAAATGGAACTGCAGCTATAGGTCATTTGAAGGTTGTTGGAGCTAATCGCTTGCGGAATGTAATTTTCAAACTTTATACCCAATTCCTGCGCAAAATGCCAATAAGAAGTTGGGCCCTGGGCTTGTGCGGCAAGCAGAGCACACATGGCTGCAGCTATTGTAAGTAGTTTTTCGATTGGACTAATATACGTAGCAATTTGATCTTGTGAAAAAACAAATAGTGCTTAAAATCAGAGAGATAACTACTAGTGATCAGCTAAACCAATATTTGTGTTAAGGTCTAAATAGCCTGAGTCATCAGAATAAACATCACTTCAATGCCCTACATTTGCGTTCCTTAAAATTTAGATCCATGCCAAGAAAGGCTTTGACCTCCGTTTCTCCCGTTGATGGGCGCTATTCACGCCATACTGAACCTCTCGTAGAGTTCTTTTCAGAATACGCATTGTTCAAGTACAGAGTGCGCATCGAAATTGAGTACTTAATACAGCTTGCCTCAGAAGGGTTGAAAGGTGTTGAGCCGCTGAAAGAACAAGAACAAAACAAATTGCGCAGCTTGTATGAGAATTTCACCTTGCAAGATGCCGAGCAGATCAAAACCATTGAACGCACTACCAATCATGATGTTAAAGCGGTAGAATACTTTGTCAAAGAGCAGCTCGAGAAGTTGGGTAGAACGGATTTATTGGAATTCGTTCACTTTGGCTTGACAAGTCAGGATATCAATAACACAGCAGTGCCCCTTTCCATAAAGGAAGCTCAAGTAAAGGTGATGCTTCCTCGTGTGCTATTGATTCAAGAAAAGCTCAGGGGCTTAGCCAATGAATGGAAAGATATACCGATGTTGGCTCGAACTCATGGCCAGCCAGCCTCACCAACCATGTTGGGAAAAGAGTTTTACGTTTTTGTTGAGCGAATAGACCAGCAATTGATTCAAATGGAGCACGTGCCTTTTGCAGCAAAGTTTGGCGGTGCAACGGGTAATTTAAACGCCCATCACGCAGCCTATAAAAACAATGACTGGGTAGCGTTTGCCAATCGTTTTGTGAACGACACCTTGGGTTTATACAGATCTCAAACCACTACCCAAATCGAGCACTACGATCATTTAGCTGCCTTGATGGACAATTGGAAAAGGATCAATACCATTCTGATTGATTTGAGCCGAGACATTTGGCAGTACATTTCAATGGACTACTTCAAACAAAAAATCAAAGCAGGTGAGGTGGGGTCTTCTGCGATGCCGCACAAGGTAAACCCGATTGATTTTGAAAATGCTGAGGGAAACTTCGGTTTTGCCAATGCCATGTTTGAGCATTTGTCTTCAAAACTTCCAGTATCACGATTACAGCGTGATTTAACCGACAGCACAGTGCTCAGAAACATCGGAATGCCATTTTCCCACACGTTGATTTCTTTGGCTTCATTGGAAAAAGGCCTTGACAAATTGATCTTAAACGAAGAGACCATTCATGCCGAATTGGATCGACATTGGGAAGTGTGTGCCGAAGCCATTCAAACCGTGTTAAGGAGAGAAGGCTATGAAAAACCTTATGAAGCATTGAAAGCATTGACCCGTGGAAATGCGAAAGTTACGCCTGAGTCGTTATCAGAGTTTATCGATACATTGAAGGTTTCTGATGCAGTGAAGGCTGAGTTGAAATTGATCACGCCACACAACTACACCGGTATTTTCAAGATACCTTCTTAGTGAAGAAATTCATTGACATACTAAAGTATTTAGCGCCTTACAAAGGAAGAATCGCGATCAACTTGGTGTTCAATATTTTGAATGCAGCATTCTCGGTGGTTTCATTTTCTGCCATTGTTCCTTTTCTTAAAATTCTGTTTGATAGTGTTGAGGCAGAAGCTGACCCTAATGCAGTGGTTGGCTCAGGAATACTCGATCAACTCAATGCTGCTTTTGAGCAATACATTCGAGAAGAAGGGCCGATGGAGGCGCTGTTTATCTTTTGTATTGTGATCGTTGTGCTGTTTTTTGTCCGCAACATTTTCCGATATCTCGCCTTGCATCAAATGGCGTTTTTGAGAAACGTAGCTGTGCGAGATTTGCGCAGAGACATTTATCAAAAGCTATTGCGATTGCCCATGGCGTATTACACGGATGAACGCAAAGGGCAAATAATGGCGCGGTTTACTAATGATGTGGCAGAAGTGGAATGGTCTGTAATGGGTGCGCTAGAAGCACTTTTCCGTCAGCCAGTGATGATCATTCTGTACTTGATCACCCTACTCGGAATCAGTTGGGAGCTAACATTGTTTGTAGTGATTGTATTGCCTATCACAGGATTAATGATTGGCAGAATTGGAAAGTCCTTGAAGCGCACAGCCAAGAAAGGTCAAGAAGAGTTGGGCGAAGTGGTTACATCATTAGAAGAGACGGTTGGTGGCATCCGCATCGTAAAAGGTTTTACAGCAGAAGATATTTTTAACCGACATTTCAATAAGGTGAACGATCAGCATTTTAAGCTGATGGTGCGCTTGTTTCGAAAGCAGTATTTGACATCACCATTAGGAGAAGCACTTTCTGCAATTACCATTGCTTTGATCCTGTGGTTTGGAGGTAATTTGGTGCTGGAAGGGCATACACTGAATGGAGAGTTTTTCATCCTGTACATTGTCATTTTCTCTCAGATGATTTCTCCGGCTAGAGCTTTGTCTGAATCTTTTGTTCGCGTGCAAAGGGGGGTTTCAGCAAGTGAGCGCATCGATGAAATTTTGACCTCTGACGAACAAGTGTTAGAGTCGCAAACGGCCCAGAGTATCTCAACCTTCAAAGAGCAAATTGAGTTTCGAAATGTGAATTTCAAGTATGGTGATGAGCCTGTGCTGAAGAATATTAATTTGACAGTAAAGCGAGGTGAGTCCATTGCTTTGGTGGGGCCTTCAGGAGGAGGGAAAACGACATTGGTAGATCTTATGCCTCGCTTTTATGATGTTGCTGAAGGGGAAATTTTACTCGATGGGAAAAACATCAAGGACTTTAAGGTTTTTGATTTAAGAAGCCTATTTGGTATTGTTTCTCAGCAGAGTATTCTGTTCAATGACAGCGTAAAAAACAATTTATTGATCGGAAATCAATATGCAACAGATAAACAAGTTATAGATGCTTTACATGCTGCCAACGCCCACGGTTTTGCAGTTTCTTTAGCTGAAGGACTAGATACTGGTGTAGGCGAGGCGGGAAACAAACTGTCTGGTGGTCAAAAACAACGACTGAGTATCGCAAGAGCCATTTTGAATGATCCGCCAATCATGATTATGGATGAAGCCACTTCTGCCCTCGATACGGAAAGTGAACGTTTGGTTCAAGATGCTTTAGAGAAGCTTACCGAAGGGAGAACTAGTTTTGTAATAGCTCACCGATTAAGCACCGTTCAGCATGCTGATCGCATCATTGTCATCGACAAAGGAGAGATCGTTGAAATAGGAAATCACAACGAATTGCTCGAAAAAAATGGTCTGTACAAGCGTTTGGTTGACCTTCAAGACCTTTCATAGTTGATCATAGAATGAAGATTTCAGCCTTCACCATTTGCCATAACGCGGATAAGCTCTATTATCCAATTAAGGAATCAATTCTTTCAGCCCTTCCGATAGTCGATGAATTTGTGGTGGCTGTTGGCAAAAGTGATGAAGATGATCATTCGTTAGAAATCGTCAAATCCATTGTTTCAGATAAAATTAAGATCATTCAGACTGAATGGGATGTGAGTGCGTTTCCAAATGGAACAGTTCATGCCAAGCAGACTGATCTAGCCAAGAGTCATTGTTCAGGCGATTGGTTAATTTATTTACAGGCAGATGAAGTATTGCACGAACGAGATCATCAAGAAATCAAAAGGGCTTGTCAAACACATTTGACAGATTTGAATATTGAAGGCTTTCTGTTTCGATATAATCACTTTTGGGGAGATTATGATCACGTTGTGCGTTCCCATGGCTGGTACAATGAAGAGATTCGGATCATTCGAAATCGATCCGAAATTCACTCATGGCAAAGCGCACAATCGTTTCGTCATATTTCCAACTTTGATGGCAAGTCATACAGAGCTAAGGAGGGCACCCGTAAACTGAAAGTAAAGAAGTTGAATGCCTCTATTTTTCACTACGGATGGGTAAGGCCACCTGCGGTGATGACCGCCAAGATGAATGCTTTGGATAATAATCATTCACGTCAAGAACCTCAATATCACCAGGACTTTGATTATGGAGACATGCGCAAAATAGATACGTATAGCATTTCTCATCCAAAAGTGATGGAGGAAAGGATTCAAGAAATGAATTGGAAGGATAGACTGAATTTTTCTGGTGAAGCACTTAAACGCAGCTTTTTATTTAAGCATGAACGTCCGCGTTACAGGATACTCTCGTGGATTGAAGATCAGTTGTTTGGTGGTAGGCAAATTATGCGTTTCAAAAATTGGAGGGAATGAATTTTCCCTAGCTTTGATTTCACCGTTTAATTAACACAGCAGAATAATGAGATTCTTTTTCATTCTAATAATTTCACTAGGCCTACTTACTTCTTGTGATAAATGCAATGATGTTACATGCTTTAATGGAGCTGATTGTGACGATGGGGAATGTATCTGCGGTGATTGGTATTCAGGTGAAAGCTGTGAAACCAAGGTTATCGAAGTTTATGAAGGTCTTTATGCTGGCGGAATGTCCTGCTCATGGTATAGTCCTTACATTATGCGTTTTGAGGGTGTTCCATCAGAAGACAATGAAATGACAATTGAAGATGCAAGTGCAGGTGTCGGCAGGATTTACAATGCGGTGTTCACGAATGAAAGCAATTTTAATATTCCCTCTCAAATTGTTTCAGACAATGGATTTGAAACCTTGGTAGCTTCAGGGTCTGGGTCTTTTCAGTCGAGCGGGTTGGTAATGAATATTACGATAAGTAACAGTACCCAAGGGACAACAACCATTTGCTCTTTTGTTGAATACTAGAGGTTAATTTGACTTCCAAAATTTATCGAGGACAACTCTTACAGGCTTTTTTTCCTTTTTTCTTGTACTTGCCACAGCATTTTTTCTTGCATTCAAATGGTGTGATGTCCTCGTTGTAAAATTGCGATGCGATGCACGGAGGAAGACTTATTTGTTGCTGGGCTTGGATGCGCATGCTTATCTAGAATTATTCTAAACAAAGATAATTCTCAAGACAATTTAGATGGAAAAAAAAGATAAAAAATTACTGCAAGTTGTCAACTAAACCTTCCTAGTTGCTAAATTCCACATCCCTCTTCAAGAACTTCCTCAGGTACGAAGCCAGCATTGGCCGAAATACCGCCTGCGATAAAATAGCCAAAGGCCTCCTTTCCGGTGGTTACATTCTTCAAGTTACCTCTGATTGGTGCAGGTGGAGTATCAAATGGGCCACCAACAAATGCTGTTTGGTTTCTCAATGAATTGATGAAGTTGCTGTAACCCTCATTGGTTCTCATTTGGAAGACAACAATGGTGTCACCCAGTCTTAGCTCATCACCATATACATCAAATTCAAATAAGCATAGACCATCAATTTGTGCATCGTCAAATGTGCTGATGAATACAGGGTCACTCTCATACTTGTTGTTGATGTAGAACATCCATCTATAATGATCCCCTAGTCCCGGTTTTTCATAGGTGTCAATTCCCAAGTAGTACGCACAGGAATCTTGTAGGAAGTTTGATCTATAGTATGCATCTACTCCTAGAAGAGGAGGGACAGCATTGTACGTTTGAGGTTCAGTTTCATAGAAATTGTCTAACGCTTCAATTTCTAAGTGGTAATTCGCTCCAACCTCCGGGTCATGTGTGAAACGGTATGTACCAGGAATACTTGGGTCTTCAACTAAAGTCTCTACCAATTCATTGTTTTTGAATAATTGCACAATAGCATTGCTAACGGCAGGTGCAGCTGCGTTTGAAAAATAATCTGAGGTAGTTGTAAGCTTTACTTTATTAAACGGAAAGTAATCTGTTACACTTTCAATGGAGTCAATTGGAAATTGTGCCGCCAAGCCTGCTGCAAACTCTATGTCTGACTTTGGAATAGTGAATAAGCCCGAGCAGTCTAAATCTTGTTCGGGAATGAAGAAGTCCAAGTCAGTGAGGTATCCCTCAACTACCAATTCTGCTTCATTGGGTGGCAGGTCCAGTTCAATAACTTCCTGACATGAATTTACAATTACTAAAGTGATTGCTAAGAGAAGGGCGTGTTTTAATGATTGTAGCATTGCTTAGAATTTAAAATTCAATGTCACGTATGGAATAATGGCAGCGTAGATAGACAGCTGGTTAGCTTCAGTAATATCGGGATTGTCTGGATTTGATTGAAAGAAGATTGAATATGGGTTCTTTCTTGCATACAAGTTATAAGCACCGAAAGCAATACCAAATTCTCCTGACTTTGCTTGAAGACCCTCGGGAGTTTCGTATTTTCTCCACAACCAAGCTGGTGGAAATAGATAAAGATTTTTTCTTTTTATTGGAATGGTATAATAACCAGAAAGATCTAACCGATGGTAGGCCGGAGTTCTCGCACCATTTCGGTTGGTGAATAAAGGGGCGGTTACACCACCAAACGAAAACCTTCCATCAGGATAAGTAATGGGTCTGCCAGTCATGTATGCGAAATTGGTTGATACGTTGAACCGCTTCGTTATATCATAGCTCAACACGAGACTAATATCATGCGTTTTATCCCAGTTAGCAGGGTAAGGATCTCCTCCGTTGATTTGAGCTACTTCTCTTTCAACGCGAGATAGGGTATAGCTAATCCAGCCGGTTAGGTCACCACGTTTTTTCTTGAGTTGAACTTCTAGACCGTAAGCTTGACCATTACCAGTAAAAAGCTCAGTTTCTAAAGTGTTGTTCAAGAGAAGCTCTGCCTCATCTTTATAATCCACTAAGTTTTGAAATTTTTTGTAATAAACTTCTACCGAGCTCTCATATCGATTATTAAAAAAGTTTCTAAAGTACCCAAGACCAACTTGATCTGCTAGAGCAGGTTGAATAAAGCTTCCAGAAGGCATATAGATGTCAACTGGAGTTGCTGCTGTTGTGTTAGAAATGAGGTGGATGTATTGTCTCATTCGATTGTAGCTAGCTTTCACAGAGGATACTTCATCAATTTGGAAATTGGCGGAAAATCTTGGCTCAGCACCTTGAAAAGAGCGTACTATTTCGTTGGGAGAATAGATGGTCGAGTCAATGGGTGAAACATCTGTAGACGGATTTTCAGGATCTACGGGCTCGCCATTTGGGTAATCGTATACAGTTCCTGGACCTAATTGAGCAAATCCACTCCAGCGAAGTCCATAAGCCAAGGTTAATCGTGTTCCAATTTTTTGCTCATTGCTCAAATAAAGAGCTGTTTCAAAAGCAGGAATTTCATCAACAGCAAATCGAAATGTATCTACTTCATCATTTACTTCAAAATTGGCCTCGGCTGCTCCTGGAGCAAATTGATAGTATGTGTTGTGCCATCCAAACTCTACTTTGTTCTTTGGGTTCAAAAAGTAGGTAAAGTCAGCTTTTCCACTGTAATTGCGTATTGATGCACTCCAATCAAAGGCGAAGCCATTATTGTCCGCTCCAAGGTTATACTTATAATCACTAAAAACAGCGGTGAAGTTTGAAAAGAGCTTATCTGAAAAGAGATGGTTCCATCGTAATGATCCTGTTTGATTCCCCCAACGTGTGCTAAAAAGTCCTGCTAAATCGAATACATCATTTCCATTGTAAGCTGAAAAGTAAAGACGGTTCTTGTCATTGATGTTCCAATTGATTTTTCCATTTAAATCATAGAAGAACAGCTTGCTGTCGTTGATCGTTTCATTGTTGGCCAGCGGGAAGAAAATATCGAAGTAACTCCTTCTTCCAGATACTATGAATGATACTTTATCCTTAACAATAGGCGCTTCAATGGTAAGTCTGCTGAATAACAATCCTACTCCACCTGATACTCCAAGCTGCTTCATGTTTCCATCCTTTTGTCTAATGTCCAATACAGAAGAAAGTCTACCACCAAATTTTGCAGGAATACCTCCTTTATAGAGTTTGGCGTCTTTAATTGCATCAGCATTAAAAACTGAAAAGAACCCAAACAGATGTGATGAACTAAAAACGGGGCTTTCATCTAACAATATCAGGTTTTGATCAATGTTTCCTCCTCTTACATTAAATCCCGTAGCTCCTTCGCCCACGGTTGTCACTCCTGGAAGCAATTGGATAGAGCGGATGATATCAGCTTCTCCTAGCAATTGAGGGATTTTTTTTACTTGAGCCATATCTAGCTTTTCAACGCTCATTTCTACACTCGTAAGCGCCTCATCTTCTCTCTCTCCGGTGATAACAACTTCGTTCAGCATCTGATCGCTAAATCCGAGTTCAACACTTCGAGTTATAGAAGATTTTAAGTCAATCGTTTCCGAAACGGTGTTGAAACCTACAAAGCTCCATTCTATAGTGTATGTTCCAGGCTCAAGCGTTAAAGAGTAAAATCCATATTCATTGGTGGAAACTCCTTGTGTAAGCTCCTTTACTAGCACTGTGGCAGCGATCATTCCTTCGCCCGACTCAGCATCTTTCACATAGCCAGATATCGTGACTTTATCCTGCCCGATGGCTGATGCTGCGAAGATCAAGAGAAGTAAACTGTACAAATATTTCATCCATCCGTTTTTAGAGGCGCCAAAAGTAGTCTTGCCTTAGTTGATGCAACTATGAAATGGATAAATGGACGTATTGTTTAGAGGAACGGTTAGTTTTTTCCTTTGAGTGCTTTTGTTGTAGGTCACTAGCGCTGACCCAACACTAAAAATTTGTTAAAAGCTATGCGCGCATAATAAAAATTCTATATTCGTTCAACTCGATTATGAAATCAGAAGAAACCATAGATTTTCACGTACGCTGGGCTTGGTTAAAAATCAGCAAGATGTATAACCAAGAGGCTTCCAAACACGGAATGACTCAATCGATCGGGTTTATTTTATTGAACATTGATCCAAGAAACGGAACTCCTTCAACACAACTAGGTCCGAAAATGGGCATGGAGCCAACAAGTTTGAGCAGAACACTCAAAACAATGGAGGATAAAGGTTTTATTACAAGGCTTCAAGACGAAAATGATAGAAGGATCATGCGCATTTGTTTAACCGATGAAGGTAAGCGCATGAGAGAGGTTTCTAAGAGTTCGGTTGTGCGATTTAATGAAAAGGTATTAGATCAAGTAAGCGAAGAAAAATTCCAAAACTTCATAGAGGTTATTCAAATTATAGAACAAAATACAGTCAAAACATCATGAGTAAAAGACGTATCAAAAAAGTAGCTGTGTTAGGTTCAGGTATTATGGGTTCGCGTATCGCGTGTCATTTTGCCAATATCGGAGTTCAAGTATTATTGCTTGACATCGTCCCGAGAGAACCAAACGAAAAAGAGCAGGCTAAGAATTTGACCTTAGAGCATAAGGCAGTTCGAAATAGAATTGTGAACGACAGCCTTCAGACTGCATTGAAGAGTAATCCATCACCAATCTATAAAAAATCAGCAGCAAAGCTTATCGAGACAGGAAACTTCGATGATGATTTACAACGCATTTCAGAGTGTGGTTGGGTAATGGAAGTAATCATCGAGCGGTTAGATATTAAGCAGAGCTTGTTCGAAAAAGTGGAGAAATTCAGAAAGCCAGGAACATTGATAACATCGAATACCTCTGGTATACCGATTAACTTAATGAATGAAGGCAGAAGTGATGACTTCAAAAAGCACTTTTGCGGAACACACTTTTTCAATCCGCCAAGATATTTGAAGCTTTTGGAGATCATTCCAGGTCCAGATACTGACCATGAAGTGATTGAATTCTTAATGGATTACGGGAAAAGATTCCTTGGTAAAACAACGGTACTCTGTAAAGATACACCTGCTTTCATAGCGAATAGGGTAGGCGTATTTAGCATTATGTGGATGTTTCACTATGTAAAAGAAAATGGACTCTCCATTGATGAAATCGATAAACTGACTGGGCCACTTATTGGAAGAGCGAAATCAGCTACATTCAGAACGGCTGATGTAGTCGGGTTAGATACGTTAGTTCATGTTGCCAACGGATTGAAAGACAACGTTCCGAATGATGAGAGTAAAGAGTTGTTTCAAATTCCAGATTATATCCAGCTCATGTTGAAAAACAACATGCTCGGAAGTAAAACCAAAGAAGGGTTTTTCAAAAAAGTAAAGGGAGCCGATGGTAAGTCTGAAATTCTTTCTCTGAATCTTGAAACGTTAGAATATGGCCCGAGAGTGAAAGCGAAATTTCAGTCTCTTGAGATGGCAAAATCAGAGGATAACCTTGGGAAAAGAATTAAAATGCTTTTCAATGCTAATGATAAGGCAGGAGATTTTTACCGCGCTCATTTCTTAAGCTTGATGGCATACGTTTCAAATCGAGTTCCGGAAATTAGCGATGAGGTATATAGATTAGACGATGCACTGAAAGCGGGATTCGGATACGAAATGGGGCCATTTGAAACTTGGGATGCTATAGGTTTTGAAGAAGGGTTGAATGCATTAAAGAAGGAGGGCATGGCTTATTCGCCTTGGATCGATACAATGCATGAAAAGGGAGCCAAATCATTTTACCGAATCGAAGATGGCAAACGACAGTTTTGGAATCAATTAACCAGTGAATATGCTGATATTCCTGGGCAAGATGGATTAGTGAATCTTCAAGTAGCTAAGAGTAACGGAATACTCTGGCAAAACTCAGGAACAACCATTTCCGACTTAGGCGATGGAATCTTGAATGTTGAGTTCCATACAAAGATGAATACCATTGGCGGAGAGGTTCTCGCAGGGCTTAATAAAGCTATTGACATGGCTGAGGCAGAGTACGAAGGGCTGGTTGTCTGCAATGAAGGAGGTAACTTCAGTGCTGGTGCTAATGTGGGAATGATTTTTATGATGGCCGCAGAGCAAGAAATGGATGAATTGGATTTTGCTGTTCGGCAGTTTCAGCAAACCATGATGCGCATGCGATATTCGAGCATACCTGTAGTAGCTGCTCCTCACAATCTTACACTTGGTGGAGGGTGTGAACTGTGCCTGCATTCTGATAAAGTTGTGGCTCACGCTGAGTTATACATGGGATTGGTTGAATTTGGCGTTGGTGTAATTCCTGGTGGTGGAGGAACAAAAGAATTCGCAATGCGATTGGCTGATGAATTACGGGATGGAGACATCAGAAGCAATCAATTTAGGCATCGTTTGATGACCATCGCTCAAGCTAAAGTGGCCACTTCAGCGCATGAAGCTTTCGAATTGGGTTACTTGAGAGAAGGAATTGATGAGGTTGTGAATAATCGAGATTTACAGTTAACTGTGGCCAAGAAAGCTGCGCTAATCCTAGCCGAAAAAGGTTATACACAGCCAAAACAACGAGAGGATATTCAAGTATTGGGTAACGAAGGGCTAGGACTAGTATATGTAGGTGCGGAAACCATGGCAGCTGGACATTATATGAGTGAGCACGACCGATTAATCAGCGAGAAGTTGGGTTGGGTAATGTGCGGTGGTGATTTAAGCTATCCACAGCCTGTATCTGAGAAATACTTACTCGATCTAGAAAGAAGGGCATTTCTCGAATTGTGTTCTACTAGAAAGACACTCGAGCGCCTTCAGAGTATGGTGAAGTCAGGAAAAGTATTAAGAAATTAGAATTTAATAGAAAGAATTATGGACGCATATATCATAGCTGGCAAACGTTCTGCCGTAGGTAAGGCACCAAGAGGATCACTAAGGTTCACCCGACCAGATGATCTTGCTGCAAGAATCATTGAAGCGCTTATGGAGCAGTTTCCAAACCTCGATAAAGAAAGAATCGATGACGTTATTGTTGGAAATGCTACTCCTGAGGCGGAGCAAGGACTTAACATCGGGAGAATGATTTCGCTTATGGGGTTGAAAACAGACAAAGTTCCGGGGATGACAGTCAATCGCTATTGTTCATCAGGCTTAGAAACCATAGCAATAGCATCATCTAAAATTCATTCTGGAATGGCTGACTGTATAATTGCAGGAGGTGTAGAAACGATGAGCCCAATTCCTTTTGGCGGATGGCGTATTGTTCCAAATGCTCCAGTTGCCAATGCAAATCACGACTACTATTGGGGGATGGGCCTAACGGCAGAAGCTGTTGCTCGCGAGTTTAATGTGAGTAGAGAGGACCAAGATGAGTTTGGATACCATTCTCATATGAAAGCACTGAGCGCAATTAAATCGGGGGCTTTCAAAGATGAAATTGTGCCGATCGAAGTAGAAGAGGTTTTTGTAAAAGACAATAAAAAACAATTAAGAAAATATGTTTTCGATACAGATGAAGGTCCAAGACCAGGAACCAACATTGAAGCCCTTTCAAGACTAAGGCCTGTTTTTGACGCGAAGGGAAGTGTTACTGCAGGAAATGCATCTCAAACAAGCGATGGAGCTGCATTTGTATTGGTTGTTTCTGAAAAGATGTTGAAAGAGCTAGGAGTGGAGCCAATTGCTCGATTGCGATCTTATGCAGTAGCTGGGGTTCCACCGCGTATTATGGGAATTGGACCAGTAGAAGCTATTCCAAAAGCACTTAAGGTGGCTGGGCTAAAGCAAAGTGATCTCGATTTAGTAGAGTTGAATGAGGCGTTTGCTTCCCAATCATTGGCCGTTATCCGAGAAACAGGACTGAATCCTGATATCGTGAACGTAAATGGCGGGGCAATTTCCATAGGTCATCCACTCGGTTGCACGGGTGCCAAGCTTACAGTTCAGATAATGAACGAGATGAAACGAAGAAATAATAAATATGGTCTAGTAACTATGTGTGTTGGAACAGGGCAAGGTGCAGCCGGGATTATTGAAATGCTTTAAAGAAAAAAACGGCCCCTTTAGGGCTCAAAAAATAACTATTATGACAGCAATCAAAGGAGGCGAGTTTTTAATCCGCCAAACAAAACCCGAGGAAGTTTTTATTCCTGAAGAATGGAGTGAAGAAGAAAAAATGATCGCACAAACGTGCCGTGATTTTTTGGCTCAAGAAGTAATTCCTAATGTAGACAAGATCGACTCAATGGAAGATCCTTCCATTATGCCAACACTGCTTAAAAAAGCTGGTGAACTTGGAATTTTAGCAATTTCTATTCCTGCCGAGTATGGTGGGATGGGAATGGACTTCAAGGCTTCAATGCTAGCTGCAGAAGCAGTTGGTGGTGGGCATTCATTTAGTGTGGCTATTTCAGCTCATACAGGGATTGGTACGCTACCTATTCTTTATTATGGAACAGAAGAACAACGGCAACAATATATTCCGAAGTTGGCTTCAGGAGAATGGTTGGGTTGTTACTGTCTTACTGAGCCAGGATCTGGGTCAGATGCAAATTCTGGAAAGACAAAAGCGGTTTTAGAAGGTGATCAATGGAAAATCAACGGTCAAAAAATGTGGATTACCAACGGTGGCTTTGCCGATGTATTCACCGTCTTTGCAAAAATTGATGATGATAAAACCTTAAGCGCGTTTGTCGTTGATATGGGAGCAGATGGATTGACATTGAACCCGGAAGAAAAGAAGATGGGAATCAAAGGTTCATCAACGCGTCAAGTCTTTTTTAATGACGTGAAAATTTCAAAGAATAATCAATTGAGTGATCGTGAGAATGGTTTCAAGATTGCGTTGAATATTCTTAATGTTGGTCGAATTAAATTGGCTGCAGCAACATTGGGTGCAGCGAAAGAAGTGGTAACGGTGAGCGTTAATTACGCCAATGATCGACAACAGTTTGGTAGACCAATTTCAAAATATGGAGCCATTCGATATAAAGTTGGTGAGATGGCAATGCGTACATATGCATTAGAAAGTGCTGTTTATCGAATTTCACAGAATATTCAAGACCGAATCGATGGCTTGGCTTCTGAAGGCATGGAGAAAGGAAAAGCTACTCTGAAAGGTATTGAAGAGTATGCTGCTGAGTGCGCCATGATGAAAGTTTATGGTTCAGAAGTATTGGATTATGTAACAGATGAAGGTGTTCAAATTCATGGCGGTATGGGGTATTCTGCTGAAACTATTGTGGAAAAGGCCTACCGTGATAGTCGTATCAATAGAATTTTTGAGGGAACCAATGAGATCAACAGAATGCTCACAGTTGATATGATTTTGAAAAAAGCAATGAAGGGCGAATTAGACCTTATGGCTGCGGCAAAATCAATTCAGGATGAGTTACTGAGCATCCCTGAATTTGGCGATAGCGATGGCGGTTTGTTTGAAGAGGAATATAAACTTATTGAAGGGTTCAAAAAGGCGGTTTTGATGGTAGCAGGATCTGCAGCACAAAAATTAATGATGGATCTTCCAAAAGAGCAAGAGATATTGATGAATATTGCGGATATGGCTATCGATGCCTATGTTGCTGAGTCAATCGTATTACGTGTTCATAAGCGCATAAATACAATGGGTGAGGATGGACAAGAAGTGTATAAAGCGATGGCGGAGCTGTTCGTTCATGATGCTGCTGAAAGGGTGCATCACAATGCCAAGGATGCTCTAATGAGTTTTGGTGAAGGAGATGAGTTAAGAATGATGCTCATGGGAGCAAAACGATTCACGAAAACAGGAACGAAGAATGTCAAATCCTTGAGAAGAACAATCGCTCAAAAGTTAATTGACGACAATGCCTATAAGATCTAATTAAACAGTTGAAACAAAAAGGGGAGCATTTGCTCCCCTTTTTTTATCTTCTAACCGTTATCCAGGCATCCCACTGGCCTGCCATAACACATTTTTGTCTTAGCACTTCTGCCTCTTTTCGATTTGTGAATTCCTGTCCCATCAGGTAACGTGTTATACCGTCATTATAACCTTTGATTTCAACATCACCAATTGATCGTAAGAATTCATACTTGAATTTACCTGCATTGCGATAGGTACCCACTTGAACCCTGAACCTGCAACCAGCCTCAATTTCTGACTCAGAAAGTTGGTCTCTTTCTTTCTCTACAATGCAAATTGCATCATCTTCTTCTGATAGTCTAACTTTAGCATCAATTTCAGCCTGTAAGTTCATAGAGTCTTTTCTGCGCTTCAAGAAGCCCATAGTATAGAAATCAAATCGATGCTCTATGCGTGTTACTCCTTCTGTTAATTCAGGTACTTCAACATATTCTACTTTAGGAGAAAAGCCATCAGCTAATAAGCTGATTTTATATTGTCTTCCAGGAAGCAGAGAATACACGAATTCTCCTGTAGTACTATCTGCTATCAGTGTGGCTAATACATCGCCTGTTTTGTCGTCCAATATTTTCACCAAAGCAGAACTTTCAACTTCGTCAACATACACTGTTCCAACTAAAAGAATCAGGGCATTTAGACGTTCAAAAGTTCCAGGTTGAATACGGTATATATCATGCAAGTTTTCGCCACTAGCTCTCGCTGAACTAAAATAGCCCCAATCACCATCTTTTGAAATATAGTAGTAGCGGTCGTCATCTGTAGTATTAATTGGATACCCCATGTTTACTGGGTCTTGCCATTGACCTTTAACACTGTCATACTTGATATAGAAAATATCATATCCACCCATTGAACCATGAGATTCAGACGCGAAATAGAGTGATGAGCCATTGGAATAAATGAATGGTGAGTCTTCATTAAAAGGCGTATTGATCTTAGGTCCCATGTTCTCTACATTACCAAAGGTGCTGTCTGGTTTCATGATAGCTCTATAGATGTCTCGACCGCCATATCCGCCTGGTCTGTCAGTAGAAAAATAAAGTGTCTTACCATCAGGAGCCATACTTGCATGACCTTCCCACTGTGGCGTATTTACACCTTTCAATGGTTGTGGCTTTGACCATGCTGTATCACCTTGATTATAACTTACGTAGATGTCTTCACTTTCTTTATCGCCACTTAGGTATAAGAACAACATTTGATTGTCATATGAAATGCTCAGCGCTGCTTCATGACGATCTGCATCATTTATATTGTCACTTAAGCTTTCTCCTTCGCTGAAAGTGATCACTTCACTATCACCATCTTTTGTCGCAACAAAAACATCTTCGTAGTATGAACCTATTGAATTCTTTTTGGATTTTTCATCCATCATTTCGCCCTTGCTTTCAGGGCCTCTGTTAGTGAAGTAAAGTTTTTCGCCATCAGGGCTGATCACGGGGCTGTATTGAGAGTTTTTGTTATTGCTCGGAGGGGTCAATATCTCTAAGCTGAGTGCTAATCTCCTTTTCATCAATTCAATACCGTTTCGGCAGTTTGAGAGATAATGCAAAGTTTCAATACGTCTCAGCCCAGTCGGTCTATATGTGGTTAAATAATCATTATAAAGATCAATGGCATCTTCAAATTGATAATTAAGATGTTTCGCTCGTGCCAATAAGAACATTACATCATCATAGCCTTGCTCTCCCACCAAGTTTTTCAGAATATCATAAGCTTTGTCCCTTCCTGTAGATTGATAGATGTGGCAAATTCCTGTTTTGTACTGCAGGTAAATATCATTAGGTCTTTTATTCCAAAGACTGTCATATACAGCTCATGCCCGCAAGTAATTGCCATCGTTGTACATTTTATCGGCACTGTAAAGGCTCTTTTTAAATGCAGCCGACATATTTTCTTGTCCAAATGACAAGGTGGAAATAAGTGCGAAAACGGCCGAAATCAGTAGGTTTTGTAATCTAAATTGCATGCAGCAAAAAAGTTGATGAATTTCAAAAGTGTCAATATATGCAAGCGAGTGAATGAGCCGTAAGTCGGTTTACTAACTTTGAATTCTTAATGGAATTCGACATACTTAGATTGACTAACGGTCTGCGAGTGCTGCACTTCGAGGACAAAAATATAATGACCGTTCATTGTGGCTTCATTATTAATGCGGGGTCACGCGATGAGTTATCCACAGAAAATGGAATAGCTCATCTCATCGAACACTGCATGTTTAAAGGAACAAAGCGCAGAAAGGCCTTTCATATATTAACAAGATTAGACTCAGTAGGAGGTGAAATAAACGCCTATACAACAAAGGAGGAAACTAGTGTATATGCAAGTGCACTAAAAGAGCATTTTAATAGAGCAGCGGAGTTGCTAGTTGATATTACGTTCTCTTCCATCTTTCCTGAAAAGGAAATAGAAAAGGAAAAGAGTGTGATTGTGGATGAAATCAACTCCTATAAAGATAATCCTGATGAGATGCTTATGGATGAATTTGAGGAAAAGTTGTTTCCTGATCATCCATTAGGTAGGTCTATATTGGGAACTGCAGAACTCGTGAATGGGTTTACACGAGATGATATTATGCGCTTTGTGGAAAGGAATTATTCTACAGACCAGATCGTGTTCACTTGCGTAGGAAATGTTAGTTTGAAGAAGATTGAAACATTCAGCAAGAATGTTCTTGAGAAACTCCCTGCATCAACGAGTAATCGTGCCCATAGGACCATTCCAAAGTCGAAAATGTTTAGCGAGTCAAAGAAAACTAGTGTACATCAGGTTCACTCGCTATTAGGCTGCAAGACAATTGGTTTTGATGATGAACGAAGAAGGGCAATGGTTTTGATGAATAATGTGTTAGGTGGTCCTGCCTTGAATAGCCGTTTGAATCTAAATATCAGAGAACGATTCGGTTATTGCTATTATATCGAATCCAGTTATGCGCCCTATGCCGATACAGGAGTGTTTCAAATCTATTTTGGAACAGATAAAAGGCATGAAAAAAAGGTGGCTAAACTCATTGTTAAAGAGCTTAAATCGCTTACTGATGTAACCTTAAGTGAAAGGTTGTTGTCAGTTGCTAAAAAGCAGTTATTGGGCCAGATAGCACTTTCTCAAGAGAATCGTGCCAGCTTGATGTTGTCTTTAGGTAAGGCTTTATTGCAGTTTGATCGTGTTGATCGCTTTGAAGAGATTCAAGCTCAAGTGCATGATATTACTTCCGCAGAAATTCAAGAGTTGGCTGCTGAAACTTTTGATCAACAGTATTTAGCTACGTTAAGCTATATTCCAGAATAATGGAATGGCTTAAAGAAAACAGCGTGAGTCTGCTATGGACTTGCTTGTGGTTAGTTTGTCTTTTTCTTTATTTACCGCTGGTTTCTGATGCAGGCTATTTGCCAAAATTGGCAGGCTTTTCAGTCTTGATATTCTTTGGTTTGTTGATGAATTGGTCGAGCTTTTCTTTCTCGATAAATAGCGCATTGCTGCTGCTAGCCCTAATTTTTCTTAGTGTTATTCCTTCTCTGATTATTTCTGATAACCCAGGTGATGGAATTTTGCTTTTGGTGCGTTGTGCGCTAGCTTTCCTGTTAGTCGCGGTCTTTTCTCTAAATCAACAACCTGATCAACTAAAGCGATTTGCGGTTAAGATTTATACATTATCGTTGCTGGTGCTTTCGATATGGGGCCTCGGAGAATTAGTTATGTCTTTGAATGGCTTTGTGCTCACTCATAAGGCTACTTACAGTGTTTCCGCAACCCTTGGGCACCGCAATTTATATGTGCAATATTTAGTTCTATTAGCTCCAATTAGTTCTGTTGGATTAAGGGATAAAGGTCATTCGCGATTACTTTCCTTAACGGCCTTGTTAACCTCTATTCTCGTAGTAGTCTTATTGCTAAATAGAACCGCTTGGTTCACCTTCGGAGCTTATGTGATTATTGTATTTGCTTCTTTTTTTACGATGAAAAGAAAGGTGTTTTATAAGCGGAGAAATCTACTAGGGACAATTTCTGTTTTTGCTATAATTAGCATTGTTGCTGCGTTATTTTTAGTGGATGAGATCTACACATTTGTTCATCATTTTGAAACGGTTTTTGATTTTTCGAAAGGAACCTCTAGAGACAGAATACTTTTAGCTCAGCGCAGTTTTGAATTATTCAAAGAGCATCCTTTTTTTGGGATAGGTGCAGGTATGTGGAAAATTGATATAATGGGTTTCACGCAAGAAGGTATGCTCACCAATTCAGCTAATATCTTTTATCAAAGGCCTCACAACGATTATTTATGGATCCTTTCAGAATCAGGTTTGGTTGCTGGAATTGCCTTCATTGCTTTACATGTCATTGGCTTTTTTAATGCAGTTAGGTCTTGGTTTCTCGATAAAACGTTGATGAGTCTTGCCATAGTTTTGAGCTGGGTGGGTTTCATTATTGCTTCACTCACAAGCTTTCCTATAGAGCGTCCGGAGTACATTCTGTTTTTCGCTATGCTTCTTGTATTGACATTTAAGAATTATTCTGTTTTAGACACACGTGTTTGGCGTTCAGTATTATTTGTGTTCAATGCGGTTGTCCTTTTGGTTCTGGTTATTAGAATTGCCGGAGAAAGCGATTACTTAAAAGCGAAAACTGCTCAGACCAATCAGTCTTGGCACGAAAGTCAAGAATTAATGTCGACTGCAAAGAGCTCGTTGTTTCAAGTTGATGCGTTATCGATTCCATTGGCTCATCATGAGGCATTGGCTCAATTTCAACTTGGACAAATAGACGCTGCATCAACTGGATTTCAAGATGCTCTACAAATTAACCCGTATCATCCTGAAACATGGAATAGCTTAGGTATTTGTGCAGTAGCTAAAAATGATCTTGACAGTGGATTGATATGCTTTAATAATGCTGTTCGTTATACATCATCCTACCAAGATGCTTGGTTGAATATTGCCATTATTCAATACAATCAAGGGCAATGGCGAACTTCTTTTCGCTCTTTTTTAAAGGCAGACTCAGCTCAAAGCACAGAAAATTATGAGCAACTGGGCACATTGCTGTCTATTGATAGTCTTTCTAGGATGCTTCCAATGATACCTGATCATAAAATGATGAAGACTTTAGAAGCGCTGAGGAACACTCCTGAGTGGGCTTTTTCTGTCATTCAAAAATGTGCGTCAAATGATGTTCCGTTTGATCGCCAAGCCTACCTAGATGCTTGTTTTTTTATGCTAAAACATTGCGAAGAATATGAAGATTGCGATCTTGTCGATGAAATAATAGAGCAATACTTACCAGGCGGAAAAGCCGAATTGAATTTGACTGAAGAATGAATTTTTTACCCGAAGAAATAGAGCAATACGCAGAACAATTTACAACGGTTGAGCCAGATCTATTAGCTGAACTAAATCGTTATACTCATGGAAATGTGCTGCAGCCGAGGATGCTCTCTGGTCACCTTCAAGGTCGCGTGATTTCTATGTTGAGTAACATGATACGTCCCAATGTGGTTGTTGAAGTTGGGACCTATACGGGTTATTCTGCCTTGTGCTGGGCAGAAGGCCTAGCCGAGGGTGGTGTAGTGCATACCATAGAAGTTGATGATGAACTTGAACCGAAAATTCGAAAGTTTATCAATCAATCTGAATATGCAGATCGAATTCAACTGCATATAGCTGATGCGATTCATAAGTTGAAAGAATTGAATGGTCCTTTTGATATTGTGTTTTTAGATGCAGATAAGTCCAATTATTCAAACTATTTAGACCTTGTTTTTGATAAGGTCAAAGTTGGTGGTTATGTTGTGGCTGATAATGTTTTGTGGAGTGGTAAAGTTACCGAGCCAGCAGAAACGATGGATGCAGATACTAAGGCCTTGTTCGATTTTTCACAAAAGGTTCATAATGATCCAAAATTGGAGAATGTTTTGCTGCCAATTAGAGATGGATTATTAATTGCTAGAAAAATAGCTTGATATGTTAGATTATAGAAGTGATACAGTGACTCGGCCTACAAAAGCGATGAAGGAGGCTATGATGAATGCTCCATTAGGAGATGATGTTTTTGAAGATGACCCGACCATAAATCGTCTTGAGGCGAAAGCCGCTGAAATGTTTGGTAAAGAAGCTGCTTTATTTTGTGCATCGGGCACGATGACAAATCAAATTGCAATCAACGTTCATACGAATCCTGGTGATGAAGTGATCTGCGATAAACTATCACATATTTATTATTACGAAGGTGGCGGAATTGCAAGAAACTCTGGGGCTTCGGTTATGCTATTGGATGGTGATCATGGTAGATTCACAGCGGAGATGGTTAAGAATGCGATCAACCCTGATGATATTCACCGTCCTATTTCTAGATTAGTTTCAGCAGAGAACACATGCAATAAAGGTGGTGGAGTAATATGGGATTCAGAAGAGCTGGAAAAAATCGCCCTAGTCTGTAAAAGAAATGGCTTGAGCTTTCACCTTGATGGCGCACGGTTATTTAACGCATTAATAGAAACAGGCGAGTCTACAGAGTCTGTGGGTAACACATTTGACACAATTTCCATTTGCTTAAGTAAAGGGTTAGGTTGTCCTGTTGGGTCGTTATTGATTGGCGATAGACAGTTTATAAAGCATTCGCGCAGAGTAAGGAAGGTTTTTGGTGGTGGAATGAGACAGGCAGGCATGCTAGCTGCTGCTGGTATTTATGCTTTAGATCATAATGTGGAAAGGCTAAAAGAGGATCATGAAAGGGGAAGGGAGATAGCCGAATCCTTAGAAGAAGGCTCTTGGGTGCGTTCGGTTATGCCCTCACAAACAAATATTATTGTTGCAGAACTTAATGATAATGTCTCGCAGAATGTTGTGCTCGATAAATTGAAAGAAAAGGATGTGCATGCTATGGGGTTTGGTCCGGGTAGAATCCGATTTGTTACTCATCTTGATATTAATGATGAAATGATTCAAAAAACCAAACAAATAATTCAAACTTTACTTTAAGGCAGATTAGCTATACTTTTATAACATGATGAAAAAGATACTTTTAGGGATTGCTGTTTTGGGCTGCATTGCCACTACCTCTTGTGACGAATTAATCAATTTAGATGAACTTAACAGTGAGAAAATAATCTTGGGATTGAAAGATGCATTGGTGCATGGAACGGATACAGCTGTGGCAAACCTCTCCGCTCCTGATGGCTTTTTTCAAGATCAAGCCGTGAAAATTCTACTTCCGGATGAAGCTCAGCCCATTTATGCTAAGCTTAATAGCATACCTCTTATCAGTAACCTTCTCGATGAGACGATTTTAGCTATTAATAGATCTGCAGAAGATGCTGCGACCGAGGCAAAACCAATTTTTGTTGATGCGATAAGAGATATAACTATTGAAGACGGATTAACTATTTTAAATGGCGCAGATACAGCTGCAACATCATATTTAAAGGGTAAAACATATTCTAGATTATTTGACGCGTTTAGACCGAAAATTGAAACATCGTTGAGTAAAGAAATAGTTTTCGGTATATCTGCTGAAAGCTCTTATGCTAATCTAATTAATACGTATAACTCAGCTTCACTGAATGGTTTTTTATACGATGAGATTCAATCGAACTCTCTAAGCGAACATACCACGAATCGAGCTTTAAAGGGAATTTTTAAGAAGGTGGGTGATGAGGAAAAACTAATTCGTGAAGATCCCGCTCATAGAGTTACAGATATTCTAGAAGAAGTATTTGACTCTGAAAATTAAGGTTGAATTATAGCTTTTGAAATAGGTCTGTGATCTGAGAGCATTGGAAATGCTGTTGAGGTTACTATACTAATAGTAGGTGCAATTTGTGTGATTTCTACTGGTTCTAGTTCAACGCCTTGGTTTATACCAAAACCATAAAAAATGATTGGCACATGAGAATCGTAGTTGTATGAAGAACCGTGCGTTGTGCCTTGGTGTCCATACTCCATCCATCCGGCTAAAAACTGTATCACCATATCTCCAGACCGCAAAGGATTCCATCCGCGTTGCGCCATGAAAGCGAATTGATCGCTTGGAAGTGGATGTTGAAGCTGAGATGAACTTAGTGCGTTCGCAACACCCTTAAAACTTAGAGCAAACGTTTTTATTTCGTCAAGCACTAGGTCAGTTTCTAGGTTTTTTGAAGCAATCAATGCATGATTCAAGAAAATTTGTTGGTTACTATAGTTAAGTAGCCATCGGCCTTGACCCAAAGAAGAATTTAAGTGTGCTTTTAGTTCTTCCAGGAATCGATCTGTTTCAAAATAATTAGTAGGTATTTTATGATCTTTTAAATAGGATGGTACTTGCGCAGCGGCATGATCTGCAGTTAGAAAAAGAGTATAATTCTCCTTGCCGATACGTTCATTTAGGGAAGCGATTAATTGTGCCACTTCCAAGTCTAAACGAATATAGGTGTCTTCAATTTCAATCGATTGTGGGCCAAAGGCGTGTCCAATTATATCAGGTGATGAGAAAGATATTGTCAATAGGTCTATAAACTCATCATCTCCCAAATCTTCATTAATTATCGCTTGCTCCGCAAATTGCCTCACAATTGTATTTCCGTAAGGCGAGTTGGCAAAAGCATAGTAGCTTTTGTCTTTGATCAACTGTGGCAAGTCATACGGAAAAACAGGGTAGCCATTTTTGTTGTATACCTTTTCGTATGGTGTATTATCCTCAGTACTTTCTGTATATTTTTCGATGGCCAAAAGTGTCTGCCAACCTTCTTTTGCCAGCTCATCAGCATGCTTTTCAGAGTTAAATCTGCTTGCCCATTTAGGGAGAGAATTCATATAATGATTGCTTGTGATGAAATTCCCTGTTTCAAAATCCATCCAATATGCCGCATCAGCACTATGGCCAGCGGGCAAAATAGCTGCTCGATCTTTAATAGATACACCGATGCTTTTGCCTCGAAATTGTGTAGAGATCTTAAATGCATCTCCAAGGGTAGGGGCAAGTAAATGAGAAGGGCTCATTTTGCCTTGCTCATTATTAGTTCCAACACTTTTCGCTAACGAATCAGAAACACAATAAAGCGATTTGTCAGACGCTTTGTCAAACCAATCATTCGCGATAATTCCATGATTCATTGGTGTGGCTCCTGTAAATATTGATGCGTGTCCAGGTCCTGTGTATGTTGGGATATAATTGTAATGCGCATTCTTACAGGTGAACCCTTCATTCATCAATTTTTTAAACCCGTTTTCAGAATATTTGTCCCAATAACGATAGATGTAATCCATTCGCATTTGGTCAACCACAATTCCAACGACAAGCTTTGGTTGAGTTTGAGCGAAAGTGTGCAAGCTCGTTGCACTTAAAAATAGAGCAAAAACAAGAATTCTCATTTGAGTGATTTTGAAATCAGAAATAGAATAGTAATACAAGCTACAATGCTCACCGCCACATTAGCAATTGCCCAAACAATTTGCCCATTTTTTAATAGCTGGAACGTTTCTAGACTGAATGTGGAAAACGTGCTGAACCCTCCACATAGACCAATGGCCAGAAAAAGATATAGCGTTTGGTTGGTAGCTGGAGATACTTTGTAAATAATCCAGCCTAATAAAGCAGTGCTTATAATATTAGAAGTAAGCGTTGCATAAGGAAGAGCTTGGGCGGAAAAGCCTTTCAGCAAATGACTTACCCCATATCGAAGGAGACTACCCACTCCGCCTCCAAAAAAAACAGCTAGAGCTCCTATTAAATTCATTGCAGCTTAAATCGTTTGATTGAATAAAGCATGATTTGATAAACTGTCCACGCTAAAATAGCACCCAGTATAAATCCACCGATAACGTCAAAAAAGTAGTGCTTTCCTAGATACACGCGTGAATAGCCGTTGGCAAGTGCGAACGAAAGCATGGCCATGGTCATCCATTTATTCTTAAGAATCATTGACACTAGAACAGCCAGTCCCATAGTATTTGCAGCGTGTGAAGAAACAAAACCAAATTTCCCGCCACAACCATGCGGAAGCTTTAAAATCTCAGTTAACGAAGCTTCATGGCACGGTCGTAACCTCATGAAGTATTCTTTGAATATGACTGATATTTGGTCGGTCAACACAAGATTTAGAATAATAGCAACCACAATGACGAGGCTATGCTTCCATCCAAAAATTTTGTTGAACAAAAACAGTAGACCCAAGTAAAGAGGTATCCACGTCTTCTTATCACTAATAACAATCATTAAAGTATCTGCTGAAGCATTACTGAAATGATTAACAAGAAGAGTAATTGCTTGATCTATCTGTCCTATTGTTTCAAGCATAATGTGGTTTATTCAGCAGCAACAGGTTGTTTCTCGTTGATAGCAGCATTTACAAATGATACAAAAAGAGGATGCGGATTTAGCACAGTGCTTTTGTATTCAGGATGAAATTGTACGCCAATAAAATAAGGGTGAGAAGGGATTTCCATTATTTCCACCAATCCTGTTTCAGGGTTTTTTCCTGTAGCGATCATACCAGAAGCTTCAAATTGCTCTAAATACTTATTGTTGTATTCATATCTATGACGGTGACGTTCTGAAATTTCAGGTCTTCCGTAGATGAGTTTTGCCAATGATCCTTCCTTTAATTCGCATTTGTAAGCTCCTAAACGCATCGTTCCACCCATATTTGAAATGGTTTTTTGCTCTTCCATTATGTCTATTACTGGAAATGGAGTATTCGCATTCATTTCTGCACTATTTGCGCCTTCTAAATGAAGAACGTTTCTTGCAAATTCGATAACACAGCATTGCATTCCCAAGCATATTCCAAAGAATGGTATTCCGTTTTCACGGGCATGCTTTATTGCGATTATTTTTCCGTCAAGCCCTCGTTGTCCAAAACCAGGGGCAACAATAATCCCTTGCATTTCTCTTAGCTCACCTGCTACGTTTTCATTGTTTAGTTCTTCAGAATGAACAGAAACCACATTTACTGAACACTCATTGGGAACACCTGCATGCACCAGTGCCTCTTGAATAGACTTGTACGCATCTTGAAGCTCAACATATTTGCCGACTAAAGCAATTTTCACTGTTCTCTTTGGATTCTTGAAATTTGTCAAGAAGTTTTTCCACCGATCAAGACTAGGTTCGTCTCGCAAAGGAAGTTTTAATCTTTCAAGCACTACTTTGTCTAGTCGCTCTTTCTTCATAAGTAAAGGCACATCGTAAATTGTGTCTGCATCCATAGACTCAATTACTGCATCGTCATGCAAGTTACAGAACAATGCAATCTTTTTCTTTTGATCCACAGATAAAGGGTATTCAGTTCTACAGACTAATACATCAGGCTGAATTCCTTGGGATTGAAGTGTTTTTACCGAGTGCTGAGTAGGTTTTGTTTTAAGCTCTCCAGCAGCAGCCAAGTAGGGAATAAGTGTTAGGTGAATGACCATCACATTGTCATAGCCATGCTCATATCTGAATTGGCGAACAGCTTCTATATAGGGCAATGATTCGATGTCACCTACTGTGCCGCCAATTTCAGTAATTACTATTTCAAAGATTCCTTTGTTGCCAAGCTTTGTAACGCAGTTTTTAATCTCATCCGTTATATGTGGTATAATTTGAACCGTTTTACCTAAATAATCACCTTTTCGCTCTTTATCGATTACGGTTTGGTAAATTCTTCCAGTAGTAACGTTATTAGCCTGCGAGGTAGGAACGTTTAAAAAGCGCTCATAGTGACCTAAGTCAAGGTCTGTTTCTGCACCGTCATCCGTTACAAAACACTCACCATGTTCATAAGGATTCAATGTGCCAGGGTCAACATTGATGTAAGGATCAAGTTTTTGAATAGTTACGGAATAGCCTCTTTCCTGCAATAACTTAGCAAGCGAAGCTGAAATGATCCCTTTTCCAAGAGAGGAGGTAACTCCTCCAGTAACGAAAATATACTTTGTTGACACCCGTATTTTGGTTTAATTAATACGGGAACCAAAGGTAAGATAGATGATCGGCTAGACTATGAAAAAGTGAAAAATTATTGAACAGGCTTTTTGGTCTAGAAATTCACCTTTAGACCTGCAGATGGCATAAAAGGTAATTGGTTCACTCGTTCAAAGTTCACTCTGTCGAAATAGAAAATATTCTCTCTATTATAAGCATTTGTAACCCCAATGTTTGCTTCCAATGTTGAGTTAGTTGAAAGAATTATTTCGCGCTTTAAGGTCAAGTCAAGTCTGTGATAATAAGGTAGTCGACCACCGTTTAGATCACCATAAACAATACCCAGCTCTCCGTTTGAATTCACAACATCTGAAGCCGTTCCATTTTGGAATGTATACTGCTCATAAAACCCTTGAGTTTGCGTAAACGGAAATCCTGACCCCATATTCCAGCGAACATCAAACTCCCACAGTCTTGTTTTTCCAAATTTGTACGATCCAACTAAGTTTACATTATGCCTTCTGTCAAAAACAGGGGAATATGTTTGAACTCCATCCCATCTCGTTGTTTTTCCAAGAGAATAGACTGCATAAAGGTTAATACTCGGTAGGTCATAATTGAAAACGAAGTCAATACCATAAGCATCGCCAGTTTCAATGATATAGTCTAAATAGAGGTATTCTTCTAGTCCTGGTTCAGGGTTGTCGAAGACCTTGTTGCGATTGATGTTTGTTAGCTGAGTGAATCGCTTAAGGTAACCTTCAACATTCAGGCTAAACCGTTTTGTGAAGTCTATTTCAGCTCCTAAAATAAAGTGGTTGGCTTTCTGAAGAGAGTGTTTGACTTCTCTTGTGTCTCCATTTTCATCCATAACCTCATCCTGCAATGTGCTAGGGCCAGAAATGAATCCGTTGAAAAGGTTGACCACGTCACGATCAGAGTTTGCGGCAATTAAGTTTTGGCTATACACTCCAGCAGCAAATTTTAGTCTGAAATTATCGTTCACATTATACTTTGCTCCAATCCTTGGCTCGAAAGAAGGTGTGCTTAAAGAAGCATAGTAATGCACCCTGAAACTTGGGTCGAGAACAAGTTTCCCCAGTTTCTTTTTGTAGCGTACATACCCAGCTAACTCCGTAGTATTCTCTTGCTGACTAACTTCTCTGTTCGCTGCGTTAAAGTAGAAAAAGTCGGTAGAGAAACCAACAATTTCAATTCCGTACTTTATTTCATCGTCTCCTTTAAAATAAGTGAAGCCAAGGCCGCCATTAAACCCATTGATAGCGCTTGTTCTATCTCTTAAGTTCTCTTCTTGTAATCTAATCTTGTATTGAGAATAAGCGAAGTTTCCTTCAACGAGTACTGGACTGCCAGATGGTATAAGAATAAAATTTCCTCCAATGCCCTGATTGTTCCAATTTAAATCTGAAACGGCTTGATAACGAACTTGATCGTCATAATACAACCCGAAAATATTTGCTTTGCTGCCATTCTCCCCGTTAAAAGTTACTTTACCATAAAGGTCAGTAAAGCTGAAAGGTAAGCCGTCTGGGTCGATATAATTGTAAATGACTTGAGAGCTTTGATCGAGGTAACTATGTTTAGCACTAATAATTGAGGAAACCCCAGAACCACCAATTTTCTTTGGCTTTACTATTGGGATTTCTGCATTCACTTTAGCCCCGAAAGTGCTGACAGAGGCATTTCCTTCAAACTGGTTCTGGTTTCCATCGATGGTCGTTACATCCATGATAGATGAAATTCGCCCACCGTATTCCGCTCCAAAACCACCAGTGTATATATCAGCATTTCTAATAATATCCGTGTCGAACACAGAAAATAGACCGATTGAGTGAAATGGGTTGTATACGATCATACCATCCATCATCACTTTATTTTGTACAGGTGAGCCTCCGCGAATGTATAGCTGACCTCCTTGGTCACCAGTGAAAACGACTCCTGGTAAAACTTGCATATATTGAGCAATGTCAGGCTCGCCACCGATGCTCGGTAATTTGTCAATTTCTTTGGGAGTAATTTTTTGGACAGACATTTTAACATCATTTCGAGCCTCGGCTTTATCAGCAGAAACATCGAAGGTGCTGAGTAATTGAGCTTCTTGAGCTGCAAAGAGCTTTTTATTCAATATCTGCCCAGATTTTACATCAATGTTTTCAGTGATTTTCTCATAGCCTAACGCCTCAACTATCAAGTTGTAATTTCCCGGTGGGACTTGGGTTACTGAATAGTAACCATTCACATCAGTTGAGGTGCCCATTTGGGTTCCTTCTAAATAGACATTAATGAATATGATTGGTTCGCCCGAAGCCTTATCATAAACAAAACCCCTTATGGTTCCTGTTTGAGCAAGAGAAAATAAAGACGTAAGAGCAAAAGCAATTGAAAGTAACCAACGCACCATAGACTAATGAAATTAGGATGTCCAAAAATAGCATTAGATCTGTTGCTCTGTAGTTTGAATCACTGAGGTGTCGATTTAATCTCTTAAATGGTTGATTTAATAGATAAACGGGGTTATTTTCTACCCCCTTTCGAAAAAGTTTTTTGGTAATAGGGGTTAGATAAGTCTGATATGATCACACCTTTACTGGATGATGCATGCACAAACTTGTCATTTTGTAGGTAGACTCCGATGTGTGAGCTTTTCTTCTTGTTAATGTCAAAGAAAACTAGGTCTCCTTCGCGAAGCGATGACTTTGAGACTCTTGAGCTGGCTTTATCAATTTCGCTTGTAGTTCGCGGTAAGGATTTATGATAGACATTCGAATAAAGCTGTCCTATAAACCCAGAACAATCGGCTCCTGACTTTGACGTTCCGCCATATTTGTAAGGTACGCCATACCAATCATCAATGAATTGATAAAGTGAAATATTAGTAATATCTTTTGCATTGACGCCAAGAGATCGAGCATATTTTAGCTTTAATGCTTCGCTTCGACTCGAAGTTCTCTCGGTTTTATATGAGGACTTTTTTCTGGTCGCTTTTTTATTGCGTGAACATGATGCTTGTGATATAAGTAGGATCAACAATAAGACTCGAATTGCCCACATCAATTTCATATGCCAAGACTAACCGATATTCAAATAGCGGTTGAGCTATGATCTTGAATGTTATTAAGTCTATCTGTTTGAAAAGCTAGATGTCAAATTGCGTTTATTCAATAATGAGTTTGTTGAACTGCTTCCAGTCTGCTGCTGAAAATTGAATATTGTATAGTCCTGAAGGCAAAGAGCTCACATCTATTCTTCCGCTTTTTGAGTTCATTATTTGATTCAATACTAGTTGCCCATGGGTGTTGTAAACTCGTACTTCATCAATCATATAAGATGAAGAAACTTCTACCATGGAGGAGCTTGGGTTAGGAAAAAGCTTTGGAGCTAGATTGCTCTGTTCAAGTATGCCAATCGGGTTTGAAAGCTTGGTGAACTTTCCTGAAGTTGAACGAGCAAACCATAACCCAAATTCTTGCCCATTGGAATTGGCAAGGGTATCTACAAATCCTAAAGACAGCAGGGTGATGGATTCTCCAGATAAGCTGTAACTTTCTAGATTCAGTCCATTGGTCGCAAATAACTCAGTATCGCGATACAATTCAACATTATAGTTGGTCGCTGGTAGCGAAAAATACTCTGAAAAATCACCGTATGCAATATTGATAAAGAGGTCTGAATTTATAATTGACTCTTCTTTAAGCGAGCTTATTCCAAAATCTGTTGATCCGTTAAAAAAGAGGATGTCACAATTATTGGCATTGAGGGCCATTGTTCGTGATTCCTTTATGGAAATATTTAATGGTTGAAAAGGGAAAAAACCAGATCCATTTAACCCTGATAATACAGCAATATTATCTGTGTTTGCATCGATCACAATCGATTTTGTATAGATGGCTTCTTGAGGACTGACAGCGCTGTCGAGTGTAATAGCTATTTCAAGTTCTATTCCCGAAGGAAAGTTTAAATAGCCAGAAGCTGAAATAAAATTTAGGCTGTTTAACTCTAACTTCTCGTTGACGTAAATGTCAATTTCATTTAGCTCTGGGTTGGCACTATTGTGAAGAAACTGCACCTTACCCGAACTCGCATTTAGACTATATACATTCCCACTAGAAGTCACTAGATCAATTCCTAAAGAAGGTCCATCGCTGTTTAATTCTGGATTTTCAAAACCGCTAATTAAAACCACAATAGAGCTGTCATCAAGGTTCAGGGTAGATAGAAAAGCATCAAACTCTCCTCTGGGAAAGAGTTCTCCCAATTCCTGAAGTCGTAAACGATAATTCGAAGTTTCAAGTTCATTATAATCACTAAAAGAACCATAATCTAGGCTTAATTCAAGTTCCTCGAATAGCTCTCTGGTTTCAGAAATGGATACAGCTTCTAAATCAGTCACAGCATTAAAAAAGATAGCATCAGAATATCCAGGAAAATCTGAAAGTTCTCTTGTGCCAGAAGCGAAGTGGAAAGTAAGAGGCTCAAAATGAGAATAAGAAGCCGTAGAGTCTGAGATGCCTGCAGCTATCATTATGTACTTCTCACCAACAGACAGTTGCTCTTTGAACAATAGCAATGGACTGAGCGTATCTGTGCTAGCTGAATCGCAAATTCTCAACTGGGTCTCAATAACTGCAGGAAAAGAGATGTACTCTGTAGCCTCTCTGAAAGAAATGTTATCTGCTATTTTGGTGTTGAATAACCATATGTCTACCGTCTGGAAGTTGGTGTCAGCAATGCCATGAATTAGTTGAACCGATGCGTTTTGGGCATTTACACTTAATGATATTGCTAAGAAAGCAAGGAATGTGAGAAGATGCTTCATGAATAGGTTTGAAAGGCGTGAAGATAATGAGGTTTGATCACTAACGATTTTCTTTACTTCATAGAAGACGATAAGAATTCAGTAATAGTTACCTTAGAAGATTAAATGTGAACACCGTGCTCAACTCAATTAAGGTTTTATTTCTGGTAAGTGCTTTGATTATTGCTCAAATTGGTTTTGGGCAAGATCAACCAAAAATTGACAGCTTATTTCAAGTGCTAAGGACATCAAAGCAAGACACCAATAAGGTTCTGTTGCTTTATAATCTTTCAAGAGAGTTCTTTAACAGTGATATTGATAGAGCCGAAAAGTATTCAAATCGAGCATTGTTTTTATCAGAGCGTTTGGGTTACAAAAAAGGCATTGCAATGTCTTACAATAACCTCGGCATTATCAATTACTACAATGCAGTATACAATGTCGCACTTACCTATCACGATAGGTCTCTTGAAATCATGTCTGAGATCGGAAATCGAAAAGGTATGGCTGGGTCGTTTAATAATAAAGGTGCCGTTTACACCCAACAAGGTGAATATGCTTTGGCCATAGAGCAATACTTGAATTCGATTAGACTCTTAGAAGAAGTAGATGATAATGAGGGCGTTGGTAAATCTTATAATAACATAGGATTGGTGTATTACTTGCAAGGAAACTATGACCAAGCAGAAGATTATTATTCTAAGGCCTTAGAAATTTTAAAACCCTTCAATAAACAAGGCGTCATTTCTGACATCATGAATAACCTCGGAATTATCTCGTTTGAGAAAGGTCAGTATGAGGAGTCGTTAGAGTACCATTTTAAGTCGTTGGATGGTAGAGAAGGAACGGGTAATCAAAGAGGAATGGCAACGTCTTATACCAACATTGGCGATGTATATGCAGCCAAAGAGGTGATTGAGAAAGCCATGGAATACCAAAAAAAGGCACTAGAAATTCAAGAGGAACTAGGAGATCGAAAAGGAATGATAAGCTCAATCCAGGGTTTAGCAAGGGTGCAGTCCCTTTCTGGTAACTCTGATCAGGCCCTTGATTATATGAAGGACGTAATTACAATTTCTTCAGAGATTGGAGCCAAAAAAGAACTGAGAGACGCTTACAATGAAATCAGTGAAATCTATATAAGACAAGGTGATTTTGCTAAGGCGCTGAACTACAAAACACGCTATGCAGAAATGAAGGATACGCTCTTCAGCGAGCAAACGAAAGAGATAGCTACCAATCTAGAAGCCAAGTTTGAAAGTGAGAATAAATCGAAAGAGATTGAGATTTTAAAAAGGGAGAATGAAATTCAGGAATTGCAGCTAGGTCGAAATAGGATTTTGATTATCTCTTTTACCGTTGGTCTAGTATTAGCCTTGATTTCAGTTGTGCTGTATGCAAGAACAAATCGAGATCGTAAGAAGGCGTTTGATTTGCTTCAGAAGCAAAACGAGAATATTAAGAAGCAAAAAGAGGAAAAAGAGGTTTTACTCAAGGAAATCCATCACCGAGTAAAAAACAACCTTCAAGTTATTAATAGTTTGATCCGCTTACAGTGCGCATATACTGATGATCAAGAGGCATTGGATTTATTTGATGAGTGCCAGAATCGAATTATTTCAATGGCCTTAATTCATGAGAAAATGTACGAAGCTCATGACCTTTCTAATATCAATATTCAAGAGTATATCGCTGAATTATCTCAAAACCTTCTAAGGAGCTACCGATTAAACAAGCAGGTTGAACTGTACATAGATGTGTCTGTTAAAACATTGACACTTGACACTTTGATTCCGCTTGGCTTGTTATTAAATGAGTTGATATCTAACTCATTGAAGCATGCATTTAAAGATGATGCAGAGGAAGGAGTGATTTCGGTAAAGCTAGATAGAGACCCAGTAAGTGGCAAGTTTGTCATGGAAATAGGAGATAACGGAATTGGACTTCCGGAAGACTTCACCTTTAATAGCGCCCAAACATTAGGTATAGAGTTAGTTGTAACACTCTCATCTCAGCTAGATGGCACTATAGAACGTATGGATAAACCTGGTAGCTATTTCAAGATCGAGTTTGTGGGATTAGAAAAAGAAAGAGCTGATATCAAATTGGCCATGCAAAATGATGTATCTTGATTTAGAGTGAAATTAAACCTTCGATTTTTGTAGCTCTCATGTAGCGATCAATTACCTCTTCTGGGGTAATCATCATCTCTTTGGCACTAATACTTAAGTATTTCCCTGTGCGGCTTTTATTTATGGTTACTTGTGCTTCTGCACCAAAAAGCTGTTGGGTTTGAGCAAGCTTTTGATTGTCATTCGGGATGATGAACTTAAATAAGTACACCATTGGCCAATTCTTTTGTTGCTTTAATTTTTCAAGTAACCCAGAAAAAGGATTTTCGTTACTCATCCACAATTAGTTTAAATCCAACTCCGTGCACATTCATAATCTTGATGCGCTCATCTGCTTTTAAATATTTTCTCAGCTTAGTGATAAACACATCCATCGAACGGCCTAGAAAATAATCATCACTTCCCCAAACTACCGTAAGCGCCATTTCACGCGTCAGTACTTGGTCTTTATGCAAGCAAAGCATACGCAATAACTCTGCTTCTTTTTTTGTTAGGGTTTTCTCATTACCGTCTATTTTCAGAGAAAGATTATCATAGTCAAATTTGAAGTTGCCCAATTGAAAAACTCCTCGAGTTCCCGCGTCTTGTTCTTCACTCGGTTTCGCTCTTTTCAAAATGGCTTTTATTCTCAAGTCAAGCTCATCAAAACTGAATGGTTTTGTCAAATAATCATCTCCACCTAGTTTGAATCCTTTGATCTTGTCTTCGGTCATGCTCTTTGCGGTCAAAAACAAAATGGGCACGTGCTGATCTATTTTTCGGATATCTTCAGCCAAGGTGAAACCATCTTTTTTCGGGAGCATTACATCCAGAATACAAAGGTCGTAACCACTATTATAGAATTTTTGAAATCCAGCGAAGCCGTCTTTCTCTAGGTCAGCTTGGTAGCCTTCATTCCTTAAGTGATCTTGAATTACAAATCCTAGATTCAAATCGTCCTCAACTAAGAGAACTTTTATTCTGTCTTTTTTACTCATGGCCATTACTTTACAATTTCTGTTCCATACGGGAAGAATAACTCAAATTGACTGCCTTCTCCTACTTTACTGTTCAGCTTAATTTTTCCTTCATGGGCATCAACGATTGTTCTCACATAATGCAGCCCAAGGCCAAAACCTTTTACATCATGCACATTTCCAGTAGATATTCGATAGAATTTTTCGAAGATGTCTTTTTGTTGTTCTTTGGCAATACCTGGACCTTTGTCACTAACGGATAGAAATATCCCTTTCTCTGTTTGATGTGTTTCTATATCAATCTCTGGAGAAGCGCCCCCATACTTGGCAGCATTATCTAACAAGTTAAATATCACATTGGTTATGTGCATTTCATCGCCCCGCAGCATAGCATTTGTTGCCTTTAAGTTAACAGAGATTTTGAGCTCTTTTTCTGCGAAATTCATTTCTATGGTTGGCACTGCTAACTCAATTAGTTCATGAAGATCAAATTGTTGCTTGTTCATTTCAAGTTCGTCTTTTTCAAGACGTGCAATCTGAAGTACACGTTCCACTTGGTTTTGAAGACGCTGATTTTCATCCTTAATGATTCTAGCGTAGTTTTTTAGTTTTTCTGGATTGGTTTCAATTCCGTTTTGCATTAATACATCGCTGGCCAACGCAATGGTCGATATAGGAGTTTTCAGCTCATGAGTCATGTTGTTAATGAAGTCATTCTTTATTTCTGATAACTTCTTTTGTCGAAGAATAACGTTAATGACATAAGCGAAAAATATCAGGACGGCAATAAGCACAATCGATGATATAACCCAAAAGCGCATTTGTGATATGATCTCGAAGTCGAGGCTGGGAAAGAACACTGAAAAATAATGATTGTCATTATCCCATTTTACTGCTGGAGGAACGCTGATTTCAGCTTCGTTGGATTTGTTTTTTGAACTGCCAACTACTTTAGTATAAACAATAGAATCATTGAAGCAATTGTAAATGCTGTATTGAAACTTGTAGTTGATTTCTCGATTTAGAAACTCTGTTTGAAGCAAGGATTCCAAATAGAAAGGCTGGAGCTCCTCATTGATTTGAACACGAAAAAAATTCGGTGACACCATGTTCACCGGATCTACCAAAAATGTTGAGTCCTCTGTATGCTTTTTAATGTCTTGAACAACATTTACCAATGCTAGTTCAATCTCATGCTGAGTTTGGTTTTGTGTGATTTCATAGGCCTTCTTAACCCAGAAAATTTGAGTGGTAACCAAGCCAATGAAAAGAGCCGAGGCTAAAAGAATAATGATGCGAATGGTGCTTCTGCTCATGAGTTGATCAAAACTAGTTCAGTACGAAGTCAAATCTTCTAAATGTTAACGTGCTTTTAACGATTAGCAATCTATTATAAGACAGAAGGTAGCTCTCTCCAAAAGCGTTGTACGGGAAAGCCGACTACATTATAAAAATCGCCTTCAACCTTTTGAATGCCGATAAGACCTATAAACTCTTGTATTCCATACGCTCCAGCCTTATCGAGAGGTTTGTAGTTGCGCAGGTAGAAGTCTATCTCTTCTGAAGTAAGCGTATTGAAGCTAACTTTAGTTTCTTCGAAAAAGCTATGCGTTTTATTTTTGGTCTTTAGGCATACTCCTGTAAAAACGGAATGCGTTGTGCAGCTTAGCTCTTCCAGCATCTTCTTAGCCACTGCATTGGATTCGGGCTTGTTCAGGGCTTGATTATTCACCCAAACAACTGTATCGGCAGTTATTACAATTTCTTTATCTTCTAGTTCTTGATTAAAAGCTTCTGCCTTTTTTCTGGCTAAGTACTCAGGGATCTCACCACCTTTTAGTTCAGTCGAAAATGATTCATCTATTTCGTGGATTCTAACTTGAAACGGAAACCCTAAGGCTTCTAAAAGCATCTTTCTTCTAGGAGATTTAGACGCTAAGATGATCGTTCGATTATTCAGCGCATCAATGTTAGAGCTAATCATTAGGAGAAATGCGTTTCGATTCCCACTTTGATTAGATACAAACTCAAAATCATTATAACCGTAATAAGATTGTTCAGGCTTGAAGAGTATGAGAAATGCTTTTTAGTGCGGGCTCTAAAAATCAATATGATTTGAAGAATTAAAAGCAAAGCCAGTATTGAAAAAATGGTTCCCATTCCGGGATACTCGTTCAAAAAACTGCTATATGCCCAAGTCAGCGCGCCTCCGAAGATTGCATACAATACAATGATCAATGATTTTGAAGCTTTTACTCCAAACCGTATCGGGAAGGTTAGTGCTCCAAATAACTTATCACCTCTAATATCAATCACGTCTTTGGTTACTTCTCTTATCAGCGTTAGCAGAAAGATAACTACCGAAAAGCCAATGACCCAATAGGCTGGAATATTGAATATTGAATAGCCGTATTCTTTGATTAATTCTGGGTGCGCAGCATTTTGTAGAGGAATTTCAAATAGGCCAACAATCAACGGAACGAAAGCAGCCATCAACGAAATAGCAATATTACCAGTCAAGGTTTGATGCTGCAGGTTGGTTGAGTAAAACCACAATGTGAAAATCACGAAGATGAACAATGATGACATGCGCCACATGCCTAATCTCCAAGAAAGATAAGTTGCCAATATAAATCCTAATGAAGTCAGAACAATATGCAAGGTCATGGCCACTCTGCGCTTCACAAAGCGGTCTACAATTACCCTTTTTAATTTGTTGACACGGTCAGTTTTCACATCAAAATAGTCGTTGATGGCGTAGCCTCCTGCAGCAATTAAAACAGTACTTAAAAACAAATAAAAAAACTGCCTATCATTGACTATCAGCTCGTAACTATTGATTTGAAGCATAGGCTCTAAAATGAAATAGCGAACACAATACTGTATCAGCGCTATCAGCGCTAAAATCGGAAATCGAACTAGTCGAAAATATGCCAGGATGTTTACCATGTGAATTCTGCTAAGTTATCAAGGTTTTGCTCATGATTGTACCATTTTTCATGAGAACGCATTATTTGTTCAATAATATCTCTCACGCAGCCTTCTCCGCCATTCTTTTTAGAGACGAATTGACAAATCATCTTTATTTCTGGGCTAGCATCGGCCGGAGATGCTGGAAGACCGATCATCTGCATTGCCGCGATATCCGGAATATCATCTCCCATATACATGATTTCCTCAGGCTTGAGGTCATAGCTGTGCATGAAGTCTAACATCGCATCGTCTTTGTGCGAACTTTTCAAATAGATATCAGTAATACCAAGTGCGGTCAAGCGTTCTTTTACCTGAATGCTATTTCCCCCTGTTATAATGCAAACGTGGTATCCTTTTTTTACAGCAAGCTGCAAAGCATAGCCATCTTTTGAATGCATTTGCCTCATTTGTTGGCCGTCTGGCAGCAGCACTACTTGACCATTGGTGAGTACACCATCCACATCAAAAACGAATGCTTTAATTGAACCGAATAAATCTAAATAACTCATGATTTCTTGTAAATGGTTGTAATATCATCACTGAATAATCGGTAGTATTTTGTTAAATTACCGTGGGTTTTGAGCAGCTCTAGATGCTTGCTTATCATTATAATGTCTCCGCGCCTCGCAGGGCCCGTTTGACTGCCAGCTGGACTGTGTTCGAAAGCTTTTCTTGTAGTTTCTTCAAGCAATGGTTCCAATACCGAGAAGTCAATATTTTTTTCGTCAAGTATTGACTTAGCCATGTACAAGATGTGATTTACAAAGTTTGCTCCAAATACTCCTGACATGTGAATGGCTTGCCGCTGTTCAAAGCTTACTTCCTTAGCATTCCCAGTTAAGTCATTGGCGATTTTGAGTAACCTGTTTCGTAGAACCTTGTCATTACTTTCAATAAAAACTGGAACCCCTTTCCACTCGGCTGCGAAGAATTTAGTGAATGTTTGAAAAGGGTATAAAACCCCAGAAAGTTTAGCTTTTAGTCTGGGTGTGCTTCCGGAGCAGTGAATTAACGCAGCGTTCGAGTGAATTAACGCGGCAGTTTCTAAAAGCTGATCATCAGGTATGCATAAGAATATAAGGTCAAGCTTCTTGTCTAAATCTGATACTGATTTGATAAGATCTGCTTCCAAAGACTTTGCTAGTTTTTGGCGGTGCTCATTCTTCTTAGCAACGATTTGTTTTACCTCATAACCTTTTGCGTCTAGTCTTTGAACCAAATTCCAACCAACATTCCCTAACCCAACGACTCCTATTTTGAGTGACTTGCTCATTGTTTTTTAAAGCGATGATAGACGGCTAAAAATGTACCCAGTGCCATAATAATACATCCTACCCAAAGTACATTGATCCATGGGAAAATGATCGCTTTCATAACGATAAACTCCCTGTATTTAGGGTCACTCTCTTTCAGTTTAAAAGCAAATGATTCTGTTTCAGGGTCTATCCCTTCGAATGAAATTGAGATTCCTGCATTAGGCACGCTATCTGGAATGGAGAATGAATATTGACGGTCTCTGATCACGAAAAGAGGTTGGATTGCATGAGCGTTTGTTTGCACATCATACAAAGTAAAGTTGGCGCCTAAAGCGAGATCTTTTTCGGTGAGCCCACGGTTTTCTTTATTAGGGTTGCGATTCAATGAATCAAGCACTAAAAATGTGTTTTTCCCAAAAATTGTATCACCAAGATTGATGTTGTGTTCGCTTATGTCCTCAGATTTTTCACGTTCTTCTAATTCAGCGTAGGTAATATGGGTGTAAATGTCTCGATCAAGATAATGTTTGGTGTAAGGCTCTGCCACATTTCCCATTCTTGGGTTAAGCTGAACGAATGGATAGAGTGTGAATACACTTTCCAGCTCTCCTTCTTCATTTGACTGCATATAGTCTACTTCGTATCGAACAAAGATTCCGTCCGTTTCTTTACCTCGATAACACACAAAATACTCTCCTAACAGGAGTGTGTCATCCTTCATCAATAAGATGTTCTCATTGTTGTTAAAGTCTTTTCCTAAAACGCTCACGTCATATAAGCTCGTATTCTCCGAAATCACATCACCTTGACTGGTAGATATGAGTGCGCCCAGCATAATAAGCCCAAAACCAATATGCGCTATGCTTGATCCTGCATGTTCAATTTTACCCGAAACGATCCTGACCAAGTAATCAAGGTTGGCGAGCACCGCGAAAAGTGAAGTAAAAATGAATAAACTGATCAGTGGGTTTGGAATAGAGAACGACCAAGCAGTGAAAACGGTGAGTGCAAGGCTCATAACAATAGATAATAAAAGCTTTTTGAACAGTTCTTTTGGCTCTGTTTTCTTGTATTTAAGAAATTGGCCAATTCCGATGATTGCGGAAAGAATAATTGCCAAAGGCAATTGCCACTTATTGTAGTACTCTACACGGTCTGCGGATTGCGCAAGGTTGGTGCCGAATATTTTATTGATAACAGGAAACGAAGTGCTAAACTCTATTTGAAACGCTGAAATCAACAAAATAAGTGACCCCATGAACATCCAAAACTCTCGGGACCAAAGGTCGTCTTCTTTGTCGTTTTTGGGAAAATCCTTCCAACGCCAAAAAATGAGAACTGCAGAAAGTACTACATAAAAGAGAAGAGAAATCGCCAATTGCCCTGTCATTCCCAAGTCGGTGAATGAATGCACGCTACTGTCTCCCAAGATGCCACTTTTGGTAAGAAAAGATGAATATTGAATTAGGATGAATGATAGAGTAGTGAGCAGAAACAAGCTGAATAATGATGTGCCTTTCTTTCGCTGAATTAGCATTAGATGGCCTGCGCCAACTAGAATAAGCCAAGGAACTAATGAGGCGTTTTCGACCGGGTCCCAAGCCCAGAAACCACCAAAGCTGAGTGCTTCATAAGCCCATGCGCCTCCCATCAGTATTCCGATTCCTAGAATTCCGATTCCAATGAAGGTCCATGAAAGAGCTGGCTTCACCCATGCTGTATATTCCTTTCTCCAAAGGCCTGCAATGGCATACGCAAATGGGATCATCGTAAGCGAAAACCCCAGGAATAGGGTAGGAGGATGAATCGTCATCCAATAGTTTTGAAGCAACGGATTTAATCCACGACCATCCAAAACTGAAGTATAATCAGGCATTTTGAAAATCGGAAGATTTACAAAGTCAGGATGTTCTCTGGTAAGAACGGTAAATGGATTGCTGCCTAATTTGTACTCTAAAATGTAAATACCAAGTAACATCGATGTTAGGAAAACTTGAATAGATGCAATCACGGCCATTACAGGGCTTTCCCAATTTCGAATGATGAGCAACAGGATGTTGGCTACTACAACATGCCAAAACATCCAAAGCATAAAGCTTCCTTCTATACCTTCCCAAAAACAAGAAAAAATAAACCGAAGAGGCAGCTCTGTGCTGCTGTGCTGCCAGATATAGTGGTATTCAAAGTATTGATTGAAGATCATGGTGAACAGCGTTGCCACCATTCCTATAACTCCTATGCTATGAATCCAAAACGAATATCTGCCTAGTTTTCTCCAATCATCTTGACTTTTATATTCAGCAATAAAATAGGACGCTGTTGAAAGAAGTCCAAATGCAAATCCTGTTAGAAGAAATAGATTTCCTATTTCACCAATGAGAAGGTGTTCACCAATATACTCCATTCTTAAATACTCGCGGATTCTTTAGACTGAACCTCACCATCAGTATATTTTGAAGGACATTTCATGAGGATTTCGTTGGCTTCAAAAATTTCAGCATTGGCGTTTCCGATCAATACAATTTGCTCTGAGCGCTCAAAGTCTTGCGGCTTGCTTTTGTGAAGCATTACTTTCTTCTCGATGCCGTTTACGTCTTTCAACCAGAATGTGAATAAATCAGGGTTGGTTGTTGGGTCGTAAATCATCTCTTTTTCCTTAACGAGTTGACCGACTACGTGAAATTCACTATCCGGATTTTCAAATGCTTCTTCAAAACTGGCATAAGAACTAGAATCGTTGATTGCTCCGATCATCGCTCCAATTAAAACGGCAATCATCACGACTATTATTATGTGCGTCTTTTTCATTTTTCGTCAACTTCTTTTTCAATTTTTCTCAAGCGATAATCCATGTAGAGCAGATAGGCGAACAATACTGCAAAAATTAAGACGACTACTCCGACAACTACGTAAATCTTGCCGCTCGATCTAAATTGATCTGCCATTTCAGCATTTTGTCCTATTGCTGATATAAACGTCAAAAGCATTGCTAAAGTTGAGGCGCCTTTCTTCATTTCATTCTTTGTTTGATGGTTTCCATCCGGAATCGTAATTCGGTGATCCAAAGTCCTAGAAATATCCATCCAATAGTTGCTGGATAAAACACCATTCGCATAGTGTTATCTAAATCATAACCACTAAAAGCTGGATTGCCGCCATTTCCTGGGTGCAATGAGTCTGTCATTCTTGGGAGGATAAATACAAATAGGATCATCATCACAAACGCGAAAATGTTGTACACCGCACTTACTTTTCCACGTTGAATGTTGTCTTGAAAACTGTTTCTTAATACTGCGTAGGCTAAATAGGCAAGCATTGCAATCGCTGCTCCATTCAGTTTAGGATCGGGAACCCAATAAGAACCCCACGTAAAATTTGCCCAAAGCATTCCAGTCACCATACCTGCTGTGCCAAACACCATGCCTACTTGCACGAACAGTCGAGCTAATAAATCATCTTTTTCACTTCCGGACCTTAGGTGTTTGATGCTGTAAACAAATGATGCCAAGAATAAAAACACCATTGAAAACCATGAGGTCACGTGGAAAAACAAATTTCTAATAGTTTCATTCAAAATGTTCAAAGCCGGAACGTCAATCAACAAGCCCGCTGTTAGCGTGTAAAACACGAGAATGATGGTAATGATTTTAAAGCTTAAGGGAAGCTTTTTCATAGAGCTTTTTATTCGCGCCAAAGGTACGGAAACAAGACAACTGAAAGTCCAAGACTTGATAGATTCAAGCCAAATAATACAAACAAGTATTTATACTGTACTGACAAATCAATTCCATCGATCGCGTTCTTCATTAAAGTAATAGTAACCAATAGTAGAGGCAGTAAAATAGGAAGGCCTAAGATGGCTAAAAGTGTAAGGTTGTTTCCTGCTTTTGATGCAATAGTTGAAAGCAAGCTTAAAATGATGGCTAGACCAGTACTCCCTAAGAATACTGATGTATAGAACATAAAGTGATCTCCAATGGCGATTTGAAAAAATGTCGTGTAAACCGTAATCGCAATTCCAGATAGTATGAGCATTATCAGGGCGTGATAAATCATTTTGGCTGCAATGAAATGCGAAGGACCAGTCAATGTGTATAAATAAAGCATACGAGAACGTGACTCATTCATGAAGCTTTTTGCTACAGCATTAAAGCTCGTGAAAAGCATGATTATCCAATACAGCGCAACCCAAATAGCGGGTGTGTTAATTCGCTTTACAGTGATGTAGCAAACGAATAGAGTAGAAAGCAAAAACAGTCCAGCTCCGCCAAGTACATATGGATTTCTGAAATCCGACTTAAACTCTTTGAGTAATATTGCTGTTAAGTTTTTCAAATCAGCCACAAGTTTAGAGCTTAATCATTAATAATTCATGGCATTAGAGAAAGTAAACATCCTTGCAATTGGAGTACATCCTGACGATGTAGAACTAAGCTGCAGTGGAACTTTGATAAAAAGTGTAAAAGAAGGGAAGAAGGTTGGTCTGCTGGATCTGACTCATGGTGAGTTAGGAACACGCGGTAGCGGAGAGTTGAGGTTGGTAGAAGCTGAGAATGCTAGAAAAGTAATGGGAGCCTCATTTCGAGTAAATCTTGGGTTGAAGGATGGTTTTTTTGAGAACAATGAAGCGGCTCAACTAAAGATTATAGAAGTTATTAGAGCATGCCGACCAGATATTGTGCTTTGCAATGCGCTTCGCGATCGTCATCCCGATCATGGTAGAAGCGCTGAATTGGAAAAAGTGGCTTGCTTTTTATCGGGTCTTCGCAGAATCGAGACCACATGGGAGGGTGTTCCGCAGAAAGAATGGCGTCCAAAGCAAGTGCTTCACTACATTCAAGATTATTTTGCTGAACCCAATGTGGTAGTCGATATTTCTGGGCTTTGGGAGCAGAAAATGGAAAGTATTTTGGCTTACAGCTCTCAGTTTTATAATCCTGAAAGTAAAGATCCAGAATCACCTATATCGAGTAAGTCTTTTTTAGAAATATTAAAAGGAAGAGCTCAGAATTTCGGACGGTACGTAAATGTTGATATCGGTGAAGGTTTTTTAGCAGAGCGTCCTGTCGGTGTTAAAGATTTGAACGATCTATTCTAACCGTTACCCAGTTTTACTTTGACGATTGATATGATCGTCTTGAAATCTTCTTTGCCCAAAATCAATTCTTTCAGTTGAACATTAGTTGTTCTCATTAGCATGATCAGCTGGTATATGGTTTGACTAACATATACTATGGATGCAGTAAATGCCGCTCCTAAAGTTCCCGTTTTCAGGATCAAGAAGTAGCCAATAAATATGGTGATCAGTAATCCAAATACAGATGATTGTGTGTTGAATTTGTGCTGTCCAACTCCAGCGAAATAATGACTCAAAGCATTGGATAAGCTCAATGCGAAAATGCCGGGTGCGAGAATTATAAAATGCGCTTTTATTTCACTGAATTCTGCTCCGAAAAGCGAACTATACATGGAGGCAGGAATGACGAGAAGAAATAGTATTCCTATTCCCGTCACGAAGTAATTCAGCTTACCCAGCTTTAATGAAATATCAATCGCCTCATTTCTATCTTTAGTATTAGATACTTTGGAGTATTGGACAGTGCTGATGCCCTTTGCGAATTGCCATAATGCTTCTGCTACTTGAAGTGAAGCACTATAAATTCCAATTCTGACCAAAGCTAGAGGCATAGGTGTGATGAGTAATTCCAAAAAGTAAAAGCTTAATCTGTAGTTGAGCAGTTGTGAAATGTTTCCTATTTGCACTAAGGAACCATACTTTAAGCAGGCTGCAATGGTTGACTTGAAATCGCTTTCTTTTCGGAGTGTGGTTGTGCTGTTTTTATTAAGTAGGAGGAGAGATGTTGCAAACGTAACTCCAAGCGTTAATCCATAAGCAGTTACAAACGAGTCTGCATCTAGAGATTCATTTTGAAAATAAAGGAGGAAGAGCAGTCCTACGGTGAGGCCAGCTTTGATGATTTGAAGCCAGTTGTGCGCTTTTACGCGTTCTTGACCCAAGAATATCATCATGTGCGTGGCAATCAAACACTCCAAAAGTGCCAACTCAAATAGAGTCAATGAGCCTATTTCAGAAGGCAGTATATCAAGCACACTCAATCCAGCAATTAAGCCTGCTGTGAGAATACTCCACCCATAATTGAGAATAAGAATATTCTTGAGGTTAAACCTTGGAATGAGGTACACTAGAGAAGGTCCACCAAATAAACCACTGAAAATAGCAGCAAGCGATAGGTTAAGAACAAGCAGACTGATTTCACCTTTGTTTTCAGCACCCATGATTCGTGTGGTGATGAAAAGCAACGCCAAATTCATGATAGAAACCATGAATCTACTGCTCAGCGTATGGATGATGTTTTTAATCAAGGGTTTAAAAACGAATCTACGTTTTTCACTATCTCGTTTACGCTAATTTGCGACAAGCATTTGAAGTCAGGACACATCGAAGGAACTTCTACTTTAGAGTGGTTGGGCTCAATCCACCTACTGCAAGGGCCACAACCTAAATCGTAGTGCAATATCTTGTGCTTTTTTTCATTTACTTTATGCCAACCATACAAATTAGGGTCTGATCCACCCCATACACTTACTGTAGGTGTACCAAGGCATCCAGCCAAATGCATGATTCCGCTATCATTTCCGATATGCAGCATTGATTGAGCTACGATTCCTGGTAAGTCTTTCAATTCTGTCTTTCCAATCGCTTTGATTACTCGATCGTCTTTTGGCAGAAATTGGATCAGGTCAGTCTCTGTGTCGTCTCCCAAAACCACTATGTTAAGGTCAGTGTGGTTTTCAAGAATGTGTGAAATCACCTTTGTCCATTTTTTTGTGGGTAAGGTTTTCCAGGGTGCGATGTTATTGCCGCTTCCAGGCTGAATAGTAATGTATTTTCCCTCTGAAACTGAATGGTGCTTTTTGGCTCTTAAACGAAACAAATCTTCATTTAAATCCGAATCATTGAATTCTGGAGAAATATACCTCATGTATTGAGTAGCCTCATGAATACCAACCTCAGGCTCGATTTTTCGAATTCTTGACTTGAATAGCCCCGGAAGCTTTATGGGAATGGTGTTAGTAATCACTTCTTTGCTATTGATGTGAGAGAGAATCATATTCTTTCTGCGCGATGCAAAGTGATCCATATAAATCCCGTCAAACTTTCGTTTGAATGTGGCTGTATTTTTCATCCACTCAACGGATGATTCTAAAGGAATGATATCATCAAACAACGTTTCTTTTACTCCGTCAAAAATGTGTCGAGCGCCAAACTCTGATGTACACAAAGCGGTCAAATGACCTTGATCTTTGAGTTTCTTTATAAGCGGAACTAGCAAGAGGGCATTTCCAATACCTGATGATATGTAAATAGCATTCCTCAACGAATTGAACTTGGTAACATTATTTTCAAACGTAGGGAGTTTCCTATAACTATAACATCGCTGAAGGCCATTGATAAAGCAGCCAACATTGGGTCTAAGTACCCTGCCGCTGCCAAAGGAATAGCTACCAAGTTGTAGGCGAATGCCCAGAAAAGGTTTTGCTTTATAGTCTGTACTACTTTATCGCTGATTTTAAATAATTGCTGCAATAGTGCGAGCTTGCTTCCCACTATGACCACTTTAGCGCTGTCTACAGCCAATGCGTTTGAGTTTCCAATGCTTATACCTACATCTGCCAGAGCAAGCGCAGGCGAATCATTGATTCCATCTCCGATCATAGCCACTTTACTATTAGACTTCAAGTGCTTGAGCTCGGCAAGTTTGTCTCCTGGTAATTGACCTCCTTTGAAATCTTTTATTTGTAGCAATGTTGCGGCAGAAGCAGTTTTCTTTTGGCTGTCTCCACTCAGTATCATTGTGCTGATCTGCTTTTTTGCAAAGAATTGTATAGTCTCCTTAGCATCATTTTTTAATTCATCTGAAACATTGAATGAGGTGACAATTTTGCCATCGATGCTAAGAAATAAATCTGCGTCATTATCTATTTCTGCTGCAAAATCTGCCGAACCAAACTTCACTTCTAGGTTGTTATATCGGGCTTTTAATCCTCGGCCTTTTATTTCTTCAATGTCTTCCAAAGGTGTTTCTGAAATGTGATCAGTTAAAGAGAGAATGCGATGAGCTATTGGATGATTTGAACGTTGTTCCAAGCTTTTAATTATTCCCCACACTATTTCTTGGTCGTAATTCGTGTCCAAATCATTCATTGAAATCTGTAAATCTCCTGACGTTAGCGTTCCTGTTTTGTCAAAAACGATTGTTTTAATAGCATTGATTTCCTCAAAAACGGAAGCTTTTTTGACGATGATTCCCATTTTAGCAGCTAAGCCCAAACCGACACTAACGGCAGTTGGAGTAGCAAGCCCCATAGCACAAGGACATGCGATAACAAGCACAGCAATACTTCTGAGAATCGAATCAGATATTCCGCTATCCACCAAAAAGTAATTGATCAAGAAGGTGAGTGCTGATATGATGATAATAGTAGGAACAAAGATCGAGCTGATCTTGTCAGCAAGCTTCTGAACGGCTGGTTTGTCTGAACGGCTTTGTTTAACTAATTCAATGATTTTGCCAATGGTGCTTTCCTTGCCAGTTTTAGTAACCTTCAAGGTTCCATTGCCATCCACTATTAGACTTCCGGAAAACACATCTTGACCTTTTTGCTTAAGAAGGTGTTCTGATTCTCCCGTAAGCATGGCTTCGTCTAGTGTTAATGAACCGTGAATAATGATTCCGTCTGCCGGAATACGATCACCCGCGTTTACAAGAATGATGTCATCTTTTCTCAATGAGCTAGCATTTACTGCTTCCAAGTCTTGGTTCAACCCATTTTGAACTAGTTTTTTGGCTTTTTCAGGCTGTGTTTTATAAAGGTCACGAAGAATCAATGTGGTACGTTGCACTGCTTTATGCTCGATGACATATCCGAGTAAAACAAGAGTAATGATGGTGGAAGTGGTTTCAAAAAATAAGAAGTCATGCACTTGACTTGAATCGCCATAGGCGATCGCTCCATAAATACTGTAGAAGAATGCGCTGCTCGATCCGATCAATATGAGAATGTCCATATTGATATGGCCGCTTTTTATTGATTCCATTGTGCTTTTCCCGAAATGGTACAGTCCCATAAAGAAAACAGGAAGACACAGAAAAAACTGCATCCAAATATTATTGATCCACCAATCATGAGGAGCAAACATGTGAGCGAATAGCACCAATGAAAATGGTAGGGTAAATATGAATTTTTTCTCGATTTTACTAAAAGCACCTTGCTGGGTGTTTTCTTTTCCTTCAGCATTCGATTTATAGCCAGCAGCGTCAAGCCGGTTTAAGATTTTTTCCAGTTTTTGACTGTTTTTTAAGTCAAAATTGGCCTCTCCCATCAAGTAGTCAACATGAATGTCGCCACCACCTTCCTGTTTAATAATGCCCACAACTGTTGATGCACAGTGGTTGCACGTCATGCCCTCTACCTTCAAACTCTTTCTTTCTTCTTCCATGACATTTTAATTCACTCCAAATTTAGTCGTCAAATTTTGCTTGACGTACTTGTATGTTGATTTGATGAATTATTTTCGCACCCCATTTGACAAAATGGATTTTAAATGGTGGTTGTAGCTCAGTTGGTTAGAGCGCCTGATTGTGGTTCAGGAGGTCGTGGGTTCGAGACCCATCTTCCACCCAAAGAAAACCTCTCAAAGTGATTTGAGAGGTTTTTTGCTTTACGGCCGTTGAAAATTCATTTTCATAAGGCCGTAAAGCAAAAAACCAACCACGCTGCAAGCGAGGAGGTTTTCTTTGAAGGCCTAACAGAAGAGTATGGGTCCAGCGCAGCTAAACCCATCATTTTCATAAGGCTGTAAACAAAAAACCAACCGCGCTGCAAGCGTAGAGGTTTTCTTTGAAGGCTTAACAGAAGAGTATGGGTCCAGCGGAACTAAACCCAAGTATATCTTCTTACATAAAAATGATGGCGTGATTGAACTAGTTCTTTTTAGCTATTGGTTGATATCTAATTTCCGATATTTGACGCTTTAAGGCAAATTAGTACCATGACTTTTATTCGATTATCCATCTTTTTGTTTCTACTTGCATCTATTGCTTCATGCAAAAATTGTGTTGAATGCACTTGCGCTGACCCAGAAAAAGACGTGGATGAAATTTGCTACCGAGAAGCGAATGATTACTATTCTTCTAGAAAAGAATGGCGAGATGATATTAAGGCTTATGAGTCAACCTACGATTGTGAGTGTAATTAATTTGTAATGGAAATTTTTCTCCAACCGGAAGCTTGGATAGCCTTACTTACACTGACTTTTCTTGAGATTGTCTTGGGGATTGATAACATCATATTTATTTCCATCGTCTCCAATAAACTTCCTGAGCATCAGCAACCAAAAGCGCGCACTATTGGTTTGACTCTGGCATTGGGTGTTCGCGTCCTCATGCTGATGGGTATTTCATGGTTGATCGGATTGACAGAACCTATTTTTACTGTTTTTGATATTCCATTTAGTGGTAGAAACTTGATTTTAATGGCCGGAGGATTGTTTCTATTAGCTAAAAGCACAATGGAGATTAGGGATAAAGTAACTGGAGAAGAACACGAGCTTAATTCGAAATCAAAAGCGGTTTCGTTTGCCAATATTATAGCTCAGATAGTGGTGTTAGACATTGTTTTTTCCTTCGATAGTATTTTAACAGCTGTTGGAATGTCCAATGATTTGCCCGTAATGATTTCAGCAGTGATTGTTTCAATCATCATCATGATGATTTTCGCCTCACGAATTAGTGCTTTTATCAATGGTCAGCCGACCTTGCAAGTACTTGCTTTGTCCTTTTTAATCTTGATCGGGTTTATGCTCTTTATTGAAGGGCTTCCGATTGGTGGTGTTCATGTGCCCAAAGGCTATATCTATTTTGCGGTGTTCTTTTCGCTATTAGTGGAAGTGCTGAATATGCAGGTAAGGAAGAAAAAGTAGTAACGAGTATAACTGGCAGTTGTCTACCTAAACTGTTTAGGTTTCAATCCTTTGCTGGCATTTTCTACAATTTCTAAAATTCTCTTTTGCCGCGTCTGCTCTCTCTTAGCAGAATACACCCAGTGCAGTATTATTTTTTTCGCTGACTTGCTCAAATTGTCAAAGTACTCAAATGCGCCTTCATGTTTGATGAGGGCTTCTTGCAAATCTTCTGGAATTTTAAGTGCTTCAACTCCATCTAAGATTGTCCAAGAACCATTTTCTTTGGCAATGTCAATACTTTGGTAACCAGCCTCTTGCATAAGGCCTTGATCAATCAAGGCTTGCACTTTGTCTTTGTTGATCTTAGACCAATTGCTTTTTGCTTTTCGTTTGCTGAAATACTGCTTGTATTGCTCATTGTCAATGGGCCTTTTGGTACTGTCTATCCAACCAAAACAAAGCGCCTCATCTACTGACTCACTCCAGCTTAGGTTATACTTTGGTGAGCTTTTCTTGTAAAATATGAGCCAAACAGCATCTTTGTTTTGATGGTTTGATTGGAGCCATGTTCTCCAGTCTTTTTGGGATGTAGGACTATATTCTTCAGCATCTTTCATGAACTATAGTTTGCGCAAATTAATTGGCTGCCAAATTGGCTATACGGAGTTTTCCGAGGAGCATTACGCATAAGTAGTGATGGTATAAGCTCTTATTTCTTTTCGAAAGCAAATAAAATATAATTCCAATCTCCTTTTTCGTAGGTCTTTTTCTGAGCTATCCCAGACTTGTAATGTATTTTAGAAAACCTGCTTGCATTCCAAAACATATTGTACAATTTGGTTCCAATCATCCCTATTATGGCGGCTAAATACATCTTATTGACTGATTTTTTTATTTGATGTGTCACATCCTGAGTATTGATCAATTTGAAACCATGATCTTCAGCAAGTCCTATCAACTCATCTTTTGATAATATGTCCGAAATAGCCCAAGGGTTTAACATTTCTTGCATGAGTGCATTATCTTCAATTGGATAGGTATAAGATTTGAAAGTGTCAGCAATAAGTATTTTTCCCTTTGGTTTGAGAATTCTATGCATTTCAGCAAAAAACGCCTCTTCATTATTTGCAGACCCAAGACTCTCAATTGTCCAACTGGCATCAAAAGTCTCATCCTTGAAGGGCATGTCAGTGTAGCTACATTTAATGAATTTGCATTCTTCTGTCAATCCTTTTTTGACTGCAGTTTGAGTAGCATTATCAACCTGTTTTTGACTAAGTGTCACACCTATGGTTATACAACTTCTTTTTTCTGCTAGATAAAAACTCGAACCACCTACTCCACATCCCGCGTCCAGAACCTGCGCTTTTGGCTTGATGTCACCAAGTTGACATAGTAGCTTGTTGAGATTGATAACGGCATCGGGCAAGGAACTTGTATTTTCATCCCAAACTCCATAGGGTAAACCTAAGGATTCCTCAAGATTCCACCACATTCGATAATGCACTTCTGTTTGCTCGTAGTAGTCCGCTATATCTTGATGCGAGTATCTTTTCATTCTAAATTTTTTTCCGGTTTAGCCATTAGTAGATGCGTTCCGATGGGCACTATTGCTCATCGGTGTTGATTGGTGCAGTCTTTTTAAATTCTAGTTTATAATAGCCTACGTAATTATTTTTTATAAAATAGGGTGCTGTCAAACCAGCTCCCAACTGCTTTATAAATGCTAATGAAATAATTTTAATTCTCAATAAAACTCTAAGAATAAAAGAATGTCTAAGAGCTTTTTTTGCACCTTTTTGGAATGTGATTAAATTAGGTAAAACATTCTCAGAGTATTCCTTTGAACTTTCAAGTTCAAGGCATGAAAAGTTTTGAGGATTTACCATTTCACTTAGGTTTTTAAATTTTCCAAGAGCGAAACCCCATGTCAATATTTTGTAAGCTTGAATATCTATGTTATCTGAAAGCTGTTCTTTATTCTGTTTTACATAACCATCAAAAATTATCAGCCTGCCATTATCATTGATTTTGTTTGCAACTCTTTCTATAAGGTCATGAAGGTTCTTTGAGTGACAAAGGGTTTCAACAGCAAAAACCAAATCATATTTATCTTCATAGGATTGCGGATCATCAAAATCGGCTTGGCTAAACTTAACATTATTCAATCCTCTCGATTGTTGTTCAGCAAAAGATATGTTGCTCTGGGTTAGATCAATTCCATGGAAATATATTTCAGAATTCCTTTTGGCCAAATAGTTTGTGTTGAATCCCATTCCACAGCCCAACTCTAAAATGTTTACGTAGCCTTTCTCAAGAATCACTTTTTCGATGCTCTTAGCTTGATAATGAAGCTTTTCTTCGTGCGAGACAACATTTGAGAAGGAAATCGGCAAGTGCATTGCTCCTCCTGAAGAATGAAATTTTTTGTAATAAAAAGCACTTTTTGGATAATAATCAATTACAATCTCGCTTGTAATTAAATTTTCGCTTAAAAGTTCAGATTTTACCAAGGAATGAAATTTTAAGATGTACTTGTTTAGCTCACTTTTTTCCATTTTTTATGATGCTTAGCACTTGTATTAAGGTGCAATAACTTATGTTATTTAATCAATAGAGCCGAAAAGTCGCAAAGCGTCTTTCTTTTGGGGTGGTCATCTGTTCAATAAATTGACGAATTTTCTCAAACTCAAAGTATCTTAAGATTTTGTCAAAGCAAAAATAACTCATATCCCTGGGTCAAGCCATAGTTACAAATAGCGATTCTTTAGTGATGAAAACCATTCAAACCTTTTCTTTGAATGCAGTTTCACCAAGAAATTGCATTTTAGTGCGCTAAACCAACAGCCCTTTGCCTACTCATATAGAATTAGAATTTTCCAACGAGCCTTTTGAAGAGTGCACACAGAGTGTGATCGTTTCTATTACAGATGTGCATGGTCGACAGCAAGAGCGTGTGCGCTTGGGTGTAGTGCAAGCAGAAGACGTATACAATAAGATTGAGGCAAAAGAGCCCGTAGTGCTCGATTTGCGTTATGTCAATGATTTTTCACTCAAAACCTACCGCGAAACACGATCCTTAGGCAAAGATGAAGAAATTGAATTGCCCGATTTTAGCGCCAGTTGGGCTTATTTTGATGGCGTAGAGCCTAAGGATTTTAGTCATACGTCTTTCACAGGAGCGGTCACCAGTTTTGCTCATTCTTTATTTGGAGATGGTCCTTTGTCATTTTTTACAGCCAAGTTCAATGCTTCGCTTACCGATTTTTCCTTAAGTCATTTTGGTGCCGGAGCGGCCAATTTTCAGTATGCTGCGTTCAACTCAAAAACCATTTCGTTTGATCATGCCTTATTTGAAACAGGCGACATTCAATTCGTAAACTGTGAGTTTGGAGATGCCAATGTCAGCTTTCGCGAAGTCAACTTTGGTATTGGCAAGGTTGATTTTCACTACACCCGATTTGGCAAAGGCTTAATCACATTTGACAAGTCAACTTTTGGTGGAGGAGAAGTTTCGTTCAAACGAGTAGATTTTGGCGATGGAAAGGTTGATTTTAAACGAACTCATTTTGGCGATGGAGAGATTGATTTTTCTGAAGCCGATTTCGGTTCAGGTAAAGCAGTGTTTCGCTCAGCTGAGTTTGGTGATGGCACTATCAACTTTCAAGAATGTGTTTCAACTTCGGATTTTATTTTCGATAATGTCACGTTTGGTAATGGAAGTTTGTCATTCTTCAATGCTTCAGCTCATATGTTCTCTTTCAAGCTTTGCCATTTCAACAACTACGTTGACTTACGCGTAAATGAAGTGGAGAAGTTGGATCTGTCAGACACTATCGTCAGAGACATCATCGACTTGATGCCCACATCAAAAGCGCCTGTTCGCATGAAGCAAATGGTGTTCAGTGGAATGCGAAATTTGGGCAATGTTTATATCGACTGGGAGCGGAACGATGTTCTCAATTTAATTCTATCGCAAGAAGAAACTTCGCAACGTCAAAAATCAGATCAGTTTTTAGTGCTGAAAGAATCCTACAACGCCACAGGTAGATATGGTGATGAGGATAGAGCATACATATGGTATAAACGCTATGAACTGAAAGCCGATTTGGAATATTCGTTAAAGCACAATCCTTCCAGTGCAATTTGGGCATATCCAACGGCCTTTTTTAAGTGGTTGCTATTTGATAAGATTGGTTTGTATGCTACAGAGCCATTGCGCGTACTTTTTTCAGTATCGGTGATTTATACCCTATTCAGCCTCTTATACTTGATCCTTCCTTTTGTGGCTGACACCTATATCGACACCGGTGGCGGAGAAGTGCTTGCGGATATGCATCCGTTTACCAAGGCATTTTACTATAGCGCCATTACATTCCTGACGATCGGGTATGGTGAGTTTTATCCTGTCGGCATCATGCGCTTTTTTGCCAGTGTAGAAGGCTACGTTGGTGTGTTTTTGATGGGTTATTTTTCGGTAGCGTTCGTCCGAAAAGTTTTGCGCTAATCATATCAATTAGAGTTTTCTTTTTCAGATCATTTATATCCTGTTTCAACATCTTACCTTTGCCGCCCTTTATTTTGAAAAATTAAGCCCATGAGCAACATCAATATTTCATTGCCAGACGGAACAGTAAAACAGTTTGAAGCTGGAACCACTGCCATGGACGTGGCAAAATCAATCAGCGAAGGATTGGCTCGAAATGTGCTTTCTGCAAAGGTCAACGGCCAAGTGTGGGATGCCAACAGAGCCATTAGTGAGGATGCCCAGCTTAATTTGCTTACGTGGAATGATGATGAAGGAAAGTCTACCATGTGGCATAGTTCAGCTCACTTAATGGCTGAAGCATTAGAGTTCTTTTACCCAGGAATCAAATTGGCTATTGGGCCTCCGATTGAGAATGGCTTTTACTACGATATAGATTTTGAAGAGTATGATTTTTCTGAGGAAGACCTTCAGAAAGTAGAGAAGAAAATGATCGAACTCGCTCGCGAGAAGAATGAGTATGTGCGAGAAGAAATTTCGAAGTCGGAAGCTTTGGCCTATTTCGAAGAAAGAAAAGATCCATACAAATTGGAGTTGATCAATGATTTGGAAGATGGAAGCATCACTTTTTATACCCAAGGGAATTTCACCGACTTATGCCGTGGCCCACACATACCACACACTGGTTATATAAAGGCAGTAAAGTTACTATCGGTTGCTGGTGCTTACTGGCGTGGTGATGAGAAAAACAAGATGCTTACACGTATCTACGGAATCACTTTTCCGAAGGCAAAGGAATTGGAAGAATACCTCGTAATGCTGGAAGAAGCAAAGAAGAGGGATCACCGTAAGCTTGGTAAAGAATTGGAGCTATTTACGTTTGATGATGACATTGGACCCGGGTTGCCATTATGGTTGCCAAACGGTGCTTTTCTGATTGAGCAATTAGAAGATTTAGCGAAGAAAACAGAGAAAAAAGCAGGCTATAAAAGAGTGCGAACTCCGCACATAGCCAAAGAGAATTTGTATTTGACCAGTGGCCACTTGCCGTATTACAAAGACAGCATGTTTCCTCCAATGGAAATGGATGGTTCAACGTATTACTTGAAGTCGATGAACTGCCCGCATCATCACAAAATCTTTGATTCGCTGCCTAAGAGTTACAAAGATCTTCCTTATCGATTGGCAGAGTATGGTGCGTGTTACCGATACGAGAAGTCAGGTGAGTTATTTGGTTTAATGCGTGTAAGAAGCTTGCAGATGAACGATGCTCATATTTACTGCACAAAAGAGCAGTTTGCGCAAGAGTTCAAAGCAGTGAATGACATGTACTTGAAGTATTTTAAAATCTTCGGGATTGATAAATACATCATGCGTTTTTCAACACACGATCCTGCCAAACTGGGTCAGAAATATGTTGATATGCCGGAGCTGTGGAAAGAGACCGAAGATATGGTGCGCGATGTGCTTGTTGAGTCTGGTATTCCATTTAAAGAAGTGGCCGATGAAGCGGCATTTTATGGTCCTAAGATTGACGTGCAGGTGTACAGTGTCATTGGAAAGGAGTTTACCTTAGCTACAAATCAGGTCGATTTTTCTCAGCCATTGAGTTTTAACTTGACCTATACCAATGCAAATAATGATCAAGAACATCCGATCATTATACACCGTGCCCCGCTTGGAACACACGAAAGATTTATCGGATTTCTAATTGAGCATTACGCAGGTAAATTTCCGCTTTGGTTAGCTCCTGAGCAGGTGAAGATTTTACCAATCAGTGAAAAATTCAATGAAGGATGTAAAAACATTTTACAATCCCTTGAAAATTACGATATTCGCGCCTCCATTGACGATCGAGGAGAGAAAATAGGGAAGAAGATCAGAGATGCTGAAATTGCTAAGGTTCCGATCATGCTGGTGATAGGTGAGAAAGAGCTGGCAGAAGGAAAAGTATCTGTGAGGAAGCAGGGAGAAGGAGATCAAGGGACGATGTCGATAGAAGAATTCGCTCAATACGTAAGTAATGAAGTGAGAAATCAGTTAGAAGTTTAATTAAATTAAGAAGATATTAGAAAGCCGTTCAGAAAACCGAGAAGAGAAGAACCGGAACACCCGATCAACGAAAACATCCGGGTTCCGAGAGTAAGGATTGTAGGAGATGGAGAACCACAAGTTCTACCTACGAATGAAGCGTTAAAGCAAGCGAAAGATGCTGGTCTTGACCTCGTTATCATTTCTGAAAAAGCTGATCCACCAGTTGTGAAGATTTTGGATTACAAGAAATTCTTGTACGACCAAAAAAAGAAGCAAAAGGAGATCAAGAATAAGGCTCAAAAAGTTGTTGTAAAAGAGATTCGATTCGGACCAAATACTGATGAGCATGACTATGAATTCAAAAAGAAGCATGCACTGAAGTTCTTAGAAGAAGGATCGAAGATTAAGGCGTTTGTGTTTTTCAAAGGCCGTTCTATTTTATTCAAAGACAAGGGCGAAATCTTGTTGTTGAAATTAGCCACTGAGGTGGAAGAAGTAGGAATGGTAGAGCAAATGCCGAAGTTAGAAGGGAAGCGCATGATTATGATGCTTGCCCCCAAGAAGAAAAAGTAAATAGTAATTAATCAATAGTTTAACCAATAGGAAGCGATGCCTAAAATGAAAACCAATTCCAGTGCTAAGAAGCGTTTCCGCTTTACAGGTACCGGGAAAATCAAGAGAAAGCATGCGTTTAAGAGTCACATCTTGACCAAGAAGTCGAAAGACAGAAAGAGAAGATTGACGAAGACAACGCTTGTTCATCCAGGAGACATGAATAACATCTTAAAGTTGTTGTCTCTTAAATAAAGGTTTGTTCATCGTAAAGGTGGACATCGTGTTTAACCAGGGTGTGAGCTTAAAGTCCTTCAGTGAAATGAAAGCGCTTACAACCAAAAAGCAAAATTAGAAATGCCAAGATCAGTAAACAGTGTAGCGTCCAGAGCGAGACGCAAGAAAATTATGAAGCAGGCCAAAGGATACTTTGGTCGCAGAAAAAATGTATGGACCGTATCAAAGAATGCCGTTGAAAAAGCAATGGCGTATTCTTACGTAGGTCGTAAGCATAAGAAAAGAAATTTCCGTTCACTTTGGATTCAGCGAATCAACGCTGCTTCAAGAGAGCACGGTATGTCTTACAGTGCATTTATGGGTAAAATGAGTAAATCTGGAATCGAGCTTAATAGAAAAGTTCTTGCTGATTTAGCAATGAATAACCCAGAAGCATTCAAGGCGATCATCGAAAAGGTGAAGTAATTGAGTGTTTATATAGTATTTAAAGGGGGCGGAAGCCCCTTTTTTTGTTAATATTGTCTCCTTCTAAATTATAACTAACCCGAAATGAAGAAAGTTTTACTTGCGTGCGGATTGATATCAGGTATTACGTTGAATGCAACGGCTCAGAATGAGCCTAGTAAGCCATCGTATGAAAAACAAGTCTATATCAATGGTGATGGGGATATTTTCGTTCAAAAGGAACTTCCAATGTACCTGAAATTCTCAACGACTCCTGGAGGTGAGAACTTCGACCTGAAAGGAAAAGTGCCGGAGTATTCAGAGCCAATGTACCTTGATACAGAAGGACCTAATTACATCCGAAGTAAATATGCGGTTGATCCAGAAACAAAAAAAACAATTCAGCCACTACAAGAAGTGTTGTATGAAGTGAATGCTGATGGTCTAGCACCTGTTACCAAGCATACGTTTGCAGGCGCACCCCGTTACTCTAGCGGAGGAACAGTTTATTTCGGTAAGAATTTGTCTTTTTCACTTTCAGCAAGAGACGGTGTTTCTGGTGTGAAGGGAACACAATATGCGTTCGGAAATGGCTACACCGATTACTCGAATAATGTAAATGCATCTAAAGAAGGTGCTCAAACACTTTATTACTATTCATTTGACTTTGTAGGTAATGCTGAGAAAACAAGGTCTTCTTCTTTTACAGTTGACTTAACTGCTCCAAAAACGAACTATGAAGTAGTTGGAATCAATAAGGCTGGGAATATTTTAGCTCCTTCTGCATCTGTGAAATTGACAAGCTCAGATAATCTATCTGGCGTAAGAACTACTTACTACGTATTTGATGATGGTACTTCTAGAGCTTATTCAGGTCCTGTGAATGTTGGTGGATTGAGCGATGGAGAGCATACTATTCGTTACTACGCGGTGGACAACGTAAAGAACATGGAAGGTGGTGAGGGTGGAGCTAGTGCTTCTACATTCAGCTTCTACATGGATAAGATTGCACCCGTGCCAACGCACGAAGTAAAAGGTGACCAATTCAAAGGAAACTACTTATACATCTCACCAAGAACAACCATTGCACTTGCTGCAACGGACAATAAGGCTGGGGTGAAGAATATCTACTATCGTATTGATGGAGGAGAAAGAGCAACATTCTCTTCTGACTTCAAAATGCCGTCAAACAGAGGAGTTCATTCTGTGAAATATGATGCAAATGATCAAGTAGAGAATTTAAGTGGAAATAAATACATCAATGTATTTATGGATGCTGACGCTCCTGAAACAGGAATCATTTATGCTAACCCACAATTTATGGATAGAGATACATTGTTCATCACAAGCAAGAGCAACATTAGCTTGAAAATGAGAGACGATGCTTCAGGGGTTCAGAAAACAGAATACCAAACTGACGGTGGAGGTTTTAAAGCATATTCTCAATTTACATTGCCTGCCGAAGGTTATCACACCATTGATTTTAAGTCTACGGATAACGTAAACAACAAAGAAGAAGTGAAGTCATCAAGCTGCTACATCGATAATACAGCTCCGGAAATCTTCGTTAAGTTCAGTATTGAGCAAATCGGTTCTAAGAATGGAAAACCAGTGTATCCAAACTACACACGTATGTATGTTTCAGCAACGGATAAGAAAGTTGGAACAGAATCTATCTATTATGGAATGGACGGTGGAACACCTCAATTGTATTCTTCACCTCAAACGCTAGATGCTTCTGAAGTAAGTAGATTCCGTAAGAACAAGAAATACGAAGTGAAGGTTATTGCAAAAGATAAGTTGGGTAACACTAGCGAGAAAATTGTAGAATTCTACGTGGGTAAAGACGCGAAGTAACTTTCACTCAAAGTACAGATTTAAAGCCTCGGAATTTTCCGGGGCTTTTTTTATTCGCTCAATACGCGGCCTAACCCTCGCGCAGCTAAATCATATTGAGGGTCAGCTTGAAGTGCTTTTTCATATTCGCTTTTGGCTTGCTCTAAATTACCAGAACGCTCATAGCTTAGACCTTTGTTGTAGATGGCGGTTACATAACCTCTAGGGCCAAATTCAATTGCTTTGTCAAAGGAGTATGCGGCACTATCATATTTGTCTATCAACTCTAAATAGATGTAGCCAATGTTATACCATGCATCAAAGTATGCTTCATTCAACTCGATTATTTTTCGATATGTGTAGATGGCTTCTCTTGGCTTGCCTGTTACCTGCAGGTGAAGCCCTTTGGCATAAAGTGCTTCATAACTTGTTGGCCTAACTTTTAATGCGTTGTTGTAATAATCCAATGCAATATCATGTTCTACGGAAGAGTAGAGTAGACCCAACTGCATGTAAGATCCATAGTCATTAGGATCTTGCTCAATGGCAGTTTGAAAGCTTGAAACTGCGTTTGTAGTGTCTCTTAGGAACTTGTAGTTAAACCCTTTCAATCGATAGGCATCTGCATTGTAAACGTCTAATTTGAGTGCTTTATTGAGGTATTTGAATGACTCCTCTGCATCTTGCACAACCATGTATAATTCTCCAAGGCGAATAAGAACATCCACATTGTTAGGGTCTATTTTATGCGCTTTTATTAATGCATCTCTTGATGCTCTGCTCTCTTTTTGAAGTAGTTTTAAGTCGGCAAAAAGCATGTAATACTCAGCATTGTTGCTGTCTAGCTTCAGCGACCTTCCCACATCGCTTAGACTTGACGCAATGTCTTTGTTGCCATAGTGCGCCTTAGCTCTTGCAAAGTATAAGTCAGGGTTGTTAGGAGAAGATTTTATCAGGTTGCTGATGCTATCAAACTCGTTTTTAAAGGCAGATGAAGTGGGTTCTTGAGATTCTAATTTAGCCGTATTATTTTCTTGGCATGAAGCAAAATACAGCCCAAACACAAGGAGAATAATGAGTTCTTTTTTCATAGCTCAAACATAAAAGTAAAGGCCGAACAATCTGCTCGGCCTTTCACATGATTTAGATTTTGGTTGAAATTTATTCTTCCGCCTTAGCTTCTTCAGCTTGTGGCTTGAAAGAGTTGAAGATTTTCTCTTCTATTTCAGCAGCTAATTCTGGGTTGTCTTCAAGCAACTGTTTTACAGAGTCACGACCTTGGCCGAGCTTTGTTTCGCCATAAGAAAACCAAGAACCACTTTTCTTCACAATGTTTTGTAGTACACCAATATCTACTAATTCGCCTGTTTTAGAGATTCCTCTTCCAAACATGATGTCAAACTCTGCTTTCTTGAACGGAGGTGCTACTTTATTTTTCACCACTTTCACCCTCACATTATTTCCAACGTTTTCATCTCCTGATTTAATCTGACCAATTCTTCTGATATCCAGTCTGATGGATGCGTAAAACTTAAGGGCATTTCCACCAGTTGTGGTCTCAGGGCTTCCGAACATCACACCAATTTTTTCTCTTAACTGGTTAATGAAGATGCACGTACAATGCGTTTTGCTGATTGATCCAGTTAGCTTTCTTAATGCCTGAGACATCAATCGTGCTTGAAGTCCCATTTTACTATCTCCCATTTCTCCTTCAATCTCAGCCTTTGGAGTCAACGCAGCTACCGAGTCGATAACCACTAAGTCAACTGCCCCAGAACGAATCAAGTTGTCAGCAATTTCTAATGCTTGCTCACCATTATCTGGCTGTGATATCAAAAGATTTTCAGTGTCAACACCTAGATGCTCAGCATAAAACCGATCAAAGGCATGCTCAGCATCGATCATAGCGGCAATACCTCCTGCTCTCTGTACTTCTGCCATTGCATGAATGGCCAAGGTTGTTTTACCCGAAGACTCTGGGCCATACACTTCAACTACACGTCCTCTTGGATATCCACCCACACCCAATGCTAAATCTAGACCTAGAGAACCTGATGAAATCACTTCCATTGGTTCAACGGCTGAATCGCCCATTTTCATTATGGCTCCTTTGCCATAAGTTTTCTCCATGCGGTCCAACGTGAGTTGAAGCGCTTTTAGTTTTTCTTTTGATACTTCTGCTGCCATAGTGGTAATCTTCTAAATGTAATTAATTCAAGTTTAATGCTTCTAAAATCTGCTCTGCGTGTGCTTTGGTTTTTACTTTGTCAAAGCGTTTTATCACGACTCCCTTCTCGTCAATAACATAGGTGACCCGATGGATTCCATCGTAAATCTTACCCATGAATTTTTTCTTGCCCCAAACTCCAAAAGCCTCGATAACTTCTTTCTCGGTATCGGCAATGAGCGGGAAAGGTAAGTCATACTTATCAATAAACTTTTGATGTTTAGCCTCTGTATCTGCGCTTACTCCAATTATCTCAATGCCTTGGTCAGTCAATGATTTATAGTTGTCGCGTAAGCTACATGCTTCGGCTGTGCACCCTGGAGTATCATCCTTAGGATAAAAGTAAAGAACTACTTTTTTCCCGGCATAATCCTCCAGTTTTATGGTTTTGCCATTTTGATCCTTTCCGCTAAAATTTGGTGCTTGTTCTCCTTCGTTAATTTTGTTCATGTTGCAAAATAATTGGTTCTTATGTAATAACAATTCAGCGTTGATTTGTTTAACATAGAACAAAGAAAATACTAGCACAACGTAATCTATTTACATTGCAAAAAGAATATGAAAATTCATTGGAAAATATTGGTTATTGGAAAAGTGCAAGGCATGTGGTTTCGAAAAAGTACGCAACAAGAAGCTAGAAAATTGGGATTGACAGGTACTGTGAAAAATCAGGAAGACGGAAGTGTTTATATAGAAGTGGAAGGAGAAGAAACTGCGATGAAGGAGTTTTTAGCTTGGTGCAGCATAGGATCAGAATTAGCTAATGTTCAACATTTAAAAATGACTAAAGGAGAACCTTGTGATTACAATTCATTCAATATAGTATGACAAGAACAGAGAAGGCTCAGATTGTAATGGATGAGTTAGAGCGCTTGTATCCTGAAGTTCCGATTCCGCTCGACCATAAAGATCCATATACCTTAACCATTGCTGTGTTGCTAAGTGCACAATGCACCGATGTTCGTGTGAATCAAATTACACCGCTTCTTTTTGCAAAAGCTGACAATCCATTTGATATGGTTAAACTGAGCATCGAAGAAATTAAAGAGATTATTAGGCCTTGTGGTTTGTCACCGGCAAAATCGAAAGCTATTTGGAATCTATCTCAAATATTGATTGATAAGTACAGTGGGCATGTGCCTGAATCTTTCGAAGGCTTGGAATCTCTGCCCGGAGTTGGGCATAAGACAGCTTCCGTGGTGATGAGTCAAGCTTTTGGTGTGCCTGCATTTCCAGTAGATACGCACATTCATAGATTGATGTATCGTTGGGGGTTGACTTCTGGAAAAAATGTAGAGCAAACAGAGAAGGACGCCAAGAAGTTGTTTCCGAAAGAGCTTTGGAATAAACTGCATCTGCAGATTATTTTTTATGGAAGAGAATACAGCCCTGCAAGAGGGTTTAAAATAGAAAAATCCCCAATCGATGCTACGATTGGGGTTAAATCTCGTTTGCCAAAGCCTTAGTTAAGGTTTTGCTCGTACGTTCCGAGTGTGTTGGATTTTCGAACACTTAATTGTTTCGAAAAGCCTAATATTTTTTGGATGGTAAACTCGGAAGGACCGCCACTATGGAAAGATTTCAAACCCACTTTTTCAAGCTCTGAGTCCTCCTCTTTTACAAAATCCGCGAGAGTGTCTAGAGAGTAAGCGTTCTTCATTAAATGCTGTTTTTAGGTTAATCATGCATTCAAAACGCCCACTCTCTAAACTTATTGCATTCGCGAACCAAATTATTGAGTCAATACCACATTGTGTTCCTCTATCAGCCTTCTTAAGTTGATAAGAGCATATCTCATTCTTCCTAAGGCAGTGTTGATACTGACATTAGTGTCTTCTGCAATTTCCTTAAAGCTCATGTCATTGTAATGCCTCATAATTAAAACATCGCGTTGCTCTTTAGGGAGAAATTCGATCAGCTTTTTGACGTCAGAGTGAATTTGACCAATTACCATTTCTTCATCAATGATTCTGTCCTCATCCTTAATCACATTAAAGATGTCAAAATCTGGTCCACCATCCACGGTTGGATAGCGCTTGTTCTTTCGAAAAGTATCAATGACTTGGTTATGGGCAATACGCATGATCCAAGGAAGAAACTTTCCCTCTTCATTGTAGCTGCCTTTTTTCATGGTAAGCACAGCCTTCACAAAAACATCTTGAAAAATGTCTTCAGCAAGCTGGCCATCTTTGACCATCATTCTAATGTAACCGTAAACTCGACTTTTATGTCTGCGCAGTAAAACCTCGAACGCGGCTTCGTTTCCCGCTAAATATTGACCAACTAAGACTTGATCATCTTCTTTCTCATACATCATATCATTAACCTTTTAAGTTGCGCTTAGAAAAAAATACAAGGTAGATATGAAGCTATAGGCGTATGAGATTTATGGTTTGTGACGTATTAGACGCAAACTAATAACGAAAGGTTTGGTTTGTTATTGTGTGCACTAATCATTTTACTTAAGCGAATGTACAAATGAGGGCTTTACCTTTGCCGACCGTTTTCTAAAAAAAAGTGAAGAGCCTTAGAATAGTATGAGAAAGATCGAAGACCTGGATTCCAAAAAGTACATTGTTATCAAAGGTGCCAAAATGCACAACTTACGCGATGTTGATGTAGCTATTAAGCGCAACAGTTTTACTGTTGTGTCTGGTCTTTCGGGCTCAGGGAAATCGTCATTGGCATTTGACACGCTCTATGCAGAAGGTCAAAGAAGGTACATTGAAAGTCTTTCTTCTTATGCTCGACAATTTCTTGGTAAGATAGAAAAGCCGAAAGTCGATTACATCCGTGGTATTTCTCCGGCAGTGGCCATTGAGCAAAAGGTGAACACAAGAAACCCGAGGTCAACTGTGGGTACAAGTACCGAGTTATATGACTATATCAAGCTCTTGTATGCTCGTGCAGGACGCACTTGTTCTCCTGTAAGTGGTGAAGAAGTGAAGAAAAACACCGTGATGGACGTGGTGGATTTTGTCTTGAAGCAAAAGGAAGGAGCCAAGCTTTTATTGACCATTGATATTGCTTATGCTGATTTAGATGAATTAAAGCAGAAGTTGGATTTACTAGAGCAAAATGGTTTCGCTAGAGTGCTGGTCAATGATGAGGTAGAGCGACTTTCTAAAATTGATAAACCAGCGAAAGCTGAGTACAAGCTAATCGTTGATCGAATTGTAATTAATCATGAAGATGAAGGGTTTCAGAATCGATTAGCCGATTCGGTCGAGCTGGCATTTTATGAAGGACATGGTGTTTTGCATGTTAGAGAATTTGATGATCCAAAAAAGGCTAATGAGTTTTCAAATTTGTTTGAGCTGGATGGAATTCGCTTTGAAGAGCCAGACGTTCATTTTTTAAGCTTTAATAACCCCAGAGGTGCATGTAAGAAGTGTGAAGGCTTTGGAAGTGTTATTGGAATCGATGCAGATCTGGTAATACCTGATAAGTCGCTGAGTGTTTATCAAGATGCCATTGTCTGTTGGAAAGGAGAGAAAATGGGTAAGTGGAAGGAAGAATTCTTGCAGGTAGCTTCAAAGTTTGATTTTCCTATACATCGAGCTTACGAAGAGCTAACCAAAAAGGAACAAGAACTACTTTGGAAAGGAAACAAGCATTTCAAGGGCATCAATGCATTTTTTACTTACTTGGAGGAAAAAGCTTATAAAATTCAATTCCGCGTGATGCTTTCACGCTATCGCGGAAAAACATTGTGTCCAGAGTGCAACGGAACCCGCTTGCGCAAGGATGCCAACTATGTCAAGGTAGCCGGAGTTTCTTTATCAGAGCTTCTACTCATGCCGATTGATGAGTTGAAAGCGCATTTTGAGCAAATCTCATTGGGTGAATATGAAGCTAAAGTGGCAAAGCGATTGCTGATTGAGATCAATAATCGATTGCAGTACCTAACAGATGTAGGGCTTTCATACTTGACCTTAAATCGATTGTCAAATAGCTTGTCGGGAGGTGAGTCGCAGCGAATTCAATTGGCTACTTCGTTGGGAAGTGCCTTGGTTGGCTCTATGTATATATTGGATGAACCGAGTATTGGTTTGCACCCGCGCGATACGGAACGATTGATAGGAGTGTTGAAGAATCTTCAAAAAGTTGGAAATACGTTGATCGTTGTAGAGCATGACGAAGACATCATGCGTTCAGCAGATGAATTGATTGACTTGGGGCCGGAAGCAGGTGTAAATGGTGGTCATTTAATCTTTCAAGGAAATCAAGAGGAAATCAAGGCTGAAACCAAAAGCATCACTGCACGCTATTTGAATAATTTAGAGGCAATTCCAGTGCCTGAAGTGAGAAGACCTTGGAAATACTTCCTAGAACTGAAAGGAGCTAAAGAGAACAACCTAAAAGATGTGGACGTGAAGATTCCTTTGGGAGTTTTCACAGTTGTTACTGGTGTGAGTGGCTCGGGTAAATCATCTTTGATTCGAAAAGTCTTGCACCCTGCACTCGCTAAGCGAATCGGAGGGCACACCTCTGTGCAATCAGGAGTGTTTAAATCTATCGAAGGAAATTTGAATCGAGTAGATTCTGTTGAGTTTATTGATCAAAACCCAATAGGCCGTTCTTCTCGAAGTAACCCTGTTACATTCACAAAGGCTTTTGATGACATACGCGCCTTATTTGCAGATCAGCCATTGGCTAAAATGAGAGGTTTCAAACCTGCTCACTTCTCCTTTAATGTGGATGGTGGAAGGTGTGAAACTTGCCAAGGAGAGGGTGAGATTACAGTTGAAATGCAGTTTATGCCCGATATTCACCTTATGTGCGAGAGCTGCCATGGAAAACGCTTCAAAGAAGAAGTGTTAGAAGTGATGTATCACGAGAAAAGCGTAAATGATATTTTGGAGCTTTCTGTAGATGAGGCGATAGCATTCTTTCAATTGCATGCGCGAAAGGCTGGTGAAAAGAAAATAATTCAAAAATTACTCCCACTGCAAGAAGTTGGTTTGGGGTATGTGTCTTTAGGTCAAAGCTCAAGCACATTAAGTGGTGGTGAGGCACAGCGGATAAAACTGGCTTCTTTTATTGGCAAAGGACAAACTTCTGAAAATGGAGGCACTTTCTTTTTATTCGATGAACCGACAACAGGCTTGCATACACACGATATCAGAAAACTGATGGCCAGTTTCAATAAACTGATTGATTTAGGTCACACTATTTTGGTAATTGAGCATAATCTTGAAGTAATCAAGCAAGCCGATTGGATTGTAGATCTTGGTCCTGATGGAGGTGATAGAGGTGGTAAAATTGTTTTTGAAGGAACGCCAGAGCAAATAGTTGATTGCAAAGACAGCTTTACTGGTCAGTACTTGAAGAAGCAGGTTTAAACGAACTGTAAATCGTATAACTTTCTGTATTCACCGTCCTTGCGAAGTAATTCTTGGTGGCTTCCCATTTCCACGATTTCACCTTGATCCATAACGATGATTAAATCTGCGTGCTGCACTGTTGCTAGACGGTGTGCAATTATGATTGAAGTGCGGTCTTTGGTGATGAATTCAATCGCTTCATTGATCATTTGTTCGGTTTCAGTGTCTACTGAACTCGTGGCTTCATCCAGCACTAGAATAGACGGGTTGTAGATGTATGCGCGAATGAATGCCAACAGCTGTCTTTGCCCTACAGAAAGCATTCCACCGCGTTCTTTAACGTTGAAGTTGTATCCTTCAGGTAGCTTATCAATAAAGCGATGAGCGCCTACTTTTTTAGCGGCAATTTGCACTTCTTCCAACGTGATTTTCGGATTGTTAAGCGTTATGTTGTTGTAGATGCTGTCTGAGAATAAAAATACATCTTGAAGAACAACACCTACTTGCCTGCTGAGGTAGGCTGAATCAAAATCACGAAGCTCGGTTCCATCAACTGAGATACTTCCTTTATTGTATTCGTACGATCGACTCAATAGGTTAATAATGCTTGACTTTCCCGCACCTGTTGCTCCAACAATAGCAACCTTTTGTCCTTTCTTCACTTCAAATGAAATGCCTTTTAATACCCAGTCTTCATTGTTGTAAGCGAAGTGCACATCCTTGAAGGATATGTCACCGTTTATTTCAGGCGTAAGATTCTTACCCGACCCTTCAATTTGGGCTTCAGTGTCTAAAATTTTAAATACTCGCTCGCTGGCTACCATGCCCATTTGCAGTGTGTTGAAGCGATCTGCCAGTTGTCTAATTGGCCTGAAAAGCATATAGATGTATAGAATGAACGCCACTAGGTTTCCGTAGGTAACTGTCCCTTTTAGTACTTCGCTACTTCCCCACCAAATCAATAGAGCAATGGATAAAGCACTCAATATTTCAACCACCGGAAAAAAGATGGAGTTCGCAAATACTGTTCTCAAGTGTGCATCGCGATGACGAGCATTGATGGTTTCGAATTTGTCCATCTCTTGTTTTTCGCGATTGAATATTTGAACGATAAACATTCCAGTAATATGCTCTTGAACGAAAGCATTCAATTTGGCTACCTCATTTCTGACATCTTGAAATGCCAGCTTAATGTAATTCTTGAACACATTGGTTGCCCACAATAGAATCGGAATGGGAATCAAGCACATGATGGTCAATCGCCAATCGAGGTAAAACATGAATGCGATCACAACCGTTAGTTTGATCAATTCACCCAGTATGGTGAGTACACCCTCTGAAAAAATATTCGAAATCGTTTCAATATCCGAAACCGCTCTGGTCACTAATGTTCCTATAGGCGTTTGATCAAAATACTTTAATTTAAAGTGGGATATTTTGTGGTAAACATCCACACGCAAATCTTTAATTACAGATTGACCTAACCAGTTGGCTAAATAGGTTTGAAGGAATTGAACTAAACCTTCTAAAACCAATAGACCAACGATAATCATGGTGAGCATCTGAAGTAGCTCAGTGTTGGGCACGATGATGGAGTTGTCTAAGGTGTACTGGATTAGCCAAGGACGCAGCGGAGAAATTCCAGCAGAAAGCAAAACTAAAAAGCCAGTAAAAACGAAGAGTGCCTTGTAAGGGTTTACATATTTCATGACCCTCATAAAGAGGCTCATGTCAAACGCTTTTCCGCTGATCGATTTGTCTTTCTGCTCGCTCATTCTATCATTCCTTCAGGGTACACGATGTTTGAAAGGTAAAGCCCATGCGCGGGAACGGAAAGTCCTGCTTCACTTCGATTTTTCGCTTCAATGATACTCTTAAAATCGGCAGTATTAATCCTTCCTTGTCCAACTTCTATTGTTGTTCCCACGATTGCTCTAACCATATTTCTCAAAAAGCGATTTGCGGTGATTCTGAAGTTTAACGCGTTGCCATTTTGGGTCCAATATGCTTCCGTAACATCGCACAAATTGGTCTCAGTTTGTGTATTTGACTTTGAAAAACTGGTAAAATCCTTGTACTCTAAAAGTGCTGCTGCGGCTTGATTCATTCTATCCACATTCAGCTTCTCTCGCATTTCCCATTTACGGTTAACAGCAAAAGGGTCTTTCTGTTGCGTGATTAAATACTCATAGCTTCTGCTAATGGCTGAAAAACGCGTATGGGCATCTTCTCCAACTTTAAAAAACCGAAAAATGGCTATTGCAGGATCGAGTAATCGGTTGCACTTATATGTTAATTGATCAAGATCGCTTATCTCATTATTAAAATCAAAATGCGCATAGAACAATTTGGCATGCACGCCTGTATCAGTTCTGCCACATCCAACCACATAAATTTCGCTTCTAAGTATCGTTGAAAGTGTATTATTCAATGATTCCTGAATAGATTTGGCGTTTGGTTGGATTTGCCAGCCATGAAATGGAGTGCCATCGTAAGCAAGCTCTATAAAGTAGCGATTTGCCATGAGCCGACAAAAGTAACTTGACTTAATGGATGTAGAAACATCAATTGAAAAGAAGAATAAAACAGCCGCTTGGTTCAGTGCTATGCGCCTTCGCACCTTGCCTTTGGCTTTGGCTTCAACGCTTACCGGGGCTTTTTTAGCTATGGAGCAACATGAAATCAACGGATTAGTGCTTCTTTTTACTGCTTTGACAACGATTTTTCTTCAGGTCAATAGCAATTTGGCCAACGACTATGGAGACTTCTCTCATGGTACCGATAATGAAGAACGCGTTGGCCCTCAGCGCGCAATGCAATCAGGGGTAATCACTGAACCTGAAATGCGCATGGCGATAGTGCTGGCGTCTAGCTTGTCATTGATTTCTGGAGTTTTCTTGCTTTTGGTATCCCCACTCGCGTGGATTACAAGAGGAGTGCTATTTATTTTTGGAGTGGCGGCTATCTACGCCTCTATTAAGTACACTGCGGGAAAAAACCCTTATGGTTATCGCGGATTGGGTGATGTTTCAGTTATGGCGTTTTTTGGGATTTTAGGCGTACTTGGTTCTTACTTGTGCCAAACTGAAAGCCTGGATCTTACAGTTTTGCTAGCGGCAATTTCCATTGGAGCATTTAGCACAGGGGTACTAAACATTAATAATACGAGAGATTTAGAAAATGATCAGAAATCGGGTAAAATCACTTTGGCTGTAAAGCTTGGCCCTCAAAAGGCGAGGTTCTATCACTTGACCTTAATAGCCATTGGGTGTGGTTCATTTTTGGTTTATGCTTTGATGCACTTTGAGTGGGGGTGGTCTTGGTTGTTTTTACTGTCTTTTCCTCTCTTTTCGCTCAACGCCTTTAAAGTGTTTACGACCAAAAAATCAGTTGATTTGGACCCTTATTTGAAACAATTAGCTATTACAACCTTTTTGTTTGCGATAATGCTGGGGTTAGGGCTTTGGTTGCAATAAACCAACATTTTACTGCCGCTCAGTGTTTCTAATTGGTCAGAAACTCATTTTAGTTGACCATTACTGATTTTCCCGATAGAACCTCTTAATTTTGATATACTATGAAAAGAATACTATCCTGCTTTGCATTACTTATTCTATTAGTTTCAAGCTGTAAAAAAGAAGAAGAAAACGATCCGTTTTCCTTTCCTGATACTGAGTTAGTGCCAACCACAGTAACTCACATGACACGTGAGATTATCATAAAGGATACACTGGGTGAACTGAATGAAAATTGGACAATTACCACATCCGAGTCTGGTTGTGGAAGTGGGTTGGACGTTAGCTCGTACGTGCTTTATGAGATCAATGGAGATCGTGGTTTTGCTTCAGTGCAGTTGGTTCCAGACTCGATAAGCTGCGAGCTGAATGCGACTCTCAGGACGCCATTTCGTCAAGATGAAGTTGTTTCTGATTATTGGGATAATTGGGATTTTGAGTTTACATTTAGCGAGCTTCGATTGACTGAATTTGCAGAGTTGAGAATGAAGTTTAAGTACAGAGAGGTTGAGATGGATGTGGATGTTGCTCCTATAATGCGGCAAGTTTTTCCTCCTGATACAGTTTTTGTAGATGCCAATGGTCTACTCACTTTTAGCATTGATCGAGGAATGACCAGCTTTAACTTGAATGGGGTCAATTGGGAGCCCGATTTTTCTGCAGGTTCAGGGAATATTTTGAATATAGACCATGATGGTTCAGAACCACAATTAGAGATTTCTCTTTCTGCGTCACAAGCAGTAACACAATCTTTCTTGGTTTTCCAGTTTGTGCGTATTTCTAGTTATGGAATACCAGAAGAGTAGGGTATGTTTGTCCCGTTGATTTAATCATGGACGAACACAATTCAATTCCTCTAGCTGAAAGACTTCGACCTAAAACGCTTGACGACTATATTGGTCAAGAGCAGATTGTAGGTAAAGACGGACCTATTCGACTATCCATCCGTGCAGGATCTTTGCCTTCGATTATATTTTGGGGACCTCCCGGAGTTGGAAAAACAACCTTGGCTCAAATTTTAGCTTCTGAATTAGATCGTCCTATTTTCATTTTGAGTGCCATTAGCAGCGGTGTGAAGGATGTTCGAGAAGTGATTGAGCGAGCGTCTAGAAAGGATTTACTCTCTACTCAGAAGCCCCTGTTGTTTATTGATGAAATTCATCGCTTCAGCAAGAGTCAGCAAGATAGTTTGCTCGGAGCAGTGGAGAAAGGTGTGGTTACATTGCTTGGTGCCACTACAGAAAACCCATCCTTCGAGGTCATACCTGCGTTGCTTTCTCGATGTCAAGTATATGTGCTTGAAGCTTTCGGAGTAAAGGAGCTAGAAACGCTTCTTGAAAGAGCTTTGAAAGAGGATGAATGGCTAAAAGGCTTGGGTATTAACCTCAAGGAAAAGAAAGCTTTGTTTCAGCTGAGTGGAGGCGATGGGCGGAAAATGCTCAATACCTTAGAATTGGTTGCCCAATCGGCTGCGGCAGATAAGATTGATGTCACCGATGATTTCGTCACCAGCGTGATCAAGCAGAAAATGGTGCGTTATGATAAGACGGGTGAACAGCATTATGATATCGTATCGGCATATATCAAGAGTATCAGAGGAAGCGATCCGAACGCTGCTTTGTATTGGTTGGCAAGAATGATTGAAGGAGGAGAAGATCCGATGTTTATTGCACGTAGGTTGCTGATTTTATCGAGCGAAGATATTGGCCTCGCAAATCCTACGGCATTGGTAATGGCAAACACGTGCTATCAATCTGTGCATGCCATTGGGTACCCAGAATGCCGAATTATTTTGTCTCAAACAACTGTTTATTTAGCTACTTCACCAAAGAGTAATTCTACTTACAAGGCTATTGACGAAGCTCTTGCCAAGGTTCGAGAAACAGGTGATCTTTCTGTCCCTTTGCATATCAGAAATGCACCAACGAAGCTCATGCAAGAATTGGGTTATGGAAAGGACTATAAATACGCCCATTCACACAAAGGCAACTTTGTGGATCAAGAGTTTCTGCCCGAAGAGCTTTCGAAGGTCAAGTTCTACGAGCCAGCAGATAATCAGCGTGAGAAAAGCGTTCGAGAGTTCTTGAAGTCCAAATGGAGTGGTCGATACAGCTATTAATCAGCATTATTTCCTTTTATCATTAATTCTAGCCGATCGTAAATTTCATTGTCTTAAGTGATATTAAATTGATATCATTGTAATGTCAAATTTTTAAACTTACTACCATGAATCAAGAAAAAGAAATAAAGTCATCCAGTGGGTATATTGCATTGGTTGGTCTAGTCGTTCTCATTGCTGTGGCGATAGCGTCATTAGTTTTCCGGTTGTTTCCGATAACGGCCATTGCTGCCATTGGTGCAATCATGATGTTGCCCGGATTCTTTTTTATCAATCCCAACGGCTCTAGGGTGATGACCTTGTTCGGAGATTATAAGGGCACGGTGAAAGAGAATGGGTTTTATTGGGCCAATCCGTTTTATACGCGAAAGCAAATCTCCTTGCGTGCACGAAATTTTGATAGTGAACGCGTGAAGGTGAACGATAAACTGGGAAACCCAGTAATGATCTCTGTGATCTTGGTGTGGAAGGTGAGAAATACCTTTAAAGCTGCTTTTGAGGTTGATAACTACGAGAATTTCGTGCGTGTGCAAACCGATGCTGCTGTGAGAAAGATGGCTGGTTCTTATCCCTATGACGATTGGGAGGATAGTGACGATTATAAGATCACCTTACGTTCTGGTATGAATGAGGTGAATAAGGCCTTAGAAGATGAATTGAGTGAGCGATTGGAGATTGCTGGCATCGAAGTATTGGAAGCCAGAATTGGTTATCTAGCATATGCAGAAGAAATTGCCAGCTCTATGTTAAAGCGTCAACAAGCTACAGCCATAATTGCTGCAAGAGAGAAAATTGTTGAAGGAGCAGTAGGTATGGTGGAAAATGCCTTGTCTCAGCTTTCAGACAAAGGCATCGTTGAATTTGATCAAGATAAGAAAGCCACCATGGTGAGTAATTTAATGGTAGTTCTATGTTCGGATAAAGAAGTCACACCAGTAGTCAACACGGGCTCGTTATATCAATAGTCGGATGGATAATTACAAACTAATCAAGAAGGGAGTTTTTGAGAAGCTCTCCTCCTTCGAAGAACGAATTAACTCAATGAGCAATGAAGGCTGGAATGCGATTTCCATATCCTCAGATAATAATAGCGTCATTGTGTTGATGGAGAGAAAGAGATGATATGGCTAAAAAACCATTTGCATTAAGGGTAGACGAGGAAATGATGAAAGCCATTGAACAATGGGCCAATGATGAGTTTCGGTCTGTTAATGGACAAATCGAGTGGATGCTGAGCGAACAATTGAAGAAAGCAAAGCGTAACCCTAAGAAATAAAAAAAGGCGACCCTATTTGGATCGCCTTTTCAGATTTATTGAAAAGAAGATTTACTTCTTGAAAGGCATTTCGTCAGAAACTGTCAAACGCTTTCTACCTCTAGCTCTTCTTCTAGCTAAAACTTTTCTGCCGTTTTTGGAACTCATACGCTCTCTAAAACCGTGCTTATTTTTTCTCTTTCTGAGGGAAGGTTGGAATGTCCGTTTCATCTTATTTACTTATAAAAGGGCTGCAAATGTAAGTGACTTATTTTAATTCTCAAGGATTTTATTGCTTTTCTTTTATAAATGGCAAAGTAACTTGTTTTTCTCCCGATTGGATCATGATGTTATACATGCCAGTGCTCAATTCTCCAATGTCAATCTGCGTTTCTTGAGCATCAGAGAAAGTCGTGTTCAAGAGTATTTTGACTTGTTTTCCATTCATGTCGAAGATGTAAATGTCGCCTTGGTTCGTACCATCAATGTTTTCAAACCTCAAGTTGATCGTTTCTTTTGCTGGCGAAGGGTAGAGCTTGATCGATAATCCTCCAAGCTCTTCGATACCGGTGATTATCAATGGTTCAGACCATAAACTCCAACAGCCGCCTTCAAATACACGCAAAGAATATGTGCCATCGCCCATTTTTGGATAGGTGTTTTCAAGCGTAATTGCGCTGCTGTCATCAAATATCCAATGATAGCTTTCAGCAATAGCAGTCGTGGTCAGACTATCACCAAGAATAATGGACGGTGTAGCTGGTAATGGCAAAACCGTCATGTATAAGGCATTTGACCAACCTTTGCAATTGTTGTTGTCAGTAATTCTGACGTTCACTGAGTCTTGATCAGATAAAAAGACAGTTGTCCATGTGTTTATAGTATCCTGTTGTTCAAGAGTGCCTTGAAGCATAAAGCTGTGCTCAATTATTGAAGAATCTCCAATGTTGGTGAACGCAACTGTGTCTCCAAAACAAATGGTATTGTTTTCTGCATCACTGCTGAGCATAGAGCTGGGGTTTTCTAAGATGTGTATCGTTAACCCTTCTTCGGAAATGCATCCATTAGAGTCGGTTACGTTTACATGAGTAGAATCATTGTCTTGCGCATCAAAAACAGCTGAATTCGAATTAGGTCCTAATTGAATCAATGAATTGTTTAAATAGAACATATATAGAGAGTAGCCAGCCGTAGTTGTTAAATTAACCGTGTCTCCATCGCAAAACGTATTGTTCGAATCATCAGAAAGTAATCCTATTGACGGAGAAACTACATCGATGTAATTGATTTCGGTATATGAGTTACTTCCAATAGCGTTGGATGCTTGGAGCGTGACTGAGTATTCTGCAGTGTCAAGAAAAGTAATACTTGGGTTTTGACTCGTTGGAGAAGTTCCACCTGAAAATTGGTATGATGATGGAGTTATAGTCCAAAGCCAACTTGTTGGACTTTGAGTTGATAAATCAGTAAAATTCACTGACGAATTCACACAAATAGAGGTATCGTTGCCAATGAAATTAGCTTCTGGGGCTGCGGTCAATTCAATGCCATCGATGGCCATGTCGGCTTGCCATTCGCTTCCCGAGGTTCCATTGAATCGCAGTTTTACGTTTTGACCAACATAACTTGAAAGGTTGATAGAATCAGTTTGCCAGTTAGGTCCTTGAATTCCAGATATAGTCATTAAATTTTGCCATGCTCCGTTAGTGAGAATATCAACATTTAAAGGATTCATTAGAGATGGGTTCCCGTTTCTGTGGTAGGCAAACTTTATTTCTGGAGCAGTAAGGTTATCTATGCTGATGCAAGGACTCTCCAAATGCGCAATTTGATTCAAACACCAAGACGACTCTAGATACATGTAATTTCCATTGCTTGTACCAGGAGCGTAGTCCACACTCGGGCCTGTTCCAGAAGATGGTGTGCCTCCGAAGTCCGTTCTCCAATCGTCATCATCACCACTTCCATTTTGAACGTTGGTCCAATCAAAGCTGCTACAATTGGTATTGCATCCTCCCGTTGCGCATGGATCGTTGTCTTCAAAATCCTCATAAAGAGGTAAGCTTATTCCAGCCTCTACTTCAATGGCGCCAATTACTTCAATAGAATCTGAACCATTGGCGTTGGTTACAATGAGTTGGACATCATACAAGCCAATCTCATCTACAACTACTTCTGCATTAAATGAGGTGTCAGATGTTCCGTTGACGAAAGTTACCGCTGTATTAGGAGTGATAATCCATGTAGCAGAAGTAGCCCCGTATGCACTGTTGTTAATAAGCTGAATTGTATCTGGGTCACAGATACTTGTGCTTTCTACACTCAAATCAAAGAATGCCGTGGGAGCAATATTGAGCGGGTAGTAGAGGTCACTTTCCCAAAGTCCCCGGCCATAAGTGCCCGCTCGTAATCGAGAGTTTGTCCAATCGCCAGCTGGGTGATAGATTTCAAGTTCGGTCACTTCAACATTGGCAGGTAGTCCATTGTCAAATGGAATCCAATTAGGTAGAGTATTATCAGTGTAATAGATACCAGCATCTGTGCCTATATATATTCCTTCATTAGATAATGGGTCAGCTACCAAGCAGTTCTTGTTGATTCCAGGTAAATTTGAGTTAATGTTGGTCCAACTTGTTCCTCCATTGGTTGATTTGTAAACGATATTATTGCGAATAATCCACAATTCATTATTGTCGAACGCTGAAGTTTCAACATCTCTTAATGTTCCACCTCCAGGAAGATTAGATGTTAAGTCTACCCACGTTGGCGCAGCACCGAGTGCATTGTCAGACCTGAAAAATTTGTTGTCAGATCGAATGGCGAATAAGCGGTTGCCATCAATTTTTGCTTGTCTCAATTGACGCATATTTGATGAGTTGGAACCAGCCAAAGAAGCGCTAATAGGAGTGAAAGTAGGAGGTGATGCCAAGGCATTAGTGGTCCTCCAAACGTTTTTGTATCCGATAAACATAATATCAGAATTGTTCCGGTCTAAAATGTATGGTGTCACCCAAGCTCCTTGTTCGTTAATGACGTTCGAATTGGCAAACCCTCCAAAGCTCACTCCATTATTCATTGACCGAGCAATGTCTCCAAAATATACCGAAGCATACACTACATTGTCATTATTTGGATCGATAACACATTCCATGCCATCACCTCCACGCTCGGTGCGAAAAAGTGTATTGTCCCAAATTGCAGTGCCGTTATCTTGATATCCATTGATCACAAGTGGATCGGTATTTTGACTAACACCAATTTTGTAAATCTGAGCTACACCCAAACTGTCTGAAATTTCTGGCCAAGTATTACCCCCATTATCAGTGTAATGGAGCCCTCCATCGTTGCAATCGTACAATTTACCATCAACTGGAGAATATTCTAGCCAGTGATGATCGGCATGCACAGAGGCAGCTGTGGCACTTCCTACCCAATGCGCGCTGCAATCCCAACTTACCCCACCATTTACTGATTTAAAAATGTTCACTCCACCTACATAAACGGTATTGGCGTTATTGGGGTCAGCTGCAATCGCCAAATCATACCACCCTTGTCCACCACCTCCAGTAGCTCCAGGATTTTCGCTCCATTGTAAAATATTAGGTGTTGTTGATTGTGTAGTGAAGCTTAGGCCTGAATTGGTAGATTTAAACAACCCCCCAAAAGCAGAGCTCACTGAGCTCACTAAATAAACTACATTGCTGTCGGCAGGGGTTACTGCTATAGAAAGTCGTTGGCTTGATGAAAGACCCGAATTTATTTGTGTCCATGAGGCTCCAGCGTTTGTGCTGCGCCAAAAATTTGCTCCTCCAGATGTTTCGGTAGCATATACAATGTTCGGGTTGCCTGGCTTGAATTTCATGTCTTTGAAATTATTTCCAGGACTTTCAAGTGTCCAAGTAGAACCCCCATTTATACTTCTATATACGCCTCCTGAAGTAGCGGCTAAAATGTAAGATGAATTGCTTGGGTGCATTAGTATTTGTCCGACTGTTCTATTACCCATACCAGTATTCGAGACAAACCAACTCGCCCCGCCATCTACTGATTTGTAAACGCCCAATCCAGGAGCATCTCCTGCGTCACGGTCACCTGTACCAATGTACATTATATCAGTGTTAGTTGGGTCAATGAGAATGCTTGAAACACCTAAGCTTGGTAAATCATCAGTATTGGAGTCCCATGACTGTCCTCCATTGGTAGTTTTCCAAAGCCCTCCCGAGGCAGATCCAACCCACATAATAGAAGGATTGGTTGGGTGAAAAGCAATATTGTTTAGTCGTCCGTTTCCATTAGGCTGTCCAGTTCCGTTATTGGGCTTCATTCGAGGACCAACTTCAGACCAATCTCCATTGATACTTTCGGTTCCAGAAAGTGATTGGTTGTATGCAATACGCCAAGAAGTGTAGTTGTTAATCGTTTCGTCTGCAGGAGGAAAAGATCCATCAGGATTTACTCGTTCTTGCCAATACCACTCCCATCGCTTGAATACCTTCCACCCATCTCCTCTTGACCTCTCACGCCCATTCCAGTATTGCTCGAATGCACTTTGTATTTCGAAGAAATTAGCATTCGGATCTTGCATCATATCAATCCAAATAGGATTGTTTGCCGTATCTATGGTTTGACCGATAGATGGGGCAGAAAACAACACAAGCAAAAGGTAAAGGCAAATCTTTTTCATTGGTGTCAAATATAATGTCAAAGGATGGGAAAAATAAAGGCCCTCAAAATGAGAGCCTTTAAAAAATCACTGAAGCTTTGAATGCTAATCTTCGATTGTCACATGCGCCCAATTTTCTCCAGACTTTATCCGATATAGTTGCATTTCAGAGATGCCGAATTGCTTGGCTAAAATTTTCAGCCGTGTTTTTCTATTGGGATCAAATATTTTCTTCTTCAAGCGCTTCACTTGATTTGCATTGAGCTTGTGGCCTTTATATGGTTTTATTTCTTTTCTTTTTTCACGAGCTAAGAGCACATTAGGATTGCTCTGCTGATGAATTTCCATTTCACGCTTCGAGGTCCATTTTAAGTTGTCGATGTGGTTGTTCAGCTTGTTGTAATCAAGATGGATAACATACTGCTGATCTTCATTTTCCTTTGAGCCAAAATAATCGGCAACCAACTTGTGAACAAAGATTTGCTTGTTTTTGATTGTTGTTCCTTGCTCAGTTTTTTGAAACTGCTTATACCTAAAAACAAGGTAGCCATCAACTAGGCTGCCTTTTAATAGACGTCCTTTTTCTAATGATTCTGAGAAACTTACAATACGACCGTAATTCGAAACAGCGTAATTATAACGCAGCTTGTCTTCTCCCAAATCAATCTCTTTCCATTGCTCATCCCAGTAAGACTTGATCATTGTGTTTTAAAGTTTGTGAACTACAACATTAACTATTTCTGATTTATTGAATGACTACTAAAGAGGTAATTGTTGCGTCAGTCCACACAAAGTATGTGAATGACAGTTCTTAAAAAGAATAGATAACATTTTACAGAGAAACTATTAATGGTGACTTTTGCGCCCAATGGCTGAAGAGAAAAAAAAGAGGGTCTCGAAGGAGGCAATGAAACGCGCTGTGAGGATATTTAAATACGTCACACCTTACAAATGGACCTTTTCGTTAGGGCTCATATTTTTGTTTTTGAGCGTATTCACATTCATGACCTTCCCAAGTTTATTGGGCCGGCTATTGGCTGGTAATGAAGCAGAGAAAAGTCCTATAGACTCGTTCTTTAATCTTGAAAACATCAATCAAGTGGCTCTTTTGCTGATGGTTGCTTTTGCACTGCAGTCTATTTTCTCTTTCATGCGTATCTACCTTTTTGCTGATGTAACGGAGCGCGCCATAGCGCAATTAAGAAAAGACACCTATGGTCATTTGATCAAGCTTCCGATGTCTTTTTTTAATGGTGAACGCGCAGGAGAGTTAAGTAGTAGGATGAGTAATGATATCAGTCAACTGCAAGATACATTCATGACAACACTGGCCGAGCTGATTCGCCAAGCATTTATGATTGTTTTTGGAATTGCACTGCTGTTTTATTACAGCTTTGAATTGACGCTTGTTATGCTTATTTCGCTCCCCGTGATGATGCTTTTAGCCTTCTTTTTTGGGAAGTTTATTCGCACTTTATCAAAAGCATCTCAATCAGAATTGGCAAAGAGTCAGGTAGTAGTTGAAGAAACAATTACTGGCATTCAAAGCGTGAAAGCATTCACCAATGAATTTTTAGAGATGCTGAGGTATGACAAAGCAGTGGAAGAAGTCAGGAATCTCGCCATGAAGGGTGCTAAATGGCGCGGAGCATTCGCATCATTCATCATTTTTGGATTATTCGGAACTGTTGTTTTGGTGATTTGGTATGGCGTTAAATTGCGTAATGATGGTGAGATTGGATTAGATGTGCTCACATCGTTCATACTTTACTCTGTATTCATCGGAGCTTCGATAGGAGGAGTAGCAGATGTTTTTGGAAAGCTGCAAAAAGCAATTGGTGCTACAGAGAGTTTATTTGATTTGATGGAAATTACACCAGAAGCATTAACACAACTACAAGTCTCTGAGAATCTGAACCTTTCGGGTAAGATCGAATTTAAAGGAGTCAGGTTTTCGTATCCCACACGAAAAGAAAAACCTGTAATTCAGGGAATAGACTTTACGATTGCTCCTGGTCAGAAAGTGGCTGTTGTAGGCCCAAGCGGAGCTGGAAAAACAACTATTTCAGCATTGATATTGCGCTACTACAGTTTAGATGAAGGTCAAATTTTATTTGATGATCAATCGTCTGAGTCATTTCCAATCTCATCGCTGAGGAATGAAATGGCTCTTGTGCCTCAGGATATTATTTTGTTCGGAGGAAGTATAGCTGAGAATATTGCATACGGAAAACCAGGTGCGTCTTTGGATGAAATAAAGCGAGCTGCGGAAAAAGCAAATGCTCTGGAGTTTATAGAGTCTTTTCCTGAAGGTTTTGATACGTTAGTTGGCGAGCGTGGTATTCAGTTGAGTGGCGGGCAACGACAGCGCGTGGCCATTGCGCGAGCCATTCTAAAAGACCCTACCGTTTTGATATTGGATGAGGCTACATCATCTCTAGACTCTGAAAGTGAACGTTTAGTGCAAGACGCACTTGAAAAATTGATGCAAGGTAGAACAAGCCTAATCATCGCGCACAGACTCAGTACCATCCGAAAAGCAGACAATATTTTAGTGTTGGATCAAGGACGAGTGAAAGAGCAAGGAACGCACGATCAGCTGATGAAAATTGAAAACGGAACGTACCGGAATTTAACTGATTTGCAATTATTGGACGCTAGTTAGAGAGGTGCTTTTCTCTGGCGTAAAGAGAGCGATATACCCATCCACAAATCAACCCGCCAAAACCCTGTTCAAATGTTTGCCAAGCTAAGTCAAAAGCAATTAGCTTGGGGTCTATCACAGCATTAAAGCTAATGCCGAAAAGAAAAGCAATACCATAAATTAAAATTCCTGCACCAGCGCCAATAAATGCGCCATATCTAAAAGAATCTTTGATCTTTTTAAACATGTAAGTGAGAATGGTAATCAGCAAAGCAATTACGAAGTAGATCAACCCAGCAATCAATAAAAAAACATCCTTTGGATAGGAGATCTTGATGAAATCGTTTAATACAACCTCGTGCCAAGTATAGGATAAACCATACATGACGATAAAGCATACAAGCCACGAAATGAAAAACTTACGATCGAGATGTGGTAAAATGTTATTCATGATTCCACTAAACAGCTAATATTACCATGTGTTGAAGACGCATTTATATTGGTTTACGTCTATAGATTCAAGCATGCGTTTTTTTAACACCTTTGAATCTTGCTGCAAATGAAATCATTCAAATCAAGGTATCATATCATCATTGCGCTATTTGTTACATTATTAACATATGGCTGTCGCAGAGATTTTGAGTTAGCTCCTTGGGATGCCGATGCCTTAGCTCCAATAGCATTTGGTGAATTAAACTTAGGAGATGTTTTAGTTTCTGATGAACTCGTGGCAGATTCGTCAGGATTGTTTCATCTTAAAGTAAGTGATACTTTAATCAACTTAGGTCTCGACTCAGTTATAGGTATTCCTGACACTTCGATCTCTGAAACTTATTTCATTCCAGTTGGAAATGTGACGCTGCCAACTGGTATTCCCTTTTATTCGAATACTACCAATACCAAGTATAAACTCAAAGACGTAGAGCTGACCTATGCAGAAGTAAGGTCATCTTTGTTTTCCGTTGAGCTTACCAATAACCTGAATAGTCAGATCATCGTAAAATATCAAGTTCTTTCGGCTACGCTCGATGGTGATACGTTTGAATTGGTTGAGTTCATTCCTGCGAAATCAACGTTTACAGGAGATTTTAATTTGGATGGATACGCCTTAGACCTTCGAGGGATTGATGGATCTTCGGTCAATGCTTTAGCCACGAAGGTGGAAGTGATGGTTGATCCGGCCGAAGGATCTACCTATACTTTCTCAGCTGGAGAGGGTTTCACACTTGATAATTCATTTGAAAAGATTATTCCACAGTATGCAATAGGGTATTTTGGTTCAACCAATACAACCTATGCTGATGAGAGTGTACTTGATATTTTCGATCAAATCCCCTTTGAAGCACTTGATATTTCTGAGTTTGACGTTCGAATGACTATTGATAATGGTGTTGGTGCAGACTTGCAGTTGAAGATATTAGAGATGTCTACTGCCAATGCATTTGGTGAGTCTGCTTCGCTAAGCCATCCAGTAATTGGACAGACACAACAGCTTAGTCGCGCAGTAAATCTTTATTCTGAAGAGAAACCAGTCAAACACATATTTAAAACCTTTGACTTTACGAATGAAAATTCTAACCTCGATCAGTTGATAGAGCTCAGGCCGGATAAACTTCAGTATAATCTAGATTTATCTATTAATCCTTTTGGTAATATTTCATTAGGGAATGACTTTATCTATTATGGGAATGACATATCCGTGATTTTGGATATGGATGTACCTTTAAAAGTGGGCGTTTCAGGATTGGTACTTCAAGACACCTTTGATGTTGAGTTTGTTGAAGAAAACCCAGAACAAGGAACAGGTCTGATCAACGGAGGCTATGTGCGCGTTTACTTTGAAAATGGTTATCCATTTTCCACGGAAGTTCAACTCTACTTGCAAGATGAAAACGGAGTTGAATTAGACAGCCTTCTGGATCAGCCTCAGTCTATAGCTTCTGCCACGGCTGATGCTCAGGGAGAGTTAATAGCTAAAGGAGAAAGTGAAATAGTGATACCAGTAAGTCAGGAAATCATTGAACAGTTGAAGCTCACCAAAGCAATGCGACTACGCGCTGTTATCGATACGTATGGCGGGCAAGTGGTGAATATTTATGACAACTATACCATTGGTTTTAAGATGGTAGCTGACTTAAATGTGAATACGCAATGATGCGACTTACTCTCATAGTGGTGTTATCAGCTTTGACATCTTCAGGGTTTTCTCAACGGTTCTTGAGCCCTACTTGGCTTGATCTGGGGCCGAAGAATGCGTTTGTTGGAGCTTATGGTTTTGGTAGTATTTCTTCCGCTCAAATGAGTAATTCATTTTTACTGAATATTACCCGGTCAGAGCAACTAGATAGTGACATAAAGGACGAGCAACTTTCTAAGTTTAAGGAATTAAATAACCTTATAGGGGGCGACTATTCGATTGGCCTTCAAGGTGGGTTTGTTTTGCCAAATCTTTGTGCAAGTGTGGTGTTTAGTGCCACCGATGAAGCGCATTTAGGGGCCGTTTTTCCCGGAGATGTGGGGCGTATTGCATTGGGTGGAAACAAACAATTTGCTGGCGAAGTGGCCAATTTGAATCGTACAATGTTCAGTTCTTTACGATACCAAAAAATTGGTGTAGGATTGAATTTTCACCCGAGTGAAGGGGTTAGTTATGGTGGTATGATTTCATTCTTGAATGGAGAGTCAACAGCTAACTTAAATGTCAACCAAGGATCAATTTATACTTCACTCATCGGGGACAGTGTCTTACTTGACTTAAAAGGATCTGCTTATTATTCAGACACATCGAATTCGGGGTTTCTAAAACACAATGGTGGCGGTGCTTCGGTAGACCTATTTTTTACGCAGCATGTTGAAGCCTTCGGTTCTATTTGGGAAGTGAATGCTTTATTGATGAACATGGGAATGATACAATGGCATCCTGAAACAGAAGCTTATATCGTTGATACGAATGTGCTGGCCACTGGAATTGAAGTCAATGACCTATCTAATGCACAGTCAGCAATCAATGCCAATAATTTAGAAGACTCATTGCTCGGTGGAGTGCGTTCAGGTTTATCAAGAAGAACAACTAATCAAATAACCCCAGGATATATGCAGCTGGAAATAAAACGGGATGTAGCATCAGGACTTGAAGCTGGTGCTGGAGTTGTTGTGCGTTGGCAAACAATTTCGCGAACCTACTCGTGGTTGAATGTAGGATATAGATTTAGCCGGCAGCTGGCCATTATCTCAGAATTTGGTTATGGTGGTTACGGATCATTTCAAGCAGGTTTAGGAGCTTCCTATCGCAATGAGCGTTTTGCAGCTACTTTGCGCATTGCCAATATTGAGGCAGCCATCGCTCCAAAAACATTTGGTGGAATTACTCTGGGCTGCGGAGTGCAATACTTTCTCGGGACATGAAAAAAAATATCCTTTTTCTAGCCTTTATTTTGGCTGCTCTAGCTAGTGCAGGGCAGGATACTACCTTTCACATTGCTATTGGAACACCTGGTGTTGAAGATGCGGTAGATTTATTCGAGACAGAAGAAGGGTTTTTGTTGTTCGGTAGTGCGGGTTTCACAGGATCGAATCAATCGGATATTTATGTTGTTCGATTATCGAAAGAGCTCGGATTATCCGATATTCAAACTATAGGAACAGCTGGAATTGAAAAACTAGCTGCTGTATGCGAAGGGGCTAACCATTCATTTGTTTTAGCCAGTCAATCGTATAATGGTTATGATAACAACGACTATGATGTTCGTTTGGATGTGATGGATAGTGTAGGTGATATTGTAAACACACTTCTTCTGGGACAATCAGGGCTGCAAGTTCCATTAGATATTATCTCAAAAGATCAAGAGATTTTCTTGTTGATGAAAAATGCAGATGGATCTGCCATTGATAGCTACTCGGTTATTGTATTTGACTTCGAATTAAATGAACTGAATACTATTGAGTTTCTCATTGCGGATTCTTTTGGCTTGAATGCAATTGAAATAGTCAATAATTCACTTTGGCTTACGGGTGAGATTTTGAGTGAAGATTCTCTTTATTCGGACTTGTTGATACTGAAAATGTCAATGACAGGTGAGGTGTTGCTTCAGAAAAACTTTGGAGGTGTGAAGCGTGATTTTGGATCGGCAATCCTTGTTGACTCAGATTCTACATTGGTGGTCACTGGATCCTCAAATTCTTACGATTCTGCAGACTATGACTCTTATGTCATCAGAATGGATACGATGATGAATATGATTTGGTTTGAGACTTTCGGTTTTTTCTCTTTAGCAGATAATAAAGATGATTTCGGAGTCATAACTATCAGTGCATTTGATGGTAAATTATACAATGGAGTATCAACCCGAACCTATGGTCAAGGTGAAGAGGATTTCATATTCTATCAAATGACAATTGAGGGTGTGTTTGAAGAGGGGAATTCATTTGGATTGCAAAGTGTAGAATCCCTTCGTTCGGTAATTCAATCCTCAGACAGTAATTATTATCTCTTCGGTACAACCAACTCTACTGGCTCAGGTCAATCAGATTTGTTTCTTGTTAAAACGCCAACAGCAAGTGTTGGACCAGTAAAAACATACTCAGTTATTGAAGACACGCTAACAGCATTGACGTACAGTGTTTCTGTATCAGACCTACAGGAAACTAGTCAATCTAATTTTGGTTATATCATCTATTCAGATTTGGGGCCTCTCTTTAAACTGAATAACTACGAGAGGAATCTAGAAACTCAAATCTATAATGTCCATGGTCAATTGGTTCGTGAAAATCTAAAAACGCAACAAGACGTTAGTTTTCAAGGTCTACATTCTGGAGTTTACTTCCTGATCGTTGGAACTAAAGAATTAGGATATCAAAAGCTTAAAGTTGTCACTCCAACACAGTAAATTCTGTTCTTCTGTTGAGTGCTCTGCCTTCTTCTGTATCGTTTGTGGCAATTGGTTTTGTTTGCCCGTACCCTTTGTACATCAATCGACTGCCACTGATTCCGCTGTCCATTAAGTATTGATACACCGCTTTGGCTCGGTTTTCAGATAACGTTTGATTAGCTGTTGCATTTCCTTGATTATCAGTGTGTCCCGAGACTTCAATCTTGATGTTAGGATTGGCGTTCAATAAATCAGCAAGCTTATTCAACTCAGTCTTCGAAGCGGGCTTTAAGTCAAATTTGTCCGAATCGAAAAATACATTCTTGAGCACTACGCTTCGACCAGCTTCAATTGGCTGAAGCTCTATGTTTTTGTTGTAATGACTCTTATTCGTTGCTAAGTCTAATTCAAAGTTTTCACTGTGAAAAAGATAGCCTGTTTTGTCCGCAGTAAGCATGTAGTTTTCACTTGATGGTAAAACCACAAGAAATGTCCCGTCCTCTTTGTCAGAACTTGCTCTTGCAATCGTATCCTCTGTGCTCAGATCAATCAATGTGAAGAAAGCTTCCAAAGGTTTTCCAGTAGCAGCGTCTTTAATTCTTCCTTGCAAGTATGTAACGGGGTTAGGTTTCAGTGCTTCGGGTAGTTCAAAAGAATAGAGATCGAGTTTCCCAAATCCGCCTTCTCGATTACTGGCGATGATGGCATATTCACCATCAGCACTCACAAAAAAGCTGTTTTCATGCTCGGGTGTATTGATAGGATAGCCTAAATTGACTGGGTCAGACCAGGAACCATCGTCATTTTTTCTGGTCATGAAAATATCCATATTACCCAATCCAACATGACCTCGAGACGAAAAGTAAAGCGTTTTATTATCAGGGTGAATGAACACTGATTCTTCGTCCTCAGTAGAGTTGATGTTTGGAGGAAGCGCAGTTGCTTGACTCCATTTTCCATTAACTAACTCTGAGAAGTAGATGTCGTCAAATCGCTCGTGATCTCTACTGTATCTTCCTCGTACAAAATAGAGTGTTTTCCCATCAGAAGCGAAGCTCGGTTGGCTCTCCCAGTTTTTACTATTAATCGTTCGACCCATGTTAACAGGACGAGACCAAGATTTGCCGTTTCGCACAGAAACGAATAAGTCACAGCTACCAAAACCTTCTTTGTCACGCCCATATTGACCGTATAAATCGCATATAGTGAATATGATGTATTTCCCGTCTGGCGAAATGGTTGGTGCGCCTTCTCTCCAAGATGAATTTATTGGTCGACCTGGGTTATACGCTGGCCCCCATGAGCCGTCTTCTTGCCGTTCAGAAAAAAAGAAATCTTCATCTTTTCCATCAGGACTCATGGGATTGTTGGGGGCTAAAAATTCACGAGTGTAAATCAACAATTCTTGATTAGCAGTCATTGCTGGAAAATATTCATCATTCTCAGAATTTACTCCCGGGCCAAGATTCTTTGGTTCAAAAGGAACTGGGTGCTCCATGGCCCACATGGCAAACTCACAATTGGCCGCGCCTCTTTTTGCTGCTTGATAGTTGTTTGATTCAGGCGGAGCAATGGTCATGTATTGCTCATAATAGCCCAGTGCTTTTTGAAAGTCGTCTTCCATTTGTACCATCATTGCTAATGTGACGATCAGGCTAGGGGCAAATCGCTCGTCCTTCGCTACAATGGATTCAATGTGCTTTTTAGCTTCAGCAGTTTTGCCCATTTTCATGTACATGTCACTCAGGTCAAAGAGTGCATCTAAGTATTCGGGATCCCTTTCTAGAGCTTTTTGAAAATATATTTCTGCTTGTTCGACTCTTCCAAATCGCTTGTGCTGTCGCGCTTCTTCATAAAAGTTGGACGCTTTCCTGTCTTCAGTTCCACCACCTTGGGCTGCGACTCCGAAAACTGATATAACAAAGATGAGGGTCGATAATAGCTTTCTCATGGTATGTGCATGTACTTGTGCGTCTGCAACGAAACGCGCCATTTAGGATGTTTCTTAATGTACTCAACAATCAATGGCATCATTGCGTCTCGCTTACTCCATTCAGGTTGTAAATAGAGCTTGCATCCTTCGTGCACCTCAGCAGCGTGCTGCTCAGCAAACGCAAAATCAGATTGATTGAAAATAACCACCTTCAATTCTTGAGCTTTATTGTAAAACTCAGCTTTGGGTGTTTTGAATTTTTTTGGTGAAAAGGTGATCCATGACCATGATCCTGAAAGAGGATAAGCACCTGAAGTTTCAAGGTGAATAGACTTTCCCGCATTCTGAAGTGCAGCGGTCAATCCGTCTAAATTGTACATCATTGGTTCACCACCAGTAATCACAACTACACTCAATCCGCTCTTTTCAACCAATTGCACCAATTCCTCAATCGGCATTGAATCGTGGCCTTGGTCTGGCCAACTTTCTTTTACGTCACACCAATGGCATCCTACATTGCAACCTCCGATGCGAATGAAATAAGCGGGAGTTCCTGAATAAAACCCTTCGCCTTGAATGGTGGAGAAGTGTTCCATGATGGGAAAGTGAGAATGTTGGACTGGTGCTGCCATAATATTGAATGCTGCAAAAGTACGTTCTTCTGAAAGCATTTTTTGAATGCAGGCTTGGGCATTGTAAATTTGTTGATCTGACTTTAAAACCTTAGATTCTTCAAGTGCTGAAAACAGATCTAAAACTAGACAAGAATATTCGCTCGCAGCTCGAGAAATTTGAGCGAGGAACGAATCATGTTCAGCTGTTAAGGCCAGCAACAATTCGAGGGGGGGTTTTTAAGCTTAGTCAAGCTGAAGTGACTTCTGCTATTGAGCGATTCGAAAAATCAAGTTTATCAAGAATCAAGTTTGTTCCTGCATCAGGTGAGGCTACCCGAATGTTTAAAAAGGTGTTTGAATGGTTAGAAGATCCGAAAAGCCACAAGTCATCAATTGACGATTTTTTCAAGCGAGCAGAGGAGTTTGCCTTTTTTGAAGAATGGCTGAAAATAGCGGATAGAGAAGATGTAGAGACATTTGAAACGGGTTTGGACGCTAAAGTGCGCTGGTTAGAATTGATGCTCTTCTCAGAAGGGTTAAACTTAAGTCAGCTTCCTAAAGGGCTTATCGATTTTCACTTCTATGAAGAACCTCAAACCCCACTTGTTGAGCATTTAAAAGAAGCGATGTGTTATAGCGTAGCATCAGGTGTGGCCAAATTACATTTCACTGTTTCTCCAGAACATTTAGATGGATTTGATCGTGCAGTTAAATATTGGACTTCAAAGCCCCCGTTTGATAGTGTTGAATGGGATGTGACCTTCTCTCATCAGCAGACAACCACCGATACCATTGCAGTTGATATGCAAAACGAAGTAGTCATGGATAAAGAGAGGGCCTTAACTCGACCTGGAGGGCATGGGGCGCTCATCCACAACTTAAATGACATCAGTGAGGATCTCGTTTTTATAAAGAACATTGACAATGTGGCGCATGAGCGAATGATGCCTGTATCGGTAAGTTATAAAAAGGTTTTAGCGGGTAAACTCATTGAGTTGCGTGAAGATTTGATGACGCTGCATGAGAGCCTCGAGAAAGGGCTGCTCGATGAAAACAAGGTTCAAGACTTAAGAGACAAATGGAAAGTGCGAATCCCGAAAGGTTACAAAGCGTTGAAGGCCTATTTGAGACGCCCGATGCGGGTTTGTGGTATGGTGAAGAATCAAGGAGAGCCTGGAGGAGGACCGTTTTGGGTTACAGATGAATTTATTGGCGAGTCTCTTCAAATTGTCGAGCAAGCGCAAGTTACTCGCGATGATTCTAGACAGCAAAACATTCTGAAGTCTTCTACCCATTTTAACTCTGTTGACTTGGTTTGCCTTTTGAAAGATTTGCGTGGTCAAAAAATAGATTTGCTCGAATATGTAGATGATGAGCTTTATTTTATCTCTTCAAAGAGTCATAGTGGTCGTGATATTAAGGCGCTTGAATGGCCAGGCTTATGGAATGGAGCTATGGCCAACTGGATTACCATTTTTGTTGAAGTGCCCATTGACACCTTCAATCCGGTGAAGGAGGTCTCAGACCTTCTTAGGCCCGAACATTTGAAATAAGGATGATCGAAATAAACAGGCAACTCATTTAACTTCATTGCGACTTCATCATATATGGGGTGTAATTTGTCGAAATGTGTTCTTATATTCGCTATCGCTTATTCAGCAATCCCTATGAGCATTGCGTTACCTGTGATTTTAATAATACTATGATCTTGAAAAGAATATTAGCTCTTCTATCCATTTTTATTGCTTTTGCATGGATAGTGCCTATGTCAGTTAACGGACAGTGTGGGGGTAGTCCACTCGTATTGCCAATGAACTTGAATAATGGTCAAGACGGCATTATGTTTAACATTACTGCGTTGACTGATGTTACGATTGACTCAGTTTGGTCAAATTATGATCCAGGTAATATTCCAGAAATTGAAATTTGGCATAATCCAGGAGGAATTGTGGGTAACCAGGCATCCGCAGTTGGTTGGACACTTATGGGAAATGCATTGAATGTTACGAGTGCTGGAAATAACAACCTAACACCTGTGCCGATTTACATAAACGTGCCGATAGTCAATGGTAACACAGAAGGGTTTTACGTAACAACTACCAGTGCTGGAGGTGGTGCTAACTACACCAACGGAGTGGGCACTGCGGGTAATTTTTATATGGGTAATGGAGATATTTCTGTTTCTCAAGGGTACGGTAAAGACTATCCTTTTGCTGCTACGTTTAACCCACGACAGTTCAATGGAAATATTTTTTATAGTTGCTGCCCAACCCCGGCAGCTCCTCAAGGGCCAATAAGTGGAGACACAACAAATTGTATTGGCGATACGGTTACATTCTTTGTGCCTTTTGATACGAATGCTGTTTCATACACTTGGACAGTTCCTGCTGGAGATACAATTATTTCTGGCGTTAACGATTCTTTAATGACCATGGTTGTCGGGCCAAATTCAACCGGTGGTCAAATTTGTGTTAATTTAACGGATACGTGCACGAATAGCCCAGACATCTGCATCAGCTATGCGATTAATCAACCAGTTGCTCCACCTTCAATCACAGGAGTTACATCAATTTGTCAAAATGATAGTGCATGGTACTCAGTAGTAGCTTCACCGAGTGTTTTGAGTTATAATTGGTTTTTACCTCCTGGAGCTTCATTTTTGTCAACCCAAGATTCCAATGAAATTCATGTGCAGTTCGGTTCAGTAGCTGGTGATATTTGTTTGCAGGTTACTGATTCTTGTGCCACTAGTGATAGTGTTTGCTTGAGCGTAACAATAAACTCTAATCCAACTTTGGCCAATGCTGGCCCAGATCGTACAGTCTGTGCAGGTAATATGGCCAATTTAGCGGCTACTGCGGCAGCGAATGGAAATGGGTTGTGGTCCGTAGTTTCAGCTCCTGGTGCAGGAACTTTTACAGATTCAACAGATAATCAGTCCGGATATAGCACGTTATCACCAGGTCAGCATGTACTAAGATGGACTGTAGAGTCTGCGGGCTGTCCAAGTACTTCGGATATTATGAATGTCGATGTTATTGCCACCCCATCGGCCAACTTCACAACCGCTAATGTTTGCGAAGGAACACCAGTTTCTTTTCAAGACTTAAGTTCTAGTAATGGGACTAGTATTACTGCTTGGTTGTGGGATGTTACGGGAAATGGTGTCGACAATTATGTTAATCAGAATCCTACCCATAATTACAATGCACCTGGTATTTATAATGTTAGACTTATTGTTAGCGCACAAGGATGTGCAGACACATTATATCAAAATTTGTCAGTCAATCCTATGCCAGTTTTGAATATAACTGCGGATGACGAATGTTACCAAGAGATTGTTGAGATTGATAACAATTCGACCATAAGCTTAGGAGCGATAGATTCAGTTTCTTGGGATTTTGGAGATGGATCAGGAGTGGTGACTACATTCGGTGCTGGAGTTGATTTAGAGCCTTCACACACATATGGCGTGCCTGGGCAGTATACAATTTTTCATACAGCATATTCTGATGCTGGATGTGTTGCCAACACAGTAATTCCAGTTGAGGTTTTCCACTTACCGGTAGCTGATTTTAATGCCGTTAATGCCTGCCAGTATCAAACAACTCTATTTCAAGATGAAAGCACTATTGTAGGAGCTGATATTGAAGATTGGGCTTGGAGTTTTGGTGATGGTATTGATTCAGCATTTGTTCAGGATCCGTCCCACGACTATGACGTAAATGGCTTTGTGGATGTAACATTGCTAGTTACAACTGATCAAGGGTGTATTGATGAAAAGATGATAAGTCTAGAGGTATTCCCAACCCCTGTAAATGAATTCAATTATTCTAATAAGGTATGTCTGGGTGATACCCATTTCTTAGATGACCAATCGACAATAGCTTATGGCACTATTGATCAGTTCTTTTGGACAATAGACGATTCTATAGATTACACGGGTGCTAATGTATGGCACTTATTTGACGAGATCGGAGTTTACAATATTGAGCTTACGACAGAATCTGATAATGGATGCAGAGCAGTCATTGAAAAGGAGATTCCTGTTTATGGTATACCAGAGGCTGACTTCGTTTTCACTAACGAATGTGAAGATGACTTGATTAGCTTTTTGGATAGTTCAGAGTTTAATAATGGCTCGATACTAAGCTATGCCTGGGATTTTGGAGATAGCACTGAAATAGCTACAGAGCAGAATCCGAAGCACGCATTTGAGACGTTCGGAATTTATGATGTAACCCTGCAAGTTGAATCTTATAAGGGATGTATCGGTTCAGTCACTTACCCAGTTAAGGTTTATGAAAGAGTGATTCCAAACTTTTATCCAGTGCCAGATAGTGGATGTTCACCTTTGTATGTTGCTTTTGTGGATTCAAGTGAAAGCGTCACCGAAAGGGACTTAACCTACAAGTGGTATTATGGTGATGGTTTTAGTCGCTTCGATACTGCAGAGTACACTTACCTGAACAGTTCTGGAAGATTTCGTGTTTATGATGTAACGCTGGAAATTACGACTGATGAGGGATGTTTGGGGGCTACAACGCTTGATAGTTCAATCACTGTTGTTCCTCAGCCTATTGCAGCTTTCAGCAGTGACCCAGAACTGGATAAGCTGAAAACAACCAACCCGCTAGTTCAGTTTAGTAATCAGTCTGTACAAGCTAATTGGTTGAAATGGGATTTTGGAGATGGAGAAACGTCCAAAGATCAAAACCCTGCTCATGAATATAAGTTTGAAGGACAATATGAAGTGATGCTTGTAGCTAGAAATGTATATCAATGTACAGACACACTCAGAAAGACAGCAGTCGTAAATCACGCGAATGTTCCATTTATACCTTCCGCATTCACACCGAATGGTGATGGTATTAACGATGTGTTCACGATTGATGGTCTTCAAGATGTGTCGGAAGTCACACTAGAGATATTTGATCGCTGGGGTCACTTGATCTTCAATGGCGAAGGCTTAGATGTTCAGTGGGATGGAATGAACAATCAATCAAGAATTGTTCAACAGGGAGTATACAATTATAGATTGCTGTACACGGATTCTTTCGGTGAACGATTTGAAATTTCCGGAAATTTAAGTGTGGTTGGTGTTGAGAAATAGTAAAATGATGAAGAGTACTAAGATGAATACAATGAACAGTAAGCGCGTCTTTTTTCTAGCGCTAATTTTCTCCATGAGCTTCGCTGCAAATAAGGCTTATTCGCAGGCGTCAGATGCTCCAGGTTTGCCATATCATGTGCCAGCCATTATGGAAATCATCGTTGATGCAGTTGAAAGCCCAACAGACACAAATGCATACGTAAGTATGTTATTGGATGAACAAGATTTTCCCGAGTTCGTGATGGGCGAGCCATTGGATAATCAAACTTTGAGTGAAATTCAGACTTGGGTTTCTACGCATGTTGAGATTATGAAGGAATTCCAATGGGAAAGGAAAGTAAATTACGATACGTTTTATTTAGAACAAGAAAGTAACTGATGATTAAATCAAAAAGAATATTAAAGTCGGTGAAAGTATTATTGACATTAGTCCTAGTAGTTACTGCTGGTTTGGGCTTCACTCAAACGGCAATTCCTATTGGTCCGCAGAATAATACATTCACTAGTATGGTGCGAGGATATCACTTTACCTCACCAGTGAATTTTACCATTTGTGGATTGTATATTCCTACAGATGCATCAATGGGGTTGCAATCTGTTGAAGTTGTTCGATTTACGAATGCTGCTCCACCTGCTTTTCCGGGCACTACGAATGCATTTGCATCACTGTTTTACTCTCCAAGTTACCCTACCAATGCGATGATTCCTTGTAACATACAAGTCAGTGCAGGAGATATAATTGGAGTTTATGGTGCTAGAGCAGCCAACATGGTTAACAGTTATGATGGTGTAAACTTCGCCTCTACAATATCTAGCCAACCAGCTACGTTTTCCAGATCAGGAATGCAGGCTAACCTGTCAACAGGACAGATGGCCAATATTTGGTCTGAGGTAAACTACAACATAGGACGTATAATAATGTATTATGAGTGCTGTCCGGATCCACCCACACCACAGTTGACTGCTGCTCCAACACAAATTTGTTCTAACGATACCTTTACCTACTCAACAGCGAATTACCCATTTGCAACAGGTTATACATGGGATTTTGGGAATTCGGGAACTATTGTTGGGGCTAATATTGATAGCTCTGAGGTCGAGGTGGTGTATGACGGAACTGTTGTTTATGATACGGTTTGTTTGACCATGTTTGATACATGTTCAAGCAGCGATACGTGTTTCCCGGTGGTGATTAATCCACCGTTTGCCTTTGCTGGAAACGACACTTCTATTTGTGCTACTTCTATGCAGCTCAATGGAAACCAAGGTAGCGGCTATTGGACCGTTCTAGGTGGTGCAGGTACTTTCTCAAATACGAATGATTTTAATTCTTCCGTAAGTGGCCTAGCTCCAGGTGTAAATACCTTGGCATGGACAATTACAAACAATAACTGCCCAGCAATTTCCGATGAGATTAACATTACTGTGAAACCCGTTCCGGTGGCTCAGATGATGGCGCCAGACGGTTGTGATCAAGGACAAATTCAGTTTACAGATGATTCATATGCACTGAATGGAAATATTATTGATTGGAATTGGGACGTAGACGGTGATGGCACTTTTGACTATACAACTACATCGTTTAATCATATTTATCCCGGACCAGGAACGTATCAGTGTACACTGGTAGTTACAGCAAACCAAGGCTGTCAAGACACGCTCGTTGAGCCGATTATTGTTCATCCAAATCCCGTAACAGACTTTTCTTATAACTCTGATTGTGAGGGAAGTCCTATGGCTTTTAATGATCTTTCTGCAATCGCTTCTGGGTTTATTAGTGATTGGGAATGGGATTTCGGTGATGGCTCGAACATCAGTTTTGCTCAAGGTCCAGCTCACGTGTATGATACGGCTGGGTTCTATTGGGTGACTTTAACTGCTACTAGCAATGAAGGCTGTGTTGTCAGTCATTCCGATTCTGTTCAAGTATATTCTATTCCAACTATTGATTGGTTATCTCCTGAGATGTGTCAAAATGATACAGTTTTCTTTGCTGATTCATCTACATCTACTGAAGGTGTGATCAATTATTGGGAATGGGACTTTGGCGATGGATCGCCAGTAGATATTAATCAGCATACAGCTCATAAGTATCCTGCCCACAACCTGTACTCGGTTCGATTAACAGTGGCTACTGATTTGGGATGCACCAATACGGTAGTTAGAGATCAACGTTCGTTCCCTGTTCCACAGCCTGATTATATTCAATATGGCGTATGTGAAGAACAGCGTGTGACGTTCACTGACAATTCAGCGGTCAGTAATATGTTCGGCTCAACGCTTACTACTTTTAAGTGGAAGTTTGGTGATGGCGATAGCGCGATCAATGAGACGGTGGGGCATTTCTACCAAGACCCAGGGTTCTATAACTTAGAATTGACGCCTTACACTAACTATGGCTGTAATCATACATACGAGAGTGAAATATTAATCCGCCCTCGCCCAGATGCAAAGATTTTAGTTGTTGATGATAAGGTCTGTGCTCAAAATGAAATCAGCTATCGAGATGAGACTTATTTCGACTACGAGTTTGATACCGTGGGTGCGGTATCATGGAATTGGTTGTTTGGTGATGGGGCTTCTTCGGATATAAAGAATCCGACCAACGTATTTGCAAAAGGAGGGGATTTTACTACCATGCTTATCGTTGAAACAGGATATGGATGTATTGACTCTACTACAAAAACCACGTTTGTATATCACAATCCAACGGCTGATTACCGCATGGATACGTTAGAAGGTTGTTCACCTCATTGTGTCACATTTATTGATCAATCTAAATTGGCAACAGGTGAAGATTTAATTTACAACTGGAGTTTTGGAGACGGTCAAAACGATATTGAAAATGTGAATCCAACGTATTGCTATTCTGTTCAAGATGGAATCGACTCTGAAGTGTTCAATTCTTCATTGCGAGTGACTACTGTCAATGGATGTTCCGATTCGTACAACCATCCTGACAAAATCAAAGTATTCTCTAATCCAATTGCTGATTTTGATGTAAGTGCGATTTCAGTGAGCGAGCTTGATCCTGTTGTGATGATTGACAATTATTCCATAGGTGGAGATTATTGGAATTGGGATTTTGGAGATTCTTCATTCAGTGCGTTATTCAATCCGATTCGACATGAATATGATGCTCCAGGTTTGTACCGTATTGATTTGGTGACCGAAACAGCATTTGGTTGTAAGGATGCGATTTCAAAAGGTGTGAATGTTGAGCGCCTTCAAACCCTATTTGTTCCTTCTAGTTTCTCACCAAACGGTGATGGAATCAATGATTTCTTTGAAATTTTTGGATCTGACCTTCAAGAAGTGAAGCTGTGGATTTATGATCGTTGGGGTAATGAATTGTTCTATGGTGAAGACGACCAAGCAAAATGGGACGGAATGCAGGACGGTAAGCTGCTTCCAATAGGTGCCTATGCTTATGTAGTGGTCTATAAGCAATCAGATCAAATCAAGCAGAAGAAGACAGGTAATTTTGTAATATCTAGATCTAATAAGTAGAATGATGAAGAAGCTATTTCAAATAAAAGGAATCCTTGTTTTGATGGCAGTGCTGTTTAGTATGTCATCTGTAGCTCAGAATGCAATTGCCGATGACGAGCAGCCTACGCTGTCTTACGATACTTATCAAATTGCTATTGAGTGGAACGAATGGCATGAAACACCAACAGCATCCAATGCTTTTATCGGTGAGTTTATGACTGAATTTAATGTTCCTCAAACTACAGTGAACCCAGGTTTGACTTTAGTGAAAACATGGCAATGGTGGGCTTCACACAATGAAGCTGCTGTAGAAGAATACATCTCAAGAAGAGACGCGCAATAAGCCTCTTTATTAAGAAACACCTAAATCCTTGATGATATCTTGAATGGTATTATCAAGGATTTTTTGTTGCGCTTTCAATGAAGCGCTGCTCTCCCAATCTTTTCTTACGCTGAAATAAAACTTGATCTTCGGTTCTGTGCCAGATGGTCTTGCCGAGATCTTGCTTCCTGAAGAGGTGTAGAACTGCAATACGTTGGATGAGGGCAGATCAATAGGAGTTATGTGCCCGGTTTTCAAGTCTTTTGAAGTTCCATTATTGATATCATCGATCCGAACGATTTCATCTCCACCTAAAGATGCCGGTGGGTTCGTTCTTAAATCACGCATCATTTGAGCGATTTCTTCACTTCCATCCTTGCCCTTTTTGGTCAGGCTGATCAAATGCTCTTGATACAAGTCATGTCGCTTGTATATACGGCCTAAATATCGCTCTGCATTCTCACCATCTTGCAATACTTGACCTAACCAATCACAAAAAATGAGTGCCGCGGTGAGTGCATCCTTATCACGCACAAAATCACCGATCATAAAGCCGTAGCTCTCTTCACCACCGCCAATAAAGGTTTTGTCACCTTCATTGTCTTTGATCAATTTAGCGATGTGTTTAAAGCCGGTTAAGCAAATTTGCGAATCAACACCATAGTGCATGGCTACATCTCCGAATAATTCACTACTTACAATGGTGTATGCAATGAATTCATCGCCTTTTAGTGCAGTATTTTGCAACAAGTAATCTGTTAGAATGACCCCTGTTTGGTTTCCGTTCAGAAGGATCATTTCTCCTTCGTTGTTTCTCACAGCAACGCCAATTCTATCGCTATCCGGATCAGTGCCAATAACCAGGTCGGCATTCTCGCGATCAGCCAATTCCAAAGCCATATTCAGCGCTTCGCGTTCTTCAGGGTTTGGGCTTTTTACGGTGGGGAAGTTTCCATCAGGAACGGCTTGTTCTTCTACAATCAACACGTTTTCATATCCAGCCTCCTCCAAAAGTCGAGGCAGCAGTGTGATTGAAGTTCCGTGCAATGAAGTAAGCACAATTTTTAAGTTCTTATTGACCTCTGATGAACGTCTTTGTGCCAGTGAAGCCTTCACGAAAGCATCATCCATTTCTTTGCCCAACTCATGGATCAAAGAGGGATTTGCTTTAAAATTGATCTGGTTCAGCTGTTCAATTTTACGCACTTCATCAATTATGCCGATGTCTTGTGGTGCAACAATTTGGGCGCCATCGTTCCAATAGACTTTATAACCGTTGTATTCTGGCGGATTGTGTGAAGCAGTAATCACAATTCCACTATGGCAGTTTAACTCTCTTACTGCAAACGACAATTGTGGAGTAGGGCGTAAGTCTGAAAATAAGTATGCTTCGATACCGTTGGCCGAGAAAATCTCTGCCACCATTCGGGCAAATGCTTGACTATTGTTTCTGCAGTCATAGGCTATTGCTACTTTAATTTGCTCACCAGGAAAAGACTGCTTTAAGTAGTTGGACAAACCTTGAGTGGCCATACCGAAGGTGTATTTGTTCACACGATTAGATCCCACACCCATCACTCCGCGCATTCCTCCTGTTCCAAATTCAAGATCGCGGTAGAATGCATCCTCTAAATCTCTCTCAGGACCATCAAGCAATGCTTGGATTCCCTTCTTAAACAATTCGTCTGTATCCTGCTCTAGCCACCTTAAGGCATTCTCTCTTGCTGTCATCGCTTAAAATTAGGCTGCAAATTTAGCTTCTTGAGATTGCCCATAATGTTGAGTTGTGAAGTTATCGACCAGGCATGGTGAATGAAGACTGTTAATGAATAGTTAATCCATTGTTATAGAGGTGATTGTTGGCGATTTTCTTGTTTTGACTCAACGCAAAATTATGCTTGGGTGTCCTCATGCTTAACATACGCTCTCATTCCGCTCACATCCTTAAACTAAGCTTAATTCCATGTTAAATCGTGGCTTTGAAAACTAGTTGTCCTTTGTGGTATAAAATGTAAGCATGATGTCAATGAGAACTTTATTCCGCGAGATTGAGCTTTGGGTAGTTGAATTATTGGCTTATAAACTCGGTAGTTTGAAAGATGCCTTGCACGGTTATCACACTCGACAAATTCCAAATCTTTATGAAAACGCCTAAACGCAAAATTGATGTTCTGGTAGTTTCAGATGTGCACTTAGGAACCTATGGCTGTCATGCCAAGGAACTGCATCAGTACTTAAAAAGCATTGAGCCAAAGAAGGTGATATTGAATGGAGACATCATTGATATCTGGCAGTTCAATAAACGCTACTGGCCTAAGTCACACATGAAGGTGATCAAACACATTTTGGGTTGGGTTTCAAAGGGAATAAAGGTGTATTATATTACTGGAAACCACGATGAAATGCTATTTTGTATGGACGTTAATGGACAATTTTGAGTGGGCAGAAGGTTACCGTCCGCGCTTTGGATTGATTTATGTTGACTTTAACACGCAAAAGCGGTATTTCAAGCATTCAGCATTGTGGTATGCGGAGTTTTTAGCGTCATAATCATCTCCGTAGCTGTGCATTTGAGTATCATAGCATTGTGTAAATTCGTTCCAAATATTCAACCATGCGTTTTTTATCATTTTTTGTTTTAGTATCTATTGTAATTGCCTCATGTGGTAACCCTGAAGCGGAAAAAGCCGCGCAAAAAGCGGTCACCGACAGCTTGATGCAAGTGCAGCAAGATTCTTTGTTGGATGTATTCAAAGGCGAACTTCAAGATATTTCTCAGCGTATTAGTCAAGTATCTGTGCGCAATGGTTTATTGGCCATTGATTCTAATGAAGGTGATGTGCTTTCAAAAGATATGATCTTAAAACGTGTTGAATCATTAGACGGTTTACTATCAAACAACAAAGCGGAGCTGAATCAATTGTATGAGCGCATGCGCAAGAGCAATGTGAAAAACAAGCAGATGGAAGAAATGCTTCAAAGCATGCAAGCGCGCATTGCTGAACGCGAAGGTCAGATTGATAAGTTGATGGAAATGATCAAGGATAAGGATGTGTTCATTGACGAGATTAAGGCTAATCTGGACAGCATGCGCAGAGATAACATCAACTTGACAGAAGAAGTGATCAATATGGATGAAGAAATGCATACCGTGCATTACATCATCGGAGAGCAAAAGGAATTGAAAGACAAAGGAGTGATAACAAAAGAAGGTGGAATCCTAGGTATAGGTGCTTCCAAAAAACTGGATGTTAGTAAGTTAGAGCCTTCGCTTTTCACTGATGGTGATCAGCGCGAACTGCTTTCTATTCCGCTTTATTCTAAGAAAGCCAAACTCATCACGAACCACCCTGAAGCTTCTTATGAGTTTATAATGGATTCTAAAGGGCAAGTTGAGTCGCTCAAAGTGATCGACAGAAAGGCATTCTGGTCGGTCACTGAATATCTTGTTGTTGAGGTAGACAACTAACATTAGTCGGCTGTTTTAATATCTTTATCGGAAGTGATGCTGTTTTGAGCAAATCTTCTGAATAAAGTGCTTGATTTCCAAACCTTTTCGCTTGAATTACGTCTTATAAGAAACTTTTATAAAGACGTCAATGAAAATCTTTCGCTTTTTCCGATACAAATACCTTCTCAACTCCAGAAAAAGGCACTATGCATCTCTAGCATTGTCTATTGCCTTGGCACATGCCTCTTTTGGTCATGCGCGCTTCAGATCTGTTGGAAATGGTATCTCAGACATTGAGTTGTCGTTGGATCAAGATCAGAAGTTTCAATTGCGCCTTAATAAGCTAGATGAGCATAAGCATTACACCGTAAAAGGCAAGTGGACGATGGATCACGACAATTATGTGCTGCAATTCAAACGTTCAAAGTTCGATATTCCAAGCTTGTTTTCAAGTAACACAGGGTTTCAGAAACCAACCTTTATTGAAGGAAAGCGCACGGTTAAAATTCCAGCCTTCCGCAATGGGGTAGTGATCGATGGGATTTACTGTCCTCGCTTAAGCGCCTGAGCCTTCTCTTCTTCGTCTAGGGCGTTGGGGTTATACTTAATGAACATGTTTATCCACACTGTTCTTCCCAATTTAAATGTTAGTGGCGCCAATAGAAATATCGCGATGATTATTCCGATCAAATAGTGGTGCAATTCCCAATTGCTGCCTAATACTGTCATTGCCACAAAAACCGCTACAGCAATGGCTACCGTAAATCCATAGTTGACATACATCGCACCGTAAAAAAATGACGGCTCGAGTTGGTACAATTGATTGCACTTTTCGCACCGTTCTGGCATATCAAATATTTTCTTCAAATGATATGGATTGCGGTCGTCAAACAATTCACCCTCATGGCACTTAGGGCATTTTTGGTTGAGAATGGAGTAAATCTTGGTTCCTTTCAAGGTGCTTCAAATTGAAGACGCGAAGTTCGTTAAATGTTTTGGAATAAAGCTAGTTGCTAGTTGCTAGGAGCTAGGGATAATGGGTGATTGGGAATTCATGATTTATAATTGATGATTGAAAACCAAATAACATTGAACCACTAACCACGAACCCCCGTCAAATTCCGCTCTGTCTTCGAGACGCCTTCGAATCGCTTAACGCTCTTCAAAACCCCTCAGATTTATCTGCCGACCAAGGCAGACTGACGCTGGCATTTTAGGTTCATAGTTGCTGGTTGAGTGGAGATTCGTGATTTATAATTCATGATCTATAATTGGTGGTTGGTGTTCGTGGTGGCTTGGGGATTGATGAATTGCAATAGCAATGATTTATGTGGTGCTTGAGCCAAGACATGCTGAGGTTTTGCGGAGCAAAAGTCTCGAAGCAGGCTTGGCAGCTTAAGGAGGTTTGATCTTCCAATTCCGCTTGTCTTCGAGACGTCTTCGAATCGCTTATCGCTCTTCGAATCTCCCCAGATTTATCTGCCGACCAAGGTAGACTGACGCTTATTTATTTTTGACATGTTAGAGTACAGTCACACTGAGGTTTTGCAAAGCAAAAGTCTCGAAGTGCGGCTGTGCGGATTGTTAGTTCTATTCAATATTTTTACTTCATGATGTACGTGTATATATTAAAATGCTCTGATGAAAGCTACTATACAGGAGTTACGAATGACATTGATAGACGCATTAAAGAACATGAATCTGGAAAAAACAGCACTTCTTACACGTCAAGTAAACTACCAGTAGAGTTAGTATTTGTTGAACGTGTGAAAGATCCTAATCAGGCAATAGCTTTCGAAAAGCAAATCAAAGGTTGGTCTCGAAGAAAAAAGGAGGCTTTAATTAATGGAGATTTTGATCTATTAGTAGGGTTGTCAAAAAGAGGTTCACGCAGTCATTAATCCCGCTTTGTCTTCGAGACGCCTTCGAATCGCTTAACGCTCTTCAAAGCTCCTCAGACTGACGCTGGCATTTTAGGTTCATATTTCGTGGTTTAGGATTCAAGGTTGAGGAGGATTTATGATTGGGTATTTTTCTGTTCGGTCACACTGATCGCTTTCGCTTTAGATACAGCGGTGGCGCAGGGCGACCATAGGGAGCGTCTCGAAGTGGGCCTGGCGATTTGCTCATAAGTTCATGGTTAATGAGGGAATGATAATTTATAATTCATGAATGGAAACCAAATAACTATGAACCAAGAACCTTGAACCACGAACCTTCAACCCCTTTCCCAATAGCTAAAGGAGGAATTGAAGCGAACGGGCTGGGCTCAGTGAGTGTATTCTAAATCTAATAATCTTGAATTAAGACTTCGGTTGGAATATGAAGAACGGTATTCAATTTTCGAATCATTTCTAAGGTCAATTTTCTCTTTTTATTTAAAATTTCGCTGACTCTACTTTTGAATCCAACCAGTTCGGCCAAATCTTTTTGTTTCATCCCCATTTGCTCCATTCGGAATTTGATTGCTTCAATAGGGTCAGGCATTCCGATAGGAAAGTTGTCGTTTTCATAACGGTCAATTAAGATGGAAAGGATTTCTAATTCGTCTCCTTTTTCAGTTCCTTTTTTACCATCGAAAATCTCATCAAGTCTCTTGAGCGCTTTTTGATAATCCTTCTCGTTTCTAATGGGTGCTATTTTCATAATTAGATATTGTTTGCATCTATTTTGTCGTATTCCGCGTGCGTTCCAATAAATCTTATCCAACATATTTGAAATTCAAAATTGAATTTCACAATAAGTCGATAATTGTTTCCTTTAATGTTATAGACTATTCTATTATCCTTCAAAATACTTGCACTAGGGTATTCGGATTTCAACTCATTGATCGTTTTCCATTCAGACTTTTCGGTTTCTCTAAACCATGATTTCAGCTGTTGCTCGCAGTCAGCGTGTTTCTCCCAAAAATCTCGTAAAGTTCTCTTCGCTATTATCCGCACATGACATTTTTCAGACACAAACATACAAAAAGTTACCAAAATGGTAACTAAATCGATTTTGGCGTGATGCCAAGTAGAATTATAAATTATCAATTCTAGATCGCTACTAGAACCCCCAGTCCTGATTGCTATCGGAAGGAATCAAAGCAATTTATCTACTAGTCTCTTATACATAAACGCTCTTCCAGAACCTGATTTTAGATATTTCTCAAAAGCATAGGCTTTGTATTTATTATGGAAAACAGTGTAGGTTATTACTTCAATCGGAAGACGGGTGGAGGTGTAATGCACTTCGCCACGATTATGCCGAACAAGCCTTTTTTCGAGGTTGGATGTGCATCCTACGTAATGAGTATTATCTGCGCATTTCAATATGTAAACAGTCCAGGTCAAAGGATTGGAATTTACGTGCATCTCGAAAATAGGGAATAATTCACTTCTTGAAATTAAGGATAAAGGGGAATGTCTCTAAGGCTATGGTGGTTCACCTGCGCTAATCGCATGCCGCCAAAGCTTTAGCGATGGCACAAGCTATGTTGGAGAGCCCCTAACTTCACGCGAAGCTGTGGTGGAGAGCCTCCACCGAAGCTCAGTGAAGTTCCGCTTGACGGTTTTTTGATTTAAGGTAGGGTTCGATATAAAAGCGAAGCTCACCTTCGTCCCGCTATTTCATGCGGGACTTCGGTGAGCGAAGGTGGAGCTGGTGGGA
>DGQE01000041.1 GCA_002389645.1 Flavobacteriales bacterium UBA4422
TTTGGGTTCATGATTGGCATAAGTGCCAAACTTATAAACGGCAATGTTCATGTTGATTACCCAAAGCTCATGTCCGATAAATTGACAGAATGCTTCATTGATGCTTGCTTGACCTTCTCTGATGCTTTTTATCTCTGTTCCTTTAAGCATAATGCCAGCTACAACGTCTTCGAGAAGTTCAAACTCAAATTTGGCTTTTCTATTCTTTATGTAGATGTCTTGTTTCATGCTCCATGCAAAGCTGATAAAATTTTAGCTCGTTTGTTTCTGACTTTAATAAATGAAAGCCTCCCAACGAAAAATGTCTTTTATGCGTCTATGGTTTAGGTTATTTATCTTAAGGTATGGTTAGTTAAAACTCAAGCCCCGTTTTTCGAAGCGGGGCTTGAGTTTTTTACAAAAAAAAACCTCTTCGCAATTGAAGAGGTTAATGTGACCCGGCTGGGGCTCGAACCCAGGACCCTATCATTAAAAGTGATATGCTCTACCAGCTGAGCTACCGAGTCCCTTTTTTGAAGGGGTGCAAATATAGAAGCATCTTTTACGAAATCAAATGGTTTTCTAATTATTTGCAGAATCTCATTTTATCTTGGATTATTCCAATATTCTAATGCTCTGCTACCCACTGAATTCATTTGGATTCCGTTTAAATTATTGTAGTCAATAACTTGACCTGAATTTGAGAGTGGCTCGTCATTTCCGGAAGGCAAAACTGACGGAGTTGATAATTGTAAATACCATGAATAATCCACCTGCTCACCAGGAACATTAGAATGAAGAAGAACGTAATCGTTGGTGACAAGACTGCGGTCGTAAAACACAAATTTCGCATTGGACTTACTAGGCAATTTGTAGTAATGCCAAATTTCATAAGGAGATGCATTTGGCTCTCTGCTTTGAATTACGCGCGTATCGGGTTTACCGTATTTCAGAAACACACGCCCTCGATCTGTTCTGCAAGCATGTCTTCGATTATTACCTAGATCAAACTCTTCTTCAACATAAGCTATTCGTTCCTCATACCTCTCCCATGAATAGGCTGGGTTTACGCTGTTCCTTTCTCTCCAGAAAGTATAGATAAACCTCCTAAGTTCAGTTGTGTCTGCTTTATCCCAGTTTTCTTCAATGTAATTCTCTTCGTAGATACTCGCAGCATATTTCATACAGTAGGTGATGTTTGTTAGAGAATCCTCACTTCTAATTTTTCCGACAAAGGTCGAATTGATCTGAAAATCATCGAGAGAGTCGGAAGCAGGGACAAAGCTATGTCTCTGCAACAAGCTTGACTTAGAGGCGATCACAACATTGTTTCTATCCCTGGCTTCCAATTTGACCAGGAAGTTTCCCGTACTTAGACTTTCAATATTCCATTTGTGGGCAATAGGCTGTGCTGAATTGCCTTTAAATCTTTTCAATATTCGATACTCTGTAAGTGCTTGATCTGTTTTTGGATCGACAATATCCAGCGTTACAATGAAATCTTCGCTGCCTCCAAGGGATATTTCAGATTGATATAATTCAGTGTAAATGGATGCAGTTTTCACGCTCGGACCATGATAGCCTGAAATTCTGGGAATCATATCGAATTCCCCTCTTGAATAGGGAGACTTCTTTCCGTTGTTAGGATATATCGTGTCGAGGTAGAGAATGTTACTGAAAAAGGCGGATTCCGGAGGAGATTCCACCCGGATGTTTTGAATGATTGTGCCGCTGTCTTTGGGGTTGTTGATGTCTCTCAGTTTTATCGATAGCTTATAATCATTTGCAGCTAAAGGAAATCGCTGTACGTCTAAAAAGTCTACAATAGCGCTTACCGAGTCCGAGACAAATGGACTTTTTACGATGTTTTTTGAAAAGTCAGCTATTGCTCCATTCTTTTCAAAAATGTAAGTGAGTTCAACTCTCGCTTGATAACCTTCTGCCGCATTCCTGAATGTCAATGAGGATGAATTAAAGAGCATATGGGTTTCTACATAAGCACCGCCTTCTGGAGTGTGAAAAACAATATGGTTGAAATATGCATCAATGCATAATCCCCTTAGAGCGATAGCGATTAAAACCAGGGTAAAGAAATGCTTCATAGAATTACTTTTTTCAAATCTACAACGTGGTGCTCAATCAATCGAAGATGATTGAGGCAATGGCCTCTTAGATGGTGTGAATGGGGATTAGAGTGCGGCAATACAGCTGATTTCAACATTTACATTCTTCGGAAGCGTTTTGACTGCAACGGTTTCTCTTGCTGGAGGATTGGTGGTGAAGTATTTGCCATATATTTCATTCACTTCGCTGAAATTCTTCATGTCACTTAAGAAAATCGAGCATTTTAGAACGTTTTCGTATGTCATATTTGCTGCCTTTAATACTTCTCCCAAGTTTTTCATCACAAGCTCCGTTTCAGCGCTGATAGTGCTTAGATTCAATTCACCACTTATTGGGTCAAGAGCAATTTGACCACTGACATAAAGTGTATTCCCTTTTTGAACAGCTTGGGAGTAAGGTCCGATGGGTGCTGGGGCTTTTTTGCTGTTGATAATCTGTTTCATATGAGAGTGTTGTAAGAATTAAGAAAAGAAGGGGCGATTCGTAAGCTTCAAATATAGATTTTTGAAGCCGTGTTAAAAGACAGCAAATTCCGCGTGTTTGTAGTGGATAACTACGATTCGTTTACTTATAATTTGGTGCATTTGGTTGAGCAAAGTTCAATAGAATGCGTTGTTAAGCGCAATGACGCGTTGAAGCTCGAAGAACTTGAGGACTTCTCGCACATCATTATTGGGCCGGGACCTGGATTGCCTGATGAGTCAGGATTGGTTCTTGATATTATCCAACGCTACAGTTCTTCTAAAAGTATTTTGGGTATTTGCCTGGGTATGCAGGCTCTGTTGATTTCTGATGGGATAGGGATGGTCAATCTGCAGAATGTTCAACATGGAGCTCAGGACTTGATTTCTCTTCAATCCGACTCCAAACTCTTCGCTGATATTCCACAACCCATCAAAGTCGGACGCTACCATAGTTGGGCTTTTACTTTGGATGATACATCTAAAAACTACCGTGTAATTGCTGAATCATCAGATGGGCATATAATGGCGATTGAGCATGTCTCCAAGCCTCTTTTTGGTATTCAATTTCACCCTGAAAGCATCATGACTGAACACGGTTTTAATATGATTGAGAATTGGTTGAAGAGTAAACCTTATGATTAATAATAAGGTTTATTAAAAACGACTTAAATACTTGGATATTAATTTAATAAAACATTGATATTTAATGATTATTGATGTTGTTATTCCTGCTTTCAATGAAGAAGATGCGATTGGTAAAGTCCTTGGGGATCTTCCTAAGAACATCGTTAGAAATATTATTGTCGTTGACAATAACTCGACCGATAATACGCGTTTGAATGCTGAAAGAGAGGGTGCGGTTGTATTGCATCAATCGATTCAAGGATATGGTGCTTCTTGTTTAAAAGGAATGGAGTTTTTGTCTCAGCAGGAAGTCAAACCAGGTATCGTTGTTTTTCTCGATGGTGACTATTCTGACTATCCAAGGGAATTACCATTGTTGACTGCGCCTATTGAGTCTGGTCATATGGATATGGTAATTGGTAGTCGAGTTTTAGGAGAGCGAGAGAGGTTTTCACTGACGCCACAGCAAATTATTGGGAATTGGGTAGCCGTCAAAATGCTGAAGATTTTGTATGGTTATTCATTTACTGACTTGGGGCCGTTTCGAGCTATTCGCTATGATGAGCTTTTGCGATTAGGAATGAATGACAAGAACTATGGCTGGACTGTGGAAATGCAAATTAAAGCAGCTAAAATGCGCTTGAGATGCACTGAAGTTCCTGTGAGTTACAAGATGCGAATAGGTAAATCAAAGGTTTCGGGGACACTGAAAGGTTCGCTGATGGCTGGATATAAAATAATAACAACATTGTTGAGGTATGTCTAGTTGGGGTGATTTGATGTGGTATGATTGGCTGGTGTTGGGGTTATATGGCATGTTTATGCTTTTCATTTTCTTCTACAGTCTTGCTCAGCTTCATTTGGTGTTTAAGTTTTTGAGAAAGAAACCGCTGGGTATAAAGAATTCTAATGGTGACTTGCCTTTTGTTACGATTCAATTGCCCATCTACAATGAACGCTACGTGGTTGAACGACTGATAGATTCGGTTATGGCGATGGATTACCCCAAGAATCTTTTTGAAGTTCAGATTCTTGATGATAGTTGGGATGAGACGAGTGAATTGGCTCGAATTTCTGCTTTAAAATGGTTTTCTAAGGGGTTTGGTGTAGTTCACTTAAAAAGACCTCACCGGATTGGTTTCAAGGCTGGAGCGCTTTCTTATGGGCTTCATCGAGCTAAAGGGGAGTTCATCGCAATTTTTGATGCTGATTTCATTCCTGACCCTAATTTTTTATTGGATGTCGTGCCTCATTTTGCGAATCCAAAGGTTGCTATGGTTCAAACGCGCTGGGGGCATTTGAATAGGGGCTTTAGCTTCCTTACTGAAATGCAGGCATTCGGCTTGGATGCTCATTTTACAATTGAGCAATCGGGCAGGAGTAAGGCAGGAAGTTTTATTAACTTTAATGGAACCGCTGGGGTTTGGCGAAAGCAGGCTGTTGAGCAATCTGGTGGTTGGAGTAGTGATACGCTTACTGAAGATCTAGATTTGAGTTATCGAGCTCAGTTGAAGGGTTGGGAATTTGTATATCTGAGTGATGTTGTTTCTCCTGCGGAGTTGCCCGTATCTATGTCCGCATTGAAAACGCAGCAGTTTAGATGGACCAAAGGAGCGGCTGAGTGTGCGGTTAAAAATTTACGCAGCGTTTGGCGGTCTGATGACCTATCATTGCGTACAAAAATCCATGGGCATTTTCACTTGATGAATTCTTCCATATTCATTTATGTTTTGTCCATTGCCTTGCTAAGTATTCCACTTCTTTTTATTAGAAATAAGGTTGGTGACGTTGCTGTATTAGATGCTCTGGGGGTGTTTTTCGCGCTGAGTATTTTGATTCTTTTTGTGTTTTATTACGTTTCATACACTGCTTTAAATCAGAAATTTAAACTAATTCAATTTGTTAAAAGGTTTATCATATTCCTTTCCATGTCCATGGGCATGAGTTTGCATAATTCTATTGCGGTGCTTGAAGGTTATGTGGGTAAGAAAACACCTTTTGTTAGGACGCCAAAATTCAGTGATCAATCTGATCAAAATTCATGGCGTAAAAACGTGTATCTGAGAAATACAAGTTTTGTTTTGCTTCTAGCTGAAGCATTTTTTTCATTGCTTTTTGCTGCTGCGATTTTTCTTGGGGTCTATTTTAACGACTATGCGTTAATGCCGTTTCATGTAATGTTAAGCGCAGGTTTTGGTATTGTTGCCTTTTATGGCGCTAAGCACAGCGTTGACTGAATTCCATTTTTATGGAATCCATTTAATATCCTTAAAGTCAGGTTTACGCTTTTCTAAAAATGCATTTCGTCCTTCTTTGGCTTCGTCCGTCATATAGGCTAGCCTAGTTGCTTCTCCAGCAAATACTTGTTGTCCAACCATCCCGTCATCGGTTAGATTAAAAGCAAATTTTAGCATCTTGATAGAAGTGGGTGACTTCTGAAGAACCTCAAGTGCCCAGTTGTAGGCTTCTTGTTCCAATTCTTCGTGAGGGAAAACACCATTAACCATTCCCATGTCAAAAGCCTCTTGAGCGGAGTAATTACGACCCAAAAAGAAGATTTCACGTGCTCTTTTCTGACCCACCATTTTAGCGAGGTATGCTGAGCCGTAACCACCGTCAAAACTGGTGACATCAGCATCAGTTTGCTTGAAGATTGCGTGTTCTTTACTCGCAAGCGTTAAATCGGATACGACATGAAGGCTGTGTCCTCCGCCAACGGCCCATCCTGGCACTACTGCGATTACTATCTTAGGCATGAAGCGGATCAAGCGTTGAACTTCAAGGATGTTTAGACGAGGCATTCCATCATCATCCACGTAGCCTTGATGTCCGCGTGCGTTTTGGTCACCTCCGCTGCAAAAAGCCCAGCCACCGTCTTTCTTACTTGGTCCCTCGCCTGAGAAAAGTACAACGCCAATATTTACGTCTTCTCTGGCATCGAGAAAAGCTTTATAAAGCTCTGTGACTGTCTTCGGTCTGAAAGCATTGCGAACTTCTGGTCTATTAAATGCTATTCTAGCAACTCCTCCACATTTTTTGTAGGTGATGTCTTCAAATTCTTTTACGGTAGTCCAGTTTGGTGTGCTCATCTTAAGTTGATTTCAGTTTTCTCGAAAGGATGTGTCAATCCGTTTAAACGCACTTCAATTTTAAATGTTCTGGATGAATTGAGAGGGCTTACTTCAGACTATTCGTCAAATACTTTAGGATAGGATCCATTTCAACACGGTTTTCGAATGAATTGCACTTGTATTTTGGAGCGTTAAGTATTCCTCGGTCAACCAATTCATTGAGAATAGTTAAGTGAGTGTGGGTTGTTTTACCTAGAAATAAGTTGTCTAATTTGACACCTCTATCTTGCATTTCAAGCACTTTTCTGAAACCTTTGAGGTAGAGATAATCTTTTGTGAAACCTCCTCCGCGATATACTCTAGTGACCAAGTAAAAGAGCTTTTCTGATTCTACTTTATGTTCGTCTTTGAGCCACTCATAAGTTGTTTTAAAATCGTTTCCTCTTGTCAAAGAGTTCACGGCTAAAACCCTTAAAGCCAATTCTTTTAATCTTTTGATCGAAAGTGATCCACTAAGCAACTCACTCATGATGGCAAGGCCTTCCTGAGTGTATGTATTTCGAGGTAATCCAAGACTTAGAAACTTCAAAGGTTGATCTTGAGCATTCATGGTTGTAACCATATGCACACCGATTTCATGATTGAGTAAGGCATTCAATCTTGTCTGGGTGAACTTCGCTCCTTTTTTCAGAAGTAACGTTTTCTTCGAATTGATAACTAAAGCGTCTGATGGAATGTGCGATACTTCTTGCACTTTAAAGTCAAAGCCATAGCGCTTTCCTTCTGCCTTAAACGTTTCTTGCACCAATTTGCTATCAATGAAAGCTTCGTTTTCGAATTGTGGCAATTCATCGCAATAGAGAAGGAATGTTGCGTTTGCGATATCTTGAGTTGACGGTTCTCCAAAATAACGCAATGAATTGTACAAGAAGTTTTCCGTTCCTAAGGTATTAAGCAAATCAACTTTATCCGTGTAAGATCGAATGATGTCAATGTAAACTTGGCGGATATGCACATCTTCCAATTGGTCCACATCCAATTTATACATCTTGGATTTAAAAACATGAGGATCAATGGTCAATGGGCGATAGCGAAATTCTGGATTGACTGTAAATTTAGATTTAAAGAACTTTTTCTTCTCTTGTTCAATGTTCAGTGGATTCACAAAGCCAAGTACTTCAAAGTTCTTAGCAAGGCGGTAGAGATCATTATCAAGCTTGACTAGTTCAGGCTGCAGTCCGCCATGAAGCAGAGAGTTCCTCCTTTTCACATCAAAATTTGATTTAGTGTTAATGTAATGCTGCGAGTTCTTAATGATCGCATTTTTAAGGCCTTTAGCTATGGATTGGATGACAAGCGGGAATGGCTGACCTGTAAGTTCATCCATAAACACCTTTTTGACCTCTGTGGCCAATACTAAGGTGTCATTAAACTCTTCTTTAACGAATTTCAGCAGATATCCTCTTCCATAAAAAATGTGATTGACGGAAACATCATTACTGAATTTTTTCACTTTGATGTCCATCAGCTCCTTTTTCCAAAAACTGACTTGCGGATTATATCGTTTGATTTCAATGTTTTCAATACCAATATTGAAAAGATAAGAGACTTTATGTCGCTTGTAATTGTAGGAGTGAATGTCATAAACTACAGATGCTCCGTACATTTCCTCTAGTTTTTCAACTAAAGCGCGTACTACTTTATAGAAGTTTCTATGCTTTTCTAAAGAGGTGTTTCTTTCATCTGCTGTGAGCTCTCTTTTCCAAACCTTTTTACCCCATGCTTCATCATAGATACAACTGGATTCATCTCTGTTCAGGTCGTACTCATATCTAGAGTCATTTCCAATAAGTGTTAATGGCATCGATTGTATGAACGTATCTGTGTGAGGGTCTTCCTCGTAATAGCGTTCATTTTCGCTTAAGAGACACAGGTCTTTTAAATCACTCCGCATTCTTGAGCCTGCGTGAATGGCAGTGCAGACATAAGGAGTGTACTCTTGAATTTTTATGAAAAAGTCATCGTTGTAGCTTGCCTCAAAACAAATGCCTTGTTTGATATTGGCAATAATTTCATCAAGGCTGAGATTTTGCATTTTTCACCGTTAGTTTATGGGCTAATTTTCTGCTCAATGCATCTTCTTTAGCTGCGACAATATCTTCAGCAAAATCAATGATTTTTTCCTGAAGTCTCGTTCTGTTAAGTTTGTTGATTCGGGTGATACCTCCTGGGCTTAGAACATTCACTTCTATCAGCTTGCCGTTAATTACATCAAGCCCAACAAAATAAAGTCCGTCAGCTACTAGACGAGGACCAATCATATCGCAGATTTTGATCTCATCCTTTGACAATACATGTTTGATTGCTGTGCCCCCAGCGTGCACGTTAGATCTCACCTCATCTGCGCTTGGAACTCGCTTCATAGCGCCTATTGGCTTTCCATTCAACATCAAAATCCGAACATCTCCTTCGTCAGCTCCTTCTATATACTCTTGGAGGATAACATATTTCTGTTGGCTCTGCCCATTGATATAAAAGTCGAGCAGTGAACTAACGCTCGCTGCAGCCTTTTTCTCCAACAAGATCACTCCACTGCCTCCATAGCCATCTAACGGCTTTAGAATCATCTTTTCGGCCT
>DGQE01000007.1 GCA_002389645.1 Flavobacteriales bacterium UBA4422
CTTCCGACATGAGACCTATTGCCGACACTGCTGATTTTATTCTAGTTTATCCCCAAGCACGTCCTGACCCAAGTGACGGAAACTCTTTTAACTGGATTCCTAAAGTCCCAGGTACTTTTGATGATGTGCCCTTTTTTAGTTCATTGATAGATACGATTGCTAGTAATTATCAAATAGACCAGAACAGAATATATGCTTGTGGGTATTCCTTAGGAGGAGATATGACCTTTGAACTTGGATGTAAGCTCAATAACAGAATTGCAGCTATAGCTCCAGTAGCCAGAACCATGCAAGCCAATCCAAATAGTTTTTGCTCTCCGGTGCATCCCACTGGAGTTCTTACAATACTTGGTACGGATGATTTGGTTTCTCCATACAATGGAATCGTATTTGGTGGTATAGAATATTATATTTCCGCAGCAGCAACACATAGCTATTGGGCAACGCATAACAATTGTGTCACAACTGCTACCATGAATACTGTAAGTCCAAGTGTTGAACGATATACTTGGTCCACTACATCAGGTTGTGCCTACGTGGAGGAATTAAAAGTGATAGGAGGAGGACATGATTGGCCTGGAAGTTTTGGAAATATGACGATTGATGCGAATACAGAGATCTGGCAATTTGTTTCACGTTATGACATCAACGGTTTAATTGGCTGTACAACCACATCTATCTACGAAAATAATGGACAGACTGACAATTATAAGGCGTTTCCAAATCCTTTTAATCATGAGCTTACGATTGAACTAAAATCTGCACAATCCAATGATTTTTCGATATACAATGTTATTGGAGAATTAGTAACCAGTGGTAAATTAAATTCTCAAGTTAATACAATCGATTTGTCTTCATTAGCTCCTAATGTTTATATTTTGAATATTGAAAATCAATCCATAAGGCTGATAAAAACAAAATAAAAGTGCATAACAAAAGCTAAACTGCATTAAAACGCAGTTTAGCCAAACCGTTATGCACAATAAAAATCATAATGATGGTAGGGTGAAATATGTTTCAAACGTTGTAAGGATATAAATGAATTTTAAAAAACACATATTAAACGTAGTGTTGATCACAAGTGCTATCAGTCCCCTTAATGCACAGGTCTGGACCAAGTCATTCACAGCTGGAAGCTACGACTCAAACAACAAATTCTTAGGTGGTTCGGAAGTCCTACACTTAGTTGATCATAAAAGCACGCTATTTGCTTCTGTTGGATACTGGGAGGATGATAATAACATTTGGTATGGTGGTTCAAATAGCAGCATTGGTTGGGGACAGATTAATCGACTGGATAATCCTTCTGCTAGTTGGCAGCAAGATTTGTTTCTTGGTGCAAACTTTCTTCGACCCGAAATTCTTAAACAAATAATTTTCACAAAAGACCAGTTTGGTAGTTCTCTGCCTTCTCCAGATACAGTTTTGATTTGTGCAGGATACTCACCAAACTATTTTACTAGCCAAGTGGTGGTAAAGAGTTTTGTCAGGAATGATGTGAATGGTACTTGGGGAGAAAGTCAAATTGTGCAAGGGAGTTTCCCTGCAGGTGAAAAATATTCCATAAGAGATATTGAAATATATGTAGACCAGCAAACTGGATTAGAATATGTGTTTGCTACTGTCGGAACACAAGGAATTTTTAAAGGGAAATATAATCCTGCAGCTCCAGGTAAAATCGATTGGATATCAACAGCAGAGTTTGGTCCATTAACTATTAGACCTTTAGGTATTGAAGTAGCAAATGGAGCGCTCCATTTTTCATCAGGAAGTAAGCTCTATAGACGTATTGATGGAGTTTCACCAAGCTATGTAATAGATCATGACTTTAGTGACTTGGGTGCTACAATCAATTCTGCTGTAGGTGGCATTAGAGGTTTAACAACTATAGATAACCCTAGTGGCGTTGATGATGCTTTCCTTTTGATGTGGTGTCCTAACGGTCAGTCTCAAGGAACTATTTATCGTCTCGAACCAGATGGTATCGGAGGATTTAATCGTATTTATGAAACTAAATTATCATTATTAACAGCTAATTTTTTAGTTGGGTCTAGTGCGAGTTATGTCCTAGGTGCATACAATGAGTTTTACGAATATATTGACCCCATAAGTTATGATACTAATCACATTATTGGGTTTGAAGTAAATATCACAGGAGGTGGTCATCCATTATGGAACGGCTACTATAAAGGTGGTTTGTTCGCTAAGCGAGATCAAAATGGTCAATATTCCATAGAAGAGATAAATGGAACTATAGGTGCAAGTGATACGCCTTTAGTGGCTAACAGGTGCTATGTAAAATCTCCATTTTCAAATGAAACCGCTATCTATTTTGGTGGTTTTGACCCAAATAGTTATACTTCAACCAATATGGCTTGGGTATATAAGAAAGACTATCAAGTTACAGCGGTAGATGAAATTCACGCACAAGAAAACAGCTTTATTCTTTATCCTAATCCTGCTAGTAATCAACTTTTTATTGAAAGCGAAATACTGGAAGGTTCTGAATTTATCATAATTAATATGTTAGGAAAGAAAGTGGCATCTGGCAGGATAAATGGGCAAACTGAAACGGTTGATATTTCATCTTTACCTCCAAATGTTTATATTCTAAGAATTGATAATGAAGCAGTTAAATTTGTCAAAACAAACTAATGTGCATAACAAAACCTAAACTGCATTAAAACGCAGTTTAGCCATAGCGTTAGGCATAATTCAGTGGATGAATAAAACAATATCAAACATCCTAAAAGAAAGTCCAATCCATATTAAGAAGACATCAAATCTCTTTTTAAACCTCACAATTCATTGTTATGAAAAGCAAAAGCACCTTTAATTATTTAGCTTTAGATACGAATGGGGTAGTAACAGGAACATTTACCGCTACCATGAAAGATAGCACCAAGATAACCAGCGGAAAGTTCACAAACATTTCCAAATAGCTGGCTAAATAAGTGTTATGAATCCTTCATCATTCTAATGAGGAGAAGATATTAGGATGAAAATCTGTTTTGTAAACTGATTAATTCCCGATAAAAAGTAGTTCGTTTGCATCATCAAGTGAGTATGTCAAATTTTTGGAAGGATAAGGTTATTTGGATTACCGGTGCATCAAGTGGCATTGGTGAAGCCTTGGTGAGGCAGCTTGCCGAAAAGGGTGCAATCATTATTCTTTCGAGTCGAAATGCAGAAAAATTGGAAGGGTTTAAAGCTCAACTTCCAAATGCTGATAGACATACCATCTTGCCTTTGGATGTATCCAATGAACAATCCATCGATCAGGCCATCAACGCAAATAAAGCATTGGTTGACAACGTAGAAATTCTGATCAACAATGCAGGAATAAGCCAACGCGCACTAACTTGGGAAGCATCGCGCGAATCAGAACGATTGATTATGGAAACCAATTTTTTTGGTGCTACGGCATTGACGAAAGCTGTTCTTCCTGGCATGATGAAACGAAATGCAGGGATTATCATTTCATTGAGTTCTCCTGCAGGAGCTTTCGGATTTCCATTGAGATCATCATACTCAGCTTCTAAACATGCGCTGCATGGTTATTTTGACTCATTGAGAGCAGAGTTTGATGCTGCTAAGAAGAATATTCACATCATGCTCGTCTTGCCTGGAAGGGTAAGTACGAATATGTCATACAATGCATTGACACAAGATGGAAGCAAACAAGCGGAAGCGGACAAAAGATTGGCTTCAGGTTTATCTCCAGAAGAATGTGCAAAAGGAATTATTAAAGCTGCTGAAAAACGAAAAGCAGAGATCTATTTTGGACGCGAACAAATCCTGATTTATATCAAGCGATATTTACCAGGTTTATTCAGATCTATTGTAACCAAATTTAAGCCTGACTAACGATGATAAATGGTATTCAACAAGTAGGAATAGGCACGCCAAACGTGCATGATTCATTTAAGTGGTACAGACAAAACTTTGGATTTGACGTTCCAGTTTTTGACGAGGCAGCAGAAGCTCCTTTAATGACACAATACACGGGAGATGTGGTGCAGTCACGCCATGCAATATTAGCCATGAACTTAAATGGTGGTGGCGGAATGGAGATTTGGCAATATACCAGCCGTGAGCCAGCGCCTCAATTGAGTTTTTCCTTGAAAAGACCTGGATTGTTGGTTACTAGAATCAAATGTGAAAACGCAAGTATTGCCTATTCAAATTTGGCTAAGAGTAAGCCGAGTAAGGTTTCGAATGATCCAATGAACAAGTGGTCTTTTTCTGTTGTGGACCCTTATGGCAACCCTTTTATCGTAGCAGAATCCAACAGTTGGTATAAGAAGAAGCCGGGGCAGTTTGGTGGAATTGAAGGCATCATGATTGGAGTAACCAACATGGACAAAGCACTGACGTTTTATCAGGATGTTATGGGCATCGACAAAGTGTTGTCGGATGAAGAGCGCGTATTCGAAGATTTAAAAGGCTTAGAAGGCGGAAATGAAACTTACCGAAGGGTTCGCTTAACACCAAAAAATAGAAACAAGGGAGCTTTTTCTAAAGTGTTCGGTGACTTCTTCATTGAATTACTGGAATTAAAGTCTGGTGAGCCGATGGACCATAACATGAAAGGCCGCTTTTGGGGCGATCAAGGCTTCATTCACCTGTGCTTTGATGTAAATCAGATGGATGCCATTAAAAAGCGAGCCGAAGACTTGAATAATGCCTTTACTATTGACACCGGTGATTCGTTTTCTATGGGTGAAGCCGCAGGTCGCTTTGCCTACGTGGAAGATCCAGATGGAACGTTAATTGAACTAGTTGAAACAGAAAAGATTACGATTTCTAAGAAGTTGGGTTGGAGGATTAACTTGAGTCCAAGTAGAAAGAGAAAGCCGCTTCCTGATTTCTTATTCACAGTAATAGGGATGACTAGGGTGAAGGACTAAGTGCTCTCAGTCAAGGCATTTACCTCATCGTACAGCGATTGAAACTCTTCTTTCTTAGAAAGATTATTCCAATTGCAATAAGCAAGTCTGAACTCGTCCACGACTTCTATACCGATATGGGTGAAGATTACCATCATCAACGGCAGCGCAATTCCGTAAAATCCGAGTGCTGATAGGCCTATGATTAAGAGAATAATTACCTGAATGAGATAGAGCAACACTCCACCAATTACTGTAACGGTAGTAGTGAAAATTTTGTCTTTGATTTTATTTTTTATCAGCCAATTGGTGAGACTGTTGGGTATCAAAATCATAAGCCAAGCTAAACCGACAAAAGGAGCAAGAAAAAGAATTCTGATGAGAAACTTAAAACGACTGTTGCCTTCGCTCAGAAGACCTTCGTTTTCAGGTCCTAGGTTCAGAGATTGTGCTTTTGTTTTCCATTCATCGCTAAGTGCGTTTTCACCCAAATCGTTAAGCTTTTGAACTAGGTTGTTTTCAACATCGAATCTGCTCCTATCAATTGAAGACCATTCAGAGCCAATTGTGCTGAAGCTTAGCCTTAATGCCATTAGGGCTTTCTCCGTCCATGAGTCATCGCTGTATTCTTTCTCAATGATGAAGTCTTCTTCAAGTCGTTCTGTAATTTCTTTCGTCAATGCTTCATAGGCCTTATTCGGATTTTCTCTGTAGAGCTCGCTATAATTGCGGGCATCAATAGCCTCACCGAAGTTGACCATAGCGGTAGCCCTAAACTGTCTAAATTGGGTAGAGCTTGCTGCTTGAGTAACCACATAAACTTTTTCTCCTCCATGCTTATGGAGATAGTCAAGAGCTAATCGTGCGGTACCTTTCCTTAGTGGTTGGAGAACTTTTTCTTGAACGCATACGCCTTCTGAAAAGATTAACACTTTTCCATTCTTATCGAAGGTGTTATAGCATTCCTTAAAACTCTGTTCGTTTTTATTGAGTGAAGCAAATCCGTCACGAAATCTATAAACAGGCAACATGAAAATTGCTCGAAATAGCTTGTTAAGCAATTTTTTTTCAAAAACATCGCCTCTCACCAAAACGTATGTTGGTTGATGGTGAATCAGCGGACTAAAAAGATAGTCTATGGCAGAATTTGGATGTGTGCTGGCAAAAATGATTGGTCCATCTGTTGGTAATGGAGCATGATAATGCACATGGACGCGCTTATACCAAACCCGCATTCCAAGTGTAAGCCAATATTTGAAAAAGTAGAAAATCAAGGGTGCAAATGTAGGTTGGTGATGGGTTTGAGTAAATAAAAATTTTAGAGTGGATCGGCAGGAGTGAATTGCTGATAATTAGTGTTATTATTTATCAGGATTCGATATGAATATCATGGAAGCTTTGTAATCTTGCGCCAAAGAAAATTGGTAATGGAAGTAGCGTCAATAAATCCTTGGAACCTTAAAGAAATTGAGCGTTTCACGACTCATACAGAATCAGAAACAAACGCAATAATTGAATCGGTAGACGAGCGTTTTAGCACCTGGAAACGATCATCCTTCATAGAGCGCTGGGCTTTGATGCATCGTGTGGCTGAAGTTTTGGTTTCAAATACCCAGAAATATGCCGAGCATATCTCGTTAGAAATGGGAAAGCCTATTGCTGAAGCAAAAGCTGAAGTAGAGAAATGTGCTTGGGTTTGCCGCTACTATGCAGATCACTCAGAAGAGTTTTTACGTTCCAAGGTAATTGAAACTGATGCTTCCAAAAGCTACGTTTCTTATGAGCCTCTTGGTGTGATTTACGCTATCATGCCTTGGAATTTTCCATTTTGGCAAGTGTTCAGATTTGCTGCGCCGACATTAATGGCAGGAAATACTGCACTATTGAAGCATGCACCGAATGTTACGCGCTGTGCTTTAGATATCGAAGAAATTTTTGCAGAGGCCGGTGCCCCAGTCAATGCATTCAGAACATTAATATTAGACAATGATCATGCGAGTAAAGTGATAGAGCATCCTTTGGTTCGCGCTGTTTCATTAACAGGAAGCGAGCGTGCGGGAGTTGCGGTTGCTTCAACTGCGGGTTCTGTATTGAAGTCAAGCTTACTTGAGTTGGGTGGTAGCAATGCTGTCATCGTTTTAGACGATGCTGATTTGGATGCTGCAGTTGATACAGGGTTTAAAGCTCGATTTTTAAACTCGGGGCAAAGCTGTATTGCTGGAAAACGATTTTTAGTTATGGACAGCATCTATGATGCTTACATCGAGAAGTTTAAAGCCAAAGTGGAGCAGTTGAAATTTGCTGATCCGCTATCTGGAGAAGCAAGCATTGGTCCTTTGGCACGTGTTGATTTGGCTGAAGGAATCGAACGCCAAGTAAATCAATCCATTAAAAATGGAGCTGAATTAGTTTGCGGTGGTAAAAGAGATGGCGCTAAATATGAAGCAACTGTGCTCAAGAATGTTAAGCCAGGAATGGCTGCTTTTGATGAAGAAACCTTTGGCCCTGTCGCACCATTCATTCGCATCAAAGATTTAGATGAAGCCATTCATTTGAGCAATATTTCTTCATTCGGTTTGGGCGTTACTATTTGCACAGGAAATGCAGATCGCATCATGAATAGGATTTCTGAGTTTGAAGAAGGAGCGGTGTTTATCAATGAATTGGTAAAAAGCGATCCTCGCTTGCCATTCGGTGGCATTAAGAAATCGGGCTATGGTCGAGAATTATCGGCCGATGGGATTCACGAATTTGTGAATGCTAAGACGGTGTATGTGAAGTAGGTTCTTCAGGTTTTTTGACCGGCTCTTGTTTTGGTGTCTTTTTGGTTGTATTGAAAGAGAAGGCTAGCATTCCTATTAAGAATCCTACTGCAGCGCAAATCATCATGAGCAATGCTTTAGAAATTTCTAATCCCCAAATCAGAAAAGTCAAATCAACCATTTCTGCATTTTGAATAATGAATACAACAAATAGCATTGCAATCAAAAGGACTAGTATCGAATAGATGCGCTTCATATTAGTGCAAGATAGAAATTGATTTACTGATAACCCCTTCATTTGAGGTGAACTTCAGGATGTAAATTCCCTGTTCTAACGATTCGGTATTCAACTGCTCTTCATTCTTTGAGGCTATCGAAGAATGGAATATCGAACGACCACTTAAATCAATCATTTCAAGATACCCAGAAACGGCTTGATTGAATTCAATATTCAATCGGGAGTTAGCAGGATTTGGAAAGGCCTTGAATGATGTTGGTTCGAAATTAGACGCGTTTGTTAAGCCCACTGGAGTATTATTCGTTCGGGTGTAATATTTCAGCCCGCCTTCTCCTGTTCCGCAAAGCATTTCGTAAATACCGTTATCATCTAAATCTACAGGACAAGCGGTCAATCTGCCAGCATTGAAAAACATAGAATCTACACGATTAAAGGTGCTGTTGAGATTATCATTGATTTGAAATACATCAATACGCTTTTCATCACTCCCTATAAATAGGTATTTGCCGCTTCCGAATGCTGTGTTATCTATAAATTTTGGATGAGCGTGACCAACACAGCAAGCATCACTAACATCAATGTTTCCGAGGTTTTGAATCGTTGGTATCGAAGAGAAAAATGCACTTGACGCTGAACCTGTATTTTCAAAATAGCTTACTGTGCCCAATAACGCACCAATCAATAAATCCGGTAATCCATCATTGTTCAGGTCAGCTATTTCTGGGGAGGCATTAGAGGGAATATCGATACCCATGTAATTGGACTGAACGAAATAGAAGTTGGAAATTCCACCAATAACAGTATTTTCAAAGTAGTGCAATGCACCAGAACCGTTTCCGATAATAAGGTCTTTATCACCATCTCCGTCCATGTCTCCCAAGGTAATGTTTGCGGCTACCAACTGCAGTGCGGAAAGTCCGGCAAAGTCATTATCAACCAGCGTGAAGCTTCCATTACTCTCTTGTTCAAAGTAGTAAATGCGGCTTTTAATGTTTTGCATTGGGCTTTTTAAATAATCCATTGCGATGAGCAGGTCCATTCGTCCATCGCCATTAACGTCCATTGTTTCTGGATCGGCATTCGAGCCCATGTCAAGCATGTCTCCTATGATGAAATCTTTGCTTTCCAACTGATAATCAGCTAGAGGCGCAGAGATGTTTCTGTAATACCAAACATGACCGCTATTGTACGCACTGTCAACCGAGTTGTTCGAACTTAAAACCAGGTCAAGTTGGCCATCACGATCAATATCCAGTTCATACCCAGCAACTAGAAAGTCAATGGCGGCAGGATCATTGGCGTTTGGAAAATCTGTCGTTTGCTGGTTCACATCGATTGTAGCATCATTTTCATCGCCAATATTTAATCCAAATACGAGGCTATTTGTCTGAACATCACCTATTACCAAGTCTTTGTCTCCATCATTGTCCGGGTCGATAAGCAAAACAGTGGAGCCCGCATGTCGCGCACCACGGCCACCCGGAGGAACAACGCCTTTACAAGAAACGGCTTCAAGTAACGATGAGTTCGATGGTTCCTGCACCTTTCCCCAGCATTGCGTAGGAACCTCAAACACTAGACTATCGCAAGAACTATAAAGGTCTTGTGATAAGTTTCGATGGAATTCAATACTGTTCTCTGAATTGACCGTTCCGAAGGTAAGGATGTCCAAATCCCCATCATTGTCTACATCAACCAAGGCGGGAATGTCTCCTGCTAAAACATAGGCGTTACTTGTAAAAGCGCCATAGTTTGACCTGATTTTATCTGTAACCTTTTCGAAGCTTAACTCGGTAGTTGAGGTATTTTGATAAACTGTAAATGCTGCTTGGAAATATGTGAAAATATCTGCTTTACCATCACAGTTGTAGTCTTTGAGAAGTACAAATTGATCCAATCCTTTTGGAAAAAGTCGCTCATATTCAGGAGTATACGTGTATTTTGATGTACTAGCATCAAAAAGAAATGTACGGATGACATCATTACCTCGGTCAAATATGAAGAGGTCTTCTGTTCCGTCTATATTAAGATCAATGAATGAAAACTGTGGATTGTTCAATCCTCCAATGCAGGATGCGTCAAGAGGGTTTCCGTCTACCGTAAAGTTAAGCGTTTGCTCTGTTTCGCGAAAGCCAAGGTTGAATTGTGCAACGAGCTGCAAGGTCAAAAACAAAGGCAGAAAGACTAGACCTTTTTTCATCATTGCTTGATCAATCGTGCCCAGTGTTGGCTGCCGTTTTGTCTAATGGAAATGATATACATCCCATTAGTAGATTCACGCAAATCGAGTTGGTAGTTTTTTAGCTCATTAGGTCTAATCTGCTTGGAAGAAACTAGACTTCCTGAAATGTCCATTACGGTCAATGTGGCCGGTTGATTGAATCGTGTGTTGAATGAAATGTTGAACTGTCCACTCGAAGGATTAGGGAAGACTTGGATGGCTGGTGGACTTTGTGCATGGCGTTCTGCAATGCCTACCGCGATTTCTTTTGCTCTTGTCGTCATGAATAACCCTCCCGTACGCTGTCCGATGATCAGTTCATCTCTGAAATCACCATACAAGTCAGCTCCAGTAATTGAAGTTAATGTAGCATCAAAAACCAATGAATCTTGAGGAGTAAGTGGTGCTGCATAGTCTGAAATTGGGCCGTAGACTAATATTGTCCCATCGGCATTGGACTGCAAAATATAAAGGTTAGTTCCAATGCTGTCTAAATGCCTGGTGAAGTAAACGGATGATTCCCCGCCAAAAGTGGCAAAGGTTTGCACATTCCCCATTTTAAAAAGGGTGGCATTCATGCTGAAGTCATGCTCTTCTGGCGTTCCCGCATTTTCATGATAGTGAAAACGGCCATAAAAGTCACCCACAATTATATCTAATATTCCATCTAGATTTAAATCAAATAGAAATGGATGCGTGCTTAAATCATAGTTGATACCCGCATAATTTGCCTCATCCAATACAAATGATGGTGATTGTGGCGTTCCGTCATTTCGAAATAGGTGCAAAATGCCTTGGTCTGTGCCAATCACCATATCGAAATCACCATCATAGTCTAAATCTCCGAAAGTGGGATGAATGTATCCATAACCATACGTCTTGAGGTTGCCAAGATTTTCATCTTGCAGCAAGTAAGCTGCAGTATTCGTGTCGCCAACATTTTCATAGTAGGTTAAGCAAGCTGGTGCAGTGCCGCCATAAATAGTGTAGCCTTCATTTCCTACCACAAGATCCAATAATCCATCGCCATTCAAATCGACCGTAGCAGGAAATGATCGTGCCCCAACATCAATCATTTCTCCAGAGAAAAAGCCTTCTGTTTCTAGCTCGAAGGTTGGGTTCAAATTGGTTCCTGTATTTCTATAGTACCAATCTACTTCTTTGGTGATGGACGTGTCAAAAAACGAAGTGGCACCATCTGTGAGTTGGTTGGGAGCCACAAGCATATCATTTACTCCATCTCCATCCACATCCTCTATGTACGCAGCTGGAATATTTGGTACAATAGCTGCTTGATTGTAGTTTGGGAATACTGTGTCTGAAAGAGACAGATCAATAACCGCATCAACATTGTCTGTTGTGTTTCTTAAACTTCTTAAAAAAGGGCTGTAGGAGTCGCCTGTGAGTATATCCAATATTCTATCATTATTTAGGTCAAGCGAAGTCAGACTTGAACCACCATGGCGCTGTCTCTCACTCACTGATCTTCCCGTGTCACATAAGTATTCTGTCCAACCAGTTTGACTGATGTACTCTCTCACTTGGCCCCAACAAGAGTTGGCCAGTCGATAATCTAAGCTATCGCTTGTGCCATACAAATCCATAGATAGATTTTCTACATAAAGCAGCACAAAAGGAGTAAGGTCTACTTGACCTTGAACTAAAACATCTAAATCACCATCACCATCAAAATCATCAATTGCCGGTAAGTCATTGCCTGGCACAGTAAAGTACAGAGAGCTTGCACCTAAACGTGAGTAAGTAAGATTGCTTTTTACCAGATCAAATTTTAATAATGTATCGCTAATATTTCGATGAACGTCAAATCCAAAGTTGTTGTAACCAGAAGAGAAGATGTCTTTTTTTCCATCTCCATCGTAGTCTCTGAAAAGCACAAAGCTGCCGTCAAGTTTGGGCAATAATTTGTGACTTGTCATGTCTGATGAGAACTTTCCATTGGCTTCACGCACAAAAAGCCGGGTTATTTCACCATCACGGTCAAATGCATAAAAATCATTCAGCCCATCAAGATTGATGTCTAGCGATGAAAATTGAGGGTTGTTCAGTCCACCAGCCCAAGGAAAATCAAGTGTATCATTTCCGTGGATTACAGGAATGTGATTGATATGCTTGAACCCGAGGTTAAATTGAGCTTGTGCGCCTATTACAAGCAGCATAATTGACAACAAACAGATAAGCTTTTTCATTCTTTAAAGACGTAAATTTAATATGCACCGTTGTATTCCTTTACGCACAACAAAATGCATCACGTACATTTGCCCCCCAAGATAAAAATTATGCTTCGAGTTTACGGTTTAGTCCTTGTTTTAGTTTGTCTTTCTATTGTGAGTTATTCTCAAGAAGACCTAACTTCTGATTCAGCAGCAGCTGCTAAAGTAGAGGAGGATAAGGTGAAGCATCAAGACTTGTTTTACATCGACTTAAACTGGGATCGATTGCTAGGCATTAATGCTCCTATTGAGCAAAAATGGTTTGGCCGCGGAATCAGTCTTGGAATACTTTACGATCAGCCGTTTAATAAAGGCGGTAACGTGAGTGCCGCGGCAGGTGTCGGCTTCACTTCTCATAATTATTACATGAACGGGCCCGCCACGCGTTTTCCCGGGCCCAATAACGGATACACTGATTTTAGTGTCGTTGGAGACTCCATCTATTCGAGAGGTAAAATATCAGCAAACTATGTTGATATTCCAGTTGAGTTGCGATTCAGACTTAACCCTGATAGACATGGAAATAGATGGAAATTAGCTATTGGCGGAAAAGTAGGCTACAAGATTCAGGTGCATGAAAAGATCATCAATAACCAAGACATAAAAATTAAAACCTACGACTACCCTCACGTAACGCGCTTGCGATATGGTGTAAGTGGAAGGGTAGGTTATGGCAGTATTATGCTTTCAGCATTTTATTCGTTGACACCATTTTTTGATGAAGACCACAGTGCAGGCCAGTATAACACGTTTACACTGGGTGTGACCATAGTGCCGTTTTAACGCTGGGTTCATTTTCACTTAAGCCTTTTTTCGTCTTTTCATAATGCTCTGCTAAGCATAACTTGATGATATGCTTTGACTTTTGCTTCAAACAAAATCAAAGTATATTATGAAAAGAATTTACCTATCCATTTCATGCATAATGTTAAGTGCCATAGGCCTTGCTCAAGTTTCTATTGATCACGTGTCAACGCATTTTACCAATTTGTATGACGAGAGCGCTGCTGAAATCGTAACCTACGATGCAGGTTCTCAAAAATTATTTTTTAGCAACGCTTTTGAAAACAGTGTTGGAATATTAGATTTTTCAGATCCAACTAATCTTTCATTGCTTTCTACCATTGATATTGATTCTTATGGTGATGGTGTAAACAGCGTCAGTGCATTTGACGGAATGCTTGCTGTGGCTGTTGAAATCGATGATGCTCCAGGGGTAGTAGTGTTTTTTGATCATGATGGTAACTTCCAATCTCAAGTGACTGTTGGTTATTTGCCAGACATGCTTACATTCTCTCATGACGGTAACAATGTGGTTGTGGCTTGTGAAGGAGAGCCGTCATCAGATTGGACATTTGATCCTTTAGGGTCAGTGGCAATCATTGATGTTTCTGGCGGAATCGCCTCTGTTACTCAAGGCGATGTTACCATCACTGAAATTGGATCTTATGGAGGTTCATTGAGCGGTGTGCGTATTTTTGGCCCTGATGCCATCTACGCTTTTGAAGAAACATTTCAAGACACGGCAATGGAATTGAATCAATTCGTAACATTCAATGAATTGAGCGCTGGCCCCTGGTATTACGACAGTTTTATGGATGATTATTTTGCCGAAGCCAATGGCTTTGGCGATGACACAGCAAGTATTGATTGGTTGATTTCTGAGTTGATAGACATCACAACTTCAACGATGCCTCTGTTTCTTTCTATTCAGCAAAGAACTTTTCTGGTGGCTCTATGGACTTGCTCATCTCTGATGATTATGATGGAATGGGCGACCCAACCACAGCAACATGGGATACATTGACCGCAATGGCAGCTTGGTCGCCAGGTGGCTACTTGGATACCAATTCAGGAGATATCAACTTATCTTCTTACATCGGATCTGAAATTGCATTGGCATTCTTGTATAAGTCTACTGGAAACGGTGGTGGAACTGGAGCACTTTGGCAAATTGATGACATCGTTGTCACAGGATCACACATCGATGCCAGCAACTTTGAACCAGAATATGTAGCGATTTCAGAAGATTACAGCACAGCTTTCGTGGCACTTCAAGAAAACAATGCCGTTGCAGTTGTTAACTTGAGCAACGGAAACATCACCAATATCCTTCCATTGGGTTGGAAAGACCATTCTGTAGATGGCAATGGCTTAGATGCAAGTGATAAAGACGATGTGGTAAACATCACTACTTATCCTTTCCGAGGATTATACCTTCCAGATGCTATTGCTACGGTAAGTATTGGGGGTGCAGATTATATCCTTTCGGCCAATGAAGGTGATGCACGCGACTATGATGCTTACTCAGAAGAAGAGCGATTGAAAGATGTTGATTTAGACCCAACCGCTTTTCCAGATGCGGCTACCTTGCAAGAAGATGAAAATGGCGGACGAATCAACATCACCACTTCTATGGGTGACACTGATGGCGATGGCGACTTTGATGAGATCTATACCTACGGTTCACGCTCATTCACCATTTGGGATGCCAGTGGAAATGTAGTGTTTGATTCAGGCGATGACTTCGAGCAGATTACGGCTACAGAATATCCTTCAGATTTTAATAGTGGCAATGATGAGAACGATGATTTTGAAGGTAGATCTGACAATAAGGGACCAGAGCCTGAGGCAGTAGAAGTAGCTACTATTGGAGATAAAGTGTACGCCTTTATTGGTCTTGAGCGTATTGGAGGAGTGATGATGTATGACATCACCGATCCTGCAAATGCAACATTTGTTACCTATGTAAACAACCGTGATTTTTCAGTAATGGATCCTGAGACCAATGCAATTGGTGATTTGGGCTGTGAAGATGTATTGTTTATTGACAGTGCATCAAGCGCTGATGGTAATTTCTACATCGTAACTTCAAATGAAGTGAGTGGAACAGTTTCGGTTTTCCAAATCAATGGCGTGGTTGGAACGAAGAGTATTGATAAGGCAGAAAAATGGGCACTTTACCCTAACCCTACCAACGATGTAATCAGACTTTCAGTAAAAGGAAAATACCGCATCACAGATGTTTCAGGTCGTATGATGAGTGTTGTTTCAAATTCCAATACAATTGATGTGTCTTCATTTAACGCTGGAGTTTACTTCATCAGCAATCAAGACGGAGAGACTCAATCGTTCATTAAAAACTAACCTAACCTTCATAGTTGATTGCACCCCGCTTGCCTTTGGTGAGCGGGGTTCTTTATTTCAGAACTAAACGATTTTACAGGTGAAGTGTTGTAGTGAATATGAAACCAACTAAGCCGTTGGTCATTGCGGTGACCGTATTCTTGTTTTTTTACGCTGCACTACCTCATGCAGGAGCTGGATATAATTTGATGTTTTCTCTGTTTATTGTTGGCAATTTCTTATTGCTTTATCTTGTGTACTGTGTGTTGAAGTTTGGTATTGCACCAAAGGAAAAGTTTGATGATGGATATTGGTACTCGGACGTAAAAAAGCAATACAGCAAAGAGAATGACTCAGAAGAGCATTAGGTTGATTTCTCTAGAAGAAATTATCCAACACACCAAAAGGGTATGATTTATATGTGATTTTAGCCCTCGCCATTTCAAGAAGAGTGGATTAGTTGCCAGCTTGGACAAACTTCGAGAGTATCTCTTTCAATCCGTTGGGTCGCTGTGTTCCCAATGTAACCACTTGGCCGTCTTTGGTTTCAAACTCTACGCACCAATGACCATAGGTAAAAAAGCGTTGGCTATTTTTCTTGTGTAAGTTGAATACTGGCCGATTAAGAAGAAACTTTGAATAAGGCTTTACTTCAACATATTTAATGCCCTCTAGTTCCATTTCAACTTTCTTGAATGTCATAGGGCCCATCAATGTTAGCTTTGATCCGTTTAAACGAGTTTCCAAGTGTTGGATAAGCAATGAAACTGCGGACAGCACGAGGATGACTGCTGCCAATAAAAGAAAGGTTTCTTTCATTTGATCATCTACCTCAGACATGAAATAAACGGCAAGACAAAACAGCGCTATTACTGTTCTGCGTATGATTCCAAATCGGTTGTATCCGAGGTATTGTTTTTCGCTGTAATCGTGTTTAGTTGCCATAGCGTCCGAAAGATAAGGAAAGAATTTGCGAAGTGTCTGCATCAATTTTACACCAGTCTGCTATTTGCACCTCAGGTATCCAACAAATGCGTTTATCAGAAGTTTCTAAGACGTACATTTCTTTCATTTGGGCAGGTCCAAAGCCTTTATCTTTAAGAAATTTTCTCACGTTCACCTTATAGTCTAACCCCAAGGGTTGAAATGTATCTTCTTTTTGCATAATTCGCAATGAAAGTGGTAAGGCTACCGCATTGGAATTGAGACTGGCCTTGTGTTCGCTGCCTAAATTCATCACGCCATCATAGGTCTTATTCAGCACCTCAATAAATACTCCCCCGTTGTTGAATTTACCTGTATGAGGGATGGTTAACGTACTATGTTGAGCGCCATTTTTTAGCATTATGTCCACAGCATTTTTGCGGATAATCGCTTCGTATTTTTCTGATTCAATCTTTTTGCCTGCTTCTTTCGCTTGCAATAAATCGGAGCATTGTGCACGATTAAAACCGAATGGTCGAATGGTGTGATAAATCCAAATTGCTTTTGATTCCTCAGGGATAGCCTTCAAGTCAATCGAAAAGTTAACCCCAATTCTGCTTAGCAAGTGTGAAGACATAGCAGTTATTGCCTCAGCATCTTCTTTCAAATTTTCGAAGCTGGCAGATAGTTTTTTATCGGCATGAGGGTCTAAGGAGTTCAACATTGGAATGAGATGATGACGAATGCGATTGCGCAAATAAGCATCTGTTTCATTGGATGCATCATCTCGATAGGGCAGATGCTGCTGCTGAGCATAGTTGGTTATTTCTTCTCGGCTGGCCCAGAGCAGCGGCCGGATAATATTGTCTCGCTTGATAGGAATTCCTTGTAAACCATAAATCCCCGTACCTCGTAGTAAGTTGATGAAAAAACTTTCGGTATTGTCTTCCGCGTGATGGGCTGTAGCTATTTTGGAGTAGTGTTTTTCATTGCATAAATCATCGAAGAATTGGTATCGCTTTTCGCGTGCTGCTTCTTGAATGTTAAGTTCTGGGGTTGAGTCCCAATCAACTTCAGTTGAATGTACTTCAACGCCAAGCAGTTTTCCGAATTCTTCTACCGTTTTTGCGTCTAAATCAGAATCTTCTCCACGCAATTTGTAGTTCATGTGAGCGATGCCCATCTCTATTCCAGCATCATGCAATATATGAGCTAAAACCATGCTGTCACGTCCTCCACTAACCGCAACCAATACCTTATCTTTTTTCTCAATAAGATCGTGTAATTGGCAAAAATCAAGAAGCGGTTTTTTCATCTTTCAAAGGTAGGGTTGTAGAAATGGATTGTGTGAAGTGCTTTTCAACCAATTCTAGCATCGGAGTCACTTTAACCAAGCACTCTTGGTATTCGGCTTCTGGTATCGATAAATCGGTGATTCCACCACCAGCGTGGCAAGACAAATAGCCGCTCTCTGAATTGTAGATTAGGCTGCGAATTACTACGTTGAAATCTGACACACCATTCGGGTCGATAAAGCCAATTGTACCGCTATAGATTCCACGCTTACTGTGTTCAAGCTCCTCTAAAATTTGCATGGCGCGCACTTTCGGAGCACCGGTCATGCTTCCCATCGGAAAAGCTTTGAGCAAAGCAGAAATGATAGGTGTCTGAGGGTTTAATTCTGCGGTTATTGTAGAATACATTTGATGCACTCGGCTGTAGCTTTCAATCCGATAGAGTTCTGGCACTTTAACAGAAGCTTTGACTGCGAAATGCGACAAGTCATTACGCACTAAGTCTACAATCATTACATTTTCACGCCTTTCTTTTTCAGATTCGCGTAAGGCTGTTTTGTTGGCCGCATCTACAATTGGATCGTTCGAGCGAGGTGCGGTTCCCTTCATTGGTTGAGAAGTAATGATATCGTTTTCCACCTTTAGAAATCGCTCAGGACTAAAACTCATCACGGCTTTTGAGTCAGCTTTATAGTAAACGGAAAAAGGGTTTTTCATTGCGGCAAACCCTTCATTAAATAGCTGGGCACTTGAAGCAGAAACATTTTCCCAATAAAACTCTTGACAGTAATTAGCTTGATAAATATCACCACGTTGAAGGTGTGTTTTTAGTGCTGCTAGATCTTCAAGGTATTTGGGTTTGCTCACGCGCTTTTGAACGGTGTGATTTCCTTTTGGTTGTTGAGTGGTTCTTTGATCTAAAATCGATTGAAAACATTGATTGATAAATTGCTCTCCGACTTCTTCTTTATAAAAGGAGAGTGAGGCAGTGTTATCTTTTACTCCAACGATTACCTGAGGAACGAAAAAGCAGAACTGTGGGAAATTGATGCCATCTGAATTATTAGAGTGCAAATGCTCCAATTGATTTTTCACATCATAGTTTAGATGGCAAAAAACTGTCTCTTCTAAATTTTTAAAAAAGCCCTCAATTTCTGTTATTTCACCTTCGAATACTTTATGCGATCCAAATCCAGCGAGGATTTCACCTTCGAATCGCCAGCCATTTCCCCGAAAACACATCCCTATTTCTTGTTGCTCCAGCCAAAGACAGAGCTTATCAGCAAAGTATTCGTCAACCTGAAATGAAAGGCTGCTTCGCATGCTTTAATGAGTTTTTACGAGATCTTCCAAAGCTTCGATCCATAGCGGATGATCATTGAGGCTTTCAACCAATTGCACTTTTTCGCCACCGTGTTCCTCAAATATCTCTTGGTACTCTTCACCAATTTCAATAGTGGTTTCTAAACAATCGGCAACAAAAGCAGGGGAGAATACAAGTAGTTTCTTAGCTCCTTTCTTGGCTTGCTCTTCAACAACTTTGTCGCTGAAAGGCTCTAGCCAATTTTTATCTAAGCGTGATTGGAAGCAAACTGTATATCGATCTTCAGGAATTCCTAAAGCAGCCGTGAGCAATCGCGTTGTAGCAAAGCATGTGGCTTTGTAACAGTACTTATTCTCTTCGGTTATCTCACTTTCACAATGTTTTTCATTGCATAATCCTTCGTCATAAACTTTATCTACTTGACGCTCTGGCAACCCGTGATAAGAAAATAAAACATGATCATAATCTTGCCAATTGTGTTGCTTACCTCTTTCCACAAATGCATTGATGTAGCCTTGATGATCCCAATATTGGCTGATGAATGAAAGCTCTGGAATGACCCACCATTTCCGAATAACATCCATCACTTCTTGCAGTGCCGATCCAGTGCTGGCAGATGCGTAATGCGGAAATAAGGGAAGAACAATAATCTTATTTGGATTGGTTTTCCTGATTTTTTCTAGCACTGAAGGAACACTGGGGTTTTTATAGCGCATGGCCAACTCCACATTGTATTCTTCCCCCAATTTTTCCTGCAAAAGGTGTTTCACACTTTCTCCATGCGTAATAATGGGTGAGCCTTGCTCGGTCCACAACTCCTTGTATATCTTGGCGCTTTTTGGCGCGCGAAAAGGCACGATGATCAAGTTGACTAAGATCTTCCTAAGAAGCCACGGAATATCAATTACGCGTGGGTCATTTAAGAATTGAGATAAATAGCTTCTAACGTCTGAAACGCTCGGGCTGTCAGGAGTTCCTAGATTTACTAATAGTACTGTTGCTTTCTTCATTCTACAATATTCTTCCTAGTTAACAACGGTTTATTCGATAGGTTGGTAATAACGATTATTAATGTTCAAACCTCCTGGTTTGTGTACATTGAAATTGGTCGGCTTCAATAAAATTTCATCGATTAATACTTTCATCGGAGCGTCATCTCGGTGCAAAAGAACTTCAAATTCGCTTTCCTTTGAAGCTGGAGTAAAAGGAAAGCTAACCAAAGCCCATTGCCCGATGATTGCAGATACATGATCACCAACTTCTGTAGCTTGAAAACGAAGCTCTTCTTTGCCTCGTCTTTCCCAAAACCAAATTTGAGTATTCACGGAGTGCTGATTCCCTGCATAGAGCCAAAAACTTAATTCGTATGATTGAATGCTGTCTATGTATGTTCCTCGAGGCAGTATTGGGAACCAATTGATCCGATTAAACTCCTTTGCTCCATTGCCGCTGAAAGCGTGGTCATTTTGCAATGAATCTAGATCGAGGCTATTGAAGTAGAGATACTTTTCTGAGTCGAGGATGATTGATTCATTCAATTGATAGCTTGAATTAATCAATACTGTTGCTTTATACGCATTAGTTTTAGCCATTTTGTTTAAAGTACTTGCTGGCAGATCGAACAACTTATATTCATCAACATCTTTTATAAAAGTAGCATTGGTTATCAATTGTTTTTGATGCTCAGGTAACACGGCATCTTTATCAACCATGAGCAGCCAGTGCTCTGCTTCATTTATTGACTCTATTGGTTCTAATCGTTCCCCAATGATTGAAATGGATTGTAAAGTTTGAGATAGTGAGGTTCTGCTCATTTGAACGGAAAGCAGCGGAAGCCCACTGGCATAACTCAGCGCCATTGATGAAGTAATGATTGGCAGCACTTCAAGCGTTCTAAAGTTTTCTGAACCTGTGTGGTAAAAAGGAAGAGGAAGTATGGCTGTGAATTGACCGTAATCATCATCAACCCACACATTCTTGGCAAATTGATCGTCACCAGAATTCGTAAGTTCATTTACTTCTTTTGAGAATAAAGCACTTTCTGAAAACAGAATTAACAATGCCACAATACTCGCTAGCAGCGCTCCTTTTGATTTTGAATTCAAAAAATAGGCGAGACTCACTGCAGCAAAAAGATTCAGGGTGTAGAAAAATACAAACGTAAAACGACCAATTCCTCTGAACTGGCGCAAAGGTCCAGCGTGCTCTAACAGATGTTCAAAACGCCAGTGTCTAAAAGGAAGCCCTAGTGCAAGGAACAATATTGGAAGAGAGGCAATCAGTGTTATAAATGCAAAGTTCGCAGTGTTGTTGAATCTCATTTTTCTAGAAAAGAACCAAGCAATTGTGCCACCTAGTGCACTGAGAATTCCGAATGCACCAACATAGAAACTACCTTCTTGTGCAGGTCTATAAATGCCCTCTATATTTTTGTAAAACCAAGCTCCATGAGGCAGGTCAAGTGGAATAAAAACTGATGGTAACGTAGCACGATAAATCAAATACCCATAAGGTACGTCTGGTCGGTCAGAAACAGAGTCTGTAAGCCACATAAGAATTTGAAAAACAACTAACGGAATCGTAGGAATAAGAAGGGTGTAGGCCCAAGCCTTGACATTGAAAAATTCCAAATTTTTAAACATCATTAGCAGTAGATAGCAGCCTGCGAATAATGACAGCATCACTAAAAAGTATGGATGGATAAAACCGGCCAAAATAGGAAGAATGACAAGCCACCTTTTCGATCGCGTCTCGTAAAACTTCCATGCTGCAAACAACATGATAGGAATAATGATTCCGTGTGTCAGAGAGTAGTGACCTTTCAGCCGCATCCATTGAGGCGAGAGGAAAATTATCCCAATGCTTGCGAGAATACTAAACCAATCTGGTCCTCCTGTCGACCGTAATATTTTAAATAGAAAATATGCTCCAAACATGAAGGATAGAAGTAGGAGGATAGGAAGAATAACCGTGAGGTGATCAGCGATGGGAAAGATCCAATTGAGTATTTTAAGCACTGCTGCGATAAGCGGTTGATTATCGGTATACATCACATGCTCACCAAAAGGATAATTCATGCCATCAAACCACCAGAATGAATCGCTATGCTTAACGTGATATGCTAGTGTGAAGAAGTTTTTAGCTCCATCTTCGCTTTCACCCATCAATTGCATTGTCCATTTCAGAAGTGCATTGCCGTGAAATAGAATAGTCGTTGTTATAAAAGCAACAACGAATGCAGCATTGGATATGGATTTTTTCGAGCGCAACAAGATGGTTAAATCTTCGCGAAGCTACGTTATCGCATAGTTTATTGCTTCGATTATTCAACCAATAGGTTTAGTGCTAAAGTCTTAAAATACCTTATTCAGAAGTTTAGAAGACATAGACGAAAGCAACTTATATTATCTTCATCGTCTTGAAAAAGACCTGAATAAATCGAAAAATATATCTTATGAGAAGTTTTAAAAGAGCTATTGGAGTAGCGTTGATGTCAATGATAGTCATGTTAAGTGCCGGGAATACTCAGGCACAAGATCAAGTTCAAATTGGAGATATTATCCCGTTGATGAGCTACAAAATGACTGATGTTTCTGGGGCGAAGCTTAACCTGCGAGAGCTTAACCAAGATAATGGGTTATTAGTTATTTTTTCATGCAATACCTGTCCGTTCGTCATTCAGTGGGAAGATCGATACAATGAATTACATGACTTGTGTGCAGCCAATGATATTGGGATGGTATTAGTAAATAGCAACGAGGCAAAGCGCGATGGCGATGATTCGTTTGAAAATATGAAAGCAAAAGCAGAAAAGGAAGGCTATAAAATGCATTATGTAGTTGACGAAGAACATAAACTGGCTGATGCTTTTGGAGCAACTACAACACCTCATATTTTCTTATTCAATAGGGATGCTAAATTGGCTTATCGTGGGTTGATTGATGATAATGGAAAAGATAAAAACGCGGTGACTCAGCCATATTTGATGAATGCAATTAAGGCAATGACTTCTGGAGAGAAAATTGATCCAGAAGTAACAAAATCAATTGGTTGCGGCATCAAGCGAGTACTATAGTTCAATATTTATTTTAGAGAAGAAGGCGATCCATGAGGGTCGCCTTTTTTTATTTCATTGCCGTGTGGGCGGGCATCTTTTTATTTGCAGTCTGAATTGAATTGAAAATGAATAAACTGCGCGTTTTATTGCTAGGTGGCGGAGGAAGAGAACATGCTATTGCATGGAAGATTGCTCAAAGTGAGATGTTGGATCAGTTGTTCGTGGCGCCAGGCAATGGCGGTACCAAACAAATTGCAACGAATTTGTCGTTCAGTGAAACGGACTTTGAGGCATTGAAAGTTGCGCTGCTAGATCATAAAATTGATTTAGTGGTTGTTGGTCCAGAAGCTCCTTTGGTGCGTGGTGTGCGAGAATTTATTGAAGGTGATGCCTCTATCAACCATGTGAAAATTGTTGGTCCTGGAAAAGAGGGTGCTCAGTTGGAAGGAAGTAAAAGCTTTTCTAAGCAGTTCATGGAAAGACACAACATTCCAACAGCGCGTTTTGGAGAGTTTGAAGCTAGCCAGCTTGAAGACGCGGTTCTGTTTTTAGATACGTTCAACCCTCCTTATGTTTTAAAAGCAGATGGTCTTGCTGCGGGAAAAGGAGTGCTAATCATCGATGATAAACAAAAGGCTGCAGACGCATTAAAGGAAATGCTAGTGGATGGAAAATTTGGTGAAGCTGGGTCGAAAGTTGTGATTGAAGAGTTTCTTTCCGGTATCGAACTTTCTGTGTTTGTATTGACTGACGGTAAGAGCTATGTGATTTTACCTGAAGCAAAAGATTATAAACGAATTGGAGAAGGAGACAAAGGGTTAAATACTGGAGGAATGGGTTCTATTTCACCTGTTTCGTTTGCGAAAGGTGAATTTATGAGTAAGGTGGAGGAACGCGTTATCAAGCCTACAGTAAATGGTTTGGCAAAAGAGGGGATTCCCTACAATGGTTTTATGTTTATCGGCTTAATGAATGTAGATGGAGACCCTCAAGTGATTGAGTACAACTGCCGTATGGGTGATCCGGAAACGGAAAGCGTAATGCCTCGCATTAAAAGTGACTTTCTGCGCGTTTTATGGAATTGTGGTAAAGGAGAAATAGCAGGCAGTGAGCTGGTCATTGATGATCGAACAGCGGCTTGTGTGATGCTCGTTTCTGGAGGTTACCCAGAGAGCTACGAAAAAGGTAAAGAGATAAAAGGACTAGATAAAGTTGAGCACACCTTGGTTTTTCATGCAGGAACCAAAGAAGAGAATGGAGGAATAATCACAAGCGGAGGGCGTGTCATTGCTTTCACTTCTCTTGAAGAAAGCTTGGAAGGTGCGCTGTCAAAGACATACAGTACATTATCGAATATTAAATTCGATAAGATGTATTACAGAAAGGATATAGGATTTGACCTAAAATAGATTAACGGAGAGTCCCGTTTTGATCTGCTTCTTTGTTATAGTCTGCCATTTTTTTAACCCAAATCACCAATAGGATTATTCCAATCCCGATGATGAACCAGTTGAAACCGTTCTCTAACAAGCGAAGAATCGCAAAAGAATCGGTAAATAATTGTCCAATAGTGTTTACAAATTCCGCATCCATGTGATCAAACTTTGCGCAAATCTAAAAAACGGATCAATACTGCAGTATGGTCATTTAAGTTTGTAGCATAAATTATTTCGATTGCATAAAGCACTTTTAAAAAACGATCGTCTCATTATCCTACTTGCACCAATGATCATGGTGGTTGGCGTGGTTCTTAAAATCTTCTTTGGTTTGGAGCCATTGCACGCAGACTCTGTTTTTTATTTGAGCTTTATTCAGACATGGCCAGCTTGGTTAAATTTCTCTCTGGGGGGGGTGTTGGCGCTTATTACTGGTTTTACTGCAAATCAAGCTGTCCAGAACTTGGGAATATTAGGGCGTATTTCAAATTTGCCGTACTTTCTTACCATCTTGCTTTTTTTTATGCTGCCAGATGAGAGTAACTTCTTCTACTTATGGGGCATCTTTTTTCTACAGTTAGCTATTTTGCGATGGGTAGAACAAATTCCAGACGAAACAAAAAGTTTGACAGTTTTTGTCTTTAATGCATCCTTGGTCATTGGCGTGCTTACTTTACTTCAAGGGTGGGTAGTTCTTTATTTATTTCTTGTTGTTCAGTCATTAGCTGCTGTGGGTATGGTTACTTTTCGAAGGATCCTGATTGGACTATTGGGTTTTGTTATTCCGCTTTATCTCTACAATGCATTTTTATACCTATACGAAGGGAGTTTTCATTTTCCAAGTTTTGCCTTTAGGCTTTCTGGACTGATGTTCCCCTTTGATAGGCAATCGATCGTTGCAGTCTTGTTTATTGCATTTATGCTTTTAATGGCACTTACTTCACTTTATGGCACTTCTGGGTCTAGTACTTTACGCATGAGAAGACGCTGGATGATTGTTGTTTCTTTTTTAGTTGTTTCAGCTTTTATTGCATTAAATATTGGGTATAGAGATATGGCGATATTTATGTTATTGCCTTCAAGCATTGTCTTGGCTAAGGTCTTGCTTACGTTAAATAATGAACGTCTTGGGACACTTTATTTGCTGCTACTTTTTCTATTACTTTTCTTCTACAATACTTAACGCTCCGACTGTCAACTATTGCTATTTTTGAGGCTTAATTGACACGCAAATGAAGTTCGGAGTAATTACTTTTCCTGGTTCTAATTGTGATCAGGACATGGTTTATGTCCTAGAAACCATAATGGGGCAGCAAGTAGAAAAACTATGGCACAAAGATCATGACCTTAAAGGGTGTGAATTTATAGTGCTTCCAGGGGGGTTCTCCTACGGAGATTATTTGCGTTCAGGAGCCATTGCACAATTTTCGCCAATCATGAAAGAAGTGATTGAGTTTGCGAAGAATGGAGGTTATGTGTTCGGTGTGTGTAATGGATTTCAAATTTTATGCGAATCTGGTTTATTGCCGGGTACGTTGCAGCACAATAATAATCGGCAGTTCATTTGTAAAAATGTGCACTTGCGCACTGAGTCTGTTAATTCATTGATTACGAGAAATATTGCCGAAGGAAGCGTGCTTAAGATTCCAATAGCTCATGGTGAAGGGAATTATTATGACTCGAAAGAAGCAATTCAAAAATTAGAAGATAACAAGCAAGTGCTGTTTAGGTATTCATCAGCTGATGGAGAGGTGAATGATCAGTCAAACCCCAATGGTGCGGTCAATAATATTGCAGGCATTTGCAATGTTCAAAGAAATGTTTTTGGCATGATGCCTCACCCTGAGCGTGCTGCAGATGCTAATCTAGGAAATGAAGATGGTAGAGTGATTTTTGAGTCTATATTATCTGAAGTTTTGGCTTAGGTAGTTAGTTTAGGATTTTTGTAAATTGTAAAAGATTAGAACTTTATAAATAACGTATTGTTTCTAATTGAAAACCCATAGTAGGAATGTCTGAATCATCTTTTCGTGCCGGAGAATTTTTGTCGCAAATTGTTTACCCTAAAGACTTGCGAGATAATTTTACGGTGGAACAATTGCCTCAAGTTTGTGATGAACTCCGCGACTTTATCGTAGATATCGTATCTCAAAAAGGCGGTCATTTTGGTGCAAGCTTAGGTGTGGTTGAGTTGACGGTTGCACTTCATTATGCTTTCAATACGCCTGAGGATCGATTGGTTTGGGATGTTGGCCATCAAGCTTATGGTCATAAAATTTTAACAGGAAGACGGGATGTTTTTCATACTAACAGAAAGTATGGAGGTATCAGTGGTTTTCCGAAAATTATGGAAAGTGAATACGATACTTTCGGAGTAGGGCACTCTTCCACATCTATTTCGGCTGCTTTAGGAATGGCAGTTGCTTCCAAGTTAAAGGGGGATCAACAAAGACAGCATGTCGCAGTGATTGGCGATGGAGCGATGACTGCGGGCTTAGCTTTTGAAGGGTTGAATCATGCGGGAGTTGAAAATAGCAACTTGCTTGTTGTACTCAATGATAATTGCATGAGTATTGATCCGAATGTCGGAGCCCTGAAGGATTACCTAACAGATATTACAACCTCTCACACTTACAATAAGGTCAAAGATGAAGTATGGCATTTGCTTGGTAAGGTCAGTAAATTTGGGCCTTCTGCAAGAGAGATCGTTCAAAAAGTAGAGCAAAGTATTAAGTCAACTTTACTCAGTCATTCAAATATGTTTGAGAGTTTGAACTTTAGATATTTCGGACCTATTGATGGGCATGATGTAATCCATTTGACCAAAGTTTTAGAAGATCTCAGGGATATTCCAGGGCCTAAAATTTTGCATTGTATCACTACTAAAGGGAAAGGATATGCTCCGGCTGAGGCTGGGTCTCCAACCAAATGGCATGCTCCAGGAATTTTCAATAAGGACACCGGGGAGATTATTAAAATCACCCCGAATAACCCTCAACCACCAAAGTACCAAGAGGTATTTGGTCACACCATTGTAGAGTTAGCTGAGAAGAATGAAAAGATCATGGGTATTACTCCTGCAATGCCTTCGGGAAGTTCCTTAAACATTATGATGAAGGCGATGCCTGATCGTGCGTTTGATGTGGGAATAGCAGAACAACACGCGGTTACGTTTAGTGCTGGATTAGCGTCACAGGGTTTAGTGCCATTTTGTAATATCTATTCTTCATTTATGCAGCGGGCCTATGATCAAGTGGTGCATGATGTGGCTATTCAAAATTTGCACGTAGTGTTCTGTTTAGATAGAGCTGGATTTGCTGGAGATGATGGGCCTACCCATCATGGCGTTTATGATATCTCATATATGCGATGCATTCCAAATTTGATCGTATCAGCACCAATGAATGAAGAAGAGTTGAGGAATTTGATGTACACAGCTCAATTAGATGAAACAAACGCACCGTTTGTGATTCGGTATCCAAGAGGTCAGGGAGTTATGCCTGAATGGAAAACTCCGATGAAGAAGGTGAAAATAGGTTCAGGACGGAGGGTTGTTTCTGGGTCTGATATTGCCATATTAACATTTGGGCACCCAGGTAATTTTGCCCTTACAGCTGTTGAACAATTGAAGAAACGAGGAGTTTCAGCCGCATTGTACGATATGCGTTTTGTTAAACCGTTAGATGAGGTAATGCTACATGAAATCTTTGGCAAATTTGACCAAGTAATAACTGTGGAAGATGGCTGTGTCCAAGGAGGTTTTGGAAGCGCTGTACTAGAATTCATGGTTGATCACGGATACAAATCTCAAGTGATAAGATTAGGCATTCCAGATCGAATAGTTGAGCATGGTTCTCAAGTCCAACTTTGGGCTGAATGTGGTTTTGATGCAGAAGGTATTCAGAAATCCGTGGAAAAGGCACTCTCATCTAAATCAGGAAACAAGAGTAATATAGCCGGTTAGGCTGTTAATACGACCAAGAAAAAGCCCCAAGTAGATTTCTACTTGGGGCTTTTTCTTGTTTAATTTTTCAATTAAGACATCATATCTTTTTTGAAATCCCATTCTTCTAGGAATTTCGTAGTGATCTTTCCGTCTCTGAACTTTGGTTGCTTCATCAATTCTTGATGAAATGGAATGGTCGTTTTTACACCTTCAATGATATACTCGCCTAAAGCTCTTTCCATCTTCGTAATCGCTTCTTCTCTTGTCTGCGCTACAGTGATCAATTTAGATATCATCGAGTCGTAGAATGGAGGAATCACATATCCTGCATAAACATGAGTATCAATTCTTATTCCATGTCCACCTGGTTCGTGATATTCGGTAATCTTACCAGGACTAGGACGAAAATCATTCAACGGATCTTCAGCGTTTATACGACATTGAATGGCGTGCCCTACAGGTTCGTAATTCTTGCCGCTAATAGGAATACCCGAAGCGATCTTGATTTGCTCTTTTATAAGATCATAATTGATTACTTCTTCTGTAATGGTATGCTCCACTTGAATTCGAGTATTCATTTCCATGAAGTAGAAATTACGATCCTTATCTACTAAAAACTCAACTGTACCAACACCTTCATACCTAACTGCCTTTCCAGCCTTGATAGCTGCGTCCCCCATTTTCTTGCGAAGTTCTTTCGTCATAAAAGGAGATGGCGTTTCTTCCACTAGTTTTTGGTGTCTTCTTTGAACGGAGCAATCACGCTCTGATAAGTGACACACTTTGCCTTGTTGGTCACCGGCAATTTGAATTTCAATATGGCGTGGTTCTACAATGAATTTCTCCATGTACATGCCGTCATTCCCAAAGGCCGCTAAGGCTTCTTTACGAGCGGAGCTCCACGCTATCTTCACTTCTTCTTCGTTAGCGCACATGCGCATACCCTTGCCACCACCACCGGCAGTAGCTTTCATGATAACCGGGTAGCCAATTTCTTTCGCAACCTTTATCGCATCTTCAAGTGATTCTAATAGACCTTCAGATCCAGGAATGGTTGGCACACCTGCATCTTTCATGGTCTTTTTAGCACTTGACTTATCGCCCATTCCCTCAATTTGTTCAGGAAGTGCACCAATAAATTTGATTCCGTTCTCTTGGCAGATTTTAGAAAACTTTGCGTTTTCAGAAAGGAAACCATAACCTGGATGGATGGCATCTGAATTGGTAATTTCGGCCGCTGCAATAATGTTGGGTATTCTCAAGTATGACTCGCTGCTTGATGCGGGTCCAATACATACCGCTTCGTCAGCAAAGCGAACGTGCAAGCTGTCCGCATCCGCCTTTGAATAAACAGCTACGGTTTTAATTCCCATCTCTCGGCAAGTGCGAATAATGCGCAATGCAATCTCACCTCGATTTGCGATTAATATTTTGTTGAACATATGCTTTTATGTTTTTGTGACTCCTAACGATGACCTATGAGGGATCAACAAGGAATAAAGGTTGATCGTACTCGACTGGCGTAGCATCATCTACTAGCACCTTTACAATCTTACCAGAAATTTCAGCTTCAATTTCATTAAATAACTTCATAGCCTCGATAATACAAATCACTTTTCCTGAGTTGATATCATCACCAACACTCACGAAAGCATCCGATTCTGGATTTGCTGAACGATAGAATGTTCCGATCATTGGCGATTTGATAGTGACGTATTTGTCATCATCGCTTTTGGTTTCTCCGCCTTTACTGCTAGAATCTGCTGCTGGAGTCGGTGCCGGAGCCGCTACTGGAGCGGGAGCTGCATGCTGCTGAGGAATGTAGTTTTGTTGAGGCATAGCAACCATTTGTGTTGTTGGCTCACCTGCTTTATTTGTCTTGATATTGATCTTGAAATCCTTGGTCTCAAGTTCTACTTCGTTCACACCTGATTTAGATACGAACTTGATTAACGATTGTATTTGACTAATATCCATATTGGTTTATTTTTAAGGGGATACTAAAGTAATTTAATATGCGTGATCAGCAAGTTTATGAAGGGTTATATGCCCATTTGAGGTAAACTGAACCCCAGGTGAATCCACCTCCAAATGCTGAAAGAATAATATTGTCTCCTTTATGGAGTTTGTTTTCCCAATCTACCAAGCACAAAGGAATTGTTCCATTAGTAGTATTTCCATAACGATCAATGTTGATCATCACTTTTTCTTTTCCCACCCCCATGCGGTTGGCTGTCGCGTCAATAATTCGGAGATTAGCTTGGTGGGGTACTAGCCATGCTATGTCATCGGCTGTTAAGCTATTGCGCTGCATGATCTCATAGCTTACATCTGCCATCTTAGATACTGCAAACTTGAATACTGTTTTGCCTTCTTGATAAACGTAATGCTCTCCGCGTTCAACAGTTCCTGCACTAGCGGGACGCTCTGACCCACCTGCTTTTTGATGTAAAAACTCTTCTCCAGCGCCATCGCTCTTGAGAATGGCGTCTTGAATTCCATTGCCGGTTTCATCAGCTTCAAGTAATACGGCACCTGCCCCATCACCAAAAATGATGCATGTAGCACGATCAGTATAGTCAATAATAGATGACATTTTATCTGCTCCTATCACTACTACCTTCTTGTGTGTGCCACTTTCAATAAACTTAGATCCTGTAGTTAGTCCATATATAAAACCTGAACAAGCAGCGTTTAAATCAAATCCGAAGGCATTATTCATACCTACTTTTCGGCTAACAATATTAGCTGAGGCTGGGAATACCTTATCAGGTGTAACAGTGCAAAAAATAACCAAATCTATCTCCTCTGGGCCAATTCCTCGCTTTTCAAGCAATCGCTCTACTGCTACTTTGGCCATTTCGGTTACACCTTGATCTTCGCCTTTAAGAATTCTTCTTTCTTTAATCCCAGTGCGACTAGTAATCCATTCGTCATTGGTATCTACCAATTTTTCTAATTCCTTATTAGATAGGATATAATCAGGAACATATGAAGCAACCGCAGTGATAGCAGCGTTAATTTTTGTCATAGGTTTCTACTTAAACACTTTTCTGATCCGATCTGCCAATTTGGCCTCAGCAGTATCTACAGAAAGCTTAATCATATTTTTCACAGCATTCGCATTAGAAATACCGTGTCCGATAATAACATTTCCATTAACACCTAGAACCGGTGTTCCACCATAAATTTCATAATTAAAACGCTCGAAGTATTCATCTTTAACTCCTCTTTTGCGAAGCAGTGTATAAAGAGCTTCTGCTTGCTTTAGAATCACATTTCCTGTGAAACCATCGCATACTACAACATCAGCTTTTCCGCTAAAGAGGTCTCTACCTTCAATATTTCCAATGAAATTATATTCTTGGGTGTCTTTCATTAACTGGTGAGCGGCTTGCGTTAGCATGTTGCCTTTTTCTTCTTCTTCACCTATGTTAATCAGACCAACCTTTGGATTTTCCATGTTGTAAATCTGTTCAGCGAGAATGCTTCCTAAAACACCAAATTGGTAGAGAACATCTGCTTTGCAATCAGAATTGATTCCAACATCAAGTAAAATGCTCATTCCACCATTCAAAATGGGTAAAGCAGTTGTAATGCATGGTCGAATAACTCCAGGAATTGTTCGAATGGTATACATTGCTGCAACCAACATAGCACCAGTGTTTCCGGTGCTTGAAAACGCCTGAATATTTCCTTCTTGAAGTGATTTAAAGCCTAAGCCAATAGAAGAATTTGGCTTTTTCAGAAATGCTTTTGCTGGATGTTCACTCATCGAAATGTTTTCGGTGGTGTGAACAATTTCAAACTCATCTTTTGGTTTGCCATTGGCTAATAAAATAGCTTCAATAGCAGAGCCATCTCCAAAAAGGACAATAGAAGATCGCTCGCCAAGTTCTTCTTTAGCAGCAATTGCTCCAAGAACGTTCGCGTCAGGGGCGAAATCTCCGCCTAAAACATCAAGGCCTACTTTCATGGCCATCTGATGTTAAGCCATTGATTCTTTCTCCATAACAACTCTACCCTTGTAGTAGAGTTTTCCTTCGTACCAATGCGCTCTATGGAATAAGTGAGGCTGACCAGTAGTAGGACAAGTAGCGATTGTAGGTAACTCAGCTTTATAGTGAGTTCTTCTCTTGTCTCTTCTCGTTTTCGAGATTTTTCGTTTAGGATGTGCCATTTTACAAGCTTTAGTTTTTAAATTTTTTGAGCGCCTCCCATCTTGGGTCTAACTCATTGTCTTCTTCTTTTATTTCTTCTTCAGGTGCTTCCTCTAAATATCGTAATACTTCAGGGTCACACTTGCCTTCGTCATGAACTCTTCTGGTAGGCAACCCGACCATGATATATTCATACATGAACTGTCCTAAATCTAATGACGACTCGTTTTCATTTAAAAAAATCACTTCGTCATCAGTAAAATCTGATTCTTCTGCAAATCTAACCACCAAATTGCTTTCAGTACTTAATTCTATTTGTAGGTCTTCACCACAGCGATCGCACAATGTTTTGACGTGACCATCTATTTCAAAATCGAGGTTCAATAGCCGCTCTTGTTTCTCTAAGTGAACAATAACGGTGCAGTCTACATTATCAAAATCGCTAACTCCTTGAGCTTCGAAAAGCGAAGAGTCAACCTTGTGGGTGAATTCATGCTTACCGAGTGCAAGACTCACAAATTTGAGTTCGTATGAATGTTTAGGTTTCAAAGAGCTATCTAAAAAAGGGTTGCAAATGTAATGAATACCTTGAAAAACAAGTGACTATTATTATTTTGAAACACTTAACGGGTTTGATGAGATTTCTCGATAGTGCATACGCTCGTTTGCAATGTCGCACGCTGCCAAAATTGCCTGTCTGAATGAGGTTTCTGATGCGATACCTTTCCCAGCAATATCAAAGGCTACGCCATGATCAGGCGAAGTCCTTACGATGGGTAGTCCAGCAGTGAAGTTTACACCTTCTTCGAAAGCTAAAGCTTTGAAGGGCGCCAAACCTTGGTCGTGGTACATCGCCAAAATGCCGTCAAAACTATTTCTGTTAGGGGACCCAAAGAAGCCATCGGCAGCAAATGGTCCGAAAGCTAATATGCCTTCTTCTTTTGCATTCGAAATAGCCGGTGAAATGATTTTCGACTCCTGATCGCCCATTAACCCAGCGTCACCGTTGTGCGGGTTTAAACCGAATACTGCAATTTTTGGGCGGTGTATTCCAAAGTCTTGGGTTAATGATTTTGCAAATACCCTGAGTTTCGTAAGAATAAGATCAGAAGTCAAATGAGATGTTATTTCCTCAACAGGAATGTGCCCAGTAGCAACTGCCACCCGCAGATTATTATGCACCAAAATCATAAGCGGGTTCTCCTCATTGGCATATGCGGCTAAGAACTCAGTGTGTCCTGGGAAATTGAATTCTTCAGATTGAATGTTCTTTTTATTTATTGGCGCAGTAACGAGAACATCAATTTTTGTACTAGCAATATCTTCAACAGCGGCTTTCAAAGACTTGAATGCATACTCACCGCCTGTTGACGTTGATAAACCGAATTCTAAATTGATTTCTTCTTTCCAAACATTCAGTACGTTAACTTTATTTGCATCAGCGTTCTCGGCACTTTCTATCGAATGAAAGTGAAAGCCCTCCAGTTTAAGTTCGTGTTTTTGATGCTTAACCAATTCTTGAGAAGCGTATATGATAGGTGTGCAATGCTGATATATTCGAGAGTCTGAAAGAGCTTTTAATATGACCTCAACTCCAATTCCGTTAATGTCTCCGCACGTAATCCCTACCTTAAGCTTCTTGTGTTTACTCATACGTTAAAATATTAACCGTATTCCTAATTGATCAACATTTGTCAATTCAAAATGTATTACTTTGAATAACGGTGATCAAAGGTATGAATAGCAACTGCAACGAAACATATGATTTTAACGTCTTATTATTTGTGAAAATGAAAGGCCTGCATATTCTGATGTTATTGCTTGCACTGATGGCAGTGGCCTCTTCTTATGCTACTCATAACAGAGCGGGTGAAATTATTTACTCTCGTGTCAATTCAACAAATCCATTTTTATATGAGATTTCGATTATTACCTACACCAAAACTGGTGGTCAAAGTGATGCTGCTGATCGGTGTGAATTGGAATTGTTCTTTGGCGATGGGTCGAATGCGGTAGTAAGTAGGGTCAATGGCCCTTTAAACCAGGGCTGCGATGCTGGGGTTGGAATTGGTGAAATGATAGCCACTCAAACACGCTATAATGTTTACACTACAACACATGAGTTTCCTGGGGCAGGAACTTACAAGTTGAGTATGGAAGATCCGATGCGAAATGGTGGTGTTTTGAACATCCCCAATTCCGATAACGTACCATTTTATCTGGAAAGTTATTTGACCATTGATATTGCAACAGGCGGTAATAGAGCTCCAACGCTTCAAAATCCACCGATTGATAATGGGTGTGTTGGGATACCTTTTTACCATAATCCAGGGGCGGTAGATATTGATGGCGATAGTTTAGTTTATTCTATAGTAGAAAGCAGATCATATAGTGGTCAGCAGATTTCAGGATATCAATATCCTGACAATATTGAGCCAGGGCTCAACAATGTGCTGTCTATAGATCCAAATACGGGCACTTTATCTTGGGCTTCTCCTCAAACTGCAGGTGAGTATAATGTTGCTATATTGATTGAAGAGTATCGAACCAATCCAAATAGTGGAGCAGTTTTTAAGGTGGGTTCAATTATGCGGGATATGCAAATTGATATTGGTAATTGCCCTCCAAATAATCCTCCGACTATTACGTTGGACGATAAAGCATGTGTAACGGCAGGGTCTCTGCTGGAAAGAACAGCTATAGCTGATGATCTAGAGGGTGATCGTTTAAAGTTTTCTGCGGTTGGGCTCCCCTTAGATCCAGGAAATGGCGGTTCGCTTGGGCCTGCTGATAGCGCTTTTGGCTTTCCACCTATAGAATTAAGGTTTCAATGGCAGACCTCTTGTGATCATGTTAGAAATGCTCCATATTGGGTTTATTTCAAAGCAAAGGAAAATGAAGGTCTTTCATCTGATTTAGTGGTATTCAAAACACTTGAAATTGAAGTGAAATCCCCAGCAGTCACCATTACTTCTGTTGAGCCTGCTGGCACAGCATTGAACTTGATCTGGACCAGAGCTCAATGCGATCATGCTTCAGGATATGATATTTATAGGTATAATGATAGTTTAGGCTATTCCGCACCAGAGTGCGTTACTGGTGTGCCAAGAGAATTAGGGTATGAATTGATAGCTGAGATTGATAATGTTGATCAATTGCAATTTGCAGACGATAATCAAGGAAAGGGTCTAATACATGGGCAACGCTATTGTTATATAATAGTTACAAAATTTGGCGATGGGTCAGAAAGTTATCCATCCGAAGAAGGTTGTGGTAAATTGATCAGAGACGTACCGATTCTTAACATGGTGTCTGTGAATAATACCGATTTTCAGTCGGGAAGCGACAGCATTGCATGGTACAAGCCAATTGAGATGAAGCTAGATGTTTTTGGCCCACCTTATCAATACAGATTATCTAGAGCAGAAAGTCAAAATGGCGATTATGAAGAAGTCTATTTGAGCCCAGAAGCCAGTGACCCCTTTGCGTTGGATACTATGTTTGTAGATGAGGGGCTTAACACTCTGGAGAAGCAATACTATTATTCTATCGAAATGCTGAGTGGTGAGGAAAAGGTTTCGATTGGAAATTCAGTTTCGGCAGCCTCAATCTATTTGACTTCAGAGCCAAGTGATAACAAGCTAACGTTGAGTTGGGATGTTGACGTTCCCTGGAAAAACCTTCAATACATTATTTACCGATTTTCTAATAATCCTGATTCGCTGGATAGCTTCAGTATTTTGGATACTGTTTCCTCTACAACTTATGCAGATGAGCGATTGGCGAATACTTTTGAATATAGGTATTTTGTGAAGTCGATAGGGGAGTATACTGCTGCTGATTTAGATGGTGTTCTCATTAATAAATCTCAAATACATACAGGAATTCCTATTGATAATGAGCCTCCTTGTATTCCACCAAACTTGCTGATTGAAGGAGACTGTGATCTAGAACAAACCTCTATTTCGTGGTCTAACCCAAACGAGTTTTGCGAAGACACAGATGATGTAGTGGGATACAGAGTATATTATGCTCCGTTCTTAGGCCAAGAGCTCTCGCTGTTAGAAGAGATTTTCGACCCGGATCAAACGGAATTTATCAAACAAAGTGAAGGGTCTATAGCGGGGTGTTATGCTTTAGTGGCGATAGATAGCTTTAATAATGAGAGTTCTAGGGATAAATCACTTTGTGTAGATAATTGCCCGCTTTATGAGTTGCCTAACGTATTCAGTCCTGGAAGCGATGGGATTAACGACCTCTTTATTCCTTTTCCCTATAAGTTTGTCGAGAGTATAGACATAACGATTTATAATCGTTGGGGTGCTGAAGTTTTTTCTACTCAAGACCCAGACATCAATTGGGATGGAACAGCGGAAAGATCTGGAAAGCCAGTGCCTTCAGGAGTGTATTTTCACGTCTGTCAAGTCAATGAAATTCGTCTCACCGGAATTGAAACAAGAGAGCTAAAAGGTGTTGTTCATTTGATTAGAGAAGGTGAAGACGGTCAGCCAGCTTATTAAAGAAATAGATGTTTACAGGAATTATTGAAGCCTTAGGGCGAATTGAAAGAATGGAAAAGGAAGGGTCTAACGTTCACTTTTGGGTGTCTGCTCCATTTCATGAGGAGTTAAAGGTTGATCAAAGTGTTGCGCATAATGGTGTTTGTTTAACGATCGTTGAGCTAAAGAATCAAATGCATAAAGTTACTGCGATTGATGAAACCCTCAAAAAAACAAGTCTTGTTAAATGGATAGAGGGTTCTTATGTCAATTTGGAAAGGTGCCTATCTGCGTCAGGAAGGTTTGATGGTCATATTGTTCAAGGGCATGTAGATCAAACTGCTAAGGTTGTTTCCATCGAAGAGGTTGGTGGTTCATGGAATTTTCGTTTAGAATTTGATCAGCCAGAAAATGCGCTTGTTGTCTCTAAAGGAAGTGTTTCCATTAATGGGGTTAGTCTTACTGTGGTTGAGGCATCGCAGCAATATTGCTCGGTTTCGATCATTCCATTTACATATGAACATACCACGTTTATGTATTTAAAGGAAGGAGATAAAGTCAATATTGAGTTTGATATTTTAGGTAAATATGTGCTCGAAGCTCAAAGACGCCTTCAAGGTTAAATTCATTTGAAAGCGGACTAGAATAGATTCTCTTTTTCAGCCTTAAAATTCATGTATTTTCGCAGCCAATTTTTTAGTGCATGAAGCACATTAGAAACTTCTGTATAATAGCCCATATAGATCACGGCAAGAGCACTCTTGCTGATAGATTGTTGCAAATCACTGGAACGGTAAGTGACAGGGATTCCAAAGATCAAATATTGGATGACATGGATCTCGAGAGAGAACGCGGCATTACAATAAAGAGTCATGCCATTCAAATGGATTATCCTTTAAATGGCGAGAACTATGTTCTAAACCTGATTGACACTCCCGGCCATGTTGATTTTTCATATGAAGTTTCTAGAGCAATTGCCGCCTGTGAAGGGGCGTTACTTTTAGTAGATGCAACCCAAGGAATTGAGGCCCAAACTATATCCAACCTTTATTTAGCTATGGAGCATGATCTTGTGATCATTCCTGTCTTGAATAAAATGGACTTGCCATCAGCCATGCCTGAAGAAGTGAAAGATCAAATGGTTGAGTTGCTAGGTTGTGATCGAGAAGACATTATTGGTGCCAGCGGAAAAACTGGTGAAGGAGTTGCTGAATTGTTGGAGGCAATCGTTGAGAGAATTCCAGCACCTAAAGGAGATCCGAAAGCACCGTTACAGGCCTTGATTTTCGATAGCGTTTTTAACCCATTCAGAGGTGTTATTGCTTATTACAGGGTAATGAATGGAACACTACACGAAAAAGATTTGGTGAAATTCTATCACACTAACAAGAAATATATTGGAGAGGAAATAGGTGTCTTGCGAATGAAGCCTGAAAAACGATTAGAAATTTCTGTCGGAAATGTGGGCTACATAATATCGGGGATCAAGCAAGCTAAGGAGATTAAAGTAGGGGATACGCTTACCCATTTTGAAAGCCCCTGCGAGACCGCGATAGATGGTTTTGAGAATGTTAAGCCAATGGTTTTTGCTGGAATTTATCCGGTAGAAACGGATGACTATGAAGAGTTACGTGATGCAATGGATAAGCTACAGTTGAATGATGCATCCCTGACCTTCGAGCCTGAATCCTCCGCTGCTCTTGGCTTCGGGTTTAGATGTGGATTCTTGGGCATGCTTCATATGGAGATTATTCAAGAGCGTTTAGAGCGTGAGTTTGACATGACGGTAATTACTACAGTGCCAAACGTTTCATATTTCGCAACTACAACAGATCAGCAGCGGTTAGTTGTTAATAATCCATCCGATTTTCCCGACCCTTCGAGGTTAGAATCTGTGGAAGAGCCATTTATTAATGCACAGATCATTACAAAGTCGGAATATGTGGGAGCAGTTATGAATTTGTGCATCGAGAAGCGTGGTGCACTCAAAAATCAAGTCTATTTGACATCAGACCGTGTAGAAATGTCATTCGACATGCCACTGGCAGAGATTGTATTTGATTTTTACGACCGATTGAAGTCGATTTCGAAAGGTTACGCCTCTTTTGATTATCATCCGATTGGTTACCAAGTGTCTAATTTGGTAAAAATGGATATTCTTTTGAATGGAGATCAAGTGGATGCATTGAGCGCTTTAATTCACAAAGACAATGCCTTTAGTTTGGGAAAGAAAATTTGCATTAAGTTAAAGGAGTTGATCCCAAGACAGCAATTTGAAATTGCAATTCAAGCAGGTATTGGAGCTAAGATTGTGGCTCGTGAAACGGTGAAAGCTTTGCGTAAAGACGTGACAGCCAAGTGTTACGGGGGAGATATCAGCAGAAAACGAAAACTCCTTGAAAAGCAGAAGAAAGGAAAGAAAAAGATGAAGCAAATAGGTAATGTGGAGATTCCTCAACAGGCATTTTTGGCTGTTTTAAAGCTTGACTAGACTTTTTTCGTTTTTTCTTTTGGAATTCAATCAATTAAAAATTTATCGCTTTACCCAACCCTCGAGCCAAATTCTGCGTGAATCACCTTGATTATGCGGAACCAGCGCATTTTCCATTTAAATTTGGGTTTGAAATGAAACTTACTATGCACCTATTTACTCGATTTTTTGCAATCGCTGCTATTGCCTTGTTCAGCACACTGATAAGTTCTGCCGATATCAAGGCACAGTCCGTTAGCATAGCGAGTGTAGATATTGTGAATGAATCTTGCTCTGGATTAGCAGATGGTCAAATCACAATCAATAATGCAGGTGGTACAGGACCATTTGGCCACTATATAGTATTTTTTAATGGCGTATCTCTTGATACCATTACTCAAACTTCGAATGTATTCGCCAATTTAGCTGCCACTAATTATGACGTTTATGTTGTTGATAGCAATGACCTTTCGAAGGATTCAGTTTTATCTATCATCGTTTTACCAGGAACAAACTTTATCCTTGCTAATTTTTCTAATATTCTATCGGCTTGTGATACTGCCTGTAATGGTCGCGCGCGTGCTCAAACTTTCGGAGGAACGAATCCTAAGACCTACTTGTGGGACGATGGCACCTTGCTGTTAAATCTCCAGAACAATGCACTGTGTGGAGGAGTTAGAACTGTTACTGTTACCGAGGCAGGTGGTTGTCAAGCGATTGACTCGGTGGTCATAGCAGATGCACCTGCAATTTATGCGACCGTTGACTCCACTTTTGATGCATCGTGCAATGGGGCGAATGATGGTCGGGCATATTTTTCACCTCATGGAGGTTACGGGCCATCTACATCTACCGCTTCTTACATCATTGATCAAACCGAGAATGTATATGAGCCATATCCGTTTGTTTATTCGGGCGCTACTGTTTTCACTGCGGCAAACTTTACAGCATTTGGAATAGGTTTCCCAGGTGGTGATGAAGGTTTAACTCCGACTATAAATCTTGGATTTTCATTTGAATTTTTTGGCAACAGTTTTTCGCAAATTAGGGTTCATTCAAATGGCTTCGTAACCTTTGATATTGCCAATCCTGCAACCACTGTTAATTTTAATCAAACGGCCATCCCGAATGCTGCATATCCAAACAATTGGATTGGCTTATGGGAAGACCTGGATTTAACAGCTGGAGGTTCAGTTCAAACCTACGCTATAGGCTCTGGCGCCCAGCAAGCGTTTGTCATCAATTTTGTTGATGTGCCTCGTTTTGCAAATAATGCTCAAACCGAAACGTATCAAATTGTATTGTACGAAACATCCAATATCATTCAGATCTTTTCTGAAAGTGTAACTGGAACAGGAATGGTTCAGGGTATTGAGAATGGAACAGGAACTTCAGGGTTTTTTGTAGCAGGCAGGAACAATGCCAACTTTACATTAGCGAACGATTATGTGGCGTTCATTCCTGAAACGCAAAACTTTACTTACAGTTGGTCATCGATTGGTTCTGGAACTTCTGCGACCAATTTGACTGCAGGAAATTACACTGTTACAATAACTGATGCCAGAACTTGTGGTGATACAGTTCAGTTTACCATTGCAGAGCCTTCTCCAATTGTTATTGATACAGTCATCACACAACCTTCATGTGCTGGGAATGCTGACGGAGCAATCACCGCTTCGGCTACCGGATCCAATGGAGGGCCATTTACCTTTGCATGGAGTACAGGGGCAAACACGGCCACAATTACGAATCTCACGGCAGGTTCATATACAGTTACTGCGACAGATGTGGCAGGGTGTACAAATACCTTAACTGTAATCTTGACCGACCCAGTAGCAGTTGTTGCTTCGATTAATCTTGATAATGATGTTAGCTGCTTTGGTGGTGCAGACGGTCAGTTGACAGCAAATGGTGCTGGCGGTTCTCCAGGATACACTTTCCTGTGGAGTACGGGTTCTACGAACCAAACAATTTCGTCTTTAGTTGCTGGAAATTATACCGTCACAGTAACCGATATAAATGGTTGTACAGATGTCATCTCTCAGTTGGTTTCTCAGCCATTAACATTGGTGAACGTCACTGTTTCATCGACAGGGGTGAGCTGTATTGGAGGAAATGATGGAACTGCTACCGCAAATAATGCTACAGGCGGAACACCCGGTTACACTTACGTATGGAATACTGGTGCAACTACACAAACAATCAATAACCTTACAGCAGGTACATACATTGTGACAGCCACCGATGCAAATGGTTGTACCGATACAGCGCATGCTGTTGTTGGACAGCCAGCTACTGGGATTAGCGTTTCCATCAATTCTGTAACAGATGCTTCTTGTAATGGATCTACAGATGGCGGTATTGTTTGCGATATTCCTGTCGGGGGAACTCCACCGTACACGTTCGTTTGGTCAGACGGATCAACATCACAAAATCTCACCAATGTAGGTTCAGGCGCCTACACAGTAACTGCAACTGATGCGCTGGGTTGCTCGGATACTGCTTCAGCTTTTGTAGACGAACCGGCAATTCTGGTCGTAGATACAACTTCAACGACTCAACCAACGTGTGCTGGAAGTACCAATGGGTCGATTACAGTTGCGGCAACCGGTGGAACTGCTCCGGTTACATTTTTATGGAATACGGGCTCAACAGCCGCTACTATTAATGGGTTAACTGCAGGAACGTATACGGTTACAGCAACTGACAACAATTCATGTCAAGCCATCGACAGTGTTATTATTACCGATGGAGTTGGAGTGATTGCAGATGTTTCTACGTTCGACCCGACCTGTGCTGGCGAAACGTCTGGTTCTGCCATAGGCGGTGTTATTGGTGGCACTGGAACATTACCATTCAGTTATTCATGGTCAACAGGAGCTACGTCTCAGTTTGTATTTGGATTGACAGCTGGAACTTATACATTGACCGTTACTGATGGGGCAGGTTGTCAAGACGACACAACTTTTTCACTCATTGACCCAGCAGCAATAGCTTTATCAATAATCGATTCGATTAATCCATCATGTGCTAATAATGATGGGTCTACTGAAGCTCTTGCCACTGGAGGCTCAGGTGCTTTAACCTACGCCTGGAGTAATGGTGGAACTTCTGCTTTGATTTCGTCTCTTCCAGCAGGAACATACATCGTAACGGCAACGGATGCAAATGGTTGTTCGGACAGTGCTGCCGTGGTTCTTGAACCTGCTCCTACTATTACTGCCAATGGAGTGCTCGTAGCCAATGAAAGTTGCGTCACCAATGACGGGTCTGCTTCAGTTACTGTAGTTGGAGGGACCACTCCTTTCATTTTTGCTTGGACAGGAGGAGGAAACACTCAAACAATATCTAACTTGACTGCAGGAACGTACATTGCCACAGTTACTGATGCGAATAATTGTTCCGACACAGCTCAAGTTATTGTTGCAGATTCATGCTCCTGCAACTGGACCGCGTCTGGCGTTTTGGTGAATGATGCGCTTTGTAATGGAGAAAGCAGCGGAGCGGCAACAACAACCAACACAGGTGCAACTGCTCCCCTCACTTATTTGTGGTCGAATGGAAGTACCAATGATTCATTGATAAATGTGCCAGCTGGAACGTACACGGTGACAATTACCGATGCGAATGGCTGTACAGACACTGCTTCAGTAGTAATAGATGAGCCAACTGTGCTTTCTGCAACGGTCTATTCTCCGCCAGTTATTCCCGGGTTCACCTATATAGGTGAGAATGGCAATGAGTTTATTTATTATCATGCGGCAAGTCAAACCTGGACCGCTGCACGCGCTACGGCATTGGCTGCTGGTGGAGATCTTATTGTAATTAGTGATGCTATTGACCAAGCTTATTACAGCTCCGTATTACCTGGAAATAGCTGGATCGGCCTTACAGATGAAGTAGTTGAAGGAACGTATGTTTGGGTTGATGGCACGGTTGCCACTTATTTCAATTGGAATGCTGGTGAGCCGAACAACTTCGGAGGAGATGAAGACTATATCCACTTTACAGGAGCAAATGATTTTTGGAACGATTTAGCTGGCTTCCAGGTTCGTCCGTTCGGTATGGTAATCGATAAGTCATCGTTAAACCTTAATAATGTAACATGTAACGGAGGTAATGATGGTTCGGCTGTAATTACGGGTGCCGGAGGAACGTTGCCCTATACATATGCGTGGAGCAATGGCGCTACAACAGATACGATCACAGCACTGACTGCTGGAACATACATAGGTACGATCACCGATAATAATGGGTGTACAGCTATTGATACTGCAATTATTTCAGAGCCTGCGCCAATTGTGTTTAATGGCTTCACAGGAATAACAAACCCAAGTTGTGACGATGCTTGCGATGGAGCAGTAACGGCTTCCGCAACTGGTGGTGTTTCGCCTTTGACATACGCTTGGAGCTCTGGGTCAACATCTGCTGCTGCTACTTCACTTTGTGGAGGCGGCCACACGGTAACTATTACGGATGCTAATGGTTGTGATACAGTTCAAATGGTTGCCTTGGTTGAATCGCCAGTAATTTTTGCTGTAGTTGATAGCACTGACAGTGCTAGTTGTAATGGACTAGCTGATGGTGCCGCTTATCTTTCTGGCTATGGAGGTACAGTTGCTCCAACGAACACGTCCGAATACGTAATTGATCAAACAGAAGGCGCCTTTGAGCCCTATCCACAAGGACGTCCTTGGAATGCAGCCAACTACAAGGCGGTTACATTACAAGAAGATGCAACTTCTGATACAATTAACATTTTTGGAGGGTCAAACTTCAGTTTCTTCGGAAATAACCATACTCACTTTATTATAAACTCTCAAGGATTTATAACGTTTGACTTATCAAATCCAAATAGTGGTCAAGTAAACGGTCAGTTTTCATTGCCAACAGCTATTCCAGATCCAGCAGCAAACACTCCAAGAGACTTTATTGCAGGTTATTGGGAAGATATGGATCCTTCAACGGGTGTAACGACATTAGAAACATACTTAGTGGGATCAGCTCCTAACAGAATTAGAGTTGTCAACTTTATTAACCTTGACCACTTTGCTGCTCCTTCTCCAAATATTTTATCTACGTTCCAAATTGTTCTTTATGAGACATCCAATATTATTCAGATTCACTCTGAGTCATTGAATTCAGATGGAGATCCTTTGGTACAGGGTATTGAAAACTTTGCAGGTACGGAGGCTTATGCTGCTCCAGGAAGAAACTTGGCGAACTTCAATGCTTCGAATGACTATGTCGCCTTTATACCGAGAACACAAAACTTTAATTACACTTGGTCAAGTGTTGGAACAGGAGCTTCTTCTACCGTGCTGCCGGCCGGTAATTATACGGTGACTGTTGCTGATGGTATATGCAATGATGTGGTGAACTTCACTATTGATGAGCCAGCACCTGTGCTTGCATCAATCACATCCAGTGTCGCTCCTACTTGTTTTGGTGGCTCTGATGGTCAAGCCACTGTGGCTGCCTCTGGTGGCGATGCACCTTACACATTTCTTTGGACGAGCGGAGAAACCACGGCAACTGCCGTTGGTTTAAGCGCAGGATTGAACACGGTTACTGTTACTGATGCCAATGGGTGTACTCAAACGGCTAGTACAACATTGCCGAATGGAGCTGCCATTAATGTTGGTCTTACTTCAACAAATAGCTTTTGCTTTGTATGCACAGGAACAGCAACTGCAACAGTTGCAGGGGCACTCGCTCCTTATACGTACTCTTGGAGCACGGGAACAATAAATACAGGAGTATCTGCAACAAATCAGATTACATCTTTATGTTCAGGTCCATATGGCGTTACAGTTACAGATGCCAATGGTTGTGCAGACTCAAACACAACAAGCGTTAGTGATAATTTCGTTCCAAACGTGACCATTACATCTACGCCCGCTTCGTGTGCAAATACTTGTGATGGAACTGCAGATGCAAATTACACCTGCTTCTTTGGCTGTCAACCTTATCGTTGGTATAATGGTTTGGATACGACTAACCTTTTAGGAACTGGAGATTTAATCACAGGTCTTTGTCCAGGAACGTATTTAGGAAGACTCACTACTAACTTTGGCTGTGAGGCCTATGATACAGTAATTATCAACGCCCCGGCACCATTGATTCTTAGTATGGATTCAGTTGACGCCACCTGTGGAGTTGCGAATGGATTAGCCACGGTAGCAGTTTCAGGAGGTGCAGGTCCTTATACTTACGCTTGGAGTAATGGCGGCACTACCGATACAATTTCAGGATTGAATGCGGGTACGTATACTGTAACAGTAACGGATAATAATCTATGTACAGATACAGCTCAAGTCACAGTGAATGCGCCTTCTTCATTGGTAGCATCGATCATCAACCCGATCAACGCATTGTGCGATGGATCAACCGATGGTTCTGCTGAGGCACAAGGCACATTGGGAACAGCACCTTATACTTTCTTGTGGGACAATGGTGAAACAACTTCTATTGCATTGGCGCTTGATTCGGGAATACATTGCGTGACTGTTACAGACGCAATCGGTTGTTCGGATACCGCATGCATTGGCATAGGAGATGCAGATTCTATAACGTTCACCTTTACTGAAACTCCTATTTCTTGCGCAGGACCAGGAAATGATGGAGGAATTGTAGTTGCTTCAATTGGAGGAACGGGTGTTCATACTTATTTATGGAATACGGGAGCTATAGGCAATTCAATTAATGGACTGACTACAGGTAATTATACCGTTACAGCTACTGATGCTAATGGATGTCAGAATAGTGCGTCATACTTCTTAAACCCTCCTGGCAACTTTACTGTAGAAATGGTAGATAGCTTGGATATTGATTGTAACGGAAACAATAATGGTGAGGGAGAAGTGCAGGCCGTTACAGGTGGGTCAGGATCTTATTCGATTCTATGGGATAATGGTGCAACCACTAATGTAGTTACTAACCTGACACCTGGGCTTCATACCGTTACAGTTACAGATTTGATTACTTCTTGTATTGATTCGGCTGAAGTAACAATCGATGAGCCAACATTATTAATTGCGTCAATTACATCGTCAATAGATAACCCATGTTTTAATGGAATTGATGGTTCGGCAATAGCTATTGGTAACGGAGGGACACCTCCTTATGTATTGACATGGTCGAATGGTGATGTGGGCACCTTGGCAGACTCATTGCCAGCTGGAATGGTAACGGTTACTGTTACCGATGCTAATGGATGTGTAGATACAGATCAAATAATGATAGGACAACCTGCAACGGGATTAGACGCCTCAGTAGTAGTAATCACTCAACCAGCTTGCACTGGTGATAGTGCGACAATAACAGCATCAGCGACCGGAGGAAGTGGAGTATACGCTTTCTTATGGCCAACGGGTCAAACTGCAGCTACCGTTACATTGCCTGCTGGGTCTTATTGCGTTACGGTAACTGATGGAGGAGTGTGCGAGGATACCGCTTGTGTCACGATCATTGATCCTCAGCCAGTTATTGCAACCACTACGATTGCTCTTCCGACTTGTCCGGGAGGAAATGACGGTTCTGTAACCCTTGCTGGTTCTGGTGGTGATGGAGGCCCTTATACTTACTTATGGGATGATGGTTCAACCAATGCTACACGATCTAACTTAGCTGCAGGAACGTACGCCTTTACAGTTACTGATGCCAGTGGGTGTTCTGGGAATTCTACAGTCAATGTGATCAATCCTGTTGGAATGACGGCAACATTTACGAATCCTACAGTTTCATCTTGCGGTACATGCAATGGAACCGCTACAGTTAACATTACCAATGGCACAGCGCCATACAGTTTTGTTTGGTCAAGTGGTTCAACTACGAACAACGGAAACAACTTGTGTTCTGGAATTAACTCTGTAATCGTAACCGATGCAAGTGGTTGCGTTGATACTTTCTTCGTGAATATTGGAAGCATTGGGGCCGATACGGTAACTGCATCAGTCATTTCAAATGTTTCATGTAATGGAGGAAATGACGGGTCAGCATTAGCTACTTACATCTGTAATGTTGCTCCTTGCTCCATTGCTTGGATAGATTCAGCTTCGGGAGCAGTTGTCAGCAACGTTGATTTGGCTACTGGACTCAGTGCAGGTACATATTATGCTCAATTAACCAATGATTCTGGATGTGTTGGTTTGGATACGGTCACAATTACAGAGCCTGACCCAATTGTTGGAACTACAACTTTTATCTCTAGTGTTTCATGCCCAGGAGGTAATGATGGATCCGCCTCTGCTCAAGGATCAAATGGAACGGCTCCATACACCTTCGTTTGGGATAACGGTGAAACAACTGCGACCGCTGTTTCTCTAGATGCAGGAGTACATTGCGTTACAGTAACAGACGCTATTGGTTGTTCTGATACATCATGCGTCATTATAGACGAGCCCGCAAACGGAGTATCCGTAACTGCAAGCATTTTTACGGGCTTATTATGCAATGGCGATAATAATGGTTCAGTAACCGCAATTGGATCTGGAGGAACCACACCATATACATTCACTTGGAATGGAGCTATTGTGGCAACCACATTGAATAATATTGGCGCTGGGTCATATATCGTAGAAGTTACTGACGCAGGTGGTTGTTCCGCACTTGACACAGTTGTATTAACTGAGCCTGCAGCGATAACTGGAACTTTCTCTGGTGTTACAGATCCATTATGCTTCGGTGATGCAAATGGATCGGCTACGGTCACAGGAGGTGGAGGCACAGGTCCTTACACTTATCTATGGGCTTCTGGAAATACAGGTCAAACAGAAACTGGACTTATCGCTGGCGTTCATTGTGTTGATATTACAGATGCCAATGGATGTACGGAGCAATTCTGTGTTACTTTGATTGATCCTGATCCAATTACAAATACATTCTCTGGGATTACAAATTCAGGATGTTTAGTTTGCGATGGAACGGCAACTGCTAATCCACTGCCTCTTGCAGGAGCACCTTACACATTCTTGTGGGATAATGGTCAAACTACAGCTACGAACGATTCATTGTGCCCTGGTTTAAATCAGGTGACTATTACAGATGTGAATGGTTGTGAATTGATCGCAAGTGTGCCAATTAATGCTGATGGTGCGGATCAAGTAACTGCGGATAGTATAGATGCCACTTGTGGTAATTGTGATGGCGAAGTATTTGCCTCTTATATATGCACAAGCGCTCCTTGCACGGTAGAATGGACAGATTTAGCAACGGGATTGGTTATCGGAGCTACCGATACTATTTCGAACCTGTGTGAAGGAACTTACATCGTTGAATTGACCAATGGCGCAGGTTGTATCAGTTCAGATATTGTATCAGTCAATGTTCCCGACTTGATTAATCCTAACGAAACGATTACAGATGCATCTTGCTTCGGCTCTTGTGACGGTGCAATTGCATTGGCACCTACCGGAGGCTCGGGGGTGTTTACGTTTGCTTGGAGCAATGGTCCGACATCGGCCAATAACGCTGGATTGTGTGCTGGAGATTACACTGTTACTATAAGTGATGGTGCTGGTTGTGATTCAATAGCAACATTTACAATTGATCAACCTAGTGAGATAGTGTTGGATAGCACTGTGGTAGACGCTTCTTGTGGTGGTGTTTGTGATGGCTCAATTGCAATTACAGCTTCTGGAGGAGCGGGTGGATATTCATTTAATTGGAGTCCAGTGCCAGGAAATGGTAATGGTTTATCTCTAGCATCTGGTTTGTGCGCAGGAACATATTTCTTGACAGTAACTGATGCCAATGGATGTACAACTCTAGACACTTTTAATATTGCTCAGCCTGCGGCTATCGTACAGACGGCTGTTACAGTAACTGATGCTACATGCGGAGTATGCGATGGATCGATCGATCCAACATTTGCTGGTGGTGCTGGAGGATTTACATTCGCTTGGTCAAATGGAGGTACAACTCCAACATTAAGCGCACTTTGTTTTGGATTCTATGACGTCACTGTGACCGATGCATCTGGATGTTTCGAAGTATTTGGATATCCGGTTTCTGATGCAACAGGTCCGGCAATTACTTTGACTTCTACCAACACGTCAGCAAGTGGAGTTTGCGATGGAACAGCGACTGTGAATTCAGCGGTTACACCACTTACGTATCTCTGGTCAAATGGGGATGTAACTCAAACAACGAGCAACTTATGCGCAGGATTTTACACGGTTACTGTGACTGATGTGAATGGCTGTAATACTGTTGATACAATCACGATTACTGAACCAGAAGCACTAGACGTTACGTTTGATATAACTGAAATTACTTGTACTGGAAATGGATGTGATGGCGAAGTTCTTGCAACTGCTACTGGTGGTGTGCTTCCTTACACTTACTTGTGGTCAAACGGTGCAACTACTGAATTGATTACTGGACTTTGCTCTGGTACGTATGTTCTGACCTTGACAGATGATAACGGTCAAGTGTTGGTTGATTCAGCGACCATTATTGACCCACAGCCGTTCACTATTGTTTCGGTTGAAAATAATGTTTCTTGTCCGGGAGAATGTGATGGAAGTATTTCTTTGAATGTGTCAGGCGGCAACCCACCTTACACTATTCTGTGGAATACGGGCGATACCACTCTGGCGATTAATGATTTATGCGGTGGAGCCTACTCTGTGACAATCACAGATACCGTTGGCTGTTCTGATAGCTTAACATTCATCATAGATGACCCTGCACCGATTGTTGGAAATGTGATTTCGCAAGTTGATCCGGATTGTCAAGTGAATAATGGATCGATAACGGTTTCTGCGTCAGGTGGAAATGGAGGCCCTTACACTTATGAATGGTTGGATGCATCAGGTAGCCCTTTAATTCCAGCGCAAACGGATAGCGTTGTTTCTAATCTCTTTGCAGGTATTTATGGAGTGAGAATAGTGGATGTAAATGGTTGCGTGGATACTACGGGTATTATTCTTAATAATGCCAACGCACCGGTCATAGCTCTTGACCTATTGGTCGATGTAAGTTGTTTCGGGGAATGTGATGGATTAATCAATACAACAGTTTCTGGCGGAGTTGCTCCTTACAATATCCTTTGGTCGAATGGTGAGATTACTGATGATATCGACTCGCTTTGTGCAGGTGATGATACCATCGCTGTAATTGATGCTAATTTATGTGCAGCCTTTGATGTGTACACAATATCTCAACCGTCAGAAATCATTGTGAATTCTGTTGAGATTACTGATGTTGCATGTGGCGCTGATTGCGATGGAATAATAGACATAAGTATCTCTGGCGGAACAGCACCTTACACCTTTGCTTGGAGCAATGGTGGTTCTGACAGCACACTTGCAGGCTTGTGTTCGGGTAATTACACCTTAACAGTAACTGATGCCAACGGATGTACATTTATTACTACTGAAACAGTAGGTGGACCAGATCCTCTAGTTATCACCGTTGATACAATTGGAAATGCGACATGCACGAATACTGGAGATGGTCTGGTTGAAATAACCGTTACCGGAGGTTCTGCGCCTTATTCATACGATTGGATCAGTGATTCAACATCAATTTTGACTACGCAAGATTTGAATGGTGTTGTGGCAGGCGATTACATTTTAATTGTAACTGATGCTAATGGATGTGCAATTGCTGATACATTCACAATTGATGCTGAGTTCTTCGTTGATGTTGTTGCAATGGACGACTTTGAAGTATGTCCATTTACTAATCAAATTAATGTAACGGGAACAAACACGGGTGCAACTTCTGTAAGATGGTTGAATCTAAATGGAGTTGTTGCTGACTCAGGGAATTCTATTGTGGTCAACACAACGTCACAAACTACAACCTACATTTATGAAGGTGTTAACAATGTGTGTGTCGATCGAGATACAGTGAATATTACGTGGACTCCTGGTCCAGGTATTGATGCTGGTCCAGACAAGACTATTGTTCCTGGCGATATAACATCTATTGGAGGTGCACCTACTGCTAATTCTGATGTTGATGTGGTATGGGGTCCAGCTCAGGATTTAACAAGTATCACTGAATACAACCCTCAAGCGAACCCATTGGAAACCATCACTTATTATGTGAGTGCGACAGATGCTGATGGTTGTTTCGGAATAGACAGTGTAACTGTAACAGTAGAAGAGTTAGTTGATCCGGTTGGTGGATTCTCTCCAAATGGTGACGGTGTGAATGAGTTCTTCTTAATCGAGAGAATTGATGACTTCCCGAATGCAGTTGTTCAAATATTCAATCGATGGGGTAACTTGATTTATGAGTCGGCTCCTGGATATACCAACCCTTGGAACGGTAAGCATAATGGTAAAGAATTGACTGTTGGAACTTACTACTACGTAATTGATCTAAAGGATGATCAAGTGAAAAACCTAGTTACTGGACCAGTTACGATCCTTAAATAATTGAAAACAATGAGATTTATGAAAAAGCTCATCGCCATATTGATAGTCCTTATTGCCTTTTCACAAGCAAAAGCTCAGCAGCTTGAACAATGGACACAGTTCTTTATGAACGAATACATGGTAAATCCTGCTGTTTCAGGAACTGAAAATTACTTTCAGGCTAACGCTTTATATCGCGACCAATGGGTTGGGATTCAAGATGCCCCACGTACATACTACTTAAGTGTGCAAGGGCCAATTGTGAAAGAGACCATGGGTGTAGGTGGAACCATCTTCAGTGATGTGGTTGGTCAAACCCGTAGAAATGGTTTTCAGGCATCATATGCTTATCATTTGAAAGTGTCTAATGATTATAAGTTGAGCTTTGCTCTTTCAACGGGAATGTTGCAGTTCGCGGTAGATGGAAGTAAAATTGATCTAGCTCAGGCGAATGATATTGCATTGAGTAGTGGGTTGATGTCATTGTGGTCGATAGACTTTGGATCGGGAGTTCGATTCTCAGGTAAAAATTGGCACGCAGGAGTTTATGTACCTCAAATTGCTGGGTTGAAGGCCCAGTTTTTCAATGATTATTCGGAGACTGAGAATGTGTTAGCACGTCACTATTACATTAATGGTGGATATCGCTATGACTTTGATGATACGTGGGCAATTGACGCCAACTTCTTGGGTAAGATAGTCGGTTCCATCGATATTTATGACACTCAAGTAAGAGGAATCTACAAAGACATGGTTTGGTTAGGGTCTTCTATTCGGTATGCAGTTGTTTCAGGGGCTTCAGTGCAAGCTATTGGTTTCATGACTGGATATCAGTTTGAAAACAATCTGAGTATCGGATATGCTTATGACTTGAATGTTGGTCGCATTGGCGCGGCTACATCGGGTTCGCATGAATTGGTGTTAGGTATTAGGTTTAATAGACGCAATAACGCTTCCGTCATACCAGCAGAATAAATTAAACCCCGCACAAGCGGGGTTTTTACTTTATACTTTTGTTCTTTCAATCTAAGAAGGTTATGTACATAGAACAACTTTACACTGGTTGCTTATCTGAAGCAGCATATTATATAGAATCTAATGGTAAAGCAGCCATTATCGATCCGCTGAGAGAAACTGAACCCTATTTGCAAAAAGCAAAAGAGCGCGGAGCAGAGATTAAATACATTCTTGAAACACACTTTCATGCAGACTTTGTGAGTGGTCATTTAGATTTAGCCGCTAAAACAGGAGCACCAATTGTGTTTGGGCCTACCGCACAAACCGATTTCGATATTATTCAAGCTACTGATGGTCAGGTATTTGAGTTAGGAGAGTTGAAGATTAAATTACTTCACACACCCGGACACACCCCTGAATCTAGCTGCTATTTGCTCTTTGATGAAAATGGGAAAGAGCATTCTATTTATACAGGAGATACTTTATTTATAGGCGATGTAGGAAGGCCAGACCTCGCTCAAAAAGGCGGAGAGATGACCGCAGAAGATATGGCTGCCACATTGTATGATTCACTGCGAACAAAGATCATGACTTTGCCAGACGATATTATTGTCTACCCTGCGCATGGTGCTGGGTCTGCGTGCGGTAAGAATATGTCGAGCGAAACTTCAGCTTTGCTTGGAGGTCAAAAGCAAACCAATTACGCTTTAGGTGACTTGACCAAAGAAGAATTTGTGAAAGAATTGACTAAAGGAATATTGCCTGCGCCTCAATATTTTGCCAAAGCTGCATCTCAAAATAAGAAAGGCTATAAGTCTATTGATCAAGTATTTGAAAGCTCTTTAAATGCAATGTCCGTGGATGAAGTGCTCGAAGCACAGAAATCGGGCGTTATGGTGCTTGATACTCGCAGAGAAGGCGAATTCAGCGAAGGTCATATTCCAAATGCGTGGTATATCGGATTGCATGGACAGTTTGCCCCTTGGGCAGGTGCACTGATAGAAGATATGCATCAACCCATTGCTATTGTGGCTGATTCAGGAAAAGAACAAGAAGCAATCATGCGTTTAGCGCGTGTGGGTTATGACAATGTTATTGGATACCTTGATGGTGGCTTTGAAGCGTACCGTGCTTCTGGAAAAGAAGTGCGTGTTATTCCGTCCATCACTCCAGAAGAGTTCAAGGCTAATCAACCTGAAGGACAAGTATTAGACGTGAGAAAGCCATCTGAATTTGAAAATTGCCATTTAGAAGATGCGCAGCTATTGACGTTGGATTACATCAATGCCCATTTAGCTGAAGTGAATCCAGAAACTTCTTACGTCATTCATTGCAAAGGCGGATACAGATCTGTGATAGCATGGAGTATTCTCGCTTCTAAGGGCTTCAAGAATATTATAGATATCAAGAAAGGCTTCGATGGATTGAAAGCCGCAGGAGTGCCTTATGTGCAGCCTGAGCTTGCTTAAAGCTTTATTGAATCCATTCTAAAACCATTGGCTTGATAAAACTCAAGACTTAGTTTCAAGGCCTCGATCATTCGGGGCCTTGCTTTTTCGCTGTCGTGAAAAACGATGATACTGCCAGGCTTTACTTTTTTGGTGGCAAATTCAAAACACTGCTGGCTAGTATAGCTGTTGTCAAAGTCTGCGCTGAGATCACTCCACATGATGATTTTGTAATGTTTCTTCAGTTTTTTGGATTGAGACAAGGTGATTTCGCCATAAGGTGGGCGAAACAGATTGGAGTTGATCACTTCTGCGGAGGAAGCAATATCTGCGAAATAGACGTCATTTTTAGTCTTCCATCCGCTTAAATGTTGGTTGCCATGCACACCTATGGCGTGTCCTGATGCTTTGATGCGTTCAAAAACCTTAGGAAATTTACGCACATTTTCTCCAATCAAGAAAAAGGTAGCGTGTGCTTCGTATTCATCTAACAAGTCTAGTGCTTCCTCTGTAATCTCAGGATGGGGCCCATCATCAAATGTGAGATAGATGGCATTTTGATCATTATGAAGATCAAAAATCAAGTCCTTGGCCAAGGGCTTTACAACAGATGGAATATGTTTTAAGTACAAAAGATAAATTGCTTGGCTACAAAAATGAAATCTTTTTTACATTTGCGCTCCTTTTATGAGGATGCCCTATCGTCTAATTGGCAGGACAGCGGTTTTTGGTACCGTCAGTCAAGGTTCGAGTCCTTGTGGGGCAACAAATTAATCCTGAGCAGTGCTCGGGATTTTTTGTTTTCAGTAAGTTCCCAATTGATTGGCTGAGCAAATTATCTATCCCTTGTTTTCCAATCGCCCATAGGTATGTTTGGCGCATCTGCTTTTTTCTCATAGGAAAAAATCAAAGTGTTATCCCTTCTTTCAAAAACTCCTTTTTAATACCGATTAGAATATCATTTTCTTTCACTTTGTTGTCTCCGCGTTGAGCTGCGATAATTGAGCAATAGCGCAAGACGTTGATAATACTACCTCCCGTAATCTCATATTCTGCGGCAATGCTTTCTATATCTGTTTCTTCCATGTTGAAAGGAGCAAAGTATTTCTTCCAAAGTTCATGGCGAACATCAGCAGTAGGTTTTGGGAAAAGAATGATACTTTGAAAACGTCTAAGAAAAGCATCATCAATATTATCCTTGAAATTTGTCGCAAGGATTACTACACCGTTATAATCCTCGATACGCTGAAGCAGATATGCTACTTGCTGATTTGCAAATATGTCATTACTGCTTTGTGTTGAAAGCCGTTTTGAAAATAGCGCATCAGCCTCGTCAAAAAATAGAATCCAATTCTTATTCTCAGCAATATCAAACAATTTTGCCAAATTCTTTTCTGTTTCACCGATGTATTTTGACACGATGGAAGACAGATCTACTCGGTAAACTTCCATATTGTGACTTTTACCTAGTAGAGCTGCAGTCATTGATTTACCTGTTCCGGGAGGTCCATAAAAAAGGACTCGATACCCAGATTTTAAATACTTGCTGAGGTTAGGATTTTCGAGAATTTCTTTTTGATGCTTTATCCAAGATTGTATGTGTTCGATTTCAGTCAAAACATTCGAATCGAAAACGGCATCGCTCCACTCCAACTTGGTTGTTAGGTGGTGTGCAGGAAAATTTGGTGAAAACCTGGGATTGTAGGGCTCATTCAAAGTAAGATGCGTCAAAAACTCTTCACTAATGATGAGTTCTCCGCCCCACATTGGCTCGTAAGCGTTTGTAAAACCGAGGGTTAGAATATTTTCTCGATAAAGAACGTGCTGCTCATTAAAACATCGCTGTAATTCGAACCTTCGATCCAAATTGTCACCTGCTATTATGAATGCTGCCGTTTCACCGGTTGGAACGAATCCACTGTGCTTTTCTCCTTTAAGTCCACCAAATTCTGCAAATACACGGTCGAACTGTTCATTTTTGGTGAAAAACATGTCAAATACTGCGGGACGCAGGTGCGGGGCCAATGCAATTAAAATGAGCAACCGTGACGTTTCATCGATTTCCAATTTACGTAAGATGGCAGCGTAAAATGATTCATCGCTTGACAAATCAGGCGATAGAGGATAATCGAATCGTTCACTGTGCTTGAAATATTCAGCAAAACGATATGAAATCACCTTGTTGAGCCACTCTAACTCCTTGCTTAAAACATCCATACTGCTATTAAAGGCTATCTCCATTCCACATTCAATCTTTTGTTCATCCAAGGTAATTTAATGATCCCGAACGACCATGGCATTCCATCCATGAGGATGTCTAAAGTTTTGTCTTCCACTTTCAATTGCCAGACTTCATCTGTTTCAATAAGCCTTCCATCTCGAACCAAGAAGCCCTCTCGCAATGCCTCTATTGAAGTATTCTTAAGCCTTGGCCAGTTATTCAATAGACCTTTCAACATCTGTTCTGAAATATCTCGTTCTCGATCGCTTAATTCAATTTCAAAGGGAATGGGCGTGGCAATCTCCACCCCACAAAGCACCTTGTTTAGCAGTAGTTCGTGTTCTGGTGCCGAATCCAAACCGGTGACCAAATATTGCAATAATTGAACCGCGCGCCTTGCCGCTTTTTTGGAATTGAACTTTTTGTTACTTACCATTTCAAGCAGTTCAAAATAGCGTTCTAAGTATGGCCATACAATTACAAGTCCGGCATTTTTAAGATTGACTTCGAAATCAAGCTCTACATGTGGTATATCCTCTAGTTCCTCATTGAGCTTTCTTTCTTCTTCTTTTTTCTGTTTTTCTGTCTTATGAGCTGTTACCTTTTGCTCTGCCACATGGTTACCATGATTTTCTTGGCCATCAGCCTTTTTAAGTTCAAGCTCACCACCTTCTTCAATGAATTTGTTTCTTTCTGACTCTATGGGTGAGGTTGTTTCGGTGTCTTTACCTCGAAGCTTTAGGTTTGATTTGCCACCGAATAAGGTTCGCTCAACAAACTCACGAAGTGTTGGACTCATTTCATAAATCTGAATTGAAACTTCTTTCTTAATATTTTTAAGTTGAAATTGATCGACAGCTTTTTTAATGAATGGTTCTAATAAATCACTAGTGCCGAGTGATTTAGAGTATGGGCTTAAAGCTTGTTCAAGTAATGTTGCATAAAAAAGGTCGTGAATGACTTTTGCATTTGTCAGCCCTATTAGATCAGAGATGAAGTTGCGAATAGATTTGCCCTCTTTAGATAAAGTGAGCCTCGTCATTGGAAACAACATTGAAATTAATGCAGCAATGAAATGATCGCTCTCAAAGCGAATAATTCTTGCCCTGACCCGATTGTCGTTCAATTCTGCTTGAATCAAATTTCTTATATGAGCCTCATTTTGTAAAAAGGCACGCTGAAGGGTTTGAGAAAATTCAAAGTATGTATTGAACTTTGGGTAGACGCCCATTGGGATCGTTCCAAATCGTATGTAATGTATCAAGATGCTATCGAAGCTTTTGGTTTCATTCTGCTCATCATCAAATGTGAGTATTGATTCTTCTGCCTCAAAAGGTGCTTCTAACATGTCGACTAATGGGCGAAACCTAATTTCCCCACTTTCAACAGCTGCGGATGCTGCACGCTGTAATTCAAGCTTTAAAACTTTGGTATTGATAGATGTACTTTGTGATATTGACGTAAATGCATCTTTAATAAAGTTTGCCGCATTAATGTTTTTCACCTTCAACACATACTCCAATACAAACAGACGCCATTCATCTTCAGAATAGGATGATGATACGCGGTTAAATAGCATATTAAAGCTGACGATAAAGCCCCCAAAGTTTGGATTCAGTGCTAGTATGATGCGGTCGAATTGTTGGTTGTTTATGTGCTTAACAAGATGACTGAAAATATCTAGGACATGTCCAGATTGTGCAAAGTCATGAATCCATTTTGTCGGATCTTCGCTTAGCACTTTGAGTGAAAATTCATTGATTTGATCTTGTAGTGTTTTAGACCCAATTTTGGAGTAATCAACCCACCAAGGCACTTCATTTTCGACTATTAAATATTTTAAAATATCAAAGGTTCGTTGGGGTCGGATTTCCGATACTGCAGCTTGTTGAAGATTGCGGGTGCTCAAAAAAGCAGATATAAAACTTAAGGCTTGCTTGTCTGATTGATCTAGACTTTTTAAGGCTAAAAGCTTGGTGTATTCATCAATCGATAGATTAAAATCTGCTGGAATACCTGCTTGGATTAATCGTGTTACGTAAAGAATATTATCAGACTTGATTGGCCAAGAAATATAAATGTAGCGTTCAACAAAATAGGCCAGTAACGCCTCTCTTTTACCCAATGATTCATGGATGATAATCAATGATCTGATTACACTTTCCATTCTTATAACAAAGTCCTTCCAAAATAATTTGAGAACATTCAAGAACCTATCTGTTCCCAAAATATATAGTAATCTAAGTGTGGCTTGTTTTTCCTTGATTAACACATTCAAATAATGATGTGTCAATCGAGGTGCGCTTTTGTGTAATGACTTTAAAACGTCTTCAAAATCTGATGCGTCTTTCAGCTCACTCCAAGACGGAAATGCTCCATTTTCAGCAATATTGTCAATCAGTTGGAACACATGATAATCTTTCTTGAATTGAGGTTGAATTGCCATTCCGAGAAGTTTCTCTGGCAGTTCAGAAGTGAGCATATCGAAGTCATGAGGCAACTTCTCCTCTAACTTTTTTATCGATTGTATTTCTATTTCAGTATATGAGGGAGTCTCAATTTTATCAGTTACGTAGTTGAGTAAATTGCTTGCTGACTGACTTTTTAATTCGACTGACACCAGTTTGGCCAAAAGTTGTTTGACTTTTTTCGTGGTATTTTCCAGTCTACTTATTTCCTGTTCAATAGCATCTTGACTTCGATTTAAAATCAAGGAGGTGATATAGGACCATTCTGATTTTTGAATCGTATCGTAAATTCTAATTAGGACTTGCTTTAAGTTAGCGTCACGAGTTATGCCTGAAATGAATAAATCACGCTGATTTTGTAATATCCAGACAATGATTCTTTCTAATTTATCGCTCGATAATCTATCGTCTATGAATTGACCAAACTTTAAGAAATGAATGCTCGCATGAACGATACTTTCATCGTATTGAATATTCCTATCTACGTCAATTAACGGAAGTTTAAGTCCTGGTAAATAAGTGTTTAAGAACTGAAAGAATGTTTGGTGATTGAATTGAACACTTTTTAGTCCAAACGCTAAAATCGAGAGATTTATGTATTCCCTGTTGTTGGTATTATTAGTCCGAATAGAAAAAGCAATTTCTACGTAAGCACTTTGCTTGAACTTGGAATCAAGCGCAATTTTTAACGCACTTACTGTGGCATGCTCGAGATGTTCAAGGAACTGCAAAACTTTTGAGGTAGATGCATGATTGAAAAATCTCATCAACTTTGGTTCATTGAATTCGAATAATTGTCTGAGTTTGTGTTCAAATACATTAAATGATTCGTAGGCAGTGGATGCCTCGAAGCGACCCGTTTGAATGGTTCTGTCCAGTTGATAAAGGAAGTCGTCAAGATTATCTGACCCTGAAGAACCTCCCAATAGGGCTAATTGGGTACTATTTCTGAATTGTTTTTTCGCTTTTATAGCTTCTTCAGGATGAGATTTAGTGAAACTCTTCCATTCTTCTTTAGCGCTTTTAGTTAGTTGATCACTTTCACCATGCGCAATTATTATTAAAAAAGAAACTAGTTTTTCCTGAGTGATGACTTTGCCAAATCGTGACAAGCGTATCATATCTATGAATGAACCAAGCGACTCAATTACGATGATTGTGTTGAGCTTGTCCATCATATCGGTGAGCAATTTTTTGTCTAATCCAGAGAAAATAGACTGCCAAACTTTGGCAGAAATCGAAGTCTTTTTTAACCAGTCAAGGATGATGTCAATCTGACTCAAAGCATTGCGAAGCACTTTATCTCTAATGGCATCATCAGGCAGGTCATAGGATTGATCAAGCCATTGCGCTAATACCGCTCGGTAATCTAAGTTCTGAATATGTTCTCTGTCTCTGTTTTGTTCGGTCAAAGGCTTTAACAACTGAGAAAATTCAAGCTCAATATTTCCTTTAAAGGAAGTCTCTTTTAAGGCTTTGATTTTGATTTTTGCGTCTATAAAAGCAACGAGTAACTCACGCTCAATAGCTAGGCTTCCTGCTCTCTGAGCCTTCATTACAGCCACCATTAAATTGGGGTAGTGCTCGTCTAAACCGAAGATGCTTTTGAAGAGGATGTATACATTCTCTAATCGAAATTGATGTATTAGACGAATCCACAATATTCGATCCTCTAGTCGCTCATAAACTGCGCTACGAATCCCTGAAAGGTTTGATTCCAATAGCTCTGGCAAAGCTTCTTGTGGTGAGGAATTTGATCGGATCCATAATCCTGTTTGTAGAAAATGGACGAATACACTGAGAAGACTCCAATCAGGACGATCCAAGCCTTTCCTTTTAGTTTCAGAATCTTTGATAGATGACATAGCCTCTTTTATGGCAAATTGAATTATCTCATACTCTTCACCTTTGGAGTGTTGAACGATTGATGAGATACGCTCCGTAACTTTCTTTGGAGCAATTCCTTGTCGTGCACTTATATATTTTGAAATATCTATTATCAGCTGAATACTTTGCCTTTTAGCACTGGTTCCTAATCGAAAATATCTCCTGAAACTATTAGGTGAAAGAGAAAACAAATTCTCACCAAACTCCTTTTCAATAATGGTGTCTAGTTTAGCTATATAGGCGATATATTGCCAACTCTTGCCTGATAGCGATGCGCTTAACAGGGTATATAAAACTCTCAATTGCCACGGAGTGAAGGCTTGATGAGTGCGAAGAAGTCGCTCTAAAAGTTCACTGTCATTTATTCCAGAGATCAACTTTTTAGATATACGCACTAATGTGCTACGATGTAGCGTATGAGAAAATGTTTGAATAGCGCTGATATCCAAGGAACTAGGAGATCGGCCTTCAATTAAAAAAGTCATTAGTACTTGCTCGCCACGGGCGGTTGTACTCAGATTTACTCCTTCGGAAAGTGATGTTATTAATCCATTTTGAAGATCGATGCCTTGTTCGAATTCGGATAAATAATGATCAATAGAAACCGATATTCGATGTGCATATTTCTCAAAGGCGGCTTTCTGTTTCCGAAGTATTTGGATGTAAGATCTAACATTTGAAGTTGATTGATCGGCAGAGAACATAAAATCGTAAGTAGCCCGCTTTAAAATTCCTTGCAATCCAACGAATCCATAATCCAACATTGAACGCTCGGAAAAATCTTTGAGAATCTGTTGGTTGACTCTTCGAATTGGCAAATAAATAGAGGCCTTTGCTGATGTCCAATATGACTCATATGATGAGAAGTCTATTTGGTCAAACAAACGTTGTCGAATAATTGGCCATGATTCACTAGAATCTAATATTTGACTTAGTGATTCAGCATCTTCAGACGCAAACTTTGAGAAGACTGAAGAAAGGGATTGATCATTTTGACTGTTTATCCCGAGCCGCATGTATTCTTCGAAGAGTGCCTTTGTCGCGAGCTTCGACCTTGTCTTGATTTCTGCATTTATATCCTGCTGACTAAAGAACTTTCGCAGCTCATTTTCGAGAAGATAATGCAGCCTTACATTTAATTCGGCCTCAAAGTGCTCTTGATCAATTTCACCTAAATCCAATTCTATGCGATCAAAAAACACATCCACACCTATTTTGTCAAACCGATCAAAATACTCTTCTAATACTCCTTGAATAATGTTGTTTAAGCGGGAATTACTAGAAACTTCGGATGCACTATCGATGTGGAATATGAGGCGATTAATTTCATGCATCTCAGTCATACTTTTATCCGTCAACGTCTTGGCTGAACGAACTTCTAATTTGACCTGGTTCATTCAACCACATCACGCATTCTTCAATGGACTTAAAAACGCATTCCTCAGGTACGGTATTTGGTATAAGGTCAACTCCACGAAGCAATTGAAGGTTTTCTTCACTCAGGCCGCTAAAACAAACCTCAATTTCCTTTTGTTTTAAAAATTGCACCACTTCGGCAAATGTGCGCACGCCTGAATGATCCATGAAGGGCACAAAGGACATGTTGAAAACTACAGCTCTAGTGTCCTCGGAGATGTTTCTCATAGATATTAGGAAGCGATGGGAGAATCCAAAGAAAATGGGTCCTTTAAGGTTTTTGATGAGCACGTGCTTTTCGAACCCCTTGATGTCTCGAATAATTCGAGTTGATTCTTCCGTGATCCTGTCCTCACTCGAGGCAATTTCCTTAGCTTCTGCTACCACTTCTTTAGAAATGCCAAAAACATCCCCCACCAAATCAACGAATTCTAATTCTTGAATTGTTGGAGCGCTTCCATTGTTCACATATTCGATCAAACGCCTAAGTATAAACTGCTTTTCTCGGCTTTCGAGCTCCGTATTTATTTGTGTGCAAATTTTCAAGACTTTCACTGAACTCATCGCATTCTTTTTATGGAGCCCGGCTTTCTTATCGCTAACTTGAATTTGGCGCTCAATTAGGTCGTCATAAAAGTCTAGGTACTGTCTCATTTGATCAACATGAACCCGTCCTTTTAGGAAGTTCTCCACGACTACTCTACTTTTATTTGTGTGGCCATCTAAATCCGCAATCAATACAAAAAGCTGAATTAAGGCTCGAATGAGTTTATCGTTAAACCGTCCAATAACTTCATTTACTAATTCATCAACTCTCGATTTATTAGTATCCTGCTCTACGACATCTGACATGCGCTTCATAAAATGAAACGATGCAATCACCAATCCGATTATCACGGCATAAACTAAATTCCAGAATACTGTTAGTATTAAAACAGTGAACATTACAAAATTGTCCGCTTTGCTAATTTTTCCGACCTTTTTCAAGGTCTTAAAGTCAATGATGACGAGACCAATATGAAAGAGAATGCCACCTAAAACAGCATTTGGAATTACGGCTGCTAAATGACTGCCAAATAGCAGTATGACAAGCAAGAAAAGCGAACTAATAACGCCTGAAATTTTATTACGTCCTCCGGATTGGATATTTGCGACCGTGCATGCGACCGCACCACTTCCTGGAAATCCCCCGAAAATACCGGCCACAAAATTCCCTAACCCTTGACCAAAGAGCTCCTTGTTGCTGTTATGCACGGTATGTGTCATTTTATCGGCTACAACGGAGGTAAGAAGTGTATTTATAGAACCTAGAATAGCAAGAGAAAATGCGGCCAACAGAATGCGGAAAAGTACGTCTGATTTGAAAATCTGGTCAAAAAAGGACATTTCAAAGTGAGAAAAGTGGATTTCTACCTCACCAAGACTATGTACATCCAGATTAAAAAAGTAGACGATGGACGTTACTGAGATCAAGGCAATCAAACTACTGGGAACGCGCTTGGTTAAAAGAGGAAACAAGTAGATGATTGCAATCGTAAGACCAGCTACTACAAAAGCATACCAATTCGCGTTTTGAATAAAATGATCAAAATGCATTAGGATGCTGGACACAGAGTTGTAGTCAGAGTTGTAAACTCCAAAAATGTCTTTTACCTGCAGCACCATGATGATTATACCGATTCCACTCATAAATCCGCTAACCACAGTATATGGAACATACCTGATGTTTGCCCCTACTTTGAATAACCCCATCAGCATTTGTATGAGTCCGGTTAGAGCAAACATGACGATTAAGACTGGTAAGGCTTTTTCAATGCTACCCGAAATACTTACTTCAGTGGCAATAATGAAAGCTACTACTACCGTCATCGCACCAACTGGTGAGCTGATCTGCGTGTCAGTTCCTCCAAACACTACGGCAATTAATCCAAGGATAATTGCCGTGTACATTCCTGCGATGGGTCCTAATCCGGTTGCCACTCCATACGCTAAGGCTACAGGAAGGGTGACTATACCAGCAGAAATCCCTCCAAATAAATCCTGTCGAAAATTGTCTTTTTGAAAGAATGTCACGATGCTATTTTGCGTTGATTAGGTAAGTAAAATTCAACAAAATCATTCTGCCTTCAGCATTCTGTCTTCTTGAACTAAAGTTGACACTAGGTAGGTAATATTGATTGTTTGCAACATTGTATGCAGAGATTCCAAAATTCATCCTTGGGTAATAAACTTTGAACCGAGCGTCCAAAATAAAGGCTTGAGGAAGAGTAGATTTGGTTTGTTGACCATTCGAATTCTGCACGAGATTTCCTTGCTGCAGACTGTAGGAGGAATAAACAGTTGTTTCACCGATCCATTGAATGTTTGATCCAATGGAAAACTTAGCTTTTGAACTAGATTCTCCAGAATCACTATTTCTCTTCGTGATTAAGTCTAATCCAACATTAGCCATTGAACCTGGATAATTGGTCAGTGTACTCCCAGATGTGAAATACTTGCCATTGAATATTTCAAAATAATTGTGATTCTTAGTGTCATTAAAATCACTTTCCATGGCGAGTGAATAATTGAAAAATGACTTCAGGTCAAATTTATCTAGCTCAAGTGCATGTCGAATTTCCACCTCAACGCCTGAATTTCTGCGCGCTCTGGGCGCGTTAATGTAGATTCGGTCACCAATAGACGGAACAAACACGTTCTCAATGATGTTGTCGATTTTGTTGGCATAGAACATCACGCTATAACTTAACTTGCTCGGTAAGTCACCGCTTATTACCAATTCACCACTCTCAATTTTTTGAACCGTTAATGAATCAGAACCTTGAAATCCAAAAATTCCACCTCGTCTGTATAAAAATGGTGGGGGAAAGAAGGCTGAATTATACAGCACTTTTGCTTTAAATACATTTAGATTTCGCTTACTTTTTGGTGCAAGAAATATGAGGGCTAATCGCGGTGAATATTGTTTTCCCCATTCAAATTTATCGAATGTAGAATACTTACTATGATAGTTGAGACGGACTCCAGCCGTTGCAATCAGAATATCCTGAATTAAATGTTGTTCAGTCTGTGTATAAGCAGCTGCGATATACTCAAATTTTGATTCCCCCGGCTCCGTAAAATAATCCTCGGTTTGAGAGAGTACGAATGATGAATCGTTTCCCACAAAGTAGTTGTAGTGCCAGGTATTAAAATAGGCCTCAACTCCGATTAGGAAATGCTGATCACCAATTCGATCGAAATTCTTCATTAAACTATCGCTAGAAAACTCAAGACTTGTCGTTCCTCGATATTCGTCACCGATAATACGTTGATTTCCAATAATTTCATCTGAGTACGAAGGAAAATATATGTCTTTGTGGAAATGGTCCCCACTTAACTTAAACCTTAGGTCATGTTCAAATCGGTCTGAGTTATCAAAAAGTCCGTACTCAATATGAACAAATTCTCTTTGGTCTTTTCTCACACGGTTTCTACGTTCGTCAGGTGTGTCGCTCTTCCAAAGGTTTAAACTTGACGGTCTAGAATAAACAAAAGTGTTCATCTGAGCATTCGAAGTCACCTTTAGCGCTTTGCGATTATAGTTGAGCAATAGGTTGTATCCAGGTCCGTATCGATTGATGTATTCTCGCCCATTAGATGATGCGGCCCTAATTGTGTCTGTACTAATTATGTCTGGTAAAACAGTAGACTCATCTAGTGTTGAGTGATCGATTTCTGAGCCCCCAGTTTGCGTATATGTTGCTGAAATGTATACTCCTTCTGAATTACTTAGTTTTCGTCCATATTCATAATGAGCGTTGTAAGTATTGTATTTAGGGCTGATGTCTCTAAAGGTATTGCCTGTGCCAGTTTTGACTGAAATACGATTTGTATTTTTAAAACGACCGTCTTTCGTTATTATATTAATGACTCCACTGAAGGCATTCTCCCCATAAAGTGCTGAGCCAGGTCCCCGCATTATTTCTACTTGTTCCACATAATCTAGACTCAACCAATCCGGCCCGTTTGAATTTGTGAATACATCAGATATTCGGTGTCCATTTATTAATATCAAAACATCCTGAAGTGAAGTGCTCGAGGTTCCTCTTGTTCCGATAATCCGTTCGTTATTATCACCGAGCTCAGCAAAGCCAGGAGTTATTCTAATCAAATCAAGTAAGTTTCTAGCACTTAATCGGTCAATATCGTCCTTTGTATAAACGGTGATGGAAGCGGGAATTAAATCAATGTTTTGTTTGTGTTTATTCACATAAACAAATTGCTCGCTTTTGGCCCTTACAAAATTCCCTATGTACGCTTGCAGTTGCGGAGATGATTCTTTTAAACTTTCCGCAGAAAAATATGGATCCAGGCTATAATACTCGGTAATGTATCTGTCTAAATCATCCCATTGCTCAGTGATAAATGATAGCCGAATTCCCCAATCTAGAATGACCATCTTATCGCCATCATTTACACTATTGTAATGAGCTAGATGTAAATCTTTGTATAAATCATAAGCATCTTCATACCTTCTCTCGTCATATCTATTTCTTACTTTACTAAGCTTTTTGTCTAAGACTCTTTCATTTTGAGAACTAAATGATCCTGTAATTCCTTTATTCTGTGCAATTGACAATTGGGCAGACAAAAAGAAGAGCCCCATAAGAACTAAACTTACAGCCTTCCGTGCACTCGCAGATGTGGTATTGCATATCATATTTATTCTAGCAATTTCTTGAGTTCTAGACCAGTTACATCAAAATCTAAAGGAAGTAATGACACTTCACCGCTTTGGTTGGTTGTAAGTCCTTCACTGCTGGAAGCAACAAGAATCCAGTCGTTATTTACAAAACCTATGTCTCTAATTGATTCAGATTCAATAAACTGGATTGGCTGATATTTTTCCTCGATTTGAAGATCCCCTTGAAGTTTAGCTTTCAGTTCATCTAATTTCCAAATATTAACCGTTTTATCACGCCCGCCAGACACGAAAACAGTCTCGTCTGGACTGATTTCAAAACAATTAATATTGTTCGCATGCTCATTCAAAGCTCGATAAACCAAGCTGCCATCCTTTGCATTGTAGAAGTAGATTTCTCCATTTCGGTTTCCCGCAACCAGCCAGTTGTGACTTGGTAGGTATTTAACTGCGGTAATTTCAGAGTTAAAATCATCAAATTGCATCGTTTGTTTTTGGACAATTGATCGATCTTTTAATACTTCGAGAATCTCAATTTTATGATCAGGTTTCACCAAAATTAACCGATTGGTTTCTTCATGGAAATCTGCAGTTACAATCTGTTCTTTTGAGCGACTCAAGACGCTCGGGGCGAATAATCCATTTTCTTGTTCTACCAAAGCATAAATATTGCCCTTCTGATCAAGAATTAGAAAATCGTTCGTTCCAAGAGGCCAGATGTATTCAACGTAGTTTTCAAATTGAATACTCGATGCAAAGGCACCCTGAATTGAATAGACAGTTAAAAATCTAACATCTTGCAAAGTTGGAAGGTGACTTGCTACAAAGTATTCCTTGGATTGGGATACCGCCATTGCGCTTATACCTTGAGTTTTTCGCTCTTTTGAATAAGCTTCTGTCAGTTTATCAACAATCTCAACTTGCCCACCAACTATATGCGCCTTGTAAATACTGGATGTTAAGTCGTTTGTCCCAATAAAGAAGATCCCATTCGCTTTTTTTCCATTTAGACCAATGACTTTCTCAATTACGACTCCGCCTTCTATGTTAGATAGTTTGGCCGAGGTTTTTACTTTTTGAATCGCCAAATTCATTGTGGAAAAAAGCTTTTTTTGCGCTATGGCTGTTACGTCTTGAACGGAATCTTTCAATACTTCATATTTCGGACTCTTCGTCCTTTGAAATAGAGCATACCCATCTTTTGCCATGCTTGCGGCATCTTTTAATTGTGCTGGGTCGGCCGTTCTAGTTAAGACCTTTTGGGCGCTTTCAGAGTACTCACGAATTGTTGAGACCAAGTTGAGGTAATTTTCTAAAATCCGAGACTTATTCATTTCAATAACCGCATTTTTCAATGCGCCTTCCTTCACTCGAACATCTGCAGATAATCGCTCCGACTCATTTCTTAAAATTAAAGCCTTCCTCTTAGCTTCTTCAGCTTCATTCGTTGCTGCTTGAGCATTTATCGCTGATGTATCAGCCTTTAGAACTGCTGCAAAAGCTTGACTTAGAGCGGCCGCGGCCTTTGCAGAATCAGCATCCGCTCTCAACATAGATTTGTGCGCAGATCGTTCAGCCTCTTCTGCCAATTGACTTGCTTCGTAAGCTTTTTTAGTTTCAAAGTATGAAAAGACGATTAAGACGATTGCAAGTAATAAAACTCCCGAAATTATTTTCTTATTGCGTGCAGATTTTTGTTGTCTAGATAACTCCTCAGCTATTCGAATTTCATTTTCGCGAATGGCGATTTTTTCGCTTTTTAAAATGAATTCTATTGCGGGTTCATACCCCTCATGATATTGTTTAGCCCAGCCAAATTTGGGGTTCTTTTTTCTATACCATGATAAAGTGTCTTTTAGTTTCTCTCCTTGGTATGGATGTTCTTTCTTTTCGGCCGCCTTGGCAATCTCAGTGTATCGTGCAGCATCATTCGCTTCTTCTGAAACCCAATTTGAAAGTCTGGGCCAAGCTTTAATTATCAATTCGCGTGAGATCTGAATCTGAGAATATGCTGTAAATCGATCTTGTTCAGACTCATGAATCAAATCAAGTTGAGTTAACTTCCCGCGAATGTCACTGGCTTGGATTACGGTAATTACTTGGCAATCATCCGAAGCAAAGGACTTTATTACTTTCGTTAAGGAAGCTTGATCACAATCGATTAATTCACAAAGTGTTTTCAGTGACCTCTGCTGTGTTTGCTGAAATCCGGCTGACGTTGTTCTAGTTAAAGCTTTAAATAATAGACTGCAAGTTTCTTGATCCTGGCGAGCGAATGAGTTAAATATTAACTCTAGCTGAGTAGCAATTGACCCGTTGATCCCGCCAATAGTTTTAAGATGAAGTGGACCTATAGTTTTTACTCCACTTTCTGCTTTTACTTCTCCTATTGTGCGTTTCAATGCGTGCTGAAACTTTTCTAACTCAATAGGATGCGTTTTGTAAAAGGTTGCAATATGATCTATAAGTGCTGGTCTGAAACTTATAGATCCTAATCTTGCGATTTTATCAAAAAGCCCTAATAGTTCAGGCAGGGTCATTTGTGGAACCAGAAAATGATTGCGGTTTATCAGTTCGGCAAACTTTGGGTAAATGGCGAACTCGCCATCCGATTCTGATCTTGAGCAAGTAAGAATGTGAATAGGGTATGCATTTTGGTTTGCGGCTTCAACCAATCGCTCTATTAGGACATTCGCCAATTGCTTATTTGATATAGAGGTCAATTCATCAAGTTGATCTATATAAATCAATATGTTAGAATCTCGAATCAAGCCATATTCATCTACGATGTCTATCAAACCATACCTCTGTGTAGAGAGGATTTTTTCGAACTTATCTGTGAGGTTTGGGTCGATTTTAACCTCTGCTTCACCTTGCTGCATAATGCTTGGTGAAGCTAAAGCTGATGCAAGCGAAGCGATAGGATTATCACCGGGTTTAAAAGCTGCGATTTTCCATTTTTTTTCACCGCCTGAAATAAAACCCGCTTTTAATTCAGGAATAATAAGGCAATCAACGAAGGAAGACTTTCCAACTCCGCTCGTCCCTTGAACTGATACAAAATTGTCTTCACTTAGCTTTTTTAATAGGGTGTACTTGAGTCGTTCGCGTCCAATATAAAAAGCAGCCTCATCCTCATTATAAGACCTAAGACCTGGAAATGGAGAGGATGCCTTCACTCCACCCGATCTTTGCGTTTTCCTGGGGGTCGATGTGTTTTTAGGCTTGGTCATCTGTGATTAACTTTAGAATCCCAATAGATAAATTAGTAATTCGGTTTCTCCTATCAAATGAAACTTCTTCTAGTTCGGTTAACAAACCGTTATACAAACGATCAAACTCTTCCATTTCAGCAAAATTCAAACCCACCATTCGAAGAGATAAGTGAGCAGGAATAGCAGTAATAAGTGTTTGTTTGAACAACTGAAGAAACTCCTCATTATGGAAGCGCTCGGTCCAATTTGGATAAACGACACTCAAAACAGCATTAAAATCCTTAGCGTCTCTGCCATCAATGCGTTTGAATTTGATAAGTTCATTTTTAGATTTGATGGATTGCCAGTTTTCAAAACGTTTAATCGCGTACACTATGAATTTATTGACATCCGCTTCAGATCGAAAGAGGCTTTCTGATTGAATGATGCCATCACCCGGTGCCCCTTTTATTTTTAGCCTCAATAGATTCGTTTTCTTGTCTTCGAAAACTTCATAGTTTTCCGAGATCAGGGCCAAATCAAGGAATTTTTCAACTCGTTGTTCTTGCTTTTCGATTTCATCCGCGTGACTGCTCGAAAAAAGCACATTATCACTCTCGTCTAACAATTGAAAATAGAACCTAGTTTTATTATCTAGCTCTATAAATTGACTGAAATTTCCTTTTTCCTTTTGATAATGAAAAACACGAGATTTAATAAACTTCTCAGCACTGAGCTCAGTAAGGAAGATATCATTAGAGGATGCGCGATCATTGCCAATTGTGTCTTGAATGATAACCTTAAAATCCTTGTCAGGTGTCTTCTCGACTCTATAATTATCCGCGTAGCCTGCTAAGATTAAAGTGTCAATGGCAGAGGACATTTGGACGTCTTCCCTTCCTATTTTTAAACTTTCAAAGACTTTTTCTCCTTTCTCATCAAGAAGGAAGAAATTACAAAAGGAGCTATCCTGTGGACGAAGTAAAACATGCTCAACTATCCTAAAGTACTCGTTATCTCTGCTAATGCGATGCAGCTTGTCAAGCAATGCGCTAAGCTTTTCTTGACATTCTTGTAGTGATTTAGTGTCTAGAAGTCTTGTCGCATCCTCGTGAGTGGGGGGGATGAAATAAAGAGCGTAAACTTCAGCTTCTTTAATAATTTGATAATTCGATATTGAAAGGCCAAATTGAAAGAGATATTTAATGAAGTGGGGGCTATTTACAATGAAATTCACCGTTCCATTTTTCTTTTTCCCTTTTGCTGAAACATAATCGATGTGACCACCAGGGGATTTCTCTTTTTTAATTTGAGTTGCTGTTAACCTTTCGGATTTTAGCTCTTGTATAGATTTTTTACCGTCAGAACTGCTACCAACATTGATGTCCAAAAGAATCCCTACTTTTTGTTCTAAGGATGTTTTAGTTCCAATATTTTCCTGATCAAATCGAATTCCGCAGGCACGTTTTTGATGTATTGAGACAATGTTTTTCAAGAATATTGATTTCAACGTCAGGAGTCTTTTATCGGCCAGGTCAGTATTAGCATTCCTTTGACTTGAGGAAAACTTCAATTGAAAGTCAGTTGAAAATCGTTCGCCAAAACGCGCTAACATATGAGAAAGAATGCGATTTTTTCGATCAAGGCGATCATCAAATTCGATCATCAAATCCTCCAAATCAGTCAATGTATACTCGGACTCTTGTTCTTGTTGATCTAACTCACGTACAATGAGTTTACGAAGTGCTTCGTCAATGCCAGAAATTTCACCTTTTTTCCTATCCTTATTTTGCTCCTGCTGACGTTTAAGCTCGAGCGCCAACTTAATTATTTGTCGGTTCTCAAACGCTTGATCTTTTTTAATTGATTCAACGTCCATCCCTAAGTATCGCTTTATGTGTTCTTCTGTTAGATTGATAACAAGCTTTTGTTTTATGCTCAAATCTCTCTCAAGGCTTTCTATTTTACGAATAGTCTTGAGATCTGATTGAGACATTTGGTTTTTAAGGTGCTCTAGTTCTTCCTGAATCTGATTTTTAGGTCGCAACGACTTTTTAATTAAAGAGTCGGCAGATTGAACTTTACCATTTAATGTCTGCGCATAATAGGTTTTGAATTTGTCAACATCAAATCCATCAATAGAAAATAATTCCGCGACCTTAGAAAGTTGAGATAAATGATTTGCCATGAGTTGATCAAACAACATCAAATAGGCTTTTAATTGCTCAGACTGTGCTTGCCTCAGCACTCCTTCTTCTTTTGCTGGTGTGTAAACACCAACACCATAAATCGATGGAAAGCATTCTTGAACTGAATTATAACTCTCAATTTCGGTATAGCTTAAGGTGTTTGTTTTTTTATTTCGAACGCGAGCTTGCACAGGATAGTTTCGAATAAATCGTTGTTGCCATTCTTCCAACTTTCGCACTACACTATTTCGTTGGTAGGCATTAGCTACACCCCCTTTATATACTGAAATCTTAAAACCATACATAGTTTCATCTTGCCTTGAACTATCGACAATTGTTAAGTATTTATGATTATCCACTTTAATTAAGTCGCTCGTTACTGGTGAACCATCTTGAAACAATTGCAGTTCTTTCATAGAACGCACTCCTTTTACTGCCGAAATGAATTCCTTGATTTTCGAAAGGTAGAATTGATTGCGTTTTATCCCTAACTGTTTCTTCGAGATAAATCCGTGCTTATGAGAAGGGACATCATAAATTTCGTCAAGTCTTTGGCCGTCAGCCTCAAGATCTTCCAAGCTGCTAAATTCAATTGAGGGGTTAAGATAGTTTTCAATCTCAAACAATATTTGAGCTATTACATCTTCAGCCACTGTCTCTTGAGACACATCAATTTGCACTTCAATGTTTATAAGTTCAGGCTGAAGAATGATTATTTCTTCTAGATCCTCGCATAGGTTTCGATGCTTATTGTAGTAACTTCTAATCCTTTTCTTCAGCGAATCATACTCAATCGCTGGAAATATTGGATGGACATGAATAATTAGATTGAATAGACCTGTAATTCCTTCACGATGATTTGTTACAGGTTCTAACCAGCAATTTATGATCGACTCTACAAAGTGATCAAGAAAAAGGATGCGATAATCTTGTATTGTTAGAGGGCCAGGAGTGAAGGCTTCACTGGCAGGAATAAAGGCGTTTCGCTCTGTAACTTGCTCATTATTGGAATGAAACAACAGCTCTTCAATTCCCAGGTTGGTTCGATAAGCAATATCTGTTAAAACAAAAGAGAATTGTTCAAGAATTGTAACCCCTGGATCATGAAGGTTATAATCTGTCCATTTTTTCCCTGACGCAAGCTGTGTAGATTGAATCGCTTCCTTTCGAAGCTCATCAAAGTCCATGCTCTTTGTGGGCTTACTGATGCTAGATATGGATGCTGATTCACTCAATTGCGAGATCTGGTTTTATGTGCTTGAACGAGTTTCAATATTAGATTAATTCCACAGAGAAGTAATGTGAAATTGAATTTGTATCACATTGTTTTCCGCATCAGTTCCATAGTGACTGCCTGTTTTCATTTCCAGTCGATACTTACCACCGGGCACTCTTTTCCAGCGAAAACGAATCCTATGCCAAAACCAACCGTAACTTGTGTTTGTGGATCGAATTTTATTTCTTGAGCCATCGTGTGCACTTACAGCAACAGCATGGGCTATCGCATATTTTCCGCGTTTTGCGACACCTTCCACCTTAGCGACAATCTCAAAAACATGACATCCCGATAATTCGTCAAGAACAATGTGCCATTCGCCATCGGCACTTACCTCGTTTAATGTTTGGTAAGTTCCAACTCGACTTTTCATTCCTGCGGTTCCGCTTACATCCAAGGTGTGCAATGGTGAGAGTGTGCCGATTCCAACGTTCCCACCGTTTTGGATAAACAAGCGCACATCATCATTTTTTTCTGAAATATTAAGTCCTTTGGCCATTTCGCTTGGATTGACCGAAATAGACCAAAGAGGTGTCTTTTCCTTAATATCATCATAAAAACTAATCAACTTGCTTGATTCTCCACCTGGCGCAAGTTTCAATCCGTTTTCAACACTTTTAGCGAATCCATCATCAATTTTATTAATAGTTGAATCGATAAGGTTGGAAAAATGCACTTCTGTAGGAACCTTGCCTTTTTGAAAGTATCCTTTGAGGGTTGATCTATTAAATATTTCCATCACTCAAATCATTGCGTTAATAAATAGGAAAACTTCTTTTCATATGAATTCTTAAAGATCAAATTCTATGGAATAATAAACATCCTTTTCTGTATCAAAATAGGGATATGAAATTTCGTCTTCCAACTCTTCAGTGATCACAAAGTCTGTCCCGACTTTCATAGTGTCAATTTTCGTTTCACGCGCTTCCCCAAGAATCAAGCGATCAATGATAGAAATGTCATGATCAACATCCGGAACCAAAACACTCCACGGGGTGCTGCTGTGTAAAACATTGAGCTTACCATCTTGGGCGGCAGAATCAGAGATGCTATATTCTCCATTTTTATAATGCAGAACTACAACTGATAATCGAGTAACGAACGTGACATATTCTAATGACTCAATAAATGTAAGCATTGCTGAGCGTTCGATACTGCCACCAAATACTATTTCTCTTTGAGGAGAGTCATACCAAGGGCAAATAAAGGAGCGAAGGTCTTCTTCTAATCTGGCGACAAACTCACCCGTTCCTACAGTGCTTTTGAAATGCACATGACAGCTAATTCTGACCTTTTCATAAACTGGATTAATTATGCTGATTTTAGCAAATGGTGTCGTTAATTTTTTTATTTCGTCTTCAATGAGTTTGAGTTGATTGTAGTCGACTCTTGGTAAGACAAAATCTGACTTAACGGTGATGTTTGGGACAACAATTATTTTCACCTCTCCTGGCTTAATAAACTCAGGATATAGGGAGTTATTAAGACATAAAACTTGATAAAGCTGAGAAAATTGATTTAAAATTATACGCTCAAAATCTTCTGGTATCACTGCTCTGTTTTTGTGACGAAGTCTTTCAGAAACACGGTTGTAAAAGCCTATTTCAGTCTCTCCTGGACTTCCCCCAAATGATTCGAATGGTTGCACTATTGCATTTATATCTGGATTGGACTCTAAAAATCCGTTGATAGTATTTGCAGATATATTCTCTTCCCACTCAGCATTAGGTTTGTGGGATTTCCACTTAACCTTGGTAGCGTTTGTTTTAATAAATTGAATCCTTGACAGCACCTGAGTGTTTTTTGGTGCCGCGGCTCTTATCCAATATTTTTCTGAAGGCAGAATTTGATGTTCTGTGTTCATCTGTGATGGAATCTTTAGTTCAATAATCCCAGATGTCGTGAAATTATTTGTGCCATCTAAAAGGATCTGCCCTTCTCTAAAAGGGATCCATTCATCATTTACCATAAAGGACCATTCCACTTTTGGGATATCTGCATAATTAATGACATTTACAGCATTGTATTCCAGTTGAAATAATATGGATAAAGTCGCAGGAGGATTCAATTCAGAGAGACCTAGGATCAAATAACCTTCGTGATCATACTGCGGTAACAACTTGTGAGAAATCGGTAGACCTTTTTCAAATATTGCATGCCTTCCAAAAGGATGTATGTGATACAACTGGTCATTAACCTTTTCTTTGTTATCCGAGACGCGATCAGCTGCAAATGTCAACTTGGTGTTCGCTTTATAGTTTAATGATATAGAACGAATCTGTGGCGCAAATGCTTCGTTAGGTAGCTCAACTTTTACCGTTTCCTTTGCTCCCAATATACTCGTGCTGAGAGTCGAATTTTTAACAATAGCATCGGAAAACAGCTTAGGAAATAAGTCAAATCCAAAGCCCATTTCTGGTCCAATTAACTCAAACTTTAAAAATCCAGTGCGGGTTTTTGATGAGTATTCTGAAATATCAATTTGTGTGAAGCTCGGAATCAGTCGCAGCTTTTCTAAATCAATATATTCAATTTTTACTGTGGGTGAGAGTCTGCTATCTACCTTATTCTCGGTAAATAACTCAAATTGTTGAATGGATGCAATATCCAAGGGGTGAAATTTGAATTCGGATAGGCCTGTCAAGCCCATTTTGAATGAGTCATTCTTTATTTGCTCTCCGTATTCCTTGTAATATTTTTCAAATCCACCGGTCATTCTTGGAAGGTTATGCCATTGAATATCCAAACTGAGGTCTGTGATTTTTCGGTTAAAGACTTCTGGATGTCCAAGAATAAAATACGAACCCAAATCTGGGTTGCTTCCAAATGGCGAAAATGGCATATGGATATCTAACTGTCCCTGGTCATTAAATACAGAAAGGTCTTTCAAATTGCGCACGTCCGTCTCAATCTCACAAGTCTCAATGCTCAAGTCCTTTAGATATGAATAAGAGTACATAGCATATTTCGAAGAAATAAGAAATTCAAAGATTGGCCATTGAGCATTATAACCGGCACCGTGAAGTTCTTTATCATAGTCAATAATTGCTGGCTCGGATGTCTCAAAGGCTATATTTATCCTTATCTCACCATCTGACCATGCTTTATGTCTAACAATGTTGTAACTGTCTGTTTCATGCCAGCCGTCATTTGTGGTGACCTTGACTTTGAAAACATTATTCAATATTTTATAGAATGCGTTATCAGCTGAAAGCTTTTCATGCAAGGCTATCTCTTCCACAAACGATACCAATGACGTGAGTGACTTAAGCCCGAATTTAAATGTAAAGCTGATGTTACGATCCCCTTCCTTCATGGACAAAACTGAAGAGGAAATGGCAAATCCGATTTCTGCCTGCTGCATATCCCTATTCACGAGACTTATATCTGCTTGATCACGTCCAAAAGGATAAGCGAGTGCTGGCTGGTTCGCACTATTTACTACAAAGCCGTCATCCTTCAGTTTAATGTCTGAGGCGTAAATATTGGAAACATCCTTATATGAATTTCCAATTCCAATACTAGGGTTATTGGCAATATGTATTACCTTGACTTCATCAATATTGGATTGATTTACAATTACGTCTTGAGCTATTATATATGTTTTATCCAATCCTTCTTCATCAACCCCTGAGCTGAGTAAGGTGCCAGCTTTAATGATCGTGGAAGTAACATGATCCGCCAATTCAAAATAAATATGAGCTTGATCTGGATAAGGTTTTTTCTTTGATTGTTTTAATATTTCCTTGTAATAATAATCTAGATGCCGAGCGGTAATCTTGTTCAAATCTCCTTGAACATGCCTAAACAGTTTAATAAAAGAGATTATAAGTGAAACGTGAGGTTCATGGTGTGGATAGTTTTCGATTACCTGAGTCAATAGGTCTTCAGCTCGATGTTTTAAATGAGTGATAACTCCTATCGCGTCACGATGCGCGTTCGAAATGACCAGCATCATTTCTTCACCGTCTGTTTGTAGTTTTTTTTCTCTTTCAAGTATTGCATTTTCTTCTACGACTTTCCATATAGGGTCAAAATCATGGAATTCAAATGGATTGGCTCGGCTGAAACTCGTGGTAAGTTTTAAAGCAAGATTCTGGGCTTGAATTCGATGTAAATGGGAGGATAATTTCAATCGTATTGCACTATTAAGGTGCGGATCAAGAACATTGTTGTTTAAATGTTCAATATTCTTTTTAGAACGTTTGTACCATGAATCAATCAGACTATAAAGTACGTAACATTCAGTTACAACATCTAGATATTTTTCTTGCCTGAGGTCAGGCTCACTAGAGAAAAAGTTATCGAGAGCATGCTTAAAACTGGCATCTCTCTCATGAAGTGCTGAATTATATATTTCAGCCAATAAAAACGCCAAATCATCTTCAAAGAAGACTGACCAATTTCCGTCTTTTTTGTTTTTTAAATTTTTGTATTGAACTTGCTCTGAAAAGTTAAGAATAAAGTTCATCAAATCTGGAACTGTTCGTTCATCAAGCCCAAAGGAATTAGGGTCAAGGGCAGAAATGTTCTTGGTTAACGATGAAACGCCTTGGGACTTAAATGGTATGTTCTTATTTCTGCTCATTTCAGGGTCTTCCATGCAATAATTACATCCCGGTCACATTTGTGCCTTCTTTGAAATAGTATGGAAAAACAATATTTGTTCTAACGTTAATCTTACGAATCGTGTAATCAAGTTTAATCCTCAAAATACCGTCATAAATTTCATCTTGATTTACCTCAACGTTGTGAAGTGTCACACGAGGTTCAAAACGGAGCACAGATTGTTCCACATAGGTACGAAGCTCATTTACAGTATTTCCATCCATTGATCGGAAATTTATAAGTGCGAGATTTGAGCCAAAGTCTGGTCGCATAACGCGCTCTCCGTAAGATGTTGATAGAATCAGGCGCAGTGACTGGACTATATCTTCTTCCTCACCAACCATTTTCACGGATTTGCTGTGCTTATCAAACGTTGGAGGGAAGGACCAACCAGTTCCTAAAAAAGTTTCATTGTCATCCATGTTTATCCAATCATCACCGTTGGGCAACCTCCCATAATTTTACCACCATGAGCGGTCGAATCACCCATACGGACGGCTGCTTTACCTCCAATTTTAACTTTACTTGATCCTTTTGTGATCGAGTCTGGAGGGCCAACACAAACACATTTGTCCCCAACTACTGCAGCCGGGAGTCCACCGATCAATACGGTTCCACAACCTGGCCCAATTACGGGCCCGCCTACGTGAGGGATAGGCCCTGCCGGAGTAGGAGTCTGCTGGTTGCACACATGGAAATCTGTAATTCGAGCTGCGATCATATGCTAAAAATAATCTAATTAATGTTTACCATACTTCCTTTCACAATGACATTCCCGGACGCTTTCAATTCTGCACTTGCAGCACCTTCGGCCTTAAGGGCAATTTTGGCTTTTGATTTGACATTATTGCCGGTTATTGAGACATCGGCTTTGCTGTCTAATGTCGCATTGCCAACAGAAGAAATTGTTACTTTCCCTTTAGCTTTTAATATGATGTCCTTTCCGCTATCGATGGTTATACCTTTATCGTTTAGATTGATGGTGTTTTTGTTTTGATCCTCAAGTTTGATTGACTTCGCTTTGTCATCAAGGGTAACCTTCTGTCCACCTGGAGTTTCAATGGTTATAATTTTATCCTTCTCATCAAAGGCAATCTTCATTTTGGTCTTAGTGACAATTGACTTTAGTTCATTTTTCTTTTCTGGAGTGTTGGGCGGTGGATTTTTTTTACTGTAGAGTGAACCTACGATTACAGCAAATCGTGGGTCATTTCCAAGGAAGCCTAATAATACTTCATCCCCAACTTCAGGATAGAAATAAAAGCCAATGCTTTTTGATGCGTATGGGTTTGATAACCTTGCCCAAATACCATCGCCACTTTCCTTAATTACTGGTACATCAACTAATACGCGGAATTCCCCATCTGGATCTTTATCAATCTGCTTCACTTTTCCAATCTGTAAACCTGGAATGGCTTGCAGATTGCCAATTGCTTTGTCCTTTCCTAGTGAAGCATTAGACTTCATAGCATCATAAGGTAAACCAAAGCCAACATGTGTTTTCCAGAAACCACCCTTTACTTCATGCATGACACTTGAGATAAAGGCGGTTCCATTAAACCGAGCGCCAAAACCGCTTAGGCCAATTAGTTTGCCCGGGTTTGGCTTTGTTGATCCTACAAAAGATACCGTCCCATTTATTTTCGATAACCTTGAAAACAAAACTTCCGCATCTGCCATGGCCTTGAGAACTGTAGCGTCTTCTGGAGTTGATGTAGAAAGGGCAATTTCTGGCTTTCCTGCTTCTTTAGAGAGGGTCGATGCTGTGATGTTTCCGTGAGCGGTCACTGTGGCCTCTGCGCCAACTCCCTTTGCGAGTTTTTGGGTGGCGCTTGTCCATGATTGATATGAAGCTCCTTTTAGTTGAGATGTTCCATCCAGTTGGGCATTGAATGCCATAATATTTGATCCGTAATCTAGATCCAAAACAGGAGTTCCAGAGACAACAGGGGCCTTAATATCTAATTTTCCAGCATCACAGATTACGATCATTCCATTTGCTTTGGCTCTATCTTTCACAAACTCCCAATCAGATGCATTATACTGCACTAGGTTTGGATGCTTATATGTTGTTGCTCCAACTGCTTTGGTCAATCCATATGAGCTAATGATTGATGAAATAACCTCACTATCCTTCTTGTCCTTAAAATTTATCGTCTTAGGTGCCAGCCCTAATTTGAAGGCTTTATCGTGGCAGGTGATGATTAATTGAGACACATTTTTGTGCGCGTAGTTGATGGCCTTCAAGCTCTGAGATGTAATGATGCCTTCAAAGGCATCTTCTTCTGTGCTTTCATATCCAAGTTTAATCTTAATAGCCTTACCAGGAATTAGGTCGGCTGATTCGCTAATGGGGAAAGTGTTTTCAGACGGATCTCCATCCACAAAAATGACTTTCGCTTTTGAAACCATTCCAACCTTTTTTTCAATGATAATTTGCTCCACACCATACTCGCCTTTAATCTCATTACCATCAACGAGGATAGAGAATGTAGATCGAGTTACAGAATTACTGAGTGGTGAAATGGGCATAAACTATTTTTCGAGTCGGGGAAAAAGCACTTGCTTCCCTGGTGGGATATTTCTGAAGTTGACGATGCCATTTGCTTTGGCAACTTGCAAATAGTATTTAGGACTTCCATAAATCTCTTCACAAAGAGCCGGCAAACTATCGCCTGACTTTATGGTTCGAAGATGGGTCATATCTGGAGAACTGGTATTGTTTTTTAGTGCTTTTGTTTTAGCATCTATAAACTCTTTAAAATTTGCTGTTACAACTGCTCTGAGGGGCTCGCCATTTGGCTTGAAAAGCAGGTAGTTAATTCCCAATGACTCGCATTTACAATTAAATACCAGCGAATTCCATACGATTTGAAGGAAGAAGCTATCGTGTACTTCTCCTTGAAACTCAACGCAAAGCCATTTTAAATCGGCTATTGCCGCAGGAACCGAAGTTATGCCCGGAACAACGCCCGTAGAATCCAAATGAAACTTCAGGCTTATGTTTCTCTTTTCAGCCAACATAACCTTGTCAATTGTTTGTCCATTGGCAAGAGTTTCGGAAGTGCTCTCTTTTGGCGGAGCACTCATTGTTAAGGTGTAATCCGTAGGATTCACTTGAAGTTTGAAACTTCCCCGATCTCCTGGCACGGGAGTCTTAAATTGAGGATCCTTATACCCTTTTATAATCAGCTTTTCTAACTTCCCTTGATCCGGCATAATGCTAAGCTTTTAGTTTTTCGTCAATAAGCTCGCTCAGTCTTTCCATGCACTCGTCTATTATTTCTTGTTTAACCGATTCGGGAATTGAAACATGAGAAGATTCAGGCTTTCCAGGCTCAGCTTCGATTCTTTGAGCGGTCGCACTTTCTTTAACCTTTGCCTGTATTATGAAGTCGTTTACTTTTATTGCCATCATTAAGGGAATTCACGTTCAAATTCTGAATATGCGAAAGATAATTCTTCGATAAGCACAGATTGATTTTGTGCATCAAGATCTCCAACCTTTAACGAAACGGGAAAGGCATTGCTAAATTTCCATAGTACGAGACAAACGCCTTCTTCATCGAGCAACTTTACGATCAATAACTTTTCTGGCACAATAGGCTTGGCATAATCACTCTTAATAGTATCCTGACACCATTTAAAGAAAGTTGATGAGGTTGCAACTATTCCCTGATGCAGCTCTAAATCAGTGTACTCTGTTGCTCCAGGAAGTTTGTAAACGGTATTGTTGTTTCCACCTTCGGGGAGAGGGGTAACATTGAGCTTCATCTCTATACCCGTAACCTTAGAGAAATAGTATTCGCCCTTGTTTGCCTCCATTGTCACTTGGAAGCGGAAGTTAACCGGTGGATACATGGCGTCTTGAAACATGATTCTAGTTATCCTTTGAGCAATCGAAGCCCCATTTTTACCAAATCTTCTATTTCCATTTCTTCGAAAGTTAGTGTAATCGATTCAATTGCAATGGCACCATCGCCTGTTGCTTTTGAATCGAAATTCCCACCTTCAATTTTAGTTGGAAAGGCGTTTTTTAAAGTCCAGATAATTTCCGGAATGCCATATTGATTTTGGAGGGTGATAATAACATCGCGTCTTTCTGGCACTTTCCCTTGAGTGGCCTTATACCATTCAAATAATCGAGAATCACCAGTAAACGTTCCTCTTTTTAGTGTGACGTCATCCATCTGCATCATTCCAGGGATCTTGTAGACTCCTGTTTGTCCACTTCTGCCGTGTCTGTGTTTTAAAACTTCAACGCTTGAAGACAAATTTCCTACTTCCTGAAAATTCCACTTTTCGAATCCTAGCAATACAATGAAGTAAAACTTGGGAAGAGGCCAGTTTTTTCCCTGAAACTTGCCCTTGGGTAATTTTAAATCATTTAAATCCATTGAGTAGGTATCAAACTTTTCGACAAACTGTCCTCAGATGAAACGAGCGCCCCAAAAGAAGCGCTCATTCACTAATTATTTCGAAAAATAGGATTATGCAGTCGTAATAGCAAGTCCTTCGTGAGCAAGAACCAAAGTCTCCACAGCTACGTCACTGCTCGAAGAATTCAAGTCTGTTCCCTGAATTTGTTTAGGGAAAGCATTGGTCAGCGTCCAAATCATTTCAGCGTCACCACTTTCATTCAAAAGCATTATTTGAACTGTGCGTCTCATGATCGTGTTCATCTGGATTTCGCTGAACCAATCAAAAAACTCAATATCTCCAGTAAACATGCCTTTTTTGAGAGTAACATCAGAAGGCTTGCGCAATCCGGGCATTTTTATTGTCGAAAACTCCGGACTGTCTCCATGTCTGTATTCCATAACATCAACTTCTGTGTCGAGTCCTGATACTTCTTGAAACGATGCTGTTAAACCTCCTTCAACTTCAACCTTGAAGTGAAACTTTGGCAACGGCCATATATTATCTTGTGCTTCTCCAGCCATAATCTTTTATTATTTAAATATCCGAGTTAGTGTTGTTTATGATTTTTGCATTTGTTGCTGGAATGTAATTACGATAAACTCAGCTGGTCTTGTAACAGCTAGCTTCACAGTAATTCTCATTATACCATCTAAAATATCAGTTGGAGTCATCGTAGCGCCAAGTCCTATATCTACGCTAAATGCATCTTCTGGAACAGCACCTGCTAAGGCTCCTTGTTTCCACTGATCTTTTAAGAAATTTGTCATCATTCCCTTCACCGCAACCCACGTATTTACTTCATTAGGCTCAAAGACATATGCTTCAGAAGCGATCTTCAATGATTGTTCAATCATTATAACGGTCCTTCTAACGCTTAAATATCTCCAATCTTGGCTATTACCATCCAGTGTTCGCGCTCCCCAAACTAAAACTCCTTTTCCTGGGAATGAACGAATAGCGTTTATAGCCTTACCATTTAGCGGTAAGTTTAAGTCTTCTTGATCTTTTGATGTAAGGTTTATGCAAGGGCTAACTACGGAACCCATAGAAACATTTGCGGGAGATTGGAAAACTCCGACTTGTCCATCGATCATTGAAATAACTCCAGCAATACCTGCACTTGGCGGTAATACGTTCAAATTGTTTCTGACTTCAGCAAGAACGGCCTTATACAAAGGCAACTTTGCTAATAAAGTTTGGTGTAAAGAGACCGCATCATTTTCTTCCGTTAGTTTGGCTGTTTCTGCTTTAATAATTGAGGCGTCATCTCCATAGATAGCATCTGCCTCATTATCTAGCAACGGGATTAAGGCATCAAGGTTGCTAATATTGCTAAAATCTACTTCATCTCCTTGAACGATTGTTGTGTTCAAATACGGGTAGTAGGACGCGCCCCATTGAAGAAAATTGTTTCCAACACCTTCTCTAGATTTAACAATTACATCATTATCATCGTAAGTGCGAGGCTTGTCTCCATTTAAAACATCAATTACCGCGATTCGGCTATTTGTGTCTCTTCCGCAATGTGCAAGCATTGCTTTTTGGACCTCAAAACAATCATTATCTTCCAATAACACAGCATCCGGAATGACAACCATCGTTGGCTCTGGATACTTTAGTAAAGTTGGTATGCCGCTTTCTGTTGCGTCATCATTTAGGTCCTTAAATTTTACTCCGTTCGAGTAATCCCCAACTGAAACTATATAACATGTGCTTCCTCCATTTGAGAAAAACAATCTTAAACTGCGATACAAGTTAAACTTAGTAGCATCGTCCACCTCGACTTTAAACCCTGTGACATCATCTTCTGAAACAGAAAATGTGGTTTTTGGGGCTCCACCGAAGTATTGATGAAATTCCCCAAGAGAAGTAATTCGTGTTGGAATATTCTTCAGAGACTTATTCGCTCTTACTGCTTTTTCAGTATAACCAACAAAAGCTGGAATGGCTGTTGCCACCTGTACCGCTGAACTTGGAAATGCACTTTTTTCTTCAATGTAAACTCCAGGTGTCGCTAAAACTTGTGCCATATTATTTATTAATTAAATCTTGATTTAAACATATATATACATCTCAGAGAAATAAGTCTGAGTTCCCGAGGTAATTAAGCCTTTAATTTTATTCACATCAGGCGAAGGCAATCTTATTCTTTTCTCTGGAAATTTGGAAGAAGAATTTGAAATAGTTGCAAACAACTTATCACCATTATATGAACTTTTTAGTGGTAAGCTTTCTTCCGAGGTTACAGAAGCAGCTGTTTTACCATTCACTAACGTGACTTGGCGGGGCTGGGAAAAGCTTAAAGTGGTTTTTCCAGAAGCGATTTCTACTCCATCTATAGAGTGTCCAACATTAGAAATGAAATAGTAAGTCCAATGCACCTTTCGGCTCGCAAACCGGATTTCATAGCTACGATTTCGCACATCTTCAAATCGCATGTTTTCTTGGTTTCCGACAAACAAGTCAATAGTTCCAAAAACCTCGGGCACATTCGGGGGCTCATAATAGAATTTTTTCATTTGCTTGCTCTCGCTGAGTAAAGCAGAATAGAGTCCATAATCTGATCCGAAAAACTCAAAAGCATTGGCAGTATCAGTCAATTCTCCTTGAAAGATCACGGCCCCGGTCTTTTCTATTACCAGGTTATTCACACCCAAAGTTTTAGACAGAATCGTGTTGGGATGAATATTTAGTACAACATCGTTTGATTGAACTTTTTCTTGAGGGTGCAGAAGTGTGCTGCTTTTGTCACTTTGCTCTGCGCTTGAATTATTAAAGTAGTAATTTTCTTGACTTAGACGATAATCTAACAACGTGAAATTGGCTAGATAGCGGTTGCTCATTTTTAGAAAGAAAGTAAACTGGATGCTTTCCTTCAGTTGTTGAAGCAAAAAGGCTTTCTCCTGTTTGTATAGCACTACAAAACCTGTTGAGGTGCGTTTAAATAGAAGGGCATACATCGACAACAGGTGATGGGTTCGAGAGGGTAACTCGAATTCAATATCACTTATTGAGTATGAGTTGTAAAACTCATGGAAAATATTAACCTCAAATAGCTTTTCGTAAATAATCACGTCTACTAAATTTTATCGCTGTCAAATGCATCACTAATCGAAGGTCCTGATTTGCGCGATTGAGATGGTGGTGCTTCAAGTGAATCGTCTTCATTAATTCCTATTCCTGAAATAGCTGGAATCACATCATCAATGTTGTCACTAGAGAAGGTTAACATTCGGACCCTGTAAATTACTGAAGGCATGTATTTGGCACCCATCATTGAAAAGATTGAGTTGAGATCACGTGGTTCAAGCGAAATAATGTCGAACACCACCTTTTCGATGTTTGGCGTCAGGCCAGGAGTATTACTTTGAGTGAACACTGGTTTTGACTGAAAAAAGTATATGACACTCGAAAGGAATTTAAGTGCCTCCACATAATTTTTCCCCGTGAAGAAAGCTGAAAACATAACCGTGAGATTCAGGTTTATATTTCCACCGCTTGATCCAAAGCCACCGGCATAGGAAGATGTTCCTGAAGATGCCTTCAGAGTTGTTTCTTCTTCAATGTTGACAAGATGAAAAACAACTTTATTATTGCCCTCCACGGCTATTGATCCATCTTGATTTATAAGGTTGGAAACAATTACCCGGTCTTCATTAATATCAAATTTCGATTTGAAATAATCATTTAACTCTTCACCAACTATAGGAAGCAAATTATGTATCATGATTTTGTATTAGCAAGTTGTTTGGTTATGGCCCACATAAACACACGCATTACATAAGTCAGTACAAAACCTATAATGGCGCCAATAATGAATAACTCCATTTCAAATACAGCTTCAATTGTTGTAGCTGTATCTGACTCAGGCTGTAATTCCAGAATGGTTCCGAATAGGTATCCTATTGGAATGGCAAGCAATAATGCAATTAATAGCCACATGAGTTCTCTCGCTACGGTTTTCATCTTAAATCCTCTCGATATCGATTAAACAATATGTTTATTATCCCTATTCCAATAGCTCCAGCAATCAGCCCTATAACAAGCGACCAGTTCTCATCATTGTAAAGCCACCATTGTAAGCCAATGATTGTCATCAATAAAAATACAGCGCCATAAACAAAGCGAAAAGCCTGACTTTGGAACAACACTTCTCTAACTCTCCAGTCTCGAAGTGAAAGAGTGAATCCTAAAGCAAGAAAAGCCGCAAAGATCAAAAAGCTTAAGCCGATCATTCGCTTCTTGGAAACAATTGCTTTTGCTATTCCAAATGGGCCGCTGAGTTTTACTTCAACTGGTTCTATTTGGATTAGTTCTGAGCCGTAATTATTTTCAACCGCCTTCCATATTTCATTCGAATTTTGCTCATAGCCCAAGGCCCATAATCCAATACCTTTCAAACCCTTATTTTGAGCCCACTTAAACTTCAAATCAAGGCTTACTCCGTTCTCAAACCAGCACATCTTACGCTTTTCGTTTTCCTCTATCAAGTAAAAAAAGCTACCGCTTAGGGCGTCATAAAACGGGTTGTATAGCGCACCATATTTTGACTTGATCATGTAATAGGGTAGGGAGGCTTCATACTCAGACCCACCCCCTTTGGCTAATTGCGTAACATCCCAAGTCACACCATATAGCGGCAAGGATAGTATTATCTTTTTTCCAGGTATTCCTAAGTTTAAGAAGTCATTTACTACAGTTTCAAGACTGGGTTGTGTTTCAAGCGAATTGATGGGCGAAACGGAGCCGGGATAGGTGGAATATTCGCCACTAAAATCGTAACCCATAATGTTGAAATACAATACATGCCCTGCTAACGCTTTATAGTCGAACACATTGTTGTCATTAAAATACGGAACGTTCAAAATCAAAGAGTACCCTGCACTTGTAAGTCGAGAACTCAATTGCTTAACAAATTCAGTAAATTTTGGTGCGTCTGAAGTATCTACCTGTTCAAAGTCTAAATCAACTCCTCCAAAGGCGCCCTTTTTAGTGTTCATCAAACTTAATACTTCAGAAATGAATATTTCCTTCGATTGCTCGTCATTCAAGAATTTACGATTGTTCTTTTTCCCAAATGAAGTGACAGAAAGAAAAAGCTTTGTGCCGTACTTCACTGCAGAGTCAGGTAATGAAGACTTTGCCAGTGAGTCTATAACTTCAGGATTAGACGCGCCACCTGTATTTGGATTGATGTCGTAAGAATAAAAGGAAATGATCGACAGCATTTTATAGCGATACTCCTTGTAGCTATTGCCCATCCAATAGGGGTGCCATCCCATAACAACAACATCATCTTTCAATTTCTCTCCAGCACCTATATTTTTATAGAATTCATTATTGACAGAGTCATATTGGATGGACTTTAAATCCGGGTCTTTACTGAAGGTGTATTCTTGCTCTGCATGCAAAAAGGTGTAGATGTAATCATAGTCTCTGATCATGCCACTATTTGGCACGTATGGAGCCATAGACCATTGTATGTATTGAGAGGTGTCTGTTGATGGATCAACGTCTCTTTTCTTGGTGCTGAAAAGTCTGTTTATCTGATTTGCGTCCCTTTTGCCGCGGTTTGCTTCGCGCATGACTTGGCGTTTTACGCCATAAATACCTTTGCGAATGCCTTCAACACCCTGACCAGTGGCTGATTGGGAGAAAGTAAGAAGGATTAAGAATAAACTTAAAAAGAAGAAAAAATTTGATCTAGATATTGACACGCAATAGGCAGTTTATGCAATTGTATTCAATATTAAATGCACGTCATCAAATGCGCTATCAAATGTTGATATCTTTTAAAACTAGAACTCTGAGCAAAGACCGATTCTAACTTCAAAGTAGAGCGATAAGGTCATTTATGAATGGATCGAAAATATAGAACTTTAACGTGTACTTTTCGTCCTACACTTTTGCTTTTATTGACCATTTTTAATCTAGAATTATCGCTAAAGAAATCAACCCTTCCATAGTTTTTCCCACCCAAAGCTGCTGCAATATCTTCACTAGGAATAAAGCTTATTTCATTGTTAGAGTTTTTAGGAAGTGATTTTAATAATCCCTGTGCATATGCCTCAAGTGGATCAATCGAAGCTCCAGTTTTTGGGTTGATCATTTCGTTTTCACTTAATTCAGCCATCTGCTTTAAAAACTCTGCGCCAGAACCATAGATAATTACCCAATACAAAATGCTTTCAGGATCACTGAAGGAAATGTCTAAGACCCGTTCATTCGCATTAATAATATCTCGGGTAGCGCCTAGAAAAATTATAGTATCCAAGTAAACACTTGAAACCGTGTCCGAAGGGATTTCAACGTCTTCAATGACTTCTATTTCTGAGACTACTGCGTATCGTTTGGGAGAATGTTTTTCAATTTCAATATCGAAAACCTGTTTTGAAAGACTTGGAAGGAATCCGAACAAGCCGCTTCCTTCAATGGCAATATCATACGCTCCATCACTAAATATGGGAATACTTACGAATTTTTCTAGTCGTGCTGGAAGGCTTGCATACAACCACTCTCCAGCATCATTTGTGATGGAGATATTCGGACATTTCCCTGCCTCTGGAGTTACATCAATCTGAAGCGTATCTCCTTTTATGGCATTGACAGTAAAATTCAGTGGATTTTCCTTTTTTACACGAAAGCGCCCAGAGGTTATTATTTTTTTAGAACGTTCGTTTAAAACTGAATCTGTTCCATTTTCTCCTGAGCCATAGATAAAGTTTGACTTTGTAATGGCAATAACGACCTTTAATTCAGCTTTAGAAAAGGTCAGCAAATTTTCGAAGGTTATTTCCCACGCACCGGCTATTCCACCAAAGTCAATCCATGAATAGGATTTACCAACGACCATTTTCCCAGCTCTTATCGATCCATCGGGGTCTTTAATAGATACATTCACGGGTCGCTTAGACCTGATTTCAATACCCATAACATCTCCAGAGTCAGCCATCACCAAAACAGTTCGGACTTCCTTCTTGTCTAATTTAAAATTCAAACTAGAAGTTCGTGAAACTTCCTTGGGCAGCTGCGCAAAGCATAAGTGCGCCAAGAATGCGAGAGCTATGAGCAGTAAAGTTGTTTTCGTTGTCATTAGTTAGGATTGATTCTTGGAATCACTTTCGCCTTGTTCCTTAATCTTTCGCTTTTCTTGTTCAAGCCATATTTTCAATTGGTCTCTTACAAGCTCCAAATGAGCTTCTCCGATCAGTTTCATTGCACCTTCATTATTGACCAACTCCTGCTCAATCTTACTCTGCTCAATGCTTGCCATTACGGTCAGCTTGTTGTTCAGTTGCTGGTTTCGCATATTAATGGATGTTATTTCATTAATTTCAAACTCATACTCCACTGTTTTCAAGATGTGGTCATAAGGTCCATAAGGAGATAGTAGCTTCACAAGAATAGGTGCAATCTCAATCGAGATCAGTAGCAATATAATGGCGATTTGAGGGCCTTTGGGCAAATCATTCAAGGCTGTAATTCTAACCAATAAACCATCGGCAATGGAGGCTCTCAGGTTGGATCGCTCATCAATGTTCTGCTGAGATAGATAGGCTTTCATTGTATTTAGCTCTGCTATTTCAGCATCAGCCTCTAATTTAGCTTGTTTATATTCCTCGTCAATTTGGAGAAAACGCTTCTCTTTTCGCTCGCATTCTGTTCCTTTTCCCTTTTTGCCCGTGCCGCATGTTCCGTCACATTCGCAGATGTATTCTTGATAATATTTATCTCGTATTTCCTGCTTTTGGTCAAGGCGGGTTCTAATCAAATCAATTCTTTGTTGTCTGCTTTGAATTCGATTGGCATATAAAGAATCTAACTGATCTACTTTTTGTGCTTCCGCATAAAACATCTTCTCATTGATCTCGTCTTCAAAGATCTTTAGCTCTAGCGGAACCGATATTACAAGAGCTAATAACACTGCCAGAATGAGTCTTGGTAGTATTTGAATCAATTCTTTGGTTTTGTTTCTAGTCTTCTTCATAGTAGAGACTAAGAAGCGATCGAGGTTAAACACTAGCAGTCCCCAAAAGATTCCGAGCGCTATGGATAGCCATAAGTTGTCAAAGGCAGTATAAATTGCATAACCGCCAGAGAAACATGCCAGTAATCCAGTAAAAAATACCGTTGCACCTACGCCTGCATATTTATGGTGTTCCGATTTAGGGCACTCCATTAAAAATGCAGTGTCTGCTGCAGCGCAGAAAAGGAAAAACTGCATTACAGATCCAATCTTTGCGGTTTTCAAATCTTCATTCATAATACTTCTGCATAGATTTAATCAGGTCGATAACCGAAGTTTCGTTTCGAAAGTAGTTTTTGATTCTTTCTCCAATTGATTTATTCAACTTTTGAATATTATGCTCGGCATAAAAACGACCAAAACTTGTTGCTTTCGTTCTTTCTTCTAGCTCATTATTGGAAGAATAAGCCCTTTTCCAAAAGTCAGAAACCTTTGAATAGCTCAGATCAGTTTTCCCCTCTAAAAATTGATATGCTCGCAATCTTGCGTCATCTAGCACAAACGACTCATTTGTTAAATATACGGGCTCAATCTTGACCAATTCATCCGTGAAAATGGGTACGGGAAACTCTTGAATAAGTATTCGCTTTGACTCGCTTGATGCTTGCAAGCTTGCGCTGATTAAGATTTCGCGCTGTCTGTCCGGATAAAATTCAACTTCACCTTGGTGCTCAATTAATCCGAAAGGCTCAATGCTAACTTCTTGTGCATTTTTCACCTCCCAGATAACCCGAACTTTATTTCCTTTACTAACCCCAAACACTCCATTTCCTGACTCTTCAGGAAGAGATACAAATTCATTTGAACTCGGATTTAGAAACTGAACGTCATAAAATATTTGTGGGCGATCTGCAACGGCTACATAGATCGATTTGATTTTTTTAGAATTCTGATTCGAAGCATATATGTTAAAGATCCTGCTCTCTGTCATATAAAACTCCTCTTCGCCCGAAGGTTTCACATTGCCAAGCCCATCCAAATCAATCTCATCTGAATTCTCAACGGACCAATCAATAGAGACATATGAGTTTTTAAGCGATACAGAGTTGTTTACATTCAGCTCAATTTTAATGTCATCAGATTCGTTCTGAAATTCATTTTCAGCTGAAATGTTCGTTTCAAAGGAAGCACTGAGTGTCTTGAATTCATCCTCATCAGATTCGAGGAAAATGACATCCTTTTCTTTTAGACTAACCTGGATTATTTGCTCGAAATCTCGCTGGCAAATGATTGACTCGTTGGCATAAAATTGATTTCCTCTATACAGATTCGCCCCGTCCCTTCCGAGACCAATGAGTTTGTATAAATAAAAAGGCTCTGATTCAGTAAGGTTTGGGATCGCCTCTCCTATAAAAATATCAACACTCACCCTGCGGTTCAGAAGTGTTTTTAGCTCGTCAATTAGAGCCTGTGGTAGCTTTTCATTTGAGAAAATTTTAATGGAATGAGCAGCCTTCCCAATAAATTTATTTATCTCAAAAGTATAGCTATCGTGCACTGTGTATAGGGTCAATCAATTAATTTGGCAATATAAGAATTCAATGGAATTATTCAGAGTTAACTCTTTGAATGCAGGTTTTGGAGTTTTTGAGTTATCAGAGTTGTGCACAGGACTATTATTTCATGTTCAAAATAAACACCATTTAGTAAGCTCTTAGGCTGAATCAATTGTCTATTTTGCACAAAATAAATGGAAAACGAAGGCGCGCAACCAGAGAATGTTCAGGAACAGAAAACCCAATCTGTTTCAAATGCTGCGCCAGAGAAAAAAAGCGACAACAAGCCAACGACTCAATTGGTGAATAACCGCGAGGAAGCGGCAGATCAGAAGAAGCTCAGTGCAATTGCGAACAGCGGGTCTAAAGACAATAACATGGCTCAATTCAAGGCCATGGCATCCGCATATTCTTCGAAACAACCCTCAACGATTCAGCGAAAAGAAAACAACACAGGCTTACCTGACAACCTCAAGTCGGGGATGGAAAACCTTTCCGGAATGTCGCTTGATGACGTGAAAGTGCACCGCAATTCGGATCAACCAGCTCAGTTGAACGCGCATGCCTATGCTCAGGGCACAGATATTCACCTCGGGCCAGGACAAGAAAAGCATTTACCTCACGAAGCATGGCATGTGGTGCAGCAGAAGCAGGGGCGTGTGCAGCCGACAACTCAGTTAAAGGGAAAAGTAAATATCAACGATGATGCCGGCTTGGAGAAAGAAGCGGATGTGATGGGGGCTGAAGCATTGAATAAGACCAAGGTTATTCAACAACCTGTGCAGCGAAGATTAATTGTTGAACCCAAGACGATTCAAAGAGATAAAGTAGAAAAGGCAAAAGATGGTTCTGATATAATAAAAGCGGGCGTTGCACCCTCAGAAGCGCTTTCCGGAAATGGATTTGCCTTTACGGATGCGGTCAAAGATGTATGGGAGTGGGGAGAAACAGTGTTGGGTTGGATAAAGAGCCCATCATGGGGTAAGTTTATCGCTTTTATAGGCTCAACTGCAAAAGCGGGAATGAACGTTTTCGCGAAATTCACAGCGGCTAAGGATCATGTGAAAGGCACACAAACTAAACTCCCAAGTTTTGTAGCTGGTATAGGTGCGATTGGCGCAGGTATTAAGAACGCTGGAGAAATGATCGAGAATCACTCCAAATTTGTTGAGGCGAATAATCTTCATGAAAAAGCTGTAAAGGAAGATGAAAAGAAGACAATTGGAAAATATCTCTCTAGGTTAAACTGGGAATTTGTGGAGTTGGGAGTTGATTTAGCCTTGAACATTGCAGATGCTGTTACTGCATTTGTGCCACCACCAGCTTCATTAGTTTCTAACACTATTCATTCTTGTGTTGATGCATTCAAGGTCGTTGGAAAGCTTTATTATGGGTTCCTTGTCTCAAGGGAACAGCGGAGAGCTGGAAGAGTCGACATGGATACGGATTCATTATCTAAAGAGGAATTGGGAGGTATAGATGAATTGATCGATGCTGACCCAAATTCGGTGTATAATCTAATAAGATTAAAAGAGCGAAAAGATGAACTAACTGAAGAAATTGAGTCAAATAAAGGTTCAGGAGCCAGTAGCGATAATCAAAAAGAATTAGATCGCGTTTCAAAAAGACTAGAATCTGGAATCGAGAAATACAACCAACGGTTATACTTGTTCTCCGATGTTGACCTCGAAACCAATTCTCTGACAGAAGAAGGCGTGCTGAATATTCTTAATATTCATAAAAATGTTGCTAAAAAAATCCTTGAACAAGCAAAGGCAGAAAGAGAAAGATTGAATAAACTAACTCGATTCTTCCACATTAAAGAGCTCAAGGAAAAAATCCTAGCTCAAGTTTATGGAGGTGAAGTGCCTGATGAAATCTATCTTAAACAATTAGAAAGCGCTTCGGATCCGGAATATTTTTGGAATAAAACAAAAACTGCCATTAAGGTTGCTGCGAACCGCAAGCGTATGAGTAACAGCGAAATCAGTGATAATTTAAAAATATTACTTCAAGAGAATCAGAAAACCTTCCTTCCCCAGTTGCGAAAAACTGATAGTGAGATATTTGATCAAGAATCTGAAACAAACCTTCTTGCTTATAAACTGGCGGTGGATAAATACATGGAAAAAATGTCCTTATAAGATATACTATGAAGAATTACATTGAGAATATAAAAAGCCTCGTTGGCCAAGTGGGGGGGGCAAATGTTCACGAACAAATTATTGATGATCAAGAAATCATCGCTTTTCAAATTACATCCAATGGCAAGCCATTGAATGTGGCGCTTTTTCACAGAGGTTATGAAGAACAAAATCAATTGATGCTTCAATTGTTCGCATCTTTTGCGCCTATATACGATGAACCGGGTGCTGATTTCTATCAGGTATTAGAGCGCTTTAATCTAAACTCGATTATCGGTCACATTTTCTTCAGCCACGAGGAAGAAATTCATCGAATTTCATACAAATCAAACTGTGTACTTGATATAAAAGACCCTGCCCATACAGTAAACATTAAAATATTTTTAGAAACCTCCATATTGATGATGGGTGAATTCGATCAGCAATTGTCTCTAATTTGACACATGTGACGTTAATGGAAGATTTTCATACTCAAGACGATTTTAAAAATTACACCCAATTACTTTTCAATAAATGATTTCAGATTATTAAAATCTAAGTTCATCTCCTTTGCTGCAATAAATAGCATTAAAGAATCCTAAGTTATATTGGCATTTTCAAATATTGCTCTTGAATAGTTAAGGATGCTATGCGCTAATAGTGAACTAACATCAATTAGATTTGAAATTGTCCTAAGCTTGTGGCTGTAATGATTGTGTATACTCTTGATTATACTGCAGCTATAATTATGGGATTTGTAAGCTTAAATAGAACAACATGAAAACCCACCAAGCGAGAAAGCAAGAGCAAAAAAGCCAATCGGTAAGTGATCTTGAATCTCAATCTAAAAACGGGGCTGCGTTTCAACTCGTTGATAACCGCTGTGAATCTGTCGTTCAGCAAAAAATGCATGAGATGGCCAAGAATGGCAATCAGGGTAATCAAACAGCACAGCTGAAGGCTATGGTGGATAATCATGCGGCAAAACAAGAGCAGCCCATTCAAAAGAAACAAAACAAAACAGGTTTACCTGATGACCTAAAAACTGGTATGGAAAACCTCACTGGTCATGCTTTAGATAATGTCCAAGTGCATCGCAATTCTGATCAACCAGCTCAGCTAAACGCACATGCATTTGCACAAGGCACTGATATTCACCTAGGCCCAGGGCAAGAGAAGCACCTTCCGCATGAATTGGGTCATGTGGTGCAGCAAAAAGAAGGTCGTGTGCAGCCCACAAAGGAGTTTATGGGAGAAATTGCAATCAATGATAATGAAGGACTTGAAAGTGAAGCTGACAGTTTAGGTGCAAAGGCCTTGAACCAAACCAACGAAAAATCTAACCAGCTAAAATTTAAAAGTGTTAAGGAGGAAGCACCTTTTCAGCTGCATGGCGGAGGTGTGAACCCTAAGAGCAAGAGAATGTCTGAAGCCACAGCTGCAGGCAGTTTTTTAGATAAGCACATTAAGAAGAAAGGAGATCAAACTAAATTGATAGGTGTAAAAGGCGGTCAAGGTCGTGCTGCTGAATTATCAGGTGCTGCTGATGTTCAAGAATCACTTGGCTTAAAACCTGCTAAGAAAGGAGAAACGAACCCGAGAAAGGGAATTAAGGCAAGTCTTGAAAAACTTGATAGTAAACTATACGACTTTTTAAACTTTGACAATGCGGCAAGCGCAAGTGTGTTGGCTGATGCCGATAATGGGGGGTTGAGCGATGCGGCAAAATGGAATGTGATAATGGTCAATTCTGATTTTATGTCTTTCATTCAACCTGGCCTGACCGTGAATAAAATTATTCCGGATAATAAGGTGAATAATATTGTTGCTACCGGGAATATGAATGCCAGCAATAAGGATGATTTAACAGGAGCTTGGGACAATGCAATTGGCGGATCTGTTGCTGATAAAACCAATTATGATGATGGCTTAACAGGAAAACAAGCCATTGCCAATTTTGGGCTGGATTATGGAGGGTATGAAGAAATTGACAAAGACGGAAAAGCGCATGCTTTATATAAGGGGCAAAAAGTGGCTGATCTAGCAATTACTTCTCCAGAAAAGCAAGACGTTGATAAGGGATATTCGGGACTATCGCCTTATGTTAAAGAAGTCGCAAGAGATAAGGAAGGGCACGCTAAGCTTGACACGGTGTCAAACGTCTTTTACGTTCAAATAAAGGTCGATGATTCTGAGTTAAAACAAGCAAAAGTTCCTTTGCACGGAAGTATATACAAATATGCAGCCGAACTTCTTAGTCAAACTACCTCAATCTTGGCGAGTGCAACTGCTGATGCTGATCAAAAGGCCAAGGCCACAAAGAAGCATGCTATTCTTACTAAATTTATGGAGCATGCTAAAGTGGATGATAGTATGACAGTTTCGAGTCTTTCTGACGGGGTTACCAAAAACATGGAAGATCCTTTGACTAATTTGGGTATCACGAAACCTGGCTCTCGTTTGATTTCTCAATATGGCACAATCAATCAGGAATACCATTTGTCAGAAGTAGTTAAAGTAAAAGAAAGCTCTGGTTTGTGGCTGAAAGATTCGACTGGAGTTGATACTCAGGTCGCGGATTGTTATATGAAGGAAGACAAAGTGTTGTTTAGAATTATACCAGCCGCTGCAGAAAAAATGAACCAAGCGCTTGCTGATAATAAGGCGTTTCATGGATAAGCGCCTTATGTTTAGGCGGTAATCTGAACAATCTACCTACCCCACATTCTTCACACATTCATCAACGTGTTTGGCAAATCGGCTTTTTTCTATCAGGAAAAAATCAAAATTTATACTTTCTAGAAAAGCTTAATGTGACAAACCCAACATTAAATGCCGAATATGTTTGGGGTGCACAAAGAAATCCATATGGATTAGAAACATTTGCATTTGCGATGAATGCAAAAAAAAGATTTTCCATTCAACACTTTCATGCTGGATTCGCGAATGCCCAGTATTTTTATTCAGGTGATTCCAAAGAAACCCTCTTGGTTCCCTATGATGCCATCGAGGGCTTACCTAGCCAACTGAGCAAGGAAGTAAATGACGCGGTTTTGGAACGAGTTGAAGCTCAATAAGATAGTTGATGCTTTTAGAAAGAACGATGTGAAGTCAATTCGACTGGATATGTATCTAGAGTCATTTATTGAATCGAATAAAGAATTCTATAGACCATCAACCATTAATTCATACAGAGTGACTTTGAATCACTTAAGGGAATTCAGACCTCAAGCACTAATCGAGGATGTGGATTATAATTTTCTGAAGAAATTTCAGACTTATTTGAGAAGTAAGGGGAATTCAGAATCCGGAATGTTCAACAAGTTTAAACACCTTAAGAAAATCCTGACCGAAGCGAGATCTGATGGATGCTATTCGGGTGAACCCTTCAGGGATTTTAAGATGCCAAAATGCAAGAATAGAACTGTTTTTCTTGAGGGCAACGAGTTAACAGCTCTTGAAAATTTATCTTCTAAAACCCCATGGGTAAACAACGTTCGACTGATGTTTTTATTTATGTGCTACACAGGGCTGAGA
>DGQE01000017.1 GCA_002389645.1 Flavobacteriales bacterium UBA4422
GATCTAATTCATAAGAAACTGATAATGGATTTGCTTCGGCAATAACCATCGTATTAAGATCAACTGCTGCTCCTACGTTAGAGATGTTTGAAGAAACTGGCTCTATGCTAAAGCTATATGGACCATTAAATTCCAATCCAAGTCGCGTAGCCGAAAAGTTGATGTCACCGGCCAAGTCTTCTATAAACTGGGACTCCAGGCTAGCTATTTTGGCGTAATCTCCAGAAAAATGAGCCAACAGCATATTTGGCAATAAATTCTCCTGACTTAACGGTGTGATTCTGGATGTCATTGGCCAAAACCCATCGTCTTGCTTCCCAACTTCTGGCGTCATAGAAAGAATTTTGTTTTTTGATGTTTGCTCACCATACATCCAATCATCTGAGTCGCCATTTACATTATATCCTACAGTTTGCACTCCAGTGCCAAAAACATAGTTATTCACTCGTGTCATTTCAGTTGCTAGCGCTATGAAGGTATTTGAGTCTGGAGTTAATACCGTTCCGGTTCCCCATGGATAGATCAAGTAATTACCATATGCATGATAGTTAAGAGCAAGCGCAAATTGATGCTGCTCACTCAGCCAAGCTACCGCTCTGGTTTCTTGCTCAGAAAAAGCTGATATACCACGATAGGTTTCACTGCTCGTGTTTGGAGACGAGCCTTGATTATCAATCCCCCATTCGTATCCATAGTTTCTATTGAGGTCCACACCATCTGTTCCATCTCCATTATTTCTTCTATTCTTTCGCCACATTCCACCTCCATTAGGAGCAGTTGTTTCATTATAGATATAGCCATCAGGGTTTACCATCGGGACAAAATACATTTGTGTGTTATCGACCAAATATTTCACCTCATCATCAGTAGCGTAGTTTTCTAACATGTACCACATGTAGAAAATCAATTGAGTCAATGATTGGGGCTCGCGAGCATGATGAATCGCAGTATATAGCAACTCTGGCTCATTTTCATTAACGGATACATTGTCCGATATTTTGACTTGATACAACGGAAGTCCATCGTGCGTTAAAAAAGTGTCAATCACCGCTCGTTCTGATATCAAATCAGGAAACAATGAATGCATCGAATCTAAATTTTGCAAAAACTCTTGATAGGTATAAAAACCACCCATGCTTCCCAATTGGAAGTTTTCAGGAATGTCTATGGTATCGTTTTGTGTGGTGAAACAAGCATCTCTATTTCCTCTTGAATTAGAATTATCTTTTCTAGTGGTATAGAAATGTTTTACATCCTCTATTAAAACATCATACTGAATGCCAGACTCATCCATCCACGCAATGGTTTCAGCATCAAAGTCATTGATCAGGAAAACTCCCTTTTTCACGATACCGTGATCCAATTCTAAACCTCTTTCTTGCATAAGGTTTTCAGCAATCGGATTTAGGTATACTTTAAGTTTAGAATACTGTTGTGCTTGAATATTTATAGCACAAACAAAGGCTAATAGGAATAATAATGTTCTCATGTAAAGCAAGTTAGGTGTGACGAATATAAGCTCGATAGAACGATATTCAATTTAAGACGTAGAAATAAATTGAATCGCTTATTTTCGCTAAAATTTTAGACAATGTCACACGATACGCATAACGACAAGCCAAAAGGATTCTTAAACATTGTTTTTGACGAAACAATGGGTGGATTTGGAATCGTCTACGCTTCAAGTCTATTGATCGTCATTTTCTTAGTTCTACTTTTAGGGTAAGCCCTAAAGTGTACTTTTAGACTTCGCACCATTCTGGTTTAGAATGGTGGAGTTCAAGCATGGTGCACATTCCACAACACATACAAGATCTAAATTCCTACACGCCTGGGAAACCTATTGCTGAAATTATTGCTGACCTTCAACTAAAAGAGTGGGCAATTCTTTGGAATAACGAGAATAATCTAGGGCCTTCTCCTAAGGTGATCGAAGCCATAGAAAAGGAAGCAAAAAATCTAAAGGTTTATCCAGATCCCATCTCCGTAGCACTTCGGAAAAGCATCGCTAAAGCGCATGATTGTGGCATTGAGAATGTAGTTGTAGATAACGGGTCAGAATCTTTACTCGACAATATTTTCAGGTCATTCCTTAACGTTGATGACGAACTTTTAACATGCGAAGGCACATTTGTAGCCTTGTATATTTGGGCGAAGGCCAACAATAAAAAATTGAGAAAACTTCCTTTAGGAAGAGGTTATCGATTCGATGTGAAGCGTATTGTAGAATCCATCAATCCTGAAACAAAAGCAATTTATATCGCTAACCCAAACAATCCAACCGGCACCATTATTACAAATGATGAGTTGGATGAAATGATTCAGTTGGTTCCAAAGGATGTTTTGATCATTATTGATGAAGCATACTACTCTTATGCCCATTCCCTATCTGATGATTATCCTGACAGCTTTGAGCTGAGACAACCCAACGTCATTACATTAAGGACATTCAGTAAAGCATACGGTATTGCTGGAATGCGCATTGGATTTGCACTTGGACCCGCGCCTTTGATTGAAGCCATGGCTAAGGTGAAAATGACGTTTGCACCTTCTAATATTGCCCAAGCTGCTGCTTTGGCGGCTTTTGAAGACCAAGAACATATAAAGACTGCACTTGAGCTCAACAAAAAAGCGCTTACTGAGTTCTATTTAGCGCTGCACGAAGCAGAGTTAGACTACATTCCTTCTTATGGCAATTTTGTGATGGTAGATTTAAAGACCGAAGAAAAAGCCAAGCAATTCACGGATGACATGCTCAACAAAGGAGTATTTATCCGTCATCTAAAAGCTTTCGGATTGCCACATTGTGTGCGTATTAGCACTGGGACGGAGGAAGAGAACAAGCTTTTTATTAATTCTCTTGATTCTTAGAATTGCAACACTCTTTCAATCGCAGTTCTCACCTGCTCTTCATCAGGTAAATAAGCTTTCTCTAAAATCTCGTTCAATGGAATCGCTGGTGTGTCTTTTGCCCCGACAACAATAACAGGCGCATCTAAGCTTTCAAAGCAATCATCTACTACTCTACCGGCAATGCCTTGCGCAAATGAACTTCCTCTTGGTTCTTCGGTCACCACAATTACCTTGTTGTGTTTCTTAGTCGCCCCAAAAATTGCATCGGAATCCACAGGCTGAATTGATCGTAAATCCAAAATCTCTACCTGACCTGGGAAATGCTTGGCAGCAGATTCACTCCAATACACTCCACGACCATAGGTAATAACCACACAACTTTCGCCTTTATCAATTCTGTCTTGATCAGCCTCTTGAACGATGCGCGCTTTACCAAATGGAACCACATAATCTTCGCTTGGCTCCGTTGTCTTCGCTCCCTCTGTTCCTTTTATTTTTGACCAATACAATCCTTTGTGCTCTAGCAAAACACAAGGATTTGGATCGTAGTAAGCTGCTTTAAGCAATCCTTTTAAATCTGCTCCTGTGCTCGGGTAAGCCACCTTAATTCCGCGGATGTTAGAGAGAATACTTTCTATAGAAGAACTGTGATAAGGACCTCCGCTTCCATAAGCGCCAATTGGCACGCGGATCACACAACTCACTGGCCAC
>DGQE01000032.1 GCA_002389645.1 Flavobacteriales bacterium UBA4422
GTTCTTTTCGTGCTTTTTTAGTGGAATTTTTTGCCATGGGTGTCGGTGTGTTGTGTATTCAAAAATAAGCTTGTAGTGGTTAGTAAACTCGGGCCTTTCAATAGCGTTATCAACACATTAAAGCCTTATTTTCGCCTTTCAAACAGTTTTTCATGCAAATTCTACCAGAAATTCAAAACGAATATGGGCGCTTAGACACTGTAGTTGTTGGTTTAGCCGCTCAAATGGGTGGAATGCCAGAATTGGAGGAATGCTATGATGCACGCAGTTATGAGTCTGTTAAGTTAGGTGTGTTTCCAAAAGAAGAAGCATGTAGTTCGCAACTTGAGCGTTTGATTGCTATTTTAGAAGAAAATGGTGTAAAAGTCTTGCATCCCTCATTGATTCATTCATTAAATCAAGTGTTTTCAAGAGATATTGCCTTTGTAATCGAAGATCAATACATTATCCCAAACGTCATCGCTGACCGCGCAAAAGAGTGCGACGCGATGGCTGAAATTGAAGAAGCCATTCCGTCGTGTAATATTATCATGATGCCTAAAGATTGCTTTGCAGAGGGAGGAGATGTCATTGTTGATAATGACCATGTATTTCTAGGAGTAAGCAATGATGAAACGTTTGACCGCTATAAAACGGCACGGACTAATATGAGGGGAATGGATTATTTGGCGGATGAATTTCCTGCCAAAGAATTCAAAGGGTTTGAGCTGCACAAGGACGATCATGATCCTCTGAAGGGGTCCTTGCATCTAGATTGTGCCTTTCAGCCTATTGGCGGTGGAGCGCTTATCGCACCGCATTTGTTTAAAAACGAATCGGATGTGCAGTGGTTAATTGAGCGGTATGGGGCAACGAACGTCTACTGTTGTTCGCCCGAAGAGGCCTACTCACTTGCGACTAATGTATTTAGTTTTAGTCCAAAGGATATTATTGTTTCGGCAAAATGCCAGGCCATGCAACACTGGCTAAAGGAACGAGGATTAAATGTACACAGTATCGTGTACGATGAAATAGTAAAAATGGGTGGTTTACTGCGTTGTACAACCATGCCTATAAAGCGCGTGTAATGACTAAAAATGCGACGAACACATTGATGATGGTACGACCCGTTGCGTTCACTCTGAATGAACAAACGGCCGTAGACAACTTCTATCAAAAGAAGGGGACAAGCGAACAAAATGCTCAAAAATTGGCTGGTGAGGAATTCGATGGATTCGTCAAAAATTTACGGGCTCAAGGTGTTTTGGTCGAAGTTTTAGAAGACACGCTAAAACCGCATACACCCGACAGTATCTTTCCAAACAATTGGATCAGTATGCACGAGGATGGGCGCATTGCCTTGTACCCAATGAAAGCAGAAAACAGAAGACTGGAGCGGAGACCTGATATTTTTGATGAACTGAAACGTCGGGGCTATAAAATTGGCTCGACTGTAGATTATACATCATCGGAGAGCGAAGATATTTTCTTAGAAGGTACCGGTTCTATGGTGCTGGATCACGATGCTAAAATTGCCTACTTAGCGAAGTCGCAGCGCGCAGATGAAGGATTATTCCGAATATTTTGTACGGATTTTGACTACACACCCGTTGTTTTTACTGCATATCAAAATACTCCGGATGGTATAGGGAAGATTTATCATACGAATGTGATGATGTGCGTAACGGACAAATATGTATTGGTTTGTTTGGATACTATTCATGATTCAATTGAGCGGGCTGGAGTAGAGACTGCCATACGTAATAGCGGAAAACAGGTTCTAGAAATAAGCGTGGCACAAAAAAGTAATTTTGCCGGAAACATGCTGCTTGTCAAAGGAACTGCGAACCAACTAATTTTAGTGATGAGTTCAAGTGCTTACAGCTCACTAACTGCAGAACAAATTGACTTTATACAGCAATACCACACCATCCTTCACAGCGATTTGCATACCATTGAAACGCTTGGTGGAGGCAGTGCACGTTGCATGTTGGCTGAAATATATTTGACAAAAACGGCATAAATGAGTTTAGAACAAAACATAAGTAAAGCGCTCAATGAGCTCTATGGTGTTCAGGTACAGCCGGAGCTTCAAGAAACGCGAAAAGAATTCGATGGTGATGTTACTCTGGTAGTTTTCCCATTCGTTCGTGCGGCTAAAAAGAAACCTGAAGAAGTAGCAGAAGAATTGGGGGTGAAGCTGTTAGAAATGTCTGCTGTGGCTGGTTACAACGTAGTAAAAGGGTTCTTAAACTTAAGTTTAGATCGCGGGGTGTATGTAGACCAATTCAAAACTTTCGCTTCAGACCCTCACTTTGGTCTTCCAGCGCCGGGATCAAAAGGATCCTATATTGTAGAATACAGCTCGCCAAACACGAACAAACCTTTGCACCTGGGGCATATACGTAATAATCTTCTTGGCTATTCGGTTGCTGAGATTTTAAAGGCCAATGGCGTTGACGTAACTAAGGTTCAGATTATAAATGACCGAGGCATTCATATATGCAAGTCTATGCTGGCTTGGCAAGAATATGGAAATGGCGAAACACCAGATTCCTCAGGATTAAAAGGGGATCATTTAGTGGGTAAGTACTATGTCAAATTTGACCAGGTTTATAAAGACGAGATAAAAGTATTAATTGCCCGAGGCAAAACGGAAGAGGAAGCTAAAAAACAAGCACCATCACTATTGAAAGCGCAAGAGATGCTTTTGAAATGGGAGCAAGGTGATGCCGATGTAGTAACGCTCTGGAAAACGATGAACGAGTGGGTGTACAGTGGCTTTAATACTACGTACACCAAATTGGGAGTAGATTTTGATAAGAATTATTACGAAAGCCAAACGTATGTTCTTGGTAAAGACGATGTCGCTAAGGGGCTGAAATCGGGTATTTTCCATAAGAAAGAAGACGGCTCTGTTTGGATTGATCTTGAGAGTGATGGTTTAGATCACAAATTGGTCCTTCGAAGTGATGGTACTAGCGTTTACATGACGCAGGACATCGGTACGGCCATTCAACGTTTCAAGGATTTTGAGGCGAAGGGAATGACCTATGTCGTTGGAAATGAGCAGGATTACCACTTTAAAGTGCTCTTTTTGATACTGTCGAAATTGGGCTATTCATGGGCGGATCAACTGCATCATTTAAGCTATGGAATGGTCGATCTTCCTTCAGGTAAAATGAAAAGTAGGGAAGGTACGGTAGTAGATGCGGATGATTTGATAGATGGAATGATCGCAGATGCTGAAAGTATTTCAAAAGAGCTCGGCAAATTAGACGGTCTTGAGAAGGCGGAACAACAAGAACTCTTTACTACACTAGGCTTGGGCGCATTAAAATACTTTATTTTAAAAGTCGACCCTAAAAAGCGAATGTTATTCAATCCAGCGGAAAGCATTGATTTTAACGGACATACAGGCCCCTTTATTCAATACGCATATGCACGCATCCAAAGTCTGCAGCGCAAGGCGCCACAAGGAGAAGTATTGGATTGGACAGCTTTGACACCGAATGAGGATGAAACGTTAGTTATTAAAGCGCTGCTACAATTTCCAGATGTAGTTGACCAAGGGGCTAGAAACTTTTCTCCGGCAGTTTTAGCCAACTATACCTATGAATTGGTTAAGAAATACAATGGATTTTATCAAAACAACAGCATTTTGAAAGCGGAAACTGAACAAAGCATTGTCTTCCGTTTGTTGTTGAGTAAGAAAGTAGGCGAAGTAATCAAGGCTTCGATGAATTGCTTGGGTATCCAAGTGCCAAATAGAATGTAAGATGAATAATGAAGTAAGAGCCTTAGCGCCAAATAACGTTTGGAATCACTTTGCAGATTTAAATGCAGTTCCGCGTCCATCTAAAAAGGAAGAGCGTGTGATCCAATTCATGGTCGATTTCGGCCACAAACTGAACCTACCCACTGAGGTAGACCATATTGGTAACGTATTCATTCGTAAACCAGCGTCTACTGGAATGGAAGACAAAACTCCTGTGGTCTTACAGGCACATCTTGACATGGTTCACCAAAAGAATAATGACACAACTTTTGACTTTGATACGGAAGGAATTAAGATGTTGGTAGAAGGAGATTGGGTAAAGGCGCAAGGTACTACCCTTGGATCAGATAACGGTATGGGTGTGGCCTTCATAATGGCTGTATTGTCATCAGACACCATCGCACATCCCGCTATTGACGCTCTTTTTACTATTGACGAAGAAACAGGAATGACTGGAGCTCTGGAACTCAATGGAGGAATGCTAAATGGCAAGATTCTTTTGAATATCGATACAGAGGATGATGACGAATTGACCATTGGTTGTGCAGGCGGTATTGATGTGACCGCTTCCAATTCTTTTGACATGGAACCTGTACAAAATGATGCCCTAGCTTACGAGGTTACCATCAAGGGATTGAATGGTGGTCACAGTGGTATGGATATTCATAAAGGTTTGGGTAATGCAAATAAACTGATGAACCGTTTGCTTGATCGTTTGGGCGATGGGGTCCAATTGGTCGCCTTAGATGGAGGAAGTCTACGCAATGCTATTCCAAGAGAGAGTGTTGCTCACGTTCTATGGAACGGTAGTGAAGAATCTTTCGAAGAGGTAATTACAAGTGTTGGAGAAGAATTTATAGATGAACACGCAACCACTGATTCAGATATTGAGATCAGTTGCGAATCCATAGACCGTCCAGATGCGGCGCTTTCTATGGCAGCAAGCCAATCAATCATTAGTGCAATTTATGCCTGTCCAAACGGGATTTATCGCATGTCTCCAGATATTGCTGGCTTAGTTCAGACGTCAAATAACCTCGCTCGAGTAGCTTTAAAGGACGGTGATTTTACCGTCATGTGTCTTACGCGAAGTGCGGTTGAGACCGAGAAGATGGATCTAGCACGTGGTATTCAGCGGATTTTTGAAACTGTAGGATGTGCTGTTGATTTAAGCGGTGATTACCCGGGTTGGGCACCGAATCCTAAAAGCAATATTCTTACCACCATGAGCGGGTTGTACCGCGATCTTTTCAAAGCCGAACCGAAGATTCAAGCATGTCATGCTGGACTAGAATGTGGAATTTTAGGAACCAACTATCCTGAAATGGAACTGATTTCATTCGGCCCAAATATTCGTGGAGCACATTCGCCCGATGAAAAATGCCAGATCAGTTCAGTTCAGAAGAGCTGGAAGTTCTTTTTAGCGACTTTAGAAAATATACCAAACGTTTAAGCACATGTTTGAAAGTTTAAGTGACCGTTTAGAAGGTGCCTTTGATAT